>NSGV01000002.1:0-1200000 GCA_002300355.1 Streptomyces sp. TLI_235
GGGCGAGTCCGCGGTGCCGAGTTGGTAGCCGAAGCCGCGGACGGTGCGGACGAGGTGGGGGCGGCCGGTCTTGGCGCGGATGCCGGCGACGTGCACGTCCAGCGAGCGGGAGGCGGCGAGGAAGGCGTCGCCCCAGATCCGGTCGAGGATCTCCTCCCGGGAGTGGACCTGGGTGCGGCGGGCGGCGAGGTACGCGAGGACGTCGAACTCGCGGCGGGTCAGGTGTACGGGCAGGCCGGCGACCGCGACCGTACGGGCGGCGAGGTCGACGGCGACGTCGCCGACGGCGATCCGCGGACCGGCGGGCTCGGTCGGGGTGCCGGGCCGGTCGGTGCGGCGGCGGACGGTGTCGATCCTGGCCATCAGTTCGGCCATCCGGAACGGTTTCACGACGTAGTCGTCGGCGCCGGCGCGCAGGCCCTGCACGATGTCGCGTTCCTCGCAGCGGGCGGTGACGACGATCAGCGGCGCGTCGCAGACCGCGCGCAGCCGGCGCAGCAGGTCGAGGCCGTCCAGGTCGGGCAGGCCCAGGTCGAGCAGGACGAACTCGGCCTCGTGGACGAGCCGCAGGGCGTCCAGGGCGCGCCCGACCCTGCGGGTGGTGTGGCCGCGCTGGGCGAGGGCGGTGCCCAGGGCGCGGGCCATCCGGTCGTCGTCCTCGACGAGCAGTGCGTGCATCGGCGTGTCCCCCTCGGCGTGGCGGCCACGGGTGGCCGCCACGACCATCCTGACCTGCGGCGGCGGCCACCGGAAGCCCCCGGGTGGCGGGGCTCGCGGTGGCCGTCGGAGCTCGGTGCCGTGAGCGGACGTGAGCGGCCGTCAGCGGACGGCCGGGGCCGCGGCGCGGTCCGGAGCGGTCCGCTCCTCGCCGGGGGTCAGGGCGACGCCGCGGGTGTCGGGCATCAGGACGTAGGCGATCAGGGAGACCAGGGCGCAGGCGGAGACGTACCAGAAGAACGCCTTCTCGTGCCCGGCGTTCTTGAACCAGAGCGCCACGTACTCCGCGGTGCCGCCGAAGAGGGCGTTGGCGATCGCGTACGGCACGGCGACGCCGAGGGCGCGGATCCGGGTCGGGAAGAGCTCGGCCTTCACGGCGGCGTTGATCGAGGTGTAGCCGGTGACGACGACCAGGGCGAGCAGGGACAGGCCGAGCGCCGGCCAGTACGAGGACGCCGAGCCGAGGGCGGTCATGATCGGGTAGGTGCCGAGGGTGCAGCCGACCGCGAAGGTGATGAGCAGCGGCCGGCGGCCGATCCGGTCGGAGAGCAGGCCGGCCAGCGGCTGCAGGGCGGCGAAGACGGCGAGCGCGGTGAAGCTGACCAGGGTCGCGGTGTTCTTCGCCATGCCCGCGCTGCCGATCAGGTACTTCGTCAGGTAGGTGGTGTAGGTGTAGTAGGCGACGGTGCCGCCGAGCGTGAGGGCCATCACCATGACGGCCTGCCGGCGGTGCGCCCACAGGGCTCGCACGGTGCCCCGGGTGTCCGTGCCGCGGCCGCCGGCGCCGGCCTCCGCGGTGTACGCCTCGGTCTCCTGCAGGCGGCGGCGCAGCCAGAACACCACCAGGGCGAAGAGCGCGCCCACCACGAACGGGATCCGCCAGCCCCAGCTCTTGAGTTCGGCGGTCGTCAGGGTGTGCTGCAGGCCGATCAGGATGCCGAGGCCGAGCAGCTGACCGCAGGTCATCGACACGTACTGCAGGGACGATCCGAGGCCGCGCCGGTTGCGGGCGGACGCCTCGGTCAGGAAGGTGGCGCTGGCGGCGTACTCGCCGCCGATGCTCATGCCCTGCAGCAGCCGGGCCAGCAGCAGCACGACCGCGCCGAGGTAGCCGGCCCGGTCGTAGGTCGGGGCCACGGCGATCAGCAGGGCGGCCACCGACATCATGGTGACGGTCAGGGTGAGCGCGCTCTTGCGGCCGTGCCGGTCGGCGGCGCGGCCCAGCACCCAGCCGCCGACCGGCCGCATCAGGAACCCGACCGCGAAGATCCCGGCGGTGTTCATCAGCTTGGTGGTCGGGTTGCCGCCGGGGAAGAAGGAGTCGGCGAAGTAGATCGCGAAGCTGGCGTAGACGAACCAGTCGTACCACTCGACGAGATTGCCGAGCGATCCGCCGATCAGGGCGAGACGCCGCGCGCCGCGGCCGGCGGGCTGCGGCGACGGGGGCATGACACGGGACGGGGACATGACGGCTCCGCGGGAAGGGCCCGTGGGGGCGGGGGTGGGTGCCCCGAGCGTGCCGCCCCCGGCCGTACCGCGACAAGGGCGCGCCCGCAGATCTAACATCCCGCTAAGACAGCGGCCCCGGGGGCCGGCCGCCGGGGCCGAGGGGCGACTCCGCCGGGCAGCGAGACAATCGGCAATCGGCAATCCACGCAATGTCCGATTATCGACGGTGGCGGGAACATGTGCTGATGGTCCGTCAGTTCGCCAGGGGAGGTCGCGCGCCCCGGGCCCACGCCACACGCAGCGTACGGCGGCGCCCGTGGGTCCGGCCCCGGAAGGCCCGATCGACCAACCCCCGGGAGAATCCGTGCGCGTACTCTTCACCGGCCCGGCAGCGCCGAGCCACCTGTTCCCGATGGTGCCGACCGCGCAGGCCCTGCGGGCCGCGGGACACGACGTGCTGATCGCCGTCCCGAAGCCGATGGAACAGCTCGGCATGGCGGGCTTCCCGGTGATCGGGATCGGTGACGGCAGGCCACTGCGCGAATCGTTCGAAGCCGTCAGCGGCGAGGAGGGCACGAGCTACGCCAAGCCCGACCTGACCCAGGACCAGATCCTCGACATGGCCGCCGCCGCCTTCGCACACGCCTCGCGCTCCACGGTCGACGACCTGCTGGAGATCGCCCGCGCATGGGAGGCCGACCTCCTGGTCCACGACTCCTGCATGGCCGCGGCGCAGTTGGTGGCTGCCCAGCTCAAGATCCCGGCGGCACTGCAGAACTTCGGTCTCTCCTCCGGCCTCGACATGGCCGCGCGACTCGCGGGCCACGTCACCGACCTCTACGAGCGACACGGCGTGCCCGCCCCGGCCCGGTCCACCCCCCTGAACATCGTCCCGGCCTCCCTCGGCGGTGACCCGGGCGGCTTGCGGATGCGCTGCATCCCCTACAACGGCGGCGGCACCGTACCCGCCGACCTGTTGCGTCGCGGGCCCCGGCCGCAGGTCGCCGTGACCCTGGGCACGGTCATCACCCGGCTCGACGGCCTGCAGGCGATCACCCAGCTCATCGAGGCGGCCGCAGCGGTCGATGCCGAGTTCCTGCTCGCCCTCGGTGACGCAGATCTCAGCGGCCTCGGCAGCCTTCCGGCCAATGTACGGGCGCTGCCGTGGGTGCCACTGGCCGAACTGCTGCGCGTCTGCGACGCGGTGGTCCACCACGGCGGTGCAGGCAGCTCGCTCACCGCCGTGCAGGCCGGCATCCCGCAACTCCTTCTCCCCCAAGGCGCAGACAACTTCATCGTCGCCGACACCCTCGCCGCCACCGGCGCCGCCCTGCGCAGTGACTCCCGGGACGTCAACTCCGAGCTGCTCGCCCGGCTCCTCGCCGACCCGGCGCTCCGAACGGCCGCTGCCATCCTCCGGGCCGAGAACGACGCCCTCCCCACGCCTGCCGCCCTGGTCCCCGACATCGAAGCCCTCGCCACCGCCCCCTGTTGACCTGCCCACCTGGGGACGCGGCGGCGACACGATCGACACCGCGGCGACCATCACCGGCCGGGAATGGATGGCCGTGGAGTTGCCCGTCACCCGGCGCCGCTTCCGGATCGCCGAGGGCTTCGACGCAACGATCCGTCCATTCGTCAAATCTGCTCGTGGAGCGGTCCGCCCCGGTAGGTGGCGTGAAGGTGGGCGAGGTAGTCCGCGGGGTCGGCGTGGGGACGGTCCTGGGCACCGCGGCGGTGCAGCTCCAGGCGGGCGTCACGGTGCAGCCGCACGGTGGTGGTGGCCCGCCGGGTCGGCGCGGTCGCCGGCGGAAGCGCTGCCAGGGGGAGGGGGAACGGACAGAACGGGAACGGTGGCATCGAACCGCTCGCCGATTCGACCGCGCAGGCTCGGCTGACCGTCCGCCTCGCACCGACAGGGGTGTTGTGCCGTCAGCTGGCCGCTTGTGGCCGGGCGGTCGCCAGCGGACGCCGCAGGGCGGGCCGTCTGGACGGGTGGAGTCCTGCGGTGGAGGGCGTGGCTTGCTGCTCCGTATGACCATGGGTCTGAGCGGTCGCCGCCCCGGGGCCGTGGGGGGCTCGTCGGGGCGGCGGGTGCGCTTCAGGCGTCGTCGTCCTCGCTCGGTGTGGGGCCGGGCGGTGGGGGTTGGGGCGGGTGGGGAAGGGCCTGGAGATGGGTGCGGTGGACGGCGATGTAGAGGCCGCTGGGGGTGACGACGCCGCAGTACCGGTCGGCCTCGACGAGGAGGGCGAGGGCGGTTCCGGCGGGCAGGATGCCGTCGGGCGGCCCCTCGGGCCGGTGGTGGTCGTACCAGTAGGGCTGGTCGGCGTCGAGCGTGTGGGTGAAGCGGTTGGGCGGGGGGCGCACCACGTTGTCCCTGGGGACCACGGACTGGCTGCCGAGGACGGAGACCTCGGGACGCCGGACGGTGTAGGGCTGTTCCCTCGGGCGCGGTCGGTCGTTGTCCGCCATGGCGTGTGTGCCTCAGGCGATCTGGAGGCTGTCGGCGGGCAGCGTGTCGGGGATGGTGGGCAGCATGACGCCGACGTCGATGGGCGCGATGTGGGCGCGCATCTCGCCGCGCTCGGCGAGTTCGAGGTGGTTGGGGAGGACGTAGGGGTCGGCGGCGTCGAGGTCGACCTCGTACCCGAGATCCTGGAGGCTGGCCGCGGTCATCCGGCTGAGGGGGTTGCCGGCGTGGCCGACGAAGCCGGTCATGAGTTCGTCGGCGAAGACGGTCTCGCGCCAGTGGCCGTCCCGGGTGCCGGGGCCGCCGGTGTTCTCGACCGGGACGCGCCGGGGTTCGGGGTCGCCCACGAGGACGGCGTACTCGGACGAGGCGCCGAGGCCGGTGAAGGTCGGGTTGCGGGTTCCGCTGCCGCGCAGCAGGCCCTTGAGCTTCCAGATGGTGCCGATGCCGATGACGTGGCCCATCTCGTGGGTGATCACGTCGATGAGCGTGCCGTTGGCCTCCATCGCGGCGAGGTCGTCCTGGTCGAAGGACATCAGGCCGGCGGCGGGCAGGAATTCCGAGGGCCCCGGGCCGGGACGCAGTTGGGTGGGTCCGGCCTGGCCGAGGATGTGTCCGGGGCCGTCGATGACCCGGCCCTGGGCGCGGATCAGGAGGTCGTCGACGATCCGGTCGCCGACGGCGACGTCCGGCAGGTCTCCGACGATGACGCGGACCCAGCGGTCGGCGGCGGCCTTGAAGGCGCTCTTCTGCGAGTCGGTCAGTCCGCCGAGGAACTCGACTTCGATGGTGTAGGGCGAGGTGGTGCCGGTGAGGCGTTTGGCGGCCGCGCGGTCGGCGCGCGCCACGTGGACTTCAAAGGCGTTCATGAATTCCCACCCCTTCGTGGGAGGGCTCGTGTTCGTGGGGGGCTCGGAGGGCTCGTGGGACGTCCGGGGAATCGGGGCCGGTGCGGACGGCGGACACGACGGCGCTTCCCCCGCGTCGGACAGGCGGACGGGCAGACGGATGGACGGACGGACGGACGGGTGGTGACCGGACGCGGAGAACGGCGTCCGGTTGAGTGGAGTTGTCGGTGCGGGGCGTCGTGGAGCGGTCGAGGAGGACCGCCGGGTGCCGCCCGCCGGGGTGCGGCCGTGTTCCGCCCCCGTTTCTTCGATCGTCCCGCGCTCCTCCCGGTGCGGCATCTCGAGTACGGGCCCGGTCGGGCTGTCCGCGCCGTCGGCGCGTTCGGTGCTGGTCGGGTCTGTTGGCTCGTGCGGTGACGCTGCGGATCCGCGCCGCCGTGACGGGCGATGACGGTGGGTCACAAACGGTGCCGGCTCCGGACGCCGAGGTCCCCGGGCTCCGTGTCCGGCGAGAAGCGGGGCGCGGCCGCGGGGCCGGTCCGGTCACGCTGCGGAGCGCCAGGCCCGATCGGCGCCGGTGACGGCGGGTCATGGCCAGAGGGGCGGTCGCCGCCCGGAGGCGCCGGATGGTCGGCTTTGAGCGCTTGCGGGATGGCCGTGGTCGGCCGTCCGCTCAGGCGATCTCCCCGGCGGCCGCCGCGACGAAGTCCTCGACGGCCTGTCGGCAGGCGGTACTCAGCTGTGCGGACTCCGCCTCGTCCCGGGCGTCGCCGATCGGCCAGTGCGAGTCGAAGGCGGCGCGGGCGGCGGCCTTCACCTGGTCGCGCCCGGCGACGAGCAGCACCCGGAAGAGGGCCTGCCGGGCGGTCGAGCGGCACTGGAAGACGAGTGCGCGGGCGGACTCGGGGTCCTGCCCGGGTTCGTCGCGCCGCCCGTGCCAGCGGTTCAGCTGGGCCCGCGAGAGCTCGGCCATCGCGGCCGCGAAGCCGCTGTACGCCTCGACCCGCTGGGACCTGATGAAACCGTCGCGTCCGCTGCGTTCGGCCCGGTCGGCCAGCCTGAACTGCCAGAAGGACGTCAGCCCGGCTCCGAGCAGCGTCCCGACCACGGCCACCGCGGCCGTCGTGATCTCCCCCACGGGCTCATCCAACCACGTGTTGCCCGCGACCCGGCCTGCCGGGGCAACGCGGGCGGGACCGGGCCGAGAAGTTGACGGTGCAGACGAAGGAACCGTCGCGGGTGAAGGAGAGCACCCCGGGCTGCGACGGGAGCCGGCCGAGCGTCTCCGGCAGGGGGCGACGGCGCAGCGCAGGGGCGCAGCCGAACGGCGGTGCGGTAGCCGTCGACGCCGCGGTCGAGCCGGTAGGACTGCCGGTCGTTGGGCGGGAGTTCGCCGTTGCCGTTGCCGTCGGCGAAGCCGCGCACGTGGACCTGGTTGACGGCGGCGGTGCGCCGCCGGGCCCGGGCCTGGTGTCGTTCCCCCTCCCTGGGGTGGCTCCATGACAGCCGAGCTGGTCGAACGCTCATGGGACCGCATCGACGCCTGGCTGCGCGAGCACGCGCCGCACACCTTCGCCTCCCTGGGCCCGCCCGCGACGGTGGAGGAGATACGGGCTGCGGAGGGGGAGTTGGGGATCACGCTCGCTCCCGATCTGTGTGCCTCACTCCGTCGCACAACGGCTCGGCAGGCATGGCGGCCTTCCGCTTCCCCACCCACGACCGGTTCCTCGGCGTCCGGGAGCTCGTCCAGCGCTCCCAGGTGCTGCGGGACATCGCCGCCGACCTGTCCGACGGGGACCTTGGCCACGACCCGGACCAGGACGACGACTACTGGCACCGCGGCTTCGTGCAGTTCGCGTCCTACGATTCCACCGCCGACGGGCTGGTCGTCGACTGCCGCCCCGTCGACGGCACGCCCGGCGGCGGGATCGGCCGCTTCTTCGACGAGTCCGGGACGACGTTCGGCCGGGCCGACTCCCTCGGTGCGTGGCTGGCGCGGACGGCCGACAGTCTGGAGAGCGGTCTGCCGTCGCGGGGCGGCACCGTCCCGGCCGCCTTCAACGGTCGGCTGTTCTGGGAGGCGGTGTCCGTGCTCCGGTCGTACTGGGGCCGCGCCGACGCCCCGCTCCCCCGCGCGGCATCCGATCTGCCTCCGCTCGCACCGCCCTCGGTCGATCCGCCCAGGGCGGTCCACCTGCACGGGCTGGGTGAGCTGGGCGCGCCGATCGCCACGCTCCCCCGCGAGCGGGTGGCCGGGGCGGCGGTGAGGCAGCTGCGCCGGCTGCTCGTCGAGACGGGGCCGGCCGTCCACCCCGAGATCTCGGCCGCGCTGGACGCCGCGGACCGCGGCGGGAGCGTCCCGGTCGAGCCGGACGGTCCGCTCGGCCTGCGGCTGCGCGCGCTGATCCGGCAGGCGGAGGCGTACCGGGACGCCGACCGGCAGCGCGTGGCGCAGCACGTGGTGAACGTGCTCGGCGGGCGGCCCCACCGGGCTGTCGAGCAGCTCGCCGCGGAACGTTCCCGGCTGAGCGCCGGGTGGCGGGACGAGCTGCACGCCGACCTCGGCCGCCCGCCCCTCCCGCCCGTACCGGACGACCTGTTCTGGGCGGAGCTGCGCAACCCGGACATCGACTCCGCCTGGTACGCGTCCTACTACGGCCGTACCGCCGACTGACGGCGGGCCCGGTGGGTCCTCGGCGACTTGCGGTACTCGCCGAGCCGGGTCGCCGTGTCGTCGAGGATCTCCGTCCGCTCGGACGTCTCCCACTCGGAGACCTCGACCAGCCGCCCGCCCGCCGGGCCGGCCCGGCCCGGTGCGCCGGGCTGCGGCGGTCGCGGACGTCAGCCCCGGGCCCACCCGGCGAGCACCGGCACGCAGCGTTCGGCGAAGTACTCGTAGTCCTCGGGCGTGTTGTAGACGTGTGTGGAGAGCCGCAGGTAGCCGGTGCCGCCGAAGCTGGTGAAGGCCGCCTCGACGCCCGGCTCGGCCGCGACGCGGTCGCGCAGCGCGTCGGCGGCGAGCCGGTCGGGTGCCAGGCCGTCCGGCAGGCGGACCAGCCGCAGGGCGCTCACCGGCGTCCCGACGTCCACCGCGGCGCTCTCCCCGGTGATAACGGCGAAGGCGTCGCCGACGATCCGCTCGGCGTGGTCGGCCAGCTCGCCCAGGTAGTCGCGCGCGGCCTTCCACCCCCAGGTGCGCTCGACGAGGTCGAGCGCGGCGTGGCGCCGCCAGGTAGCCGGTGGCGTCGACGGTGCCCTGGGTGTCGAAGCGCTCCGGGAAGGGCTCCCTCGCGGCCCAGGAGTCGATCAGCGGGTGCAGCTCGTGCCGCAGCGCGGAGCGGGCGACCAGCGCTGCGGCGCGCAGCCGAACTTGTGCAGGTTGCCCACCCACACGTCGAGTCCAGCCCGGCCAGCGCGTCCTCGGCCAGGCCGGGCACGTGCGCCCCGTCGAGCAGCAGTGGGACGCCCCGCTCCCGGGCGGCGGCGCCGACCGCCGCGACCGGCATCCACCGGGTGGTCGCGGAGGTGATGTGGTCCAGCACGATCAGGCCCGTCCGGTCGGTGACCTCGGCGAGCACCGCCGCGGCGGCCTCCTCCGGGCCGGCGTCCAACGGCACCCGCGCGGTGCGGAGGGCGCCTCCCCAGCGGCGGGCCAGCCGTTCGGCCCCCATGGTGACCGCGCCGTAGCCGTGGTCGGTGGCCACCACCTCGCCGCCGGGCCGGTGCGGCAGGCCGCCGTACACGACGGTGGCCCCGGCGCTGGCGTTGGGCACCAGGGCGAGGTCGCCGGCCGGCACGCGCAGGAACTCGGCGACGGCGGCCCGGGCGGCCGCCACCCGGCCCGCCAGCGCGGGGAACCAGACCACCGGTGCCCGCTCCGTCTCCTCGCGGAGTCGCTGCTGCTCCCGCTGGGCGGCGAGCGGCACCGCGCCGAAGGAGCCGTGGTTGAGGTGCCTCATCGCCGGGTCGAGCGTCCACGCCTCGGCGGCGGGCCGCCCGTCCGGCAGGAGCAGGGGGCGCGGTACGGGCTCCACGTCGTCTTCCGTCCACGGGTCGGCGGCCAGGGGCGGGCCGTCCCGTGGCTCGCGGGTCATCCTCACACGCTGCCGTGGCGCTCGGGGCCGGCCGGGCGCGGGCCCCGGTCTCAGGGTCGGGTCAGGGCCGGGTCAGGGTCGTCGACGCTACCGGTCGGTGCGGCGGCCACGTACCATCGGCTCGATGTCCCGTCAGCCGAGCGGAGGAGGTCCGCGGTGCCCCTGGTAACCCTGCTCCTCGGTCTGCTCCGCCTGTTGGCCGGTGAGCTGCCGCTCAGCCCGTCGGTGCTGACCGCGGTCGCGGCCACCGCGGCCGCCGTCCTGATCGCCGGCGCGGTCGCCGGCGCCCTGGCGGCCGCCCGCCTGCTCGGGGCGCGTGCCCCGGCCGCCGTCCGCGACGGTGTGCTGCGGCGCCGGGCCCACGGCACCGCCTTCCTCCCCCAGCGTGATCCGGACGCCCGCGGCCGACGCCGCCCCAGGGCTCCCGGCGCGGCCCCGGCGGCCGCGTAAGTCCTTCCCGCACGGCCGCCTTCCGTCGCACCTCATTCACCTGAGACCCGGAGGGCTCACCCGTCATGTCCGTTTTCGCTGTGCTCGACCCTGCCGTCCGCCTCGCCCACGACGCCGTCTCGGCGCTCGCCGGCGTGGTGCCGACGGCCCTGGCCGTCGTGCTGTTCACCGCCGTCGTCCGGCTGGCGCTGCACCCGCTCGCCCGGGCGGCCGCCCGCGGTGAGAAGACCCGGCTGCGGCTCGCCCCCCGGGTCGCCGAGCTGAACCGCAGGCACAAGGGCCGGCCGGAGAAGCTCCAGGCCGCCCTCTCCGAGCTGTACCGGGAGGAGAAGGCCTCGCCGTTCGCCGGGTTCCTGCCGATGCTGGCGCAGATCCCGTTCTTCTCGGTGATGTACCGGCTGTTCACCACCCCGAACGACCTGCTCGGCCACACCCTCGCCGGGGTGCCGCTGGGCCTGCACCTGCGCGAGGCGCACACCGCCGGGCAGTTCCTCGTCCTCAGCGCCCTGTACACGGCGATCGGCGCCGTCTGCTGGATGGGCTTCCGCCGGGCCCGGCGCGCCACCTCGGCCGGGACGCCGGGTGCCGGGCTGCTGCCGTACCTGTCGTTCGGCACGGTGCTGTTCGCGGCCTTCGTGCCGCTCGCGGCCGGGATCTACCTGCTGACCACCACGGCGTGGTCGGCCGCCGAGCGGGCCTGGCTGCACCGGGGCGCTCCCGCGCCCGCGGCGGTGCTCGCGGCCTGACCCGGCGGTCGGTGCCGGGCCCGCCACCGGGGCGGGCCCGGCTCGCCGACCGCGACTCTTCGTGGTCGCCCCCGGCTCGGTGCTAGAAAGGACGCATGGTCGAACACGCCGACCGTACCCAGGGCACCTCCAAGCACTCACGGAGAGCGAGGAGTCCCCGGAGCCTTGCCGGTCAGGTCTTCGCCCTGCAGGTGGCGGTGGTGGTCCTCCTCGTGCTGGGGGCGATCCTGGCGCTGGTCCTGGAGTCGCGCAGCGCCAGTGACAAGGAGGCCCGCAACCGGTCGGTGGCGGTCGCGGAGGCGTTCGCGCACGCCCCCGGCCTGGTGGACACCCTGAAGTCGTCCTCTCCCACCTCGGTGCTGCAGCCGCTGACGGAGGCGGCCCGCAAGGACGCCGGTGTGGACTTCATCGTCGTCATGGACACCCACGGGATCCGCTACACGCACCCGCTGCCGGACCGGATCGGGAAGCGCTTCGTCGGCACGATCGAGCCGTCGCTGGCCGGCCAGATCTACACCGAGAGCGTGCACGGCCCGCTCGGCCACGAGGTGCAGGCGGTCGTGCCGGTGAAGAACGCCGACGGGCAGGTGGTCGGTCTGGTGTCGGCCGGGCTCAAGGTCAAGAACGTCACCTCGGCCGGCAACCGGCAGCTGCCGGTCATCCTCGCCACCGGCGCGGCCGCCCTCGCCCTGGCCACCACCGGCACCGCGCTGGCCACGCGCCGGTTGAAGCGCCAGACCCATGGCCTCGGCCCGGCCGAGATGACGCGCATGTACGAGCACCACGACGCCGTCCTGCATGCGGTGCGCGAGGGCGTGGTCATCGTCGGGCAGGACGGGCGGCTCGTGCTCGCCAACGACGAGGCGAAGGAGCTGCTGGGGCTGCCCGCCGACGCCGAGGGCCGGCAGGTGGGCGACCTGGAGGGCCTCGACCCGGAGACCTCCGAGCTGCTGCTGTCCGGCCGGGTGGCGGCCGACGAGGTGCACCGGGCCGGCGGGCGGCTGCTGGTGGTGAACCAGCGGCCGACCGATCCGCACAGCGGCGCCATGGGCTGGGTCGCGACGATCCGCGACTCCACCGAGCTGCTGGCGGTGTCCGGCAAGGCGGAGGCGGCCGGCAGGCGCCTCGCCATGCTCTACGAGGCCGGCACCGGCATCGGTTCGACGCTCGACGTCGTGCACACGGCCGAGGAGCTGGTGCGGGTCGCCGTCCCGGGCCTCGCGGACTTCGTCACCGTCGACCTCGCCGACCCGGTGCTGCAGGGCAACGAGCCCACCGGCGGCGGCATGGAGCTGCGCCGGGTCGCGGTCGGCGGCATCGAGGAGGAGCACCCGTTCTACCCACGGGGCAAGCTGATCACCTTCGTCCCGTCGACCCCGATGGCGCAGGGATTCGACAGCGGGCTGTCCCAGGTGGTGCCCGACCTGTCCACCGCGGAGGGCTGGCGGGCCCAGGACCCGCAGTGGACAGGTCGCATCGTCGACCACGGCGTGCACTCGCTGATCACCACGCCGCTGTCGGCCCGCGGCATCATCCTGGGCGTGGCGAACTTCTGGCGTTCGCAGAAGCCCGAGCCGTTCGACGACGAGGACCTGTCGCTGGCCGAGGAGCTGGTGGCCCGGGCCGCGGTCAGCATCGACAACGCGCGCCGCTACACCCGCGAGCACGCGATGGCCGTGACCCTGCAGCGCAGCCTGCTGCCGCGCGCCCTGCCGGAGCAGAATGCCCTGGAGGTCGCGCACCGCTACCTGCCGGCGCAGTCCGGGGTCAGCGGCGACTGGTTCGACGTGATCCCGCTGCCCGGCAGCCGGGTCGCCGTGGTGGTGGGCGACGTGGTCGGCCACGGGCTGCACGCCGCGGCCACCATGGGCCGGCTCCGCACCGCCGTGCACAACTTCTCGGCCCTCGACATCCCGCCGGACGAGCTGCTCGCGCACCTCGACGAGCTGGTCGACCGGATCGACCAGGAGGAGAGCGACGGCGCCACCGGGACGGGCGTCTCCGGCGCCACCTGCCTGTACGCGATCTACGACCCGGTCTCGCAGCTCTGCACGGTCGGCCTGGCCGGGCATCCGGCGCCCGTGCTCGTCCGGCCCGACGGCAGCGTCGACTTCCCCGACCTCCCGGTGGGGCCGCCGCTGGGGACGGGCGGTGCGCCGTTCGAGACCGCGGAGATACACCTGCCGGAGGGGACGCAGATCGTCCTCTACACGGACGGGCTGATCGAGGACCGCGCGCGGGACTTCGACGTCGGCCTGGACCTGCTGCGGGACGCCCTCGCCGGCCGGCGGCGGGAGCCGGAGGAGAACTGCCAGGCCGTGATCGAGGCCCTGCTGCCGGCCCGCCCGCAGGACGACGTGGCCCTGCTGATCGCCCGCACCCGGGTGATCGACCCCGAGAACATCGTCGAACGGGAGATCCCGTTCGAGCCCGAGGCCGTCGCCGAGCTGCGGACCTGGGCGGCGGCCGCGCTCGAGAAGTGGGATCTCGGCGACCTGGTGTTCGGCACCGAGCTGATCCTCAGCGAACTCGCCACCAACGCGATCCGATACGGCACTCCGCCGGCCCGGGTGCGGCTGCTGCGCGACCGCGCGCTGATCTGCGAGGTGTCCGACGGCAGCAGCACCGCCCCGCACCTGCGGTACGCGGCGACCACCGACGAGGGCGGTCGCGGCCTGTTCCTGGTGGCCCAGCTGACCACGCACTGGGGCACCCGGTACTTCCCCCGCGGAAAGATCATCTGGGCCGAGCAGGCCCTCCCCTCCTCGGCCGAGCGCCCGGAAGGCTCCGGCCCGGCACCCTAGGGCGCTCCGCCGCGGTCAGGCGGCGACCTTGGCGACGAACTCGGCGACGTTCCCGGCGAGCCGCCTGATCTTCTCCTCCAGGGTGAGCGACTCCGGCATCCGGGCGCCCGGGCCGAGGTCCCGCCGGCCGCGCACGTAGAGCGAGCAGGCGAGGTCGCTGCAGATGTAGGTGCCCACCGAGTTGCCCTGGCGGCCGGCCGCGCCGGCCCTGGGCGCGACCATCAGCGAGACGCCGCCGGTGTGGGTGGTGATGCACAGCGAGCAGATGCTGCGCCGGGTGCTCCAGGCCGCGGCGGCCGGACAGCGCAGCACCACGCCGTGCGGGCGGCCGTCCACCTCGGCGACCAGGTGCGCGCGGTCGGGGGCCTGCGGGTCGCGCCAGCCCAGGAAGTCCAGGTCCTCCCAGGGCTGCTCGGCGAGATCCCGCGGGACGTACATGCGCTTCGCCTCGCCCTTGGTGCAGTTCACGAAGGCGGCGCGGATCTCGGAATCGGTCAGTGGCTTCATGACTCGCAGGCTAATTTGCCTAACACCATTAGGCAAACGCATAATCGGGTTCGGACGATGGGAGTGCGGATATGGTTCGCGTGGGGCTGACGACGGAGCGACTGGTCCGGGCGGGCGCGGAGCTCGCCGACGAGGCCGGCTTCGACCAGGTGACGGTCACGGCGCTGGCCCGGCGGTTCGACGTCAAGACGGCCAGCCTCTACGCGCACGTGAAGAACTCGCAGGACCTCCGGACGAGGATCGCGCTGCTCGCCCTGGAGGAGCTGGCCGACGAGGTCGCCGACGCGCTGGCCGGCCGCGCGGGCCGGGACGCGCTGGCCGCCTTCGCCGACGCCTACCGCGACTACGCCCGCCGCCACCCGGGCCGGTACGCCGCGGCGCAGCTGCGGCTCGACCCGGAGACGGCGGCGGCGAGCGCGGGCGTCCGGCACGCCCAGATGACCCGGGCGATCCTGCGCGGCTACCGGCTGGACGAGCCGGCCCAGACGCACGCCGTGCGGATGCTCGGCAGCGTCTTCCACGGCTACGTGACCCTGGAGGCGGCCGGCGGCTTCGCTCACACCCCGGTCGACCCGCAGGAGTCCTGGGACTGGATCGTCGACTCGCTGGACGCGATGCTGCGCGGGCGCGCCGGCTGACCGTGCGAGCCCCGGCCGTGCCGGGTGTGGGCAGCGTCACCCGTTACAGCGGTCGGTTCGGCCCCTTACCATCCTGAGCGCGCGGGCCGGCCCGTGTTCCCCCTTCCGAGGAGTTTCGTTGACCGCCCGCACCACCTCGCCCGAGAGCTACTACCAGCGCACGGGCGAGCGCCGCTTCAAGCCGACGGCCCACGCCGGGGGCGCCTGGAGCACCGACGAGCAGCACTTCAGCCCGCTGGCCGGCCTGGTCGTCCACGCGATCGACGGGTATCTGGCGGGGCGGCCGGCCACCGGCCTGGCGCTCGCCCGGATCAGCTACGACATCCTGGGCCGGATCGCGCTCGACGAGTGCGAGATCACGGTGGAGACCGTCCGGCCGGGCCGCACGGTGGAGCTGCTGGAGGCGGTCGTGGTGATCGCGGACCGCCCGGTGGTCCGGGCCCGGGCCTGGCTCCTCGCGTCCCTCGACACCGCGGCGGTCGCGGACAGCCCCGAGGAGCGGCTCGCCCCGCCCGAGGAGTTCACCCCGTGGGCGATGACCGACCTGTGGGACGGCGGCTACGTGTCCTCGATCGAGGTCCGCCGCCGGGAGTCCGCACCGGCCGGGCGCGCCGCCGCCTGGATCAGCAGCCCGGTGGAGCTGGTCGCCGGCGAGCCCAGCAGTGCGACGGCGTCCTTCCTCGCCCTGGTGGACACCGCCAACGGCATCGCCGTGCAGCAGCCGCCCACCGCGTGGATGTACCCGAACATGGATCTGACCGTCCATCTGCACCGCCGCCCCGAGGGCCGCTGGACCGGTCTGGACACCACCGTGAGCTTCGGCCCGGCCGGGCACGGCCTCACCAGCACCGTCCTCCACGACGCGGCCGGACCGGTCGGCCGCGCGGAACAGATCCTCACCGTCCGTCCCCTGGCGGGCGGCTGACGGGGCGCCGGTGGGCGCGACCCGCCCGGGCGTACGATGCCCGCCATGATCGATCTCGGGTGGGGGGAGCCGCGGACGTGGGTCCTGTTCGACACGACACGCCGTCATCTGCGGGAGCCGGGCGCGCCGCGGCCGGTGCGGCTGTACGAGTGGGAGCCGCTGGGGGTGCAGACGGCCGATCCGGCTCCGGTGGTGCTGGTGTCGCACGGCACGGGCGGGTCCGGCAGCGGGATGGGCTGGCTGGCCGGTCCGCTGGCCGCGGCGGGGTTCCGGGCGGTCGCGGTCGACCACCACGGGAACGACTTCGTGGACGGCTACGAGCCGGAGGGCTTCCTCTGCCCGTGGGAGCGTCCGCGTGACCTCGCCTTCGCCCTCGACGCGCTGGCCGCCGAGCGGGAGCTCGGCCCGATCGGGGCCGCGGGCTTCTCGGCGGGCGGCTACACGGCCGCGGCACTGGCCGGCGCGCGGCTGGACACCGGCGTGCTGCACGCCCTGCTGACGGGTGCGGTGCCGCTGCCGGAGATCCCCGAGTTCCCGGGGGTGCTGGACGCCTTCCGGGCGAAGGCCCCGAAGGGCATGCCACCCGCCGCCGTCGCCGCCGCGGGGGCGGACCTGGGTGACCCCCGGGTCCGAGCCGTCTTCCAGGTCGCCCCCGGCCTCGGGCCGATGGTGACGGCGGAGAGCCTGGCGGCCGTGCGGGTGCCGGTGGAGATCCGCTGGGGCGGCGCCGACAGCGTCACCCCGTACGAGAGCGACACCCGGCCCTACCTGGAGGGCATCCCGACCGCCGCCGGCCGCCCGCTCGGCGCGGACGTGGTGCACGCGGACTTCATCGGCCCCGACCCGGCACCCCGCGCCGCCCGGGCCCGCGCCGAGGCGGCGGCGGACGCGGTGACCTTCTTCCGCTCCCACCTGGGCTGACCCGGGGCGGCCTCGCGGCTACCGGGCGGTGAGCTCGTCGACGGTGGCGGCGACGGTGCCGAACAGGTCGCCGATCGTGGTCAGCGCCGCCGCCTGGAGGGTCGCGGCGGGCAGCACCGCGCCGTCGGGTGCGGCCAGCGCCCGGGTGGCGGTGGCCTCGGCGACGACGGTGGGCCGCAGTCCGAGGTTGAAGGCCTCCTGGGCGGTGAAGGCGATGCACATGTGCGTCATGAAGCCGGCCAGCACCAGATCCCGGCCCTCGCCGAGCTCGCCCAGCCGCTCCGCCAGATCGGTGCCGTGGAAGGCGTTCGGTACCCGCTTGACCACGACCGGCTCGCCGTCGACCGGGGCGACCTCGGGGCAGATCGCGCCGATCTCGGCCCGGATGTCGTACGGGGTGCCCTCGCCGCCGTCGTTGACGACGTGGACGACCGGGGTGCCGGCGGCGCGGGCGGCGGCCAGCAGCCGCGCGCCGGCTTCCAGCGCCTGATCGGCACCCTCCAGCGCCATGACGCCGGTGCGATAGGTGTGCTGAAAGTCGATCATCACCAGGGTCGCGTCGGCGAGCCGGGGCAGCGTGCTGTCGAGGCCGACGACCTCGCGCAGGGTGGGCGATGCGGGCATGGCGGAGCTCCGTTCCAGGAAGAGAAGAGGCAGGAGTTACGGCCGACGGGTGCGGTCAGCCGGTCGCGCGGAAACGGCGGCGGTAGGCCGCCGGGGTGGTGCCGATCTGCTTGCGCAGGGCCCGGTGAAGGGTCTCCACCGAGCCGAGACCGCAGCCGGCCGCCACCTCGCCCAGGGACAGGTCGGTGCTCTCCAGCAGGCGGCGGGCGGCCTCCACCCGGGCGGCCTCCACGTAGGCGGCCGGGGTCGTCCCGGTCTCCTGGCGGAAGACCCGGGTGAAGTGGCGCTCGCTCAGACACATCCGTGCGGCGAGAGCCGGCGCGGACAGGTCGCCGTCCAGGTGGTCGCCGATGAAGGACCGCAGCTCGTCGATCTCCCGGCGGCCGGCGGCCGGCCGGCTCAGCGGCACCGAGAACTGGCTCTGCCCACCCTGCCGCCGCAGGTAGACCACGAGCTGCCGGGCCACGGCCAGGGCGACCTCCTCGCCCAGGTCGTCCGCGACCAGCGCCAGCGCGAGGTCGATGCAGGTGCTGATCCCGGCGCCGGTCCAGACGCTCCCGGACCGGACGAAGATCGGATCCGGGTCGACCGTCACCGCCGGGTGGTCGGCCGCCAGTTGGGCGGCGGTCGACCAGTGCGTGGTGGCCGTCCGGCCGTCCAACAGGCCCGCCGCGGCGAGCAGGTGCGCGCCCGCACACACCGAGGCCACCCGGCGGGCCGACGGCGCGGCCGTCCGCAGCCACGCCACCACGTCCCGGTCGATCCGGGCGAGCGGCACGCCGTCGTGCAGGTCGACGGCACCGGGCACAATCAGGGTGTCCAGGACTCCGTCGACCTCGGCGAACGCCAGATCGGTGAGCAGCCGCACCCCGGCCGAGGTGGTGACGGGGCCGGGCACGGGCCCGGCGAGCTCCACCCGGTAGCCGGCGCGGCCGCCCGTCTCCCGGCCGGCCAGGGCGAACACCTCGGCCGGACCGGTCACGTCGAGGAGGTCGACGTCGGGGAAGACCGCGATGACGACGCGGCGGGTGGTGGGCATGCACCCATCGTTCACTCCCGCCGCGCACGGCCACAAGGACGACGTTCTGTCACATCCGGACGCCGGCCGGGCCGGTCGGCGCCGGTGCTGACGGTGCTGCTGGTGGTGGTGCGGAGGAAACCCCGATCCCGCCCTCGTCGTTCCGGATCTGCACGTGGTTGTGTGCTGTGTGCTGTGCACCGTCACCTGTGTGCCGTGCTGGGCTGCATTGTCATGGGGGAGTCGAACCCCTGCACTGCCCTCCGCGCACCAGGATGGACCGGATGACCGCCGGCCCGCGGTTCGTGCACGCCTCCGAGAACGCCTACCTGCTCCTCCGCTCCGCTCCCCGTCAGTCCAGCAGGTCCACCTCCCAGTTCGCTCGCTGAATCCGCACGTCGACCTCACGGATCTCCCGGGCCAGCACGTCGGCCCGGGCGCGGAGCTCGGCCACCGGCAGCGCGGACAGCATCTTCAGCTCCGACCGTAGCTGCCGCACGGCACCGCGGTCCCGGCCCGCGGCCGCGTCGGCCGCCGTGGTGACCACCGCGTGGCGCAGCCGCAGCACGTCCCGGCGGGCGAGCGCGTCGGTCAGCGTGCCGCTGCCGTCGAGCACGGCCGCGGCATTGGTCCGGTTGATCCGGCGGACGAGCGACTCCATCTCGTCCAGGACGGCCGTGGACTCCTCCAGCAGCTGCCCCGCGTCCTCCGCCGGCTCCTCCCCCTCCTGGTAGCGGGCGCTCGCGGCGATCCGGGCACGCAGCTGCTCCACCCGCCGTGCCGCGTCCGCCCGCAGCGCCAGCGCCTCGGCAAGCTTCATCCCGCGCACCTCCTGTGGTCGATCCGGCCTCGGAGTATTCCAGCGCGACACGACCGGACGCATCTGCTTTTCCCCAGGTCACGGCGGTCTTCCGAGACGGAGGTGGGCCCGACGACCCGGGCCGGGCGGTAGCAGGGGTGCCGCCGCCCGACCGGGTGGTCGTCAGTCGTCGAGGCCGATCCTCCTGACCTGTCGGGCGATGTCGCCGGTGTCGTCTCCGGGTCGCTTGCCGCCTGCGGGCGGAGGGGGCGGCATGGCTGCGGCGAGCGCTCCCCTCTCGGTACCGCGACGGCCCCCGTTGCCGAGCGCCTCGTAGTACTTACTCAGCCCCTCGACGGCGCCCTGGGCGTCGCTCGGCCGATCCGCGGTCCTCAGCTGGTCGAACCAGGCCTCCACCTGCCTGCGCACGCCGGGGTCGGCGGGCCGGCCGAACCGTTCCACGGTGAACTCGTCGCGGTGGGCCTGCCAGGCCGTTGTCACCGCGTCGTTGGCGTGGTTCGGGAAGGCCGTGGTGACCCCGCGGTCCCACGCCAGGACGCCCTCCAGGTACGCCTGCCCGGTCCTGTGGTCCACCGGGGTGAGCAGGCCCGCCGCGCGCAGCTGCTGCAGGTTCTTGTCCGTGAAGGTGCGGTCGGCGACCAGGTTGACGGTCTCCTGCCGGACGGGGCCGAGTGTCTCCGCCATG
The DNA here is from genome assembly GCA_002300355.1 of Streptomyces sp. TLI_235. Taxonomy (NCBI): domain Bacteria; kingdom Bacillati; phylum Actinomycetota; class Actinomycetes; order Kitasatosporales; family Streptomycetaceae; genus Streptomyces; species Streptomyces sp. TLI_235. Next base: position 19,718 of record NSGV01000002.1, read on the forward strand.
TTCTGCCAGCTCTGGTAGGAGCGGACGAGCTTGTCCCCGCTGCTGTTGAACGGTGCCGCCCCGTCGAAGTGGCTCGCGACCAGGTTGTCGTGGCGAGGTCCGCCGCGCAGGCCGAAGTCGAGCTCGCCGCTGGACGTGGCGCTGCCGAGCTGCACCCTGTCCACGAAGGTGGTCTGCGGCAGCTTCTGGTGTGCGCTGACGAACACCCGGACGAGGTCGCCGACCCTGGCCGCCCGCTCGTGCGGCGGGTACGAGTCCATCGAGGCGAGCTCGTTGCGGGCGTGGTGGACGGCCTGCGACATCTCCGGATCGAGGTTGCCGTGGGCGTCCATCTCGTTGAACCGGTTGCCGAGCCAGGTTTCCAGCTCCTGCTGCGGCTTGCCCTCGAACGACAGCAGCGCCTCCCGCATCAGGGACCACGAGGCCGCGTGCGAGTACTGGTTGCTGCCGAACTGGGTGTCCGGCCGGGACTGCTCGCTGAGCGCGATCCGACCGATCTGCGCCGGATTGTTCGGGTCGGCGACAATGTCCGCGACCAGCTCGGACCGCAGCGGATAGCGGGTGAAGCCGGACGCGCCGGGCGGCAGCTGCCCGGTGGGGTGCACCGCCACCGGCTGGAGTCCGAGCTGCTGTTCGATCTCCAGGCGGCGGCTCGGCGTCATGTAGGAGGGGTAGGCCCGGTGCAGGCTGCGGATCAGGTGCTCCTTGGCCGCCTTGGCGTCGTCTTGGGAGAGCGAGCTGCTCTGCTTGATGTCCAGCAGGGTGCCGACGACCTCATCGGTGCGCGGCGGCTCGCCGCCGTTCCGCTCGAAATTGCCGAGGCGGTCCAGCATCCCCGCTTCGCCGTGGCCGACGGCCCGGCCGTCCGCGAACGAGGCGAAGGACGTGATCTGGGAGATCTCGATGTAGCCCGACACCAGGTCGCCGAGGTTGCGGTGCCACTCCTGCAGCGACTGGTTGGCCGGCGGCTGGTCGGGCAGCTCGTTGAGGCGGTTGACGATGTCGTCCCAGCGCGCCTTGACGACGGCGTGGTCCTTCTGGGCGGCGCCCTTGGCCTCCGGCGGGAACCTCTGGAACTCCGCGATGTCGGCCTTGAGTTCGGTCCACACCGACGCCGCGTCGCGCCCGGCGAGACCGCCCGCGGCGCGCCGGGTCAGCGCCCACGGCACGGTGTGCGAGCGCTGGTCGGTGCCGAACCGCGTCATCGGCCGGTCGTTCGAGGGCACCACCTCGCTGAGGAAGACGTCCTGTCCCCGCAGCGGCCCGTGCGGGTTGCCGACCACCGCGGTCTGCACGGCGACCGCCAGCGTCCGGCGCTGAGGTGGCGCCGACGGCGAGTCGACGTCCATCGGGGTGTGCTGGTTCGTCGTGTGGTCGGTCATCGGATGGTCGGTGGTGGTCGGCGGCGGGGGCGGCGGCGGGACGTGACCGCTGCGCACCACCGGGCCGGTACGGAAGGTAGGCGGCGGGGGCGGCGGCGGAGGCGCGTCCCCGGGGCCAGGGACCTGGGTCTCCGACAGCCGGGAGCCGAACCCCTGCTGGGCGCCCCGCTGTTCGAAGTTCCTCAGCCACTCGGCGGCGTTGCCGTGACCGCCGTCCGCCGCCGGGAGCTCCCGGTCCTTCAGTCTGGCGTCGAACTCCCGGATCGCGTCGAGGAATTCGTTGCGACCCTGAAGCATCTGCCGGGCGCTTTGCGCGCGTTCCTCGGGGCGGCGGCCGGTCTCCAGCAGGTGCGCGCCGTCCTGGAACTGCCGGATGCCGTGGCCGGCCCGGGCGGCGAGCACGGTCAGGTCGTTCCGGGTCTGCTCGTCACCCGCCAACCTGGCTATCTCGTGGCGCAGTTGGACGTTCTCGCGGAGCGCCCCGGCGACCTCGTCGGAGACCTTGACCACCATCGGGATCTCCTGCCGGGCCTGCACCGTGCCGTCCGGCGCGGGGTGCGCCGTACCGGTGCCCAGCGCGCTCGGCTCGTCCAGGCCGTAGCTGCGCACCGGGGCCATCGCCAGTGCGGCGTTCTCGGCGACCGAGTCCGAGGCGATGTCCCAGGCATTGCGGAACTGGGTGCCGTGCAGGTTGACCAGCACCTCCGGCCCGTCGGACGGCGTGCTGCCGTCCTGCACCTCGTTCTCCTTGCCGGTGGCGGCATTACGCAGCTCGCGGAACTTCTGCTCCACCGCCTTCGGGTCGTACGGGACGCCGTCGGCCTCGTTCTGCTTCAGCCAGTCGACCAGCTGCTTCTGGTACTCGGGGTCCTTCGGAGGCCGGGAGTCCGGGTAGCCGGCGGCCTTGAGCTGGTCCAGGGCGTCGTAGTGGTACGCGGTCCCGTCCATGGTGAACCCGGGCGCGTGGTGTGCCTGGTACTCGCCGGTCTGCTCGACCGCCGAGCCGTAACGGGGGCCGAGCTCGGCGTCGCTCGCCCAACGCTCCGGCCCGGACCACAGGTTGTACTGCAGCTCGGCGGCCGTGCGGTCGGGGCGGCCGGTGAGGCCCTCGTCGCCGAGGGCGAGCCTGCCGAGGCTGGTCTGGATCTGCTCGAAGATCTGCTCGGTGTGGGTCTGCAGCGCGACCAACCGGTCCTCGGCGAACCGGCCGGCCTGCCCGTCCGCGTCGTCCGGGTGCCCGGTGAACCGTCCCACCGCCTCGGACGGCGGTACGGTGCCGAAGTCGTCCACCTCCATCGGCTCCGGGGTGTGCTCGGTCCGGGGCCGGGTGAAGGTCGAGTAGGTGTCCATGAAGTTCGGGTCGTGCGGGCCCGAGATGTTGTTCTCGCGCGGGTCGGCGACCGACGCCCACACCGTCCAGTCGGAGCGGAAGTTCTCCGGCATCCCTCCGGTCGCAGGAGTCACCTTGCGGTCCGTCAGGTCGGCCCACCGCAGCTGCCCGTCGCGGTCGTGGACCAGCGCGACCGCGTGGCCCGCTCCCTCCTTGCCGGCGCCGAGCACGGTGGCGAAGCTGCCGGGTCCGCCGGCGCGCACCGTCTCCATCAGCTTGCCGACCGCGGCGTCGCCCTCACCGAACAGGGCCGGGCCGTCGTGGCGCTTCCACAGCGTGTTGCCCGGGATCTGCTCCACGTTCCCGTGCAGCGTCTGCCCGGAGACGCGGGGACGGCCGAAGTGGGTGTCCCGGTACGCCTCGACGTTCTCCAGGCAGGCGTTGAGGTCGTTGCCGACCCGGAAGCCCTCGGCCGGGTGGACGGGCGCGGCGTGCGGGTTCACCTTTCCGAGCAGCGAGGAGCTCATCGGCGGGTGCACCTTCGGCTCGCCACCGAGGTACCGCACCAGGTCCTGCGTCAACGGGTGTTGGGCGGCGACCGCCTGGTAGCCGCGGTCGTGCATCACCGCGTCGGTGTTCTCGTACGACGGCGTGCGGCGCCGCTTCACCTCCCGCTCGACGACCGGCTGGTCGTCCTGGTCGTCGTCCTCGCTGCGTCCGCGCTTGCGGTCGTTCGACCGGGCGGGCTCGTGCATCACGGCGTCGCCGTCCGCGTCCCGCTGGTGCGGGACGGTCTGGCTGGGCTGGTCGACGTCCATCGGCTCGGGCTGCCGGTGCTCCGTCGTACCGGTGCCATGGGTGGCGGTCGGCGGCGGGGACGCGGGCAACGAGCCGAAGCCCTGCGCGGGGTTGTGCTGCGCGTCGGCCAGGCTCTGCAACTGGCCGGCGCTGTCACGGGACATGACGGTCAGCCAGGAGCGGTTGTCCTGCGGGGCGAACTCGTCGAACAGCTGTCGCTGCAGCGATTCCAGTTCGTGGAAGCGCGGGTTGGAGTGGCCCATCGCGCTCATCCGGGCGGTGAAGAGCATCGACTCGCCCTGGGCGTGCTGGTGGTTGGCGGCGGCCTGCTGGTGCAGCGCGGCCGCGCCGTCATGGACCTGCTGCATGGTGGTGCCGGGCTGCTTGAGCGCGCCGACGGCGTCGGCCTGCCGGACGAGCCGGGTCCGCAGCTCGCTGACCTGTCCGAGCAGGTCGTTGCGGACCGCGCGGAAGTTCGGGTCAGAGGCCGGCGGGAGCTTGCTCTCCAGCTTGCTCGCCAGGTCGTCGAACCGCTCCACCTGCTCCTTGGCGTTGATGTGGTACGGGCCGACCGTCATCCGCACCCGGTCCGCCTCGCTGGGCGGGTCGAGCCGGAACGGGCGGGTGGTCTGCTGTCCGATGTGCGGGTTGCCGTGCTCCTGCACCGACTCCTGGCTGGTGACCTGCCAGCCGTCCGGACCGTGGTGCAGGACGTTGGTGACCTCGAAGGTGAACGGGTGCGGCGAGCGGTACTCGTCCGGGCCGAACCAGTCGGTGACGGTCTTCTCGGCCCGGAAGTCGGCACCGCCGATCAGGTTGTTCCTCGCCGAGTACGACTGGAAGTGCCACAGCTGGAAGGTGTCCGTGTGCGGGTTCACGTCGGTGGCGACGAACGCGCATCCGTTCATGCCGCCGGTGAGCACCAGCGCGTCGCCCGGCCGCGCCGGGTCCGGGTGCAACGGCACCTCGACGTGCCCGATGGTGTGGTCGGCGCCCGCCGTCCCGGACTTGTAGGGGGCGTACAGCGCGGTGACGTAGTGGTGGTCGGGCATCGGGTCGGGCAGCCGGACGCCGGCCGGGGGCCGGAAGTCCTCGCTGTGCTGGGCGTACTTCTCCCACGCGGGGGTCAGCACGAAGGCGTCCCTGTCGGGCGTGCTGCGGGCGGGGTCGCGCACCAGCGCGAACCAGTGCCGGCCGCTGTCCTCGAACCTGGCGAGGAAGGAGTTGATCTGGTGCTGCTGCAGGCCCTCGGTGCGGAGCCTCAGCCCGGAGCCGAAGTCCACCCCGACCGGGGTGTCCCGCAGGAAGCTCCCCGGGTCGTGCATGATCCCGTGCTCGGGGGTGCCGACCGGCGGGAGCAGCGGCTCCACGGGCGGCGTCTGCTGGTCGTCGTGGGGCTGCTGGTCGGCGTCCTCGTGGTGCTGCTGGGGGTCGGCCTCGTGATGCGGGCTCTCGTGCTGCTGGCCCTGGTGCTCCGGTGTACCGCCGTGCTCGAACGCCGGGTGGTGCGAAGTCCCGGACCCGGAAGCAGAGTTGTGATGACCGGCGGCGGGGGTGTGGTTGTCGGTCGGCGGGGGCGGCGAGGGCAGCGAGCCGAAGCCCCGGGTGCCGGTGCCCTGGTGGCCGCTCGCGGCGGGGTGCGAGACCGGCGGCGGGGGTGGCGGCGTCGGGACCGCGTCCGTCGCGCGGCGCTTGGACGGCGGCGCGTCGGGCATCAGCATGTCGTCGTCCGGATCCACCCGACGCTTCTCCGGCCGGACGGTCTGCTGCGAGGCCATCGGGTGGTCCTGGCTCCGGCTCTGCGACAGCATCGGCGTGTCGTGGTCCTGCGACGCGGTGGGCGTGTCGTGGCCCTGCGTGGCCATCACCGCGTCGGTGCCCTGGCTCGCCGCCGGGTGGGGCGTCGCGGGGGGCGGGGTGGCGCCGATCTCGCGGCCCTCGGCGCCCGGCCGGGCGTCCCGGCCCGGGTCGTGGAGCGCCTCGGAGCCGACCACCGGGTTCGCGGACTGCCCGGGCTGGCGGGTGAAGTCGCCGGACGAGGAGACCGGGGTCTCCCCGCCCGCATGGTTCAGCATGCCGTGCTCGTCGGCGATGTTGACCGCGCTGGCGCTCGGCTTCTGGCCCGGCCCGTGGAGGTCGACCATGTCGGCCTCGGTCTTCGGGGCCATCAGGTCACGCAGCTCGCGCGGGGCCAGTCCGGTGTCCTCCAGGTTACGCAGGCCGCGCAGCAGGTCCAGGGTGTGCGGCGAGTACAGCGCCTCGGGCGGCAGGTCGCCCTTGGCGACGGCGGTGAGCACGTCCTGGTCGCGAACGACGTGCGGGTCCAGGAAGTTCTGGATCCACTTGTTGGTCAGCTCGTCGCCGAAGCGCAGGTTGGAGGCGCTGTTGGACAGGCCGGCGGTGATCTCCTCGATCAGCTTCGGCACGTCCTCGACCTTGGCCCGCACGGCCTGGTCGAACAGGCCGGCGGGGTGATTCTCCCCCGCGCCGGCCCGCGGGAAGCCGCCGCCGTACTGCTGGGCGACCGCGGCGATGTCCGCGTCGGCCTTGGGCAGCAGCTTCTCCGCGGCCTTCTGCTGGGCGGCCGGGGTGCCGCCGGGCTTGAGGGTCTGCGCCGCCTCCTGGCGGCGCCGGTCCACCTCGTCCTGCCGCAGCTGCTCCCGCTCGTTCGGCAGCTTGTCGGCGAACGCCTCCAACTGCTCGGGCCGCACCGCGTTGGGGTCGTTGCGCAGGTCGTGCGCCAGGCGCTTCAGGTCCTGCCGGTCCTGGCCGAGGCGGTCGTACGCGCCCGCCAGGTCGTCGATCCGGCCGGCCAGCCGCTCGTGCGCCGGGGAGGCGCCCGGGCCGGCCGGCGGCGCGGCGGCGGCCTGCCGGGCCGCCGCGACGGTGTCGTCGAGGTGGCGCGGCCCGGTGACGCCGTGCACCAGGGCGAGGTCCTCGACGGCCTGCTCGCGGACCTTGGTGCGGACGTCCGCGAGGGCGCCCTTCATCTCCGCCAGGTGCTGCGGTGACGGGTCGTTGGAGAACCTCTCCACGGTGTCCGCGTACCGGTCGAACTCGGCCTTGGCCGGGCCTTCCAGCCCGGAGCGGTCGAGCTGGTTGTGCACCTCGTCCCTGGCCGCGCCGGCGCTCGCCGGGTCGTCCAGCTTCGCGGGGCTGAACGCGGACTCCAGCCTGTCGTTGCCGTAGGCCTTGCCCAGGTCCACGTCCTTGGCGGTGTAGCCCAGGTCGCGCCAGGCGAGCGCAGCGTGCTCCATGTCGTTGGCGCCGAGCCGCTTGGCGGCGCGCTTGCCCGCCGCGTCGAGGATCCGGTGCTGGTCGGGCGCCATGGTGTCGGCGAAGTCGGAGAAGGTCCGCGACGCCTCCACCCGGTGCTGCTCGTCACCGAACGACCGGGCCTTGAACACGGCGGCCGTCACGTACTTGTGCACCATGTAGTCGGCCACCACGTGGTTGCGGTTGACCACCGCGGCGCCGAGCTTGACCTTGCCGTCCTCCATCCGGCGGACGGTCTTCTCGGCGTGCGGCTCGCCCGCCATGACGCCGTGGTCCGAGTACCCGAACGCGGCCCGGTAGGCGCCGTCCGTGATCTGGTGCTCGGCACCCTTCTTCGGCTTGGGCGGCGTCGGGCCGTAGGTGCCGGCCAGGGCGTCCTTGCGGGCCTGGAGGTCCTGCGTGAGCTCCCGGTCCCGGAGCTTGAGGTCCTCGACCCGGCTCTCGAACACGTTCCGGGTGGTCTTCGCGGCCTTCTCCGCCGCGCTCTCGTCCTTGCCGCCGGCAGCGATCCGCTTGTTCTTCTCGCTCTGGTAGGCGTTCTCGGCGTCCTGAAGGCGCTGGTCGGCCGAGGTGCGGAGGTCGGCGACGCTCTTGCGCTGCTCCTCGATCCGGGTCACGGCGTCCTTGGTCACCCGCGGCTCGGCCTGCTGGCGGGCGTCCTGCAGCGCCTTGAACTCCGGCGTACCGGACTTGGGTTCGCCCTTGAGCCTGGCCAACTCGTGTTCGTAGACCGCCAGTCGGTCCCGCTGTCCCTCCAGGTGGGCCTTCGCGGTCTCCAGATTGTGCTTCTCGCCGGCCAGTTCGGCCTGGCGGTCCGGTGTCTGGTGGGCGATCTCGTCCAGCCGGTGGTTCACCGCGTCGAGCTGCTCCGGCACGTTGCGGCGCAGCAAGTCCACGTGCAACTGCTTCTGCTGCTCGTACGCGTGCTTGATCGCGTCGGTGTCGCCGTCGATCAGCGCGGACCGCTCGTACTTCTTCAGGCTGTCCTTGACCTTGTCGAACTCCGCGGAGTCCGGCAGGAAGTCCTTGATGGCGTCGAAGGTCTTCTCGCCGTCGATCTTGTGCGAGTAGCCGTCGTCGGCCGCGGGCTTGCTGCCGAAGCCGGGCGCCTTCGGCGGCGGCGGGGGCAGGTGGGAGGAACTCCCGCCGTGCTGACCGGGGTTGGCCGCCGGCGGGGTCGGCGGCGGCGTGGTCGGCGGCTGGTGGGCCGGGGCGGTGCTCCCGTTGCCGTCGACGTGGTCCATGAACTCCCGGAAACCCTCGTACATCCGGTTCTCGGCAGTGGTGGCGTGCACCGGGTTGGCCGGCCCGGTGTGCACCGCGCCCGGGTCCTTGCCGTACAGCCGCTCCAGCAGCGGCAGCATGGCCGGCTCGTTCTGCCGCACCCAGTCCGCGCCGTTGTTGCGCGGCTGGCCGGTGTACGGGTCGGTGCCGTGGTTGGTGCCCAGGTAGGCGTTGGTGACCTGCGCGAAGTACTCCTGCTCGTCGCGCGAGGAGTAGTTGTCGACCGGCTTCCCGCTGCCGTCGTGGCGCGGGCCGTCCGGCCAGGCGGCGTTCGGGTCGCCCTGCTTCTGGTTGAAGGTGTCGGTGATCAGCTTCTGGTCGTTCGCATCCAGACCGAAGCGGTGCACGGTATGGGTGAACTCGTGCGTGGTGGTGGAGTACCCGTCCTCGTAGTGGCCGCCGTGCCCGATCGGGGTGTGCTCGCCGAGCAGGTTCTCCTCGGTGACCGCCGAGTGGCGTCCGCCGGATCCGCGCATGTCGTCGTAGCCGCGACCGGCACCCGCCGAGGAGTTGTTGTGCACCCCGCGCAGGTTGTTCAGCTCCGGGACGTCCGGCATCCGCACGTCCTTCGGGACCACCACGACGTCGGCGCCGTTCTTCAGCAGGCGCGCGGTGGTCTCCGGGTCCTGGAGCATCCGGGCGATCTGCTGCTGCGCCTCCTGCCGGGCCGAGGCCGCGCGCTCGGCGCGCGGGTCCACGTGCACCATCAGCTCCGCCGCGGTGCGCGCGAACTCCTTCGGCGGGAGCCCGTTCTTCAGCGCGTCCACCGTCTGCGGGTCGCGCGCCAGCCACCGCCGGTTCTCCGGCGTCAGACCGGCCAGCTCGCGGGCCCGGTCCTGCGGGGACATGCCCGGCAGGTCCTGCCGCAGCCGGTCCGCGCCGACCGGCGGCGTCGCCACCGGCCGCTGTTCGCGGCCCAGTTGGTCCACCGCGTCGCGCACCGGCGACCTGCCGGACAGCGCCTGCAGTTCCGCGTCCCGCGCCTGCTTCTGCCGGTCGAGGAACTGGTCGTGCGCGCTGGTCGACGGCGTGTTGGTGTGGCCGGTGGCGGGCGGGTTGGTGTGGCCGGTCGTCGACGGCGTGTTGTGACCGCCGGTCGACGGGGCGTTGTGGCCGGAGGCCGGCGTCGCGGTCGGCGTCGTCGCGGCCGGGGGCTGGTGGCCGGACTGCGAGGATCCGGCCGTGGTGTGCTGGGTCGGCGGAGCGGGCGGGGCCGGCGGGTTGTTGTCGCCGCCGAGGCTCCGGGTCGACTGGGACGAGCTGCCCTCGTTCTGGTGCGACACCGGCGGGGCCGGCGGCGCGGGCGTGTTGTCGCCGCCGAGGCTCCGGGTCGACTGGGACGAGCTGCCCTCGTTCTGGTGCGACACCGGCGGAGCCGGCGGCGCGGGCGGGGCGCCGTTGCCGTGCTGCCCGGCCGCGTTCGCCGGGTCGTGCCCGGTCGACTCCGGGGCGAGGTAGCCGAGGCGCATGTCTCCGGAGCCGGTCGCGGCGGACGCGTCGTGCGGTGCGCCGTTCGGGTTCGGCCGTCCGCTGTCGGTCAGCCGCACCGCCGGGGCACCCAGCATCTCGGCCACGCCGGGGATCCGGTGGTCGGAGCTGCTCGCGTGCTCGTGGACGTGCGCCTTGCCGGTGACCAGCACGTACTTGCCGGTCCCGCCACCTTCCGTGATGGCGTGGTTCATGTAGGAGTTGAGCAGCCGCGCGCGCTCCTCCAGCGCCTGCCGTCCGAGGTCGTGCGGCCGCCGCGCCGGGTAGCCGTCCACCGCGTGGATCGTCACGCCCTCCTCCTTCGCGCGCACCACGGTGTCGTACAGGCCGTGGCCGGGAGGGGAGTTCAGGTTGCGGTCGTACGTGCGGAGCATCTTCTCCAGGTTCGGCGACATGGTGCCGCCGGGACGCTGGAAGTCGCTCAGGTGCTGCTGGAAGGCGTCGTCACGGAGCGACTCGACGTAGATCCGGTCGACGCCGCCGGCCTTCAGGGCGTGCATGTTCTCGTTGAGGAAGCGCCAGCTCGGCGACTGGTTGTGCGCCTCGCCCAGCACGATCCCGTCGAAGCCGGGGTGGCCGTCGTGCCCGCCCAGCAGCCGGTTCACGCCGTCCATCGCGGACGTCGAGCCGTCCAGGTGGTCGTTCACCCGCTGCTCGCCGACCGGGTGCCAGGTCTGCTGCGAGTCCTGGCGGGCCAGGCGCTCCAGCACGTTCCGGCGGATCTCCTGCTGCTGGAAGTGCTCCTGCGTACGGAAGTCCAGGTTTCCCGCGGCCTCCAGCACCTGGTTGCCCTGGTACACCATGGCGTGCGGACCGAGCTCGTTGCGCAGGGGCGTGGTGATCGCGCCGGCGGCGTCCGAGTGCAGGGCCTTGAGGGTCAGCGGGTCGAGGTGCGTCTTGAACGACTGCGAGTACGGGCTGACCTTGACGTCCGGCCGGCCACTCGGCGTCTGGACGCCCGAGTCGTGCCGTCCCCACGAGTTGTGCGGCAGGCTGTTCGCCGCGGTCTGCAATTCGCCGGTCAGCCTGAAGTTGAACTTGTTGTCGCTCTTGTACTGGGCCAGCGCCGCCGGATCCGCCTTGGGCGGGTGGATCAGCGACGGGCCGGCCGGGTGCTGGTGCAGCTGCGCCAGCTCGTCCGGGGTCGGCGCCTCGTCGATCGGACGGATCCGGGAGTTCCCCGACGGCGGCGGGGGCGGCGGGAGGTGCTCGTCGCCGGTCCGACCGGTGCGGGGCGCGGACGACGACCCGTTCGGGTCGCCGAGGGTTCGTGGAGTCCCGCCCGCCTGGTGCTGCGGCGGCGGGGGCGGGGGCGGCACATGGGCGTCGGACGTCCGGCCCGCACCCGGCCGGACGGTGCCGCCACCGGGCTGCGGGGTCGGCTCCGCCGGACGCTGGGACACCGGACCGGTCGTAGCGTGGGGCGACGGCGTACGGGCGCCGCCGCCCGTCGTGTGGGCAGCGCCGCCACCCGGCACCGGACCGGGCATGAACCCGCCCGACATGGGCGGCGTGCCCGCCGGCTGCTGAACGGTGGACGCGGCGTTGTCGGGAACGACATTGCCCGGCACGGTCTCCGGCGCAGGCCTGCTCTGGGTCTGACCGCCCGAGATCCGGGTACCGCCGTCGAGGTGCGTGTCGCCACGGGACGCGGCCAGGTGCGCGGCACCGCCGAGCAGGCCGGAGCCGTCCGGCCGGCTGGACGCCTGTGCCGGGGCGTCCGACTCGGGAGCCGGGGCACGGTGTTCGCCGCCACCCCCCGCCGTGTGGGTCGGCGGCGCGGCGGAGGCCGCCGCGGCATGCGGCACCGCCGCCGGGCGCTCCGCGGGGGCCTCGTGGGCCGGTGCGGGGCTCTCGTGGACGGGCGCGGGGGCCCCGTGGACGGACCCGGCGGTCGACGGCACATGAGCGGGAGTCTCGTGCACGGGCGACGGGGTCTCACGGCTCGGCGCCGGCGACTCGTGAACCGGGGTCTCATGAACCGGCCCGGCAGTCGGCGCCACATGCGCCGGAGTCTCGTGTACGGGCACCGGGGTCTCACGGCTCGGCGCCGGCGACTCGTGAACCGGGGTCTCATGAACCGGCCCGGCAGTCGGCGCCACATGCGCCGGAGTCTCGTGCACGGGCACCGGGGTCTCACGGCTCGGCGCAGGCGACTCATGGACCGGGGTCTCGTGGACCGACGCCGGGGACGGCCTGTCGGCGGTCGGCGTCCGGTCGGCGACCGGCTCCGCGGGCGCGGGCCGACCCTCGTGTGCCCCGGCCGTGTCGGTGGGGACGTGACGGGTCTCGCCGGCGGTCGTGTTGGGGCGCGACTCCGACATCGGGACGGCCGCGGACTCGTGCGCGGCGGGCTGGACGTTCTGGTGGGTCTGCGGCTGGGCCTGCTCGTGCACGGAAGGGGCCGGCTCGGCGGCACGGGGTGCGGACTCGGGACCGCGGGGTGCCGACTCCGAGACCTGGTGCACGGGCTCGGCCGCGCGGGGCGCGGGCGCCTCGCCACGAGCGGGTACCGGGGCGTCGTGCGTCGCGGACGTCTCGGCACGCGGTGCGGCCGCGGCCGGGGCGGCCTCCGCGGCCGGGGTGTGGGCGGCGGAGGGCGCCGGTCGGTCGGAGCCGAACGGCACCAGGCCACGGGTGCCGGAGGACGAGGACGCGGGCGGAGCGCTCTCAGTGCGGCCCGCACCGCCACCGCTCTCGCCACTGCTGTGCACCGTGCTGCCGGTGCCGCCGGTGGCAGCCGAACCGGTCGAGGCGGTCGAGGCGTGGCCGCCACCCCCGGAGGAGGCGGTGGAGCCGGACGAGGAGGGCGTGCCGGTCGAGGAGGGTGCCTCGTGGGTGCCGCCGCCGGAGAGTCCCTCGGCCGACGGGCCGCGGTAACTCGACGACCCGGAGTCGGGCTTGGAGAAGACGGGCGTGCCGCCGCCCGTCCCCTTGCCGGCTCCGGCGGCACCGCCGCCTGCGCCCTCGGGGCCGGCGTGCGGGGTCGGGATCTTCGGGGCGTTGAACTTGCCCTTCACGACGGCCGCGCCGCGGTGCAGGCCGACGGAGGCACCGCCGCTCAGGCCGGAGCCGAGCAGGCTGCCGCCCTCGACGTGGCCGGTCGTGATGAGCTGGGTGGAGACGTCGGCGCCGACACCGACCGCTGCGCCGTGGGCCATCCGGCCCGCGGTGGTCTCCATGACACTGCTGAGGCCGAGCTTCGACCCGCCGGCGCTGAGGCCCTTGCCGATGAGGTGGCCGCTGGCGCCGCCGACGGCGCCGCCGAGGGCGTTCTGCCCGAGCTCCTTCATGTCGATGCTCTTGCGGTGGCCCTCCGCCACCTCGATGCCCTGGGCCAGGAGGTTGATCGCGGCCATCTGCGCGGCCTGCTTCGCCGCGAACTCCAGTGTCTCCTTGAGCAGTTGCTTGAGGATCTGCTGGACGGCGGTACGGCTGATGCCGACGAAGACCGGAATCTCGGCCAGCGAGACACCCGCGGTGAACGGAGCTTCCGCCTCGGCGGTCGCGATCTCGAAGGCCAGGATGCCGAGTTGGGCCACGATCTGGATCTTCGCGGTCTCCGCGGAGTTGGCCATCGCCTCCAGCATGTCGCCCATGCCGTTGCAGGCCTGGACGAGGCCGGGGAAGTAACCCGGTTCCTCCTCGGTGCCCTTGCCCGTGGTGAACTGTGACCAGTGCTTGCCGAGTGCGTCGGCAGCGGCGCCGCGCTGGCCGTCGAGGGCGCGCTTCACGGCGGCGTCCGCCGACCGTCCGGCTTCCTCCAGGGTCTTGGCGCCGTCGCGCCAGCGCTCCGCCATGTCGCGGAGCATGTCCTCGTCGGCCTCCGGCCAGCGGGTGCCGGCCAGGAGGAGGAGCACCCATTGCAGGGGCTCGGGAAGTTCGACCGCCATCGGATCAGGCCCTTCGGGTGGTGGACGGGTGGGCCTGCGCGATGCCCCGCAGGGTGGCGCCCGGAGAGGTGACGTTCACGGGCGCGCTGTACGAACCGGGCTGGGAGACGGACACGCCCTCGGCGCCACCGCCGTCCTGGAAGGCCGAGGAGTTGCCCTCCTCGGCGGCCCGGTAGTTCTCGGCCATGGCCTTGAGGCCGTCCGCGACGTAACGGACGGCGTCCGGCATGCCCTTGAGGCCCTTGAGGGTCTCGGTGCTGTACTTCAGGTAGCCCTTCTCGCCCTCCGCGAACTTCTTGCCGGACTCGTCGTTGCCCCACGGAGCCGTCGACTGGGTGTGGTCGAGGAAGGCGGAGAGACCTGTCACCAGCTGGGACAGCTGGTCGGCCGCCGCGAGCACCGGGCTGACCGCGGCCCGGTACTGGTCCGGGTTGACCTCGAAGCCGCTGCCGGCGGAACCGCCGCCCGACTGGGTCGCGGCGCCGGTCGTCGGCGCCAGCCGCTTGACCTGGGCCTCGGAAGCCGGCACGGCCTCCCTGGCGGTCGCCGCGGCGAGCGGAGTGGACCGCGTCAGCGCGGGCTCGGCCGGGACGGCTTCCATCGCCGTAGGCCGCAGCCGGTCCGACATCGCCGGAGTGGCCTCCATCGCCGTCGGCCGCAGAAGCTCGGTCGGTTCGGCGGCGTCCCGACGCTGCAGCGGCTCAAGCCGCGTCAACGGCTCGGCCGCATGCATCGGCTCCAACCGCGTCAGAGGCTCCGCCGCATGCATCGGCTCCAACCGCGTCAGAGGCTCCGCCGCATGCATCGGCTCCAACCGCGTCAGAGGCTCCGCCGCATGCATCGGCTCCAGGCGAGCCGCCGGTTCCGCGGCCGCCCATGACTCGGTGGCGCGGAGTTCGGCCTCCTGCGGGCGGGCCTCGATCACGGTCTCGCGCAGTGCGGCGTGAGCCTGTTCTGCGCCTGTCTGCTCATCCATGGTTCGTCCAGTTCGTGCTGGTCGTGGCCCCGCTCACGGGAGCGGGGCCACGACGGCGGAGGGCGGGCGTCGGGGCGTGCGGCGGGCGCACGGCGGCGGGCGCGGTGTCAGCTGCCGGACGCACCGCCCGGGGCGGCCACACCGTCCCCGGTGGCGAGCCGGGCGAGCGCGGCCCTCAGGAACGGGCTCGGCACCTGGTAGCCGCCCTCCTCCCGGATCGGGGCGCGCCTGGGCTCCTCGCCGGAGCCGCCCTGGCCCGCGCCGGGGCCGGCGGACGCGGCCGGGCCGTCGTCGTCCGGGCGGCCGCGGCGGGCGGCGGCGGCCCGGGCGCGGTCGAGGTAGTCCTCGTCCGACGACGGGGACGTGCCCGCACCGCTGGTGCCCCCTTCGCCGGAGCCACGCGAACGGCCGTCGCCGTCCCCGGTGCCCGCCGCGGAGTCCGCGCCACCTGTTCCGGTGCCGGTGCCGCTTCCGGTGGTGCCGTCGCCGGCGGACTCGCCGCCGATGCCGGCGAGCGCCTCGGCGCCGTCGGCGCCCGCGTCGGGGCCGAGCAGGGCGGTGGTCAGCTGGTTGAGCAGGGTGTTCTGCTCGGCCGGCGTCTCCGCGCCGGTGGCGACCGTCTGGGGCTGGGGGACGTGGCCTTCGGCGCGGGCGGAGTCGAGCCACCTGCGGCGCATCCGCTCCCAGTGGCGGTCGCCCTCCTCGCGCTGCACGGCCTGGCCGGTGATGCCGCGGTCGCTGAGGAGCATCTCCTCCTCGTCCTCCGGCCCCTCGCAGCCGAAGCGGGTCGGGCGGAGGAAGCGGTTGGCTCCGCGCTTCTCGCCGCGGGCGCCGGCTCCGCCCATGCCGGCCGGAGCGTGGGCGCCGGCCATGCCCGGCTGGCCGGTGGTGCGGCCGGTCGCGCTGCCGGGTTCGCCCCGGCCGAGTCCCGCGCCGCCGGTGCCCGTACCGGCGCCGGCCCGCAGGCCGCCCTCCGTTCCGACGCCGCCGAGCCCGGCACGGGTGGTGAGCCCCCGGCCCGTGGCGCTGCCACCGCCCATCCCGCCGGCGCCACCGCCGATGCCACCGCCGCCGAGGCCGCGGGCTCCGGCCGCTCCGCCGCCGAACCCGCCGGATCCGCCCACGCCGCCGAGGCCGCGGGATCCGCTCACGCCGCCGATGCCGCTCGGGCTGCCGACCGCGGGCGGCTTGAAGGTCGAGGTCGGGCGTACTGCGCCGACGCCACCGGTGCCGCCGCGACCACCGCCCAGACCGCCGAGGCCGCCGAACGGCGTGCCGCCGATCGCCCCGCCGGGACCGCCGATCCCGGTGCCGCCCGGGGTCGGCGGGTTCCACGGGGCGAGCGTGCCCGTGCTGCCGGTCCCGCCGATGCCGCTGCCGCCGGTGGAGCCGGGCACGTCCTTGAGGCCGGCCAGGCCGAGCCGGGGTGTCAGGGGCGAGAAGACCGGGGCGCCGCCGCCGGCCCCGCCGACCGAGCCTCCGCCGCCCAGGCCGCCGGTCGGCGAGCCGGGCGTCGGCGCCTGGAACGGCTTGAGCGAGCTGAGTTGGGGCTTGTAGGCAGCCGCACCGCCACCACCCGGGGCGCCGCCGCCGAAGCCGCCGGGCATACCGCCCGGCATCCCACCGGACATGCCGCCGGGCATACCGGCCGTGGCGGGGTCGTACGGTGCCGACATCGGTCCGGCGGGCATGCCGGGGACGGCCCCGTCGGGCAGGGTGGCGCCGGCCGGCACCGCGTCGATCCCGGTCCTGGCGGTGGGGTGCAGCAGGCTTGTGGGGTCGAGGGCGGAGTTCGGCCCGGTGGTGCTGGTGGGGGACGTGCCACTGCTCCCACCGGAGCCGCCGAGGCGCGCCACCTGGCCGGCGCTCGTCATCCGCTCGACGTGCCCCGCGCTCTGGCGCAGCATCGTGTCGATGTTCGAACCGACCTGGCCGACATAGGTGTTGTAGGTGTCCGCGGCCGTCTTGATGCCCTCGGACTGGGCGATGTCGTCGTGCTTTCCGGCCGGGTTCTGCTCCATGTACTCCTTGGCGTACTGGAGTTCGCGCACCATCTCGGACTTGGTCTGGGAGACGGCCTCGTGGGCGCCGCGCAGGGACTGGGCCATCGCGGCGCCGGCGTCGAGGGTGGTGTTCGCGTGCGACTGGTCGCTGCCGGCGTACTTGTGCAGGTAGCCCTGGAAGCTCTCGGCGGCCGAGCCGGACATGTTGGCCATGGCGCGGTTGGCGCTGGCGACGATGGTGCGCACGGCCGGCTCGGCGGCGGCGTTCCACGCCTCCCAGGCGGCGGCGAGTTCTTCCAGCAGATCCTCGTTCGCGTCGGGGAAGACGACGGCGGATCCGTGTTCGTTGCTCTGGACGACCTTCAGCACTTCGGCGAGGTCGGGCGGCAGCTGGATCATGACGAGTCGCTCTCTTGGGCTGGCCGGCTGGCCTGGGACTGGGGACGTGGGCCGGCGGGGATCGCCCGCCGGGACTCGTTACTTCAAAATTTGACGTTACATCAGCTGAATTAACGTCAGGAAAACACTCAGATGAGCTGGTGGCCGCCGCCGTGCACGGGGCGCTCCACCTCGCGGTCCGTGTCGCGATGGTTGTAGGAGAGGTCGGGTGCGTCCGGGTCGTGGTACGCGGTCTCCGTGGGGTGCGCCGTCGGCAGGGGCACCTGGTTGGCCGGGATGCCGTCGACGGCCCGCAGCGGCTCCGACACCTGGGTGGCCGGGATGCCGTCCACCGCCCTGAGCGGTTCCGACGCCTGGGTGGCCGGGATACCGTCGACTGCCCTGAGCGGCTCCGACACCTGGCTCGCCCGGACGCCCTCCACCGCGGTCAGCCGCGCGGTGGCCTCGACCGGTGTCGCGAGCGCGCCGGGCTCGCCGCCCCGGCCGCCGTTCAGCCGGGAGAGCTCGGCCGTCTGGCTCGCCTCGGTCTCCCGGTAGCGCTGCACCATCAGCTCCAGGTTGGCCGCCATCTGCGCGGAGTTCTGCAGATAGGCCTTAACCCCGGCGAAGACCTGCTCCTGGTGCTCGGGCAGCCCGCCCACCGACGAGGTCCCGCCGGTCAGCGACTTGCCGACGGCCTCGCTGCCGTAGGCCGTCGCCTTGATCTGCTTGATCACCGACTCCAGCCGCGCCGTAGGCGCTTCCAGGTCGTCGAGCATGGCCCGGATCGCCTTGGCCGCGGCCTCCACCTCGTCCAGGTCGATCCTGAAGGACGAACCGCTCATGATGTGCCCCCACCCCAGTTCCGCCAGGCTCTCGCCTGCCTGTGCCGGCCGCGCTGCCGCGCCGCCGGAAGGCCGGCCCGCCGCGCAGCGGGCCGGCCCTTCGGTCGATCGGTCGAGTACGTCGGACGCGCCGCTCAGAGAGCGGTCGCGCCCTCCGGACCGACCATGTACAGGCCCGTGTCACCGAACGCGATCGCGAGCGGCACCCGGTCCACCTTCGCCTCGTTGAGGAGCGCGCCGCTGGAGACGTGCCACAGGCGCAGCGTCGCCTCCTGGTCGCCGCAGGCCAGCAGCACCTCGCCGTCGAGGTCCTGCAGGGTGACGCTGCGCACCGCGGCGCCGCCGCCGGCGAACTCGCCGACCGCGCCGCCGTCACGGGCGTCCCAGATCCGCAGCACGCCGTCGGCGCCGCCCGCGGCCAGCACCTCGCGGCCGCCGACCAGCCCGAAGGCCAGCACCTCCACCGGTCCGGCCACACCTGCGAGTTCGAGCAGCGGTCGGCCGTCGGCGGCGTCCCACAGGCCGACCCGGCCGGCGGGCCCGCCGGTGGCGACGGTCTGACGGCCCGCCACGGCAGCGGCGGCGAGCGCCGTGACGCCGTCGGGGTCGGCGGTGAAACGCCGCAGCTGGGCGCCGCCGAGCGCGTCGCGGACCCGCACCGTGCCGTCCTCGCCCGCGGAGACCAGCAGTGCCGGCGAGTCCTCGACGGGCGGGCAGAAGGCGAGGACGGACACCGGGCCGGTGTGCGGGGTCGGCAGCGGGAGGTCCGTGCCGGTCCGGGCGTCGAGGCAGCGCACGGCGCCGGCCGCGGTGCCGCAGACCAGCAGCGGCTGCTCGTCCGCGGGGCAGAGGGCCATGGAGGTGACCGCGCCGCCGTCGGGGCCCGCCGCCCACAGCTGGGCGCCGCCGGCCGCGTCGAGGAGCCGGACGGTGCCGTCCCCGTGGCCGACGGCCAGCCGCGGGCGGCCGTCCTGCTCGAGGACGGTGAGCGCGTTGACGGGGTGGCCGCCGGGCGGTGCCAGGAGGTCAGCGACCCGGGTGAAGCCGGCCGGGTCCCAGAGCACGACGGCGCCGTGCTCGTCGCCGACGGCGAGCAGCGGGCGGCCGTCGAGGCGCAGCGCGGCCAGCGAGGTGAGCCAGCCCTGCCGGGAGGGGCGGCCGTCGACGGCCGTTCCGGTGTAGACGTCCCACAGGCGGAGGGTGCCGTCGAGCGAGCAGGAGGCGAGCAGCGGGTCGCCGTCCGACCGCAGGAAGGCCAGGCCGGTGACGGAAGCGGAGTGGCCGGTGAGGACGGCGACGGGCTGCCCGGTGGCGAGGTCCCAGAGGCGGGCGGTGCCGTCGGCGCCGGCCGAGGCGAGGACCGCCTGGTTGCCGAGGGCGAGGACGGCGAGCGCGGTGACCCGGTCGGTGTGGCCGACCAGGAGGTGCAACTGTTCGCCGGTGGCGGTGTCCCAGACCCGGATGAGGCCGTCGGCACCGCCGGCGGCGAGCAGGTCGAGGTCGGCGCAGCGGGCGTGGCAGAGCGCGTCGGCGCCGGCGCCGGCGACCGGCAGCAGCCCGAGTCCGCGGCCGTCCGCGGTGTGCCAGGCACGGATCTCCCCGGCGCGTCCGGCGGAGAAGGCCAGTGGCACGCCGTGCACCTGGGCGGCGGAGACCACCTGGGCGCCCTCGCCGCCGGCGGTGCCGTGCAGGAGGTCGCCGCTGACGGCGTCCCAGACCTGGACGGCGCCGTCCTCGCCGCCGACCGCGAAGAGTTCGCGGCCCTGTGCCGAGCCGAGGGCCACCGCCGTGGGCAGCACGCCGGCGTCGGTGCCGGAGCCGCCGAGCGCGGCGGCGTCCTCGAGTGCGGTCAGGCCGAAGCCCTCGCCGGGCCTGGCGAGCGCGTACGCCGGGCGGCCGCCGACGGAGCCGACGGCGGCGGCCGGTCGGCCCGCGCCGTCGGTCTCTCCGGCGGGAGCCGGCTCCGGCTGGTCGAGGTGGACGACTGCGGCGGGCAGCAGGCCCGCGGCGGCGGGGTCGAGGGCCTGGGCGACGAGGACCTCCAGGGCCCGGGCGATACCGGGGACGGGGACGCCTGCGGCGTCGTCCCACACGGCGTCACCGCCCGGTGGTGTTCCGGTGGCCACCAGGCGACGCCCGGGTGTCGAACCGGCGTCGACACCGGCCTCCACCTGCGCGTTTCCCGGCGCGGCGGATGAGAGCGCTTTCAAGACCCGCGTCAGAAAGACCGGGTCGATACGACCGCTTCTGAACGCGCGGCCACCGGCCGCGACGCGCTCGACCCGGAACGCTCCGGTCGCCTCGACCACGAGGTCGATCCGGCCGCCCGCCGGGCCGTCGGCGGGCGCGGTGAACCGCAGTACTCCCGAGCCCTCCCCGGGCACCGTCTCCGTGGACGGCGAAACAGCTCCCCCCGACATCAGGGTCCCCTCCCTCTCGACGGGCCACCCCGTCGTCGTGCGTGCCATGCGGTACCCCGCGTGCTCGCGACCGTGCGTCAGCACAGGTCCTCGGGCACCAGCGTCGCGTGTACGGCGTCGTGCAGCGCGTGCGTCCGCGAACTGCGGAACAGTCCCGGACGGAATCCGGCGCGGCGGAATCCGATATAGGCACCAACTACCTGAACAGGCATGTTATCTGCCGCAGCGTACGCGTCAATCCGGCCCAGTCCGAGCTGCTCGAAGCCGAAGCGGCAGAGCAGGCGCAGCGCCGACGTGGCCGTCCTGAGACTGCGCGCCTCGGGCAGCAGCCACACGGCGGCCTCCGCGGCGCCCTCCCCGGGACGCAGGTCGACGAGTTCGGCCCAGCCGACGGCGCGGCCGTCCTCCGCCGCGGCCACGGTGAAGTACGCCGCCCGGTCCAGTGCCCAGAGGCGTGCCGGGACGTCGGTGAGCCAGCGCGCCGCGGCGTCGAGGTCCTGATGGGGGATCACCCCCTGCATGAACTCGCGGACCAGCGGGTCGCGGGTGCCGGCCAGGACGGTCGCGGCGTCCGCAACCTCGGGCCGTCGGAGCACCACGGTGCCGTCGGCCAGTTCCGGTACGGCCAGGGAGCTCAGGCGACGCACCGTCAGACCTCCTTGCCGCGCTGTCTGATCATCCGATCATTCTGTCAGGGCCCCGAGCATCCACCGCTCGGCCGGAACTCCACCCGCCGACCGGCGGGTTTGCCCTCCCCGACCGGCGGGTCACTCCCCCGCCGAACGGCGGGGGCGGTAACGGCCGGCTACCGGCCCGGCCCGCTACCGTACGCACGCGACCGGTGCCGCTGACCGGTGCTTTCCGGCCGCACCGGCAGCCGCCCGGGAGTTCGCCGACTTCGAGGCCACCGTTCTGGACCCCTGCCGCTGAACGTCTGCCGATGAGCCGCAGCCGCGAGACCGTGCCGTCCGGCGAGGCGGTGGCGCTCCGCCGCGGGAGCGCGGGAGGATGCGGGGTGTGAGTGGATCCGAACCCCGCACCCTGGTCGTGCTGCGGCACGCTAAGTCCGCCTGGCCGGACGGTGTGCCGGACCTCCGTCGACCGCTCGGGCCGCGGGGGCTGCGGGACGCGCCGGTCGCCGGGCAGTGGCTGGCCGCGCGGGGGCTGGTGCCGGGCGCCGTGGTGTGCTCGCCCTCGCTGCGGACCCGGCAGACGTTCGAGCTGGCCGCGGCCGCGTGGGAGGCGGTGCCGCCCGTGGTCTTCGACGAGCGGATCTACGCCGCCGACGCGGAGGAACTGGTCGAGGTCGTCCGCGGTCTGGATCCGGCCGTGGGCACCGCCCTGCTGGTCGGCCACCAGCCCGGGGTGCAGGACCTGGTCGAGCTGCTGGCCGCCGGCACCGGCGGCGATGCCATGGACCGGTTGCAGACCAAGTTCCCCACCAGTGCCATCGCCGTGCTCGACCTCGCCGGCCCCTGGCGGAGCACCGCGCCAAACACCGCCCGTCTGCGGGACTTCACCGTCCCGCGCGGCTGACGGCCGGTCGAGCGCCGCCGCCCCGCACCACGGGGTCGAGCACACCTGGGCATCCGAGGCTCTCGCTTTCGACGGCGACCGGACCGACCGGCCCGCTCCCACACCTGGCCGCCCGGCGGCGGGAGTTCAGCCCTGCGGGGCGTCGTCCTCGGGCTTCCCGGCCGCGGGCGCCGTGAGGTCCACGCGCCAGTCGTGGCTGCGCATCCAGGTGCCGGGCGGGAACTCGAAGTCGGTCTCGCCGAGGAGGGTGAAGCCGGCCCTGGCGCAGACCGCGTTGGAGGCCGGGTTGCCGACGGACGGGAAGGCGTGCAGGTGGCGGCGGCGGCCGTCGGTACGGGCGGCCGCGACGGCGGCCCGGGCGGCGGCGACCGCGAGGCCCCGGCCCTGGTACGGCGGCAGGATGTTCCAGCCCATCTCGTACACCGTCTGGCCCTGCCAGGTCCGGGTGCCGTAGCCGACCGTGCCGACGGGCTCGCCCTCGGGCAGCAGCACGACGCGGTACATGCAGCCCAGTCCCGCGGGGACGAAGTCCAGGTAGCGGCGGTGGCGCAGCAGGAGCCGTTCCTCGGTCTCCGGGCCGCCGACGTGCTTCTTCATCGCCGGGGTGTTGACCCGGCGCAGCAGCTCGAGGTCGGCGTCCGTCCACGGCTCGATCCGTATCCGTGCCCGTCCCATCGGTTGGCCCCTTCCGTTCGCGGTTCCGGGGTCAGCCTGCCATCCGCAGGGCGTCGCCCATGCGGCGGAGTGCCTCGCGCAGGACGACCGGCGGGGTCGCGAAGTTGAGCCGGACGCATCCGGCGCCGCCGGTGCCGAAGACGTGGCCGGAGCTGAGGGCGACCCGGGCGTCGTCGAGGAACATCTTCGCCGGGCCGGCGAGTTCGCCCACCACGCCGGGGCCGGCCTGGGGTTCGCCGTCGTGCAGGCCGAGGTCGGTGAAGTCCAGCCAGGCGAGGTAGGTGCCCTCGGGCGGGAGGTACCGGACACCGGGGAGGTGTTCGGCGACGAGCCGGCCGAGCAGGGTGCGGTTGGCGGCGAGCCCGGTCAGCAGGTCGTCGAGCCACCGGGTGCCGTCGCGGAAGGCCGCGGTGTGGGCGATGACGCCCAGGTGGCTGGGGCCGTGGCCGACCTCCTCGGGCATGCGGCGCAGGTCGTCGGCGGCCTCCGGTCCGGCGACGGCGAGGGCGGCCTTGAGGCCGGCGAGGTTCCAGGCCTTTGACGCGGAGGTCAGGATGAAGCCGTTCTCGGCGCCCGGCACGGCGAGGAACGGGGTGAAGACGGCGCCGGGCAGCACCAGCGGGGCGTGGATCTCGTCGGAGACCACCCGGACGCCGTGCTCGCGGGCGAGCACCGCGACCGCCTCCAGTTCGGCGCGGGTGTGCACGGTGCCGGTGGGGTTGTGCGGGTTGCTCATCAGGAACGCGGCGCGTCGGCCGCCGCGCCGGGCTCGGCGGAAGGCCTCGTCGAGGGCGGCGAGGTCGAGCCGCAGGTCGGGGCCGAGCGGTGCCTCGACGATCTCGCGGCCGTCGTGGCCGACGAAGGCGTAGAACGGAGGGTAGACGGGCGGGCAGACGACGACGGCGTCGCCGGGGCCGGTGACCAGGCGGAGTGTCTCGACGATGCCCAGCATAACGTCCGGTACGAGGGCGGTGTGCTCGACCCGCAGGCCGTCCCACGACCAGCGTTCGGCGGCGAAGGCCGCGAGGGACTCCGCGTAGCCGGTGCCGTGCGGGTACCCGGTGTCGCCGAGGTCGACGGCGGCGCGCAGTGCCTCGGTGACGGCGGGGGCGAGCGGGACGTCCATCTCCGCGACCCAGAGCGGCAGGACGTCCTCCGGGTGGGCGCGCCACTTCATGCTGGTGCGCTGCCGGAGCTGCTCCAGGGAGAGCCGGACGAGGGGGTCCGTCCGGGCGGTGTCCGCGGGTTCGGCGGGCGGTTGGTGGGTGGGTCCGGTCACACTGTGCTCCCCTGCCCGGCGGGGCCGGGTGTCCGTTCGGGCGGCTGGTCGGGTCGGCCGCCTGCCGTCATGCCTTCCCCGTGGCCGGGAGCGAGAATCGACGGGAGGACGGGAACCCCGGCCGGGCGGGGCGGTGGCCACGGCTCCGGTTCGTCCGGTGTTCACAGCGCACTCGCCTGTCGGAGGGCGGGCGTTCGGTCCGGCTCGGGACCGTGGTGCCGGCCTGTCAGATCGACCCCAGGACGGACATCGTGACCGCTCCCCGCATGCCCCGGTGGCGCCGCAGCCTCCGTGTCTTCCTCGTCGCCGTCGCCGGCCCGGTGCTGGCCGTCGGTACGCTCGCCGCGCCGTCGGCGCAGGCCGCCGCGTCGGACGACATCCGGATCAACGAGGTGGTGACCACCGGAAGCGTCAACGACTCGATCGAGCTCTACAACAAGGGCACGGCCGCCGTCGACGTGTCGGGCTGGATCCTCAAGGACGACAACAACGGCTCGAACTACACGATCGCCTCGGGGACGGTGCTGGCGGCGGGCGGGTTCCGGGCGTTCGACGTCCACAACGCGTTCGGCCTGGGCTCCTCCGACAAGGCGCGGCTGTACCTGCCGAACGGCAGCACGCTGGTCGACAGCTTCACCTGGAGCAGCCACTCCGCACCGTCCTGGTCGCGCTGCCCGGACGGCACGGGCGCGTTCGGGTCGGCGGCGCTGACCCTGGGTGCGGCGAACAGCTGCGGAGGCGGGGGCAGCCCTGCGGCGTGGCCGGGCGGCAGCTCGGTCGCCACGGCCGACGCCTCCAACGTCTTCGGCTCGGACCTGAGCGGCCTGTACCAGGAGGGCGGCGTGCTGTGGGGCGCGCAGAACTCCGGGAAGCTGTGGCGGCTCGTCCCGAACGGCTCCGGCGGCTGGACGCCGGACACCGCCAACGGCTGGACCTCGGGCAAGACGCTGCGCTTCCCGGGCGGCGCCGGCACCCCTGACAGCGAGGGTGTCACGGTCACCGGCGCGGGCGCCGCGGGCGGTGTGTTCGTCGCGAGCGAGCGCAACGGCGACGCGTCCGGCACCAGCCGGCTCTCGGTGCTGCGCTACGACGTCGGCGGCACCGGCACCTCGCTGACCTCCACCCGCGAGTGGAACCTGACCGCGGACCTGGCGTCGGTGGGCTCCAACCTCGGCTTCGAGGGCATCACCTGGGTCCCGGACACCGCGCTGACCGCGGCCGGGTTCAAGGACGGCTCGACGGGCGCCGCGTACGACCCGGCCGGGTACGGCGCGCACACCGGCGGTGTGTTCTTCGTCGGTGTCGAGGGCACCGGCAGTGTCCACGGCTACGTCCTGCAGGACTCGGGCGCTTTCACCCGGGTCGCCTCGATCAGCAGCGGGATGGCCGGGGTGATGGAGGTGCAGTGGGAGCCGCAGGCCTCGCGCCTGTGGGTGGTCTGCGAGGACACCTGCAACGGCCAGCACCGGACGATGCAGGTCGACGCCTCCGGCGTGTTCGCCACCACCGCGGTCTACAACCGCCCGAGCGGCATGGCGGACATCAACAACGAGGGCTTCGCCCTGGCCGGGGCCGACGAGTGCGTCGCCGGTACCAAGCCGGTGTACTGGGCCGACGACAGCAACACCTCCGGCCACGCGCTGCGCCGGGGCACCGTGTCCTGCTGACACCGCGGGGGAGGGCGGCGGTCCCGGCCGAACCTGCCGGGGCCGCCGCCGCAGCACGGACGGCGTCGGCCCGCAACAGCAGCACGGGGTGCCGCCCGCCCGGCCCCGTTGTAGCTTGCACCTGACAGGTCTCCCACGGCCGCGCGCACGTGCCGGGCCTCCGTACCGGGGCCGGCGGCCGCCGCACCCCGGGGCGCCACCTCGTCCACCCGGCACCGCAGAGGCCCGTCCCCGACCGTCTCCCGAGAGCAGGAGAACCGGAGATGACGACACGACAGGTGGACGCGCTGGTGATCTTCGGCGCGACCGGCGACCTCGCCAAGCTGGAAACCTTCCCCGCCCTGGTGGGCCTCGTCGAGCGCGGCGTCCTGGACGTCCCGGTGGTCGGCGTAGCCAAGGCCGGCTGGGGCCTGGAGCCGTTCCGCGCCTACGCCGAGGCCTCCCTCACCCTCAACGGCATGGACCCGGGCAGCCCGGCGGCCGTGAAGCTGCTGGGCCTGCTGCGCTACGTCGACGGGGACCTCGACGACGACGCCACCTACGCCGCCATGTCCGACGCCATGGGGCCCGGGCAGCGGGCGCTGTACTACCTGGAGGTGCCGCCGCCGCTGTTCGGCCGGATCGCCCAAGGCATCGCCACCGCCGGCCGGGCCGAGAACGCCAGGATCATGGTGGAGAAGCCGTTCGGCACCGACCTCGACAGCGCCCGCGCGCTCAACGCCACCATGCACGAGTACTTCACCGAGGACGCGATCTACCGGGTCGACCACTGGCTCGGGCTCGACCCGGTGGAGAACGTGCTGTTCGCACGGTTCGCGAACTCGGTGCTCGAGCCGCTGCTCAACCGCACCCACGTCGAGTCCGTGCAGATCACCATGGCCGAGGCCTTCGACGTGGCCGACCGCGGCCGGTTCTACGACCGCACCGGCGCCGTCCGGGACGTCGTCCAGAACCACATGCTGCAGGTCCTCGCCACCGTGCTCGCCGACCCGCCGACCGGCCGCGGCCTGCAGGCCTGGCGGGACTCCAAGGCCCAGATCGTCTCCTCGCTGCGCCCGCTCACCCCCGATACCGTGGTGCGCGGCCAGTACGAGGGGTACCTCGACGTCGACGGCGTCGCCGCAGGATCCACGGTCGAGACGTACGCGGCGATCCGCCTCGCCTCCGACTCCTGGCGGTGGGCCGACGTGCCGATCGTGATCCGCGCCGGCAAGTGCCTGCCGGTCACCGCCACCGAGGTCACGATCCGCTTCCGGCGGGCGCCGCACGACGTGTTCGGCCTCCGCCCGGCGCCCGCCACCAACACGCTGCGCTTCCGGGTCTGGCCGGAGACCCAGGTGGTGCTGACCCTGGCCGGCAAGAAGCCCGGCGGCGGCTGGGAGCCCGAGCACGAGGAGCTGACCTTCAGCGAGCGGCCCGGATCGGACATGCGGCCATACGACCGGCTGATCGGCGCGGCCCTCGACGGCGACCGGTGGCTGTTCGCCCGCCAGGACACCGTCGAGGCCGCGTGGCGGATCGTCGACCCGATCCTCGGCGACGCCGTCCCCGTCCACCCCTACGCCAGGGGCACCTGGGGGCCCAAGGAGGCCGACGCCCTGCTGCCGAACGGCGAGTCCTGGCTGGACCCGGCGGGCTGACCGCACCGGCCGGGACGGCCCGCCTGCTACGCGCCGCGCAGCAGGCGGGCCACCGCGAGCGGGTCCTCCCCCAGGGCCACCAGCCGCTCGCCGAGGCGCCTGATCTGCGCGTCCTTCTCGTTCTCCGCGGCGGCGACGTTGGCCAGTGCCGTCCGGGCCCCGTGGGCCGCGCCGCCCTCGAACACCCGCCGGACGAAGGCGTCGGCGGCCGGCCGCTGCAGGCCGCCGACGAGGGCGAGCAGTTCGTCGGTGTACGCGGCGGCGGGATCTGGCTCGAGCTCCATGGCTTCATCAAACCGCCGGGGCCCGCCAGGCGCGACACGGGCGGGCGCGGTACGGGCCCTGCTGCCGCGTCGTCAGAGGCGTCCCGCCCGGCGGCGGAGTGGCAGGCTTGGCCGTCATGGGCGAGTACGACGAGGGCGGGCCGGCGGCGGGTGTGCCGCTGCTGGTGGTGGACGCCGCCAATGTGGTGGGTTCGGTCCCCGACGGGTGGTGGCGGGACCGCCGCGGCGCGGCCGAGCGGCTGCGCGAC
Source organism: Streptomyces sp. TLI_235 (assembly GCA_002300355.1). Classification (NCBI taxonomy): domain Bacteria; kingdom Bacillati; phylum Actinomycetota; class Actinomycetes; order Kitasatosporales; family Streptomycetaceae; genus Streptomyces; species Streptomyces sp. TLI_235. The sequence continues at coordinate 47,120 of NSGV01000002.1, forward strand.
GCCCTGGTGCCGCTCGCCGAGCACGGCCTGGGCGACCGCGCCGACCTGCCCGACTGGGTCCGCACCGGCCCGCTGGAGGTGGTCCTCGTCGTCGAGGGCGCGGCCCGCGGCATCGCCGCCCTGCCGCAGGTCCGCGTCGAGTCCGCGCCCGGCAGCGGCGACGACCGGATCGTCGACACCGTCGCCACCGCCCTGGCCGACGCCCCGCACCGCCGCTGCCTGGTGGTCACCGCGGACCGCGGCCTCCGCAGCCGCGTCACCGCCCTCGGCGCCCACGTCGCCGGCCCCCGGACGGTCCGCCCGTCCTGACCGCGTCACTCGGGCGGCCCTTCACTCGGCCGGCCCAGGGCGACCCGGGCGGGATCCCACCCTGGTCCGGGGCCGGGTCGCGTCCGGGTCGCGGGCGGGTGCGGGAGTGCGGGCAGTCGGCGGGTACGGTCCGCGGGTGGCGGTTCGCCGGGGAGGCCGTAGCGTCGCGACCGTGACTCCGATCGGCCGTCGCGGCCTCTTGCGTGCAGCGGGGCTCGGCGCGGTCGGTGCGGCCGTCGCGGCGTGCGGAGCGCGGCCGCGTTCCACCACCGCCGCGCCTTCGCCCCCGCCCTCACCTGTCCCGTCCTCACCTGTCCGGCCGTCGCCGACCGCGAGTCCGTCGGGGCCGGCCTCGGCGAAGGCGCTGCCCGCCGATCTGCCGTTCCAGGTGTCGTCGGGGCCGCGGGACGGCGACCGGGTGGCGCTGACCTTCCACGGCCAGGGCGGCGCGGACGTCGCGGAGGCGCTGCTCGCCGGGGCCGCCGCGGCCGGGGCGCGGATCACCGTGCTGGCGGTCGGCACCTGGCTGGACGAGCAGCCGGACATCGCCCGCCGGATCCTGGACGCCGGTCACGAGCTGGGCAACCACACCCTGACGCACCGCAACATCTCCGCGATGGGCGCGGACGCGGCCTACGCGGAGATCGCGGGCTGCGCGGAGCGGCTGGAGCGCCTCACCGGTTCGAGGGGCCGCTGGCTGCGCCCGTCCCAGGCCGAGTACTGCACGCCGACGCTGACGGCGCAGGCCCGCCGCGCCGGGTACGAGCACTGCCTCGGGTACGACGTGGATTCGCTCGACTACACCGATCCCGGTCCGGCGGCCGTCCGCAGGAACGTCATGGACCGGATCCGGCCCGGATCCGTGGTGAGCCTCCACTTCGGCCACCACGGCACGGTGCTCGCGCTGCCGGACATCCTGCGGGACATCGAGGCCCGCGGACTGCGCGCGGTGACCGCCTCCGAACTGTTCTCCTGACCGGCCGTCACCGGGTCCGGCCGGCGGGCGGTGCCCGCCGACCGGACCGCGGACGTTCACACGGTGGTCAGTGCCTCCGGACGGTCAGTGCCGCCGGACGGTCACGCCGGGAACGGGTCGGCGTCCGGCTTGAGGAGCTGCCCCGGCCGGGGTGCGGCGCGGTCCACCAGGTACGAGGTGACCAGCGCGTTGAGTGCGGCGCTGCGGCCGACCGCGCAGTGCTCGACGACGTCCACGGTGACCAGGACGGCGTTGCCCAGCTCCCGCTGCATGCGCTGGGCGAAGGCGTACCGGGTGGCCGGGTCGTAGGTGTTGCCGATCACCATGACCGGGGTGGCGGTCCGGTGGTTCCACGGGCCGGTGTAGCGCTCGGACCAGAGGGCCGGTGCGGGCCAGGTCGCGCACGGCGGCGCGTCGAAGGCCTGGTAGCGGCCGAAGGTCGGCGACTCCAGCTCCCAGGCGCGGGCCACCAGCGGGAAGAGCTTCGGGGCCGGCGGGAACGGCTTGTCCTGGCAGTTGACGCCGTAGTAGGAGTCGTCGGAGCTGTACGGAGTGTCCGCCGGGGCCTCGCGCAGGGCCGCCCGGGCGAGCACGGCCAGCAGCTTCGCGTCGCCGGTGGCGGCGGGCGCGCCGAGGGTCTGCCGGGGGTTGACCACCTGGTCCAGGGCCTCCAGCGAGCGTGCCAGCGGTGCCTGGCGGCTCTGGGCGTACAGGGCGTTGGCGACCTGGCTGGTGAAGGTGGACAGGGTGACGGTGGAGCCGTCCGGCAGGGCGACCGGGGCGGTGCGCAGGTGGTCGCGGAGGGCATCGAACTTGGCGCGGGTGTCCGGCGCGGCGAAGGCGCAGCGCGGTGCCCCGGCGGTCTGGCAGCGCTTCAGGAACTCGCCGAGGGCGAGTTCGAACCCGGTGGCGCGCTGCCGGTCGTACTCGAGGCCGTTCTGCAGGCGCAGTTGCGGGTCGACGTTGCCGTCGATGATCAGTGCGCGGGTCCTGTCCGGGTACATGTTGGCGTAGGTGGCGCCGATCAGGGTGCCGTAGGAGAAGCCGGCGTAGGTGAGTTTGGCGTCGCCGACGGCCTGGCGCATCCGGTCGAGGTCGCGGACGACGTTCATGGTGGACATGTGCTTGACGAGCTCGCCGGCATTGCGCGCGCAGGCGTCGGTGTAGTCCTTGTCGGCGGCGAGGGTGGCGTCGATCTCGGCCGGGGTGACGGGGACGCCGACCATGCGGTCGAAGACGGCGGCGGCGTCCTCGTCGGTGGTGAAGCAGCGCAGCGGGTTGCTCCTCGCCACGCCGCGGGGGTCGAAGCCGACCAGGTCGAAGCTGTCGGTGACCCGCGGTTCGAAGCGGGTGGTGGTGGCCCACAGGTATCCGCTGCCGCCGGGGCCGCCGGGGTTGAGGAAGAGCGAGCCGATCCGCTTGGCGGGGTCGCCGGCCCGGCGGCGCATCATCGCGATGCCGATCTTCTCGCCGGACGGGTTCGCGTAGTCGAGCGGGACGGGGTAGACGGCGCAGTCGTAGATCTTGGGGTCGGGCTTGGACGGATCGGGGTTGCACGGCGTCCAGTTGACCGGTTCCACCTTGGCCGTCGCAGCCTGTACCCTCGCGGCCGAGACTGTGGCGGCCGCACCGGTGACGAGGGCGAGCGCGCTGGTGAGCGCCACGGCCAGGGTCGACAGACGTAACAAGGGACCTCCCTGTGTCGGCAAACCCACACAGCGTGGCAGCAAGAACGCCGAAGGGGAAGACGCGTACACGACATGCTCGGTGACGTACCGTCGACCCAGCGCGGCGCGGCCCGATCCGGCGCGGCGGGCGGGACGGCCGGCCGGGCCGCTGCGGTGCGCACCTGGTGCAACCGCCTCCCCGGGGGTGCGCCCCGCCCGTGGCGGCGGGCGGGGCGGCGCGGGGTCGGCGGCGGGGTCAGTGCTCGGCCGGGCAGAGGGTGTCGTGTGCGGGCCGCCGGCCGTCGACCAGGAAGCTGGTCACCAGCCGGTCGCCGCAGGCGTTGCCGTGGGCGGCGTAGGCGTCGTGGCCGCCCGAGTCGACGCTCACCAGGCGGGCCCGGTCGCCGAGGGCGGCGCGCAGCCGGAGGGCGCCGCGGTAGGGCGTGGCGGGGTCGCGCAGGTTCTGCACCATCAGGATGTTCGACGGCCCCTCGGAGGTGACCTCGGTCGGCGGCTCGGCCGGGTCCGAGGGCCAGAAGGCGCAGGGCATGACGTTCACCGGCATGCCGGCGGTGAGCGGGTGCGCGGTCCGGTCGGCCGCGACGGCGCGGGCGTAGCCGTCGGCGGAGCGGGGCCAGCGGACGTCGTTGCACAGGGTGCCGACGGAGACCGCGACGGTGTTCTGCATCGCGGCGTCCGGCGGGGTGGCGGCCGGGGGCAGCGCGGCCCGGCCGTCGGCGGCGAGCATCAGCCCGGCGAGCCGGGGGAAGCGGGCGTCGTCGTAGAGGGTGTCGAGCATCGCCGCGCGGAGCGTGTTGCCGTCCAGGCGGGCCGGGTTGGCGCCGGGCCAGGGCAGCGGGGCGGTGTCCAGCTTCGCGGCGAGCCGGAGGAACAGCTCGCGGACCTGCTGCGGGGTGTCGGCCAGCCGGTGCTCCGGGTGGCCGGGGTCGGAGGCCCAGGCGGCGAAGTCCGGGAACCGGTCCTCGGCGCCGGTGGCGTAGGCCGCAAGCCAGCCGCGCTCGACGCGGCGCGGGTCGGGGTCGTCGTTGCTGTCGAGCACGATGCGGTCGGTGCGGTCGGGGAACATGGTGGCGTAGACGGCGCCGGCGTAGGTGCCGTAGGAGACGCCCCAGGCGGAGATCCGGCGTTCGCCGAGGGCCTGCCGGATGCGGTCCATGTCGCGGGCCTCGTTCCGGGTGCTGATGCTGCGCAGTACGGGCCCGCCGTTGCGGGTACAGGCGTCGGCGATGCGCCGGGCGGCGGCGAGGTTGCCGGTGATGGAGCCGTCGGGGGCGGGCCAGGGCAGCAGGGTGGTCATCGACAGGTCCTCGTGGGCGAGCCCGCAGTCGACGGGGGTGCTGCGGCCGACGCCGCGCGGGTCGAAGCCGACCAGGTCGTACTGGTCGAGGACGGACTGCGGCAGCCGCCGCGCGGCGCCGGTGGGGCCGTTGAGCCCCGGGTTTCCGGGCCCGCCGGGGACCATGAGCAGGACGCCGCGGCGCCGGTCGGGGCGGGCGGCGGTGATCCGGGAGACGGCGAGGTTCAGCTGCGGACCGTTCGGATCGCCGTGGTCCAGTGGCACGGCGAGCGTGGCGCACTGCTGGCGGGCGTCGGCGGCGGTGTCGGCGCAGGGGCCCCAGGAGAGCGCGGCCGGCCGGGCGGCCGCTGCGGCGCCCGGCGCGGCGGCGGTCGCGGCCGGGACGGTGGTGACGAGGGCGAGGACCGCGGTGGCGGCGGCGGTGAAGTGGGCGATTCGCATGCCGAGAAGTCTTCGCGGCGGGGCGGTCCGGGACGATCCGGCCGGCACCCGGGTCCGTGCTGGTGCCGGCTCCACCCCCGCCCGGGGGCTCTCCCCACCCTCCGCCTCCGGCCCGCCGGCCCGCCGGCCTGGCATGCAGTCAGGACGTGGAGCGGCTGCATCAGCCCGCCGACCCCGGCAGCAGTTCAGGCACAGGTTTTGGTGATCACGGAGGGTCACGTTCGGCGCCGGGCCGTCCGAGCGGTCGGCCTGACCTGATCGGCGGTCAGCCCGCGTCGGCTTCCGTCCTCCACGTGGAGCGGAGTTGCGCGCCGACCTCGCCTGCCTGGCGAAGACCCGCCCGGTAGGCCGGTTCCCAGGCTGCCAGGTCGGCCAGGTCCGAGCCGAAAGCGTGCACCGACGCCGGGTCGGGGCCGATGGTCACCACCGCGTCCGCCCCGACGGCCGCCAACTGCTGGTTGAGCGGCTCGCGGGGAAACAGGTGGGCCATCGGCTCGACCACGACCAGGGTGCGGGCCCCGGCCGCGAGATCGGCGTTGGTGCCCGCCCGCAGTGCACCGTCCATGTATCGCCTGCCGTTGACGGCAACGGGCGGCGCGGCCCCGGGGAAGGCGCTGCTCGCCGCCACCGCGTGCACCAACGGCACACCGCTGTCGCGGTCCCACAGCACGGGCTCACCGGTGGTTGCGCAAACGGCGGTGATCAGCAGTCGTCGCTCCGGCCACGTGTCCGCACCGAGCAAGGCGGCGCGCCCCGCGATCAGCGCCTCCTCGGCCTGGGGGTCGGTGCCGTCGAGCGCGAGGCGGCCGACGCGACGCCTGGCCTCGCCCGGTTCCAGGCTGCGGTCGCCGAGTACGGCGAACACCTCGCCCGTCCGCCCGGGGTCCGCCTTGAGGCTGTGAGTGGCCGGGCGAGCCGAAGTCGCGAGCCGCCCCGGGTCCTGCCCGGTGGCGAGTATCGCTCCGACGATCGCGCCGGCCGACGTCCCGACGATCAGGTCGGCCTCGCCCAGATCCACGCCGTCGCGGCGCAACCCGTAGGCCAGTCCGGCCATCCAGGCCGTGCCGACGTGACCTCCGGGGCCCAGGACGAGTGCTCGGTCCACGGTGTGCATGGTGGTCTCCCCTCGTTGTTGAAACAGTCGTACCATATACTCACTGACACCGTGTCAACTTCGATTCGCCGCGAGGAGATCCACCGTGGGGCGACCCGCAGATCCCACCCGTCGCGAGCGCACTCTGGCGCGGGCGACCGACTATGTGCTGGCGCACGGCTTGGCCGGGCTGAGCCTGCGACCACTGGCCGAGGCCCTCGACACCAGCCCACGGATGCTGCTCTACGACTTCGGCAGCAAACAGGAGTTGGTCGCGACGGTCCTCGCCGAGGCCCGTCGCCGAGGCGCGGTGCGCCTGGCCGAGCACCTTCCGCCGAGGACGGGCTCCGTGCAGGAGCGGCTGCGTGGCATCTGGGCGTGGATCAGCGCAGACGAACGTGCGCCGTTCGTCCGGCTGTTCTTCGAGGTGCACGCCGACGGCCTGGTCCACCCCGACAACTACCCCGACCAGGGCCAGGCGATCACGGACTGGTTCGACACTCTCGGTGCCACGTTCCGCGACGTCTCCACCGGTCCTGACGACACCGTCACACCCACGGTGGTCATGGCCGTTGTCCGGGGTCTGCTGTTCGATCTCACAGCCACCGGCGACCGCCACCGCACCGATCTCGCGCTGGACCGCTTCGCCGAACTCCTGAATCGGTGAAAGCACGAAAGACGTGGGGCCGTGCCCGGGTGGCACCGCCCCGCCGCACCGGCACCCCCCGGGATGGCGGGGCGATGCGTTCGGCTCGAACAAATGTGGTGACGCCCTGCAACACGGGCGCCGTCCCACCGCGTTAGCCAGGCATGGACCACTCACCGACGACCGGTCGGACGGCTGCCGGGCCGGCCGACTTCCTGGAGTTCGCCTCGGCCCGGGGCAGCCATCTCTTCCACACGGCGTACCTGCTCACCGGCGGAGACCGGCACCTCGCCGAGGACCTCGCCCAGGAGGCGCTGAGCCGGATATACGTCCGCTGGCGGCGGGTCGCCCGTATGGAGAACCCGGCCGGCTACGTCCAGACGGTGCTCGTCAACACCTTCCTGTCGCACCGCCGGCGGCGCAGCAGCACCGAGCGGACGGCGCACGAACTCCCGGACACGTCGGTCACCGACGCCGATCCCGCCCTGCGGGTGACCCTGATGCAGGCGCTGCAGGCCATGTCGCCTTCCGACCGCGCCGTGCTCGTGCTGCGGTACTGGGAGGACCGCAGCATCGAGGAGACCTCGGCGGCGCTGCAGCTCAGCTCCACGGCCGTCCGCTCGCGCGCCCACCGTGCACTGAACCGGATGCGGGACCTGCTCGGCGACAGCTTCGCCGAGCACGCCGCAGGTTAGCCGTCACCGCAGCACTTCTCGAGGAAGCCGAGCACTCCCCATGCCGTTCGAAGACCAGCTCAGCCATGCCCTGCGGCAGGCCGTCGATGCCGCAGCGCCCCCGTCCGTCGAGTCCATGGCGGTCGGCGCGCAGCGGCTCGGGCAGCGCCGCAGGCGTCGCCGGACCGTCGTCGCCGGAGCCGCCGCGGTCGCCCTGTTCGCCGGGGCGGGAGCGCTGACGATCCACCAGAGGCCGGCGGCCACCGTCGCGGGCCCGGCGCCGACCGGTTCGGCGACCGGACCCGCGGGCACCTCCGCCCGGCCCGCATCCCCGGCCGCGCCCACCACCCCCGCACCGGTCACCGGGGCCCGGATGCTGGAGCTGTTCCGCGCCCGGCTGCCCGCCGGCCTGGCACTGAGCAAGCCGCTGGGCCCGGGCTCCGAGGCGACGACGGGCCCGGGCCGCCTGCTGCCACACGCCATGGCCGGTTTCAGCGTCACCGACGCGCGGGGCGAGGGGAGCGTCACCGTCGAGGTCATCCGCGACCCGCCGGGGAACGCGTCGGAGCGGAGCTTCTGCCCTCCCCCCACGAAGACGCCCACCTGCACGGTGACGCCCCGGCCGGACGGCGCCGTGCTGACGGTGAACCGCCCGAAGGCCGCGGCCGGCGGCGAGCAGCGTTGGCAGGTCGACCTGCTCGGCGCGGACGGCACCCTGGTGACCGTCGCGTCGAGCAACATCCCCGGCCCTCCCACCCGCGCGGAGGGCCCGACCCGCGACGCCCCCGTGCTGGACACCGCGCAGCTGACCGCCGTCGCGCTCGACCCCGTGTGGCAGCAGGTTGCGGCCGGCCTGCCCGCGGCCTCCGGCACCACGGGCTGACCGCACCGGGCCCGGCACGCCGGAGCCACCGCCGAGCTCGGGACGGGCACACCGGTGACGCCGTCCTCGGTCGCCGGACGACCGTGCCCGTCACGGGACGCGGCGGTCCGGCGGCAGGGGCTTTCGCATCAGGTGCTCGCGGGCCGTGCCGTCCGGCAGCGGGCGGCCGGGTTCGTCGGCGTCGACGAACCCGTGGCGGCGGTAAAGGGCGAGCGCGGCGGTGTTGCCGGGCAGCACCGCGAGGTTCAGCACGGTGGCGCCCGATGCCGCGGCCCAGCGCTCGACCCCGGTGATCAGCAGGTCGCCGACCCCGCGACCGCGGCCCTCGGGCGCCACCCACAGCGACCGGAGTTCGACGGCGCCGGGACCGCCGGGCATGCCGCTGGCCAGGCCCACCGGGCGGCCGTCCAGCAGCGCCGCCAGGTGGTGGCTGCCCGGCAGGTCGAGCCGGGCCCGCCAGCGTTCCTCGGCCGTCCGGTCCCAGTCCGCGAGCCGGGAGGTGAAGGCGTGCGGCGCCTCGGCCAGCGCGGCCAGCCGCAGATCCCGCCAGAGCGGCCAGTCGTCCGGTCCCAGCTCCCTCAGCAGCAGCATGCGGGCGCGGGCTCCGCTTCAGGCCTTCGGCTGGGTGAAGCGGATGTTGTTGCCGAAGGGGTCGCGCAGCCCGCAGTCGATCCCGTACGGGCGGTCGGTGGGCTCCTCGGTGAACTCGACGCCGCGGCCGAGCAGCGTCTCGTAGGTCTTGCGGCAGTCGTCGGTGCTGAAGATCAGCGAGCCGCCCGTCGCGCCCTTGGTGACGAGTTCGCGGACCTGCTGCGCCGTCTCCTCGGACATCGCCGGCGGGCCGGGCTTCTCCAGCAGGATCTGTCGGTCCGGGTGGCCCGGGACGTTGACGGTCAGCCAGCGCATGAATCCCAGGTCGACGTCGGCGGCGACCGCCAGGCCGAGCTTGCCGACGTAGAAGTCGAGGGCCTCGTCCTGGTCGAGGACGTAGATCTGCGAGTGCGTGATGGAGGTGAACATGGGAACCACGCTAGTGGCCGGGCCCGGCGATTTCTTATCCGAAACTGCTAGGCCGTGTCCGGTGAATCGTCTTTGGATCTTGGAACTGGATCGTCGTTCTTGATCGTTTGCTGGTCGTGGGGAGAGGCGATCTGACGAACGAGGAGTGGGCTCGACTGGAGCCGCATCTGCCGGCGAACGGTGGGCGCGGTGGGCAGTGGAGCGACCATCGCCGGGTGGTGAACGGGATCTACTTCCGGGAGCGCACCGGGGTGCCGTGGCGGGACCTTCCGGCGCGGTACGGGAACTGGAAGACCGTGTATGAGCGGCATCGCCGCTGGTCGGGGGACGGTACCTGGGACCGGGTGCTCAAGGCGCTCCAGGCCCGGGCCGACGCCGAGGAGCGTGTGGACTGGAGCCTGGTCGGCCTCGACTCGACCACGTGCCGGGCCCACCAGCACGCCGCGGGCGCTCGGAAGGCAGCGCCGAAGGCCGGCCGCAAAGGGGACAGTGCCGACGCGGCACCGGGCCGATGAGGGGCTCGGGCGCTCCCGCGGAGGCCTGACGACGAAGATCCACCTGGCTGGTGAGGGTGGGCGCCGGCCGCTGGGCCTCCTGGTCACGCCGGGGCAGACCCACGACAGCGTGGTGTTCGAGGAGGTCATGGCCGAGATCAGGGTCCCGCGTGAAGGAGGCGGCCATCCGCGGACCCGGCCAGACCAGCTGAGCGCGGACCGGGCCTACAGCTGCCGCCGCATCCGCGTCTACCTGCGCGGACGTCAGATCCGGGCCAGCATCCCCGAGAAGAAGGACCAGGTCGGGCGCCGTTTGGCCCGCGGATCGGCCGGAGGGCGTCCGCCGGCGTTCGACCGGGCCGCGTACAAGCGCCGCGACGAAGTCGAGCGGCTGATCAACAGGTTGAAGGTCTTCCGAGCGGTGGCGACACGATATGACAAGCGCGCCTACGTCCTTCACGGCACTGTCACCGTCGCAGCCATCCGACTCTGGCTCGACGAATGACGATACCCCGGACACGGCCTAGCTCGACCATCCCGGAAGGGGCGATCACCTATCCCAGCAAGCACGTGATGGCGGTCGGCCGACGAGTTGGTCCCGGCCGACTGGAGCCGTGCCGCGTGGGACGTCCTGCGCGAGGAAGCGGAGTCGATCACCGCGCTCGCCGGAGAACTCGGCCTGTGGACGGTGTTCGGATCGGTTCACCCGCTCACGCCGCCGAACCGGCCTCACAACAGCCTCTACGTCGTCACCGACCACGGCCAGCTGGTCGCACGGTACGACAAGCGTTTCCTGTCGCACACGAGGTCTCCTTCCTGTACTCCCTCGGGCAGGAACCACTCGTCGTCGAGGTCGACGGGGACTTTCAGGCTCTGTCGAAGATCTTGTGATCGGACCCGTGTCCGCCGGGTGACCTGACGAGCTGTCACTGGTGTGGTTCGCGAAGTATTGAGGCTGTTCTTCCCCATTTGTCTGCTGTTGTAGTCGAGTTCGTACAGCAGTCGGCAGCCGAGATCGTCTTGCACGCCCATGCGCGTGCGACTGATGGTGTGTGCCCGCGGTGCCGGAGATCATCGCGGCGCGTGCACGGTCGCCATGTCCGTCGTCTGGCAGATGCGGCGATCGGGGGCCGGCCTGTGGTCGTCGAACTGCTGGTCCGCCGCTTCCGATGCCTGAACCCCGCCTGCGCTGCGGTGACGTTCGCCGAGCAGATCGAGGGGCTGGCCACCCCGCACGCGCGCAAGACCCCGCTGCTTCGGTCGGCCCTGCTGTCCATCGCCTGCACGCTCGCCAGCCGTCCCGGTGCACGCCTTGCCGCACTGCTGGGCATCCGCGTCGCGAAGGACACCCTGCTTCGACTGCTTCGCCCAATGCCCGATCCTCCAGCAACTCCAGTGCGAGTGCTTGGGGTTGATGACTTCGCACTACGCAAAGGCGACTCGTATGCCACCGTGCTGGTGGACATGGAGGCACGTCGACCGATCGACGTGCTGCCGGGCCGGGAGGCCGAACCCCTGGCCACCTGGCTGGCCGAGCACCCTGAGGTCGAGATCATCTGCGGGGACCGGGCCGGTGCCTACGCAGAAGGTGCCAGCACCGGCGCACCGCAAGCCGTCCAGGTAGCCGACGGCTGGCACCTCTGGCGAAACCTGGCGGAGGCAGTCGAGAAGACCGTCGGCTCACACCACACCTGCATCCGTTCCGCGTTCGCCACGACGGCCCGAAGAGCCGGGCCCGGCCGACGATGCCGCCCGGCCCTTCAACCCTCCAGACGGGATACGCGATGTCCTCGGCCACCCGAGGCGCCTGGTCGCCCGCACCAGGGAACGCTACACGGCGGTGCAGAAACGACTGGCCGAGGGCAAGTCGCTGGCCGCGATCGGCCGGGAGCTACGGCTAGACCATTCCACCGTGCGCCGCTTCGCCCCGCGCTGGCGGAATCGACGAGCTGCTCGTCAAGGCGGTCGACCGGCAGTCCATCCTCGACGAGTACAAGCCCCACCTGCACCAACGCTGGAAGGAGGGCTGTCACGACATCCCCCTGCTCCACCGTGAACTCCGGGAGCTCGGCTTTCCCGGAGGCATTCAGACCGTCCGCCGCTACCTTCGGGAAGCCAAGCAACACGGCCTCCCGGCGGCATCGCGGCCCGTCCCGAGGCCCCGCCGAGTGGTCCGCTGGATCATGACCGACCCAGCCCGCCTCAGCGCCGGCGATGCTCAGGAGCTCAAGGAGATCCGGGCCGCCTGTCCGCACCTCGATGCCGCGGCTGGGCACTCCGTGACTTCGCCGCCGTGCTCCACGACCGACGCGGCGACCTGCTGCCCCAGTGGATGACCCGAGTCCTCGCCGACGACCTACCCGCCCTCCACTCCCTCGTCGCCGGCCTCCGCCGCGACCAGGACGCCGTCGTCGCCGGACTGACCAGTACCTGGAGCTCGGGCCATGTCGAAGGCCATGTCACACGAATCAAGCTCCTCAAGCGCAAGGGCTATGGCCGCGCCAACCTCGACCTGCTCCGCCGGCGCATACTCCTCGCGTCCTGACCCAGTCCACTCCCGATCACACGATCGCACCCCTCGCGCCGCGCTGTCGGACGCATGGGCGAGGATCTGCGCCATGACGGTGACTGCTGCTGACTACCTGTGGTTCGAGGACAGATTCCCAGACCTGGCCGAGGCGTACTGCTTCACGCTCGTGAACGACCTCGCGCCCTCCGAGCTGCTGCAACGCCTCAATGGAGAAGAACACCCCGCGCTGACCGGAGCGACAGCAGTCGTCGAGGCCGCCTACAACCTGGGCGACACGCAGCAGCTGATCGCGATGACCGGCATCGGCTCATGGACCCTGATGATCGAGCCGAACGGCTATCTCGGTGTCAGCGAGGAACGGGCTTTGCCAGCCTCCGCAGGAACCACCTGGATCTCGCACTTCTGCAACATCAACGGCGTGGACTCATTCCTCTGGGCCGAGGACGCCACGATGCGCATGGTCTTCGAGCCGATGTTCCCCGATTCCCGCTGGGGCAGCACCCCCGATGACCAACTGGAGACGATGCGCCGCGTCGGCTTCCACTTCGGCACCGAAGAGCCGGAGACCGACCAGTCAGTGGCCACGGCCTTCGCCCTCGCGGACATGATGACCAAGGTCCGTCTGACGCCAGAGTTCCTTGAGACAGCCACATTCACCTGCGGGTCTGTCAAGATCCGCTGATCACAGCAGGGCCTTGCTTATCGAGGTTCGGCAGGACCCACCCTGATCACAAGATCTTCGACAGAACCGACTTTTGGTTCAGTCGGCTTCGGCGTGGGCCTCGACGTCCTCGATGCCGCTGGGGCTGCCCGCGCGTATCCAGCGGACGAACAAGCCGCCGCCGATGAGAAGGGTGGCGACGAGGGAGAGGATCGGCCAGCCGCGCAGCAGGTTGACCAGCAGGGTGAACGCGACGGCTCCGGCGGCGGCGGCGTTGACGGCAGCGAGCAGCGGCTTGCGTTCGGTTCGGGCGAAGCGGGTCATGGCGAGCAGGCCGACCAGGAAGCTGACGAACACCGACACGGCGTAGAAGAGGACCAGCTCCTGCTCCTGGCCGGCGGCGGCGACGATGATCACCGCGGCGGCGGCCAGGTAGACCACGACCGACCAGTACGGGGTGTGGTGCTTGTTGGTGCGGCCGAGGACCGGCGGCAGCACGCCGGGGCGCTCGTCGGTGCCGGCGAGGGCCTTGAGGAGGCCGGGTCCGGCCTGGAAGGAAGAGCTGGCGGCGGCGAGCAGCAGCAAAGAGCTGGTGAGCTGGAAGGCGCCGTAGAGCCAGCCGGGGCCGGCGGCTGCGTGGGCGATGTCGGCGATCTGGGTGGAGTCGGCACCGGGCAGGCCGATGTGGAGCTTCACGGCGAGGGCGGTCAGGGCGAGGGTCAGGCCGCCGACGATGACCAGCAGCAGGGCGAGCGTGCCGCGGCCGAAGCGGCGCCGGTGGGTGTCGTCGAGCTGGCCGAGCTGCGCGATCGCCGTGGAGGGGGCTTCGATGCCGGTCGCGAGCGCCATGGCGACGGGGAACGCGAGGACGACGGCGAAGACCCCGGAGCGGCCCGGGTCGGTGTGGGCGGGCGCGGTGCCGATGCTGTGCGGGGAGGCGAAGCCGAGCACCACCACGGCAACGGCGGCCAGGACGAACACCACGGTCATCACCGCGAACAGCAGCCGCCCGCCGTGCCCGAACCAGGTCAGCCCCGCCACGACCACCAGCAGCACCAGAGCGAGCGGGATGCGGACCGGCGCAAGGCCCGGGAACAGGGCGATCATCGCGCTCGCCGCCGCGGCGATGGAGATACCGATGGTCAGCACGAAGTCCACGACGAGCGCGCCGATCGGCAGGAACGTCCACCGCGCCCCGAACGCCCGCCCGGCCGCTGCGGCGGCGCCGCCGCCCTTGGGGAAACGCCGGACCAGCTGCCAGTAGTTCGCGGTCACGACCACGACCAAGCCGACCACCAGGCTCATGGTGGGCAGCAGCAGTCCCAGGTCGCCGTGCAGTGCGTGCAGGGCGGCCTCGATCGCGTACGCGACGGATGAGACCGGGTCGGCGATCACGGCGAACGCGAAGGCGAAGAACAGCACCGAGCGGCGCGGCCCGCGCGCGACCGGGATCGGCGGCGCGGCGCTGGGTGCGGCGGTCTTGGGGAAGGTCACGGCAGGACCCTTTCCGGGAAGAGACGGATTCCATCGCCGACCAGACTTCCCGGCACACCAGGCCAGAACAGTACGTCAATAACCCGCCAGTAGCGCGTCAAGGAGTGGTTAAGACTTTGGCCCTGGAGCGATGCGTGTGCGCTCTGTACGCTGCCCTGCGCGCACGGCAGGGGGCCGGTGCAACGTGGGGGGCGGCTGTGGCGTTTGCGGTGGTGCTCGTGCTGGCGGGTCTGGTGGTGCTGGCGTGGTGCGCGGACCAGCTGGTGGTGGGTGCGGCGCGGATCGCGGAGCGGCTGGGCCTGTCCCCGGCGTTCGTCGGCGTGGTTGTCGTCGGCATCGGCACGAGCCTGCCGGAGCTCGCGGTCTCCGGCTTCGCGGCCGGGCGCGGCGAGACGGGGCTCGCGGTCGGCAACCTGGTCGGCTCGAAGATCCTGAACGTCACCCTGGTCCTGGGGCTGGTCGGAGTCATCGCTCCCGTGGTCGCCGAGCCGCGCGTGGTGCGCACACTTGGCCCGCTGTCGGTCGGCGCCGTCGGTCTCTTCGCAGTCCTGGTCGGCGGCGGGCTCGGTCGCTCCGAGGGGACGGTGCTGGCGACTCTGCTGGTCCTGGCGCTGCTGGCGCAGCTGCGGACCGCCCGCCTCGGCGGGCCCAGCATCATGGCGGTGCCCGTGGTCGGCGAGCAGGCGTCCCTGGTGAGGGAGTCCCTGCGGACCGCCGTCGGTCTGCTGGGCACCCTGGGCGGCGCGCAGTTGCTGGTCGGCAACGCGACAGTGATCGCCGACCGGATGGGGGTGTCGCAGGCGGTCATCGGGTTCACGCTCGTGGCACTCGGCACGTCGCTGCCCGAGCTGGTCACCTCACTGCAGGCGCACCGGCGCGGCGCCTCGGAACTGCTGGTGGGCAACCTGCTGGGCAGCAACCTGGTCAACAGCCTCGCGGGCGGCGCGACCATCGCCCTCGCCACACCGGCCACCGCAGCGGGGAAAGTGCCCGGGGTCGGGGGCTCCGTGCTGACCGCGATGACGCTGACCGGAGTGCTGGCGTGGATGCTGCTCGCCGGCGGGCGGCTCAACCGCGGCGGCGCGCTGGTGCTGCTGGCGGTGTGCGCGGTGGTGCTGCCGCTGCTGACCGGCTGACCCGCGGGCCTGGACACCTCACGCCGGATTGGCACCGGTGCGGGGTGGCTCGTCGATCGGGAAGGTGGCGAGGCGGTCGAGTCCGACGGCGCGCAGGGCCACGCGGGGCTGCGGGGCGGCCCGCGGGCCGGTCTGCCGGGCAGCCTGGGCGCGAGGGCGAGCAGGGCGGTGCTGCCGCGCGGGGTGATGTGCGGGACCCGGACGAGGTCGATCTCGATCCACGCGGGCGCGCCTCGCAGAGCGGCGCGCAGACGGTGGGCGACCTGATCGGCCCTGGCGGTGTCGATGGTCCCGCGCAGGCTCACCAGCGCCGT
Source organism: Streptomyces sp. TLI_235 (assembly GCA_002300355.1). Lineage (NCBI taxonomy): Bacteria > Bacillati > Actinomycetota > Actinomycetes > Kitasatosporales > Streptomycetaceae > Streptomyces > Streptomyces sp. TLI_235. The sequence continues at coordinate 62,776 of NSGV01000002.1, forward strand.
CCCCGCATCGGCGGCCACGAACGCACCATCAGCAATCTGGCGGTGCGTCAGAATGGCCGGGGTGCCGCGACAGGCATACAGGAGCCGAACCGGAGGTACAGCCCATGACGCGGTACTGCGTCGACCCCGCCCGACGCGAGCTGCTCGCCGCCTGGGGATGCGGCGAGGGCGACCTCGCCACCCGCATCGCCGCTCTCCCTGCGAGCGCCGACACCTCCACGCTCCTGAGCCTGGCCCGCGCGCTCACCCAGCTGTCCGACGCCGCGTGGCGCGCCTACACCCGCCCCGCCAGTGCCGCCGGCTCCCTGGAGCCCAACACCGAGCTGGCGCCGCGAGCAGGAACGCAAGGCCTTCGGCGAGGTCGCCGACGCGATCACCAAGCCGCATCTCCCCCACGGCGGCGCGAGTGGTCTTGTACAGCCGCCTGATCGAGTCCGCCCACCGCGTCGGACGCGCTCTCCACGACCTCGACGACGAAGCCCTGACGAAGGCCGTCCTCGCCGAGGTCACCCTCGAGCTCGCCGCCGTGGAGAGCGCCGAACTCGGCAACCTCACCGGCCGTGCCCAGCAGGCCGTCCTCCTCAGCCGCGAGGACGCATCCCCCGTCCAAGTATCCGCGGCCGATCAGCTCCTCCAGCAGGACCCCTTCGACCCCGTCGAGCTGTTCTCCGCGATCGACCCCACCGCAGCCGCCGTCGCCGCGGCCCACTGGCTCGCCGCCGCAGCCGAGGTCACCGCCGACGTTTCCGGCTACGACCCCACAGAGTCGTCCTCGCGGCCGCCGACATCGAAGCCCTCCCCCACGAGGCCGTTGCCCGATCCGCGACCGGCCGGATCGTGCTTCTCGTAGCCGAGGTACTCGGTCATCTCGGCGTCCAGGGCCCGTTCCAGCACGGCCCGGGTCACCCGGGTCAGCAGCCCGCCCTCGCCCAGCAGGGCCGCACCTGAGGCATCGGCGCGGTTCATCAACCGCTCGACGAGCTCGTCCACCAAGCCCTCATCGACCGGCTCGGCGGCCGGCCCTTCCCTGTCGCTCATCATGGTCTGTCCGTTCCGGCCGGCCAAGGCCCGGGGGCCGGGCCTCGGCCAGGTGCTCAGATCACGGACTTGCACGAACTTTCTGACACGCTCCCGTTCGCCATCCGATCACAACCCGGACGTCAGTGGCCGCCCACCGAGGGGAAGGGGAGCGTGCGGCCGGGGACCGGGGTGGGTACCCCGGCGCCCGTCGGGCCCGGGTTGTCGGTGGGGCCCGGACCGGGGGGAAACCGGTCGGGTTCGGCGTCGACGCCGTGGTCGGTGTCGCGGCTCGCGGCGGCGGACGCGCTCGGCACGGGCGCGCTCGACTGCCGGACGGCGCCCTGTGCGAAGGTCGGCGACGCGGTGGGGACGGACGTGGACGCAGAGGCGGTGACGGTGGCGCCGGCGCTCGGCGCCACCTGGTCGGCGGAGAGCGGCCGCGTCCAGGCAGGGGCGTGCGGCGTGGCGCTGCCGCCGTCTCCGAGCAGCGCGTACGTGGTGGCCCCGCCGCCGACCAGGGCGAGGACGGCGGCGGCGCTCAGGATCAGGCGCTTGCGCATGGGATTGGTTCTCCTTCGTGCTGTGGGGCGGGCGGCCGGCGCCCTTCGCCGGCCGCCCGATTCGCTACCGCGTCAGGCCGTGGTGACCGGGGGCAGCTTCCAGGTCCACGCGCCGCGACCGTGGGTGGAGACCAGGACGTACGAGCTGTCGGGGGCTATCGAGATGTCGGCGATCGGCACGTTGGGCAGGCCGCTACCGAGGGTGTACCAGCTCGACGGCGTGCTCGGGTTGGCCGTGAAGACGCCGACGTCGGTGCCGACGATGAGGGAGCCGAGCCCGATCTTGACCGCGTTCACCGGGGTGTCGGGCAGGTTGCCGGTGATGTCGGTCCAGGTGGCGCCGCCGTCGTGGGACTCGAAGACGTGTCCCACGCCGGCGCCGTCGATCCAGTGCCGGCTGTAGGAGCCGTAGGTGGCGATGACGTGCGCCGCGTCGGCCTGGTCGACGGAGAGCGCGGTGACCAGGCGGTTGGGCAGGTTGGGCGCCTGGATGCGGTGCCAGGTGCCGCCGTAGTTGGTGTCGATGCCGGAGACGAACGGCGAGGTGCCGCCCGGGTTGCAGCCGTTGCCGGTGCCGCACCAACCGGCGTAGATGGTGGTGCCGTTGGCGGTCACGGCGGTGGCGGCGTTGCCGGCGCCCAGGTCGCGGACGTTCTTCCAGTCGCAGCGGGTGCCGGAGCAGTTGGTGGCCCAGCCCTTGCTCTGGTTGTCCCAGATGTAGCGTCCGCCGGCCACCCAGTGCTGGATGTTGGCGACGTCGGCCGTGAACGGGGCGACGAAGCGGCCTTCGTTTTCGCAGACGCCCTTGGTCGGGCGGTAGTTGGAGCAGTTGGGGGTGATCGAGTACCAGGTGTGGCCGCCGTCGCTGGTCCGGGCGAGGGCCATGTTGGTGTACTCGGCGACGGTGTAGCGGCCGTCCTGCGGTGCAACGATGACGCCGAAGCCGTCGCCGCCCTTGGGCTCGTACATCGCCGGGTCGCCGGGGACGCTCACCGAGTAGCCGTTGTCCTGGAGGCCGCCCCAGAAGTAGTCGCCGGTGCCAGCGGTGTTCTTGCCGGCCTGGCCGCCGTAGTACTGCAGGGTGCGCAGGCCCGCGTTGAGGTCGTTGAAGCCGCCGACCTGCTTGCGCAGCGCCGAGGAGCGCGAGTAGACGCCGCCGTCGCTGCCGAAGTAGGTGGTGCTGTCGGGGGCGACCACGGCGGCGTGGTGGTCGGGGTGGGTGGTGGTGGGGCAGGTGAACTGCGACGGGACGGTGCTGTAGCAGCTGAAGGCGGAGGTCCACCAGTACGGGCCGATGGCGGTCCAGCTGGTGCCGGAGTCGGAGGTCTCGTACAGGTCCTCCAGGCCCACGTAGATGTGGGAGTCGTCGGCCGGGTCGATGGTCAGGTACTCGTCGTACCAGGCCTGGCCGCCGACGGTGCCGGCGGTCGCGCCGGCTGCCTTGAGGGCGGCGCTGTCGGCCAGCCGCTTCCACGGGCCGTTCGGGTCGCCGTTGGCGGAGACGTAGACGCCGGCCAGCGTGACGGTGGTCGGGTCCTCGACGACCGCGTAGAGCTTGCCGCCGTTCGAGGTGAAGCCGAGCGTGGTGCGGCCGATCTGGGCGGCCGTCAGGTCACCGGTGGGGTTGGCCTTGAACCAAGTGCCTGCGTTGCCGCCCTGGACGGAGTAGTAGATGCCGTTGTAGGCGAGGTCGCCGGCCTGGGTGCCACCGCGCCAGCCGACCACGGCCACCATGGTCTGGCCGTTGCTGCCGGGCTGCGTGCGGACGTCGCTGATCCACGAGTCGCGGTACGGCGAGTTGCCCGGGTTGGGGTCCGGCTTGAGCACGTTCTCCCACGCGCCGTCGGTGGTGGCGGCGTCGTGCCGGACCAGGCCCCGGCTGGTGGAGGCGTAGACCTTGGTGCCCGCGAACTCGATGTGCGTGACCAGGGTGTTGGTGAGGCCGGTGCCGGCCGCGGTCCAGGTCTGGCCGCCGTCGGTCGAGCGGTAGAGGCCGGTGCCGCCGATGCTGTCGCTGTTGGAGTTGCCCTCGCCGGTGCCGACCCAGACCGAGTGGTCGGCCTGGTTGACGGCGACCGCGCCGATCGACAGCGACGGCTGGTTGTCGAACAGCGGGGTCCAGGTCTGGCCCTTGTCCGCGGTCTTCCAGACGCCGCCGCCGGCCGTGCCGAGGTACACCGTGGAGCCGTCGGCGGCGAGCGCGGTGGCCCGGCCGGAGACGATGCCGTGCCCGGCCCACCAAGGCCCTTGGGAATAGGCCGAGTTCTGCGACTGGTACGGCGTACCGGTGGCCTGCGTCCAGGCGGTGGTGGCGCCGGTCGAGGGCATCGCGGTGGCAGCCGTGAAGGCGGCCTGCAGCGCGTCGGAGCTGACCGTGGTGCCCGGCGCGGTGCGGGCGGCGTTGAACTGGGCGGACGCGGCGAGGATCTCCCTGCTCTCACCGGCGCAGCCGCCTCCGGCGCCGCGCTCCTTCTCCTCGGCCTCGCGCTCGGCCTCCTCGTCGGCGTCGTGGTCCTGCTCCGCGCCTTGGAGCGGTCCGCAGGAGACCGCCTCGCGGTCACCGTCGAGGTAGCGGTCGAGGTCGAGGCCGTACGTCGCCGTGGCGGCGATCAGCAGGGCGGGCAGCGCGGCGCAGACGGCAAGTCGTCGTCTGCTCCACCCGAGGCGCGGTCGGGGCACCTGGAACTCCTGGTGTGCGGGGGAATGAATCCGCCACATTTTCGGGAGATCGCTGTTGAGTTGCCAGATTCCCGACCTCAAGTTGAATTCAGTGAATGGCAAGTTGAAAGCGCATGATTTGGGCATCAATGCGCGTCCACGTGCGACGTTTCCGAATTTCACTCACCGGTAACGTGACCGACATCACGCCCGTCTCTCCGATCCCGTCCGATCCCTATTGCCGCACGCCCAACTCCGGTAGGGTTCCGCCGCTCAGCCGGACACCCGACGAACCGGAGATGTTCATGGCTTCACCTTCCAGAAAGTGGCGCGGCCGACCTGCCGCCGCCCTGATTTCCGTCGTACTGATCGTGTCGACGGGCTCGATCTCGGCCTGGGGCGCGACCGACCCGGGCAGCACCTCCACCGGCACCAGCCCCGACCATCGCGAGGCCGGCGAGGAATCCGGCGAACTGATGGAGTCCATCGACTCCTTCAACGACGCACGGCTGTCGCCCGGCGGAACGGTGGCGCCCGGCGCCTACCGCGCGGCCTGGCAACACGTCCTCGGAATGCCGGTGCGCCAGGGCGCCTTCACCGAGGTCACCACCCAGCCGTACAACACGGACGCGGCGCACTACCGTGACCACAACGCCTCCAACGGCGGTGGCGGAGGCGGCTATTCGACCGGCCGGATCGCGGCGCTGGCCGTCGACCCGACCCACCGCGGCGTGCTCTACGCAGGCGGCGCCGACGGCGGCGTCTTCCGGTCCACCGACGACGGGGCCACCTGGACGCCGATCGCGGACCACCTCCCGAGCCTCTCCGTCGGCTCCCTCGCGGTCGCCCCCGACGGCGCGCTCTGGCTCGGCACCGGCGAGGCCACCACCGCCTTCGACAACTACCTCGGCAGCGGCGTCTACCGGCTCGCCGACCCGTCGAAGTCGGCGTTCGCCGAGTCGGACCACGTGGGCGCGGGCGAGCTCGACAACAGCTCGATCCACCAACTGCGCTTCGACCCCGAGGCGGGCTACGCCTTCGCGGCCACCTCGCACGGCGTCTACCGCCGCGCGCTGACCGCCGGGGCCTCCACCACCTGGCAGAAGGTGCTCGCGCCCTGCGCGGGCGTCGGCATCACCGGCGTGGCCTGCGGCACCAGCCAGTACTACGCCGACATCGCGGACGACCTGGTCGTCCAGCCCGGCACCGGCGGCAAGCGGCTGCTCGCCAACGTGGCCTGGCGCGGCGGGGCTTCGTACAACGGCTTCTACTACTCCGACGACGCCGGCACCACCTGGCACCTGGCCAATCCGCAGGGAGCGATCAACCCCCGCGACATCGGCAACGCGACCTTCGCGTACGCGGCCGACGGCAGCAAGCTGTACGTGGCACTGGAGTCGCCGGCGCTGTACAACAAGAGCGCGGGCGCCCAGGCGCCGTACACCATGCTGGCCGGCGTCTTCGTCAGCAACAACGGTGACGTCAACGGGCCGTTCAACCAGATCGCCACCTCCAGCAAGCTGGCGGGCAGCGGCTCCGCGATGAAGCTGACCGTGATGGGCCCGGGCTACCAGCCCGGCACCCAGGCCTGGTACGACCAGTCCCTCGCGGTCGACCCGGCCGACCCGAACCACGTCTACCTGGGCCTCGAAGAGCTCTACGAGACGCGCAACGGCGGCACCAACTGGCAGACCGTCGGCCGGTACTGGAACTTCGGCCTGGACTGCTTCAGCTACCAGCCGTCCGCCGACACCTGCGACGGCAACGTGATGCACTCCGACCAGCACGCCCTCGCCTTCTCCAACTGGCCCGGGCACGCACCGCAGGTGTACGCGGGCAACGACGGCGGCGTCTTCGCCCGCCCGACCGCGCAGACCGCGCCCGGCTGGCGCAACCTCAACGCGAGCGGCACGCTGCGCACCCTGCAGTACTACTCGGTGGGCGTGGGCCGGCTCGCGAGCGGCGGCGACGCCGTTTGGGGCGGCCTCCAGGACAACGGCGTCTCGCTCGCCACGCCGACCGGCGCCACCTACAGCTACACCTACCCCGGCACCGGCACCCCGGTCACCGAACAGCTCAACCCGCGCGGTGAGATGGTCGCACCGTTCGGCGGTGACGGCGGCGACCAGCTGGTCAACCCGGCCAACGGCTGCCAGACCGTGGGCGAGTACACCAACCTCGCCATGTCGCTGACCAACAACTGCGGTTACACGGCCAACGACGACGGCACCCCGTCCGGCATCACCTCGATCGACCCCGGGGATCCGAACGCCCGCTTCATCGCCCCGTTCACGGCGGACGCCAAGGACCCCGGCTACTGGGTCGCGGGCGGTCAGTACGTCTACGCCAACACCCGGACCTGGCAGAGCACTTCCGGGGCCGACTGGCAGCGGATCGCCGACGCTGGCGCGGGCCGCTCGGTCAGCGCGATCGCCTCGCAGCGCGACGCCTCGGGCAACCACGTCGTGTGGGCGGCCTGGTGCGGAGCCTGCAACCCCGGCGACACCTTCGGGCGCGGGATAATGACCAACTACGGTGGCAGCTGGCACCAGTTGGCCCTCCCCGCGCAGTTCCCGGCCCGCTACATCCAGGGCATCACCATCGACCCGGCCGACCCGACCGGAGCCACCGTCTACGCCGCGGTCTCCGGCTTCTCCCGGCACTGGAACGAAGGACCCGGCGCCGGCTTCGGCCACCTGTGGCGGACCACCGACGGCGGCACCACCTGGCAGGACGTCACCGGCGCGGACAGCGCGGCCGACCAGCTCGTCGACGCCCCCGCCAACCGGGTCCTGATCGCCCCCGACGGCACCCTGGTCGTCGCCACCGACCTCGGCGTCTTCACCGACGACGTCAAGGCCGACGGCCTCGGCCACTGGAAGCGGCTCGGCCTGACCGACCCCACCGCCAGCGGCAACCTGCCGAACGCCGCCGCCGTCTACCTCACCCCCAGCCCGGACGGCACCTCCGTCTACGTAGCCACCCACGGCCGCGGCATCTGGCGCACCCCGATGCCGTAACCACCAACCGCGAGGGCCGGAGGCACCCGCCTCCGGCCCCTGCCACGAACCCACACAACACCGCGGCCAACGACCGGTCGACAAGCTCGATCCTCGCTGATACAGCGGGCCAGACCGCCGGCTTCGCGCAGGGCGATCGGGCCGTTGTCGGCGTGCAGGTCCACGGTGCCGCCCTGGTTGCGGGCGTCGGGGCCCGGGCCGCGGTCATGGACGGTGACCTCTTGCCGCGCGGCTGGAGGATGCGGGCGCAGGTCAGCCCGCCGGGTCCGGCGCCGATGATGCTGACCCTGGCCCGGCCAGCTGCTACGGAGTTCATGCTGCCTGACGGTACGACACGCCGCCTTCGGACCAATGTCATCGAATGCTCCGGTTGGCCGCGCCATGCTGTGGTCCTTGGTCACGGTTTCCGCGCGGCCACCGTCGGCTGGCTGACGTTCCGCTTCACTCTGATCGAGACCGGCACCGAGTCCTACCGGCTCCAGACCACCGAGGCTGCGCACCGCATGACCGCTGAGCAACCACCCGAGCCTGTTCGGATCGGCGTCCGGACCCTGGTGGAGGTCGAGGAGGCGATCACCCGGCTATCCGGACTCCCTCTCAGCCTCCGGGCGTTCTCGGCGAGCTGGCCGCCGTCCAGTGGGCGGCCGGCCACCTGCACTCCGCCCCCATCACCCACGCCGACACCCTTGAACGCGGCCGGCCGAACGATGCCCAGCTCGGCAGCGAGGAACGGGCCGCACTGCGGCGGGTCCACGACTGGACCGCGACGATCACCGACCGGACCTTCGCCTTTGCCGTCTGCGGGGCGCTGGCCTGGGTGCTCGACTACACCAACGACCGCCCGTGACGGCCGACGCGGCCACCAACGGGAGCCGGGTCTTTCCGGAGATACCACTCGATCGGGCTGGCTCCGGACCACGCTGCCGATCACCGTCCAACGTCGTGCCCATCTACTCCTCGAAAGTAACAAGGTGGCTCTCGTTCTCCCGCATGCGGACAGTCTTCCTCGCCTGTAGGCGAGCGGTCACGATGGCCGCTCTTGTAGAACGAGGCGCGCGGCGGCGGACAGCACCTCCGCCGACGCCGCCTCCGCCGCGGCCACCACACGCCGGCGACGGCGACCGATGCGGCAAGGGCGATCACCCACGGGCTGCCGAGCCACGCGGCGAGCACTCCCGATGCCGCCGCGATGATCAGGGCGGACCCCACGCAGCAGACCACTGCTGCGGCGGCAACCGCCACCAGCAGGCCCACCATGCCATCGGGGCTGCCCGGATCTTGGGGTGGCGGCGGTGGCGGACGCATCGTGATCACCCGGATCATTCGTCACCGGCGGTCAGGAGCCGACCGAAGATCTCCGCGCCGAGGCGCTTTGCGGCCTGCTGGTCGAGGATCGCGCCTGTGAGCCCGCTTTGCCTCGCCCGCGGCGTGCTGGTGGGCCCGGCACGTGGTCGAGTCGAGGCCGACCAGGCTCCAGTCCACACGCTCCTCGGCGTCGGCCCGGGCCTGGAGCGCCTTGAGCACCCGGTCCCAGGTACCGTCCCCCGACCAGCGGCGATGCCGCTCATACACGGTCTTCCAGTTCCCGTACCGCGCCGGAAGGTCCCGCCACGGCACCCCGGTGCGCTCCCGGAAGTAGATCCCGTTCACCACCCGGCGATGGTCGCTCCACTGCCCACCGCGCCCACCGTTCGCCGGCAGATGCGGCTCCAGTCGAGCCCACTCCTCGTTCGTCAGATCGCCTCTCCCCACGACCAGCAAACGATCAAGAACGACGATCCAGTTCCAAGATCCAAAGACGACTCACCGGTCACGGCCTAGTACGCGTGCTCGAAGCAAACACTTCTGGGTGCCTGTCGATGGACTCCCGCCGTCCTACTCTGTCGCGGGCTCGAAAGCGCCAAGCCGAGATCGACGTCAACTGGACGGCCCCACCCAGATTTTCGGCCCATCAGGGTGGGGTCTCAAGGCCCCCGGACTACTCTGTCGGAACTGCTCTGTCGGAGCCGCCGCGGGCGGTGCGTCCGGTCAGGCGCTCGGCCTCGTCCAGGCCATCGTGAAGCAGGTCGGGACGTCCGCGGGCACCGAGCCCCGGCGGTACTCCCGCGGCGACCGGCCGACGATGTCGCGGAAGGTGCGGCTGAACGTCCCCGGGCTGCCGAAGCCCACCTCGAAGCAGATGTCCGTCACGCTGCGGTCGGTCTCCCGCAGCAGGAACATCGCCCGCTCGACCCGGCGGCGCTGCAGGTAGCGGTGCGGTGTCTCGCCGAACACGGCCCGGAAGGTGCGCGCGAAGTGCGCCGGCGACACATGGGCGATCCGGGCCAGCGCCGGGACGTCGAGCGGCTGCGCGTACCGGCGGTCCATGGCGTCCCGGGCCCGGAGCATGCGGCGGTTGGTGTCTTCGGCGGCGCGGCTCACGGCACCATCCCATCACGTTCCCGGGCCGTCGGAACAGCGCTGACCGCGGGGCCCCGGAGCCCGGGCCCGGACGCGAACCTGCTGATGGCCCGTCACCCGTTGGACGCCCCCGTCCGGGATTTCCGTCCGGACCGCCGCACACCGCCGTCACCTGCGCAAACGGCCGATCGGTGACGTGGGACACGCCCGCTCGGACGGCCCGGCCGACCGTCCGTCAGGCTACCGCGCTGACGGACCGTCGGTTTCCTCGGGCTGAGGGCACGGCACCGCACCCGGCAGACCGCCCGACCACGTGCCCGTCGGAGGACATCCATGCAGATTGCACGCGCCGCCATCGGTTCCGCCCTGGCTCTCGGCGCCCTCGCCCTGTCGGCCCCCTCGGCGGCCGCCGACGACTCCGGGATCCGCATCGATCCCGGCAACGCGAGCCCGGGCTCGACCGTCACCGTCAGCACGGAGGCCTGTGGTCCGGATGTGACGTACGGCAAGGGCGAGTCCGAGGTCGGCGGCCAGTTCCACCTCTTCCAGGGCGACCGCGCGGGCATCCTCGTCGGCACCTTCGAGGTGCCCGCGGACGCCGAGCCCGGCAGCAGCAAGGTCACGGTGAAGTGCCCGCCGCGGATCCAGGTGACGGACACCGTCGAGATCAGCCGCCGTCCCAGCGGTGCGGTCGCCGCCGGCGGCGGAGGCACGTCGGGCGCCGACGGCGCCCGGGTCGCGCTGGGCGGCGTGCTGCTGGCCGGTGCGGCGGCGGGCGGTGCGGTCAAGGTCCGCCGCCGGCTGCTCCTCGGCCGGGCCTGACCGGCCGGCCCCGCTGCCCGGCGCCCCGGACGCACCTGTCCGGGGCGCCGGGCCGTCCCGCCTTTCCGCGCGAACGAAGGGCCCGATCACCATGGACACCCGGCACGACACCTCCGCCCCCGGACGGCTGCCCACCCCGTCGGCCCTCCTGCTGGGCTGCGCGCTCGCGACCGGGATCCTGCTGATCGGACAGGGGACGCACCCCGAGCGGCCACCGCAGCCCTCCGCCGCCCAGGCCTTCCCGAGCCAGAGCCCGACCACCACCGCACCGGCCCTTGCACCGGCCACCGCACCGCCGTCCACCGCACCGGCGAGCGCCTCCGCCTCGACCCCCGCCCTGCCGTCCCCTGCCGAGCCGGAGACCCTCCGGCCGCTGCCGCCGTCGGACCCGGTCCGGCTGCGGATCCCCGCCATCGGAGTCGACGCCCCGATGACCGGACTGGACCTCGACGCGGCCGGAGCACTGCAACCGCCGTCCGCCGACAGCCCGAACCTCACGGGCTGGTACCGCGGCGGCGCCTCCCCCGGCTCGTCCGGCACGGCCATCGCGACCGGGCACGTGGACACCCGCAGCGGTCCCGCCGTCTTCTTCCGGCTCGGCGCCCTGCCCAAGGGGAGCACCGTCGAGGTCACCCGGGCCGACGGCAGCACGGCGGTGTTCACCGTCGACGCGGTCGAGGTCTACGACAAGAAGGCCTTCCCCGACGACAAGGTCTACGGCAACACCTCCGGGCTGCCGGAACTTCGGGTGATCACCTGCGGCGGCGGCTACACGAAGCCGACCGGCTACCTCGGCAACGTCGTCGTGTACGCCACCCTCACCGGCACCGAGTGGCTCGGTCGCCGGTGACCCCCCAGAAGTACAGATCCTCCGGCCGGCCGACCTACCGGGCAGTACCACCTCCGCCGCGGCCCGCCCCTTTTCGCCTGCTGAGACGGTCCGGCGGACCGCGGCGGATGTGTGGAACAGTCCTCGGCGGGCGGCCTGGGCCCGGGGCCAGGTCATGGTTGGGCCGCAGGCCGCCCGCTCGATCGCCGGTACGGGACAACCTTTGGCCTTGCGCCTGACCGGCGGTGCGATCTGCTCGGACCTGCATGGGTCACGCCGGTGGCGGTGGCGGATTCCGAGGTCCGTCAGTGGCGCGGCGCCGCTTCAGATGCAAGTTCAGATGCAAGTACATCCATGAGCCGCCCGAGGCCAGGGCGCCGGGCAGAACGGGCACGAGGACGTCGGCGGCATCACGATCTGTCAGCATCCAAGCCACCCCATCGTCCGCCGCGCGCGTCCACCTCATGTGACGGTAGCCCCTCCCGAGCGGGCGCACAGCGCCTTTACCGCACAAAAGGGCACACCCGGCCCGGCCGGCGGCCCGGCCCGGGCTTCAGGGCTCTCCGTGGGTGACGACCGCGGCCGTTCCGTGCAGCACAAGGCCCTGGAGTCGGGCCGCCTCCAGGCTCCGTCCGAAGGCCTCGGCCTGTTCGAGCGGGTCGAGGCCCATCAGCCCGGGCGGCCAGGTGCCGGGCGGGACGACGAGGACCAGGACGCCGGTCGGTTCGGCCGCGGCGGACGTCCAGACCGGGGAGGCCGCCACCGGCGGGTGGGGCTCCCAGACGCCACGCCCGCCGACCAGGACCAGCCGCTCGAACCAGCCTTCGCGGACCTCCACCACGCCCGTGGTCGTGGGCGGGTTGCCGGCCGCCAGCATGAACCCGCTGTCCAGGGCGTCCTGGACGAGTTCTCCGTACCAGTCCTCGCCGACCTCGACGATCGCCTCCGCGGCCGACCTGCCCTCCGGCCCCTCACGTACCGCCAGCGCCCACACCATCGGCGCCGCCCGTCGCCCACCACCCGCATTCTCCGCCACACCCACCCAACGAGCGAGGCTGCGAAAGTGCACACCCGACCCGCCGAACGGCCCTGCGGCCCGACCGCAGCCGGCGCCGGTGACGCCGACCGGTTTGGCTAGGCTGCCGCCATGGCGCGCAAGCACGAGGCAGCGCGGCGGATGGTCGTCGGCGAGGAGACCTACGTCTGGTCGGTCCGGCACGACCACTCGCTCCGCGGCGAGGGCGACGAACGGCACTGCCGGACGCTGCTGACGGTGCGTCGGCCGGGCGGCACCGGGCGGCTCGTGCTGGCCTTCGAGGCGGGGCCGGGCCGGATGGTGGCGGAGGCCTTCATGCCGGCCGGCGCGGTCGAGACGGCGGACAGCCCGATGGTGAACCTCCACGAGCCCGGGACGGCCCGGGCCTTCCTCGACGCGGCGCTCGCCGGCGGCTGGGACCCGCAGGACCGCGCCACCCTCCTGGTGGACGGCTGGCCGCTGCTCCCGGGGGGCGCCGCCGAGCGTGCGGGTGCCGCCGGCCCGGGCCTCCAGGACCGCCCCTGACTCCGGGCTCAGCGCTTGAGCCGGCGGTAGCGCCGCATCAGCTCGGTGAGACGGTCCGGGTCGGCCGGCCCGTTGAGCTCGCCGAGGAGGTCGTCCGGGCAGTGCTCGTACAGGTCTCCCCACCAGCGGCGTGCCCGGTTGTCCCAGATCCGGTAGCCGCCGGGAACGCCCCGGGCCACGTACCGCCGCCTAGTAATGCCGCCGCCCCTCACCCTGGCTGCCCTCGCCCCGGCTGCCTTCACCCCGGCTGCCCTCGCCCCCGGGCCGGGTCACCCGGGGTTCCTGCCGGCGGACGAGGACGGTGACCTCACACCCGTGGGCGGCGAGCAGGCGTTCCCCGGGCAGGGCGGCGAGCGCGGTCACCGGCTGCGGCAACCGCAGGTCGGGGGCGGACGGACCACGGGTCGTCAGATCGGTGAGCCGCAGCGTCCCTTCGTCCCCGCCGGTCGCGAGGACGGGACCGGCGGCCCACTGCGCCACGGTCATCGCCCCGAACATGCCGTGGTGGGAGGCGGGCCGGGGTGCGAACTCCCGGGCCGCGGGCACGTCCCAGAGGCGGAGGGCGCCGCGCCAGTCGCCGGTGGCGAGCACGGCACGGCCGTTCGCGGTGGTGAGGGCGACCGCGTTGACCGCTGCGGTGGCCGCGGCCGGGAGGCGGGCGAGCAGCCGGCCGTCCGTCAGGTCGCGGACCAAGACGTCGTGGTCCCAGCTCTGGTCGACGTCCATGCCGGTGGAGGTGGCCGCGACGGGCCGGCCGTCGACGACGGTCACCGCGATCGCGTGCACCGCCTGGCCGTGGCCGCCGAGGACCGGGCCGAGCGGGGTGTGGTCGGTGAGGTCCCAGGTGCGGGTGGTGCCGTCCTCGTGGCCGGTGACGGCGATCGGGCGGCCGGCCGGGCTGCAGACCGCCACCGCCGTGGCGTCGTCGACGGGCAGGGCCCACAGGCAGTCCCCGGTCAGCGGGTCGCGGACGAACCGCGGGTCGTAGTCCCCGACCGTCAGGACGACCGGGCGGCCCGCGACGACGGCCACCGCGATCGCCGGATGGCTGCCGACGGCGAATCCGCCGAGCGCCCGGCCGGCCGCCGGGTCCCACCACCGCACGGTGCCGTCCTGGCCGGCGCTGGCCGCCACCGGCCGCCCGTCGACGACGGCTGTCGCCACGGCGGCCACCGGTGCCGGATGCCCGCTGTCCTCCGGTCCGGCCGCCCACTCCGCCACCCATGCCATCCGCTCCCCCTCAGGCGCGCTCCCCCGGCCCGCCACTGCGCCGCTGCCGGTCGCAGCCCATGATCCCCCACGGACGAGCCGGCGGCCGTGGTCCGGTGCGCGAACGAGGCCGATATTCCGTGGACGGCTCCGGTGCGGGTGTGGTCGACTACGCGCCGATCCACGCGGAGCAGGTCCGGGCAGTGGAGAGGGAACCCGGGAGGGGTCATGACGGCGGCCGCGGACGAGGGCACCGGCGGGTCACCGGCTTCCAGCCAGTCCGCCGACGACACCCGCTCGGCGGCACTCGCCGCGTTCCTGCAGCGGTCGGTGGAGCCGGATCCCGATGCTCGGCCGGCGTGGAGCCGACTGGCGTTCGCCTCGGCGATCGCCGGGCTGATCGGCCCGCTGTGGCCGGTCGGCCTGGTGGCGGGCGTGGTCGCCCTGGTACGGGTCCGCCGGTCGAAGCGGGGCGGTCAGGCCTTCGCGGTCGCGGGGATCGCCCTGAGCGCCCTGTGGGCGGCGATGTTCCTGGTGGTCGACACCGGCACCTCGGGTGAAGACAGGGTCAGGACCGTCAGCGGCTACGACCTCCGCGCGGGCGACTGCTTCGGCCTGCAGTCCGCCGATGCGTTCCTCGCCCACGAGGTCACGGCCGTGCCGTGCGCACGCACCCACCACGGCGAGGCGGTCGGCTTCGCGGACCTGGGCGTCCTGATCGCCGGCAGCCCGGCCGACTGGGACCGTCAGGCCCGAACGGACTGCGCCGCCCTGGTCCGCGGCTATGTCGCCGCCGGACGGGACCTGCCGGCCACGGCGGCCGTCGACGTCCTTCTGCCGCAGGGCAACTCCGTGGTGGTGCGGACGCAGACCAGGGTGGTGTGCGCCGTCGTCGACCCGGGCCCCGGGTGGGCGGGCTCGCTCCGCGACCCCGTCCCGGCGGATGCCGCCGGGGCCTGACCCGGGTACGGGCGGCACGGCTCATGCACGTGGTCGCCGAGGTCGGTTTCCGTCCGCTCCGCCGTGCCGGTTGTCGACGCACACGGACGGAGCGGTCACCGGCCGGTGCCGGTGACCGCTCCGCAGGCGCTCAGCACTGTGGACGACGACCGTGGTTCGCTCCGCGCCTGGCGCGTGCCTTCTTCTTCCGACGCCGCTTCGACGACATGGACCGCTCCTCTCACCGCGGGGTGGCCGGCCCCCCGTCCCACGGTTCCACACCCCGGCCGGAGTGGCCTCCGGACGGCCTTCCGGGCGGACGTCGCCGCATCGTGCCCCGGACGGGTCACCGGCGCAGGCTGCGGCCGTACACCAGGTAGGCGGCGACGCCGAAGAGGTTGCCGAGGAGGCAGATGAGCAGCCAGGTCTGCGGCGGGTAGCGGCGGGTGTCGGGGTGTCGCGAGATGTCGACCATGCAGGTCAGCGCGGGGACGAGCGCGACCAGCGGGACGAGGGCGGCCGGCAGCCCCGGGGACGGGGGCAGGGAGGCGGTGAGCACGCTGGCGCCCCTTCCGGCCGGAGGACGGGCGACCGCCGGGGCCGCACATCCAGAGCTTTGGCCGCTCGCGGCCGCGCGTCAAGGTCCGGTGGCGGGGTACGGGTGTCGCGGCGCCGGCTCCGACGGCGCGCTGCCGGTGGAGGCCTCCGGGAGCCAGTCGCGGCCGGGCCGGTACTCCAGCCAGCGATGGCGGCGGGCGGTGTCGGCGAAGGCGCGGAGCAGGGCCGGCAGGCCGGGGTCTGGCCGGTCGCGGTGCCAGAGCAGCGACCATGCGTAGAGCGGTGTCGGGTCGGTGAGGGGCACGGCCGCGATGCCGCGGCCCGGGGTGAGCGGGAGTTCGGCGGGCAGCAGGGTGAAGCCGTCGCCGCTGGTCCGGACCCGTTCCAGCAGGTGGCCGAGGCCGAGGTTGGTCCCGCCGGGTTCGACCTTCGCGCCGAACCGTGCGGCGAAGGCGCCGAGGAAGTCCAGCCGGCCGGCGGCCGCGGGCAGGAGCAGGCGCAGGTCGGCGAGGTCGGCGGGGCGGAGCCGGTCGGCGACCGCGTGCGGGTGGCCGGCCGGGAGCACCGCGTCGACCGGCTCCAGGCGGACCGGGCGGTGGGCGATCGCCCGGTCGAGGCCCTCGTCGAGCGGGTGGAAGCGGCCGAGTCCGGCGCCGATCTCGCCGCGCAGCAGTGCGGCGGCGACGCCGGGCAGGTCGCGTCCGCGGCCGAGTTCGACGGGTGGCGCGCCGTCGGCGTCGAGTGCCGCCCGGACGGTCCGCAGCGGGTCGAACAGGTGGCCCCAGACGTCGACCCGGATCGGGCGGTCCTGCTGTCGTGCGGCGGCCGTCGCCGCGGTGCCGGCGGCCAGGGCCGCGCGGGCCGGTTCGAGGAAGCGTGTCCCGGCGGGGGTGAGCCGGACGTGTGCGGGGGTGCGGTCGAACAGCCGGGTGCCGAGGGTGGCCTCCAGGCGGGCGACGCGTTTGGAGAGGCCCTGCTGGGTGAGTGCGAGGGACTGTGCGGCCCGGCCGAAGTGCAGGTGCTCGGCGGCGGCGACGAAGGCCCGTACCTGCGCCAGATCAAGATCCACGGTGGCATTCTCCCGGACGTCCGACCTGGGGGCCGACCCCGCCCCCTCCGCGTGCGACCCACCCGGTCGGGTGACAATCCCCGGCCCGGCCCAGAGGGTTGTAGGAGTCTTCCCGGGAGCGCCCTCGACGGGGGCGCCGACCGGCGCCCACGCGGCCGCAGCACGGAGGACCCCATGGCGAACGTCCCGCAGGATCTCAGGTACACCAAGGACCACGAGTGGGTCCGCGAGCTCGGCAACGGCCGGGTCCGGGTGGGCATCACCGACTACGCCCAGCGGCAGCTCGGCGACGTGGTCCACGTCGAACTGTGGAAGGTGGGCGACCGGCTGGAGGCGGAGGAGCCCTTCGGCAGCGTCGAGTCGGTCAAATCGGTCAGCGAGCTCTTCGCGCCCCTGGGCGGGAAGATCGCCGCGGTGAACGAGCTGCTGGAGGGCGAGCCCGAGCAGGTCAACGACGACCCGTACGGGGAGGGCTGGATGATCGAGATCGAGGTCGGCAAGTCTGCGGACCTCACGTCCCTGCTCTCCGCGTCCGGGTACGAGGAGTTCATCTCCCCCGGCACCGAGTAGCGGTCGGTCACCGCGCGGGCTCCGGCCGGTCCCCGGCGGAGCCCGCGCGCCGTCGCGGAGCCCGCATGCCGTCGCCGGGGCGGCGCGCCGTCAGTGTGCGGTGCGGGCGGCCGCGGCGAGGCGGCGGGCCGCCTCGGAGAGTTCCACCGGGTCCGCCGCGGCGGCGAAGGCGAGCCGCAGGTGGGCGGCGGGCGGTTCGGCGGGGAAGAACCGGCGGCCGGCGTCCACGGCCACGCGGTGGGCGCGGGCCGCGTCCACGACGGCCTCCTCGGTGAGTCCGGGCGGGAGGCGGAGCCACAGGTGCAGGCCGCCCTCCGGCGGTGCGGCGGGGGCCCAGTCGGGGAGTTCGCGGGCCAGGGCGCCGGACAGGACGGCGCAGCGGCGTCGCAGCTCGGTGCCGAGGGAGCGCAGGTGGCGGTCCCAGGCGGGGGTGGAGAGCAGTTCGACGGCGGCTTCCTGGAGCGGGCGGGCGATGAAGAAGTCGTCGGCGCGGCGCAGGCTGTGCAGCCGGTGCAGGACGGGGCCGCGGGCGACGACGGCGCCGATCCGCAGGCTGGGCGAGGCCGGTTTGGTGAGCGAGGTGAGGTGGACGACGGTGCCGTCGCGGTCGTCGGCGGCGAGCGGTCGCGGCAGGGGGCGGCCGTGGCCGAGGTGGCGGGCGAAGTCGTCCTCGATCAGGAAGGCACCGGCGGCGCGTGCGACGTCGGTGATCTGGCGGCGCCGTTCGGGGGCGAGGACGGTGCCGGTCGGGTTGTGGACGGTGGGCTGGCAGTAGAGCAGTCGGGCGCCGGTCATCGCGAAGGCGTCGGCGAGCAGGTCCGGTCGTAGGCCCTGCGCGTCCATGGGGACGGGGACGGGTCGCAGGCCCGCGGCCCGTGCGGCGGCGAGTGCGCCGGGGTAGGTGGGGGACTCGACGAGGACGGGTGCGCCGGGGGCGGCGGTGGCGCGGAAGAGCATCGAGAGGGCGTTCTGGCCGCCGCCGGTGACGAGCACGTCCTCGGGGGTGTGGTCGCCGCCGGCCTGGCGGGCGAAGAGGGCGCGCAGGGTGGCGAGCCCGGCGGCCGGTGCGCGGTGCCAGGCGTCGGGGCGGCGGGCGGCGCGGGCGAGGGCGGCGCCGAGGGTCTTCGCGGGTTGGAGGCTCTCGTGCAGGTAGCCGCCGGAGAGGTTGGCGGCGTCGGCGGCGGGCTCCTGTGGTGCCGTCTCCTCGTGCCGGGCGTCGATGTGGCGGCCCGCCAGGGCGACGGACTGCCAGGAGGTGTCGGGGGCCGCGGTGGTGGCGGGTGGGCGGGCGGTGACGTAGGTGCCGCTGCCGGGCCGGGTGACGACGGCGCCCTCGGCCGCGAGCTGGGCGATGGCGCGGGAGACGGTGACCGGGCCGACCCCGTGACGAGCGATCAGGTCGCGGCTGCTGGGCAGGCGGTCACCGGGGGCGAGCCGGGCGATCTCGGTACGGAGGATCGCCAACAGCGTCTCGATACTGCTACCGTCGGACATGAGGAAACAGAATAGCGCTTTCGCAGGAACGACGGAACCGCTCCTGGACGTGGCGGGCCTGCGGGCCGACACCCCGGGCTGTGCGAACGTCGTCCACTTCAACAACGCCGGCTGCGGCCTGATGGCCCGTCCGGTGCTGCAGGCGACGCTCGACCATCTGCGGCTGGAGGCCGAGACGGGTGGCTACGAGGCGGCCGCGGCCCGCGCGGAGGGCATCGCCGACTTCTACGCCGCGACGGCCGAGCTGGTGAACACCCGTCGCCGCAACATCGCGTTCGCCGCGAGCGCGACCCATGCCTGGTCGAAGGCGGTGTCCGCGATCGACTTCCAGCCCGGCGACACCGTTCTGACGACCCGCAACGACTTCATCTCCAACCAGATCGCCCTGCTGTCGCTGCGCCGGCGCCACGGCGTCCGGATCGTGCACGCGCCGGACCGCGCCGACGGCGGCGGTGTCGACGTGGACGCGATGGCCGCGCTGATGCGGGCCCACCGTCCGCGTCTGGTCGCCGTCACCCACGTGCCCACCAACTCGGGCCTGGTCCAGCCGGTGGCCGCGATCGGCCGGCACTGCCGGGACCTCGGCCTGCTCTACCTGGTCGACGCCTGCCAGTCGGTCGGCCAGCTCCCGGTCGACGTGGCGGAGATCGGCTGCGACCTGCTGACCGCCACCTGCCGCAAGTTCCTGCGCGGTCCGCGCGGCTCGGGCTTCCTGTACGTCTCCGACCGGGTGCTCGACGCCGGCTCCGAGCCGCTGTTCATCGACATGCACGGCGCGCGCTGGGTCGCCCCCGGCCACTACCGCCCGGTGGCCACCGCCGCCCGCTTCGAGGAGTGGGAGTTCCCGTACGCCACCGTGCTCGGCTGTGCCGCCGCCGTCCGCTACGCCCTGCGGGTCGGCCCGGACGCGGTCGCCCGGCGCACCCCGGCCCTCGCCGGCCGGCTCCGCGCCCGGCTGGACGCCATCGCGGGCGTGCGCACCCTCGACCGGGGCCCGGCACCCGCCGCCCTGGTCACCTTCGCGATCGAGGGCTGGGAGGCCCGGCCGTTCAAGGCGGCACTGGACGCGCGCGGCGTCAACTCGGCGCTGAGCTTCCGCGAGTTCGCCCAGTTCGACTTCCGCGACAAGGAGGTGGAGTGGTGCCTGCGGCTCTCGCCGCACTACTACAACACCGAGGAGGAGGTCGACCTGGTGGCCGGCGCGGTGGCCGAGCTGGCGGGGGCCGCGCGGTGACCGGCTCCCCTCCCCCGCTCGCGGAACCGCGGTCGGCCCTGTCGGAGCCGGGGACGGCGCCGCAGAGCCTCTGGCGCAACCGCGACTTCGTGCGGTTCTGGCTGGGCGAGACGGTCTCGCTGCTCGGCACCCAGGTCACCGCGCTCGCCCTGCCGCTCACCGCCATCGGCGCCTTCGGAGCCACCGACAAGCAGGTCGGACTGCTGCGCTTCCTGCAGCTCGTGCCCTACCTCGGGCTGGCGCTGCTGATCGGCGTGTGGACGGACCGGGTGCGGCGCCGGCCGGTGATGCTGGGCGCCAACGTGGTCCGGCTGCTGCTGCTCGCCCTCGTCCCGCTGCTGTACTGGCGGCACGCCCTGACCCTGCCGGTGCTGATGGTGATCGCCTGCGCGGTGGGGATCGCCTCCGTGGCGTTCGACGTCAGCTGGATGTCGTACCTGCCGGTCGTGGTGGGCCGCGGCGAGCAGTACGTCGGGGCGAGCGCCAGGATGGGCGCGAGCTCGTCGGCGGCGGACGTGGCCGGGCCCGGACTCGCGGGAGTGCTGGTGTCCGCCGTCGGCGCACCGGCGGCCCTGCTCGTCGACGCGGGCTCCTACCTGGTCTCGGTGGTCTCGCTGCTGCTGATCCGCACCCCCGAGCCGCGCCCCGGACGGGCGGCCGAGCGGCACCTGTTGCGTGAACTGAAGGACGGCCTCGGCTTCGTCCTGCGGGACGGCGTGCTGCGGGCGCTGGCGCTGATCGGGTTCTGCTGCAACTTCTCGATGATCACCGTGTGGACGATGTTCCTGCTCTACGGCACCCGCGAGCTCGGGCTGTCGTCGACCGTGCTCGGCGCCGTCCTCGCCACCGCCTCGGTCGGCGGACTGGTCGGCGCCCTGGTGTCCGGACGGGTGATCGCCCGGTTCCCGCTCGGCCGGGTCTACCTGGTCGCGCAGTCCGCACTGCTGCTCGGCCCGGTCCTGATACCCGCCGCGGCCGGCCCCCGGCCGGTGATGATCGGCCTGTTCGTGCTCTCCTTCTTCACCACCTATCTCGGCCTGGGCGTCGCCGGGGTGGTCATCGTCAGCCTCCGACAGGCCGTCACCCCGCAGTCGATGACCGGCCGGATGACCGCCGCCTTCCGGACGCTGCTGTTCGGCGGCGGCGCGCTCGGCGGCCTGGCGGCCGGTCTGCTCGCCGGGCAGTTCGGCGCCCGGGGAGCCCTGGCGATCGCCGCCGTCGGCTCCGCCGCGGTCGTCCCCGTCCTGCTGCGGACACCAGTCGTCCGGCTGCGCGCGATGCCTGCCCCGGTCGGGGAGCCCGCGGGCGGCTGACGGCCACGACACCGCACGGTCCGTCAGCGGCCGGGGCACGCCGCCCCGGCCGCTGCGGATCGGCCGCCGCGCGGGTGCCTCACTCCGGCCGCCGGTGCCTGCGGGCGGCGCGGGCGTGCGCGTCGGCCAGCAGCGCGCGGGCCCGGTCGGCGGTGGCCGGGCCCGGGTTGAGGATGCAGACCCAGCCCTGGACGGCGTAGGCGGGATGGGGCAGCACCCGGTCCAACGCGGTGTGGTCGACGTCGCCGTGCCGGTCCCGGTGGGCGGCGGGCGGGTGGCCGATCAGCTCCTCGAAGGCCGCCCGGCCGACGGAGACGCTCAGCCGGAAGACGCCGGGGCGGTTCAGGTCCGAGGCGGTGTCGTAGCCCTCGTAGTCCTTGGTGACGACGGTGGCGAACGGCATCCGGCGCGGGGAGTCGCCCGCCGGGTCGTAGAAGAGGAAGGTGTCGCCCCAGGCGGCCTCGGGTGCGCCGCCGGCCGCGTCCGCGGTGACCGCGACGACGCCGGGCAGGCTCCGGGCGTACGCGATGATCTCGTCCTCGGTCAGTGAGTCCATGGCTTCAAGTGTTTCATTGAAGTGCTTGTTGGCAGTTTGCGCCGACAGGCCGCAGGCACCGGCGGGCCGGGTGCGCGCTAACCTTCAAATCCGGTGGAAGCACGGGCGAGGCGGGGCACAGGGGTGGCGGAGCGGGGACACGGGTACCGTCCGGTGGATCTGACCCGGGCCGCCGGGATCTCCACCCAGCAGATCCGCAACTACGCCGACGCCGGCATCCTGCCGCCCGCCCCGCGGACCGGGGCCGGGTACCGCCGCTTCGACCGGAGCCACCTCGACGCGCTGCTCGCCTACCGGGCACTGGCCGCCGGCTGCGGACCGCTGCCCGCGCAGGCGGTGATGCGCGCGGTGCACGCCGGCGACCGGCCGGGGGCGCTGGCCCTGCTGGACGCGGCCCACGCCGAGCTGCACCGGCAGCGCCAGGCCGCCACCGCCACCCGCACCACCCTGGAGGCGCTCGCCGGCCGGCCACCGCACCCCGTGCGGTCCGGCACGGGCCTGCGGATCGGCGAGGTCGCCGCGCTCCTCGGCGTCCGGCCTCCGCCGTCCGCACCTGGGAGGTGGCCGGCCTGCTCGCGCCGCTCCGCGAGCGCGGCACCGGCCACCGCCTCTACGGCCCGGCCGACGTCCGGGACGCGCAGGTCACGGCGATGCTCCGGCAGGCGCACCACCGGCTGCCGCAGATCCGGGCCGTCCTCGACGACCTCCGCCGCACCGGCAGCACCGAGGCCCTCCGCGCGGCCGTCGCCCACCGGCACGCCGCCCTCGACCGGCAGTCGGCGGCCCTGCTGGAAGCCTCCGGCCACCTGCACCGCTGTCTCACCGCGGCTGAAGGCCGGTGACCCGGCCGCCAGCAGGCCCCCATCGAGCCCCACAGGCCGAAGGCGCGCGAGCGGGCGGCCGGCTCCGGGTAGGACTGCTGGAGGAGGGCGAGCGAGCCGGGCACGATAAGTGCCGCGCCGAGCCCCTCCACCAGGCGGGCGGCGACCAGCACCGGGGTGTCCCGGGCGAGCGCGCAGGCGGCCGAGGCCACGGTGAACACCAGGACGCCGGCGCAGAAGACCCGCCGGTTTCCGAGCCTGTCCCCCAGTGCGCCACCGGTCAGCAGCAGGCCGGCGAAGACCAGCAATGTAGCCGTCGGTGATCCACTGGATCCCGGTGAGCGACGCCCCGAGCTCCCGGCCGATCACCGGCACGGCGACGTTGATGATCGTCACGTCGAGGATGACCATGAAATACCCGGCGCACACCGCGAGCAGCGGCGCCCAGTGCCCGCCGCCGCCCGGTGCGGGCCCGCCCCGCGGCTGCTCCGTCTCCGCCACGCCTGCACTCTTCCCCGCCCGTGGTCACCCTTGGACGCCTGCCACCTTACGGGACGTCAGGGCCACGGGGCGGGAGCGCGGGCCGGGGCGGGGACCGCTCGGCCCGGCTGTTGTAGTGCGGTGTACCCGCCGCTACGCTGCCGGTATGAAGCAGCTGAACGTCCGACTCGACGACGAGGCCCACGAGGCGCTGGAGCAGCGCGCGGAGGCCGCGGGGATGAGCCTGCCGGAGTACGCGCGCAGGATTCTGGCGGAGGAGGCGGACGAGCGGCGCGAGCGGTTCCTGACGGCTGCGGCGCACTTCTCCCAGGCATGGGGTTCCGCCTTCGAGGCAGAGTTCGGCCCGTACCCGCAGGACGGCGGCAGGGCGGCGAGCGCCGCGTGATGCTGCGCATCGACCGGGCCTGGCTGCTCGACATCGCCCACCAGTTCCTGCCCGGCGATCCGGACGTGACGGACTACGGCTCGCTGGCGGCGGCCGTCGCCCGGCACGTGGACGAGGTGATGGAGGTGCCGGTCTACGGCGGCCTCCACCAGCGGGCCGCGGCGCTGATGCACCAGCTCGTCCGGGTGCCGGCCCTGCAGTTCGGCAACGAGCACTTCGCCGCGGTGGTCGCGGCGTCCTATCTGAGCGCGTCCGGGGTGATCGTCACCGCGGAGCCCAAGCAGGCGGCGGAGCTCGCGGCGCGGCTGCGCGACGGCTCGGCGAACGTCCGGGACTGCGCCGAGGCTATCCGCGGCTGGTACCGCTGATCCGTCCGGCGAAGGCCGGCCGCACGTCCGGGGCCCCGGTACGGGAGGGGGTCAGCCCTCCTTGTGGGCCTTGAGCTTGCGCCAGACGGTGCCGAGCGCGGCCAGGTCCTGCTGGTCCAGGACGTCGGTGAAGACCGGGGCCAGGCAGGCGCGCCGGGTCTCGTCGGCCTCCGCGAAGACTTCGCGGCCGCGGGGGGTCAGCGCGACCTCGACGGAGCGGGCGTCCCGGGCCGACGGGGTGCGGGAGACCAGGCCGCGGGTCTGGAGGGCGTCGAGCACGCGGGAGACCTGGCTGCGGCTGAGCATGGTGCTGTTGCCGAGGACGGAGGCGGCGACCGGCTCGTCGCTGTTGGCGAGCCACAGCATGACCTCGAACCAGGAGACCGGCAGGTCGTGCGCCTTGGACAGGGCGCGGTCGACGCGCTCGGTCAGTGTGGTGCCGGCCCAGACCAGGCCGTAGAAGGCGTGGTCGGCCTCGGACATCTCCGCCGGGGTGAGCTTCCTGGTCGCCATGGTCCCTGATCATACCGGGTTGCGTGTGTGCGCACGCAATGCTTATGGTGTGTGTGCACACACCGAACGGATGACGGCTCCCGCTGCCCGTTCCACCGCTCCGGAAGGAACCCTCGCCATGTCCTCCTCCAAGGTCGTTCTGATCACCGGCACCTCCTCCGGCATCGGCCTCGCCGCCGCGATCGCGGCCGCCCGGGCCGGCTGGCGGACGGTCGCCACCCTGCGCGACCCGAACCGGGCCGACGCGCTCCGCAAGGCCGCCGCCGAGGCCGGCGTCGAGCTGGACATCCGCCGGCTCGACGTCGTCGACGAGGCCGCCGTGAACGCCGTCGTCGACGCGGTGATCGCCGACCACGGCCGGCTCGACGCCGTGGTCAACAACGCTGGCGCCGGCCACCTCGGCACCCTGGAGAACGAGACCGTCGCCGACGTCCGCGAGGTCATGGAGGTCAACTTCTTCGGCGTCCTGAACGTCTCCAAGGCCGCCCTCCCGCACCTGCGCGCCACCGGCGGCCGGCTGATCACCGTCACCAGCGTCGGCGGCGTCGTCGGTCAGCCCTTCAACGAGGCCTACTGCGCCGCCAAGTTCGCGGTCGAGGGCTACATGGAGAGCCTCGCCCCCGCGGCCGCCTCGGTCGGCGTCTCCGTCAGCGTGGTCGAACCGGGCGCCGTCGCCACCGAGTTCGTCAACAACATCGGCCTCGACCTGGAGGCCGAGGTCGCCGCGGCCGGCCCCTACGCCCCCGCCCTCGGCGCCTACCTGAACCGGACGGTCTCCCAGTTCCTCAACGGCGCCCAGACCCCGGCCGAGGTCGCGGAGACGGTGATGGAGGCACTGACCGCCGACCGCCCCGCCTTCCGCCTGCAGACCTCCGACTGGGCCCGCACCTTCACCGGCCTCAAGCTGGCCGACCTCGACGGCTCCGCCGTCCTCGGCATGACCAACGGCTGGGTCACCGGCTCCTGACCCGCACACCGCCCCCGGCCCGCACACCGCCCCTGCCTCGGCCCGCACCCGGAACCCGGCTGCGCCGTCGGGGCAGCGGCGTGCCAGGGGCCGGCCGAGGTGCGCTCACGCCCAGGGCAGCCCGGCCCGGGTCCGCCAGTACGCGTCCGCCGGTTCGGCGAGCGGGGCCAGGGCGGCCAGGTCCTCCGCGGTGGGGGCGAGGTCGGCGGCGGTGAGGTTGGAGGCCAGCTGCTCCGCGGTGGCCGCGCCGGAGAGCACCAGGTCGGCCCAGGGCTGTGCGGCGGCGGCCGCCAGTGCCAGGGCGTCGCAGCGGGCGCCGGTACGGGCCGCGAGCGCCCGCAGGGCGGCGGTGTCGGGGCCGGTGGCATGGCGGTCGGCGAGCCGGCCGTTGGCCATGCCCTCCTTCACCACCACCAGCCATCCGGCCGCGTGCGCCTCGGCCAGGGCCGGCCCCGCCGAGGGCTCCAGCACGTTCCAGGTGGCCTGGACGGCCCCGAACAGCGGCCGGCCGCCGAACTCGACCGCCAGGGCCGCCCGTACGGCCTCCCCCTGTGCGGGGCCGCTGGTCGACAGCCCGATCCGGACGCCCTCCGCGGCGAGCTCCGCCAGGCGGGCGTGCAGCGCGGTGTCGGTCAGCGCCGGGCTGTCCGGCGTGACCGAGTGCACCAGGTACACGTCCGGGTGGCGGCCCAACGACGCGAGGGTCTCCTTCACCTGCCGGTCGAACACCGCGACCGCGTGCTCCTTGACCTCGTGCACCGGCACCCCGGAGGCCCGCCAGTCCGCGGTGTAGGTGTAGCCCCACTTGCTGCCCACGGTCGACTCCGCCGCCGCCCCCGGCCGGGCCGCCAGCCACTCGCCGAGGAACTCCTCCGCCCGGCCGTAGGAGCGGGCCGTGTCGAAGTACCGCACGCCGGCCGCGAACGCGGCGTCCAGCAGTGCGTGCGTCCGCTCCCGCATCGCCTCGACCGTGCGCTCGGCCGGCAGGTCGAGGTCCCGGCCGAGCGTGATGTAGCCGGGCCGGCCGACGGCGGCCGTGCCGAGGCCGAACCGCGCGATCGACGGGCGGACGGGTCCGGGGGCTGCGGCCGGCATGGCGGGGGTCCTCTCGGTCGTTCCGGCAGACCGGGGCCGATGTGCCCCGCCCGCACCAGCACCCTACCGACCCGCCGCGGGCACCGGCCGCCCGGCGGGCGCGGCCCGCTCCCCCGGCCGCCCGCGCCCACGAATTCGAAAGATCGTCAGATCGCGTGCGACCCCCGCTCGGGTCGAGGCGTCTTCTCAGGGTGACAGCAGATCGATCGAGCAGAAACCGCCGGGGGACGACACATGCACGAGGCACTCGACTTCGACGAGTTCGCGTCCACCCGGGCGCGGAGGCTCTTCCAGGTCGCGTACCTGATGTGCGGTGACTTCCACCAGGCGCAGGACCTCGTGCAGGTCACCTTCGCCAAGCTCTTCGCCGTCTGGGGCAGGCTCGGGCGCACGGTGCCGGACGCGGGCCTGGACGCCTACGCCCGCAAGGTGCTGCTGCGGACGTACCTGTCGCAGCGCCGGCTGCGCCGGTCCGGGGAGGTCCCGACCGGGGCCGTCCCCGAGCTGCCGGAGCGCGACGGCGGCAGCGCGAGCGAGCTGCGGCTGACCCTGCTGGCGGCGCTGCGCCAGCTGCCCCCGCGCAACCGGGCGGCGGTGGTGCTGCGCTACCTGGAGGACCACAGCCTCGAATCGGTGGCCGAGATCCTCGGCTGCAGCGTGGGCGCCGTCAAGGGTCTCAACACGCGCGGCCTGGCCAAGCTGCGCGAACTGCTCGGCGAGGACCGCGAACTACTGTTCCGACACTGACGAACGACCAACAGCACAAGGGGTGTTGAGATGGGACTTGAGGACGACCTGACCGGGATGCTCGCGGAGAGCGTCCATGAACTGAGCCCACCGGTGAGCGTGATGGTGGCGGAGGGCAAGCGCGCCGGGCGACGGCGCCTGAAGATCAGGCGGAGCCTCCAGGCGGTCGGGGCCGCCGCGGTGGTCGCCGCTCTGGTGTCGACGGTCGCCGTGCTCGGGCCGCGGCCCGGCGGCTCCGACACCGTGCAGGCGGCCGGGCCCGCGACCGGCGCCGGCACCGGCTCCTCGGCGCCCGCATCGGTGCCGAGCGCAGGTGGCGCCGGGAAGGGCGGCAGCAGCGCGTCGCCGAGCCCGAGCCCGAGCGCGCCGGCCGAGCCGGCCACGGCGAACCTGTCCTGGCAGGCGATGCTGAAGATCCTCTCGGACCTGCTGCCGCCCGGCGCCCACCTGGGCAATCTGGATCCGTTCGCGGTCAAGTTCCGCACCGGTGCGGACGCCCGCTACATCGAGCTCCAGTACAACGACGGCCACGGCGCCTCGACGGTCATGGTGGAGGTGAGCCGCGGCGGCCGCCCGAGCCCGGTCACCTGCGAGAACTGGGGCGGCGGCTCGGACGAGGGGACGCGGAAGCCGGGCTACGAGAAGCCCGTCTGCCTGTTCGAGCAGCTGCCGGACGGCGGCACGCTGCGCAGCTTCGTCACCGGCACCGACGTGGCCGGCCTGTACGACGAGATGGTGCACCTGGTCCGGCCCGACGGGGTCACCGTCTCGGTGACGGCCGCGAACGCGACCCTCGACCAGTACACCGGCCAGGGGGGCCTGCCGATCACGGTGACCCGCGACCGGCCGCCCCTCGGCCTGGCCGGCTGGAAGGACGTGGCCCGGAGCCCGAAATGGCAGTTCAAGGTGCCGCAGTCGGTGGCGGACGCAGGCGTCGCCTTCGCCCGGACGGTCTCCCGCTTCCCCTGCCCGAAGGACG
Source organism: Streptomyces sp. TLI_235 (assembly GCA_002300355.1). NCBI lineage: Bacteria > Bacillati > Actinomycetota > Actinomycetes > Kitasatosporales > Streptomycetaceae > Streptomyces > Streptomyces sp. TLI_235. The sequence goes on from NSGV01000002.1 coordinate 90,964, forward strand.
CGAAGAAGGCCGACTGCGTGATCGACTGACGCCCGAAGGGCGATCGGGGTGACGCCGGGTCACCCCCGCCGCTGCCGCCCCCCGCTCCGCCGTCAGTGCGGGGCCAGCAGGGCGAGATGCGGTCCGAACGCCGCGAGGAGCCGGCCGCCCGGTGCGGCGGCGAGTACCCGGACGGGCAGCGGCAGCAGACGGTCCGGGGCCGCGCTGCGCCCGGTGACCGGATCGAGGAACCGTACGGCCCGGTCCTCGGCCACGGCGGCCAGCGGAGCCCCGCCGCCGGAGGCGACCAGTACCGCCGGAGCACCGGCCGACCCCACACTGCCGATCGGCGCCATGGACGTCAGGTCCCACAGGCGCAGCACGCCCTCGCGTCCCGTGGTCGCGACGACCGGGGTGCCGCCGATCGTCGTGGCGGACACCGAGGTCACCCAGTCGGTGTGGCCGGTGAGCGGTTCGCCGATCGGGCGGCCGGTGGTGAGGTCCCACACCCGTACGGTCCTGTCCCAGCTGCCGGTGACGGCGACGGGACGTCCGCCGAGCAGGGTGGTGGTGACGGCCGTGACCCGGCTGGTGTGGCCGGTGAGCGGGTCGAGCACCGGCTCGCCCGTGGCGAGGTCCCGGACGCCGGTCGTGCGGTCGCTGCCGGCGGTGAGGACCACCGGTCGGCCGTCCAGCACGGCGGCGGCCACGGCCAGCACCCTGCCGTGGTCGGTGCCGACCGGGCGGTGCACCGCCAGGCCGGTCAGCGGGTCCAGCGTGTGCACGGTGGCGTCCGGGGCGACGCAGACCAGGACGGTGCGGCCGCCCGTCTCGACGGCCGTGACGGCGGTGGTCTCGGTGCGCAGCGGTGCCGCGGCGGGTCGGCCGGTCTCCAGGTCCCAGGTGCGGACGGTGCGGTCCGCACCTGCGGTGACGACCACCGGGCGGCCGTCGAGGTGCGTGGCGGTGAGGGCGAGGACGTCCGCGGTGTGCCGGGCCGCCTCGCCGTCCTCGGCCTGCCGCGCCTCGGCCGGAGGGCCCGGGTGCCAGACGCGCACGGTGTGGTCGTCGCCCGCGGTGACGGCGACGGGCCGGCCGTCGACGAGGGCCGTGGCGACGTCCCAGACCTGGCCGGTGTGGCCGGCGAGGGGTTCGCCGAGCTGTCGGCCGGTGGCGGTGTCCCAGATCCGGACGGTCCGGTCGAGGCCGGTGGTCACCGCCAGGGCGGTTGTCCCGTCCGTCACCGTGTCCAGGGCCCACACCCGCTCGGTGTGGCCGGTCAGCGGTGGTTCGGCGGTGGCGTCGGCGGTGACGGTGCCGTCCTTCGCCGCGGTGAGGACGACCGCCCGTCCGTGCCGTGCGGTGGCCACGGTCGGGGCCTCGCCGGGTCCGGCCGCCGGCCGGGTGGCGAGGCCGCCGTTCCTGCGGGTGGAGATCACGTCCCACAGGTCGGGCTGCCCGCTCGGGCCGGGGGTCGGTTCCGCGTGCCGCTGTCCGTCCGGGACGGTCCGGAAGGCGCGCGGGCCGTCGCCGGTCCGAAGGTCGGTCAGGTCCCAGCGGTGCAGGGTCAGGTCGGCGCCGGCGACGAGGGCGATGCGGCGCCCGTCCAGGTGCACGGTGGTGGTCCGCCGGGCGAGCGCGGCGTCGTGGCCCTCGGCGGCCAGGTCTCCGAGGAGTTCGGGCTCGTCCTGGTGGTCGAGGGTCACGGCGACGGCCCGGCCGTCCACGACCGCGAGGGCCTCGACGCCGAAGAGCTCCGTGCTCGCCGCCCACGGCAGGTCCGGGGCCGCGACCGGGAGGCCACTGTCCAGATCCCAGAGTCGGGGCGCCGCACCGTCCGCGGCGGTCTCCGCGCGGGCCGTCCCGTCCGTGCCCACGGCGGCGTGCAGAACCTCGCAGGTCTCGTCGATCCGGGTGTTCGCGGCGATGTCCCACACCTCCACGGGCCGGATTCCCGGGGCCGACACGGCGATCCGGCGGCCGCCGACGACGCCGGTGGCCAGCACCGCGGAGTGGCTGCCGAGCAGCTGCCCGGTGGCCGCGTCCCACACCTGCAGGGTCCGGGTCGCGTCCATGGTCAGCACCGCGGCCCGCCCGTTCACGGCCGCGCACTCCACCAGGGCCACGATCTCACCGACCGGCCTGCCGCTCGCCAAGTCCCGGACGCGGACGGCCTCGTCCGTGCCGGTACCGAACACGAGGGGCCGGCCGTCGACCTCGGCCACTGCCAGGGCGAGCACCTCGGCCGTCATCGAGGACAGCGGATCGGTCGGGCCCGTCGACCACTGGTGCAGTTGCTGCCCGCTCTTCACGTCCCACACCCGCACGGTGGTGTCCCGGCTTGCCGACACGGCCATCGCCCGGCCGCCCGCGACGGCCGCGGCGACCGCCGTCACCGGTCCGCCGTGGCCGGCGAGAGTCCGCCGGAGCCGGGCGTCGGTGTCGGCACCGCTCGTCCACACGGTGCACCACCCCGGCCCGTCCCCGCCCGTCGGCACGGCCTCCGCCTGTGCACCGGCCGTCTGCCCGCCGATGTCCGATCCGTCCCCGCGCCCCGTGTCTCCCATGACGGGAACCGTAGCCGCCGCCACCCACAACCCGTGGACCCGGCCCGGGCGCTCGGGCCCCGGTCAGCCCCAGGTCATGACGTACTCGTGCCTGAACACGCGGTAGCCGGCGCGCCCGAAGGCGGCCGCCATCGGCGCGTTGCCGACGTCGGTGGCGGCCCGGACCACCTCGGCCCCGGCCCCGGCCAGCACGCGGGTGCCCTCGCCGAGGATCTCCTCCGCCCAGCCGCGTCCGCGGTGCGCGGGCAGCACGCCCAGGTAGGCGATGATCGGCCGGTACGCGTTGCGGGCGGCGATCACCAGGCCCACCGGCTCGCCGGTCTCGGCCGATTCGGCGACCCGCCACCACTCGCGCGGGGTGGTGAAGTGCGCGAACTCCTCGTCGAACTGGAGCTGTGCGGCCTCGCGGGCGGTCATCCGGCTCAGGTCGTCGCGGCTGTGGGCGTCGAGGGTGTCGGTGAGGATCTCCGTGAGCAGGCCGACGAGTTCGGCCTCGCCCGTGACCGGGCGGAAGCGAAGCCGTCCGGACGGCGCGGGCACGGGTGCGGCGGCCGTCCACTCCAGGCTCAGCCGTTCCACGAACGGTACGGCACCGAGGCGTCGGACGACGGCGAACGGGCCGTCGACGACCGCGCGGACGGCCGGGTCCTCCCGCCAACCGGTCGGCAGGAAGCGGCCGTACTTCGGCGGCACCGTGCCCTCGGGGACGACCGCGGCCGTGGCGCGCCGCAGCAGTGCCTCCGCGGTGGCCTCGTGGCCTGGCACGTGGTCGAACACGTCCAGCAGCAGCGGCTCGGAGCTCCCGGGCGGGCACCACCAGGCCGCGCGGGCGAGGAGCCGGCCCTCGGCATCGAGCGCCGTCCACATCAGCTCCGGTCGGCGCCGCCCGGAGGCGAGGTCGTCGGCCAGCTCGTGGTTGAAGCAGTACGGCAGCCGGTTGAACAGGTCGATCTCGTCCGGCCCGGTGATCGGGCGCAGGACGGGAGTACCTGCGCCGTCGGCGCGGACAGGAACGGGGGGAATTGCGGGTACTGCCGGTACTGCGGTCAAGGCACGCTCCGTGGTGTGGTGCGCCCGGCCGCTCCGGGTCAGCGCTGCTGCGCCGCCCGGGAGGGTCCGTGCGCGGTGGTCCTGCTGGTCATCGCCGGCCCTCCTCTCGTGTGCTCACGTCGGTGACTGTCCGTCGGCCCGTAGTTCTACCCGCCGTCCGCGCCGTTCGCAAGCGATTTGTCCCCGGCCGGTCAATGGCGCGGGACTGCCAGCGTGTCGTAGCGCCGGCGGCGGCCGGTCGCGCGGCGAGGATGGGCCGGACCGACGAGGGAGGCTGCGGTGCAGGCGATGAAGCTGCGGAGATTCGAGGAGCGCGCCGCGGACCGGCTGGTGTTCTTCTCCGACGCCGTGGTGGCCATCGCGATCACCCTGCTGGCGCTGGAGCTTCCGGTGCCCGAGGGACACACGGTCGCCGAGTTCCGGTCCGCGGTCCGCGACGACCTCGGCCACTACCTGGCGTTCGTGATCAGCTTCGCGGTGATCGCCTCCGCCTGGGGCCAGCACAACCGGGTGTTCTGCTACACCGAGCGCACCGACACGCGGCTGCGCATGCTCAACGCGGGCTGGCTGCTGACGATCGTGCTCAACCCGTTCGCCACCAAGCTCCTCACCACCGAGGGCGACGACGTGGAGACGGTCGGCCTGCGCTTCGGGTTCTACGCCCTGCTGCAGTTCCTGGCGCACGCGGCGGTGATCGCCATGGAGCGCCGGATGACCTCGCACGACCTGCGGGCCCCGGACGTCCCGCCGGAGCTGGTCGCCGCCGGGGAGCCTGTGCTGTACGGGGTGCTGCTCGGCTTCGGACTGTCCGTGCCGTTGTTCTTCCTCACCTCGTACGCCTGGGTCCTGTGGATCGTCTGCCCCGTTGTGGCCGGCCGGCTGCCCCGGAGCCGGCCGGCCGCCACCGGCGGCGACTGACCGGGGACCGCCTCAGGTCGTACGGGCCGTACGCACGGAGGCGGAGGCCGGCCGGCTCCGGGCCCGGCCCCAGGTAGTACCGGGCATCGACTTCGGGCCGATGCCGCGGCGGGTGGCTCCTCGCCAGCATGGTGGCGTGACCGAGAACATGACGTTGTTTCGAATGTCGCCCGCCGATCTCCTGGCGGCGCTGGGGGCCGTGGCGCTCGTGCTGGTGCGCTGGCTGCCGCCCCGGGCCCGCCGGGCGACGGCGCTGGGTGCCGCGGGCGCGGTGCTGGCGGCCGGCGCGGTGTCGGCGGTGGGCGGTGCGCTGCGCTGGCCGTCGGCGCCGGTGTTCCTGGCGGCGGCCCTGGTCGCGCCGTTCGCCCTCATACCCGTGCTGCCGTCGCGGTCGGGCCGGCCGCGGCGCCGGGTCCGCCGTCTGCTGGCGGTCCCGGGCTCGGCCGCCTGCCTGCTGCTGGTCGCCGTCGGCCCGGCCGCGGCGTGGGCGTTCCCGGTGCCGGAGTTCCCGCGGCCGTCCGGGCCGTTCGCGGTCGGCACCCGGGTGCTGGAGTGGACGGACGAGCAGCGCCCGGAGACGGCGACCGCCGACCCGGGCGACCGGCGCACCGTCGTGGTCCAGCTCTGGTACCCGTCCGAGCCGTCCGCCGGTGGGGCGCGGGCCCGCTATCTGGGGCGCACCGAGCAGGAGGCCCGGACGGTCTCGGACGGTCTCGCCGACTACGCGGGCCTGCCCGGCTTCCTGCTCGACGGGCTCCCGCGCGCCCGCAGCCGCTCGGTTCCGGACGCGCCGGTGGCCGCCGCGGGCGGGCGGTTCCCGGTCGTGCTCTTCTCCCCCGGCCTGGGCGGGGTCCGCGGCCAGAACACCGCCTGGGCGGAGGAGTTGGCCAGTCACGGCTACGTGGTGGCCGGTGTCGACCATCCCTACGACTCCGCGGCCGTGGTGCTCGCCGACGGCCGGACGGTCCGCACCGCGGTCGCCGCCACCGGCGACCGCGCCGAGGACGAGCGGCGGGCCGTCCGCTGGACGGAGATCCGGGCCGCCGACCTCGGCTTCGTCCTCGACCGGCTGGGCCGGATCGGGAGCGGGCAGGCGCCTGGCCCGCTGACCGGCCGGCTCGACACCGGCCGGGCCGCGGTGGCCGGCCACTCGCTCGGTGGCGCCGCGGCCCTCCTGGCGGCCCGCCGGAACGCGGCCTTCGCCGCCGTCATCGACCTGGACGGCGCCCCGCACGACCCCGCTCCGCAGCCGTACCACCAGCCGGTGCTCGCCCTCACCCAGGCCATCGGCCCGCAGACCGACCCGGACTACCTGCCGAGGCTCACCGAGGTCCTCGCTCTCAGCACCGCGACCACCTACCGGCTGACCGTGCCCGGGGCGGCACACCTGAGCTTCACCGACGCCCCGCTCTACCTGCCGCCGGTACCGTCGCTCGTCGGGTCCCTCGGCCGTTCCGACGGCCCCGCGCTGACCGCCGCCGCGAGCCTGGCCTTCCTCGACAGCGCACTGCGCGGCGTCCCCGGGGACCCGGCCCCGGCGCTGGCCGCGCACGGCGAACTCACCGTCCACCGCGCGGGCCGCTGAGACCTCACCGACCGTCACCTCGCCGCGTGGCGCGCGAAGTTCGCATGCAACCGGAAGCAGTCGGGGCGCCGTCCCTGTCCACAGGTGCCGGCCGGCACCCGCACCCGGGGAGAGGGAACCGCATGCACGAGAACCCGATCGCACGCCGCAGCCTGCTCAGGACGGCCGCCGCGGGGGCCGCCGCCCTGCCCCTGGCCGCCACCGCCGCCACTGCCGCCGCACCGCAGGCGGCCGCCGCCGAGGCGGCACCGGGCACGACGGGGGCACCGGGCACGGGGGCGGCCTCGCACGGCGACACGGTGTTCCGCTGGCTGGGCACGGCCGGCTGGCGGATCGAGTCCGCCGGGAAGAACGTGCTGTTCGACCCGTACATCACCCGCTTCGACACCGGCCTGTTCAAGCCGCCGTTCAACAGCGCGACACCGCTGACGGTCGACGGCGACCTGGTGGACCATCACGCCGGCACCCCCGACCTGATCCTGGTCAGCCACGGCCACTGGGACCACGTCAACGACGTGCCGCACCTGGCGGCCCGCAGCTCGGCCCAGGTGATCGGCACCGCCACCACCTGCCACCTGCTGCGCGCCATGGGGGTGCCCGCCTCCCGGCTGGTCGTGGTGAAGGGCGGCGAGGTCCTGGAGTTCGGGTACTGCACGGTCGAGGTGGTGGCGAGCCTGCACAGCCGCAACGCGGAGCACCGGTACTTCGCCCCGGGCACGCTCACCGCACCGCCCGCCGCGGCGCCGGCCACCATCGCCGACCTGCCGGAGGGCGATACCCTGGCGTTCCGGATCCGCTTCGGCGACGGCCCGTCCGCGTTCCTGATGGGCGCGAGCGACTTCGTGGCGCGCAACCTCGCCGGGCTGCGGCCGGACGTCGCCATGGTCGCCGTACAGAGCAGCACCGCCACCCACACCTACGTCGAGCGCCTGCTGACCGCACTCGACGGCCCGCGGACGGTCGTCCCGGTGCACTGGGACAACTTCGAGACGCCGCTCGCCGAACCGGCCGTCCGCGACCCCGGCGCCGACCTGGACGGCTTCCTCGCCCGGGTCCGCCGCCACTCCCCCGGCACCCGGCTGGTCGTCCCCGAGCACCTGGCTCCGCTCCGGTTCTGACCGGGGACGGTGCCGTTTCCGACCCGGGGAGGGCGCCGGTCCGCCCCACGGGAAATGGCGGGACCGGCGGGTCCCTCACCTGGCATCCTGGGCGTGTGGAGAGATCGGAGATCCGGATCGAGTTCGACCCGGCACTGCACCTGTTCGTGAACGTGCGCCGGCGGGCCGGCCGGTCGGCCGTGAAGACCGACGGCACCTCGACACTCGGGCACGTGGTGGAGTCGCTCGGCGTGCCGCTCACCGAGGTCGGCGGCCTGGTCGTGGACGGCGCGCCGGCCGGCACCGCCCATGTCCCCTCGCCCGGCGAGCAGGTGACGGTGCTGGCCGTGGCCAGGCCCCAGCGGCTCGCCGGACCGCCCCGGTTCCTCCTCGACGTCCACCTGGGCACGCTCGCCCGACGCCTGCGCCTGCTCGGCGTCGACGCCGCCTACGAGAGCTTGGACATCGGCGACCCGGCGCTCGCGGCCCGCTCGGCCGCCGAGCAGCGCGTCCTGCTCTCCCGCGACCGCGGGCTCCTGCATCGGCGGGAGCTCTGGGCCGGCGCCTACGTGTACAGCCACCGCCCCGCCGACCAACTGCGGGACGTGCTCTCCCGGTTCGCTCCCCCACTCGCCCCGTGGACACGCTGCACCACTTGCAACGGCACACTGCGCGAGGCCGCCAAGACCTCCGTCCTGGAACACCTGGAGGACGGCACCGAGCGCTCCTACGACGTCTTCGCGCAGTGCACGGAGTGCGAGCAGGTGTACTGGCGCGGTGCACACCACGAGCAGCTCAGCGGCATCGTGGCCGAGGCCGTGGCGGAGTTCGGCGGGCCGGACGGGCGGCCGGCCGCGCCGGCGGGCCCGCTCCACACCTCCGTCGCCGCGCAGCGCCCGGCGCCGACGTCGGCCGGCAGAACCCGATGACCCTGGTCCACTTCGCCGGAGCCCATCGCGAGAGGGGTGGTTAATCGCATGCCGCGGAGCCTCCCACCAGCCATATGCGGCGTGACGAACGACCACGGCCCCGGCCTGACCCTGACCACCGGTGAACGCGACGCCGAGCTCAACGAGCGGCTGTCCGACGAACTGGACGCCTTCAACGCGGCCGCCACCGGTGCGGCCGACCGCGGCACGTTCTCGGTGAAGGTCACCGACGAGTCAGGGGCCCTGGTCGGCGGCCTGGCCGCATGGACCTGGGGCGGTCTCTGCGGCATCGGCATGCTGTGGCTGCGCGAGGACAGCCGCAAGGGCGGCCTGGGCGGCACAATCCTGCAGGCCGCCGAGGCCGAGGCGCTGCGACGCGGCTGCGACCGCGTGACCGTCTCCTCGTTCACCTTCCAGGCCCCCGGCTTCTACCAGCGCCACGGCTATGTCGAGACCGGCCGGACGCTCGGCATCCCCGGCGGGCACGAGGACGTCCACATGTTCAAGTCGCTGACCGAGCCGACACCTTCGGACGCCCACTGACCGGCCCGCTCACCGAGGTCGCGTCGAGGCCTTGCGGATGGCCCCCGGCAGTGCACGTCTGATCGAAGGTCCACGACCGCTCGGACCGATCCCGCAGAACCTTCCCGGTCCTTCCAGTGCGGGTATCGAGACGTTGCCAGGGGCCGGAGCCGCATAGGCGAGGAACGAGCGTGACTCGGTGGCGTTCGGATTGGAAATCAGGAAGGCTCGGGCGCATGATCTCGGTACTGCAGAACGTGGCGATTGACTGTGCGGATGCCTACGAGCTGGCCCGGTTCTGGAGCAGGGTGACCGGCCGTCCGCTGCATCCGGAGGACAAGCCGGGCGATCCGGAGGCTCAGGTGCTGCTGACGGAGGGCCCGGTCCTGCACTTCAACCAGGTGCCCGAAGCCAAGACGATCAAGAACCGGATCCATCTGTGCTTGCGCCCGGAGACCTCGCGCGAGCAGGAGGTGGAGAGACTGCTGGGTCTCGGCGCCACCCTTGTCGCCGATCACCGGAATCCCGATGGCTCCGGCTGGGCGATCCTCGCCGATCCCGAAGGCAACGAATTCTGCGTTCTGCGCAGCGAGTCCGACCGAGCCGCCATGAATTCCTGACGCTTCCACGGCCGCCCTGGCCGGCTTCGGACGAGTGCCGGTCGCAGCCATTCGTCGATGGCCGCAACGAGGACGGCCACTTCGTACTGGCGTGGTTCTTCCGGGAGGAGGACGCCTCATGGGCGTCCAGCTCGGTCGTTGCCGGCCGTGGCGGGGCCCCCGGGAGGCTGTTCACAGCGTGTTGCAATCTGGTCTCACAGTGTGATTGCAGCCTGGTCGCCGGCCCCTGGGGCGGCAAGAATGTGTGCCCCGGACACCACGACCGCCAGGGGGAGTCAGTGGCTGCCGTTCACATGAGCACGCCCACGCCGACCGTGACCACCATGGGGGACCGATGAGTACTCAGCCCCCTACACCACCAAGCTTCTTCGCCAGGCACGCCAAGTTGATCACCGGAGGCGTCGCCGTACCGATCCTCGTGGCTCTGATCCCGATCATCCTCGGCAATTTCGCGGGCAGGGGCGGCTCCGGAAATCCCACCACGATCGGTGCAGCCGGAAACAGCCCCACCAGCCCTCCGCCGACAAGCGAGCCGCCCCACCACGAGCCGCCCCATCAGCCCTCCCAGATATTCCCCCACCACGGCAAAGGGCGGCAGTGAGACCGACTGGGTCTGCCCCGGCGGAACGTTCTGCGCCTGGGACAGTCCAAATGCGGCCAGCAACATGATCGTCGAGAAGGACTCTGCGTGCCGCCTGTACGACATTGGGAGCGCTGGGCTGGGTGACCGGATCAGCTCGTATCAGAATCGGACCGGTGTAGCCGTCGGCCTCTACAACTGGGATGGCAAACAGTGGGTGCTTATCCTGAGCGTGGCTGACGGCAAACGAGGCAACTTGCCGGGATCGGCGGACAAGCAGACTGATGCGGTCAAGGTCTGCGACGGCTGAGAAGCTGTACCCGACCCGGTGTACGGCCAGGCTCGCGCCAGTGGAGAGTCCGTGAATTCGGAACGGCGGGGCTGGCCCCAGATGCGGGAGACCGGTCGTTCAGCGCGCAGCGCGCGGCCGTCTACGCGGCATCGGCCTTTCGACACATGATCATGAGAGTCATGATGCCAGGCACGGCTGTCCTGCCGCACCCAGTTCGACGTCTGCAACGGCCTCCAGGCCGCCGGCGAGGGAGGTCACGGGACAACTCTTAGCCTGCGCGTTTCATCTGGGGGCGCGTCCGGATCATGATCGGAAAAGCGAAAGTGCCTTCTGAGCTGCAACGATGAGGCTTGTCTAAGGTCCCAGTCGTACCAGCAGGAAGGCACTTTCTGCGTGCACCCTACCCGGTCCCGACCCAAGCTCGTCGTCAGCGCCGACGGGCACGGGGTGGTCAGCCACGCCGGCTCGCGTCTGCTGGCGGATCTGGCCGACGCCACCACGCTGACCAGCGCCTTCAGCGACGCCCTGCGCCGACTGCGGCCGCGCGGGACCGGGCACGATCCCGGCCGCGTCGCGGTGGACCTGGCGGTGATGCTCGCCGACGGAGGCGAAGCGATCCGAGACCTGGCCGTGCTGCGCGACCAGCGCGACGTGTTCGGCCCGGTCGCCTCCACCCCGACCGCCTGGCGCCTGCTCGCGGGCATCGACACCAACAACCTGAACGCGCTGCGGGCAGCCCGGGCCGCTGCCCGCGAGGTCGCCTGGCTGCAGACCGCCGAGACCACGGACGGGATACCGCCGGCCCGCGCCGGAGGACGTCAACTGCCCGACCTGGTCCTGGACATCGACGCCACCCTGGTCACCTGCCACTCCGAGAAGGAAGAAGCGGCCGCCACCTACAAACGCGGCTTCGGCTACCATCCGATGCTCTGCTTCCTGGACAACACCGGCGAGGCCCTGGCCGGCATCCTGCGACCCGGCAACGCCGGAGCGAACACCGCGGCCGACCACATCACGGTCGTCGACGCGGCCCTCGCGCAGATCCCCGACGCCCACCGCCACGGCACCCCGGTCCTCATCCGCGCCGACAGCGCGGGCAGCGCCAAAGCCTTCCTCGCCCACCTACGCGCCCTCAGGCAGCGAGGCATCCAGACCACCTTCTCCGTCGGACACGCCGTCACCGAACAGGTCCGCAAGGCCATCCGGGTCCTACCCGACCAGGTCTGGCACCCGGCTCTGGAACAGGACGGCACCCTTCGCGCCGGTGCCGAAGTCACCGAGCTGACCGGCCTGGTCGACCTCACCGGATACCCGGACGGCACCCGCATCATCGTCTGCCGCGAGCGTCCCCACCCCGGCGCCCAACTGTCCCTCTTCGACCAGGACGAAGGCATGCGCCACCAGGTCTTCCTCACCGACACGCCCGTCGCCGGCGGCGGCTCGATCCAGTACCTGGAGGTCCGCCACCGCGCTCACGCCCGAGTCGAGGACCACATCCGCTGCGGCAAGACCACCGGCTTCGGGCGCTTCCCCTCCCGCCACTTCGCCATCAATGCGGCCTGGCTGGAGCTGTCCCTGACCGCCATCGACCTGCTCGCCTGGGCGCGGACCCTGCTGCTGGACGGCGAGTTGGCCACCGCCGAGCCCAAAAAGCTCCGCTACCGCCTCCTGCACGCTGCCGCCCGGATCACGCGCGGAGCGCGCCGCCTACACCTGCGGATCGCCGCCACCTGGCCCTGGCGCCACGAACTGACCGCGGCGTTCAACCGCCTGGTGGCACTACCCCGACCGGCCACCTGACAGACCAAGCCGCCCCTGACCACCACGACACGAGGAACCAGGAGCACCCGGCCATCGCGCCGGGCCCTCGGCATGCCCACCGTCCGACGGCAACCCCACGACCTTCAACCTGGAGATCACCCCAGATCAGCCGACGCGAAGCGAAACACGGAGGTTAGTACTCCAGCTGTAGATCTTGATCACGGTTGTTGGGCGGCCTGTAGCCGGTAGTGGCTGGCGCGGGCACGGGCTTGGTGTCGTCGCCGCCAGTCCGACCAGCGGAGTCCGTGCGCGAGGCTGCGGACGGGCTGGGTGATGAATGCCGCGAAGAGGCGTCGGATCTCGCTGCACGTCAGCGGGACAAGCCCCGGCGGTGTCGTGGCGCCAGCGCGTTCGATAGCGGCGGTGACCACGAGGAAGGCGTGCGCGAGCATGGCCAGGGTGGTCCAGCGGTGCCATGAGGTCCAATGGCGGACCTGATGTTCGTGCAGACCGTCTCCCCTGAGGGCGGCGTCGCAAGACCTTCGGCGACGCCCGCCTCTGCGCGGCCATCGCCGACCGGATCACCTTCCGCTGCACCCTGATCCAGACCGGCACCGAGTCCTACCGCTACCAGGCCACCCAGGAATCCCTCTTCCCAGCCCCGAACTGACGCACTGTTGGACGAATCTCTGCGTGAGCACGTAGGCGGGGTCGGCGTCACCGGGGGTGGACATGAGGGCTGGGCAGGGGCTGGGTGGGCAGCGGTCAACGACATCGCCTGACAGTCCCTCATCGCCGCCTTCACCCAGGAGAACGGCATCGTCGACGCGCCTCTCTTGTCCGACTACAGAATCAGCAACGGTGGCACTGGTGCCACCATGGATTCGGGTGCCAGGCTCATGGCAGACCCCCGTCGAGGTGTCCTAGCGTCGATCCCATGAAACGCAATCGCCGTATCAGCGCTGTCGCGGTGCTGACGCTCGCCGCCCTCATCACCGGAACCGGCGCCGGGTTCGCCGCCACGACCACACCGTCGGCCACACCGGTGGCCACGCACGCGTTCGACACCGCACCGGCCACGGCCACGGCCACCGCGCCCACGCCGTCCTTCCACGGCACGCTCCCCGCGCCGACCGGCCCCTACGCCGCCGGCGAGGACATCATCCACCTCACCGACACGAGCCGCCTCGACCCGTGGGTGCCGTCGTCCGGCCCCCGCCAACTGACCGTCACGATGGTCTACCCCGCCGTCCCCGGGACCGGGACTCCGGCCCCTTACATGACCGTCGCCGAGGCAGCCGGAATCACCGAGCGCCGGAAGATGCCGGCGAGCTACGGCGTCACCCCGCAGACCCTTTCCAGCGTCACCACTCACGCCTTCGACGGCGCGCGGCCGCAACGCGGCAAGCATCCGCTGGTGGTCCTCTCAGCCGCGTCCGAGAACCCGCGCATGATGCTCACCTCGCTCGCGACCGACCTGGCCAGTCACGGCTACGTCGTCGCGCTCGTCGGCCACACCTACGAGGACAGCGGCGAGACGCTGGCGAACGGCCAGACGCCGCCGTGCGCGATCTGCGACCACCCGGAAACGATCGACTTCGACGCCGAAGCTGTCAGCCGCGGGCGGGACGTGTCCTTCGTGATCGACCAGTTGACGCACGGCAACACCGCGTGGCGCCTGGCACACCTCATCGACAAGCACGAGATCGGCATGGCCGGACACTCCCTCGGCGGAGCGGCCGCGGCCGCCACGATGATCGCCGACCCGCGAGTACGGGCCGGTGTGGACATGGACGGCACCTTCCACCCAGTCCCGATGCCCGGCCAGATCAACCGGCCCTTCCTCATGCTGGATAGCGACGGCCACACGCCCGGCAGCGGCGACAGCATCGTGGGGCGGGCCTGGGCCGCCCTCGGCGGCTACAAGAAGTGGCTGACGGTCGCCGGCGCCGACCACTTCAGCTTCTCCGACCTGGACGTGCTTCAGGAGCAGGCCGGGTTCCCGACGGGGCCCCTCTCCCCGGAACGCGGGGTGGTGATCACCCGCGAGTACGTGACGGCGTTCTTCGACCAGACGCTGAAGGGGATCCACAGTCCGCTGCTGGACGGCCCCTCGCCGAACAATCCGGAAGTAGCCTTCCAGTCCTAGTGCAGCGCCGCGTTGATCCTTCGGGGGTTCATGCGGCTTTGAGAGGACGATAAGAGCCAGCTTGCCCAGTTCTGTGCGTCACTTTGGAGGGGTGAAGTCCGGACTTACCGGACAGAACTCCTTCATCGACGCGGGAAGCTGGCGGCCGTAGCCGATCTGCGGGAACGTCCAGACGGAATCCGCAGTTGGCGCCCCGCCAGCAAGGCGACACAAATCGGGCCAACTCGCCGCGGATTGGCTCTTATCATCCTCTGAGTGGGCTGCCGTCGTAGGTCCGGCGGTAGGGCTTGGCGTCGTGTTCGTCGTAGGCCAAGACGAAGGTGTCGATGGCACGCGGCCAGTTCGTCGCGGGAGGCGAACTGGCGCTGATCACCACCGCGTTCGCACCGGGGCATAGTGCCTGTTCCACCGGGCCCGGTCTACCTGCCAGCGGCCAGCAGAAGCCGACCTACCGACCCGAGATCCTGTCCGCCCACAGGCCAAGATCAAGATCTACAGCTGGTACTAGGTTCACCATGAGATCGGGTACAGGTTTCATGGCACCGTCCTCCTGCGGTGCCCTAGCGTCGTGCCATGACGATTCCAGCTCGACTGAGACGCACGGTCCTCCGGGCGCAGCGGGACACCGGCTTTCTTGCCGCTGGTGTGCTGCCGCACCTGGCGCTGGTGCCCGTGTGGGCCTGGGCGGCGGCGACTACCGCCAGGACGGGGAACTGGCTCCTTACGGTTTCCATGTCGGCCGCCCTGGTCCTGCTCGGCACCCCGGTGCTGACGGCCGTTCAGCGGGCTCGCTACCGGGTGCTCATCGGTGTGGACGTCCCCCGGCTCACCCCCACCGCGCCGGAACAATGGACGTGGGCCTCGACCGCCCGGTGGCTCGCGGCGACGCGACCTTGGCGCAAGATCGGCTACCACCTCCTGCTGGGCCCGCTGCTCGCGCTGCTGGAGCTGCTGGTGCTCGCGGTGGCAGCGGCGTGCCTGGCGGGCGTCATCGCCTACGCCTGGTCATGGGCTCTGCCAACCGGAATCCGCCAGGACTGGTTCGGCTACCTGACCCAGCTGCCGGCTTACACAGCGGCTGGACTCCTCCTCCTGTGCGCCCTGCCCTGGACCGCGCGGGCAGTAGCCCGGGCCGAGGCGCGGCTGGCGTTGGGCCTGCTCGGGCCCAGCCGGGCGCAGCGGCTCCAGGAGCGGGTCGATCAGCTGGCCGTGAGCCGGACCGACTTGATCGAGGCCGTCGACGCGGAGCGCCGCCGGATCGAGCGCGACCTGCACGACGGCACCCAGCAGCGGTTGGTGTCTCTCGCGGTCAACCTGGGTCTGGCCCTTGCCACCCGCCCGGACCTGCCGAGTGATGACCGTGAGGTGATCGCGAGAGCGCACCTGGAGGCGAAGGAGGCGATCGCCGAACTCAATGATCTGGTGCGGGGGCTGCACCCGGCCGTGCTCGAAGACCGAGGTCTGGACGCGGCGTTGTCCGGGCTGGCTGCCCGCACGCCCCTGCCGGTGCGGCTGCGGGTCAATCTGGAGGAGCGGGTGGCGCCCAACGTGGAGTCGGTCGCGTACTTCGTGATCTCTGAGGCGCTGACCAATGCAACGAAGCACGCCAACGCGATGCATGCGGAGGTGATAGTCCGTCAGGTCGGCGAGGTGCTGCGAGTGCGCGTTACCGACGACGGGCTGGGCGGTGCCGACGCCGCCGCCGGCACGGGGCTGACCGGGCTGGCCAAGCGGGTCGGCTCCCTCGACGGGGCCTTCCACGTCAGCAGCCCCGTTGGCGGGCCCACCACCATCACCGCGGAGCTGCCGTGCGCGCGGTGATCGCCGAGGATTCGGTGTTGTTGCGGGTCGGCCTGATCAAGGTGCTGGAGATGGGCGGGTTCCAGGTCGCCGCAGAAGCCGGCGACGCGGAGGGGCTGTTGGCGGCGGTGGCGGAGCACCGGCCCGAACTCGCCCTGGTCGACGTCCGGATGCCGCCCGGCTTCACCGACGAGGGGGTGCGGGCGGCGATGGAGATCCGTCGGCGCTGGCCGGGGACGGCGGTGGTGCTGCTTTCGCAGTACGTGGAGGAGCGGTACGCGGCTGACCTGCTGTCTGCGAACACCAGCGGTGTGGGCTACCTGCTCAAGCAGCGGGTTGCCGATGTCGCCGACTTCGTGGAGGCGGTCCGGCGAGTGGCGGACGGGGGCACGGCCCTGGACCCGCAGGTCGTCGCGCAGTTGCTGCTGCGGCGCGACAGCGACCCGCTCGCGCGGCTGACCCCCGCGAACGGGAGGTGCTCGGCCTGATGGCCGAGGGGCGCTCCAATGCCGGCATCGCGCAGGCGCTGGTGGTCAGCGAGAGCGCCGTGGCGAAGCACATCAACAACATCTTCGCCAAGCTTGACCTGCCCGTGGTCGACGCGGACCACCGCCGCGTCCTGGCCGTGCTGCGGTTCCTCGGAGCGTCCCGGGCCTGACCTTCTCATCCGTGATCACGATCTACGGCTGGAGTATTAGGGTCACCCGGCCCCGAGGACCGCCGGCAGGAAGGCTTCGAGCAAATGACAGAGGCAGGGAGATACAACTCCCTGCCACTATCAACCTATAGCTCACCGGGGGGCTTGCGGCAAGACCCCGGTGTTGCCGCAGAATCGGCGGCCGAAAGCCACTGCCTGCGGAAACGGGAGTCGCGAAGTGCGTGTGTTGTTGACGACGTGGGGATCGCGCGGAGATGTCGAACCGCTGGCGGGGCTGGCGGCGGCGTTGCGGGAACTCGGTGCGCACGTGCGGGTGTGCGCGCCGCCGGACGAGGAATTCGTGGCGTTGCTGGCGCGCGTCGGCGTACCGCTGGTGCCGCTCGGGCCGACGGTGCGGTCGGTGGTCGCCGGTACGAGGCCGCCGACGGCGCAGGCTGCCTTTCGGCTCGCTCCCGAGCTGGTCGCGGCGCGGTTCGACACGCTCACCGCGGCGGCCGAGGGATGTGACGTGCTGCTGGCGACCGGCCTGATGCCGGCCGGCGCGCGGGACGTGGCCGAGGCGTCGGGTGTCCGCTACGTGTACGCGTGTTTCCACCTCGCCGGGCTGCCGTCGCGGCACTTCCGTCCCGGGGTGCGGCCTGGCACGCCGTCTCCGCAGGACGAGACGGACAACCGGGTGCTGTGGGAGCAGGACGCCCAGCGGGTGAACGCGTTGTACGGTGCGGCGCTCAACGGCCGTCGGGCGGCGATCGGCCTGTCGGCGGTGGACAACGTCCGCGACCACGTCTTCACCGACCGGCCGTGGCTGGCGGCCGATGCGACGCTCTGTCCGTCGCATGGCATGACGGACCTCGACCTGGTGCCGACCGGGGCATGGATCCTGCCCGACGACCGTCCGCTCCCGGACGGGTTGGAGGCGTTCCTGAACGCCGGCACACCACCCGTGTACGTGGGCTTCGGCAGTATGGCCGCACACGCCCCGGAGGGCATCGCCCGGGTGGCCGTCGAGGCGTGCCGCGCCCACGGCCGCCGCGTACTCCTCGCGCGCGGCTGGGCCGACCTGGCCCCGATCGACGACGCCGACGACTGCTTCGTCGTCGGCGAGGTCAACCAGCAGGCACTGTTCCGCCGGGTGGCGGCCGTGGTGCACCACGCCGGCGCGGGCACCACGACGACGGCGGCCCGGGCGGGCGCGCCCCAGGTGGTGGTCCCGCGGATCGCGGACCAGCCGTACTGGGCGGCCCGGGTGGCGGCGCTGGGCGTCGGCGCGGCTCACGACGGCTCGACGCCGACCTTCGACTCGCTGTCCGCCGCGCTCAGCACGGCCCTGATGCCCGGGACCCGCACCCGGGCGAGGGCCGTGGCCGGCACGGTCCGCGCCGACGGGGCGATGGTGGCCGCGAAGCTGCTGTTCGACGCGGTCGGCCGGTGAGGGCCACCCGTGACCGTGTGAGCCAAAGGACACGGGAGGTCGGCTGACCGGCCGTCAGGCGGTCACCGGCGGGCAGGCTGCCCGGAGGCGCTGCAGGGTGGTGCGCATTCCCGCCCGGTTGTGTTCGGCCCGCTGTCCGGCCGGGGTGCCGGAGAAGACCAGGCCCAGGGTTTCGGCGGTCCGCGCGCCGGCGCCGCCGCGGCGGTGGTCGATCCAGTACTCGGTGACCAGGGTGCCGTCGCCCAGGGGTTCGAGCCGGTAGCCCCAGCGTGCGATCGGCAGGCCGAAGGTGGTGACGTCGAAGGCGAATTCCCGGTCCGTCTCGTCGACGGCGATGCGGCAGGTGGTGAACCAGATCCACGCGGCCCGCCGGTTGAAGCCGACGAAGTTGCGTCCGCGCCGCCAGATGCCCATCACCTCGGGGCTGAACTCCTTCATCCGCCGGACGTCGGCCAGCAGTCCGTACACCGCCTCCGGCGGTACCCCGGGGAACTCCAGCGACTCCTCGACGGTCCAGACCCGCGTGGCGGTCATCGGCCGGCCTCCTTCTCGGCGGTGGGCGCGGCGGCGCCCGCCGCCCCCGTACCGTGCACGATACGGGCGGGGACGGCGGCGTCGGCAGGGGGATCCCCGTACCGGTCGGGCCGGTTCGACGCGGGCGGTGCCCTGATGTCGTCCTGCCGTGTCCCCCGGCACGTCGGCGCCGGAGCACACCTCCCGGCCGGGCGCGCTGCGCGGCGGCTGGGGGTGGCACAGACTGAGGAGGGATCCCGTCGCAGTGGGGCGGGCGGTTGGGCCGTGCGGGACGGCCCTGGCGGCATTGGAGCACCCATGCTTCTGGGACTGGCCACCGCGCTCGCGGCGGCCGTGTGCTTCGGCTTCGCGTGCGTGTTCCAGGCCCGTGGCGCGCGGGCCGCACCGACCGCGGACCGGGTCCGGCCCGGGCTGCTCGCCCAGCTCGCCCGGTCGGGTCCGTTCCTGCTGGGGACGGGGCTGGACATCGCCGGGTTCGCGCTGAGCATCGTCGCGCTGCGCACCATGCCGCTGTTCTTCGTGCAGGCGGTGACCAACGCCGGCCTGGCCGTCACCGCGGGCGCCGCGGTGTGGCTGCTGGGCGCCCGGCTCCACCGCAGTGACCTGGCGGGCATCGCCGCCGTCGTCGTCGGGCTGACCCTGCTGGCCTTCGCCTCCGGCGCCGACGGCCGCAACCACGCCGGGCCGGCCTTCCACGTCGCGCTGCTCGCCGCGACCTTCACCATGCTGCTGCTGATCGTGCCGGCGGCCCGGCACCGGGGGAACGGGGCCGCGGCCGCGCTGGGTGTGCTGAGCGGTGTCGGGTTCGGTGTCACCAGCCTGGCGGTGCGTGTGCTCGACGTGTCGGGGGTGGGTGCGCTGCTCGCCGATCCGGCGACCTACGCGCTGGTCCTCGGCGGGCTCGGCGGCTACCTGGCCTTCGCGCTCGCCCTGCAGCGCGGCAGTGTCACGGCGGCGACCGCGGCGGGCACGGTGTCCGAGACCTTCGGCCCGGCGCTGGTCGGTGTGCTCGCCCTGGGCGACCAGGCCCGGCCCGGCGCGGGCTGGGCGGCGATGGTCGGCTTCACCGCCGCGGTCGGCGGCACCGTCGTCCTCGCCCGGTTCGGCGACGTCGAGGCACCGTCGGACGGGCCGGGCGCGCCGCCGACGGACGTGCCGGCCCCCGCTCCCCTCCCCCGGACCGCAGACAGGTGACCCAGGTGACCATCGACGACAGCACCGCGACCCGGCCGGCCCCCGCCGTGGACGGCGGCGGCCGCGCGGCCCGGCCGGTCCGGCCGGTCGCCCTCATCACCGGCGCGTCCTCCGGGATCGGTGCCGCCACCGCCGACCGGCTGCACGCCATGGGCTGGTCGCTGCTGCTCTCCGGGACGGACGAGTCACGGCTGGCCGCGGTCGCCGCACGGACCGGCGGCACCGCGCTGGCCGAGGACCTCTACGGCGCCGACGGGCCCCGGCGGCTGGCCGAGCGCGCGCTGGCCGCGGCGGGCCGGGTGGACGCCCTGGTGGCCAGCGCCGGGATCGGCTGGCGCGGCCCGTTCGCCGAGATGCCGCCGGAGGTCCTCGCCGAGGTGGTGACGGTGGATCTCGCGGCGCCGCTGCAGCTCACCCGCGCGCTGCTGCCCGGCATGCTGGAGCGCGGCCGCGGCCGGATCGTGCTGCTCGGCTCGATGGCCGGCCAGGTCGGGGTGGGCGGCGAGGCCGCGTACGCGGCGGTCAAGGGCGGCCTCTCGCTCTTCGCCGAGAGCCTCTGGTACGAGCTGCGCGGCACCGGCGTCGGGGTCCGGATCATCCTGCCCGGGGCCGTCGACACCCCGTTCTTCGCCCGTCGCGGCACGCCGTTCCATCGCAGCCGGCCGCGCCCGCTGCCGCCGGAGTCCATCGCGGACAGCATCGCCCGGACGATAACCGGCAGCCGCAGCCGGGTGTTCGCCCCGCACTGGCTGGCCCTGCCGGCCCGGCTGCACGGTGTCGCGCCCGGGGTGTTCCGGCGGCTGGCGGACCGGTTCGCATGACCGGGCGGGGCCGGTGGGCGGTCGGGGCCGTGGCCGCGGCGGCCGGGGTGGAGGTGCTGCACCTGGCGCCGGCGGTGACCCGGCTGCCCCCGGTCGCCCGGATCGCCGCCCCGCGCACCGCCGGCATCGGTGCGCCCGGGCATGTCGCGCTGACCTTCGACGACGGACCCGACCCGCGGAGCACGCCCGCCTTCCTCGGCGCGCTCGACGCACTCGGGGTGCGGGCCACGTTCTTCGTCCTCGGCAATATGCTGGAGCGCTCCCCCGAGCTCGGGCGCGAGCTCGTCCGGCGCGGCCACGAGATCGGGGTGCACGGCTGGTACCACCGGCGCCCCTGGTACCCGCGGCCGGGCCGGGACCTCGCCGAGCTGCGCGCCACCGCCGATGCGGTCACCGAGCTCTGCGGAACTCCGCCGCGCTGGTACCGGCCGCCGTACGGGGTGCTGAGCTCGGGCCTCGCCGTGGCGGCGCACCGGCTGGGCCTGCGCACGGTGCTGTGGACGGCGTCCGGCCGGGACTGGACCGCGCACGCCTCGCCGGAGTCGGTGTACGACGCGCTCCACCCGGATCTGCGGGGCGGGGCGACGGTGCTGCTGCACGACTCCGACTGCACCTCGGCGCCCGGCTCCTGGCGGTCCGCGCTCGGCGCGCTGCCGGCCGTCGCGGACCGCTGCGCCGCGCTCGGGCTTCGGCTGGGCCCGCTGCGGGAGCACGGCCTGGCCGCGTGAGCGGCGGGAGCGCGGTCAGGCGGCGGTGGTGAGCCCGACCCGGGCGAGGGCGGCCTCGAACGCGGTCCGCCACGTGTCCGGGGTGGCGCTGGGGGACGGTTCCGGGGCCGGGCGGCGGAGCGCGGCGAGGGCGTTGCGGGCGACCTCGGGGGGCCGGGCGGAGGTGACGTCGGCGTGCCCGAGTTCCAGTTCGTGCTGGAGGTTGTCCCGGCCGTGGCCCTGCACGGTGTCGAGCAGCAGCAGACGGCGGCCGAGGGCGCGGGCCTCGCTGCAGGTGTCGCCGGAGCTGGTGACCACGAGGTCGGCGGCGGCCATCAGGGCGGGGATGCGGTCCGTCCAGCCGAAGGCGTGCACCCGGGGCTGCCGGTCCTGGACGGCGCGCAGGCGGCGCTCCAGCGTGGGGTTGCGGCCGGCGACGGCGAGGACGTGCGGTCCGGCGTCGGCGAGCGCGGCGGCGGTGCGGGCCAGCGGGCCGAGGCCCCAGGAGCCGGACATCAGCAGGACGCACCGCGCGTCCTGCGGGACGCCGAGTTCGGCGCGGGCCTCGGCGCGGCCGGGCGGCCGGTAGAACGGCCGGCGCAGCGGCGGGGGCACCACGGCGGTCGGCGCGTCGGGGCGGTAGCGGCGGACGGCGCAGGCCGCGACCTCGGAGGTGACCAGGAAGAGGTCGGTGCCGTCCTGGACCCAGAGGCGGTGCGGGGTGACGTCGGTGCACAGCACGACGTGCCGCATGCCGGGCCGTCCGGCGCGCAGGTCGTTGACGGCGGAGGTGGCGGTGGCGAAGACGGAGACGACCAGGTCGGGGCGGTGCCGGTCGAGCAGCAGCCGGATCTGGCGGGTGAGGCGGGTGCGGGCGGCGCCGTCGGCGAGCAGGGCGAGGCGGGCGCCGGGACGCAGCGCGCCGAAGTGGAAGGCGTCGTAGAGGCCCGGCAGGTCGTGCATGCGCCGGAAGACGGCTTCGCCTGCGTGTCCGGCCCGGCGGCCGAGGAGTGCCATGGCGTCGACGGTGGTGGTGTTCCAGCCGCCGGCGCGCAGGGTGTCGGCGCAGGCCTCGGCCATCACGTCGTGGCCCTGGCCGATCGAGCCGGAGATCAGCAGTGCGGTGGGCATGGCGGCGCCGGTCCGCTCAGCGGCCGGGCCGGCGCGGTGCGGGCCGGTCGGCGGGTTGCGCGCGGTGCCAGTCGATGTAGCGGCCGACGCCGTCGGTGAAGCTGGTCTGCGGGGACCATCCGAGCAGGCGCTTGGCGCGGGCGGCGGAGATCCGGCGCGGGGTGTAGTCGGCGGGGCGGGCTTCGATGTGCTCGATGGCGACCGGTCCGAGGAGACGGTCGACGGTGTCGGCGATCTGGCGGATCGAGACGGCGGTGGGGCCCTCCAGGGCGAAGGTCTGGTCCTGGGCGGCCGGGGAGAGGGCGTGGACGTGGGCCTCGGCGAGGTCCTCGACGTAGACGAAGTTGCGGGTCTGGCGGCCGTCGCCGGCGATGGTGATCGGCTGGTGCGCCAGGGCGGCCTTGACGAAGCGGGCGACGACGAGTTCGTCGCGCATCCGCGGCCCGTAGGGGATGCCGTAGCGCAGGATGGTGAAGTGCCGGCCGTAGAGCTCACGGTAGCTGTGGACGAGCATCTCGGCGGCGAGTTTGCTGGCGACGTAGAGGTGGCCGCTGCGTTCGAGGTCGACGGGGACGTGCTCGTCGAGTTCGCCGCCGTCGGGTCCGGGTTCGCTCTGGGCGGCGCCGTAGACCCAGACGGTGCTGGCGAGGACGGTGCGGCTGAGGTCGGCGAGGCGGGCGGCCTCGAGGACGGTGGCGGTGCCGTCGATGTTGACGCGGACGGCGCGGACGGGGTCGGCGGCGACCTTCTCGACGTCCGCCATGGCGGCGAGGTGGAAGACGACCTCGGTGCCGTGCAGGGCGGCGGTGAGGGCGGGCAGGTCCAGGATGTCGAGCCGGGCGTGCTCAGCGGCGGGGTTGACGTACTGGTCGGTGGTGTCCACGACCAGGACCTCGTGGCCGGCGGCGAGCAGCCGGTCGACGACGTGGGAGCCGATGAATCCGCAGCCTCCGGTGACCGCTACGCGCATGGTGCGTCCTCCTTCATCCGGCCAGTCGGCGGTGGACGGCCGTGACGGCCTCGATCACTCGGGTGCTCTCGTCCTCGGTCATGTCGGAGTGGACCGGGAGGCAGATCTGGCGGGCGCACAGGTCCTCGGCGACCGGCAGCGGCGGGCCCTGGTAGGGGCCGAAGACGGGCTGGCGGTGCAGCGGCAGGTCGTAGACCTCGCCGGCGAGGCGGACGCCGAAGCCGTCGAACACCTCGCGTTTGAAGCGGGTGCGGTCGGTGCCGGGGGGCAGCAGGACGACGTACTTGTAGATGTTGCTGCGGCAGCCGGGGGGTTCCGGGATCGCGTCGAGGCCGTCGACGGCGGCGAGCGCGGTGTCGTAGCGGCGGGCGACCTCGCGGCGGGTCTCGACGAACTCCTTGAGGCGGCGGAGGTGGATGGTGCCGACGGCGGCGTTCAGTTCGCTGAGGCGCCAGGCGTAGCCCTGCCGGACGTGGTGGTTGGTGGTGAAGGAGCCCTTGCCCTGGTCGCGGTAGATCCGGGCCTCGTCGCGGACGGCGGGCGACTCGGTGAGGATCATGCCGCCCTCGCCGCTGGTGACGACCTTCGTCGGGTAGAACGAGAAGGCGCCGCCGAGTCCGAAGGAGCCGGCCGGGCGGCCCGCGTAGCTGCTGCCGTGGGCGTGGGCGGCGTCCTCGATCAGGGGGATCCCACGGGCGTCGCAGAGTGCCCGCAGGGCGTCCACCCGGGGGGTGACGAGGCCGCCGATGTGGACGAGGACGACGGCGGCGGTGTCCGGGGTGAGGGCTGCTTCCAGGGTCTCGGGCCCGAGGGCGAGGGTGTCGGGGTCGACGTCGGCCATCACCGGGTTGCCGCCGGCGTGCAGGACGGCGGCGCCGGTGGCGTAGAAGGTGACGGCGGGGACGACGACGTCGCGTCCGCGGACGCCGACGGTGCGCAGCAGCACTTCGAGGGCGGCGGTGCCGCTGGCGACGGCGACCGCGTGGGCGGCCCCGTGCTCGGCCGCGAAGGCCTGCTCGAACCGTTCCGTCCAGGGGCCGAGGGTCAGCGCGCCGGTGGCGAGGATCTGATCCAGTGCCTCGGCGGCCGCCGCACGGTCGGCCTCGTCGAACACGATGCGAGCCGCGGGTACCCCCACGTGACACCTCCAGCAGCCGGATGGGCAGCCCGCCCACACTTGGTCAGGGCATCTCAGGCTAAATCCGGCAGACCGGACGGGGGCGATCGGAGACCGCCGGCGGCGCGGGCCGGGGCGGCCGCCGCCGGGGCGAACTCCGCGGCCGCGGGCGGCCGGGCCGCCCCGCGGCCGGGGGATCATGCGACGGAATGCCGGTTCGTCCACCCGGGTGGCTCGACCGGTGCCGGGGCGGGGCCGCCGGGCCGCGCGCGGTGGGGACGGGGAGGCCGGCGCGGCGGGCGGGTGGCTGGTGCGGGGCGCGGCACGTCGGGCCGCAGCGGGTCAGCCCGCGGCGGGGTCGTGCCAGCCGACGAGCAGGGCGCCGCAGGTGACGCCGGGGCCGATGCCGAGCAGCAGGCCGCGGTCGCCGTGCCGGGGCGGGGTGCGGTGGGTGCGGTCGAGGACGGAGAGGACGGTGACGCCGCCGAGGTTGCCCTCCTCGGTGAGGACGCCGCGGGAGTGCGCGAGGAAGGCCTCGTCGACGCCGAGGACGCGGCCGAGGCGGTCGAGGATGGCCGGGCCGCCGGGGTGCAGGACGCCGAAGTCGAGGCGGGTGGCGCCGTGCTTCTCCAGCCAGCCGGTCAGGGTGGGGGCGAGGTCGCCGACGGAGCGCAGCGAGGCCCGGGTGGATGCGAAGTGGTCGCCGCGCTCGTCGGTCTCCTTGCGGTAGCGGTCGACGGTGTCCGGGATCGTGTACTCGAGGACGTGGTCGATCCGCAGGCCGGGCGCGAGCGGCCGGGAGGTGACGACGGCGGCGGCGGCCGAGTCGCCCCAGAGCGCCTTGTAGATGTGGTCCTCGACGGTGTCGTCGGTGTGCTGGTAGAGGGAGGAGAGGGACTCGGCGGCGACCACCAGGACGACGGCGTCGGGGTGGCGGGCGAGGTGCTCCTCGGCCATCAGCAGCACGTGGGCGCCGCCGGCGCAGGCCAGCTGGGTCATGGGGCGCCGGCTGATGTCCGGGCGCAGTGGCAGCAGTTGCTGCAGGCGGATGTCGAGGCCGGGCATCATGTCGCCGGTGGAGCTGGTGACGATGACGCAGTCGACGTCGGCCGGCGTGAGGCCGACCCGGTCGAGGGCGGTGCGGCAGGCGCGTTCGGCGGCCGCGGTGAGGTCGGCCAGCACGGCGGCCTGGCGGTCCGTCACGGTGCGGCGGGGGTCGGTGACCTCCTCGTAGGGGCGGGTGTAGCGGCGGGTGCCGGGCAGGTTGGCGAGTGCCTTGCGGATGACCTCGCGCCGGGGGTGGTCGGGGTTCCGGTCGAGGAAGTCCCGGCGGATCCGGTCGGCGTCGACGATGTGCTCGCCGAGGACGAGGGCCGGCGGGCTGATGTGGGCGGTGGTGTTCACGGGCGGCGTTGTCCCTCGGCGTCTTCCGGGGCCGTGCGCGGTGCGGGCGCGCGGCCGGCTGCGGTCTGCTTCGGGGGCTGGTGCCGGTCGCCGTCGCGGCGGCCGCGGCGCCGTGCCCGGTCGTGGGCGCGGCGCGGTGCGCGCCGTCCGTCATGCCCCCGCGGTGCGCACCCGACCTGACGCTACCTCGTCAAGTCGAGTGGTGATGCCGCACCCCCGGGCGGGCGCGGGCCACCGCCTGCCCGGCCCCCGGTGCCGTCGAGCCGTGCGGGTGGTCGTCAGGCGAGGCAGCGCAGCGGGGCGCCGCCGTTGCAGGTGATCATGTCGCCGAGCACGGGCGGGATCGCCAGGCGCTCGCCGGGCCGGCCGCCGGAGAGGTCGTGGTAGGCGCGGTGCAGGTTGGCCACCAGGCGCTCCGACTCGGGGAGTTCGGCGAACTCGCCGAGGTCGGCGTCCATGGCGACCTGGAGGGGTGTGAGCCCGGCGGCGCGGCCCTGGCGGGCGAGCTGCAGGACGCGGCGCAGGTAGCGGAGGTTGGTGCCGATGACGGAGGCGTCCTGGACGGGGCCGTGGCCGCTGACGACGACCGCCGGGTCCAGGGCGGCGAGCCGCTCCAGGGTGTCGATGCAGCCGGTGACGGAGCCCATCATCACGAAGGGGGTGGTCTCGCTGAAGGTGAGGTCGCCGGCGAACAGCACGCGGCTGTCGGGCAGCCAGGCGACGAGGTCGCCGGTGGTGTGGGCGGGGCCGTGGTGGATGAGCTCGACCCGGCGGTCGTCGAGGTGGAGGGTGAGCCGGTCACTGAAGGTCAGGTCGGGCTCCATCGGCTGCACGGCGCCCCACTGGACCTCGGGCCAGATCAGGGGCAGATTAAGGCCGTCGATCAGGTTGGCCGCGCGGGCGCCCTCGTGCGCGATGACGGTGGCCTGCGGCGTGAACAGGCTTGCCCCGTAGTGGTGGTCGCCGTGGTGGTGGGTGACGACGACGCGGGTGACGGGGTGTGGGGTGAGGGCGGCGACCGCGGCCTTGAGGTCCCGGGCGCGGCGCTCGGTGGCGGTGCAGTCGATCAGGGTGGTGGACCGGCGGCCGGTGAGGACTCCCGCGTTGCTGACGCACCATCCGCTGTGCGACTGGAGGTAGGCGTGCACCCCGTCCTCGATCTCGACGAGGCGTGCGGTGTCCTGGATCAGGTCGTGCGTGGCGTGCGACATGGGTCCCCCGGCCGGCGTGGCCGCCGCTGCCGTGCGGTCGCGGCGGCGATCATTGGTTGACCGGCCATTCTGTCCGCCGTGACGCCACATCAAGCTATGAGCTGCATCACAGATTTACATATCGTGTGCTTTATTGATCGATCTCGAAGTCGGCCCACTGGATCCCGGTGGACTCCACCGCCAGGCCCGTCGCCCGCCGACCGGCGTCGCAGAAGTACGCCTCCTGCAGGCCCTCCGCGAGAATGGCCGCCTGCCGGCCCTCGTCGGCGCCCGCGTCGCGGGCCGCGAACAGCCGCCGCCCGACCTCGGGCGGCAGGTGCTGGTGATCTGCCGCAGCCGCCGTTCGTCGGTGGAGCCGGCCGCCGACGCGAAGCCGAACTGGGCACCGGTGTGCAGCATGAACCCGCGACAAGTGGCCTTATCGCCCAAACAAACCCCGCGCGTACTCAGTGGGCCGGTCAGGCGGGGCCCTCCGCCGCCGCGGCCTCCTCCACCCGGTCGCGCACCCGGGCGAGAAAGGCCCGCACGTCGGCCTGGGGCAGCGGGCGGGCCTCGGCGCGGGGGCGGGCGAAGCTGTCCAGGGCCGCGGCGATCAGCGGGCGAAATGCCTCCTCCTCGGCGGCGATCAGACGGGCCGCCGAGCGTTTGGGCAGCCAGCGGCCGGTACGGCAGAAGGCCGCCGCGCGGCAGCCGTTGAGCACCCGGTTGTCCGCGAGGTGGCCGGTGCCCTCGGTGTGCTCGCGGACGGAGGCGACGAGCGCGGTGAGCAGCTCGGCGCGCTGCGGGGCGGCGATCGCCTCCTGCGCGGGGCGGCCGAGCAGCGCGATACCGGACTGGTGGGCGACCGCGCGGTCGATGGCGTACCAGAACGCCGGGGTCCCGGCCGAATCGAGGCTCGCGCGGCCCGGCAGCAGCGGGCCGGTGTTGAGGTCCAGCAGATAGCCGGCCCGCCCGGACGGGCGGCGGGCGAAGTCCGAGCCGTAGACCACCAGTTCCAGCCCGGCCGCAGGGCACGGCAGCCCGGGGTGGGCGAGCACCTCGGCGAGTTCGCGCAGCGCGTCGCCGGGCAGCGCCGGATCCACCAGCACCGTCACGTCCACGTCGCTGCGCCCGGGCCGGTAGTCCCCCAGCGCGACCGACCCGACCGCGTACACCCCGGCCACCGCCGGTCCGCACACGGCCCGGGTGCGGCGCACCAGTTCGCCCAGGTAGGGGCGCAGTTCGGCCGGGAGGGGCTGCGGCTGTCCGGAAGCAGTCATGGTGACAGTCTCCCCTGCGCGCCCGGACGAGGCTGCGGTTTCGGTCAGGGCCCTTCCGCAGGCCTCCGGGCGGCCGGCGCATGCGTGGCGGCGAGCGCGCCGCGTTCCTGGACCTCGTCGGTCTCGGCGAGACGGGCGAGTGTCCCGTCGTGGCCGTCCCGGGGCTGCGCGAGTGGTCCCGGTGGCGGGGCCGTCGGTGGTGCGCGGTAGGAAAGGCCCATGACCGCCGCATTCAGTGACGCGTTGTTGGACGCCGCCGAGTACCACGCCGCGTGGGGCGCCGAGCAGCTCGAGACGCTCGACTCCTTCGTCCCGGGCGGACCGTGGACGGCCGACCTGCAGACCCGGCTGTTCCGCCGGGGCGGACGCGAGTTCGTCTTCGCCGTGCTCGGCACCTTCGACCCGGCGGAGCGGTCCTGGCTGTGGGGGTGGGCGAACCCGGGCCTGCAGGGCACGCCCGCGGCGGCCGTCGCCGAACGCGCCCGCGCCTTCGGCCACCGGTACGGCGTCCCGGAGTTCACCGACGGCTTCCTCGACCTCGCCGGGTTCCCCGACCCCCGGTACGCTGCCGAGATGCTCGCCTTCGCCGCCATGGGGGTCACCGGCTCGGCCGGCTACCTGGGCGTCGACGCCGGGCCCATCACCCGGCTCTACCTGGTGCCGACGACCCGCGGGTGCCGCGGGCGGCGCCCGATCCGGTCACCGTGCCGCGTTTCCTGCTGACCGGCGCCGGCCTGTTCGGCCGCTCGGCGCGCACCCGCCGTCACCGGCTACCTCGACCACCACGGCCTGCCCCGCCACGAGGAGCCGGGCCGCCTCCGCGCGACCCTCCCCGGCGGCTCGGCCATGACCGTGGACCTCGACCCCGCCGGACGCATCGGTTCGATCCACCTGGACGCGGTCGCCCCGCGCGCCTGACCTCAAGCCCGCCGAACCCGGCCCGGTTCGGTCAGGTGCCGGCGCCGGACCCTACCGCCGGTCCGCTGTCCGGCCCCGTCGGCCCCGGCGGACGGGACGTCAGTGGGGTGTCCTAGCCTCTCGGTCATGGGCACGGAACAGCAGGTGGACGGGCTGATCGAGCAGCTGCGGTGCACGGCGGGCGACGGGCGGGAGGCGGTCGACCGGCTGGTGTCGGCGGGCGAGCCGGTCGTGCCTGCGCTGCTCGCCGCACTGCCCGGCTTCGACCGGCCCGGGCGGGCGGCGGTCGGGCAGGTGCTGCGCGGGATCGGGCCGGCAGCCTGCCGGGTGGCGGTCGAGGTGCTCACGCGGGGCGGCACGCCGCCGACGACGTGGGAGCTCACCGCCGTGCTCGACATGTTCGACGACCACTGCTCGGACGAGTTGACGGGCCTGCTGCGGCACCCGCTGCCCCAGGTCCGCAGCGCCGCGCTCCACGCCCTGGGGGCTCTGGGGCGGGCGGGCGCGCCCGCGGTGCTCTCCGTCCTGCCGCTGCTCGCCGACGGGCGGGATTCGTCCTCGGCCGAGCGGGCCCTGCGGGCGATGGGCCCCGGGATCGTCCCGGAGCTGCTTGCCGTCCGGGCGGCGGGCCCGGGCCGGCTGCGGCGCCATGCCCTGCATGCCCTCGCCGCGCTGGGCGCCTGCGACCGACTGACGGCGCGTGACCGCAGGGCGTTGGAGCGGCTGGTGCGGATCAAGCTGATCGACGACCGGCGCCCCGACCCGGACTGGGACTACCACTGGGTCGCGGTGCCGGGCGACACGTACGAGGGCGCGTTCGAGGTGCTGGGGCTGCACGACCGGATCCCCGCCACGCTGGCGATGGGCGTGTCCGGCCGGATCCACGACGAGGCGGTCGTGCCGGGTCCGGACGGCACCGGGCTGACGGTGAACCGGGTGTTCGTCACGCCCGAGATCGCCGGGTGGCGGCTGCTGTTCGGCCGGATCCTGGTGAACTGCCCGGACGAGGGGGTGCTGGAGCTGCTCGCCGAACGGTGCGGGCAGGCGTGCTACTTCGGCCGGGACGGCTACGACGACGAGCACCTGTGGGCCGTCGCGGAGCGGGGCCGCGGCATCGTCCGTTCCTACGCGACGTACCGCGAGCCCGACTGGACGGGCGAGCCGCTCCCCTGGGAGGAGCCGCAGACGGCGGACCCGCAGTGGGAGCCCGGCCTGTACGA
The DNA here is from genome assembly GCA_002300355.1 of Streptomyces sp. TLI_235. Classification (NCBI taxonomy): domain Bacteria; kingdom Bacillati; phylum Actinomycetota; class Actinomycetes; order Kitasatosporales; family Streptomycetaceae; genus Streptomyces; species Streptomyces sp. TLI_235. Next base: position 121,389 of record NSGV01000002.1, read on the forward strand.
GCCCAACGCCTCGCTGGAGTCGGATTCGCGGGCGGTGGCCGCCCGGCTCTGCGTCGACCCCGAGGACATCGGCGACGACACCCCGATGACCGGTCACGGCTGGTTCGCGCTGACGGCGCCCGGTGTCGGGCACGGGGTCTTCCCCGGGGTGCTCTCCATCTGACCGACCGCTGACCGACCGCTGACCGACCATTGACCGACCGACGGAGACCGGGGGTGGGTGTGAACGGGACGGCGGTGGCCACGCCGGCCGCGGAGCTGCTGCCAGGCCTCGCCCCGGCACGCTGCCGGAAATCCTGGCCGCCGCAAGGGAGTCGGCCGCCGGCCGGTGAGGCTTCGGCCCCTCGTCCGGCGGCCCGTTCTCGGTGAGACTGGCCTCGACCGCCGTTCCACGAGGGGGAGACATGAAGCGGTGGAAGAACCGTCTGCTGAGCGTGCTGTCGGTCGCGCCGCTGTCGGCGATCGGCTGCCTGGTGTGGTTGGCGTTCGCCGGGCGGGGCGGGTGGGCGGTGCTGGGGGCCGTCGTCGCGGGCGCCGTGGCCCTCGCCGGGTTCGGGGTCTGGGCGTTCCTGCTGCTCATCGGCAAGGCGCTGCGTGACTGCACGTTCTGACTGCGGGTCGGGGCCGGGTGTCAGAGCCCGCGGGCGACGGCGGCGAGCACGGTCTCGACGGCGAGCCCGAGTTCGTCGGCCGGGAGGTCGCGCAGCGGGCCGTCCACGAGCAGGGCGGCGAGGCCGTGCACGGCCGACCAGGCCGCGTACTCCGCTCCGGGCCGCCGCTCGGGCGGGAGTTCGCCGACCTCGACGAGTTCGTCGAGGCGGGCGGCGAGCAGGGTGTAGGGGTCGGTGCCGCCGCCGTCCTGGGGCGGCCGGGGGTGCTTGGCACCGTGGGCGGCGGCGCCGGAGAAGGCGGTGCGGAACCAGCCGTGCTCGGTGAGTGCGAAGTCGATGTAGGCGCGGCCGATGGCCGCCAGCCTGGCCCAGGCGCGCGGCGCGGGATCGTCCGCGGCCACCTGGGCGGTGCGCTCGACCATCAGCAGGCCGAGCTGTTCCATGCAGCGGGCGGCGACGGCGGCGAGCAGGTCCTGGTGGTCGGCGAAGTGCCGGTAGGCGGCGTTGTGCGAGACCCCGGCCTCGCGGCTGACGGCGCGCAGCACGACGGCGGACGGGCCGCCGGTGCGGGCGAGTTCGACACCGGCCGCGACCAGGGCCGCACGGAGATTTCCGTGGTGATATGTCCGATTCTCCAAGGTTTCACCGCTTTTCCTACCAGATGTTGACAGTGTCCACTTCGAGTGGAAGCGTGTCAATCACCGCATGTTGTCACTGTCAACATGCTCGGCGGATGGAGCCACTGATGCCCGCCCTCACCCCTCGCCGACGCATCCTCGTTCTAGCCACGGTCTGTCTGGCCGCGTTCGCGATCAACCTCGACACCACGATCGTGAACGTCGCGCTGCCCGACCTGAGCAAGGAGTTGGACGCCACCACCCGCGACCTGCAGTGGGTGGGGGACGGCTACAACCTGGCCTTCGCCGCGCTGGTGCTCACGGCGGGCTCGCTCGGCGACCGGTTCGGCCGCCGGCCCGCACTGCTGTGGGGGCTCGGCGGTTTCGCCGCGACCAGCGCCCTCGGCAGCGCGGTCGGCTCACCGGGCTGGCTGGTGGCGGTCCGCTTCGCGATGGGCGCCTGTGCGGCGACCATCTTCCCGACCACCCTGTCGATCATCACCAACACCTTCCCGGACCGCCGCTCCCGGGCCAAGGCGGTCGGCGTCTGGGGTGCCGTCACCGGCCTCGGCGTCGCGGTCGGCCCGGTGGTCGGCGGCCTGCTGCTGGCCCACTTCGGCTGGCCGTCGGTGTTCCTGGCCCTGGTGCCGGTCGCCCTCCTCGCCTTCGCCGCCACCTGGGCCTGGGTGCCCGAGTCGAGCGACCCGGCCTCGGCCCGCCTCGACCTGCCCGGGCTGGCCGCGTCCTCGGCGGCCATCGGCATCCTGGTCTACACGATCATCGAGGCGCCGAGCCGCGGCTGGGACACCCCCGCCACCGTGGCCGGCTTCGTCGCCGCCGCCGTGCTCGCGGCGGCCTTCGTCCGGATCGAGCGGGGCCGCGCCCACCCGATGATCGACATGACGCTCTTCCGCACGCCGGCCTTCTCGGCCGCCAGCGGCGCGGTCACCCTCGCCTTCTTCGCCCTCTTCGGCTTCATCTTCCTGGTCACCCAGTACTTCCAGTTCATCCGCGGCTACGGGACGCTCTCCACCGGCGTGCGGGTCCTGCCGGTGGCACTGACCATCGCCGTCGGCTCGCTCGGCGGGGTCGCCCTGGTCGCCCGGCTGGGCACCCGCGCCGTCGTCACCACCGGCCTCGTCCTGCTCGGCGTCTCCTTCGCCTGGATCGCCGCCTCGCCGACCTACATGCCGTACGACCGGATCGTCGGCCAGATGGTGCTCATCGGCCTCGGCCTCGGGCTCACCACCGCCCCCGCCACCGAGTCGATCCTCAGCGTGCTGCCGCCGGCCAAGGCCGGTGTCGGTTCCGCGGTCAACGACGCCACCCGCGAGGCGGGCGGCACCCTGGGCGTCGCCGTCCTGGGCTCGGTCTTCACCTCCGTCTACGCGAGTCGGCTGGCCGACACCTCCTTCGCCGCCCTGCCGCCCCGGACGGCCGCGGCCGCCGAGGACTCGGTCGCGTCCGCCCTCGGTACCGCCGCCGGCCTCGGCCGGGCCGATCTGCTGACCGCCGTCCAGACCTCGTTCATGGACGGCTTCCACCTCGCCTGCCTGGTGGCGGCCGGGGTCGCCCTGCTCGGCGCGGTGGGCGCCCGGCTGGCGCTGCCCGGACGTCCCCTGCCGGGCACCCTGCCGGAGTACAGCGGGCGGGAGACGGCCGGAGCGGCGGCCGGAGCAGAGGCGCCGGGGAGCAGCGACCAGGCCCTCCGCACGGGCTCGGGACCTCGCACCGGACGCCGCGCCGCCGTACCGGAACGGCGCACCTGACCACGGTGCCGTCCGGCTCCTCTTCCGGCCGACCGCTCGTGGTGGAAGGATCGGACAGCGTGACGGGAGCCCGCGCGGCCGACCCCGCGCTCTGCCCGAAGTGCTCGTCCCCGGTGGCCGACGACCCGCGCTTCACCTCCTGGTGCCCGGCCTGCGAGTGGAACCTCGACCCCACCCCGGCCCCGGCACCGGCCGGCTCGGCCCGTGAGCGGCGGCGCTCCGAGCACCGCGACCGGAAGGAGGCAGCAGCCCGCCGCGCCGTCCGGGCCCGGGTGGAACGGGTGTACACGGCCACTGCGGCCGGCCGGTCCGCGGTCCGCGACCCGGCATGGCTCGGGGCCGCCGTCCTCGCCGGCGCCGTGCACCTCACCACCCTGGCGCTCGCCGCCGGCGCCCTCGTCCTGCTGATCGCGGCACCCACCTGGCCGCTGCGGGTGCTCGGCCTGTTCGCCGCCCTGCTGGTCTGCGCACTCCGCCCGCGGCTGGGACGGCTGCCGCGCGACTCCGCGCTCCTGCGCCGCGGCGACGCCCCCGCGCTCTTCGCGCTGACCGACCGGGTCGTGCAGGCACTCGGCGGCAGGCCGGTCGACACCGTCCTGGTGACCCGCGAGTTCAACGCCCGCTTCGGCCGGACCGGCCTGCGACGCCGCCGGGTGCTCTGGCTCGGCCTCCCGCTGTGGGCCGTGCTGACGCCGGGCGAGCGGCTGGCCATGCTCGGCCACGAGACGGGACACCAGGTCAACGCGGACAGCCGGCGCGGCCTCTGGCTGCGCTCGGCCCTCGCCGCACTCGACGAATGGGAGGAGCTGACCCGGCCGGCCCTGTACCGGCCGTCCTTCGGCACCTTCGTCGAGCTGGCCGCCGCGGCCCTCCTCCAGCTGCTGATGCGGCCGTTCAACCTCGCGGCCCGCACCCTGCTGGACCTGCTCGACCGGCTGACGCTGCGCTCCGGCCAGGCCGCCGAGTACCGCGCCGACCGGCTGGCCGCCGACCTCGCCGGCCGCGAGGCCGCCATCGGCCTACTGCACACCCTGATGCTGCGGCAGACGGTCACCACCTCCCTGCAGCGCATGCGCGCCGACCACGCCCGACGGCCCGCCGGTCGCACAGGCGCGCCGGCCCCGGCCGCCAGGCCCTGGCAGGAACTCGCCGCCCGCACGGCCGCCGTCCCACCGCTGGAACGCGAGCGGCTGCTGCGGCTCTCCGCCCGCGAGTTCGGCACCGTCGACAGCTCGCACCCGCCCACCCACCTGCGGCTCGCGATGCTCGGCACCCGACCGCCCACGCCGGCCCGGCTGCGGCCCGCCGCCGCGGAGTGGGCCGCGATCGACGCCGAACTCTCGCCCGCCGCCCGACGGATCGCCGCGGACCTGGAACTCGGCGGCTGAGCCGGCGGACCGAGGTGTCCGGGCGTGCCGTCGGGGACGGCCGGGTGACGGCCCTCAGCGGGCCGGGCGCGGGTAGCGGCGGTTGGCACGCATGGCCGCGCGGACCTCGGCCGCACGGCGGGCCTGCTCGGTCGGGTCGAGGCGGCGGCCGCCGGGTTCGTCGTCCGTGCGGACGTCGATGACGGTGTTGTTCGGGCGGCACCAGGGGCAGACCCGCGACTGGTCGAGCAGCCAGCCGTCCTCGCAGCCCAGCGGGCAGGTCGGGGCGGCGACCAGTTCGAGGGCGATGTCGTCGGCGCGCTGCAGCAGCTCGGGCCCGGACAGCTGGGCGTACCGCTCCCACCAGCGGCGCTCGATGCGGTCGCGGATCCGGCCGGCGGGGGTGCCGTCGGCGAGCTGGCGGGCGATGTCCTGGCGCACCGTGTGCGGGAGGCCGCCCCGCTGGTCGAGGGCGCGCATCAGCGGGCCCGGCACCGCGGCGGCGGCCCAGGCGGCCGGATCCTGGCCGCGGGCCGGGAAGGCGCTGCTCATGGCATTCCTCCGGGCGTCGGTCGGTTCGGTCCCAGTGAATCCCGCCGGGGCGGCGCGGCGCAACGCCGCCCCGGACGGTACCGCGGGTCTGGTCACAGGAGCTCGCGCAGGGCCCGCCACTCCAGGTAGAGCAGGAACCGGATGTGGTTGTACGCGGCGTGCAGGTCGCCGCTGCGGTCGTCGACCATCTTCGTGGTGCCGTGCTCCTTCTTGAACGGCTTGCCGTCGCGGCCGTTGACCGCGATCAGGTTGAGTTCCTGGAGGCGGGTGAGCGCGGGCGAGGCGGCGAACATGTCCGCGGCGATGATGCCGTTCATCTCCCGGCCGGCCTCGTCGGTGGACGGCGGCCGCTGCACCACCGCGGCCCGGGCGCGGAGCCGGGTGACGATCGCGGCCCGGCCGGCCCGGAAGACCGGGCCCCAGTCGATGGTGAGCCGCTCGGCCTGCTGCGTCGGGCGGCCGCCGTTCACCACGAGGTCGACGGTGCCGACGTTGAGCTTGCCCATCAGCACCGTCCGCGCCTCGACCGATCCGCGCAGGGACACCAGGTGCACGGCGAGCCTGCGCTCCTCGGCCGTGGCGAGGACGGCCGGGAAGACGAAGCCCTCGGCGCGGTCCACCTCCGGACGCCACTTCCAGCCGTTCGGGGTGGTGATGAGGGCGGCGAGCACCGGGTCCAGCAGGCTGGCTCCCGGGGCGAGCGCGCACGGCAGGGCGCTCGCGGTGGGCGGGACGAGACCGGCGACCACGGCGCGCAGCGGCGCGAACGGGACGCCCTGGAACTGCTGCGGATCGCCGTGGTTGGTCCACCGGTCGACCTCGTAGGAGTCCTGCGCGGTGACTCCTCCGGCGTCGGCGAAGCTGAAGAGGTTCACCGCATCGTGGATCAGTTCGCTGCCGGAGACCCGGCCGCCCGGGCCGGGCCGGAAGTTCCACCAACAGGTGGTCCTGGCGACGACCGGCGGAATGTGCGTGGTCATGAGATCCCCCCCGGGTTCCGGCGGCCGCGAACGGGCGGCCGCTCGCTCCGATGCTGGCACCGCGTGCGCCGCGCCTGAAAGGGAGCGCGCGGGAGTGGTCGCGCTGTCCACCGGCGCACGGCGGCCGGCCGCGCGCCACCCCCGGGCCCTTTGGCGCCGGACGTGGGCGGAGGTCGCCGGCCGTGCATGAAGGGCGGCCCCCGTGGGGGAGGTTCCTGGCCGACCGTCCCTCCGGCTGGAAGGCCCGACCGTGACCCGGCACCCCTCCCCCGCCTCCGTCCCGCCGACCGAATCCGCATCCGAATCCGGACCTGCGCCCGGGTCCGGGTCCGACCGGTCAGCGCCGGTCGTCCGCGCGGACGCCCTGGTCCGCGACGGCCGGGGCCGCGTGCTGCTGGTCGTTCCCGACCGCCCGGACGACACGACCGGTACGGGGGGCACGGGAGGCACGGAGGGCTGGGAGCTGCCCGGCGGGGCGGTCGGGGACGAGGAGCCCGCGCCGGCGCTCGTCCGCGGGCTCGCCGCCTGGCTCGGCCGGTCCGCCGAGGTGGGCCGTCTGCTGGTGGTCGACACCGTTCCGGCCCGGCAGCGGGGCCGCACCGTGCTCGCCCTGGTGTACGCCGTCCGCCTCGACGACGGTCCGGCGGCTGACGCGCTCGCCCCGCGGTCCCCGGAGTTCCGCGCGGTCGCCTTCCACCCCGAACAGGAGGCGCTCACCCTGCTGCCGCCGGCCGCGGCCCGGCGACTCGCGGCCGCCGTCGCGGCCGAGCGCGGGGCGCACACCGCGGCGCTGCGCGACGGCCACCGCCCGCCGATGGGTCCGCGCGACCACTACGCGCAGCTGCCCGCGCCGATGGCGGCCGCCACCGCCCTGGTCACCGACACCGCGGGCCGGGTGCTCGTACTGCACCCCGGGTACAAGGACCACCTGGAACTCCCGGGCGGAATGGTGGAGGCCCACGAGTCGCCGGGGCAGGCCGCGGCGCGGGAGCTGATGGAGGAGCTGACGCTGGACGTGCCCGTCGAGCGGCTGCTGGTCGTGGACACCGCCTCGGCGTCCGCGGTGAAGCACGGCCGGGCCCTGACCTGCTTCGTCTTCGACACCCCGCCTCTGACCCCGCAGCAGGCCGCGGGCCTGGTGTTCGCGGACGGGGAGATCCGGGCGGCGAGCTGGCTGCCGCCCGAGGAGGCCGTGCGCCGCCTGCCGCCGGTTCTGGCCGCGCGGGTCTCCGCGGCACTGCGGGCTCGCGAGGACGGCGGCCTCGTCCACCTGGAGGCGGGCCGCCCGGCCGGACCGGCCTGACCGCCGGTCGCGGGCCGCCGGCCGCGCGGCTGGGAGGCCAGGAGGCTACGAGGCCGCGATCGGCAGGTGCGTCCGGAAGACGGTGCCGTCCGCTGCCGGGACGAGCGCGAGCCCGCCGCCGTGGTGGCGGGCGATGTCGCGGGCGATGGGCAGGCCGAGGCCGGCGCCGCCGTGGTCGCGGCTGCGGGCGTCGTCGAGGCGGGTGAATCGCTCGAAGATCCGCTCCCTGTCCTCCGGGGCGACCGCGGGGCCGTCGTTGGCGACGTCCAGCACGGCCCGTCCGGCACCGGGATCGCGGTACAGCCGCACGGTCACACCCCGGCCGGCGTGGCGCTGGGCGTTGTCCAGCAGGTTGGTCAGCAGCCGGCCGAGCCAGAGCGGGCTGCCGGCCACGGTGATGCCCTCCGCCAGGTCGAGGCGGACCGGGTGGGGGTCGCCGGCCCGGGCCCGCACGGTGGAGTCGACCAGGTCGGCGAGGTCGACGGAGTCGTCCGGCCGGTCGGGGCCGGCGGAGTCGAGCCGGGCCAGCAGCAGGAGGTCGGTGGCGAGGGCCTGGAGCCGGTCGGTGTCCTCCAGGGCGCCTTCGAGCAGGGCGGTGCGCACCGCCGGGTCGGGATGGGCGAGCGCGACCTCCAGCTGGGTGCGCAGGACGGCGAGCGGGCTGCGCAGCTCGTGCGAGGCGTCCGCGATGAAGCGGCGCTGGCGTGCCCCGGCGGCCTCCAGCCGGGCCAGCATGGCGTTCATGGTGCCGGCCAGGCGGGCGATCTCGTCGTCGGCGGCCGGGACGGGCACCCGGAGGTCCAGCTGCCGGTCGCCGACGGCGGCCACGCCGGCGCGGATCGCCTCGACCGGGGCGAGCGCCCGGCCAGTGGTGCGCCAGGTGAGGACGCCGACGGTGAGCAGCAGCAGCGGGCAGAGCGCCAGGAGAGCGGCGGCGGCGACGTCCTGGGCGGCGTCCACGGTGCGCAGCGACGAGCCGACGTGCACCGTCACCGGACCGTCGGGGGTGGTGGCGGTGACGGTGGCGACCCGTTGACGGTGCTCCTCGCCGAGCGGCCGCAGGTCGAAGGTGGTACGGCCGTCGGGCGCTCCGACGGGGGCGAGGGCGGGACGGCCGGCCACGTTCTGGCTGGTGGCCACCACCCGGCCGCGGGCGTCGACGACCTGGATGAAGTCGGTGCCGTGGTCGAGCGGCAGGAGCGGGGTGAGCTGCTCGTCGGCGGCCAGCCTGGCGACGGCACGGGCCTGCTCGCGGGTGCCGCTCTCCACGGTGTGTTCGAGGTTGGCGTGCAGCAGTCCGAGCAGTGCGGCGGAGGCGACCAGGAGGGCCGCGCCGACGGTGGTGCATGCGGCGAGGGTGGTCCTGGCACGCACCGAGCGCGGGGTGAGGCGCGCCGCCAGTGCGGCCGGGCGGGCGGCTGCGGAGTGGCGGCGGACCGTGGCGCGCAGCCGGGCGGTGCGCAGCCGGGCGGTGCGGGAGCGCCGTGTGGTGGGCCCGTCCGCTGCGGGCGCGGGGGGTGTCGTCGGGTCAGCCACCGTCGGCCGCCAACCGGTAGCCGGCGCCGCGCACGGTCTGGAGCGCCGCCCGCCCGAACGAGGTGTCGATCTTGCGGCGCAGGGCGCTGATGTGGACCTCGACGATGTTCGGGTCGCCGTCCGGGCCGGACTCCCACACCTCGTCGAGGATCTCCCGCTTGGTCACGACCTCCCCGGCCCGCCGGGCGAGGTGGTCGAGCACGGCGAACTCGCGGGCGGTCAGCCGCACCGGCGTCCCCGCGCGGGTGCAGGTGCGCCCGGCGGTGTCGACGACGAGGTCGCCGAGAACGGTCGCGCGGGGCGCCCGGCTGCCGATGCGGCGGGCCAGCGCCCGCAGCCGCGCGACGAGCACGACGTAGGAGAACGGCTTGGAGAGGAAGTCGTCGGCGCCGGTGTCCAGTGCCTCCGCCTCGTCCCACTCGCCGTCCTTGGCGGTGAGCATGAGGATGCCCGCATCGTTGCCGGCGGCGCGCAGCAGCGAGCAGACCCGGTAGCCGTTGAGGCCGGGCAGCATGATGTCCAGCACGATCACGTCGTACGGGTGCTCGGCGGCGCGGGCGAGGCCCGTCAGCCCGTCGTGGGCGACGTCCACCGTGAAGCCCTCGGCCGTCAGGCCGTGCCGCAGGGCGGCAGCCAGCCGCCGTTCGTCCTCCACCACCAGTACCCGCATGCGGTACAGGGTGACAGGTGTCCCCGGCCGCTCCCTGAAGGGGTCTTCAGCTTCTTCAGCACCGCTTCAGGAACGTTCCCCCATGCTGGCGCCCGCCGCACCGGCCGGGCGAGGGCCCGGCGGCGGTGTGCGGCGCCCGAACGGGAACGGGCGGGCGGGAACCAGCGAGGAGGAGAGGCGGCCGATGAGCGAGCCTGTGGGTCCGGCGGACCCGGGTACGGAGAGCGGCAAGGAGCCGGCGGCGGGCAGCCCTGCGGGGCGGCGGACCGCGGCCGGGCGGTGGGTGCGCGGCCGCTGGGTCCGCGGGCGGACGGTGCGCTGGGTGGCGGTCGGGGCGGCCGTGGTCGTGCTGGGCGGTGCCGCGGCCGCGGCCGTGCACCACGCGGAGGAGCACCACGGGATGCGGGTCGCCGCCCGGGACGGCCTGCCCGGCGGGATCGGTGCCCCGCGGCTCCGGGACGGCCGTGGTGAGGGCGGCGAGCGGCACGTGGGGGTCGGACGGCCCGCGGACGGCGGACGGGTCGTGGACGGCGAGCGGGACGGCGGGCGGGACGGCGACGGCGGGCGCGCGACCGGGGGCGCGGCGATACCGCGGCTCGCCCCGGCGCCGCTGCCGGAGCTCGCCGCCGGGGACGCGGTAGCGAAGGCCGCCGCGGCCGTGCCGGGCGGCAAGGTCGAGGCGCTGCGCCCGGCGGACCGTCAGGGTGGCGGCCGCAGCTGGCAGGCGGTGGTGATCGGCACGGACGGCGTCCGGCACCTCGTCACCGTGGACGGCACCACCGGCGCTGTCACCGGCAACACCGTCCTGGACGGCTCGGCGGGCTGACCGAAGCGTCTGCCGCGCCCGGTGCGGCGGCCCTCCCGACGAGCGCCGCCGCACCGTGGACGGACCCGCGCATTCAGCCGCGGAAGGCCTCCGGTCGCTCGGGGGAGGCCGCGGCGAGGGCCTTCTCGACCTCGGCGACGCCGCCGCGGAGACCGTACACGGGGCTGTCGGGCTGCTGGCGCCAGGAGTCGTCGATGGTGCCCGCGTCGACCGTGTCGAAGCCCAGCTCGTCGATCAGGTCACGGACCAGCTGCTTGGCGGCGGGATCGTCACCGGCCACCGGCAGCGCTATCCGGTCGGCGTCGCCCTGGGGGCGCGGCCTGTCCAGCAGGTCCTGGGCGTAGGTGCCGTTGAAGGCCTTCACCACCGGGTGGCCCAACCGGTCGCTGGTCCAACGGCTCTCGGTGAGCCCGTCCTCGATGGCGGCGATCCGGCCGTCCCGCTGGCGGGGGTAGTAGTTGCCGGTGTCGATCACCACGAAGCCTGCGGCGGCGCCGTCGAAGAGCCCGGCCGGCAGGTCCGTCACGTTCTTCAACGGGACGGTCACCACCACGACCTCGGCGCCCTCGGCCGCCTCCGGAACCGTGACGGGTGTCGCGCCGGTCTCCTCGGCCAGTGCCGCCAGGGTCTGCGGGCCCCGCGAATTGGCCACCCGCACCTCGTGGCCGAGGGCCGTGAGCCGGCGGGTGAGGTTGCCGCCGATGTTTCCGGCGCCGATGATCCCGATCTTCATTGCACGCTCCCTGGGTGGCCACGGGCGGCCCGGTGGCCGCACGTCGTACCCGAACCCGCCCGACGCCCTCCCTATTTCCGCGAACCCGTTCGACCGGCGGAATTCACCCGGACGAGGGACGGACTGACGCAGGATCAGGCATGTACGGGTCGTCAGCCGACCGGCGGGCGGAAGCGGCGCTCGGCCGGGTCGTACGCCTCGACCGTGCCGGAGGCGATGTCGAAGACCCAGCCGTGCAGGGCCAGGGCCCGCCGCTCCAGGGCCTCGGCGACGGAGGGATGGGTCCGCAGCCGGTCGAGCTGGGCGACCACGTTGGCGCGCACCAGCGCGGCCACCCGCTGCTCGACCCCGGGACCGCCGTCGGCCATCGGCGCCGCCGCCCCGCCGACCGCGGCGTGCCGCAGCCACGCGGCGACCGACGGCAGCCGATCGAGGCCGTCGCCGGTGGCGAGGGCGGTCATCGCGCCGCAGTCGGAGTGGCCGCAGACGACCACGTCGCGGACGCCCAGGGCGCCGACCGCGTACTCGATGCTCGCGGCGACCCCGTCCGCCCCGGCCGGGTGGGGCGGCACCAGGTTGCCGGCCGTCCGGACGACGAACAGCTCGCCGGGTCCGCGCTGGGTGATCAGCTCGGGCACCACCCGGCTGTCGGAGCAGCCGATGAAGAGCGCCTCGGGCCGGTGCCGGCCGGCCAGCTCCGCGAACAGCGCCGCCCGCGGCGGAAAGGCCTCCCGCCGGAAGCGCCGGAGCCCGTCGGTGATGTCCTGCATGCCCCCCGACTCTGCCCGACCCGCACCTATAGCGTCCAAGAGCAGAAATCCACACCTCCCATTGACGCCATCTATGATCGACCCATGGAACTGCGTCACCTGCGCTACCTGCTCGCCGTGGCGGAGCACTCGAGCTTCACCAGGGCCGCCGAGGCGCTGCACATCTCGCAGCCGACGCTCTCGCAGCAGATCAGGCAGCTCGAACGCACGCTGGGCGTCGAACTGCTCGACCGCACCGGCCGCCGGGTGCGGCCGACCGACGCGGGCGAGGCATACCTGCGGCACGCCCGCCGGGCGCTGCGCGAGCTCGCGGCCGCCGAGCGCGCCGTGCAGGACGTGCAGGACCTCTCGCGGGGCGCGCTGCGCCTGGCCACCACGCCGACCTTCAGCGCGTACCTCACCGGTCCACTGGTCGCCGCGTTCCACGCCCGCCACCCCGGGATCGCCCTGGACGTCCGGGAGGGCACGCAGGACCGGATCGAGGCGGAACTCCTCGAGGACGCGCTCGACCTGGGCATCGCCTTCGGCGGGAGCCACCGGCCCGGGGTCGCCGCGCAACCGCTCTTCCCGGAGAGCCTGGCGCTCGCCGTCGGCCCCGGCCATCCGCTCGCCGGGCGGCGGGAGCCGCTCCCCGCAGCCGCGCTGGCCGGGTACCCGCTCGCGCTGCTCAGCGGCAGCTTCGCCACCCGACGGCACCTGGACGCCTACGCGACCGAGCACGGTCTCCGGCTGCAGGCCGCGGTCGAGGCGGCGTCGATCGCCGTCCTCGTCGACCTGGTCGCCGCCGGCACCCTCGCCACGGTGCTGCCCGACCCGGCCGTCCTGCGGTACCCGGAGCTGTACCCGGTGCCGACCGATCCGCCGCTCCCCGCCCGCACGGTCGTCCTGCTGCACCGGGAGAGCGCCTACCGCAGCGCCGCGCTGCGCGCCTTCACCACAGCGGCGTTGGCCCACGGCCGGGGCGACGGCCGACCGGGTCGCTGAGAACCGGCCGCGCATGATCCCGCCGGTGGCGGGCAGCCGCTCCGGCACACCGTCCGACACCAGCACCCTGCGACACCAGCGTGAGGCGAACGCGCAGCTGTCCGCGGCCCGGCGGTCAGGCCGTCGCGCCGAAGTCCCCGGGCTCCGGCCCGCCCCGATCGGTCGGGCCGTCGACCAGGTCGGCGCCGGTGACAGTGGCCGGTGTTCCATGTCCGGGGCCGAGGGCGGCGAGCTCGTCGAGCAGGGCGCCGAGGGCGGTCAGGGCCGCGCGGTCGTGCGAGCGGGCCTCGGGCTCGTCCGGGAGGGCGCGGTGGGGGTGGTGCCGGGCTGTCATCGCTCCTCCTCGGGGAAAGCGGATCGTCCGGGGCTCGGCCGGCGCGCGGGTGCACCGGCCGCGGGCATCCGCTACCCGGTGTCGCCGGGTACGTCCGAACGGGTGATCGGCCCCGGGCCGAGGCGGGTCGCGGTCCGTGGGTCATCGGTGGCCAGGCCTAGGGCTTCCAGCAGCAGGCGGAAGTCCGCCCGATCATGGGCGTGGTTGGCGACCACCGTGCGGACCCGGTGGACGGTCTCGTCCTCGACGAGGTCGACGGGCTCGACGATCTCGCCCAGGGCGGCCAGGTCGCGGTCGGCGTGTGTCATGGGAGGCTCCCTTCGCCGTGTGCGGACGCAGAACCTCTCAGGCTACTGCGGCCGACGAGCGGTCGGCAGCTCAGGCCTGCCGGGCCGCCGGGCGCCGCCGCTCGGTGACGCGGGCAGGCGCGGGGGTCAGGACCGCGGCGACCGAATCGGCGTGGCAGGACTCCAGCGGCGCAGCCTGCCTGCGGGCTCGGGCGGCAAGCCGGTGCAGCACCGGGTTTCGAGACTCCGGCTACAGGCGGCTGCAGCCGCCCGTTCGGTTTCAGCAGGCCAGAGCGTTCGGCGGCGCCGAGCAGTCTGCGGTGGCGCCTGCGAGGCACGCCGAGGTCGGCCATGAGCCGTTCCAGTACCGCCCGATCTTCGGCGATCTCCTCGGCCGGCCGCCGCAGCACGGACCCACGGGTGCCTGAGCCGTGCACCCGGGCGATGAGGTGAGCGACGGCGGTGCCGGCCTCCCTCGCTCTGTGCGGCCCGAACTGCCGACGGGGCGTCTGCCCGGCACCGGCCCGCTCAACCACCGCACTCCGCGAGGGCGGCCGACGCTCAGTAGGGCCGACGCTCAGTAGGGCAGCGGCCGACCCGACGGCGTCCGCAGATCGAGCGGCGGCCGCGGCCTCCCCCGGACGGGGCGTACAACCACCTTGATCCTGGTCATCACCGTCACCTCCTCGGTCCCCGGCCTGGCGGGACGTCTGCCCACCTGCGCCGTTCCCACGCCTACCGGATCTTTGCCCCGCCGACGCCCCGGCCAATCTCCCCGGCCCCCCGGGTCTGCGACAGGCCCTCAGAGCGGCCTGCTGTCGGCCAGAATGGCCTGTGCATGCGTCACATACCGTGCGAAGAGCTCGGGATGGGCGCTCCGCGCGACGTCCGTGACCGGCGCATCGGCCCTGCGCATGCCGGCGAGACAGGGCAAAACCCGGCACCGTCCGCTCTCGCGCTCGGGATCGACGAGGCTGAGGTAGCAGGTGGGCAACTGCCCCGAGAACCGCACGGTGATGGTTCCGGGGTGCCCCTCGCCGGCGAACCGGTCGCGGATGGCCTGGAGTTGGCGCGCGGACTCCGCGGTCCTGGCGGGCAGGTCCGGATCTGCGATGCTCCGGGCGTAGGCGACCAACAGGTCGGAGCGGGGATCCGGCAGAACGTAGGTGACGTTCACGCCACGGCTCAGCAGTCGCCGGACGGGGCCGGTGAGGTTCTCCTCGGGCCGGGAGACGTAGAGGCTGACCAGACTGCGGAGGCCGATGCCGATGTCGATCACCTCGTGCGCGGCTCCCTCCAGGAACCGACCCTTCTCACTCGGGTCCGGACGCCCCTCGGCACGGACCGGGACCCGCCCGGCCGTGGCGAGCCGCTCGTCCAGCAGCGTCCCCATCTCGTCCAGAAATCGCCGCCGCTCGGCGTCCCGCAGGAAGAGCTCGTAGAAGGGGATCGCCACGCCCGCGCAGGCGAAGAGCGCGATCTCGTTCAAGGCGGACCACCAGAACCCCTGGTGCCCGTTGCTCACCAGTGCGAGGCTCAACCCGGCGAGCAGGACGCAGACGGCCAGCGCACCCCGGTACCGGCCCCAGATCCCGTGCCCCAACGCGCCCACCCCCGGCGTCCGTCCCTACGGCAACGGACTGCATACCCTTGCGGACGACCGGGCACGCGCACGAGGGCTGACACGGCGCCAGGGCGGCGCGCCCGGTGGAGGGGGCGCCGCCGACGGGGTGCGGGGGTCAGTGCGGCAGTGGGGGTTTGGCTGCGGTGTAGAGCCAGGCGTCGAAGAGGGGGCCGAGTCGGCGGTGGGAGATCTTCTCGGCGAGGTTGAGGAGGTCGCGGGTGTCGGCGGTGCCGTAGCGGTGGGTGCGGGCCCACTCGCGGAGGAGTTGGAAGAAGTCGTGGTCGCCGATGGTGGTGCGCAGCGCCTGCAGGGTCATCGCGCCGCGCAGGTAGACGGCGTCGTAGTCGAACATGTTGTCGCGGCCGGGGTCGCCGGTCTTGAGGTGCCAGAAGGGGTCGTCGGCGGGGGTGGCGTAGTACGTGTCGAAGACCTCCTGGACGGTGGGGCCGCCGTGGTCCTCCTGCCAGAGCCATTCGGCGTAGGTGGCGAAGCCCTCGTTGAGCCAGATGTCGCGCCAGGTGCCGGGGGTGACGCTGTCGCCGTACCACTGGTGCGCCATTTCGTGGACGACGGTGAGTTCGTCGGTGCCGCCGTCGTACACCGGGCGGCTCTGGGTCTCCAGGGCGTAGCCGACGCCGACCTGGTCGATGATGCCGCCCATCGAGTCGAAGGGGTACGCGCCGAAGCGCTGCTTCTCCCAGGCGACGGCCTCGGCGGTGGCGCGGTGGAGCAGGGCGTCGTCGCCGCCGGTGGGGTCGTAGGCGGTGATGTTGGGGATGCCGCCGTCGGTGGTGCGGGTGACCTTGAAGTCGCCGATCGCGACCATGGAGAGGTAGCCGGCCATCGGCTTGCGCATTTGCCAGGTGACGGTGGTGCGGCCGTCGCGGTCCTGCGGCGGGCCGTCGGGTTCGCCGTTGGCGAGGGCGGTGACACCGGTCGGGGTGGTGATCCGGAAGGTGTAGGTGGCCTTGTCGCGGAGGTCGTCGTTGAGGGGGTACCAGGTGCGGGCGCCGTCGGGTTCGTTGAGGGCGACGGCGCCGTCCGGGGTGTTGATCCAGCCGTAGTCGCCGAGTGCCGGGTCGGAGATCCTCTCGGGGGTGCCCCGGTAGCGGACGAGGACGGTGAAGGTCCCGCCGGCACGGATGGGGCGGACCGGGACGACGGTGAGCTTCTGGCCGTTCCGCCGGTACGTGGCGGGTCTGCCGTCGACGAGGACCTGCTGGATCTCCGGGCCGGAGTAGTCGAGGCGGAAGGTCGACAGGGACCGGTCGGCGATGGCCCGGACGGTCGCGCGGGCGTCCAGCAGGTGGGTCGCCGGGGTGAAGTCGAGGTCGAGGTCGTAGTGCCGGACGTCGTACCCGTTGTCTCCGCTGAGCGGGAAGTACGGGTCGGGGGCGGTGACGGTTCCGCCCGTCGGCGCGAGGGCGTGGGCGGGCGTGCCTGCGAGGAGCAGCAGGACGGAGGCGGCGGAGGCCGCCGCGGCCGCCCGGGTTCGTCTCATCATTCGCCACATCGTCCGACGGTCGGGTGGGTGGGGGCCGCCGCCGCGCCGGGGCGGCGGTGCCGGGTCCTCCGGACGGCGGCCCGGGCCGGACGGGCGGTCGACCCAGGTCGGACGGGCGGCGGCCGAAAGACTGGTGACCGGGGTGCGACGCGGCCGCGCGTGGTTGACGGTGCGTCAGGTGATCGGCTTGCCTGGTGGTCAACCGGAGACGGAGGGTGACCGACGCCCTCCGGCTGACCACGACGGAGACACCGTGCGCCTTCGCCTTCACCTGCTCGTCGCGCCCATCACCGCGGCCGTCGCCCTCGTCACGGCGGGTGTGCCCGTGGCCGCCGCCGCCGAGCGCACAGCGATCCCCTCCGACGAGTGCTCGGAGGCCGACTACCAGGGCGACGCCCGCCTGGGGCCGGAGACGCTGCCGACCACCGGCCCGGTGGGGCGGGAGCTCTTCGGCTACCGGCGGACCGGCGGCCTGACGGACCAGCAGTTCCTGGCCACCTACTACAGCCCGACCGCGAACAACGGCGGCCCGGGCTGGATCTACCCGCCGGCCGACGGCTACGTGACGCGGCCGGACGGCACCCCCGTCCGCTTCGACATCACCCTCGTGCCGAACCAGAACATCGACCGGTACGGCAGCGAGTACGGCAGCTACCTGGCGCCGGAGGGCCTGCCGTACTCCTCGCGGTCGATCCCGCCGCAGAGCCTGGACAGCGTCCCGGCCTCGATCTGCAACTACCACGACTACAGGGTGCTGAAGCCGTTCAAGGTCCACGCGGGCCCGATCGCCCCCTGGTTCGCCCAGCCCGGCTACGGTCTGCAGTACCAGCTCGACACCGCCCTCGTCCCGAACGGCCCGGCCCGCCTCAACGTGTTGTGGCTTGTCGACAACGGTTACCTGGCCCGCATCTGACGCCGCACCGCCGCACCGCCGGGCCCTCGACGAGGAGGGCCCCGGCGGTTCGCCAGGGGATGTTTGGAAAGTGCCTTTCACAGCCACCGAAGCGGGAATCGGTTCACCCACAGGCGCGTCAGAGCGGCATGCAACGTGCGGAGCGCCTGTTTGCGGTGACGATGCTCGTCTGTCTGGTGTCGGCCGGTTGCTCCAGCAGGACGCCGCCGATCCACCTGCCGCCGCCACCGACGGACGTGACCGTGACGAGCTCCGACGACAATCGGACAGTGGACGTGCACGTGGGCGAGAGCGTGGGGGTGACGCTCCCTGCGGTCGATCGGGTGTTCCCGTTCGACAGCCTGTCCGACGTCCGATCCCGAGGCCCGCCTGCGGTCCTCCGCGCCGAGGGGGCACTGCTGACCCACTACGACGGGTCCTGCCGCATCACCTCGTGCCCCGGTACGGTCACGATGCGCTACCTCGCGATCGGTGCCGGAGTGACGATCGTGAAGGCACGGAAGCTTCAGTGTGGTGAAGCTCATGCCTGCGCCGGAACGACGGGGCTCTTCAGCGTGACGGTCGTCGTACTGAACGCCCCGTAGTCGAAAGTGGATCAAGGCCTGCGATGATCTCGGCGCGGGGCGTTCGGATCTGACGAACGAGCAGTCGGCTCGGCTGGAGCCGTTGTTGCCAGGCCGTCGCCGGTGACGACGGAGGCGAGCAGGGCGGGTCAGGAAGGATGCTCGGTCGCGGGGTCGGTGATCCAGCCGCCGGTGAGGGCCAGACCGGACGGGCGGTGGACGGCGAGGAAGGCGAAGGGCCGTTCGAAGCCGGCCGCGGCCGTAGTGACCCGGTGCAGGACCTGCGGCGGGCGCGGGCCGCCCCGCACGGCGGCGACGACCGTGACGGCGGCGGCTTCGAAGCCCGCGGCGCCGAACACGGCGGTGGCGGCCTGCCTGGCCTGGGCGACCGCCAGCGGCTCGTTGCGGCAGATGCCGGGGAAGGACGCCCGTCGGGAGGCCGTCCGGAGGCCGAAGAGCTCCGCCCGTTCGAGCAGGTCGTGGTCGGCGTCGACGGTGAACGCCGCGGCGGTGAGGTCGAGCCGGTTCTCGGGCGTGGCGCTGTCGGAGGTGCCGATCACCAGGCCGGGCCACTGTGCGCCGAGTGGCAGCGCGGCGGCCGGGATCCGTCGGCTGCGCCCGTCCAGCAGGTCCAGCCCGGCGGCCAGTACGGCGCCGAGCGGTGCGTCCTCGGTGCCGAGGATCAGGTGGACGTCGATATCGCCGGTGCCGGGCACGCGGACTTCGGTGACCGGCCCGGCCGCGGTCTCGGCGACGGCCAGCCGGTCGAAGAGGGCGGGGCCGTGCTGTCGGACGGCGGCGAAGGTGCGGCCGGTCCACGGGCCGGACTCGGGGCGGCGCCAGGTCTCCTGGAAGGGGTGGCGCCAGCGGGTGCGGACGGTCAGCGCACTGGCCAGGACGAGCAGCGGCCGGGAGTCCACCCTGAGCGGCATGGACCGGATCAGGCCGTCGGTGTGTTCCGCCGCCCAGCCGTCGAGGGCGGCCCGGTCGGTCGCGGTGTCGCCGGTGAGGGTGCCGTGGGTGCGGGGGCCGAGTCCGGCCAGCCAGTCGGGCTCGAGCTGCAGGTGGCCGAGGGTCCACAGGCCGAGGGCGGCGCCGAGGCCCGGCGCCGTTTGCAGCGCGGCGAGCAGGTCACGGCCGCGGGCGGCGGCCTCGTCGGCGGGCAGACCGAGTGCCTCCTCCAACTCCTTGCGGACCTGGTCGTTCGCGCCCGTGGCGAGGAAGGCGAGCAGCGGCCAGAGCCCGACGGCGGTGAACACCGTCCCGCCGGCCCGGCCGTCGCCGCCGAGTTCTCCCGCGCCGAGGTCTCTCGCCCAGCGCGTCGCGAGCGCGTTGACCGTCCGTGCCGTGCCCGTCGCCGTCTCCATGGCCGCCCCCGCGTCCGCCGAACCGATCGGTCAGCCGATGGTAGGGGCAGGGGTGACGGCGCGTCAGCCCCAGACGGTGGACAGGATGGTGCGGCCCTCGGCGCCGGCCGGGTCGAGGAAGCGGGGCACGCCGCCGGCCCCGATCCGCACCGGCACGGCCCGGACGCTCTTCAGGATGCGTCCCCAGTGCACGAGTTCGACGACCACGGCCTGCTGGACCTGCTCGGAGAAGGTCATGTCGAAGACGAAGTTGCCGAGGCCGTGGACGATCGGCCTGCCGCGGTAGATCTCGATCGGCTGCACCCAGTGCTGGTGCATGCCGACCACCGCGTCGGCCCCGGCGTCGATCAGCCGGTGGCCGACCGTGAACTGCTCGGCGACCGGCCGGTGCGAGTACTCCCTGCCCCAGTGCGGGACCACCACCAGGACGTCGGCGGCGACGCGGGCGGCGCGGACGGACTGCTCCAGCGCGGCGAGGTCGGTCTCGGCGAGCGGGCCGGTGATCGGCGGCATCCGCAGCCACACCACGCCGGGCGTGCCGGGGGCCGCCTCGGGCGACTCGCCGACCGCGCAGAACGCGAGGACGGCGAACCGCAGCCCGCCGGCCGTCGCCAGGGCCGGTTCGCGGGCGGCGGCGATGTCGGCGCCGGCACCGGCGGTGGCGAAGCCCTCGCCACGGGCGATCGACACCGTCCTGACCAGTGCGTTGGGGCCGTAGTCGCCGAGGTGGTTGTTGCCGAGGGTGAGGATGTCGTAGCCAGCCCGGTGGACGCCGGAGAGAGAGCGCGGGTCGGCACCGAAGGAGTCACCGCCGTGGGTGGCCCGCCCCTCCCTGGAGAGGGTGCACTCCAGGTTGCCGACCGTCAGGCCGGCGGCGGCCAGCCGGTCGGCGGTCTGCGCGAAGGGGAGATCCCAGTCGCCGGCCGCCGCCATCCCGGCGCCGACCCGGCGGCCCAGCATCACGTCGCCGGTCCACAGGCTGGTGACCACCGGGTCGGGCGCGGTCACCGCGGCGACCTCTGCGGTGAGGGGGTAGTCGGCGGGGGCGGTGAGCGGATCGTGCCCGTCGACCGGCACCACCGCGGTGCCGGGCACCACGGCGTCCGCGGTCACCGCGGCGACCACGTCCTTGGCGCCGGCCGCCGCGGCGACCGCGCCCGGCCCGCGCACCACCCGCAGCCCCTGCCAGGTCACCGCCCCGCCGGAGTGCACGGCCTCCACTTCGGCCCGGGTCGCGGTCCGGCCGATCGCCGTCGCCGGGTGGACGGCCAGCACCACCGGCATCCGGACGCCCGAACGCAACACCCCGGCGGCCGTCGTGGCACCCTCGTCGGGCCGACGATCCGGCGCGCGGCTGCTGCACGCGGCCAACACTCCCCCGGCGGCGCCGAGCAGCACGGCGCGGCGGGAGACGAGCGGCGTCATCCGGCACCGCTGGGAGCGCCGCCGCGCTGACAGGCCACCCTCACCACGCTACGCTCCGCCACCCGCGCTGCACGGCGGCCGTGTCCGGCCCGCGCTGTAGCATCCGCAGGCACAGCCGGCGAGGCGGCTTCGCCGCCGCCCTCCCCCGACTCCGCGTCCTCGGCCTGGACGGCTGCGGTCCGGTCGACTCCCTCACTCCGCTCACCGGCCGCCCTGCGATGCGGGAGGTGTACGTCACCGGCAGCACCGTGATCGCCGACGGAGATCTCCGCCCGCTGCTCGACCCCGCGCTCACCGCCGTGGCCGTCGAACGCGGCGCCCCGCACTACAGCCATCGCCCGGCCGACGTACGACGAGGCTGGGCAGTGTCCTGTGGATCACTGCGTGAGGTGATCGGCACATGAGTTACTTCATGTACGACGTCATGGGCGGGGCGGTCGACGAGCCTGATCCGGAGACGATGCGACAGGTACTGGACGGTCTCGCGGACGCCGACGACGAGCACCCCGATGTGTCGCTGTCCCATGAGAGTGGGTGGTGCCTCAGCGCGTTCCGCAGCGGTCTGCTGGTCTGGGAGAACACCGAGGACGACTCGGTGACTCCCGGGGAGATGCGCGAGGTCACCCGCGAGGAGACACTCCGGCTCTTCGGACTTCTGGCGACAGGTGACATCGCATCGGTTGAGGTACTCCCCTGGCAGAGGTGACTCGTCAGGACCGAGCCTGTTGATGCACCGCTCCACGGTGTTCCGGTGCCTGTACACCTGGCGGTCGAAGCGGGGCGGGCGCCTGCCGCGCGAGCTGCGGCGCTTGCGATTGGCGATCTGATCGGCGGTTTCCGGGATCACCGCCGTGATCCCGCGGCCGGTGCGGCGCCGACCGGGGCGGCGGGAGTTGGCCGAACATGCCGGAACGATGAGGGCCGGGCGGTTCCTCGCTCAAAGGGCGTGTGAGCTGGGACGACGATGTGACGGTTCGTCATCTGGAGGCCGGGCGGCAGGCATTGGTACGTTTGCGGAGCGACCTGCTCTTCCTCCGAACACCCCGCGCTGTTCGCCCGTTGGCCGCCTGAACGTGCGCTGCGCTCGCTTGGCTTGCCCACGACATCGGGCGGAGCACGTTGAGGGGCGCGGGTATGGCAGGGCGGATCGGCCGGCGGGGTACGGGGGGCGCGTGGACGGGGCGGGCCGCACGGTTGGCGGCGGCCACGGCGGTGCTGCCGGCGCTGCTCGACCTGACCGGCTGTGCGGGCGGTGCGGGCGCCGCCGAGGGCAGCTCGGTGACCGTGCTGACCATGGCCCCGGCCGGCTCCGGCTCCGCCGACCGCTCGGGGATCACCGCGCTGGCGGAGGCGATCGGGCGGTCCGTCAGCGCCTCGGGCGGCTTCGGCGGGCGTCGGCTGCACGTACTCACCTGCAACGAGCAGGACACGTCGGAGGGTGCGGCGGCCTGCGTCCGGCAGGCGGTGGACGCCCACGCGGTGGCGGTGATCGGCTCGTACAGCCGGCACGCCGAGGACTTCATGCCGGCGCTGGAGGCGGCGGGCATCCCCTACCTGGGCGGTTACGGGCTGTCCGGGCCGGAGTTCTCCAGCCCGCTCTCCTATCCGGTGGCCGGCGGGACGCCGGCGCTGATCGCGGGCAGCGGCCGCCAGTTGGTGACGGCCGGCTGCAGGTCGATCGCGCTGGTACGGCCGGACAACCGGACCGGCGACACCCTCACCCGCTACCTGTCCGGCGCGCTGCGGCCGGCCGGGGTGCCACTGACCGACGTCAAGGTGGCGGAGAAGGCCCCGGACTTCGACGCCGTCGCGCGGGCCGCGGTCGGCGGCGACCGCAAGGAGGGCTGCGTGACGACGGCGCTCGGTGTCGAGCAGACCCGCGCGCTGCTGGACGCGTACCGCAAGCTCGCCCCGGGCCGCACGCGGCTCGGGGCGGTGCTCGGCGGCGTCCAGCAGTCGGTGGTGGACGCCACCGGCGGCAAGGCGGGCCCGCTGGAGGGCGCGCTGGTGACCGGCTGGTACCCGCCGGAGTCGTCGGCGGTCTGGGACGACCTGCGTCACACGCTGGGCGACGGAGCGCCGGGCACCGGGGTGGACACCTCCGACCTGGGGGTGCAGACCACCTGGGTCGCCTACCAGGTGTTCCTCCAGGCGGCGGACCGGCTGGCCTCGGCTGGCCTGCCGCTGACCGCGAAAACCCTGCGCAACCAGTTGGACAGCGGGGACTCGCTGGACACCGGCGGTGTCACCCCGCCGCTGGGCTGGGGCATGGCGAGCATGCTGCCGAGCGCCGAGTCGCCGCGGCTGACCAACACGTGGGTGACCTTCCAGCAGGTCGAGAACGGCCGGCTGACCCTGCAGCAGAGCGGGTTCGTGGACGTCCGCTGGGTTCTGACGGGCAAGCGCGCACCGCAGTAGCCGCGTCGGCCCGGGCGGCGGTCAGAGTTCCGGCGCGCGGTGCGTGGGGCGGCCGGCGACCACGGTGAGCAGCACCGGGAGTGCGGCGAGCTCGCCGTCGGGCACGGTGAGCGGGTTGTCGGCGAGGACGGTGAGGTCGGCCCGGTACCCGACGGCGAGCCGGCCGGCCAGGTGTTCCTCCCCGGCCGCCCAGGCGGGGTTCAGGGTGTACCCCTGGAGCGCCTGCAGCGGGGTGAGGGCCTGCTCGGGGCCGTGCGGGGGCAGCGAGAGGTCCCGCGGGCGGCGGTGCCGGGCGCCGGCCATCACGTCCAGCGGCGGGAACGGCGCGATCGGCCAGTCGGAGCCGAGGACGACCCGGGCGCCGGCCTCCCACAGGTCGCGGCACCGGAACGCGCGGCCGGCACGCTCGTCCCCGAGCCGGCGGGACCAGTTGTCGGTGTGGTCGGCCCGGGTGTACTCGCAGCAGTGGGTGGGCTGCATGGAGGCGGTGACGCCGAGTGCGGCGAAGCGGGCCACGGTGTCGTCGGGGACGGTCTCGATGTGCTCGACGCGGTGGCGGACGGGGCCGCCTCCGACGGAGCCGTTCTCGACGGCGCCGTTCTGGGGGAGTCGAGGACGTGCCGGACGGCGGCGTCGCCGATGGCGTGCGTGGCGGTGGGGACGCCGGCCCGGAGCAGCCGACCGACGACGCGGGTATAGGACGGCCGCGCGCCCGGTGTCCTCTCACCACCGGTCGCGCGGCTGACTCGGGGCCGGGACGGCTCGGCCGGGGCCGAGCCGTCCGGGCCGTCGGTCACCGGCGGCGCGGCAGGCGGAAGGAGTTGAAGAAGTCCTTGCCGGGGGTGCCGACGCCGGTGGCCGTGTCGTAGCCCTTGGCGGCCGACAGGCCGTAGTCGGCCGCGATCTTGTACAGGCGGACCTTCAGCGCGCCGCCGACGAGGCCGAGGTCGACGACGTTGCCGAACTTGTTGTGCACGGCGGAGTCGTTGACGTCGTGGAAGGCGCCGCTGCCGGCCCGGTCGTAGACGGCCGGGTTGGCGAAGCCGATGGCGCGGCCGCCGCGGGCCTGGACGGCGTCGGCGAGCATGGCCGCGTACTCCGGCGCGGAGACCGAGGTGCCGCCGTAGCCGCCCTCGCTGTAGGTGCCGCCGTCGGTGTAGCCGACCAGGGTGGAGGCGACCAGGTCACCGCTCATCGCGACGTCCGGGGTGGCGCGCAGCGGGGTCGGGGACGCGGTGCCGTCGGCCGCGGTCTTCGCGATCCGGTCCGGGACGACGCCCTGCTGGTACCACGGCTGGGCGAAGTCCTTGGAGACGCCGCCGCCACCGCCGAAGTAGAACTTCCCGGGGAAGGGGGTCCAGGACTTCTGGTCGTCGGAGAGCACCGACCGCTGGTCGCCCATCGACACCTCGCGGCCGTAGTGGCCGGCCTTGTCGTCGAGCTCCAGGGCCGTACCGCCGACCGAGGTGACCCACGGCGAGGCGGACGGCCAGTCGGCCTGCGCCTGGTTGGTGTCGGCCTGGCAGTTGACGCCGGTGGCCGCCGCGCCGGGCGAGCTGTCGCCGCAGTCGCCGGAAGAGAAGGTGAAGCCGATGCCGGTCACCGCGCCGAGCTGGAATATCTGGTTGTCGGCGGCGACGACCGCGGGATCGATGTCCCCGCCGGTGCCGTGCATGATCTCGCCCCAGGAGTTGGAGACCACGTCGGCGAGGTGACCGTCGACCACCTTGGCCATGGCGTCGTAGAGGTCCTGGTCGTAGCAGGAGTTGCCGCCGACGTAGACGACCTGGGCGTCGGGGGCGAGGCCGTGCGCCATCTCGACGTCCAGCGCCTCCTCGCCGGCCCAGCCGGCCGGGCCACCGCACTCGTCCTGATGGGTCCACTTGTCCGGGGTGACGAACTCGCGGTACTGCCCGGCCGCGAACGGCTTGTCGCCGTGCAGGGTGGAGAAGTGGTTGGCGTCCTGCTCCATCGTGGCGAGGCCGTAGGCGTCGATGATCGCGATCCGGGCACCCTTGCCGGTCGCCTTCGCCTCGGTCACGCCGTAGGCCTTGCGCAGCTGGCTGGGGACGTAGGCGCAGGGGGCGAAGGGCTCGTTCTTCTCGTAGCCCTGCGGCGCGCCCTTGGCGGTCTTGGAGCCGTAGCCGTCCTCGGAGCACGTGGCCACGGTCGGCAGGGTCGCCGGGGCCTTCTTGTCCGGGCCGGCCAGCCGGGCGTGGGCGCCGGCTTCGGCACGGGCCTCGGCCTCGCGCACCGAGACGGCGTGCGAGGTGTTCTTGTGCAGGCTGTCGCTGAGGCCGCTGACCGCCAGGACCGCGGCGGCCGCTGCAGCCGGGACGACGGCGTCCCGGGCGGCGGCCCGGTGCAGGCCGTCCTCGGTGCGGTAGGTGCGGAAGCCGGTGCCGAAGGCCTTGGCGAGCGCACCGGTCGGGCCGGAGACCTGCACGTAGTGCGGCGTGGTCGCGTCCACGGTGAGGCCGGCGCCGGTCACCCAGTCGGTGACGGCCTTGACCTGCGCGGCGGAGGCGCCGAACCGGGCCTTGGCCCGGTCGTCGGCGAGGAACTGAGCGTAGGCCGGCGAGTTCGGGTCGGAGACGGCCTTGGCGAGGGCGGCGAGGCCGGCCTGGTCCTGGCCGGCCAGGTAGATCCGGGCGGAGGCCGGGGCTGAGTCGGGTACGGCTCCGGCGTCGGCCTGCGCGGTGGCCCACTCCGGGTGGGTGCCGGGCAGCGGCTTGGCGGTCTGCTCGCCGGTCGGCGTGGCAGCGCCGGCCGGGGCGGCCGCCCCGAGGGTTCCCAGGATCAGCGCGGCGGTGGCCGGTACGGCGATCCTTGAGATCCGGTTGCGTGCGATGGGCACGGGTGTCCCCCACTTCGGGAATTTGACGGAGCGCCGAAGAGGCGCTCGGCGAAGGCGCGGCAGAGCAGGCCGACGGTGGAAAACCTCGGCCTGACTTGGGAGTTAACTGCCGTTAGCTATCTATTCCGATGATCACTCGGATCTCAAGGGAGGGCGGGAAAGCTTTACCGGTGCATGACCACTCCCAGGGGCAAACCGGGGGCTGGCACCCCGACCGCTAAGGTCGCCGCTGTTCGAACCGATACGAACCGTCAGACGGGCCTCGTCGTCGCGGTGATGACGTGACGTCACCGTGATGAGGTCTCCGTCGGGCGAGCGATGCCACCACAGCGAGAGGCAGTCCCGTGCGCAGCCTGACCTACTACGTCGCCACCACCCTGGACGGGTTCATCGCCGGCCCGGAGGGCGGCGACCCGACCGGTCCCGACGGGTTCTTCACCGTGAGCCCCGACTACCTGGAGCACATCGTGACCCACTTCCCGGAGACCCTGCCGGGCGGCGCCCGGCAGGCCCTCGGGGTCACCGCGCCCGGCACCCGGTTCGACACGGTCCTGGAGGGGCGCCGCTCCTACCAGGTCGGGCTGGACGCGGGCGTGACCGACGCCTATCCGCACCTCCGGCACTACGTCTTCTCCCGCACCCTCACCACGAGCCCGGACCCGGCCGTCGAACTCGTCACCGGCGACCCGGTCGCGAAGGTGCGGGAGCTGAAGGCGCTCGACGGTGGCGGCATGTGGCTGGTCGGCGGCGCCGAGCTGGCCGGGGCGCTGTACGAGGAGATCGACGAGCTGATCCTCAAGATCAGCCCGGTCGCGATCGGCACCGGGATACCGCTCTTCGCCGCGAAGACCGGAACGGACCCGCGCCGGTTCACCCTCACCGACCACACCGTGCTGCCCGGCGGCGTCGCCTTCGCGGCCTACCGGCGCGCCTGACCAGGCGGCTTCGCCCGGCCGACCGGCCGCACCTGCCGCGCGCGGCACCGATTCGCGTGTAGTGTCCGGGCCGACCCGCCGTACCGCCGACCCGCCGTGCCCGCCCGTACCGTCCACCCGCTGAACCGTCCACCCGCCGTACCGTCCGGCCGCTGTGCCATTCGCGAGGACATCCGAAGCCGTGCCTGCTGACACCTTCCGTGCCGGGGAGCCGGCGGCCGCGGCCGCCCGGCCGGGATCGGGGTGCGCCCGATGAGCCCGGCGGTGGAGCTGGCGGCGCTCGCGCTGGACGAGGGCACCACCGAGTCGGTCGGCTTCCCGGCGCTCTTCCTGCTGGTGGCGCTCGGCTCGCTGGTACCGGTGTTCCCGACCAGCATCCTGGTCAGCGCGACCGCGGCGGCCGCCGTGCACTCCACGGCGGTGCCGCGGGACGTGGCGCTGGTGGTGGTCTGCGCCGGCCTCGGCGCGTGGTGCGGGGACATCACGCTGTACCGGCTCGCCGGGCACGCGGGCGGACGGCTGGAGGAGCGCATCCGCCCGCGGTTCGACCACCCGCGGGTCCAGGACGCCGAACGGCGGCTGGACGAGCACGGCCGGGTCGTCCTCGTGCCGTCCCGGCTCGTCCCCGGCGGACGGATCTTCATGATCGCCGCCTGCCTGCTCTCCGGCTGGCCGTTCCGCCGCTTCGCCGTCGCAGAGGCGCCGGCCGCCCTGCTCTGGGCCGCCGCCTACACCCTGATCGGCGCCCTCGGCGGCGCACTCTTCGAGCAGACCTGG
This sequence comes from Streptomyces sp. TLI_235, assembly GCA_002300355.1. Lineage (NCBI taxonomy): Bacteria > Bacillati > Actinomycetota > Actinomycetes > Kitasatosporales > Streptomycetaceae > Streptomyces > Streptomyces sp. TLI_235. The sequence goes on from NSGV01000002.1 coordinate 149,111, forward strand.
CTCGGCGTCCTCGCGGCCATCGGCCTGGTCCTGCTGGCCGGCGGCGCCGCCGTCCTCTGGCGCCGGAAGCGCCGCGGGGACACCCCGCCGGCCGACTGAACGCCAGAACGGTTCCCGACAAAACCGGTTGCCGCGCGGCGGGCCGGCGTGGCAGGGTGTGGTCCGCGCTCCGCACGGGAGCGCCGCACTCACTCCAAGGGAATGAAGTCCATGGTCTCGGCGTCCCTCAGCGGCCGCCGTCGGTACTGAGCGTCTGCGTCCTGCGCAGCCCCTCCGGTACCACGCCCGTCTCACGGTGGCCCCACGCGCGGTGCACTGCGCCGCATCGCCGTCGCCCTCTCCGGCGACGGTGCCGACCCCGGTCGGCCCGACATCCTGCGCGACCCGTCGCTCCGCCCTTTCAGCGGCACGGGCCCGCGCCCACCCTTGTCATGACGTGAGGTCACCATCACCATGGACACCCCTGTCCAGAGCTTTGCCGTCGCCAACCTCCGCCGCCGTCCCGTGGTCGTCGAGACCGGGGGCTTCGTGGCGGGTTTCGACCCCGACACCACCAGCCCGTTCATCAACTACGCCACCCCGCTGCCCGGCGCCGTGCCGACCGCCGCGGATGTGGCCGGCCTGGTCGCGGCCTTCCGCGAGCGCGGACTCAAGCCGCGGCTTGAGTTCGCGCCCGACGCCGCACCCGCCGTGGAGGCGGCCCTGCGCGCGGCCGGTTTCACCGTGGAGGCCGAGCACCAGTACCTGGTCTGCACCCCGGCCACGCTGACCCCGCCCCGCTACGGCGACGCGTCGGGGCCGGTCGTGGAGGCACCCACCGGTGACGACGACTACGCGGCGGTCGACGCCGCCCTGTCCGAGGCGTTCTCCGGCGAGTTCGCCTCCTCTCCGGAGGGCACCGCCCGGCTGCGCCGGACCGACGAGCAGGGCGGCGCGGTCCGTTTCGTCCGCTCCCCCGACGGCGGCTGCGCCGGCGGGGCGGCCTGCTCGGCCCCGGCGGTGGGTACCGCGGAGCTGGCCGGGGTCGGCACCCGGCCCGAGTTCCGCGGCCGCGGCATCGCGGCGGCGGTCACCGCCGACCTGACCGCGACCCTCTTCGGGCGCGGCGCCGCGTCCGTCTGGCTGGAGTACTCCGGCGACGGTTCCCGCCGGGTCTACGAGCGGATCGGCTTCCGCCCGCAGGGCCGGCGCCTGTACATCGCGCTGGAGGACTGACCGAAGAACGGGTGCGGCCCGCCTCCCTCGCCGGGGGCGGGCCGCACCCGTCCGGGCGTCAGGGCGTCAACACGTCGGGGCGTCGGGCATCAGGGCGTCACGAGAAGCTCGCGACCGCCTCCTCCTCGGTGTCGAACACCTCGAAGATGACGAGCAGCTTGGTGATCGACGGGAGGTCGTACAGCTTGCGCGGGAGCTCGGCGAGCTTCAGCTGTCCGCCCTGGTTGTTGACGGCGGTGTAGGCGGAGACCAGTTCACCGATGCCGCTGCTGTCGACCGTGGTGACCTCGCCCAGGTTGAGCAGGATCTTCTTGGCACCGTCCTCCAGTGCGCTCCGGACGTCCTCGCGGAGCTGGAAGCTGTTGTCGATGACGATCCGGCCGGAGGGCGCGAGGACGGTGACGCCGTCGACGACCTCGGCGCTGGTGGCGGGCATGGGGCTGCCCCTCTGTCGGTCACATCACGCGGACGTGAGATCGAGTTCCAGGACCACGTCGGTCCCGGGCGGATCGTCGCGGTGCACGATGCGGTAGCCGTCGGTGAGGTGGCCGATCATCACCAGGCCGCGGCCGGACGGGGTGAGGTTGGGCCGGTCGGCGGGCGGCGGCGGGACGAAGCCGGATCCGTCGTCGCCGACGGTGATCCGCAGTCGGTCGCCCCGGACCTGCCAGGCGAGCCGGACCCGCTTGGCGGCGTCCTGCCGGTTGCCGTGCAGCACCGCATTGGCGACCGCCTCGTGGACGGCGAGGGCGAGCCGGTCGCTCCCGTCCTCGCCGAGCCCGCAGGCCGCGGCGACACCGCCCGCCCAGGAGGCGGCCAGGTGCACGCTCGCCACCTCGGACGGCAGTTCCAACGCCTGCGGCTCCACCGAACCCCTCCCGGTTCGCACACCGTCGACCATCCCGGCGAGCGTAGGAAACGGAGTGGACCTCCCCCTCGGCGGCGCACCGGGCACTCACCCGAAGGAGAGCAGGGGCAGCAGCGGCGGCGTCCGGCGCCGGATACTTCGGCTGTCCCGGCGCACGGCCGGGGCGCAGCAGCCCGGCCCGGAGGTCGCCATGCCGTCGGACGTCCCGCACCCGGTCGCCGCCCCGTACGTGGGGGTGGTCGGCCCGGCCGACGCGAACCGGCAGGAGACCGCGCTGGCCCGCCGGGTCGGCGAGCTGCTGGCCGAGCGCGGGGCGGTGGTGCTCTGCGGCGGGCTGGGCGGGGTGATGGCGGCGGCCGCCGCGGGGGTGCGCGACCGCGGCGGCCTCGCGGTCGGCCTGCTGCCGGGCACCGACCGCGCGGACGCGGACCCGCACCTGACGGTGGCGCTGGCCACCGGCCTCGGGGAGCTGCGCAACGGGCTGATCGTCCGGGCGAGTGACGCCCTGATCGCGGTCGGCGGCAGCTGGGGCACGCTCAGCGAGGTGGCCCTGGCGATGCGGCTCGGCCGGCCGGTGGTGTCCCTCGCGGGCTGGTCCGTGCCGGACGCGCCGCCCGGTGCGGCGCCCGTCCCGGCGGCCACCCCTGAGGAGGCGGTGGCCGCCGTCCTAGCGGCGGTCGGACGGACCTGACGGGCCGCCGGTGTCAGGCGTGGCCCTCGGCGGCGTTGCGCTCGGCGGCGCGCAGGGCGAGCGCGGCGTCGCGCAGCCGGGCCGTCGCGTCGTGCAGGGCCGTTCTGGCGGTCGGGGTGTGCATGCGGCCCGGGTAGACGCCGGCCACGTCCCGGAGTACCTCGACGACTCCGGCCAGGGCGCCCAGCAGGTGCTGCTCGTCGGCCCGGGGCACCGGGTCGTGGTGGGCGCCGGCCCGGGCGAACGCGGTGTCGCGGGCCTGCTTCTCGACCGACCTGACGGCGTCGACGATCTTCTCCAGGGCGCTGTCCATGCCCTTTCCCTCCGTACCCGGCGGCCCCGCCGGCCGCCCCTCCTACCGGTGGTACCCGTCAGCGGGGTGCCACCGAACCGGCGACACGCCGTCCGTCCGCTCGGCGCGCCGCCGCCCCGGTGTCCGGATCGGGCAGGATCGGCGGCGTGACGACACAGCCGCAGGGGGATTTCCCGCGCACCATCGGCGTTCCCGCGACCCGTGCCCTGTTGGGCGCCGGGTACACCCGTCTCGACGAGCTCGCCGGGGTGCCCGTCGCCGACCTGCGGAGACTGCACGGCATGGGCCCCAAGGCCCTGGAGCGGCTCCAGGCGGCCCTGGAGGAACGGGGCAAGTCGCTCGGCTGACCGCCCGACGGAGCCGGACATCTCGCGGACCGGCGCCTCACCGACGCACCCTGCCACCGGGCCGGCGCCGCAGGTCGGTGCGCGGACCGGTGGGCGGCTCTGGTTCGATCAGCGAGGTCAGCTGTCGGTGGTCGACCGCGGCGGCGCCCGGCGCACCGGGCCGCCGCCGGGGTGTGACGCGGTGTCGGTGAGGAGCGGAAGCGGAACATGTCGTCGTCCGAGGTGTTGTCGGTCGGCCTGCTGGTGGTGGTGCTGGTCGGCACGGTGGTGCGGCCGTTCGGCTGGCCGGAGGCGGTGGTGGCCGTTCCCGCCGCCGCGGTGGCCGTCGGCACCGGCGCGCTCTCACTGGACCACGCACGGGAGGAGGCGGAGCGCCTCGGCCCGGTGATCGGCTTCCTCGCCGCCGTCCTGGTGCTCGCCCGGCTCTGCGCGGACGAAGGGCTGTTCCGGGCCTGCGGGGCCTGGATGGCGCGGACAGCCGCCGGCCGTCCGCGCCGCCTGCTGGTCCAGGTGTTCGCGGTCGCCTCGGCGATCACCGCGGTGCTGAGCCTGGACGCGACCGTGGTGCTGCTGACGCCGGTCGTCTTCGCCACCGCGGCCCGTCTGGGCGCCCGCCCGAAGCCGCACGTCTACGCCTGCACCCACCTGTCGAACACCGCCTCGCTGCTGCTGCCGGTCTCCAACCTGACGAATCTGCTCGCCTTCGCGGCGAGCGGCCTCGGCTTCGTCCGCTTCGCCGCGCTGATGCTGCTGCCGTGGCTCGTGGCGATCGGCGTCGAGTACGTCGTCCTGCGGCGCTTCTTCGCCGCCGACCTCGACGCCGGGGCCGACGCCGAGCCGCCCGCCGAGGTGCCGCGGATGCCCCGGTTCGCGCTGGCCGCGGTCGCCTGCACGCTGGTCGGCTTCGTGCCCGCCTCCGCGCTCGGGATCGATCCGGCCTGGGTGGCGTGCGCGGGGGCGCTGGTGCTCGCAGGCCACGCCCTGGCCGGGCGGCGCACCACCGTGCTCACCGTGGTCCAGTCGACCAGCGTGCCGTTCCTCGCCTTCGTGCTGGCGCTGGGCCTGGTGGTGCGCGCCGTGGTGGACAACGGCCTCGCCGACGCGCTGGGGCACGTGGTGCCGCGCGGCGAGGGCCTCGCCGCCCTGCTCGGGACCGCCGCGCTCGCGGCCGTCCTGGCGAACGTCATCAACAATCTGCCGGCGGTCCTGGTGCTGCTGCCGCTGACCGCGCCGTCCGGGCCGGGCGCGGTGCTCGCCGTCCTGCTCGGCGTCAACATCGGCCCCAACCTGACCTATGCGGGCTCGCTCGCGACCCTGCTGTGGCGGCGGATCGTGCACGCGCACGACGGGGAGGTCTCGCTCGGCGAGTTCACCCGGCTCGGACTGCTCACGGTGCCTGCTTCCCTGGTCCTGTCGGTCGTGGCACTGTGGGGCTCCCTGCAGGTCGTCGGAGGATGAGGCCGTGGCGGTCGTGGTGTGGGTGACCGAGGGCACGTGGCGTGCCTGCGTCGACGCGGTACGCGCCCTCGCACCCGCGGACGCGCCGATCGTGCTGCTGCACATCGGCGACCGGGACGTGCCGGGCGCCGCGCACGGTGCCTTCGCCGGGCTGATGGGGCGGCGGCACCCGCGTGGCAACCCCGCCGACGGCTGGGGCAGCGACCCCGGCACCCGCGTCGAGGAACTCGCCGACGCTGCCGGCCGCGGGCTGCTGGACGCCGCTGCGGAACGCCTGGGCCGCCCCTGCAGCCGGGTCGAACGGTCCGGCCGGGTCGAGCGGGAGGTGGTCGCCGCGGCGGAGGGCGCGGACCTGCTGGTGCTCGCCCGGGACGGGGACCGGACCCGGCTCGGCCCGCGGAGCCTCGGCCCGGCCACCCGCTTCGTGGTCGACCACGCTCCCTGCCCCGTCCTGCTGGTGTGGCCCGGTCCGCCGCCGGGCACGGCGACGCTGCCGCCGCATCCCGACCGGCCGTGAGTCGCCCGGTCGCCCCCGCAGGCCCCTGACCGGGTGCGTCCGCTCCGGGACGACGCCTGTTCGGCCGCGTTCGGTGGCCGGGGGAGGCGGGTGGAGCGATGCTGGTGGTCCAGCGCCCCGCCGTGAACCCCCGAGCACGGCGGGGCGCCCTTGCTCGTCCCCGGTGAGGGTGGTCCTGGGAGACCCAGGAACACCACAGCCCTGGGTGGGGCGTCCCGGTCCCGGAAGACTCGTGGACGTCAACGAACGACGCGGTGCGAATCACCGCTGAGCCCCACTCAGGAGCACACCATGACCTACCCCTCCCTCTCCGGCCGGATCGCCGTCGTCACCGGCGCCGCCAGCGGCATGGGCGCCGCCACCGCCAGGCTGCTCGCCGCGAACGGTGCGGCGGTGGCGCTGCTCTCCCGCCGCGAGGACCGGCTCAAGGAGCTGGCCGCCGAGATCGGGGCCGCCGGCGGCCTGGCGGTCGCCGTACCGGCCGACGTCACCGACCAGCAGTCGATGGACGCCGCCGCGGAGCGCGTCGCGGCCGAACTCGGCCGGGTCGACCTGCTGGTCGCCGCCGCGGGCGTCATGCTGCCGAACCCGGTGGACGACGGCCGGATCGACGAGTGGAACCGGATGCTCGACACCAATGTGACCGGTGTCCTGCGGACGGTCCGCGCCTTCACCGGCGACCTGGTGGCGGCCGCCGCCGAGGGCCGGACGGCGGACCTGGTGGCCGTCTCCTCGATCGCCTCCCACGTCGTCTTCCCCAACTACGCGGTCTACAGCGCCACCAAGGCCGCGCTCACCCAGCTCGCCGCCGCCCTGCGCAGCGAGTTCGGCCCGCGCGACGTCCGGGTCTCCACCGTCGAGCCCGGCCTGACCGACACCGAGCTCGGCTCGCACATCGACAACGCCGCACTCGGCCTGGACGGCCAGCTCGGCGCCATGTTCGACACGATCGGCCCGCTCTCCTCCGAGGAGATCGCCGACGTGATCGGCTTCACCGTCAGCCGCCCCCGCCACGTGAACCTCCGCCACCTGGTGGTCCTCCCCACCCGACAGGCCTGACAACCGGCCGCCCGGCGCGTACGGCAGCCGCTGCGCGGTTCAGACCCCTTCGAGGAGCCGCACGACGGCGGCCACCGCGGCCGCGGGCGTGTCCGCGGCGAGGACCAGGGCGGGCGGCTGCCGGCCGTCCGCCTCCTGGGCGCGGACGAGGAAGCGACCGTCGGTGCCGAGGGCGACGGACACCGGCAGGATCGTCCCCTCCCCCGGCCGGAACCGCGGCCCGGTGCTGAACCGGAGCCTCGCGTGGCCGGTGAAGGGATGGAACCGCGCGAGCGGGCTCGCCCGCGCCGCGGACACCGGGGCGCTCAGCGTCGGCGGCACCCAGGTCCGCCCCGGCACGGGCACCACGCGTCCTGTTCGGCGGCCGCCCGCTCCATGAAGTTCCATGACACCGCCGGGGATTCACTCACGGGGCGATGCTGCCCCGGCGACCGGTGCGGAAAAACCGGGGCCGGCCGCACCCGTCCGCGGGTTCACCGTTCCGTCCACGGGTTCGCTGTTTCGTCCACGGGTTCACTGTTCGCCGAGCGCCATCCACTTGTCCGGCTTCTCCAGCGGCGCGAAACCGGCCTTGGCGTACACCTCGTGGGCATCGGCCGTGGCCAGCAGGATGCGGCGCAGCCCGAAGGGTTCCAGCTGGTCGCGGACGGCGGCGGCCAGCGCCGTGCCGAGACCCCTGCCCCGCGCCTCGGGCGCGATGTAGACATCGCACAGCCATGCGAAGGTGGCCCGGTCGGTCACCACCCGGGCGTAGCCCACCTGCGCGCCCGAAGCACCCTCGTACACACCGAAGTTGAGCGAGCTGTCGATCGACTGCTCCTGCTTCTCGCGCGGGCGGCCCAGGGCCCAGTAGGCGTCCTGCGACAACCACCGGTGGATCAGTGCCCGGTCGAGGCGGGCGGGATCGGTGGACAGCTCGTAACCGGCGGGAAGATCAGCGCTCATGGCCGCATCCAAGCAGGCCACCGGCCCCCCGGGCCAGCGAGTATCCGTTCGCGGCCGAGGGCGCGGTCCGCGGCAGGTGGCCTGCGTCGGGTGGTCCGCGGCAGGTGGTCCGCGGCAGGTGGGCGGGATCATGGCACTCGGGCTTGAAGTTGCCGTAGCGGCAGCATCTAGCGTCCTTGCCAGGGCCGGACGGACCGGCCCGGCGACTGCGGCGGGAGGTGGCGGCGGTGGACTGGCCGATCGCGGAGGTGGCCCGGATGTCGGGAGTGACGGCCCGGACGCTGCGGCACTACGACGAGACCGGTCTGCTTCCGCCGGCCCGGATCGGGTCCAACGGGCACCGCCACTACGGCGAGCGGGAACTGCTGCGGCTGCAGCAGATCCTGGTGCTTCGGGCGCTCGGCCTCGGGCTGGCGGACATCCGCCGCGTGCTGACCGAGCAGGTGGACGAGCTGGAGGCGCTGCGCGGCCACCACCGGCGGCTGCTCACCGAGCGCGACCGGCTCGACGCCCTGGCCGGCACCGTCTCCCGCACGATCGCCGAACTGGAGCAGTCCAGGAAGGACGGTACCCCCATGACCTCGATCAACCGGCCGGAGAACCTCTTCGAGGGCATCCGGCCCGAGCAGTACCTGGAGAGCCTGCGCGACTTCCCCGAGCTGGCGCGGGAGGTGGAGCAGCGCACCGCCGGGATGACCGCGGAGGCGGTGGCGGCCGGGCAGCGGGAGCGTACCGCGCTGATGATCCGGCTGGCCGAGCTGCTGGCCGCGGGCGAGCCGGCCGACGGCGCGGCGGCGCAGGCCGAGGCCGACGCCCAGTACCGGGCGCTGGCCGGGATCCGGCCGGTCGCGGCCGAGGAGTACCGGGCGATCGGCCGCGCGTGCGTCGAGAACGAGCAGTGGCGGGCCGCGTACGAGGCGATCGCGCCGGGGCTGGCGGCGTACCAGCGGGACGTGATCGAGGCGTACGCCGACCGGCTGGGCTGAGCCTGCCCCGTCCCGCCGGTCACGCGGTCGGCCGGTCTCACGACCTGCCCGTCACGCGGTGGCCGGCGGGACCTCTCCCGAGCCGCGCACGATCAGCCGGGTCGGGAGTTCGACGCGCCGGGGCGGTGTCCCGTCGTCGCCGTCGAGGCGGTCGAAGAGCAGGTCGGCGGCCGAGCGGCCGAGCGCCTCCGGGTCCTGGGCGACGACGGTGAGGCCGGGGGTGAGCAGGGCGGCGAGTTCCAGGTCGTCGAAGCCCACCAGGGCCGGGCGGCGGGGCAGTCCGGCGAGGGCCTGCAGCGCGGCGAGGGTGACCCGGTTGTTCGCGGTGAACAGGGCGGTGACCGGTGCGGCGCCGGAGAGCAGGCGACGCACCGCCGCGCCGACGGTCGCGGGGGCGGTGGGGCCGGTGGCGATCCACTGCTCGTCGACGGGCAGGCCGGCGGCCCGCATCGCGGCACTGTAGCCGCGCAGCCGCTCGGCGCAGGTGTGGATGTGCGGCAGGTCGCCGACGAAGCCGATCCTGCGGTGTCCGTGCGCGATCAGATGGGCGACGCCGGCACGGGCGCCTCCGGCGTTGTCGCTGAGGACCGCGTCGGCCTCGATGCCGGTGGCCGGGCGGTCCACGAAGACCGCCGCCAGCCCGGACTCGAGTTCGGGCAGCAGGTAGCCGTGGTCGCCGCCGGCGGGGACCACGACCAGCCCGTCGACCCGGCGGGCGCACAGGGCGAGCGCGAGTTCCCGTTCACGGTCGGCGTCCTCGGCGCTGGATCCGGTGAACAGCAGGCAGCCGTGGTCGCGGGCGACGGCCTCCACGCCGCGGGAGAGCGCGGAGGAGAACGGGTCGCCGATGTCCTCCAGCACCAGGCCGACGCTGGCGGTGGAGCCGGTGCGCAGCAGCCGGGCGCTGTCGTTGCGGCGGAAGCCGAGTTCGTCGATGGCCGCCTGCACCCTGGCCGCCATCGCGGGGCTGACCCCGGGCTCGTCGTTGACGACCCGGGAGACGGTCTTCAGGCCGACGCCGGCCGTTGCCGCGACGTCCTTCATGGTGGGCCTGGCGCCGGATCGGCTGTTCATGACCCCGCAGCATACGGACCGGGGGCGGTCCGTGGGGCTCGCGGGGCGGTGGGGCGCGGCGGACCTGCCGACACATAGGCTGGACAACGTTGTCAGCCGTCGACCACAATCGACCGGCCCGACCGCCGCACCATCCCGGAGCACCGCCCGTGAGCACGACCGCCAGCAGCACCGCCGCCGCGCCCGACCCCGCCGCCCCCGCCCCTGCCGCGCTGCCCGACCGGGCCGCCCCGGTTGCGGACGGCGCCCAGGCCCTCGTCGCGGCGCTCGACATCGGCGGGACGAAGATCGCCGGCGGCCTGGTGGACAGCGCCGGCCGGCTGCTGCACCAGGTCCAGCAGCCGACACCGGCCCGGGAGGACGCGGGCACCGTCCTCGCCGCCGTCCGCCGCGTCCTCGACGAGCTCGCCGCCCACCCGCTGTGGGAGCGGGCCGGATCGCTCGGCATCGGCAGCGCCGGCCCCGTCGACACCGCGGCGGGCACCGTCAGCCCGGTCAACATCCCTGCGTGGCGCGGCTTTCCGCTCCTCGCCGAGGCCGGCGCCCACCCGGCCGTCCGCGGGCTGCCGGTGGTGCTCGGCGGCGACGCGGTGGCGATGGCGGCCGCCGAACACCGGTACGGCGCGGCCCGCCCGTACGCGGACGCGCTCTGCCTGGTCGTCTCCACCGGCGTCGGCGCCGGCCTCGTCCTGGGCGGCAGTGTCCACCACGGCCGCACCGGGAACGCCGGCCACCTCGGGCACATCACCGTCGACCTGGACGGCGACCCCTGCCCCTGCGGCTCGCGCGGCTGCCTCGAAGGGCTGGCCAGCGGCACCGCGATCGCCGCCCGGGCGGCCTGGGACGGCTGGCGGCCCGAGGGGCGGGACGCCTCCGCCTCGGCCGTCGCCGAGGCCGCCCGCCGCGGCGACCCGGTCGCGCTCGCCGCCTTCGACCGCGCCGCACAGGCACTGGCCGCGGGCATCGCCGCCACCGCCACCCTGGTGGAGATCGAGGCGGCCGTGATCGGCGGCGGTGTCGCCCGGGCCGGCGACGTGCTCTTCGCGCCGCTCCGCCGCCACCTGCGCACCTACGCCGCACTGCCGTTCGCCGCGGACGTCGCCGTCCTCCCGGCCCGCCTCGGCACCGACGCCGGCCTCGTCGGAGCGGCCGCGCTCGCCATGACGGAGTCTCAGGAGCAGCGCCGCTCCTGAAGGGTGGGCTCGCACGGATCGGCAGTCAGAGCCTCGGCGGGGCTGACGGCACGATCCTTCGACAGCCCTGCTACCGGGGCCTTCGTACGGAGAACTCGTTGCCGTCGGGGTCGAGCATCAGTGCCCGGCCGTCGTCGCCCTCGCCGCTGTCGGTGCGCGTCGCGCCGAGTGAGATCAGGCGATCGACCTCCGCCTCCCAGTCGGCGGCGGTGGGGAGCGCAAGCTCGAAGTGCAGCCTGTTCGTGCCCGTCTTCGGCGCCACCGGAGGACCACCCCACGTGATCTTCGTACCGCCGTCCGGCGATTGGATCGCGGTCTCCTGGTCCTGGTCCCAGACCAGCGGCCACTGCAGCGCCTTGCTCCAGAAGTAACCGACCTCCTGGGTACCGTCGCAGGCCAGTGCCCCGATGACACCGGTGTCGGCGAGGAACGTGTTGCCCGCCTCGATGACGCAGAACTCGTTGCCGTCCGGATCGGCGAGCACCACATGCCCCTCTTCCGGGAGCTGGCCCACGTCGATGTGTCCGCCGCCGAGTTCCAGCGCTCTGGCCACGGTCTGCCACTGATTCTCCGGGGAGGTGCTCGTCAGGTCGAAGTGCGCCCGGTTCCGGCCGATCTTCGGCTCCCGGCTCGGCAGGAAACGGATGCGGAACCCCGCGGTATCAGGAGGCGGCAGGATCACAACGTCGTCGTCCGGACCGCCGGCCACCTCCCAGCCCAGGACCCCGGACCAGAACCGCGCCAGACCCGCAGGCCGGGTCGCATTGAAGCAGATCGTGAACAGTTGACTGGTCATGTTCCCTACGTCTCCGTTCCACTGACGGTCGATGTGGCGAACCGGCCCCAGGTGGGTCGGCCCGGTCACCGCGAGGTTCTCACTCCGCCGGGTCGAGGACGGCGAGCAACTGCCGGGCGAACTCCTTCGGCCGCTCGACCGCGCCGAGATGGCCACCCGGAAACTCCACCACGTCGCGGCCGAGAACCTCGGCGAGGCGGACGGCCGGGCCGTACAGCGGGAGTTGGTGGCGGGAGTCACGGCCGGCGGCGGGGACCAGCTTGTGCGCGACCGGGCGGAGGGCCGCCAGGTCGGGCGGCGTCGCCGAGAACGGGCAGAGCATCCGGTCGAGGAAGACGGGCAGATTGGCGTGCATTCGCGGCGCCATCTCCCGGATCTCGGGCGGGAGTTCGGTGGGGTCCTGATCGGCGGCCGGTTCGGCCCGTTCGCCGGCGGGCTGCTCCCCCATGCCCTCGGCGAAGCGCGTCATCGCGGCCGCGACACCCTCCGCCCGGAAGGTCTCCCGGACCTCGGCGAAGAGGGCCTTGTGCGGCGCCGGGTCGTCCAACAGCTCCAGCAGCGGCGGCTCGTGGGCGACCACACGGCACAGTCGTTCGGGGTGGCGGGCCAGCAGGTCGACCGCGACGACGGCGCCCGAGCTGCAGCCGAGCACCGTGGCCTCGGTGTCGGGTGCGAGGCGGTCGAGCAGGCGGCGGGCGTCGTCGGCCCACACGTCCACCCGCTGGTCGGTGAGCGGACCGTCGAGGGGGCTCCGGGAGAGGCCGCGCGGGTCGTAGGAGACGACGGTGTACCGGGCGGCGAGTTCGCCGTACATACCGGCGTACATGCCGGCGTCGCCGGCCCCGCCGGGCAGGAGCAGCAGGACCGAGCCGCTGCCGCGGACTTCGTAGTACAGGGTGGCGCCGGGGACGGCGAGGGTGCCGCTGGCGGCGGTACGGACGGTCGTGGTCACGGAGTGCTCCGATCGGGCCGGGCGGGCCAGTTCTCGAGGAGGACGTGGAGTGCGTCCAGGCTGCGGTTCCAGGAGTCCTGGACGGCGCGGGGATGGCCGAAGCCGCCGCCGAGTTCGAGGTGGATGTAGCCGTGGAAGGCGGCGCGCAGCAGTCGGGCGGCGTCGGTCAGGTCGGGATCGGTGAGGCCGTAGGCGCGGAGCATGCCGTAGGTGAGCTCGATGCTGCGGCGCAGGGCCACCGAGTCGGCCATCTCCTCGGGGGCGAGCTGCAGTTGGGTCGCGGCGTAGCGGCCGGGATGGTCGATGGCGTACTGCCGGTAGGCGTCGGCGAAGGCGACCAGCGCGTCCTTGCCGGCCCGTCCGGCCACGGCGACGGCGATGCGCCCGGTCATCTCCTCGCCGCAGAGCAGGGCGATCCTGACCTGCAGATCACGCAGGTTCCTGATGTGGGAGTAGAGGCTGGCGTCCTTGACGCCGAAGCGCCGGGCCAGCGCTGAGACGGTGACCCGGTCGAGCCCGACCTCGTCCGCCATCTCGGCGGCCGCCTCGGTGAGCTTGGCCGCGGTGAGACCTGCGCGGGCCATGGGTGCCTCCTACCACTTTCCTAGGACATCTAGGTTTTACGCTAGCACATCCAGGATCAGGGCCTGGGAGCCTTTTCACGCACCGGCCCTGTGCGCAAGTGCTCGGCAGGGAACAGACCATGACGGAACGCACCGCGTCCCGGCGCACCGCCGCCATCGACGCCGCGGTGGCGGTCGACGGCTGCGCGGACGGTGGCCGGGTCGCGGGGTCGGCGTGCTCGACGGGTGCGGTCAGTCGACGAAGCGGATGTCGGGGAGGCGGTCGGAGGCGCGGTCGAGCAGGTGGTTGTCGCGGTGGCGGAGGGTGCGGTCGAAGAAGGCCGCCGTGCAGGCCCGTTCGGCGGCGACCGCGCGCTCGGGGACGACGGCGCCGATGGTGGCGGTGACGGTCCCGGGCGGCAGGTCCAGTTGGCGGGCGATCTGGGGCAGCATCGACTCCATGTCGGTGTAGCTCGCGTGGGCGGAGCCGGTCAGGGTGAGGTCGCGGTGCCAGCCGATGCTGTGCCCCCAGAGACCGCCCCAGGACGGGTTACGGTGGTGGTCGTCGCCCTCGCTGCCCATCAGCAGGAAGGGACGGTCGAGGCCGTCCGTGGAGACGGTGGCGGGGTTGGCCGGGTCGTGGTCGTCGCCGACGTAGCCGAGGACGCCGTCCAGGTTCTCACCGGCCTTGATCCGGGGGTCGTCGTGCATGGTCTGCAGGGCGGTGAAGCCGCCGGCCGACTGGCCGAACATGCCGATCCGGCCCGGGACGAGGGCCGCGCCGAGGCCTTGGGGCAGGCGCCGGTGCTCCGCGTCGGGGTTGCGGCCGGCGGCGAGCGCGCCGACCTGGTCCAGGACGAAGCGGGTGTCGGACACCCGGACGTCGACGAGCTTGCGCAGCAGCGCGGTGAGCTTCGCCCTGGCCTTCTCCGGGTCCGGGTCCTGGATCGCGGCGATCTCGGCGTCCATCCGGCTCGCCGCGACCCGGCCGCGGGGGAACTCGACGGCCGGCGCCTCGTAGGTGTGGTCGAACGACACGACGACGTACCCGCGCGAGGCGAGGTCGTCGGCGAGGGTCGTGCCGAACGCCGCGGGGTCGCCGGCGCCGGGCGAGTAGAGCACCACCGGGCGCGGCCCGCCGCGGAGGTCCGCGGGGGCGTCCTCGTGCGCGTGGGTGAGGGTCTGCGCCCAGGCCACCCGGTCCATCGGGAGGTCTCCCCCGTTGCGGTACATCGTCTCGAAGACGGCGGCGGCCGCGGCGGTCATCTGCGGGGCTGCCGGACGGTGCGCGGTGTCCCGCGCGGGGTAGCGGACGGTCGCCATCAGCTCGCGCGGGCCCTCGCCGGTCCAGGGGTCGGTCCTGGCGCTGTCGACCAGGTGCAGCGACACGGTGCCGACCGGGTACGGGCCGGTCGGCGAGGGCAGCACCACCCGCGCCCCGGGCGGGGGCATCTCCGCGGCCGCGGCGGCCGGGGCGAGGACCGTCACCCCGGCGGTGGCGATCAGGACGGCGAGCGCCGCGGCCCGGAGAGCGGTGGTTCGCGTGGCGGTGCGGGCGGCGGCGGTACCGGCGGTGACGGTACGGGCGGCGGCGGTGAAAGGCGGCATGGCGGTCGGCTCCCGTGGGTCGGATCGTGGAGTGCGGTGACGGCTGCGCGGACAGGTTCGTACACCTGCCCCTCCCTCAGCCTCTCCTGCCGACGGCCCACATGACATCCCGTATGCCCCCGCCCGCGGGGTGGGGACAACCTCAGGAGGCACCCCGGGGACCGGCCCCGGAGAACGCGCCATGACGCCCTGCAACGCCGCGTGAAATCCGCGTGATGCCGGGCGGGCATCCGTTGCCCGCCGTCGCTCCGCACCCGTACGGTCACTGCCGGGCGCCGCGCGGACGATCTCCGCCGCCCCCGCCCGAGGCCGTCGACGCGCTCCCCGGCACCGCCCCGCTCCCGCACCGCTCCGCCCTCCGGTACTCCGCCTGCCACGAAAGGGACCTGCCATGAGCCGAACCGAGCCGAGCCGGCTGGGACGCCGCGGCTTCCTCACCGGAGCCGCCGCCGTCGCGGCCACCGTCGCCACGCCCGCGACAGCCGCCGCGACGGCACCCGCCGCTCCGGCAGCGGCCGCCGCACGCCCGAACATTCTGGTGATCCTCACCGACGACCAGCCCAAGCAGACCGAGTGGGCCACCCCGAAGACCGTCGGCTGGCTCGCCGACCACGGCGTCCGGTTCACCGCCGGGCACGTCGCCACGCCGCTGTGCGCGCCGTCCCGTTCGTCGATCTTCTCGGGCCGGCAGGCGCACAACCACGGGGTGCTCGACAACGGCAGCCCGTACAACCTCGACCAGCACACCACCGTGCAGCGGTACCTGCACTAGGCCGGCTACCGCACCGGCCTGTTCGGGAAGTACCTGAACGCCTGGCACGCCGCCGACAACCCGCCGCACTTCGACGAGTGGCTGCTGGAGAGCCCCGTCACCTACAACGACGGCACCTACAACGACAACGGCACGGTGCGCGCCGTCCCCGGGTACAGCACGACCGTCATCCGGGACCGCACGCTCGCCTTCCTCGACAAGGCCGCCACCGACCGGCGGCCGTGGTTCGCCTTCGTCGCCCCCAAGGCCTCCCACGAGCCGAACACGCCGGAGCCGACGTACGCGGAGACCGCCGTCCCCGCCTGGGACGGACGGCCGTCGGTGACCGAGGCCGACCGCAGCGACAAGCCCGACTTCATCCAGGACGCAACCGCGACCCTGGCCGACGCCCGGGCGCTTCGCCGCCGCCAGCTGCGCACACTGCTGTCGGTGGACGACGCCGTGCAGGCCTTCCACGACAAGCTGGCCGCGCTCGGGCAGTTGGAGAACACGCTGGTGTTCTACCTGGGCGACAACGGCTACACCTGGGCCGACCACGGCTGGCTGAAGAAGTCGGTGCCCTACCGGCCCGCCATCGAGGTGCCCTTCTACGTCTCCTGGCCGGCCGGCGGCCTCGGCTCCGGCACCGTCGACCACCGGATCGTCGCCAACATCGACATCGCCCCGACGATCCTGGACGCCGCCGGCATCACCCCCGACACCCCGCAGGACGGGCACTCGCTGCTCGGCACGGAGAGCCGCGACCACCTGCTCGTCGAGTGGTGGAAGCACGGCACCGCGGCGGGCGGCCCGCACACCTGGTCCTCGTACGCCAGCGCCACCGAGCAGTACACCGAGTACTACCGGATCCACACCGACGCCGGGGGCAAGCCGGTCGGCACCGGCGAGGTGCTCTTCCGCGAGTACTACGACCTCGAAGCCGACCCCCACCAGCTGACCAACCTGCTGTACGGGGCGACCCCACAGGACGAGCAGCGGCTCGGCATCCCCGCACTGGCCTCGGCGCTGGCGGCCGACCGCACCGCCTGATCCACCTGAGCCATCCGCCCTCGCCGTCCGCCCGACGGCGAGGGCGGCCTTGACCGTTCTCCCCCCACCCCAGGACTGGCCGATGCGTTCCTGCTGCACCCCGGACCACCCCGCGCACAACTCCTCGCCGCAGGGGACGGTGCTGCTGACCCTGACCACCCGCCCGTCCGTTCCACAGCCGCCGGCTCCGGCCGCGGCGCCGCCCTCGCCCGCCGCGCAGCGCGTCGCCGGGCGCCTGCTCGAACTGCCCGGCGGCAACTTCCTCATGGGCACCGACGATCCGGTGGGCTTCCCTGCGGACGGCGAGGGCCCGGTGCGCGAGGTCGGGATCTCGCCCCTCCGGATCTCGGCGACCGCCGTCACCAACGCCGAGTTCGCCTCCTTCGTCAAGGAGACCGGCCACACCACCGATGCCGAACGCTTCGGCTTCTCCTACGTGTTCGGCGGATTCCTGCCGTCCGCGCTGCGGGCCGCCACCCGCACCGTCCCGGGCGCACCCTGGTGGCACGCGGTCGAGGGCGCCGACTGGCGGCACCCCGAGGGACCTGACTCCGACTACGCCGCCCGCCAGAACCACCCGGTGGTGCACGTCTCCTGGCACGACGCGGCCGCCTACTGCGCCTGGTCCGGCACCCGGCTGCCCACCGAGGCCGAGTGGGAGTACGCCGCCCGCGGCGGCCTCGCACGGCAGCGCTACCCCTGGGGCGACGAACTCGCCCCCGGCGGGAAGGAGATGCTCAACATCTGGCAGGGCGTCTTCCCGACCTTCAACACCGGCCGGTACCGTGGCACCGCCCCCGTCCGTGCGTACCGGCCGAACGGCTTCGGGCTGTACAACACGGTCGGCAACGTCTGGGAGTGGTGCGCCGACCGGTTCAGCCCCGACTTCCACCTGACCGGACCGCGGGTCGACCCGGCCGGGCCGCCGAGCGGCGCGTCCCGGGTGATCCGCGGCGGCTCCCACATGTGCCACGACTCGTACTGCAACCGCTACCGGGTCGCGGCCCGCAGCTCCAACACCCCGGACAGCTCCACCGGCAACACCGGTTTCCGGATCGCCGCCGACGCGCCTGCACAGAACGGGAGTTGAGGACGGTCGGTCAGGAGGCAGGCGGGCGGCGGCGGAAGGTCTCGGCGAGCGCGGTGTTGACGACGATCACGGCCGCGAGGACGTACGCCGCCGCATGGTGGCCCAGCCCGTACAACGCGGCCGCTCCCCCGCCGAGGACGACCGCCTTCACCAGCAGCACCCCGGGCAGCGGCGGGCGGAACCGGGCGCGGGGAGCGGCGAACAGGCCCCACAGCACGATCGCGGCCGCTGGCAGCCCGACGCCCAGCAGCACCTTGGCGACCGCGCCGTCACCGGCCGCCACTCCCCACCAGGCCAGCAGCACCAGGGCCGCCAGCTCCAGCACGAACGCCAGCAGCTCGTTGGCCGCGAACCAGGGCCGACCGGCCAGGCCGGCCAGCCCGTCGTTCGACGATTCCCGCACCATTCCCGCCGTCCTCCCCCGTGTCCGTACGATCAGCCGCCCCAGCATGGCACGCACTCCGGCTCCATGAGTCACCAACGGCGGTGGACCAGCGGGCGGATCAGGTCGTCGTACACCTCCAGCACGGCCTTGTGGGTCTCCTGGTCCAGCGGTGGCAGCGCGGCCGCGGCCGCGTTCGCGTGGGCCTGCGCGGCGTTCCGCGCGCCCGGGATGACCACACTCACCGCCTGGTCGGCGATCCAGCGCAGGGCGAACTGGGCGAGTGTCGCACCCTCGGGCACCAGCGGACGCAGCCGCTCCACCGCTTCCAGTCCGGTCGCGAAGTCCACGCCCGAGAACGTCTCACCGACGTCGAAGGACTCGCCGTGCCGGTTGTACGTGCGGTGGTCGTCCGCGCCGAAGACCGTCGCGGCCGTGTACTTCCCCGAGAGCAGCCCACTGGCCAGCGGCACCCGGGCGATGATGCCGACCCCGGCCGCGGCGGCGGCCGGCAGCACCCGCTCCAACGGCTTGATGCGGAAGGCGTTCAGCACGAGCTGGACAGTGGCGAGGTTCGGGCGGCGGATCGCGGCCAGTGCCTGCTCGCAGCTTCGGACGCTGACCCCGTACGCCGCGATCGCGCCGTCCTCGACCAGCGCGTCGAGCGCGTCGAACACCTCGTCGTCGGCGTAGACCGCCTCCGGCGGGCAGTGCAGCTGTACCAGGTCGAGCCGCTCGACGCCCAGGTTGCGGCGCGAACGGTCGATCCAGGTCCGGAAGTTCGCCGCGTTGTAGTTCTGCGGCACCTGGGGTGCCCGGCGGCCCATCTTGGTCGCCACGATCGGCCTGGCGACGCCGTCCGCGTCACAGGCGCGCAGCAGGTTGCCGATGAGCTGCTCGCTCCGCCCGTCCCCGTACTCGTCGGCGGTGTCGATGAAGTCGACGCCCGACTCGAGCGCGGCGCGCAGCGTGCCGAGGGCGTCCACCCCGTCCACCCGCCCCCAGTCACCGCCGAGTTGCCAGGCACCGAGCCCGATCACCCCGACGCGCCGCCCTGTCCGCCCCAGCATCCTGATCTCCATCCCACCGACTCTAGGGCCGCCCGGCGCGACCCGAATTCCCGGGGGCGCTTCCGAGAGTGACGCTCCGTCACGAGGTGGCAATCTGCAGGGCTTGCGGACATCGGGTGAAGGCCCGGGCCGGACCGCCGGACGGCGGGGATGATCGGCGGCGGACGTCGGCGCAGCGTTGCGGCGGCGGGGACGGAGGGGTGTGCGCGTGGCGATAGGCGTCTCGGTGAGCAGCCCGCCCCATCCGCATCTGGGCCGGGCCGTCCGCGACCGACGGGACGGCCGCTGCGGCACCATCTCCGGCCAGCTCGTCGAACGCGACACCGAGACCGGCCGGCTCCTCCGCCGCCGGATCTTCGTCCGCCCCCAGGGCGGCGGCATCGAATGGGAAGCCGCCCCCGGGGACCTGACCCCGCTCTGAGCGGGCGAAGGCCGTTGCGCTCGGGGCGCCCTCGGCCGGGCCGCCGGTTCACGGTGGGCCGGGTGGGGGCTGTACCGTCCGGAGGCATGGTGCTGTTGATCGAACCCGAGGCCGTCCGGACACTGCGGCTGACGCTGCTGCCGCTGGAGGTCGGGCATGCCGAGGAGATGGCGGTGGTGCTGGGCGATCCGGGGCTGCACGTCTTCATCGGCGGCGAGCCCTCGGGCGTCGACCGGCTGCGGGCCCGCTACGAGCGACTGGTCGCGGGGTCGCCCGATCCGGGTGTTCTCTGGGGCAACTGGGTCGTCCGGCTCGATGCCGAGCGGTGCCTGACCGGGACGGTCCAGGCGACGGTGACCGGCGAAGGCGACACGGCCACGGCGGAACTCGCCTGGGTGGTCGGGACGGCCTGGCAGGGGCGCGGCATCGCCACCGAGGCGGCCCGGGGTCTGGCCGCCTGGCTCGCGGCCCGCGGCGTGCGGCACCTCCTCGCCCACGTCCACCCCGACCACCGGGCCTCGGCCGCGGTCGCCGCGGCCGTGGGCCTCACCCCGACCGAGCACCGGCAGGACGGCGAGATCCGCTGGGAGTGGACGGCGCGCTGAACGGTGCCCGGTCTGGCGTCAGGCCCGGGCGGTGGTTCGGTGCCGGGCGCAGCCGGTGAGCCAGGCGAGGGCCGCGAGTAGGGCACCATTCCCCGCCCCCGGAGTGGGAGTTCAGCCGACTCGGAGCTTTATCTGCCGGTTGTGCTCGGAATGTTCGGAGACAACGCCTTCGACAGAATCACCCACCGCAGGCCACGAATCCGGATGCACGGGATCGCGGTCAGGATAATACGAGATGGCATCCACCACCGCCGCGACCCCGGCATGCCCAGGGATTTTTACGAACATCCCGAACGGCCGCACGGCCGCGATCTCCGCAACACGGTGCCGACCGGTTAGTCGAGCTTTGCAGCTTCCCAACCCTCTGAAGTTGTCATCGGTGTCGAGTCCTCGGGAATTTGTTGAGTTCGTGCAACATGTCGTTCGGTATCGGAACCTCGATGAGGGGGCCACCCTCATACGGCTTCTCATATTTCTCGAACAGTCTGCATGGTCGGCGACAGGGATGTGGATCTCGATGACACCCTCACCGTAGTGCTTCGCGTACTTGTCGGCCAAACCTCGATCGCCCTTGGCGAAGTACGCCTTCCCGTCCTCGTACGGGTCGTGCGGTCCACCGGGGAAGTCCGCCTTCAGGTAACCGTTATTCTCCTGATGCTCTCCGAGTCCCCGCTGCGGGGCCTTGAACAGGCTCACCGTCCCGCCGCCGCTACCGTTCCTGTGCGGGGAGAGTCCCAGCGGATCCGACACCAGGTGCGGGTTTCCGACGTAGGCCTCCGGATTCGGAGCGGGAGCAAGTCCGAGCGGGTCAGGAGACGTGTACCGGGCGATATCCGGATCGTAATACCGGTGAAGGTTGTAGTGGAGTCGGGTCTCTGCGTCGAAATACTGACCCGGGAATCGCATCGGCGTGTAGGTTGTGCTGTCCGCTGGCCACGTCATGTGCCCCCACAGCGTGGGGGTAGCCCTCCAAGCAATGGCGTTGGTGGCTGGGTCGACGAGCTCGGTGGGTGTGCCCACGAGGTCGGTGACGATGGCGAAGAATCGACGGTCGATCTGTGCTTGGGGAGTGCCGGCCGAGAGGGCGGTGGCGATGGTCTCCGTCTGGGCCAGCGGGTAGAGCCCGTTGTGGTCCCACGACAGGGTGTGCGGACCGGGGAGATAGGCGGCCTGCGTGGTCTGCTCTGCGAGTGCGGGGCCGTCCCAGGTGAAGTCGGTCTGCTCTTCGACACCGCTGCCGTCAGCACTGAGCGGCTGCTTGGCGATCCGACGCCCGAAGGGGTCGTAGAGGTATCGCCAGCGAGCCCCGTCGGGTGTGGTGACGCCGGTGAGCCGGTCGTCGGCGTCCCAGGTGTAGTGCCAGGTGTCGGGCTTCTGTACCCGGGAGAGGTTGCCTGGCACGGTTGGCTGACGGAGACGGAGCTGCGGGAGGCCGTGCGGCAGTGGCGCTTCATTCCGGACGGGCAGGAGGCGTTCGATCGCTATCTCACGCGTCGCCACGACCTGCCCCGGATCGGGCCGTGACGCGAGACGGGCCGCACGGGTTAGGCAAGTTGTGACGCAAGCCTGGCCCCGTGCGGCCTTGTCCCATTCTGCCTTCTGCGGCCTGTCCGGTGCACATCTCGGCGGTTTGATCGAAGAGTTGGCCAACCCGTGGCTCGCCCGCTGTGATTCCGCGCTGCGCGAGCGGCGCGGTGCCGAGCGGCAGCGGCAGACCGGTGCCGGGCCGAAGCACGACCTGGTCTTCACCGACCGGGTACTGGTCGCTCTGGTCCACCTGCGCACCGGACTCCCGCACGCCGCACTGGCCGAGCTATACGGCACCGCCCGCTCCACGGTCTCCCGTGCCATCGGCGGGATCCGCCCGCTGCTGCGGCGCGCGGCTTCGCAGTCCCGACCGTCCCGGCGTGCGACTTCGGACCCTGACGGACGTGTTCGCCTACGCGGAGGCCGAGGGGATCACGTTGCGGATCGACGGCACGGAGACTCAGGTCCGCCGGCCGAAGGCCAACCGGCCCGGACGGCGGACCTTCGTGTCTGGCAAGAAGAAGCAGAACACCGTCAAGACCACCACCGTCAGCGACGGCCAGGGTCGTCTGCTGTGGTCGGGCGCGGACCGGCCCGGCCGGATGCACGACCAGACCGCCGTTCGCACCGAGGGCATCGCCGAGCAGTTCCGGCTTCACCCGCAGGTGAAGGCCAAGGTCGACGAGGGCTACCGGGGCCTGGCCAACGAGTTCCCCGAGCAGGTCAGCGCCCCGCCGAAGAAGCCGAAGGAGGACATGCCCTCGGCGAGAAGTACGCGTGGCGGGAGGCGCGCCGACAGCAGTCCTCGGCCCGGGTCTGCGTCGAACACACCAACGCCGAGCTGAGGCAGTGGCGCCCGCTCCAGCGCTACACCGGTCGGCGCGAGGACTACGCCGAGACGCACCGCGCGATCGCCTCGCTGGTCTCGGACCGCTCCGCCCGCCGGGCGACCCGCCGCAAGCCGAGCACCGAACTGGTGCTCGCCCGGCAGACCGCCTGCTGATCAACCATCGGCCGAGCTGCCAGGCCGGTACGTCCCCGACCTCAATCGCGGACCGAGTCGTTAGCCATGGCCCCAACCCCGGTCCCCCGGTCGGGTTGCCGGGTCGCTGACGCCACGCGTGCCCTCCGATCGCGGGCCTCCGGGCGGCCGGGATATGGTCTACACCAGCCCGGTCAGTCGGAAAGCCGATCCCCTTCGCGCCGGCTGCCACCCGTGATCGAGCGCGGCGCGAACTCCCGCCCCGACGATGGAGGGAACCACGGGAAAGGCCGATGTCGCCGCCATCAACACCGCGCCCTTCTGATCGGCCTGCTCAACCACGAACTCGAACCGCCCCGACGCGCACCCTGTGCAGCAACCGGCCCCGCCGGACACACGCCACCGGTACGCCATGCCATCGGCGGTGATCAGGCGGGTGCCTTTCTTCCGCAGAGCCAACTGTCCCCTCCTCGACTCGGACGTAACGTCAGGCGCGAGCGTCGGTGCCTTCGCATTGAATCCGACGGCCCGGCTCGGCTTCCGCCCCGACGACCGGCCCGATCATATGTCTGCCACCGGAGGTGATGCTCTCGTTTTCGGCGCCCCTCGAACGCCTGGCCCTGCGCCGTCGAAGCCGGGTGGGTCGACACCTGCTACAGATCCAGAACCGACCAGACCTGGTCGACGACTGCCGCGCAGGCACAGGCCCGATCAGGAACAACTGCCCGACATCACGCATTCAGCTTCAGTAACTGCTCAGTTCAGAATGACGACTGGGCGTTCCGGGACAGCCGAAGGCTGCGGGGCCGACGGGAAACAACGCGGTTGGCCGTTGCTGCAGTTCGCCCGGCTCGAAACGCATCCCCAGCGATGCGGTTGATCGCGGAGCACACCGGCGGCCGGACGCCGTGGCCGGCAGAGCCGGCGCCGGAGGTCGAGGATCGGGTCGATCGGCCCGATGTACGTCGGGTGGGGAGCGGCAGTAAAGTCTGGCTGAAACTTGCTGCAAAGACTTGCACTGCGAGAGGGTCCCCGCCATGCCGAGAGTCGTCCCGCCCGTCGCCGATGAGCGCACGGCGCTGACCGCCTACCTGGCCCACCAGCGGCGCGCGCTGCGGGTCACCGCCTACGGTCTGACCGAGGAGCAGGCCCGCATGGCGGCCTCCCCCAGCGAGCTGAGCATTGGCGGTCTGATCAAGCACGCCGCACGGTGCGAGGGCTACTGGACCGACCTCATCCTTCAGCAGCAGTGCGGGACGCAGCGAAAAGCGGACGAGTCGGACGCGGACGAGTTCCGACTCGCCCCGGACGAGACCCTGGCTGCGGTCCTGGCCGCGTATGCCGAGGCGGCCGAGCGGACGGACGAGGCGATCGCCGGTGTTCCGGACCTCGGGCAGGCCGTTCCGGCGCCGCAGGGGGCTCCATGGATTCCCGCAGAGGTCAAGGAATGGTCGGTCCGCTGGGTCCTGCTGCACCTGATCGAGGAGACGGCACGGCACGGCGGTCACGCCGACGTCATCCGCGAGGGCATTGACGGCGCAACCTTCGACCCGCTGCTCGCCGCAGCCGAGGCCTGGCCTGACCCATGGGTCCAGCCGTGGGAACCTGCGTCCCCGAGCGTCGGCTGACAGCAAGTGCCGATCGAGTGATCATGCACCCGAGTCGGGCTGCGACTCGAACCACCCCGGTTCGAGTGGGGGACTCCGGCGTGGCGTAACAGGCGGCGGTGGCGTCTGCCGCGGGTATGGCGACCCTTGGCTTTGAGAGTGCGGTACATGAGTTGATGCCCGCTTCGGGGTTGGGGTCGAGTGAGGGGCCCTGGTCGGCGGGGTGGACTGATGGTCAGGGGCGGGGCTGGGCGAACAGGCCGGCTTCGGGTTCGGTGAGGATGCCGTGGGTGAAAAGACGCTTCGGCTCGGATCGGATGCCTTGCGCGTCCGGCGGGGACGGACGGACCGCGACGTCGACGCGCCGAGGCCCCGGACGGGGGCGATCCGGGGCCTCGGCGGCGGGCCGGTCAGCGCAGCGACCACACCTGATTGGGCTGGGTGCCGCCGGCGTAGCAGTCCCAGATCTGGATCCGGGTGCCGTTGGAGGTGCCCTGCCCGACCGCGTCGAGGCACTTGCCGGAGTTCGGGTTGACGACGGTGCCGTTGGCGTTGACCTGCCACTGCTGGGCGCCGCTGCCGAGGCAGCTCCAGAGCCGGACCTGGGTGCCGTTGGCGGTGCCCTGCCCGGCCACGTCCAGGCACTTGCCGGAGTTCGGGTTCACGAAGGTGTTGCCGACCCGCTGCCAGACCTGGGCGCCGGTGCCGTTGCAGTCGTACAGCTGGACGGCAGTGCCGTCGGCCGTGCCCGCGGCCTGGACGTCGAGGCAGCGGCCGCTGCCCCGGCCGACGAGGGTGCTGCCGGTGCCGCCGCCACCCCCGCCGGTGCCGTTGGCGGTGAAGGCGAAGGAGTCCACGGCGAGCCCGGTGCCGCCGATCCACGGCTCGAAGCCGAACTGGACGCTCGTCATGTACCAGGCCCGGTCGAGGTAGCCGCGGTTGGCCGAGTCCGAGGTGAAGTCCTTGATGTCGACCGTCAGCGAGCCGGTGCCCTGCTGGCGGACGTAGGAGACGACGTTCCAGCCGATGCCGTCGTTGGTCAGCCGGCCCTCCCACACGTCCCAGGTCGCGCCGGCCAGGTCGGCGGTGCCGATCTTCTGGCCGGCGGGCTGCGGGGCGCCGCGGTGGTTGCCCCAGATCATCAGCTCGGCGCCGTTGTTCTGGCCGGACGGGTTGGGCGTGGAGTCGAACCAGATGTCGTACGCGGCGTCCCACTCGCCGCTGCCGATGGTGCGGTAGGCGACCGAGGTCTGCGGGTTGCCGAAGGCGCTGACCTGGAGCGGCAGTCCGCTGCCGGTGGTGCAGTTGGTGTAGTGGCAGCCGGCGTAGACCGACGGGTAGGAGGCCGGGGCCCCGTTGGTCGGCCTGTTGTGGCTCTCCGAGGAGATGCTGAAGCCGGTGTCGGTGACGGACAGGCACTGCTGGGTGCTGTCGCCCCAGTTGTTGTTCTGGACGATGTAGCGGCCGCCGGCGATCCGGACGGAACCGAAGGTGTCGCAGAGCTGGGTCGCGGCCCCGGCGGGCGGCGCAGCGACCACGGGCAGGGCGGCCGCGGCTGCCAGCAGTGCGAGGGCGGTGACCGCCGAGCGCAGGCGGCGGAGTAACGGGGTCATGGGTGTCCTCCGTGCGGTGGGTGGGGTGGTCGGCTGCCGGCTGGCCTCCCCCGACGGTAGGAGAACCGGACGGGCCCGGGAAGACGTTCGACGACAGAATCTTGGGAGCGCTCCCAACGTGGCTGGTGAGCAGGCATGACTTTCGAATGATTCCCGGGAGCGCTCCCAGACACTCAACGGCAGCACCCGCGCCGCCACCCACCATGTGACGGCCGACGGCGCCTCCAGGGGCGACATCGCGCGCCCGCCCACCGGCTCCCGGCTCGACACCCCCGCCCGGGACGGGACCGGACGGGCGGCCTGCCGCGATCCGCGGGCGCGCGGCCTATCCTCGGGTACATGCGCATGCATCCGGGTCCCGAGGAGACGGCGGCCGGCACGGCGGAGCCGTCCGCCGCCGGGCTGCACGAGGTCGGCCGCCTGCTCGCCGGGGGCGAGGTCGCCGTGCTCAGCGGGGCGGGGCTGTCGACCGAGTCAGGCATACCCGACTACCGCGGCGCCACCGGCCGGGCCCGGCCCCGTACGCCGATGACCTTCCAGGAGTTCACCGCGAGCGAGGACGGCAGGCGCCGGTATTGGGCGCGCAGCCACGTCGGCTGGCGGACGATCGCCGGGGCCGCGCCCAACGCGGGCCACCGCGCCGTCGAGGCGCTGCGCCGCTCCGGCCACGTCACGAGCGTGATCACGCAGAACGTGGACGGGCTGCACCGGGCGGCAGGCACCGCGGACGCCGTCGAACTGCACGGCGCCCTGGACCGGGTGGTCTGCCTGGACTGCGGCCGCACCAGCAGCCGCCTGGAGCTGGACCGGCGGCTCACCGGGCTCAACCCCGGCTTCCGCGACACCGGTTCGCGCATCAACCCGGACGGCGACGTCGAACTGCCCGACGCCATGGTGCACGGATTCCGCGTCGCGCCGTGCGCGGTCTGCGGCGGCGTCCTCAAGCCGGACGTGGTCTTCTTCGGCGAGAGCGTTCCCAAGGACCGCGTCCAGCGCTGCTTCGACCTGGTCGACGCCGCCCGGGCACTGCTCGTCCTCGGCTCGTCGCTGACGGTCATGTCCGGCCTGCGGTTCGTCCGCCACGCGGCCCGCACCGGGAAGCCGGTCGCCATCGTGAACCAGGGTGCCACCCGAGGAGACGAGTTCGCCGCGGCGACCGTGGCCGCACCCCTCGGCGAGACCCTGGCCGCGCTCGCGGCCGAGCTGAGCTGACGCCGTCGGGCTTGTGCGGCACACGGCAGTTGCTAGCATCGCCGCCATGCCGAGACCCGAGCAGAGCGGCCCCGACACACCACCGGAGTCCACCGGGTGGCACGCCACGGTGCTGGAGCACCGGTCGGCGCCCGGCACGCCGCCGTACCGCCCGCGCCGGCCGGAGGGTGAGCTCGCACGGCGGGACGCGCTGCGGATCCACGGCGCGACCGGCGAGGTGCGCTGCGTGGACGACACCGGCCGAACCCGCTGGGTGCACCGCTGCGAGGCCCGGCCCAACGCGGCGTACATCTCCCGCGGCCGGGTGCTGGTCACCACGGACTCGCTGCAGTACACGCCGTGGGGCTTCCTCGGCCCGGCCCTGCTGCTCGACCTCGCGGACGGCACCCTGGTCGCCGAACTCCGCGGGGACTGCGGCGCGGTGCTGCGCGGCGGCCGCTTCTTCCTCGGCCTGGAGGGCTACGGCCACTTCGACACCTGGGAGTACGACCGGGACGGTACCGAGGTCGACGCCTGGCGCAGCTACGGCCACTTCGTCACCGGCAGCGGCATCCGGGTCGTCGAGTCGGACCGCCGGCAGCCGACCCGGAGCCGCGTCGTGCGGCTGCTGCCCGGCGGCGTCGTGGAACGCGGCCCGCGGCTCACCGACTCCACCGTGCCGCACCCGCTCGTCCTGGAGGACGGCACCGTCCTGGTGCTCGACGCCGGAGTACTGCGCGCCGTCGGCCGGCGCCTGGAGCACGATGTCCTGGCCGAGTTGCTCCCCGTCCCGGCCGACGGGCAGCACCGCTTCATCGGCGCCCTGAGCCGCGCCGGCGACCGTCTCACGGTCACCCTCGCCGAACGCGACCCCTCGGACCACACCCACCACACCGTGCACACCTGGACCCTGGCCCTGCACGCCCCGGCCCCGTCATGAACTCCCGCACCGCCCATAGCCGTGCTGGTAATCGCGCGTCGGGTGGAGACACCCGCCGTCAGGTTCTGGCCGAGTCGCGGAGGTCGTGGTCGAAGGCGCGGATGTCGTCCTCGCTCAGGGTGGGGCGGGTGCGGGCGATGGCGCGCAGGTAGTCGTCGGTGCGTTGCCCCGGTTCCTCGGGGTGCGGGGGGCCGGCGGCGAGGTGGCGTTCGAAGGCCGTCTGCGCGGCCGTACGGGCGGCGTACTCGATGTCGGCGGGGGTGAAGCGGGCGCTGGCCTCGACGAGGGCGTCGAGGTCGATGCCGGGGACGCGGTCGGGGCCGATGTAGCGGGTCCAGATCGCCCGCCGGGCCTCGGCGTCGGGCGGGCCGACGGGGATGAGGTAGTCGAACCGTCCGGGGCGCAGGAAGGCCGGGTCGAGGCTGCGCACCGTGTTGGTGGCGCAGATCAGCAGGCGGCGGTCCCGTCTCCTGAACTGCGGGATGAGTTTGAGCAGTTCGTTGGTCACCCGGTGCGCGAGGGTGGTCGGGTCGCGCCGTTCGGAGGCGATCTCCTCGGCCTCGTCGAAGAAGAGCACGACGTTTTCGAGATGGTCGACGCGGGAGAACAGTTCACGCAGGCCGGCCGCCACGCCGTGCTGGTCGGCGGCGAGCTGATACGGGATGACCTCGATGAAGGCCCAGCGCAGTCGGGAGGCGACCGCCCGGGCGAAGGTGGTCTTGCCGGTGCCGGGCGGGCCGAACAGGACGACGGCGCGCGGTGGCACCAGCCGGTACTCTTCGGCCGCCTGCTGGTGTTCGAGCGGGAGGACGAGCCGCCGTTCGATGAGGCTCTTCTCGTCCTCCATGCCGGCGATGTGGCCCCAGAGCCCGATGTCGGGCACGGCGCCGCCGAG
The DNA here is from genome assembly GCA_002300355.1 of Streptomyces sp. TLI_235. Taxonomy (NCBI): domain Bacteria; kingdom Bacillati; phylum Actinomycetota; class Actinomycetes; order Kitasatosporales; family Streptomycetaceae; genus Streptomyces; species Streptomyces sp. TLI_235. The sequence goes on from NSGV01000002.1 coordinate 177,820, forward strand.
TTGGTCGAGGATGGTCGCCTCGGCGGAGTCCGCGGCGAGGACCTTCTCGAAGTAGCTGAGGTCGGGCCGGCCGGTGTAGCCGGAGTTGGTGTAGGCCTGCTCGCCGACCTCGCCGCGCGGCAGCAGGGCGCCGATGCGGCGCACGCCCTGCGCCACGAGGCGTTCCTCCAGGGCTGCCAGCAGGGCGGATCCCAGGCCGTGGTGGCGCCAGGAGCGGGCGATGGTGAGCCGGAGCACCCAGCCGCGTTCGGCGGCGGTCGAGGAGAACGCCGCTCCGACGGCCTGCCCGCCGACGACCGCGACGACGGCCGGGGCGCCCGCGCGCACGGCGGCGAGCACCTCGGCGAGACCGACCACCGGGTCGGCCGGTGTGTCCCGCGACTCCTCCCAGATGTGGGCCACCTGGTCGAGGTCGCCGTCCTCGAGGGCGCGGATGCGCCAGGGCGAGACATGGCCCCTCATACCTGCCAGTGTTTCGCGAGTACGGCGGTCGTGCGCGTCGGGCGGCAGGGGCCCCTGCACCCCCGGGTGCCCCGGCCGCCCTCCCCCTGGCGGCCGCGCGGGCGGTGCCGCCCGGCCCGGTGTCCCGCCGGAGGGCCGGTGCCGGGCGGTGCCCGCGGGCGGCCGTGCCGCGGGCCGTCGGGTGACGGTCCGCGGCACGGTCCCCGGTCAGATGCGCTGCCAGAGCGCCGGGACGTTCGGCGGCTCCCAGCCGGTCTGGGCCTGGTGGCCCTGCAGGCAGCGGTAGCTCGGTCCGGTGTGGTTGACGGTGTCGCCGGCCCGGTAGACGGTGCCGGCCGCGCATGTCCCGGTACCGGGCCCGCTGCCGACGACCGGGGAGTACGTGGTGCCGTGGGTGGCCGTCCCGATGCCGGTGACGGTGATCGAGTAGGTGCCGGCGGCGGCGGTCGTGGCTGCGGCGACGGTCATCACCGCCGAGGAGCCTGCCTGCACCGAGGACGGGCTGAAGGCTCACCGTGACCCCGTTCGGGGCGCCGGAGGCGGTCAGGGTCACGGCCTGCGCGCTGCCCGAGGTGACGCCGGTGGCGACGGTCGCGGTGGTCGAGCCGCCGGGCTGGACGGTGCCGGCGGCCGGGGAGAGCGCGAGCGAGAAGTCGTTGCCGCCGGACGGCGTGCAGGTCGGGTCGCCGCTCTGCGCGGGCACGCTGACCGCGTCCCAGGCCGCCTTGACCGGAGCAACTCCCGTTCTCACGGCGGCTGTTCACCGCGCGCCTCGCCAACTGCCTGCTCTGCGCGGGCGACCCGGACGCATCTCTGGCGCTGCTCTCCCCCGACGTGGACGGCGCCGCCGCGCTCCCCGGCCCTGGTCCGCCACGTACTGCGCGGCCTGCGCGACCGGACGGCCCTGCTCCCGGCCTGCACCCGCCGCCCGGAACTGCCGGCCGCCACCCGCCGACCGGCCACCCGCGGCACGCCCTGAACCGGAGTGTCGGGCCCGGGCGGATCGACCGCGGCGGGTGGAGCATGACGCTCCACAGGATCTCAGGCGCTGTCCGTCCCGGATCGCGCTCTTCATGAACTGACCGAAGGCGGGTCGACGGACCATCAGATATCGTGCACGGCCATGGGAGCACTGATAGTTGTCCGGCACGGTCAGACCGAATGGAGCCTGTCGGGCCGGCATGCCGGACGCACCGACGTTGCACTGACCGATGCGGGTGAGGCCGCAGCCAGGGCGCTCGCTCCGAGGCTGGCCCGACGTCGGCTGGCCGCCGTGTTCAGCAGCCCGCTGAGCCGTGCGATGCGGACGGCCGAGCTTGCGGGTCTGACCGGTGTCAAGCCTGATCCGGACCTGGTGGAGTGGGACTACGGCGGCTATGAGGGGCTGACCGCCGAGCAGATCCAGGGGACGCGGCCCGGCTGGGACCTGTGGCGGGACGGCGTCGTTCCCGGGGAGGCCGCCCGTCCAGGCGAGCAGCTCCAGCAGGTGGCCGCGCGCACGGACGCGGTGCTGGACCGGATCCGGCCGCTGCTGGACCGGGGCGATGTCGCCGTGGTCGCTCACGGCCATCTGGCGCGGGTGATCGCCGTGCGCTGGCTCGGGATCGACGCGTCCGCCGCCCGCCTGCTCGGCCACCCGCACCCGGGCTCGCTCGGTTTCCTGGCCGTTGAGCACGGGCAGCCGGTCATCTCCGCCTGGAACGTCCGGTAGCGGCAGACACCGGCGACGCCACGGCGGGCGGCGCGGTGCCTGGGCCGGTCAGGCGGAGTCCACGGCGACCAGCCGGCGCAGTCCCTTCCGGTCGTAGTACGACGTCATGACCCAGCCGAGCAGCAGGGCGAGCACCGTTCCGACCGCGATCATGATCCAGGCGCGGGCGAGTCCGGCGTCGGCCCGGGCGTCGAAGTAGAGGATCGCCCGGATGCCGTCGCTGAGCTGCCGCATCGGCTCGAACCTGGCCAGGAACCGGTAGAAGTCGGGCAGTGCCTGCAGCGGGATGGTGGCTCCCGAGGAGGGCAGTGCCAGCACGATGAACACGAACATGCTGACGAGCTGTCCGATCCCGCCGAAGGTGGCGTTGATCGCCTGCACGCCGAGGCCGACGGCGGCGCTGGCGCAGAAGGAGAAGAGGAACAGCAGCGGCAGGTGCGAGGCGTCCATGCCGAGGATGCCGACGGTGGCCAGCATGATGACCGCCGAGGTGAACAGCGAGATGACGGTGCTCATCACCGATTTGACCACCCAGGTGCGGCGCCGGGTGATCGGGACGGTGCGGCGCCGGGTGTGCCAGGGTCCGAGCTCGTTGTCGGTGTAGCCGAGCGCGACGTCCACGCCGTTGCCGATGGCGTTGCCGCCGAGGAAGCCGGCGAGCACCAGCAGCAACGTGTAGTAGAAGGCGCTGAGGCCGAGTCCGCTGTGCGGGCCGATCGGGTGGCCGACCCGGGTCTCGACGGTGATCGGGTCGGCCAGCAACAGCGCGGAGGCGTTGGACACCTGGGTGCCCTGCTGGGTGGCGCGCTGCGCGGCGATGGCGGTGAGCTGCTTGCCGAGGTCGAGCGAGGCACGGTGGGCCGCGTCGGTGGCGATGGAGCTGGCGAAGGAGGAGGCGAGGCTGCCCGAGCCGGGGTTGGTGAGCACCACGGCGATCGGGCGGGCGGGCGAGCCGGCCGGCGGCTGGCCGAGGCCGGCGACGGCAGCGGTGAAGTCCTCGGGGATCTCCAGTGCGCCGTACAGCTGGTTGGAGGCGAGCTTCTGCTGGGCCTCGGCGGGGGTGAGGACCTGCCAGTTCACCCGGTCGTCCGGGTCGGGCGCCGCGGCGACGGCGGCGGTGATGCTCGCGCCGAGGTTCTGCTGCTTGCCGTCGACGGTGGCGCCCTTGTCGGCACTGACCAGCCCGACCGGCACCCGGTGCAGGTCGATCCGGGGGTTGAGGATGCCGCCCATGTAGAGCAGGGCCAGCAGCAGCGAGACCGCGGTGACCAGCACCGACGGAATGATCCAGATCCGCGGGTTGCGCAGCACCTGCCCTGCGGTGGCCCCGGCGGCCGTCGGGGCCGGCCGCTCGGATTCCGGGCCGGGCGGCTCGGAATCCGGGCCCGGCTCGGACGTGCCGGGTGGGGTGGGCGGTGTCATGGGTACCTCCTGCGCTCGTCCCGCCGGTGCCGTCCGGTCCGCGCCCGTGGGATGCCGCCGCAGGCCGCCGGGCGGGTCCGTCCGGAACGACCGTACGCGGCCGGGGGCCCGTTGCCCCCGACCGCCGATCGCTCACGACCGCGTGTCACCCGGCCGGACCCCGGCGAACCCGAGCGAACCCGGCCGGCACCGAGCCGGACCCGAACCGGGCCCGGACCGGGCGGGGACGCAGGCAGGGGTGTCAGAGCCGGTGCCCCTGGGCACCGAAGTTCCACGGGCCCCACTGGGTGAGGCCGGAGAAGACGTCCTTCTCCCAGGTGTGGGCGAACAGTTGGAACTGCTGAGGGCTGCCGGAGTCGAACGGGATGCCGATGCGCAGGACGTGCGGCAGGGCGGCGTCCGGCCCGCCGGCCACGTCGAGCACCCGGCCGTCCGGTGCCGTGTAGCGCGCGGAGAACGGTGCGACGGAAGTGATGGCCAGGGTGCCGTGCCAGCCGTCGTGGTTCGTCGCCCATCGGCCGATCCAGTCCGCCGCGGTGAATCCGCGGGTCGGCGTGCCGGGCAGGGCGGAGCGGGAGAGGCTCACCCCGAACGGCATGCCGCTCCAGGTGGTGGTGCCGGCCGCGTTCCGCTGGTCCCAGGAGAACACGTAGGCCCGGAACTCCCGGCCCCGCTGTGCGCCCGGCCGGACCCTGGCCGTGGTGTCGGCGATCCAGAAGTGCAGGCCCTGGCCGCCCTGGACGGTGGTGCCGTTGACGTCGAAGCGCCGGCCGTCCCGGTAGTAGCTGCCCAGCTTGGTGGGCTCGCCGGGCGGCCGGCGGTAGTCGGTGGTACGGCGCAGGACGAGCTCGCCCCGCCAGCCGTCGTGGTCCATCTGCCAGCGGCCCGTCCAGAAGGCCTCGGTCTGCGGGGCGGCGTCGACGGCGGCGACGTCGGTGATGTAGCGGCCGCCGAGGATCCGCCAGTCCGCCGAGTCGTAGGACAGCTCGATGAACCGGCCCTCGCCCCAGGAGTTCTTGGCGGTGTACACCCGGCGGGTGCGGTCGAAGCCGATCAGCAGCAGGCAGTGCCCCGGGACGTCGGCAACCACCTCGTGGCCGCCGGCGATCACCGCTTCGACCTGCGCGGGCGTCGGCGAGCCGGGCAGTGCGGCGAAGCCGGTCACCCGGTAGCGGGCGGCGTGCCGCGCGGCGGTGGGCACGTGGCCCTCGGCGAACTCGAAGGCGTCCAGCTGCTCCTGTGTCGAGCCCCAGTCGAGGCTGCCGCTCGCCGGGGTGCCGGTGTGCAGTGCGTCCATGGCCGGGCCGTCGAGGTACGGGGCCGCGGACTCGGCGGGGACGGCCGACCGGGCGAGCTTGTCGACCAGGTCGGAACAGCCCTGGAATCCCCAGTAGGAGCTGTTGTTCTCGTGTGCCACGGTGGAGGTCTCGTAGTCGGAGTACAGCTCCCCCGCCTTGTTGAGGTGGAAGGCGAACTGCTCGGAGAGGTCGAGGTCGACGCCGTACTTCCGCTTGTACGCGGCCTCCATCCCGGCGCAGGCGGCGAACGCGTAGCACGTCCCCCGCGCGCCCTGGTTCCGGAACCCGGTCTGGTACCCGGCCAGCGACACCACGTCCCCGGTGAGGAGCCGTGCCGGGGGCGGCGCGACCAGGCCCTGCCGGACGGCCCGTTCATTGGCCCGCTCGACGGCCTGCCGGTGCCTGACCGGATCGTCCAGCAGATGACGCTTCGCTTCGACGACGTCCTCGAAGCGGACGGCCTGCGCCATGATCGCCCCTCTCCACGCAAAGAGTTCGCTTGCGCCCATGTGGATCCTGCCGACTCCCCATACCCGGTTAGCAATATGACGATCCATCAGATCTTGGCGCGCGCGCCCCGAGGCGGCGCTCTGGACCGGTCGTCGTGCCGGTCGACCGAATATGAGATCCCCTGGGCCGGTCGAGTGATCATCCGATGCCGCCACGGGACACCGCTGCGTACGCACGATGTCGATGGATCCGATCCCGCGACACATGCGGGTCCGGATCGAAGGAAAGAATGATTGTGCGAGCATTCCTGATCTCGCTGGCCGCCGCCAGCGCCGCACTGGCCCATTTTCTGCTCTCATCATAGAAATGCATCCGAACGGTCACCATATGTCATCATGGAGATCGCCGACTTCTCGTCCGCCGCTGCGGATTGGCGCACCGTCAGCGCGGTCGGCCCGATTCAGCGGTCTCCCGCGGCCATTCGTCCCGGGCTCCGGCCGCCGTTGAGAGGACAGCGATCCCGTGGAGCACGCCGCCGCACCGGCCGCACCGAAGTCACCGCCGATCGCCTGGCGGGCGTACGCCGGACTGGCCGGCTACGCGATGTCCGTGCCGGCCGGCGAGAGCCTGGTCTGCACCGGCGTCATCCTCGACCACCTCAAGGCCCGCGGCCGGGTCCCCGAAGGCTGCGGCCTGGCCGGCGTGTTCGTCTCCCCGTGGACGAGCCCGGAGCTGCTGGACACGCCGGACGAGCGGGTGGTGGAGATCGCCTACGCCGAGGCCGAGCGGTTCCTGCCCGGCCTGCGGGCCGCCACCGTACGGACCTTCGTGCACCGCTTCCGGCACGCGCTGCCGCAGGCGGCGCCCGGCGTCGTCCGTGAGCGCGCCGCCTTCCTCGCCCGGCCCCCCGGGCCGTCGAGTACGCCGGGGACTGGGTGATGCTGCGCCCGAGCAGTGAGGGCGCCGTCCGCTCGGGGCGGCTGGCCGCCCACCGGGTGCTCGCCCACGCGGCCGACCGGCCGGCCACCGTGCTCTGAGTCCCCACCGGCTCGCGACTCCACCGGAGATCCACCGATGACCCTCGCCCCCGCCTACCTGTTCGACAACAGGAGCGAGCACGCCGCCGAGCAGCACCGCTGCCTGGCGGAGTGGCTCGACCCGATCAGCATCGAGCGGCTGGTCGGCACCGGTGTCCGCCCAGGCCTGCACTGCCTGGACGTCGGTACCGGCGCCGGCAGCATCGCCGTCTGGCTGGCCGACCGGGTCGGCCCCGCCGGCCGGGTGCTCGCCACCGACCTCGCGCCGCTGCCGGTCCCGGAGCGGCCGAACCTTGTCGTGCAGCGCCACGACATCCTCCACGACCCGCTGCCGGAGGCCGGGTTCGACCTGATCCACGTCCGGCTGGTGCTCTCCCACCTGCCGGAGCGGGAGGAGGTGCTGCACCGTCTGCTGGCCGCGCTGCGGCCCGGCGGGGTGCTGCACCTGCTGGAGTTCGACGCCGAGTACGCGCCGGTGCTGCTCGCCCCCGACGCTCGCGCCAAGGAACTGTTCGAGCGCTTCCAGCGGGCCAAGCTCCAGGCGTTCCGGGAGCGCGGCTCGCACCAGGGCTGGGGGCGCGAGTGCGTGGCCGCCCTGCGGCGGGCCGGCTTCACGGACGTCGAGGCGGTGCCGTACGTCACCGCGCTGACGCCCGGCTCCCCCGGGCTGCGGCTGCAGGTCCACAACACCCGCCACCTGCGCGAGCCGCTGCTGCGGGCCGGCCTGACCGACGCCGAACTCGCCGAGCTGCGCGAGGTCCTGGCGCACCCGGACTTCCGGGCCTGCTCCAACCTGGTGCACACCGTGCACGGCCGGCGCCCGTGAGCAGCACGACGGAGGCCCCGGAGACGGCGGCTCCACCGGCCGTCGTCCTCGACGTGGCAGCCGCCCACCTGCGCGCCCTGGGCCACCGCCCCTAGCGGCTGCCCGGGGGCGTCCTCGCGCTCGGCACGGGGCCGCACCGGACCGAGGGCCGGATCTCCTGGGCCGGGCCAGTGCAGGCGGTCCGGGGAGGCGGGCGCCTCACCGAAGGCCTTGAGGATGCGGTTGGCCTCGGCGTCCCAGTCGGCACGGTCGATCCGCCGTCGCCGTCCACGTCCCAGAGGTCGAAGCGCTTCTGGGCGCGGTCGAGCTGCACGGGAAGTGGTCATCTCGGAAATCTCCAAGGGGCGTCTCGCACGGGCTGCCGGCACGAGATCGGCGCGGCCACGGAACGTCAGAGCACCCCACAGTGAGCGACCGATCGCGCACACGCGGCCGTTCGGTCCGAAAACACACTTCGTTGACGCTCCATCTCCTCGCCCGAATCCGAAATCGTGCCTCCGAACCCCGAATCGGGGACACGGTCAACGGCCGGGGAAAGCGCAGCCCGCGCGAGTGATCACTGACGGTCCGGCACCTTTTCCGCCCCTTCCGGCGCTTACGCTCGGTCCGTGACCGAATCACTCTCGCCGCTCCCGCTGATCGGCCTCGCACCGCAGGACTTCGCCGCCGTGAACGCGCTGCACGGCGCCGTCGAGGAGGCCGCCGCCGCGGCCGGGGTGGAGCCGGTGCTGCTGGAACTCGTCCGACTGCGCTGCTCACAGATCAACGGCCGGGCGCTGCACCGGGCGGCCCGCGCCGTCCTGACCGAGCAGGAGGCGGCCCTCGTCGCCTGGGCCGCCACCGTGGTCAACACCTACAACCGGATCGCCGTGACCTCCCGGCCGGTCGCCGTCGCGGGAGTCTGACGGTGGAGGTCTGGCTGCTCAACAATGTGTCGACCTTCATCCTGGCGGCGATCGTGGTCGGCGGTGTCGTGGTCGTCGCGCTGCTCGGCAGCGCGCTGACCCGGCGCCGCTACCCGCAGACCGCCAGCGGCGACCACAACGACATGGTGGGCGTGGTGCTCAGCATGTTCGGCGCCATCTACGGCGTGATCCTCGCCTTCGTCATCGTCACGCTCTGGACGCAGCTGGAGAGCGCCGAGACCGTGGTGGCCACGGAGGCCACCGCCGCCGCCCAGATCGTCCGGGACGCGCAGGCCTTTCCGCCGGCGCAGCGCGATCAGGTGAACCGGGCGGTCGACGGGTACGTGCATGCCGTGGTCGAGCAGCAGTGGCCGCTGATGCGGGCGGGCGAGGGCGACTACAACCGCACCGCCGCCAAGCTGGAGGCCGTCTACCAGGCGCTGCAGGCCTACCAGCCGGACACGCACTCCGAGCAGACCTTCTACGACCAGGCGGTGGAGAGCATCGGCCAGGTGGCCGGCCAGCGCCGGGCCAGGATCACCCAGAGCGGCCAGCAACTGCCGGTGCTGCTGCAGGTGCTGGTGTACGGGGGTGCGGTGGTGATCCTGCCGCTGACCTTCCTGTACGGCATCCGCAGTCGGCGGATCCAGCTGCTGTTCGTGGGCTCGGTGGCGGCGCTGATCGGCTTCGGTCTGCTGCTGGTGCTCGTCCTGGACCGGCCGCTCGCCGGGGAGTTGAGCGTGAGCCCGAGCCCGTTCAAGGAGGGGGCACTCTCGAAGTTCTGGGAGGGCCCGGTCGTGCCGGGGGCGGGGGTGGCGGACGCGCCGGCCGCGCGCTGAACGCCGCTCAGGCGTCGGGCCCCTGGGCCCGCAGCCGCCGGACGTTCTCCAGCGACTCGCGGAGTTCGTCCAGCCAGGTCTCGGAGTGCCGCTGGACGAGCCGGACGCACCAGGCCAGCGCGTCGCTGCGGCTGCGGGCCACCCCGGCCTCGACGAGGGTGTCCAGCACCTGCCGTTCGGGCTGCCGGAGCCGGGTCATCACCGGCGCCGACACCGTGGTGAACATCCCGCGGACGCCGTCGCACTCGGCCCCCCACGAGACCTTGCGCCCGTACCGCCGCTCGGCCTCGCGCGCGACGGTCATCCGCGCCTCCCGGGTCCGCTCCCGGAACTCGGCGATCCGCCCCTCCACCGCCGCCTCCCGCTCGCCCTCCGACACCCCGTCCGCCAACTCGGGCGGCGGGATGCGCCCGACCACCGTGATCTCCTCCCGGTCCACGGCGATCTCGACCAGCTCACTGAACAGCCCTTCCGGCAGCCGGCCGGTGAACCAGCCGCGCAGGGCCTCCTGCTCTGACGTAATCATGTAATCATCATTACTCCGCATCGGACAGGCCGCAAGAGGTCGCCGGCCGAAGGACGCCGCCGTCCCTCTCGCCGGTCTCACCCCCCGGGGCACGCAGGCCCGGGACGGGGACACGTGGCATCCTGCCCGGATGGTCTCCGCCGTTTCCCAGCACCTCCGTCTCCTGCCCGGCGAGTACGTCATCGAGCACCTGGGCGACGGCGCCCCGCTGCCCGACGGCCAGTGGCTCGCCGTGGTCCGCGCCCCGGAGGGCCTGACCGCCATCCGCCCCGCTCGGCCCGAGGAAGCCGATCGCTGGTCCGCGCTCTACGGCGGCGACACCGCCCATGCGGTCGACGTGCCGGGCATGCTCGCCGCCCTGCTCACGCCGCTGGCCGCCGGCGGTATCCCGGTCTTCGTCACGTCGACCTTCCACGCCGACATCGTCCTGGTGCCCAGCGGATGCGTGTCCGCCGCGCAGGCCGCCCTCCGGGCAGCGGGCCACGTGGTCGCCTGACGCGGCGGGCCGCTCTTCGCCTCCGGAACGACGACACGACCTCCTGATCTCCCGCTCGCGCTGCCCGCTGCGCCGGAGCTCGACGAATGGCGGATCGGGCTGGTGACCTGGCGGCTGCTCGTCCCGCAGACGGCTCGTCCCGCCGTCGCGGCCGGCACGGCCAAGGGCCTCGCCGCCGCCGACAACCCATTGACGGACCGCGACTGCGTGATCCTCGGCGCGATCCTGTCCTGCGCCGCAGCCGTCGGCTGGCCGCTGGTCCTCATCTACATGATCCGCAGTGGTCTCGAGGATCGCCGGAGGCAACGCCCGGACGCCGGCGCCGGCCCCGCGCGGCTGCGAACTCGCCCGGCACCTACCGGGACCTCGCCGGACACCCCGGGCTCGACCACCCCCGGCAACTGACCGCCCACCGTTCCCAGGCCCGGCCGACCCGAAAATCCTCTCGATGTATACACTCGATGTATACGCCTGATGTATGGTCAGCTCATGAGTGTTCCTCTGACCCTTCTCGGGCTGCTGGAGCGAGAGCCCAGCCATGGATACGACCTCAAGCGCGACTACGACACGCTGTTCGGGCGGGACAAGCCGCTGCCGTACGGCCAGGTGTACGCGACGCTCAGCCGGCTCGCGCGGGACGGCAAGGTGGTGGCCGGCGAGGCCGAACCGGGCGGCGGGCCGGAGCGCAAGCGGTATGTCATCACCGAGGCGGGGGTGACCGAGTTCGAGACCTGGCTGGCGGAGCCGGTCGCTCCCGAACCCACCCTGCAGACGGTGCTGTTCACCAAGGTCGTACTGGCGCTGATGCTCGGCCGCGACGCCGGGCGGTACCTCGACACACAGCGGGCCGCACACATGCAGCGGATGCGCGAACTCACCGAGCTGCGCCGCACCGGCGCCCTCCTGGACACCCTACTGGCCGACCACGGCCTGTTCCGGCTGGAGGCCGACCTGCGCTGGATCGACCTGACGGTGGCCCGGCTGGACGCGATCGCCGAGGCGGTGCGGTCATGACGGGCGCACTGATCGAGGCACGCGGGGTGACCCTCGCCTTCGGCGAGACCCCGGCGCTGCGCGGCGCGGACCTGACGGTCGGCGGGGGCGAGGTGCTCGCCGTGATGGGGCCGAGCGGCTCCGGCAAGTCCACGCTCCTGCACTGCCTGGCCGGCATCCTCACGCCGGACTCCGGCGAGGTCCTCTTCGACGGCCGGCGGATCGATCGCCTCGGCGAGTCCGAGCGCAGCGCGCTGCGCCGGGACCGGTTCGGCTTCGTCTTCCAGTTCGGCCAGCTCGTCCCCGAGTTGACCGCCGAGGAGAACGTCGCGCTGCCGTTGCTGCTGAGCGGCACCCGCCGTGCGGCAGCGCTCGCGGAGGCCCGGCCGTGGTTCGCCCGGCTCGGCCTGGACGGGCTGGAGCGGCGCAGGTCCGGGGAGCTGTCCGGCGGTCAGGCACAGCGGGTGGCGCTGGCGCGCGGCCTGGTGACCCGTCCGCGGGTGCTGTTCGCGGACGAGCCGACGGGTGCGCTGGACTCGTTGACCGGCGAGCAGGTGATGGAGCTGATGGTGGGTGCGGCGCGCGAACAGGGCACCACCGTGGTCCTGGTGACGCACGAGCCGCGGGTGGCGGCGTACGCGCACCGGGAGGCGATCGTCCGTGACGGCCGGGTGACGTCGCTGTCGGTGGATCGGATCGCGTCGTGATCACGCTGGCGCTGCGGCTCTCGGTGAGCGGCGGACGGGAGGCGCTGGCCAGGCTGGTCTCGATCGCGGCGGCGGTGGCGGTCGGCGTGGCGCTGCTGCTGTCGACGCTGGCCGGGATCAACGCGGTGGACGAGTCCAACGAACGGCAGTTGTGGTGGAACACCGGTGCGGCGGCCCGGACGGCGACCGCCCCGGTCGACCCGCTGTGGTGGCGGGCGCACGACGACCACTACGACGGCAAGCCGATCTTCGAGGTGGACGTGGCCGCGACCGGTCCGACCTCGCCGGTGCCACCGGGCATGGCCGCCGTGCCGGCGCCCGGGGAGTACTACGCCTCGCCCGCCCTGGCGAAGCTCGTCGCGGACGTCCCGGCGGCGGAGCTCGGCGACCGTTTCCCCGGCAGGCTCGCCGGGGAGCTGGGCGACGCCGCGCTGCCCTCGCCGGACTCGCTGATCGCGGTGGTGGGCCGCCCGGCGGAGCAGGTCCGGACCGCCCCGGGTGCCCGGGCGGTGACGACGATCGCGGACGCACTGCCGGCGAAGTGCGACAACGACTGCCCGGGCATGGGGGTGCGCGGCGACGCGATGACGCTGATCCTCTCCGTGGTGGCCGGTGCGCTGATCTTCCCGGTGCTGGTGTTCATCGGGACGGCGACGCGGCTGTCGGCGGCCCGCCGCGAGCAGCGGTTCGCAGCGATGCGGCTGGTGGGCGCCACTCCCGGCCAGGTGGCCCTGATCTCGGCGGTTGAGTCGACGCTGGCGGCGGTGGCGGGCACGGCGGCCGGCTTCGGACTGTTCGCGCTGCTCAGACCACTGGTGGCGCAGGTGCCGTTCACCGGCGACCGGTATTTCGCAGGGGATCTGACCCTGCATGCGGTGCAGATGCTCACGGTGGCACTGGGCGTTCCGGTCGCGGCGGCGGCGGCAGCGCGGTTGGCGCTTCGCCGGGTGTCGGTGTCGCCGCTGGGGGTCAGCCGGCGGGTGACGCCGCGCCCGCCAAGGGTGAGGCGGCTGGTGCCGCTAGCGGCGGGAATCGGCGAGCTGGCCTGGTTCGTGGACCGGCGGCCGGATACGACAGACGGCCAGACCTGGGCGTACCTGTCCGGGTTCGTGCTGGTGATGCTGGCCCTGGTGGTGGCCGGGCCGTGGCTGACGATGGCCGCGGCACGGCTGGTGGCGCGGCGCACCTCGCGTCCTGCCTCGCTGATCGCGGTGCGGCGGCTGGCGGACGATCCGAAGGCGGGCTTCCGGTCGGTGAGCGGCCTGGTGCTGGCGCTCTTCGTGACCAGTGCGACGGTAGGGATCATCGGCACGATCAATGCCAACCGTGGTGTGCTGAGCGGCGACCCGCAGATGCGCGCGGCGGTGCAGCACGGTGCGCTGCTGGGCGATCCGCCGATGACGGACCGGGTGCCGGAGGTGGTGCTCACCCAGCTGAAGGCCGTGCCCGGGTACCGCGGTGCAGTGGTGGTGCACGCCAACCCGGCCGGGGTGGCGGCCGATCCGACGGACCCGCGCCCGTGGGCGCCGGGCCTGGTGCTCTGCTCGGAGCTGGCGGGCGCCCCGGTGGTGGGTGGTTGCGCGCCGGCGGCAGAGGTCGCGGCCGTGCCGATGTACCAGTTCGTCGACCTGCAGACGGCGGCCACCCGGAAGTGGCCGGCTGCCCCCGTCTCGTCGGCGCAACTGGCCGCGCTGCCGGTGCAGATGGTGTACGTGACGACCGACGGCTCGACGGCGGCGACGGAGCGGGTGCGGACGGTGCTCGACCGGGCCTTCCCGGACCACGAGTCGCGGATGGTGAAGGACTGGGGCAGCGACCAGCAGCGGCAGTTGGCCGGCTTCCGGCAGCTGGCGAACGTGGTCATCCTGACCACCCTGCCGATCGCGGGCTGCAGTCTGGCGGTGAGTGTGGTGGCGGGGCTGTCGGACCGCAGGCGGCCGTTCGCGCTGCTGCGGCTCGGCGGGGCTCCGCTGGGCGTGCTGCGCTCGGTGGTGGCGCTGGAGAGTGCGCTGCCGCTGCTGGTGGTCGCGGGGGTGGCGACGGGGACGGGCCTGCTGGCGGCGCACCTGTTCCTGAAGTCCCAGATGCACTATGCGCTGGTGTCGCCCGGCGCGGTGTACTTCGCGCTGGTGGCACTGGGGCTGGTGGCCTCGCTCGGGATCATCGCCTCCACGCTGCCACTGCTGCGGCGGATCACCGGCCCGGAGGCGGCACGCAACGGCTGAACTCGGCGGCCCGGTCCTCCCCCGCTGTGTCACGGCGGCGGGGGCCGGGCTGCCGTTCAGGGCAGGGCCGGAGCGGCAGGACGGTCCCGTGCGTCGGCTGCCGTCGACCCGCTGAACCCTCTGGCCTGGGGCGTCACATTCGGTCGCGGCCGGCGCGGCAGGTCGGCGGGCGTCGCCGGAATCGCCGTCAGGCGCCATGCCGGCGGTTGCGAGTTGACGAAGCGGAAGCATGCGGATGCCGGCGCGCGGGGCCACGGGCAGTGGCGCACGGCCCGCGCGCATCGCGCGTAGACATTGCGCGTAGAGTTTGCTTGACCTGCCTGGTTACCCGCCCGTACGTTCATCCCCGCATCGTGCGCGCCGGGCAGGTGGAACGACTCGCGTTCGCCCCTCCCGGCGGTAGAAAGGGCAGAACCATATGGTCAGGAAGACCCTCGGGAACCGCTCGAAGACCCTCGCCACCCTCGCCGTCGGCGTGGTCGTCGGCGGTGCGGTCGCGGGCGGCGGCTTCGCGGTCGCCGACACCAAGGCTCCGCGGAGCGACCGTCAGATCACCAACATGACCGACGAGGTCAACGACATCAAGGCGTACTACGGCGACACCGTCGACGCGCAGGGCGAGCACTGGCCGTCGGCGACCGGCAACTACGCCAAGCAGGTCGCCGGGATACAGAAGGACGCCAAGCAGTACCTGCAGAACCGCGCCCGCCACGACAAGGGCAAGAAGAAGGCGATCGTGCTCGACGTCGACGACACCTCGCTGTCGACGTACAACTACGAGCTGGAGACGACGTTCGTCTACAGCCCGGCGAGCAACGCCCAGTACATCGCCACCAAGACCATGCCTGCCGTCTTCGGCATGAACACCCTGGCGAAGTGGGCCGAGCAGCAGGGCTACACCGTCTTCTTCGTCACCGGCCGGCCGGAGTCCCAGCGCTCGTACACCGCGGCCAACCTGTCCGCCGTGGGCTTCCCGACCGCGGACGCCACGCACCTGTACCTGAAGAACAAGGAGAACCCGCCGGCGTACCTGGCCTGCGGCTCGACCTGCACCACGATCGAGTACAAGTCCGGCACCCGCGCGCACATCGAGAGCCTCGGGTACCAGATCGTGGCCAACTTCGGCGACCAGTACAGCGACCTGTCCGGCGGCCACTCCGGCAAGACGTACAAGATCCCGAACCCGATGTACTACCTCCCCTGACCTCTGGTCAGGGCGCCGGGCGCCGCTGTCGGAACCTCGACCGCGGCGCCCGGCGTCGCCGGTCCCGGCCCTCTGTCCACCGCGGTCTCCGCCCCACACTCGTACGAACGAGTGGTCTACCGCGAAAGCTGCGCCACCGCCCTGTTCGACCACGTCCTACGGCGTCGACGGATGCTAGCTTCGAACTCCTCGTCGGATTCGACCGACGCCTGCCGACGGCGCGAGGACAGTGCGTCCGTCGAACGGGTTCCCTGTCCGATCGGTGGTGGCCAGGTGGGTATGTGGTCGCGGCGTGCCGTGCTGGCCGGCCTTGTCTCGTCGCCGGTGCTGACGGCCGGCTGCCTCGCCGGCACCGCCGGCAAGACGCCACCTCACGACGGAACCGGAAGCGGGCCGCTGCCCGAGGAGCACGGGCCCGCCGGCTACCGGCGGCTGCCGATCCCGCCGCTCGCGGAATCCCGCCTTGAGAACGGCGTGCGGTGGTTCACCCTGGAAGCGCGGCCCGGCAGCGCGAGCATCGTGCCCGGCACGTCCACCCCGACCTGGGGCTACTCGCAGGACCTCCTCGGTCCGACCCTGCGCGCCCGCACCGGCGAGACGGTGGGCGTCCGGGTCCGCAACCGCCTGCCCGAGACCACCTCGGTCCACTGGCACGGCATGCATCTGCCCGCACGCTTCGACGGCGGCCCCCACCAACCGATCGCCCCGGACGCCATCTGGGAGCCCTCCTGGGTGATCGCCCAGCCCGCGGCGACCCTCTGGTACCACCCGCACCCCCACGGGTCGACCCAGGTGCACGCCTACCGCGGCCTGGCCGGGCTGTTCCTCGTCGACGACGAGACCGGCGCGGGTCTGCCGCACGAGTACGGCATCGACGACCTCCCGGTGATCGTGCAGGACAAGAAGCTCAACCCCGACGGCACCCTGGACGAACGCGACGACGCCGGGACGGGGCTGCTCGGTCCCACGGTGACGGCGAACGGGATCGCGGGAGCGTATGCCCCGGTCGCCACCGACCGGGTGCGCCTGCGCATCCTCAACGGCTCGACGATGCGGGTCTACAACCTCGGCCTGGACGACGACGGCGAGTTCGAGATGGTGGCCTCCGACGGTGGGCTGCTCGCAGCCCCCGTCCGGCTCCGCCGCCTCGCACTGACGCCCGGCGAGCGGGCGGAGATCGTCGTCCGCATGCAGGCCGGCCGACCGCGTACCCTGCGTTCCTTCCCGTCCCCGCTGCCCGCCAGGAAGGGCCGCGGACCGTCCGCAGGCGCCGCCCGGAGCGAGGAGTTCGAGATCCTGCTCCTGAACCCGCGGCCGCAGCTCCGCACCGGCGCGGCGACGCCCTCAAAGCTGGCCGTGATTCCCCCGCCCGTCACGGCCGCCGCAGTGGCACGGACCTTCGAACTCGACGGCAACACGATCAACGGCCTGCCGATGGACATGGCCCGGATGGACCTCACCGCCACCGTCGACGTCCCGGAGATCTGGACGGTGACGAACACCCACAACCGGGTGCACAACTTCCACGTGCACGACAACCACTTCCAGGTCCTCGACGTCAACGGCAGCCCTCCCCCACCGGAACTGGCCGGCTGGAAGGACACGGTCGCCGTGCCGCCGTCGGGCTCGGTGCGCCTCGCCGTGGTCTTCCGCGACTACACCGACCCGCAGAACCCGTACATGTTCCACTGCCATCTGATGCGCCACGAGGACGACGGAA
Source organism: Streptomyces sp. TLI_235 (assembly GCA_002300355.1). Taxonomy (NCBI): domain Bacteria; kingdom Bacillati; phylum Actinomycetota; class Actinomycetes; order Kitasatosporales; family Streptomycetaceae; genus Streptomyces; species Streptomyces sp. TLI_235. Next base: position 194,641 of record NSGV01000002.1, read on the forward strand.
TGATGGGCCAGTTCCTGGTCGTCGGTCCGGGACAGCGGAGCGGCTGAACACACGCCGGCCAGCACCCCGCAGCCGGCGGCCGGGAGCGGGGTTGCCCCGCCCGTGCGGGTGCACGCCGTCCACCGCTCGGTCGATCGCAGACGAATCCGCTCGTGGCCCGGGCCGTGGGCGTGCCGGGGACGAGTCCCAGGTCGGCGGCCGGGACCGTGCCCGCGCCGGGGACGACGGCCGGAGCCCAGCTGTGGCGCGGGTGTCCGGCCCACCTGACACTGGGCCGGACAGGAGCGGCACGGATCGAGTTCAGTGGGAGAGCGGATCATGCGGACGAACATGGTGCTCCGCGGCGTCGGCGTCGTGGTCGGTCTGGTCCTGATCGCCGGCGCGTTCGTCCTCACGTTCTTCGTCACGCCCACCTATGTGGCCCGGCTGCCCGACGACACCGACGTCACGCGCTCCTACACCGGCAGCTTCAAGACGCTGCTCGACGCCCAGGAGGTGGCGAAGGGCAACCTGCTCTCGGCCGTCAAGCGGGATGTCCCGATGGCCGTCGAACGGACCGTCAAGGTGCTGGACACCTCGGACGACATCGCCCTGGTCAGCGACAGCCGGACGACGACCGCGGCGGGCCGTGCGGTCGAGAAGACCACCTGGCAGTACGCCGTCGACCGAAAGACCCTCGAACCGGCCACCGATCACCCGGCGAGCTGGACGGTGGTCGACGCCAAAGGCCTGACGGTGAGCTGGCCGATCGGCGCGAAGAAGCAGACGTACACCGGCTGGCGGCCGGAGACCGGGACCACCACCCCGCTGACGTACTCGCGCACCGAGAGCAGGTCCGGCGTCAGTACCTACGTGTACCTGGCGAGGCTGCCCGCCACCCGGATCACCGACACCCAGGTGCTCGCCGGACTCCCGCCGGCCGTCCCGAAGAGCACCCTGGCGCTGGTCGCCCAGGTCGGGACCCTCTCGGCGGAGGCGAAGCAGAAACTGGCCGTGCTGCTGCCGACGCTGCCCGATCCGGTTCCGCTGAGCTACACGCTCCAGAGCGCCGACACGTTCTGGATCGAGCCCGAGACCGGCATCGTGGTCGACACCCAGCGGTCCCAGCAGCGCACGGCCGGGGTCGTCGCCCCGAGCGACGGCGCCTTCCTTCCGCTGCTGCCGGTCTCCGACGTCTCGTACCGGCAGACGCCCGACTCCGTGAAGGCTGCCGCGGACGACGCCAAGGACGGCCGTAACGCCATCTCGCTCGTCGGCACCATCCTGCCCATCGTGCTGGGCGTGGTCGGTGCGGTGCTGGTGGCCGTGTCCCTGCTCGTCCGGCGCCGGGGCACCCGTGGCGGCGCGGCACCGGCCGGACCGGCCGCGCCGAACGCTCCGGCCGCACCCGGTGGTCCGGGCGCACCGGGTGGTCCGAGCGCACCGCCCGGACCGACCGGACCGAATCCGCCGGCCGGGCCCGCCGCGGACGCCTGACGTGACGGCCGCGCGGGACCCTGGGCAGCGATCCGGCATGCCGGCCACGGGCGATTCCGCGCACACCCGGGTGACCCGGACCGCTATCGCGGGATGCCGTCGCCGTTCACCCGGTCAGCGGAAGCGGCCGGTGACCTTGCCCCAGCCGTGCCAGCGGTCGACCTCGATCAGGGCGGTGACCCGGCCGCGGTCGCGCACGGGGTAGTCGCGGCCCAGGTACTGCCGGGAGAGCCGGTCGATGTCGGCGAGGTCCCTGTCCTCGTACATGTCGGCGACCCGGCCGACCAGGGTGACGTGGGTGTACCAGGAGTGCTCGTCGAGCACGGTGAGGCTGACCCGGGGGTCGGTCCGCAGGTGGTGCAGGCGGATCCGGCCCTCGTCCATGTTGACCAGGGCGCGGCCGTCCGCCTCCCAGAGGTACCAGGTGGCGGTGGAGACGGGCTGGCCGTCCGGGCGGACGGTGGCGATGACCGCGGGGTTCGCCTTGCGCAACAGCGCGACGGCCTTCTCGGGCAGCGGCGGCCTGGGCATGAGGTCCTTCCTCCTCCGCACCGGTATCCTCCGGGCCGAGGGGCCCCTTTTCCGGTACTCCGCAGCCTAGGCCGCACCCGGTCGGTTGCGGCGGCGCAATGCCGAACGGGTCGTCGCCGGAGTGACGGGTCGTCAAGCGGATGCGCGACAGAGATGGACGATCTGCCGGAATCCGTGTGTTCGACATGGTCGCCCGGCACGCCCCGCCCGTCACGGTCCGCACCGCCCCCGGACTCGAACGCTGACGGCCGCGCCCGCGCGGCCCCGGCCGGGAACGGCGCGCCGAAGGCCCGCCGAAACGGGATTCGGCGCGATACTGGTGGCCATGCGTGTCGCGCTCATGACGGCGGGTTCGCGGGGCGACGTCGCCCCGTTCACCGGGCTCGGGTCCGGGCTGGCCCGGGCCGGCCACCAGGTCACCCTCGTCACCCATGCGCGGTTCGCGCCGCTGGCGCAGGCCGCCGGCATCGGCTTCCACGCGCTGCCGGTGGACCCGCGCGAGGCCTTGGAGTCCGCCGCCGGGCAGGGCCTGCACCACAGTTCCAGTGGCGTCGGCAAGCTGGCCCGGCTGGTCTCGATGGCGCGGTCGCTGGTCGGGCGGATGGCGGACGGGCTGCTGGTCGCCGCGGACGGGCAGGACGTTCTGCTGTTGTCGGCCGCGCTGGCGCCGCTGGGGCACGCCGTTGCGGAGGGATCGGCGCTGCCCAGCATCGGCCTCCACCTGCAACCGCTCGCCGCGACGGCCGAGTTCGCACCGCCGATGATCGGCGCGCGGTCCTGGGGCGCGGTCCCCAACCGGCTGGCCGGCCGCGCGGTGAACGCGGCCGTGGACAGCATCTTCACCGAGGCCGTCCGCCACACCCGCGCCCGCCTCGGGCTCCCCCGGCGCAGCCTGCGCTCATCCCGCCGGGCCCGCGAACGGGCCGACTGGCCCGTCTTCCACGGCTTCAGCGAGCTGGTGGTGCCGCGTCCCCGCGACTGGCGCCCGGGCCTGCGGGTGACCGGCTACTGGTGGCCCGGCGACCCGCCCGAGGCCGAACTCCCGCCGGAGCTATGCGACTTCCTGGACTCCGGCGATCCGCCGGTCTTCGTCGGCCTGGGCAGCGCGGCGGTGCCCGATCCCGAACCGGTCTCCCGCACCGTCGTGGCGGCGCTGCGCGCGGCCGGGCTGCGCGGCGTGGTCCAGCGCGGCTGGAGCGAGCTGCAGGCCGACGGCCCGGACATGATCACCGTCGGCGAGGTCCCGCACAGCCTGCTCTTCCCGCGGACGGCCGCCGTCGTGCATCACGCCGGGGCCGGCACCACGGCGGCGGGCCTGCGTGCCGGCGTACCGGCCGTCCCCGTCCCGATCCAGTTCGACGCCGCGTTCTGGGCCGGCCGCCTCACCGGCCTCGGTGTGGCACCCGCGGCCGTCCCGCTGCGCCGGCTGACATCCGGCACCCTCGCCGCGGCGCTGCGCGCGGCCACCACCGACCCGGAGCACGCACGCCGGGCCCGGGCGCTGGCCGCGCGCCTGCGCGAGGAGGACGGCGTCGCCCCGGTGCTCGCCGCCGTCGACCGCCTCGCGGGCTGAGCCGGGCCGCCCCGCCCGCCGTCCGTGGTCGATCGACGGCGTGTCAGTTCCAGGTGCGATGGTGTGCCGCATGAACGACACCACTCCGCCCGGCGGAACACAGCCGACAGCCCTGCTCGACCAGGCCCCGCCGGGGCCGTGGTCGTTCCTGAACGTCCCGCCGCCGCTGACCGGCCGGGTGCTGCTCGCGGCCCTGCGGGAGGCCGAGCGGGCGGCGCACGGGGAGCTCCGCGAGCTGTGGGGCTTCGCCGCGATGAACGCCGAGGCGGCGATGAACGCGCTGCCCGGCACGCGGCCGGCCGCCGGGGAGCTGTGGGCCGCCGCCCAGGAGTACGCGCAGATCGCCGCGAGCGTGCGCTGAGCCGGCACCCCGGGGCCGCGGAACCCCGGGGCGCGGTGCCCGGGGTTCTACGGCCGGCGGGTCAGGGCGTCGTCGCCCAGCGCTGCGCGGCCGTGCCGGTGCACGTGGCGAGCAGCAGTGCGGTCCCGTTGGCGGTACCGGAGCCTTCGGGTGCGAGGCACTTCCCGCCGCTGACCAGGGCGAGTTGCGGGCCCTGTTGCCAGCGCTGCGCGGCGGAGCCGTTGCAGGGCTGGACGGCGGCGGTGCCGCCCGTGCCGTCGAGGCAGACCCCGGAGAGCCCGGTGAGCGTCCCGTCGCTGTGCAGTGTCCAGCGCTGGTTGCCGCCGCCGTGGCAGGTGTAGAGGGTCGGCCGGGTGCCGGGGGCGGTCGCGGAGCCCGGCAGGTCGACACAGGTGCCGGAGGCGCCGTTGACCAGGGTGGTGTCGGTCGGTGGCGGCAGGGCCCGGCCGGTCGCGCCGATCTCGGCGGCGCTGGTCCACGGGCCGCGGTTGCCGGCCTCGGTGAGGGCGCGCAGCCGCAGGTAGCGGCCGTTCTTGGCGGCGAAGGCGATCCGTTGCTGCGCCGCGCTGTCGGCGAAGGTGCCGGTCGCGACGGGGCTGCCCCAGTCGCCGGTGGTGTCGGAGACGTACACCTCGTAGCCGCCGATCCGGCCGTTGACGCCGCCGTCCTGCCGCGGCAGGTAGCTGAGGCCGTCGACGCTGTGGCGGGCGCCGAGGTCGATCTGCAGCTCGTGCGGCAGCGGCGCGGCCGTGCCGGACCACCGGCTGTGCCAGATGGTGGCCGGGTTGCCGTCGATCGCGTTCGCCGCGGCGCCGTTCTCCGCGGCGGTCTCCTGGCTGTCGGTGGACACGACCGTCCAGTTCGCGGTCGGGATCGGGGTGGCGCCGGGGACGGCGCCGCCGGTGGGCAGGGTGAGTCCGGTGGCCGTCACGGTGAACGCCGAGGAGCGGGAGCCGGTCTTGATCCGCAGCACGCCGGAGCGGTCCGCCGGGTCGAAGTACCAGCCGGTGGTGGCCGTGTCGTAGGCGCTGCGGCTGGTCAGGGCGGGCAGCGCGGTGCCGCCGACGGAGACGCCGCTCGGGGCGGCGGCCGCGTGGACGGTGAACTCGTAGCCGCGGGAGGCGGGTTTGCCGGTGTAGCTGCCGGTGGCGGCGCCGACCGCGATGCTGACGTCGCCGGTGCCGGACTGGGGCGCGGTGACGTCCACCCGCTGCCGGGCGTAGGCGCCGCTCTGGTAGGCCCGGGTGGTGCCGTCGTCCTCGTACAGGCTGAAGGTGGAGGTTCCGCGGGGGTAGACGTCGTAGGTGAGGGTGTCGACGGGCTTCTCGCCGGCGTAGTTCATCTGCGGCCACATCGGCACGACGGCACCGGACTTGACGAACAGCGGCAGGGTGTCGAGCGGCGCGTTGTAGCCGCTGAACCAGCCGGGGCCGGTGTACGCCCTGCCCGTCCAGTAGTCCGTCCAGGTGCCGGCGGGCAGGTAGATGCCGTCGCGGACGGAGGTGTCGGAGACCACCGGGGCGACCAGGAAGGAGTCGCCGGCCATGAACTGGCCGCTGGTCTGGTTGCCGCGGGCCACCGGGTCGTCCGGGTACTCCAGCACCATGGCCCGGGTGGCCGGGACGCCGGTGTCGGTGGCGTTGCGGCTCATCGAGTACAGGTACGGGGTGAGCCGCATCTTCAGCTGCAGGTACTTCCGGTTGATGGACAGGTAGGGCTCGGCGAACCGCCAGGGCTGCTTGTCCTGGTACCCGGCGGACGGGTTGGTGGCCCCCCAGCCGGACATCGTCATGAAGGCCGGGGTGAAGGCCTTCCACTGCAGGTCGCGGACGTAGGTCCGGGGGCTGCCGCCGAAGATGCCGTCGATGTCGCCGGAGGCGTAGTTGAGGCCGGACAGGCCCGCACCGGCGATCGACGGGACGTGCCAGCGCATGGCGTCCCAGGTGCCGCTGGTGTCGCCGGTCCAGACGACGGCGTTGCGCTGGGTGCCGGCCCAGCCGTCGACCGTCCAGACGAAGCGGCGGGCGTCCGAGTTGTTCTCGATGCCCGCCACGGCCTGCTGGACGCCGGTGAAGGCGCTCTTGTAGCCGCCGCCGATCCAGGCGACGTCGGTCTTCACCGCCCGTGAACCGGCTGTTCCCACCTCCCAGTTGATGTTGGCGAGTCCGGTGGAGGTCCACAGCCCGGTGTGCACGCCCTTGGCGGCGAGGCCGGAGACGGTGGTCGGCAGGTCGGTGTAGCCGCAGCCGTAGCCGTCGTTGGGCAGGAACCAGCCCGAGGGCATGTCGGCGGCCCGGGCGTCGGTGGCGTAGCCGACCGCGTCGGGCGTGGTCTGGTGGCGCAGCCGGTCGTGGTCGCCGCTGTAGGCGGGGTTGGAGGCGTTGAAGCAGTCGGCGTTGCCGAGTTCGAGGCCCCAGATGGGTGCGAGGAAGGGCTTGCCGGTGACGTCGGTGTAGCCGTTGAGGACGTCCTTGAGCGAGTTGCCGGCGAAGTACCAGGCGTCGAAGCGCTTTTCGTCGTGGGCGAGGGTGGTGGGCGCGCCGAAGGAGTACGAGCCGGGCGCCCAGGTGTTGCGCATCACGCCGTAGCCGTTGGTGGACATGTAGAACGGGGCCGGGCTGGCGTTGGTCCCCTCCGTCCACTGGTTGGTGACGGCGACCGGCACGGTCTTGTCGCGCAGTGCCCAGTCGCCGAGGTGCAGGCCGGTGCCGTAGAACTGCTCGTCGGCGCCGCGGGCGAGGTACTGGGTGGTCCGGTTGGCGGTCCAACTGGTGGGCTGGGACTCGGCCCAGAGCAGGGTGGTGTTGTCGGCCCGGTAGAGCGCGAAGGTGAGCGGTGACTTGTTGACGCGCAGGGAGACGGCCGAGGTGGCGATCCGCCAGTAGCCGCCGGCGTCGGTGAGGGTGGCGTCGACGGTGCCGAAGTCGGTGGTGATCGCGAGGTCGTGGCCGGCCGGGTCGTCGGCGAAGGTGCCGTCGGGCGAGATCCGGACGCGCAGGACGTCGGCCCGGGCGAGGACGACCCGGGCGGCGGAGCCGCCGGAGGCGGTCACCGTGAAGGTGTTGCCGGTTCGGCTCATCGCGGTGGCGTTGCCGGGAGTTGCCGCGGCGGCGGGCTGCGCGGGGCCGAGGACGGCGGCGAGAGCGGCGACGAGCAGCAGGGCGAGGGTCAGTGCCGTGCCGCGGTTGCCGGGACTACCCGGCCGCGGTCGGACGGCGGGCGGAGCGGATCGCACGGGGGTGCCTCCTGGGAGGTCTGCGGGGTCCGATGGCTCGGTGGTGCGCCGCGGCACGTGGCATGTCCGCGGGCAGGTGCGGTCGAGCACTGCACATCAGAGCAGAGCCCTGATGTGACGTCAATTGCGCGAACAAGCCGATGTCCGCGCACAATTGCGCATCAGCGCGCGTTCACTGTGTGTTCGGTGTGTTCGGTGAGCGCGGCAGCGCAGCACTCACCGCCCGGCCCGGCCCCGGACCTCGCGGAACGGCCGGGGCCGGTGCGGTCCCACCCGCACCGGCCCCGGCCGTCCTCGCAGCGGCGGCTCAGAACCGCACGGGCAGCTCCAGAAGTCCGCGGGCGCGCAGCGAGGGCCGGTGGCGCAACTGCTCCTCGGGCACGTCCAGTTCGAGACGGGGGAAGCGCCGCAGCAGCGCGGTGAGCGCGACCGCGGTCTCCATCCGGGCGAGCGGGGCGCCCAGGCAGTAGTGGATGCCGTGGCCGAGGGCGAGGTGGCCGTTGTCGCGGCGGCGCACGTCGAGCCGGTCCGGGTCGGGGAACTGCTCGCCGTCGCGGTTGGCCGAGGCGAGTGCGCACAGCACGGTCTCGCCCGCCGGAACGGTGACGCCGCCGAAGGCCACCGCCTCGCGGGTGAAACGGCGGATCGCCAGCGGGGCCGGCCCGTCGAAGCGGGCGAACTCCTCGACGGCGCCCGGGATCAGGCTCTCGTCGGCGCGCAGCGCGGCGAGCTGCCCAGGGTGGCGCAGCAGGGCGAGGACGGCGTTGCCGATGAGGTGGACGGTGTTCTCGTAGCCGGCGAAGAGGATCAGGAAGGCGAGCGAGGTGAGTTCGTCCTCACCGAGGCGGTCCTGCCGGTCCTGTTCGTCGCGGACGGCGATCAGGTCGGAGAGCAGGTCGTCGGCGGGTTCGGCGCGCTTGCGCCGGATCAGCGCGGTGAAGAACGCGAGCATCGCGCCGACGGCGGCCCCGGCGTCCTGCGGGCGGGCCGGGTCGGGGGCGACCAGGCTGTCCGTCCAGGCGCGGAAGTCACGGCGGTCCTCGGCGGGTACGCCGAGCAGGTCGCAGATCACGGTGATCGGCAGCGGCGCGGCGTACGCGGTGATCAGGTCGGCCCGGCCGTGCGGGGCCATCGCGTCGAGGAGCTTGTCGGCGACCTGCTCGACCGGGGCGCGCAGCGCGGCGATCCGCCTGGGGGTGAAGGCCTGCGAGACGAGCCGGCGGATCCGGGTGTGATCCGGCGGGTCCATGTTCAGCAGGTTGGCGTCCAGGGCGGGCGGCAGCGCGAACCCGCGGTAGTTGCCGGGCGTGGCGTGCCGCTTGTCGAGGGCGAACCGCGGGTCGGCGAGCACCTGCCGGACGTCGGCGTACCGGGTGACCAGCCAGACCGGCAGCCCGTCCGGTCCGGTGATCCGGTGGACGGGTCCTGCGGCGCGCAGCCGCGCGTAGCCGGTGTACGGGTCGGCGATCAGCGCGGCGGACGGGTCCTGCGGCGTACGCTCGCCGGCGGCTCGCGCGAGGTCGGGTGAGGTCACCCGGTCAGCCTAGTCGTCCGACCGCACGTCAGATCTTGGTGAAGGTCAGGTGGGTGACGCCGCTGGGGCTGGCGACCGTTTCGGTGCGGAAGCGCTGCTCCATCCCTTCGAGGCCGTCCCAGAGCCGCACGCCGCGCCCGAGGACGATCGGCACGACGACGACGTGCAGATGGTCGACCAGGTCCTCGGCGAGGAAGGCCCGCACGGTGCTCGGCCCGCCGCCGATCCGCACGTCCAGCCCGCCGGCGGCCTCGCGGGCCTGCCGGAGCACCTCCCGCGGCGGGGCGTCGACGAAGTGGAAGGTTGTGCCGCCCTGCATCTCGACGGCGGGCCGCGGATGGTGGGTCATCACGAAGACCGGTGTGCGGAAGGGCGGTTCGGGCCCCCACCAGCCGTTCCACTCGTGGTCCTGCCACGGGCCGTGCTGCGGGCCGAACTTGCCGCGCCCCATGATCTCCGCGCCGATGCCGTCGGCCCAGGCCCGGGCCATGGCGTTGTCCACGCCCAGGTCGCCACCCTCCTCGCCGATCATGGCGCGGAAGGTCCTGGTCGGGAAGAACCAGCTGTGCAGGCGGTCGCCGGCGTGCCCGAACGGCGCGTCGAGGCTCAGCCCCTCCCCCGTGCCGTAGCCGTCGAGCGACACCGAGAAGTTGTGGACCCGTACCTGCGACACGCGAGACCTCCGGCAGTCGGTGTTCGGGTGCGGCCCGGCCGCACCCTCCGACCGAATCTATCGCCGGGGTGGGACAGATCCCGGGAGCGCCGGTCGGCGGGCCGCGGGAACGCGTGCGGGCCGGGATGCGGCACTGCGCCGAACGGGGCAAGGTCGAGGCATGACGGATGTCGTCGTACTCCTCGAACTGGAACCGTCCACCGAGGTCCTGGACAACGGAGAGGTCGACGTCGGCGCGCGCATCCGCTGGGTCCATGCCGCACCCGCCGACCCGCAGGACCCGGAGCGGCCCGCCGGCACGACCTTCTGCGGCCTCGCCACCGGCGACCTCGAACCCGAGCCCTACCGGCCCGCCGCCCCGGGCGACACCTGGTACCCGCCGTCCCAGACCACCCGGCACTGTCTCGACTGCGACACCGCGCTGGCCGCCCGCTGAGGCCCCACCGCCGGGTGCCGCGCCCGACGCGGACGACGTGCCGCGGGTTGTGCCGGTGACGCCGGTCAGGCGGTGTCCGGTCAGGCGGTGTCCGGTGCGGCGGCGGCGAGGGCGCGGACCAGGCCGTCGGTGAGGGTGCGCAGCAGGCTGCCGTCCGGGTCGCGGTGGGGGTTGATCTCGGTGACGACCACGGCGGCGAGCTGCGGGGCCCGGGCGAACTCGGCGAGGCAGTCCAGGGCCACGGCCAGCGGCAGCCCCTGGTTGAAGTGCGGGAAGTCGGCCAGCGGGAGGTCGGTGGAGTCGATCACGTCGACGTCGAAGTGCAGCAGGAGCCGCGAGTGCCCCTCGGCCAGGGCGCGGCGGGCCGCGCGGGCGGCGGCGACCGGGTCGGTGCCCGGGGCGGTGACCTCGGTGCACGGGTGGGTGCGCAGTCCGTAGCGGGTGAGCAGTTCCACCTCGGCCGGGCCGAGCTCCACGGGGTCGTAGCCGAAGGCCGTCAGGGCGTCGGCGGGGAGCAGCGGGGTGCGAGGGCCGAGGCCGGTCAGCTCCGGCGCGCCCTCGCCGAGCAGGTGGGCGCCGACCATCGTGTCGAGGATGCCGGAGAGGGTGGTGGCGGGCACCGACAGGTCGAGGTCGCCGTCGAAGTAGATCAGTCCGGCGTCGGGGTGCCGCGCGACCAGCGCGGCGGTGACGCCGAGCGTGATGGTGCAGTCCCCGCCGATCACCAGCGGCAGCGCGCCGTCGTCGAGCAGGGCGCCGACCTTCCCGGCCACGGACCGGGCGACCTCCGCGACCGAGTCGAGGTTCTGCCGGTTGCGGTGCGCGGGGTCGGTGCGGAAGGGCACCGCCGGCAGGTCGCCGTGGTCGTGGACGCTCAGCCCGGCGCCGCGCAGTCCCTCGACCAGCCCGGCCGCGCGGACGGCGGCCGGTGCCTTCTCCTGGCCCGGTCCGTGCGTTCCGGCGCAGGACGGTACTCCCAGCAGGGCGATCTCGCGCGGCATCGAACGGCCTCTCTCCGCTTGGGCGGCCGGGAGCGGGAGCCCGGCCCGATCCGTGAGGCACATCCTAGGGCGGGCGGTGCGGCTCGGGCCGTCGCGGCGCGCGACCCGCGCGGAGGTTCAGCCGTCCTAGCCGAGCAGCATCCCGCGCCCGTGGCTGCGACCGGGCCCCGGGTACCCGCACCGAGCAGCCGGAACCGGCCGCCGAGGGCCGTCTCGCTCTCCGGCCGGCCCGTGACACCGCCCCCGCGGCCCGTCCTGTGCGCTACTGGCGGATCGTCACCACGGCGGCGGCGCCGTCGACCTGCAGGAGGTCGCCGCCGTCGCGGATCAGCACGGCGTCGAGGCGGTCCAGGAAGAGTCCGGCGGACGCCAGGGCGGTGGTGCCGTCGAGGCAGACGACCAGCAGGGTGTCGCCCTCCGCGGCCCGGACCGGGCGCGGGGCGTCGGCGGTCTCGACCCGGGCCGTCGCACGGCCGCGCCGGGTCATCACGTTGAAATCGACCACCGGGCCGGCCGACAGCCGGCAGTCGGTGGTCACGTCACCGGGGAAGGCGAACGGCCGGAGCGGCTCGGTGAGCGCATGCTCGGCACCGGCCACGGTCAGCACCATCCCGGGCCCGTCGACCAGGGTGATCACCCGGTCGATGTCGGCGAAGACGGAGAACGGCCCGCCCCGGGCGACGTCCGCGAGGCTGACCCGCCAGTCGAAGTCGGTCATCCCGGCGCCGGGCGGCCAGGCCGCGACCTCGCGCGTCACCCCGCCGCCGTTCAGCCACGGCACCGCCGTCCGCTCCGCCGCCCGCAGTACCTCGATGGCCACGCTGTCCGCCCCGTTCCGCTCGCCGGTCCGCTTCGCCGCGATTCTGTCACGCGGGCCCGCCCGTGCCGGGCACCGCAGGGCGCTGGCTCTGCGTGGGATACAGGCAGGCCGCGGACCGGCGGCACAGGTATTTTGCCGGTCCACGAACGGTCCCCGGCGTTGGCTGGGGAGAGGCCTCCCGGAGTGCCCTGCGCCGCTCCCGAAACGGCGTCAACTCCGCCGCCCCGTGCGGGCACCGCGGGCGGGCGGTGGCCGGCGACGCGCCGGGGGCCGGCGCGGCGGTCGGGCGGTCGACGGCACGGGTGTCTGAGCGCGGTAGCGGGCGGGGAGAGCTGAGTCACAGACGTTTGGTCGGAAATCATGACAAGCTGGATGGAAGTGATACCGCTCTACAGAGGACATCACCCATGCATCACGGAGCCCACCCTGCTCCCACCCCTGCCCCCCGTGCCGACGTCGCCCTCGCCCGAGGCTGTACCGAATGCCGTGGCTGGGGCAGCGTCATCACCGACTCCGGCCGGCACGAGCTGTGCCCGGCCTGCCAGCGCACCACCGAGGAGGCTCTGCCGGGCGACGAGGACCCCTCACCGGCACACACCGTCCTTCAGCCGGCCACGCCGGCCCTCTGAACGCCCGCGGCCCGGACGCCCCCGGCCGACCGGCCCCCGCCGGTTCCGGCCGACCGCCCAGGGCCGCTTGCGGATCGCGACCGCGACGAACGCAGCCGCTCGAAGAACTCACCTTCGTGGGCCGGCCGCCGTCCTCGCCATGCTGCGTGAACGCCCCCGCACCTGGTCGACGGCCGCCTGCCCGTTCGCATCCGCAACCCCGTCCACCGGCTGGTAGCCCTCCAGCGCCCCGACGAGCCTGAACTCCGCCGCGAGGCGGCCGACAGGCTGCACGGGCACGCCGCCGCGCCCGCCCACCACTGTGTCGGCGTCGCCGGGGCCGGCGTGCCGCGCCACAGTGGAGGTATGAGCATCGTCGTTCTGCACGAGCCGGTGACCGAACATGCGGTGGACCTGCGCGCCGGGGCGGGTGGCACCACCCTGCATGCGGCGCCGACCGATGTCCCGCTCACCCGGACGTTCTGCGGGCAGGAGGCCCAGGGCATGAGCCAGGTGGACATGGAGGCCGCGGGTGTCCCTGCCTGGGATCCGTCGCCGGAGTCCTCCCGGGTCTGCCCCGTGTGCGACCGGGCCGTGACCACCGGGCACTGGGACGTCCACTGACAGCCGGCCCCGGGCTTCACACGACGGACCGCACCCCGCCGACGACCGGCGGCCGGCGGCCGCGTCGCCGTGCCCCGGACCCGAGGTCAGGTGGTCAGGCCGTCGGCCGTCCACCACGCCCGGGGGGTGTCGCAGCTGCCGACGACCGGGGCCGCTGCCGGGCCGCGGTCGGTGAGGCAGCCCCCGCCGTCCGCACGGATCGTGAAGCGGGCCCGGGCGGGCTGCGACTCCCGGTGCCAGGGGTCGGCGGCGCCGACCCGGACGAAGGACCAGACCTGGGCGGGGTCGTCGACCATGGGGCCGGCCCGCTCGGTCCGCAGGTGGACCGTGCCGTCCGGTTCCGCGGTGAGGAGCAGCGGGCCGGCCGTGTCGTCGCCGGCCAGCAGGGACTGGACGAGCAGCCGTCCGTCCGCCGCCGGGCGCACCAGCCACTCCTGGGCGTCGGCGCCGGTGACGGGTGCGGTACGGAGCTCCGCACCGTCCGCGGCCCGGGAGGAGCCGAGGTCGTCGGCCTGCAGGCGCAGTCCGGTGGCGTGCGCGGTGATGACGCCGAGGCCCCGGTCGGGCAGCGGGTCGGCGGTGGCGTGGAGCGGCCGCAGGGGCGCAGCGGCGTCGGCCGAGCGGTGCCCCGGGTCCTCGTACGGCGCGGCGGCCGGCACGGGGTCGTCGGCCGCGGACGCCGCGGCGGGGCCGGCCGGCGACCCGCCGAGCAGCACGCCCGGGACGAGGGCGAGGGCCGCGGTGGCCTTCGCGGCGCTGAGGGCAGGACGGTAGGACAAGGTGGGGAACCCCCGTGAGGCTGGTGCGGTCGGTCCGGCCGGCTGCCCCGGGCAGGGACGGGGGAACGCGCCGTCGGTCGCACCGGTCGCACGGAGCTCGGGAGCCGCGGTCCGGCTCTCGTCACGGCGCCGGGCCACCGACCTCCCCCGCATGGGCACTGCCCCTCGCTCTTCCGGGGCTCGCTCGCGCCCGCCGACCCGTCTCGCTCACCAACGAGCAGCCGTCGTAAACGTCACGCCGGGCGGGGCCCGCCGGGGTCAGCTGCCGCCGGTGGCCGCCCAGGCGACGGCGTCGGCGCGCTGCGCGAGGGGGAAGGTCTTCGTTTCGCCGGGGGTCATCCAGCCGAAGAGCGCGGTCAGGTGGGTCATCCACTCGATGTCGGTCACCAGCGCGATGCGCTTCCAGGCGCCCAGGTGCTCCACGCCCACCTTGAGGTCCTGCCACAGGGCGCCGCCGGTCATGCCGTGCCACTCGGGGACGACGATGACCAACCGGACCTCGCCGCCCTCCGCGGCCTCGGCCAACGCCGGCAGCAGGACGTCCCGGTAGTCCTCGGCCGACAGCGTGCCGGCCGTCTCGAACCCGATCACGCCCGCGGGCAGGTCCTCGAGCTTCGTGATCACAGCGCCTCCAAGTGCCCGTCGCGGGTGCGACGCTCCCGACCGGAATCCGCCGCCCCGTCCATGCTGAGCCGGAGCCGCCGGCGGGGCACCTCCTCGGACGTGTCCGCGGGCATCGGGCTGTCGTCATCCGGCCGGGGGCGGCCGTCAGGATTCGGCGCCGGGCCAGGGGCCGGGGGTGGGGGTGGCGGGCTTGTCGGTGGTCTCGGTGCGGGCGATGCGGAAGCCGGCGGCCTGGTAGGTGCGCAGTGCGGCCGGGCCGTCGAGCGAGCAGGTGTTGACGGTGACGGCGGTGGTCGCGGGGAGCGCCGGGTGACGGTCGGCGAGGTCCCAGGCGCGGGCCAGGCCGGTGCCGAGCAGGTGGCGGCCGAGGCCGCGGCCGATGAAGCGGGGCAGCAGGCCGAAGTAGGCGACCTCGACCCGGCCGTCCTCGTGCGGCTCCAGCTGGACGTACCCCGCCGGGGTGCCCGCCACGTAGGCGACCCAGGTCTCCACGCCCTCGCGGTCCAGCCACTGCTGCCACTGCCGGTAGGTCCAGGGAAGACGGTCGGTCCACGTCCACGGGCCGCCGACGGCGGTGTAGAGGAAGCGGGCGAACTCCGGTCCGATCTCCTCCGCCCGGAGGATCTGCAGCGGGGTGTCCCGGGGGGCGGGGGCCTCGGCCAGGTCGCCGCGGGAGGTCTGCTCCAGGTACCAGGTGGTGAGGGTGATCGTCTCGGTCATGCCGCTCACACTCTCACGCGCTCCGCAGAGGGCGGTCCGGGGGGCGACTCAGCGGGTCTCGCGGCGTTCGTGCATCTCGGCCTCGGCGATGTGGTCCCGGCCGGGGGCGAGGCTCTCGCGGATCCGCCGCTCCACCTCGACGAACGTCCGGTAGTAGTCGTCGTTGTAGGTCTCGACGATCTGGTACGTCCACATGCCCGGCAGGACGTCGCGGCCCTGGACCTCGCGGACCACCAGGTCGGCGCACTCGACGTGGCCGGCGGCCCGCAGGGCGTGCACGGCGAGCGCGACGATCCGGTCGGCCCCGCCGGTGAGCTGGTGGAAGTCGTACAGCCGGCCCCGGGCCCGCTCGGTCATCTCCAGGGCCTCGGAGAGCAGGCCGAGGGCCTCGACCGTCGCATCGTCCATGCCGGCGGGGCGGTCGTGCCGGCGGTCCGGCGGCCGCTGCTGCGCGTCGTCGCTCATGGTCGTCCCTCCGGCGGGCCGGGTGCGGCGTCCCGCTCCTCCAAGCTTCGCCGCGCGGCCGGGCGCCCCGCCACCGCCGACCCCGCCGGGGGGCCTTCCGCGGTCGGCAATCGGACGGCAATCGGACGTCAATCGGCGTCGGGCAGGCTGGCTCGGTCGAGGACGAGGGGGACACCGTGCGGGACGGGGACGGAACGGAACGGGGCCACGCGGTCGTGGCGGGGGCGGGGATCGGCGGACTGCTGGCGGCGCGGGTGCTGAGCGAGCGCTTCGCCCGGGTCACGGTGGTCGACCGGGACGCGCTGCCGGCGGGCGGCGGGCCGCGGCGCGGGGTGCCGCAGAGCCACCACGCGCACGGCATGCTGTCGAAGGGCTTCGAGGTGCTGCAGGACCTCTTCCCGGGGCTGCGCGAGGACCTGGTCGCGGGCGGTGCGCTCGTCCGGGACGTGCAGGGGGACGTGAACTGGTTCAACGACGGCCGGCGGCTGCGCCGGGCGCCGTCCGGGATCCCGTGCCTGATGGTGAGCCGGCCCGAGTTGGAGCGGTACCTGCGCTCCCGGGTGGCGGCGCTGCCGGGGGTGGAGATCCTGCAGCGGACGGAGGTCCTGGAGCCGGTCGCGGCGGGCCGCCGGGTGACGGGGGTGCGGCTGCTGCGGGTCAACGCCGAGCCGGAGGTGCTCGCGGCCGACCTGGTGGTGGACGCCACCGGCCGCAGCAATCGCGGCGCGACCTGGCTGCGGGCGCTGGGCTACGCGCCGGCGCCGGAGGAGCGGGTGGACTCCGGGCTGGTGTACGTCTCGCGCGAGTACCGGCGCCGCCCGGGCGACGCGGACGCGGACGCCTTCGTCGTCGGCGCCTCGGCGGACGCCCCGCGCGGCGGCGTGGCGCTCAGCGGCGAGGGCGACCGCTGGCTGGTGACGCTCTTCGGCATGAACGGCGACGTGCCGCCGGTCGACCCGGCGGGCTACCACCGTTTCGCCGCGCGGCTGCCCGTGCCCGACCTGCACGGGCTGCTGGAGCGCCTGGAGCCGCTGACCGACCCGCGGCTGATGCGCAGCCCGGTGTCGGTCCGCCGCCGGTACGAGCGGCTCGACCGCTTCCCGGAGGGCTACCTGGTCGTCGCGGACGCGCTCTGCCAGTTCAACCCGACGTACGGGCAGGGGATGACGGTGGCGGCCTGCGAGGCGGCGGCGCTGCGGGAGTGCCTGGCGGAGGCGTCCGGGGAGCCGCTGGCGCGGCGGTTCTTCCGGCGGGCCGCCGCGATCACCGACGTGGCCTGGGACATGTCGGTCGGCGGCGATCTGCGCTTCCCGTTCGTGGCGGGCCGCCGCTCGCCGCGGGTGCGGCTGCTCAACCGGTACGTGGCGCGGGTCCACCGGGCGGCCGAGGCCGATGCCGCGGTCGGGCGGGCCTTCCTGGCGGTCGCGAACCTGGAGGAGCCGCCGCAGCGGCTGCTGGCGCCCGCGGTGCTGGCCCGGGTGGTGCGTCCGGCGCGGCCGGTCCGCGCGGCGGCCCCGCTGCGCAGCGTTCCGTCCGTCGGGGCGGGCCCGGGCGCGGAGCAGCAGGAACGTGCGGCGTCCTGACCTGGTCACGGGTCTGGACAGCGGTGCGGGAGTCGGTCAGTCTTCACCACCATGACCCTCCCGCTCCCCCGGCACTCCCCCGGTGCCGCGCGCACGACGCTCTTCGAGGCGGTCACCGCGGTCGGTGACGAGGCCGTGGCCCTGCTCGCCGGCTGCCGCGGCGACACCCCGATACCCGGCGCCGAGTGGACGGTCGCCGAGGCGGCCAATCACCTGGCGATGGCCAACGAGCTGATGGCCGCGCTGGCCGCCGGTGAGGAGCGGCCGTACGGGGACGGTTCGCCGGGTTCGCTGGCCGCCGCCAACGCGGCCTCGCTGGCCGCGCTGCCGGAGCGGGAGCCGGCCGTCCTCGCCGAGGAGATCGCCCGGCAGGCACGGGAGTTCACCGCGGCGGCCGGCCCGCGTGTGGGCACCGACCCGGTGCTGACCCCGCTCGGCCCGATGGATCTGGACACCCTCGGCGCCTATCTGCTGACCCACATGCTCGGTCACCTCTACGACATCGCCGTCGCCCTCGGGCGGCCGCACCCGATCGACCGTCACCGGGTCGAGCTGGCCATGCCCTTCCTGCGGACGGCGATGCCGCGGGTGGTCGACCCGCGGTCCGCGGCCGGCCACAACGCCTGCTACCGGCTGAGGGTGCGCGGCGGCGGCGGGTTCGCGGTGACCTTCACGGACGGCGTCGCCGTGGTCGGCCAGGAGCCGCCGCGGCGCGTCGACTGCACGATCCTCACCGAGCCGGTGGCGTTCTTCCTCATCGCGCTGGGCCGGTACACCGCGACCACCGCGCTCGCCCGCGGCAAGGTCCTCGCCTGGGGCCGTCGGCCGTGGCTCGCCCCGGCCTTCCCCGGGCTGTTCGCCGCCCCCTGAGCGCGGCCCGCGGCCCGGCGTGTGGGACGATCCGCTCCCCGGCGGTCGCCGGGCGACGACGGCAAGGGGATGGCTTCGGTGGGTTCGTTCCGGATGTCGTGCACGGTGGCGGTCTGGCTGGTGGTGGTGATCCAGGCGGTACCGGCGCTGGCGCGCGGGCGCGCTCCCCGGTGGTTCGGCGACCGCGTGGCGGCGCCGCGGCTGTGGGCGCTGGGCGGCGTCCTGGTCGCCGTCGGCTGCACGCTGGGCCTCCTGCTGTCCACGTGGTGGCCCGGCCCGACCCTCGTCCTCCTCGGACTGGTCGTCACCGAGGTGGCGTGCCGCGTCGGCCGTGGGCGGGACGCCGCCTGACGCCGCGTTGAGCCCTCCGCGGCAGGCTCTGAGTACGGCGACTCAGGCGGCCGGCGTCGGCGGGCCGGGAGGATGGCGGTACCACGCCGCCAC
The DNA here is from genome assembly GCA_002300355.1 of Streptomyces sp. TLI_235. Lineage (NCBI taxonomy): Bacteria > Bacillati > Actinomycetota > Actinomycetes > Kitasatosporales > Streptomycetaceae > Streptomyces > Streptomyces sp. TLI_235. The sequence goes on from NSGV01000002.1 coordinate 212,998, forward strand.
CAGGGACGAAGGAACACCCATGCTCAGCCGGATCGCCAGCGCGCTGGTGCCCGTTCTCGGCCGTCTGTCCGTCAGCTCCGAGACCCCCGGGCCGGTCGCCGCGGGCAGCATCGTCGCGGCCAACCACAGCTCGCTCGCCGACCCTGGCGTGGTGCTTGCGGCGCTGCACCGGCTGGGCACCGAGCCGGTGGTGATGGCGACCGCCGGCCTGTGGCGGGTGCCCGTGCTCGGCGGGGTGCTGCGCGCCGGCGGGCACATCCCCGTCCACCGCGGGACGGCCCGGGCGGCCGGGGCACTGGACCTGGCGGCCGAGGCGCTCGCGGCCGGCCGGGTCGTCCTCATCTACGGCGAGGGCGGCCTGCCGAAGCGCCGGGACGCCCGCGACGCGGCGCCCGGCACCTTCCGCACCGGCCTCGCCCGTCTCGCGACGGCGAGCGGTGCCCCGGTGGTGCCGCTCGGACAGTGCGGCGCCCGCCGTCTGAGCTCGGGCGGCACGGCCAAGCAGTTCGCCGGATTCGTGACCGCGCCGCTGCGCCGTCCGGCCCTGCACGTCCACCTCGGTGCGCCCCTCCGGCTGGAGGGCGACACCGCCGCGGCGACGGAGGCCGCCCGGCAGGCCGTCACCGCCGCGTGGCGCACCGCCGAGCAGTGGCTGCACGGCGGCGAACCGGTGCTGTCGGGCTGATCGGTCCGGGAGCGGCCCGGGTCACCAGACCTCGCCGTCGCGCCAGTCGGCGACCAGGTCCCCGGTGAGATCCAGGGGCACGGCGAGCGGGAGGACGTAGATGCCGTCGTCCTCCTCCGGGGTGCGCCGGACGCCGTCCGGGCTGAGGGCGAAGGTGCGTCCCTGCCACGGCTGCCAGCCGCGGTCGGTGTAGAAGGGGACGGCGGTGTCGGTGCTGCCGAGTGCGGCCAGGTCGTAGGCGCCGCGGGCGATCCGGGCGACCTCGGCCATCATCGCGGCGCCGATCCCCCGGCGCTGCCGGTCGGCGCGGACGGCGACGCCCTCGACGTAGCCGGTGCGCAGCGCCCGTCCGCCGTGCAGCAGGCGGCGCTGGACGACGGCGGCGTGGCCGACCAGTTCGGCGCCGTCCCGGACCAGGATGTGCAGGCCGCCCAGGCAGTGCTCCCAGTCCTCGTCCGTCATGTCGGGGGCGAAGACCTCGTCGAGCAGCCGGCGGGCGTCGGTGAGGGCGGCGCTGTCGAGATCGGCGGTGTGGGCGACGCGTACGGGCAGCATGTGCGCCATCCTGGCATGCAGCGGTGTGCGCACGGCGGCGCGGCGGAAGGTTCCGAGGTGGGCGAGGACGGATTCGAACCGTCACAGCCGAAGCGGGGGCTTTACAGGCCCTTGGGCTCGCCGATGCCCGGCTCGCCCTCGGTGGCGCGCGGCGTCGGAGCGGGCGGACGCCCGGTCAACGCGCGGTCGGGAAGCGGTGGTTCGCCGTGCGCGGATACCAGGAGCGGCCACGGTCGATGGTGGTCACGGTGCGCTCCTCTCCTGAGCCCGGTCGGCGGTGCGCCCACTCTGCCGCTCACCGGGCCGGCGCCGCAAACGGGATTTCCGCCCGCGCCTCGACGCGATGGCATGACTGATCGTCAAAGATGCTGGGAGAGCTGCCGTGCGGCGCTGTCGAGCAGCATGTCGAGGGCGACCGGGTAGGCACTGTCGGTCATCCGGGCGGCGAGCAGTCCCGAGGTGGCCGCGATGTGCGGGTGGGTGTCCTCGGGCAGCCGGGCGTAGGTCGACTCCCACATCCGCTCGTCGGCCTCGCGGGCCTCGCCGGGCAAGGCGAGCGAGGCGGCGTCCAGGGCTGCGAAGGCGAGCGCCTGGTCGATGAAGGCGTGGTAGACCCGGACGGCCGCCGGGTCGGGGAAGCCGGCGGTGCGCAGGATGCCGAGGATCGTCTCGTCGGCGGCGATCTCCCGGGCCCGGCCGGTGACCCGGCTGGCGGTGAGCGCGGCGGCCTGCGGGTGGTCGAGGTAGGAGCGGTGGATGCGCAGGCCGAGCTCGCGCAGGTCGTCCTGCCAGCGGCCGCCCGCCTGCCAGCCCTCCAGGGCGCGGCCGATGAGCTCGTCGCCGATGGCGAGGGTCAGGTCGTCCATGCCGCGGAAGTAGCGGTAGAGGGCGCTCGGGTCGCAGCCGAGCGCGAGGCCGAGGCGGCGGGCGGTGAGGCCGCTGCCGCCGTGCTCGCGCAGCATCCGCAGCGCCGTCCGCACGATCAGCTGCTCGGAGAGCACGGCGCCCTGCTTGGTCGGGCGGCGCCTGCGGCGCTGCGACTCGGGCACGACCTGCTTCGGCACGGCACTGCTCCCCTCGGACTGCTGTGCGGGTGAGCTTATGCCAACGCCATTGACCTTGCGCAACCACCGGGGGTTTCCTTCCGACAGGCGGGAACCCGCCAGGGAAGGAAGAGTTCTGCCATGCGAGTACTGCTTGTGGGAGCCGGCGGCGTCGGCACGGCCGTGACCCGGATCGCGGCCCGCCGCCCGTTCTTCGACCACATGGTCGTCGCCGACTACGACCTCTCCCGGGCCGAGGCCGCGGTCGCCGCGCTCGGCGAGGCCGGCGACCGGTTCAGCGCCCGGCAGGTGGACGCCTCCGACGAGGCCGCCGTCCGCGCGCTGCTCACCCACCACCGCTGCGACGTCCTGCTGAACGCCACCGACCCGCGCTTCGTCATGCCGCTGTTCGAGGCCGCCCTGGCGGCGGGCTCTCACTATGTCGACATGGCGATGTCGCTGTCCAAGCCGCACCCCGAGCGGCCCTACGAGCTGTGCGGGGTGAAACTCGGCGACCGCCAGTTCGAGCGCGCCGAGGAGTGGGAGAAGTCCGGACGGCTCGCGCTGGTGGGCATGGGTGTGGAGCCCGGCCTCTCCGACGTCTTCGCCCGGTACGCCGCGGATGAGCTCTTCGACGAGATCGAGGAGATCGGCATCCGCGACGGCGCCAACCTCACCGTCGAGGGCTACGACTTCGCCCCGTCGTTCAGCATCTGGACCACCATCGAGGAGTGCCTCAACCCGCCGGTGGTCTACGAGGCCGACCGCGGCTGGTTCACCACCGCGCCGTTCAGCGAGCCGGAGGTCTTCGACTTCCCGGAGGGCATTGGCCCGGTCGAGTGCGTCAACGTGGAGCACGAGGAGGTGCTGCTGGTGCCGCGCTGGGTCGACGCCAAGCGGGTTACCTTCAAGTACGGGCTCGGTGACGACTTCATCGACAAGCTGAAGACCCTGCACGCGCTCGGCCTGGACAGCACCGCCCCCGTCACCGTGGGCAGCGACCTCGGCCCGGCGAAGGTCTCGCCGCGGGACGTGGTCGCCGCCGTCCTGCCCAACCCCGCCGACCTCGGCGAGCGGATGCACGGCAAGACCTGCGCCGGCACCTGGGTCAAGGGCACCAAGGACGGCCGGCCCCGCGAGGTGTACCTGTACCACGTGGTCGACAACCAGTGGTCGATGCGCGAGTACGGCTCGCAGGCCGTGGTCTGGCAGACGGCGATCAACCCGGTGATCGCCCTGGAGCTCGTCGCCACCGGCGCGTGGTCCGGCTCCGGCGTGCTCGGCCCGGAGGCGCAGCCCGCGCAGCCCTTCCTCGACCTGCTCACCGACTACGGCTCCCCGTGGGGCCTGCGCGAGGACTGACCCCAGGGCGCCGCCGCGCGACCCGGCTCAGTGAACGGGATCGGTGACGGTCCGCGGGGCGGGGACGGTGCGGTCCCGCTGGAGGTCCAGGAGCTCACGGAACAGTCCGTCCGACTGCTCCGCGAGCTCCGTCCAGGTGCCGGTCTGCACCACCCGGCCGCGGTCCATCACCACCACCCGGTCGGCGACCCTCGCGTTGGCGATGTTGTGGGTGACCAGCAGCGTGATCCGCTCCGGCGCGTACTCGCGCAGGACGTGCAGGATGCGGTGCTCGGCGCGCGGGTCGAGGTCGGACGTCGGCTCGTCGAGGATCAGCAGACCGGGGTTGAGCGCGGTGCGGTACAGCGCCCGGGCGACGGCCGCGCGCTGCCAGCCGCCGCCGGAGAGCTCCGCGCCGCCGAGCCAGCCCTGGGCGAGCAGGGTGCCCCAGCCGGAGCGCAGGCGGGCGACCACCTCGTCGAAGCCCGTCCGGGCGGCGGCCTGCCGCACCCCGTCCGTCCGGCTCTCCGGTCCGTGGCCGAGGTGGATGTTCTCGGCGGCCCGCAGCGGCCAGCGGGCGAACTCCTGCGGGACCCGGGCCACCCGGGTCCACATCCCTTCGGCGTCCAGCTGCTCGACCGGCACGCCGTCCCAGGCGATCCGGCCGGACTGCGGCAGATAGAGGCCGGCCAGCAGTTTGAGCAGGGTGGACTTGCCGCTGCCGTTCTGCCCGATGACCGCCACCACCTCGCCGCGCCGCAGCGTCATGCTGACCCGGTCCAGTGCCGGTTCCTGCTGGTCGCCGGGGTAGGTGTAGGAGACGTCCTCGACCTCCACCACCGCGGGGGCACCCGGCACCACGTCGCCGCGCCGGATGCGGTGGCCGCCGGCCTCGTCGAGGAAGGTGAAGAAGTCGTCCAGGTACAGGCCCGTCCGGTAGAGGCGGGCGCCGTTGCCGACCATGCCCTGGACGCCGGTCGCGGCGGTGCGCAGCGCGAACGCGGCGCCGCCGGCGGCGGCGAGGCCGATCCGGCCGGAGGCGACCAGGTACAGCAGGGCGCCCCAGATCAGGGCACTGCCGGCGCCGCTGCCGAGGGCGGCCACCAGGGACACCCGGGCCGCCTGCCGGGCGGCCCGGTCGGTGGCGGCCGCGATGCGCGCCTCGACCTCCCGGTAGGTCGCCATCATGAACGGGGTGACCTGGTCGGAGCGGACCTGGTCGGCCCGCAACTTGTCGATCAGGAACCAGCGGTAGATCCGCAGCGCCTGCCGCTCCTCGTTGGTGGTGACGGCGGCCAGGTAGTGGATCCGGGCGGTGCGGACGGCGGCGACACCGCTCGGCACCGAACCGAGCAGCAGGAAGGGCACCAGCCACAGGTGCAGGGTCGCCAGCACACCGGCCGCCGAGACCAGGGAGACGGTGGAGGCGATCAGGTCCTGGGCGTTGGAGAGCAGGTCCGGGGTGGTGGCCGCGCCGCGGTCTGCGGACTCCCACTGCTCGTTGTAGGCGGGCTCGTCGTAGGCCTTGAGCTCGGCGGCACAGCCGGCGGCGATCAGTGCGAGGTCGGCCTCCCGGTTGACCCGCGGCGAGACCCGGGCGGCCAGTGCGGCGACCGCGATGCCGAGCACCGCGTGCAGACCGGCGGAGACCGCGAGCAGCGTCAACGAGGGTGCGGCGTCCACCAGATGGGCGTCGACCGGGCCGGGGACGAGCAGCGCGTCCAGGGTACGGGTGGTGGCGTACAGCGCCAGGGCGCCGAACACGCCGGAGAGCAGCTGGCAGACCAGCAGCCAGCCGGTCGAGGCGCGGTCGGCGGCCCAGGCCAACGCCATGGCGCGGCGCACGAGTTCGGGCATCCGGCGCAGCATCGCCGCGGTGGACATGGTGGCCCCGGCGGTGACGCTCTGGTCGCCGGGGAAGCGGGCGCGGATCTGCTCGTCGCGCGGGTGGTCCCCCTCCGGCGGCTGCGGGGCGGACGGCGCCGGCTGGTCGTCGGGGGTCACACTCGGCTCGGACATGCTGCTCCTCGGGTCGGCGTTCGGGCTGCCGGTCTGGTGCGGCGAGGCGATGCGGTGCGGGACGGGCGGGATCTGCGGGACGTGCGGGTTGCGCGGTGCGGGAGGCGCGCGCGGGCGGCAGGTGCCTGGCCGGTCGGAGGATCGGTGCGGACACGATCCTTCCAGGAGGCCGGCGGTGTGCTCGGCATGTCCGGCCGCAGGTCACTCGATCCGGGTAAATCCGTGTCACTGTCGGCGAGTTGGTGGCATCGGACAGCGAGAAGGGTACGTGCGGCGGCGCCGTCGGGCGCGTGACTTCCGGCGACGAGGGCCCGCTCGACGGCCGGGGGCGCGTCCCGCCCGTCGCAGCCGCCGTGCGGGCCGGTGTTCGCGAACCGATCCGGCCGTCAGGGCCCGTCCGGCGGCCGCGGGGTCTCCACGCGGGCGAGCCACGAGGTGAGCAGCGCTTCGAGGGAGGCCGCCTCGGCGGGGGTGAGCGCCTCGACGAGGCGGTGCTCGTTGCGCATGTGCTCGGCGAAGGCCCGGTCGATCAGATCGCGGCCGACGGGGGTGAGGGCGACCACCCGGCCGCGGGCGTCGGCCTCGCTGCGGCGGCGGGTGACGAGCCCGGCCCGCTCCAGGCGGTCGATCCGCTTGGTCATGGCGCCGGTGGTGACCATGGTGTGCGCGGCCAGCTCGCCCGGGGCGCGTTCGAAAGGGTCCCCGGCGCGGCGGAGCGCGGCCAGGACGTCGAACTCGCCCTCGCCGAGGCCGTAGCGGCGGTAGACGAGGCAGAGCTCCTCGGTGAGGAGTGCGGCGAGGCGGTGCAGGCGCCCGATGACGCCCTGGGGCCCCACGTCGAGGTCGGGGCGTTCGCGGGCCCATTCGGCCTGGATGCGGGCTACGTGGTCGAGCGGCTGCCGGTCCATGCCGCGATTATATCTTCCAGGGAAGCTATATTGTCTTCCATGGAAGCCAATCTGCGGTGGATCCTGGTCACGGCGGTCGCACCGGCGGCCTGGGGGGTCAACTACTTCGTCACCCAGCGGTTCCTGCCGCCGGACCATCCGCTGTTCGGCGCGGCCGTCCGCGCGCTGCCCGCCGGGCTGCTCCTGCTGGCCCTCGCCAGGGCGCTGCCGCGCGGCGCCTGGTGGTGGCGGTCCGTGGTGCTCGGGCTGCTCAACACCAGCGCCTTCTTCGTGCTCGTCTACACCGCCTCGCAGCTGCTGGCGACCAGCGTGGCGTCCACCGTGATGGCGCTCGCCCCGGTGGTGATGATGCTGGCCGGCTGGGCCCTGCTCGGCGAGCGGCCCCGACCCGCCCACCTGGCCGGGGCCGGGATCGGCCTGGGCGGGGTGTGCCTGATGCTGCTGGGCGGGACGGGCCGGGTGAGCCTGCCGGGGGTGCTGGCCTCGGCGGCGGCGATGCTGGTCTCCTCGCTCGGCTTCGTGCTCGGCAAGCGGTGGGGCGCCGGCGCCGGGCTGCTGGCCTCCACCGCGTGGCAGCTGGTCGCCGGCGGACTGCTCCTGCTGCCGGTCGCCGCGGCCGTCGAGGGGCCGCCGCCGGCGCTCGGCGCGTCCGAGCTGCTGGCCTTCGGCTACGTGACGGTGGTGGCCACCGCCCTGGCCTTTGTCGCCTGGTTCGCCGGCCTGCGGCACCTGCCGGCCGGGACGGTGGGGCTGGTCGGCCTGCTCAACCCGGTGACGGGCGTGGTGCTGGGCACCTCGCTCGCCGGGGAGGTGCTGACGCCGCGCCAGCTGGCAGGGACGGCACTGATCCTGGCCGGCATCCTGCTGGGCCGCCCGGTGAAGGCCGGGCGGGCCCGACCGGCCGTCAGTCCTCCCAGGCTCCGTACTCCTCCTCCAGGCTCGTCAGCAGGTGCTCCCAGAACGACGAATCGCCCGGCCCCTGGCCCAACTCCGCCAGCAGGGCGGTGAACTCGGCGCGGGCGGCATCCGCGTCGTCGCCGGTGAGGCCGGCCTCGTAGCGGGCGAGCAGGCCGAGGGCGCCGACCAGTTCGGGCAGCGCACCGGCCGCGTGGCCGCCGTAGCCGCACGCGTGGTCCCAGCCGTCGGGGTCGTAGACCTCGACGGTGCCGGTGTCGCCCCGGAGCATCAGGTGCCGCGCCTGGTGGGTGCCGATGCTGTACGCGAGGCGGACGGGCGGCGAGTCGTCGTCCGGCGTGCGGTTGCCGAAGAGCTCGTCCGGGTCCTCCTCCCACATGCCGTCCGCGGGCAGGCCGGTGGAGTCCCAGTCCGCGAAGGCGAGGCTGACGGCGGGCAGCCCGACCGTGGTGAGGAAGGCCCGCGCCCCGGCGTCCGCCAGCCGCTGCGGCAGCTCGGCCTCGGCCGGCCGCCAGACCGTCCCCGGGCCGAAGCAGGACTCCAGCCATTCGGTCGTCGGCCGCCGCGCGGCCGCCACCAGTTCGTCCCCGTTCACGCCACTCCCCCGTTCCGTCGGTGAAACGGCCATTCAATCGCACCGCGGTGACACCCCCTCACCTGCTCGCGGCGGCCCGGTCGTGGCGGGCGTAGCGGGCGGCCAGCGGGCCGTAGGTCAGGCCGTGCAGGACGAGGCTCATCAGCACGGTCATGGTCATGAGTTGGCCGACCAGGTCGGCGGCGTGCGGGTCGACCGGGGCGAGGCTGCTGAAGGCGAGCAGGCCGTAGACGATGGTGGCCATGCCGCGCGGGCCGAGCCAGGCGAGCAGCAGCCGGTCGGCGCGGTCGAGGCCGCTGCCGGTCAGGGCGAGCAGGACGGGGACCAGGCGGACGACGGTCAGCGAGAGGGCGGCGTAGGCCACCACCCGGCCGTCGAAGTCGCCGGTGAACGCCTGGGTGACGAGCTCGCCGAAGACGAACCAGAGGGCGAGCGAGAGCAGGGCGCCGACGTCCTCGACCAGGTGCAGGGCCTTGGGCGGCAGCGCCCGTGCGTCGGGCGCGAAGCACAGTCCGGCGATGAACGCGGCGATGAAGCCGCTGCCGTCCAGCACGATGCCCAGCCCGTAGGCGGCGAGCGGCAGTGCGAGGATGCCGAGCCGGACGGCGGACGGCCTGGTCCAGCCGGCCTGCCAGGCGCGGCGCAGCAGCACGCCGCCCGGTCTGCCGACCAGGGCGCCCGCGACGACGGCCCAGAGCACGGCGTTGAGGGCGTCGCCGAGCGGGTCGCCGGAGGGCCGGGGGATGTCGCCGTAGGCCTCGGCGCCGGCCAGGCAGAGCAGGAACACGGGGGCGAGGATGCCGTCGTTGAGGCCGGTCTCGACGGTGAGGACGCCGCGCAGCCAGGCGGGCAGCCGGCTGTCCTTGATCAGTTCGGCGGCGGGCGCCAGGTCGACGGCCACGGTGACGGCGGCGAACAGCGCGACCAGCCACCAGCGGCCGGACGGGAAGAGCAGGCCGCCGACGAGCACGCCGGTGAGGACGGTGAGCGGCAGCGCGACCAGGAGCAGCCGGGCGAGCAGGCGGCGGTGGCCGCGGACGATGCCCTTCGGTACGGCGGTGGCGTCGGTGAAGAGCAGCACCGCGAGGATGATCTCGACGGCGCGTTCGGCGTCCGCGGTGGTGAGGGTGACGGTCACCAGCGGGTGCGGGCCGACGGTGAGCGCCACGCCGGCGGCGGTCATCGCGACGGGCGCGGTGACGCTCCAGCGGGCCAGCCGGCCGGCCACCAGGGCCCAGGCGAAGAGCGTCCCCATGCTGACGACCAGCGCGATCACGCGCGCACCTGTCTTCCCCCGGTGCGCGACCGGACGGCGGCCCAGTGCTCCCGATCGTATGCGCGGGGCGGGTCTCCGCCGGGCCGGGCGGTTCTCCCCCGCGTGTCCCGCCGGCGGCCGCCTCAGGATCCGGCGAGGCGCAGGGCGCGCTCGGCCTCCTCGGGGTTCGGCGTGCCCGGGGCCGCGTCCAGCAGCCGCCAGCGGGAGCGGGCGCCGTCGGGCCCGGTCAGGCTGCCGCGGCGCAGGGCGGTCTCGATGCGTGTCCGGGCCTCGTGCTCGTCGGCGGGGTCGGCGGCGAAGAGGATGCGCAGCCGGTGCCGGCCGGGTCCGTCCGCGGGCTCGGTGGCGGTGTGGTGCGGGGCGATCGGGCACGGCGGTTCGTGCTCCCAGCCGCCGCAGAGCCCGACGGTGACGGCGGCGCCGGGGGCGCGCGGGTCGCCGCCCGGTTCGAGGGCGACGAGCGCCTCGTGGACGAAGGCTCGGTGCACGGCTCCAGTCTGCACCGCCGTGCCGGGTGTGCGGAGGACCCTCCCTGCGCCGGGAGGGCCCTCCGCCCGGTCCCCGCCGCCGCCGGGTCGGCGGCGGCGGCGGGTGGCTCGTGACCGTCCGCCGGTGTGCGGTCAGCGGCGGGTGGTGAGGCCGAAGCCGTACGCGAAGAGCGGGTCGTAGTGGCGGTCGCCGATGTTGATCGGCTCCTGGGCCTCGCTGCGCGGCCAGCTGACCGGGAGCTTGCCGGTGAAGGGACGCTTGCCGAAGAGCACGTCGGCGACGCCAGCGCCCTCGCTGCCGGGCAGCCAGGACATCACGAAGGCGTCCGTCTTGGGCAGCTCGCCGGTGATGATCTGCGGGCGGCCGGCCACGTCGAGGACGACGCAGGTGGGAACGGCGGAGCAGACGCGGTCGATGGTCGCCCGGTCGGTGTCGGAGAGGTCCAGGGTGTGGCCGTTGCCGACGTCGCCCATGCCCTCGGCGTACGGCGTCTCGCCGACGACGACGACGCCGACGTCGTAGCCTGCGGCGGGCGCGGAGGCGTCGCGGCTGTAGGCGGCGTCCGGGGCGTACTGCCGGATGCCCTGGAGGATCGTGGTGCCGGGGATGGCGGCGCCGCTCTGGCCCTGCCAGGTGACGGTCCATCCGCCGGCCTGGTTGCCGATGTCGTCGGCGTTGACGCCGGCGACGTAGATCTTCTGGTGGGGCTTCAGCGGCAGGGCGCGGTCGGCGTTCTTGAGCAGCACCTGGGACTCGGCGACGGCCCGGCGGGCGACCGCGCGGTGGGCGGCGGAGCCGATCGCGGAGGCGTTGCCGCGGTCGGTGTACGGGTGCTCGAAGAGGCCGAGTTCGAACTTGGCGCGCAGGATGCGGCGCACCGCGTCGTCGATCCGCGCGGTCGGGACGCGGCCGGCCTGCACCTCGGCGAGCAGGGCCTGCTCGAACTTCCCGGCGCTGTACGGGACCATGAACATGTCGAGGCCGGCGTTGACGGCCGTGCGCACCTGGGTGGGGTAGTCGCCGGGGATCTGGTTGATGGCGTCCCAGTCGCTGATCAGGAAGCCGTCGAAGCCGATCTTCTGCTTGAGGACGTCGGTGAGCAGTTCCTTGTTGGCGCTCATCTTGACGGGGTTTCCGATGCCGTCCTCCGTCCAGTCGACGCTGGAGTAGGAGGGCATGATGCTGCCGACGTGGTGCTTGCGGACGGCCGTGACGTAGGGGGCGAGGTCGACGGTGCGGAAGTGCTCCCGGTCGGTGATCGTGACGCCCTGGTCGAGCTTGTAACTTCCGCTGGTGGAACTGCCGTAGGCGGTGTCGCCGTCGCCGGCGTAGTGCTTGACGGTGGCGAGCACCCGGTCGGGGCGGGCCAGGTCCCGGCGGCCCTCGCCCTGGAAGCCGTCGACGGCGGTCTCCATCCGGGAGACCAGGTCCGGGTCCTCGCCGTAGCTCTCGTAGGTGCGGCCCCACCGGTCGTCGCGGGCCACGCAGACGCACGGCGCGAACACCCACTGCGGGCCGGTCGCGCGGGTCTCTGCGGCGGTGATGTGGGCGGCGTCCTCGACGAGGTCCGGGTCGCGGGTGGCGCCCATCGCGATGTTGTGCGGGAAGACGGTGGTGCCGACCAGGTTGTTGTGGCCGTGCACCGAGTCGACGCCGTAGATCAGCGGGATGTGCAGGCGGGTGGCGAGGGCGCGCTCCTGGTAGGCGTCGACCATGTCGGCCCAGGCCGCAGGGGTGTTCGGGGTGGGTGTCGAGCCGCCGCCGGACAGCAGGGAGCCGAGCCCGAGGTCGGTGATCTGCGCCCGGTTCGCGTCGACGGCGTTCCGCTCGGCCTGGGTCATCTGGCCGATCTTCTCGTCCAGGGTCATCCGTGCGAGCAGGTCGGAGACCCGCTGCTGCACGGGCAGCCGCGCGTCGAGGTACGGCAGCGGGCGGCCGCCGGCCCGGTCGGCGGCCTGCGCCGCGCCGAGCGGCACGGTGCCCGCGGCCAGGGCGGACGCGGCAAGTACGGCGCCGGCGAGCAGGGCCCGGCGACGCGGGCGGCGGGTGGGGCCGAAGCGGGTGGGTTCCACGTGGCTCTCCGTCTCACGGTGGATGGGCGGACACGCGCACACAGGCGCGTCCGGCGGCGGCGAACGGGCCGCGCCGGTGGTGCACAGCCGAGGGCAGCTGACATGCAATCAGACCTACCGACCACTAGGTAAGTCTCCTGCGCCACTTTTTTCACAGCGTGACGGATCGTCGGGAGCCGGCGCCGCCACCGGCACGCCGGGCCGGCCGGGCGGCTCGTACACTCACCCGGTGACCCTCGACCGCACCGCCGACCACCCGGCCGACCGGGCCTCCGGCACCCGCTCCCCCCGCGCCGGCGGCGCCCGCCGCCGCGAGGAGATCCTGGCCATCGCCGTGGAGACCTTCGCGACCCGCGGCTACCACCACGCCTCGCTCGCCGAGATCGCCGAACGGGCCGGCCTCACCCAGCCCGGTCTGCTGCACCACTTCCGCTCCAAGACCGCCCTGCTGAGCGGCGTCCTGGAGCTGCGCGACACCTCGGAGATGGCGCAGCTCGGCCCGGAACGCCCGCGCGGCCTGGCCTTCCTCGACCACCTGGTGGAGACGGTGCGGCGCAACACCGAACGCGAGGGCATCGTCCGGCTGTACGCGGTGCTCTCCGCCGAGAGCGTCACCGAGGGCCACCCCGCCCAGGACTTCTTCCGCAGCCGCTACGCCGGCCTGCGCGCGATGGTGGCGGAGGCGCTGACGGAGGCCTGCGAGCTGGGTGAGACCCGCGCCGACACGGACGTGGAGTCGGTCGCCAACGCGATCATCGCGGTGATGGACGGCCTCCAGCTGCAGTGGCTGCTGGCCCCGCAGTCCGTCGACATGGCCGCCACCACCCGCCGCACCATCGACACCCTGCTCGCAGGCCTGCGCACCGGCGACCGACACGGCTGAACGCTGCCCGGGCCAGCGGCCCGGCGCCGGTTAGGCTCGGAGCGGCGTGATCCGGGAACGGCGGGAGGAATGCGGTGGAGTACCGGACCGACCCGCGGGTGGACGCGTACATCGACGCACTGCCCGCCTGGCAGCAGAAGATCTGCCGGCGAGTCAGGGACCTGGTGCACGGCGCCGATCCGGAGGTCGAGGAGACGGTCAAGCGGACGGTCCAGCCGTATTTCGTGCTGCAGGGCAACATCTGCGCCCTGCTGGCGGCCAAGGACCACGTGAACGTGTTCCTGTACGACGGCGGGATCGTGCCGGACCCGGAGGGCATCATCACCGCCAGACACGGCAACACCACCGGCCGCACGGTCGCCTACCGCGAGGGCGAGGAGATCAACGCACCCGCCCTGCAGGCGATGTTCCGCCAGATCGCCGCGGACAACCGGGCGGGCGGCTGGCGCGTCCTCCTGCGCGAAGGCAGGGCACAACGCCAGGACGGCGGCTGAGCGCCCGGTGCGGTCACGTGGTCAGAAGACGAGCCTCGGCGGATGGACGAGGATCGCGACGACCAGTAGGCCCAGCAGCAGGAGGTGGGCCGCCAGTGCCCCCACCGCCGCGTTGCGCCAGCGACGCGCTGCCGTCTCGTTCCGCCCGGCGAACCCGCCGCACAGGGCTCCGAGGAAGACCGCGCCGCACAGCAGCGCGGAGGCGAGCAGCGCCGACTTCTCCTGGCCGTGCACGGCCGACAGGTCCCATCCCTGGGCGGTCGCACGCCGGTAGCCGCTCCAGATCGCTCCGAGCAGCCAGCTGTCGAGCCCGACGACGACCCCCCACATGAACAGCGCGACCACCCCGTCGGCCGCGGATCCGATGCCGCGCCCTTCCCTCTGCGGTGTTCCCACGATGTCGTCCCCCTGTTCTCCGGCAGGCTCCATCGTGCCGACTGCCGGGCGGGACGGAGCCGGACGAGACGACACCGTTGCCGAGTCGAGAGGTCGCGCGCGCCGCAACGGGCCGGAACGATGACCTCCGGGGTCGCCCGGCTCAGGTCCGGTGCCTCAGGTCCGGCGACCGAAGAGCGGCCCGAGGACGAGTTCGGCGGCGCCGACGGCGACGGCGAGGGGGCCGGCGGTGCTGAGGGTGACCGGGACGGGCTGCCACTCGGGGTCGGGGATGCGGGCCTTGAGCTGGGCGGTGACGCCGTCGAGGTAGGTGTCGGGGGCGGCCAGGACGGCCCGTCCGCCGAGGACGACGCGGTCGATGTCGAGCAGCCGGACGAGGTTGGCGACGCCCACGCCCATCAGCCGGGCGGCGGCGGCGTGGTCGCCGCGCCGCAGTTCGGCGAGGCAGAGCACCTCCAGGCAGCCGTGGTTGCCGCAGGCGCAGCGCGGTCCGTCGACCTGCACGGTCTGGTGGCCGAACTCGCCGGCGTTGGTGCGGGTGCCGCGGTGGAGGGCGCCGTCGAGGAGGAGGCCGGCGCCGAGTCCGGCGGCGAGGTGGACGTAGGCGAGGCCGCCACCGGGTCGCGGGGTGGCGGGGGCCTCGGCGAGGGCCGCGGTGTTGGTGTCCTTGTCGACGATGACGGGCAGTCCGTCGAGGTGGGCGGCGAGTTCGTCGCGCAGCGGGTAGTGGTGCCAGTCGGAGGAGCCGCGGGGGCCGACGGGCGTGAACCAGTGCAGTACGCCGGCGGCGTGGTCGAGCGGTCCGCGGCAGCCGATCCCGGCGCCGAGCAGTCGGGCGCCGGGGGGCAGTGCCCCGGCGGCTCGGTGGATCTCGTCGGCGACGAGGCGGACGGCGTCCGCGGGGGCGGCCGCCTCGTCCACCGGCCGGGTGTGCAGGTGGTGGTGGCGGCCGGCCAGGTCGACGAGCAGGACGGTGAGTTCGTCCCGTTCGAGGTGGACGCCGACGGCGCAGGCGGCCTCGGCGCGCAGCCGGAGCAGGGTGCGCGGTTTGCCGCCGGTGGAGGCGGACTGGCCGGCCTCCTCGATCATGCCGTCGGCGAGCAGCCGGCCGGTGATCTTGCCGATGGCCTGCGGGGTGAGGCCCGTCCGGGCGGCGAGTTCGACCCGGCTGCCGCCCTGCGGGGCGGCGCGGAGCAGGGCGAGGACGAGCGCGGCGTTGTGGTCGCGCAGTCCGGCCAGGTTGGTGCCGGTCGGGCCGGAGGGCGTCGTCATGGGGCCATTGTGCCCGGCTCCGGTCAATGGGACTTGCACTTAGGAAACACTGTTGTTTAAATGTCGTCATGACCATCGAGAGCGCCCCGACCACCGAGGGCACCCCGAGCACCGAGCACCCCGCACTCCGCGTCGGCCTGGTCGGCTACGGCATGGCCGGCGCCGCCTTCCACGCCCCGCTGATCGCCACCGCCCCGGGCCTGCGGCTGGACGCCGTGGTCACGGCCGACCCCGAGCGCCGCGAGCAGCTGCGCCGCGAGCACCCGCAGGCCCGCGCCGTCGACACCGCCGAGCAGTTGCTCGCCGACCCGGCCGCGCTGGACCTCGTGGTCGTCGCCTCCCCCAACCGCAGCCACGTGCCGATCGCCCGCGCCGCCCTGGAGGCCGGCCTGCCCGTGGTGGTGGACAAGCCGCTGGCCGCCACCGCCGCCGAGGCCGCCGCGCTGGCCGACCTCGCCGAGGCCCGCGGCCTGCTGCTGACGGTCTTCCAGAACCGCCGCTGGGACGCCGACTTCCGCACCGTGCGGCAGCTGCTCGCCGACGGCGCGCTCGGCACCGTGCACCGGTACGAGTCCCGCTTCGAGCGGTGGCGCCCCGAGCTCAAGGAGGGCTGGCGCGAGTCCGCCGACCCGGCCGACGCCGGCGGCATCCTCTACGACCTCGGCAGCCACCTGGTCGACCAGGCGCTCACCCTGTTCGGCCCGGCCACCCACGTGCACGCCGAGGTGAACGCCCGCCGCACCGGCGCCGCCGTCGACGACGACGCCTTCGTCGCCCTCACCCACGCCTCCGGCGTCCGCTCCCACCTGTGGATGAGCGCCCTCGCCGGGCAGCTCGGCCCACGCCTGCGGGTCCTCGGCGACCGGTCCGCGTACACCGTGCACGGCATGGACCCGCAGGAGGACGCGCTGCGCGCCGGGCAGCGCCCCGGCCCCGGCTGGGGCGAGGTCGCCGAGGCCGGCCGCGGCCTGCTCGGCACCGTGGACGGCGCCGCCCCGCACCCCTCGCTGCCCGGCGACTACCCGGCCTTCTACGCCGGCGTGGTCCGCGCCCTGCGGGACGGCGCGCCCGCGCCGGTCGACCCGCGCGACGCGGTCGCCGCGCTCACCGTCCTGGAGGCCGCCCGCCGCTCCTCCGCCGAGGGCCGCACCGTCGCGCTGACCGCCGAGGCCGGCCCGCCCGCTCCGGCCGCCGAGGCCGCCCGATGAGCCGTCCGACCACCCCCGAGGAGATCGCCGCCCTGATCCACCGGATCGAGGACGAGGAGCGCCGGCTGCGGCTGCCGCACTTCGACAACGACGACGCCTGGCGGCTCGGCACCCTGCTGGTCGAGCTGGCCCGGGCCGAGAACGCGCCGGTGGCGATCGACATCCGCCGCAACGGACAGCAGCTCTTCCACTGCGCACTGCCCGGCAGTTCGGCCGACAACGACGCCTGGCTGCTGCGCAAGACCCGCACCGTGGACCGCTACGGCTGCTCGTCCTACCTGGTGGGCCTGCGGTTCGCGGCGAAGGGCGAGACGTTCGAGGAGAAATCCCGGCTCGACCCGGACACCTACGCCGCGCACGGCGGCGCCTTCCCGGTCACCGTGGAGGGTGTCGGGGTCGTCGGCACGGTCGCCGTCTCCGGCCTCCCGCAGGCCGACGACCACCGCCTGGTCGTCACCGCCCTGGAGCGGCACCTCGCCGCCGCCTGACGCTCCGCCACTCCCCGGGCGACCCCGGGCCGCCCCGGGTCGCCCACGCCGGACGCCGTCAGACCGTGCCCGGCGGCACCGGCTGCAGGCGGTAGGCCGCGCCGTCGCTCCGCACCAGGCCCGCGGTGGGCGGCGGGAAGTGGCTGCCGAGCAGCAGGGTGTCGGTGTCGGCCATGGCTGCGAGCAGCTCGCGGCGGGTCTCCCCCGCCCGGGCGGGGTCGATGTCGACGTGGCTGTGGATGCCGGGCTCGGCGAGCTGGACCGGGTGGTGGATGCAGTCCCCGGTGATGACCGCAGCGGCGCCGCCGCTGCCGAGCCGGACGGCGACCTGCCCGGGGTGTGGCCCGGCGCCGGGACGAGGGTGACCCCGGGGGCGATCTCCAGGCCGTCGGCGGGCACGTCGACCAGGTCGAGGAGGCCGTGCTCGGCGACGGGGTGGACGGAGTCGCGGAACATCTGGCGGCGCGGCCCGTCCATCTCCGCGGAGGCCCAGTGGTCCCACTCGGCCCGGTCGGCGAGGTAGCGGGCGTTGGGGAAGGTGGGCACCCAGGCGTCCCCCTCCCGGCGGGTGTTCCAGCCGACGTGGTCGGTGTGCAGGTGGGTGAGGACGACCAGGTCGACCGCCTCGGGGGCGAAGCCGGCATGTTCCAGGCGCCGGAGGTAGTCGGTGTCGAGGCGGTGCCAGGCGGGGTTGGCGCGGTCCTTGCCGTTGCCGACGCCGGTGTCGACGAGGATCCGCAGGCCGCCGGCCTCCACCGCGAAGCTGTGGCTGGCCAGGCGCAGCGCCCGGTCGGCGCCGGCGAAGTCGGGCTGCAGCCAGGGGTGGCCGGCGACCACCTCGGGGGTGGCGCCGGGCAGCAGCCACGCACCGGTCTCCGGCGCCAGTTCGACCTCGTCGATGCGGCGGACGACGATCTCCCCCACCGTCCAGGCAGGGCTCGGTGCGGTGTGCTGCGCGGACATGGCGCCCCTCCGATTAAAGCTCAGATGTTGCGTTAAGCGTACCGGTCCCGGCGCTTAACGCGAAAACTTTGCTTCAAGCCGCGGCTACCGTTCGATGTACGACTCGAGTCCGCGCAGGAAGACCTCGACCTTGAAGTCGAAGCGCTCGTCGCCGGCACCGACGACCATCGTCTCCGCCATGCCCTTGATCAGCGGGAAGCTGTCCTCCGGGAGCCGGCCGAGGTACTCCCGGACCCTGTCGAAGTAGGCGTCGACGTCCACGCCCGCCGCGATCCTGGTCGTGTAGAGCGAGGCCTCGAAGGCGTCCGCGTCGACCAGCTGGCCGAGGCCGTCGATCGCCCAGGCGGCGACCTGCCGCGGGATGCCGGCCGAGATCATCAGGCCGACCACGAACTCCGCGACCTTCAACTTGTTCGGGCCGAGCTGGATGCCGCCGAGCGAGACCACGGTGATGTCCCGGTGCGCGGTGTAGACCCGCTGGGCCTCCCGGCAGATCTCCTTGACCTGCTCCTTCCAGCGCTCCGGCTCGGGTCGCTCGGGCAGCCGGATCTCACCGGAGATGCGCTCCAGCATCAGCTCCAGCAGCTCGTCCTTGCCGGAGACGTGCGCGTAGAGCGAGGCGGGGCCGGTGCCGAGCTCCTGCGCGACCCGGCGCATCGTGAGGCCCTCGAGCCCCTCGCGGTCGAGGACCGCGATCCCCGCCTCGACGACGGCCTCGGGCGTGAGCGGCTGGCGGCTGTCCGCCTTGCGCACCTTGTGCCACGGGATCGCGGGCATCTCCGAGGCCACGGCCACCTCCTCCAGATCGACGGACGCCCAGGTCGACGGGCGTCGACGAACATCGTAACCGAGGACGAACATCGTTCGCCGCCACGAATACTGTTTGACAGAACGGCGATCGCGTCCGTAGAACGTTGTTCGTTCGATGAAAACGCTGTTCCCCGTCCTCTGGAGATGCCATGACCGACACCCCCGCCCCGTACCGATGGCGGTGGGCCGCGCTGTTCGTGATCCTCGCCGCCGAGGTCATGGACCTCCTCGACTCGCTGGTCACCAACATCGCCGCACCGTCCATCCGTGCCGACATCGGCGGCGGTGAGAGCACCATCCAGTGGATGGGCGCCGCCTACACCCTCGCCATGGCGATCGGCCTGATCACCGGCGGACGGCTCGGCGACATCTTCGGCCGCCGCCGGATGTTCCTGATCGGCGCCGTCGGCTTCACCCTCGGCTCGATCGGCTGCGGCCTCGCCCAGGGCCCGGACCAGCTGATCGCCGCCCGGGTCTTCCAGGGCCTGCTGGGCGCCGTGATGCTGCCGCAGGGCCTCGGCATGCTCAAGGAGATGTTCTCCGAGAAGGAGCAGGCCACCGCGTTCGGCCTGTTCGGGCCGGTCATGGGCCTGTCCACGGTCGGCGGCCCGATCCTGGCCGGCTGGCTGGTCGACGCCGACCTGTTCGGCACCGGCTGGCGCATGATCTTCCTGATCAACATCCCGCTCGGCCTGTTCGCCATCGTCGGCGGCCTGACCTTCCTGCCGGAGTGGAAGAGCGCCCGTGCCGTCCGTCTCGACCTGCTCGGCGCGCTGCTCGCCGCGGTCGGTTCGGCCCTGATGATCTTCCCGCTGGTGCAGGGCCGCGAGCACGACTGGCCGGTCTGGGCCTTCGCCCTGATCGCCGCCTCCGTCGCCGTCTTCGGTCTCTTCGGCTGGTACGAGGGCCGGCGCAGCCGCACCGGCGGCGACCCGCTGGTGGAGCCCAGCCTGTTCGCCAAGCGCGGCTTCAGCGGCGGTATGGTCCTCGGTCTGCTGTTCTTCTCCGCGATGACCGGCTTCTGGCTGACCTTCAGCCTGTACACCCAGATCGGCCTGCACTACTCGCCGTTCAAGGCCGGCCTCGCGGGCATCCCGTCCTCGCTCGGCATGGTGGTCGCGTTCGTCGCCTCGCAGGCGCTGCAGCGCTTCGGCCGCAAGGTCATGCACGGCGGCCTGCTGGTGATGGCGCTCGGCGTGGGCGGCATCATGCTCACCCTGCACCTCCAGGGCCTGACGGTCACCCCGTGGCAGCTCGCCCCGGCGCTGACCGTCACCGGCCTCGGCATGGGCTTCGTGATGGCGCCGTTCTTCGACACCGTGCTCGCCTCGGTGGAGCCGCACGAGACCGGTTCCGCCTCCGGCACGCTCACCTCGGTGCAGCAGTTCGGTGCCGCGCTGGGCACCGCGATCCTCGGCACGGTCTTCTTCGAGCAGGTGAAGAGCGGCGACTTCGTGCACGCCGAGCAGATCACCCTCGTCGTCGAGCTCGCCATGATGGCGGTCGTCTTCGTCGCGATCTTCCTGCTGCCGAAGCACGCCCGCCCGCAGGGCGGCCACGGCGCGGCGGAGGACACGGCGGAGGACGCGACGGAGACCGGCGAGCCGGCCGCCGCGGCCCACGCCTGATCCGCCGGCCCCGGTGCCGGACGGCCGCGGCCACCCGCCCCGCGCGGGTGGCCGCGGTCGTTCCCGTTTCCCCGCCGCCCGGCGTGTCGCGGGGCCGGGAGCCGGGCAGGAGCCCGCCGGGAGGGGAATGCCCGTGCGGTGTCCGCCGCCGGGCGCACCCGAGGAGGAGCGCCGCCATGTCCACCACGTTGCCCCGGCTCACCGGGGAGTACGTCCTCGATCCCACCCACACCCGGCTCGGCTTCGTCGCCCGCCACGCCATGGTGACCAAGGTCCACGGCTCCTTCCAGGAGTTCGAGGGCAGCGCGCACCTGGACAGCGAGGACCCGGGCCAATCGAACGCCCGCGTCACCATCCGGGCCGGCAGCATCGACACCGGCAACCAGCAGCGGGACCAGCACCTGCGCACCAACGACTTCCTCGACGTGCCGCACCACCCCGAGATCACCTTCGTGACGACCGCCGTCGAGCAGGTCGGCACCATCAGCTACCACGTCACCGGCGACCTCACCGTGAAGGCCACCACCCGCCCCGTCACCATCGAGCTCGAGTACACCGGCAACGCCGTCGACCCCTACGGCAACCTCCGGGTCGGCCTGGAGGGCTCGGTGGCCATCTCCCGCAAGGACTTCGGCGTCAACTGGAACGCCGCGCTGGAGGGCGGCGGCGTCCTGGTCTCCGACCGGATCGTCCTCGAGTTCGACATCTCCGCGGTCAAGCAGAAGTGATCCGCCCCGCACCGCCGGGCCGGCCGCACGAAATCACCGGCCGCCGCCCGGCTTGAACCGGCCCCGCAGCGGACAGACGGTCGGTATGACGACCGTGCACGAAGAGATCGAGCGCAAGTACGACGGCGCTCCGCGGCAGCCGCTCACCGCGGACGGGCTGCCCCGGGTGGCACGGGCCGTCCCCGGCGGCACCGAGCGCCTCGACGCCGTCTACTTCGACACCCCGGACCTGCGGCTGCTGCGCGGCGGCATCACCCTGCGCCGCCGCAAGGGCGGCCACGACGCCGGCTGGCACCTGAAGACTCCCGCCTCGGACGGCATCCGGATCGAGACCCGGCTGCCGCTGGACGCCGGCCGCGGCCGCACACCCCCGAAGGAACTCCTGCGGCTCACCCGCGGCGCGGCCCGCGGCGGACCGCTCGCGCCGGTCGCCCGGCTGCGCACCCGGCGGGAGATCACCCTGCTGATCGACGCCGACGACCGCACGCTCGCCGAGGTGGTCCGCGACCAGGTGTCCGCCCGGACGCTGGGCGGCCCCGACCGCCCACCGGGCGAGGTCAGCCGCTGGCTGGAGACCGAGGTGGAGCTGGCCGAGGGCACCACCGAGCTGTTGGACGCGGTCGAGCACCGGCTGCGCGAGGAGGGCCTGCGCCCGGCCGCCGCGAGCTCCAAGCTCGGCCGGGTGCTCGGCGACCGGCTGTCCGCCGGGCCGCGGCCGGCCGAGCCGCCCGCCGGCAGCGTCGGCGCCGCGCTCACCGCCTACCTGCGCGAGCAGGCGGCCGGACTCCGCGCACTCGACCCGGCCGTCCGCCGCGACGCGCCGGACGCGGTGCACCGGATGCGCGTCCGGGTCCGCCGGCTGCGCAGCGCGCTGGCCGCGCACCGCAAACTGCTGGACGGGCGGACCGTCGACCGGCTGGACGCCGAGCTGCGCTGGTTCGGCCGGGTGCTCGGCCGGGCCCGCGATCCGGAGGTGCTCGGGCAGCGGCTCGCCGCCCAGGCCGCCGAACTGCCCGCCGCCGCTCGGCCCGCGGAGGTCCGCGCACGCCTGCGCGCCCGCTTCGGACTCCGCTACGCGCGAGCGCACCGCGCCGCCCTGAAGGCCATGGGTAGCCGCCGCTACTACGCCCTGCTGAACGCGGTCGAGGAGCTCGCCGCCCGCCCGCCGCTGACCGACCGGGCCCGCCGCGGCGGGCGCGAGGCGCGGCGGGTGCTGGAGCGGCAGCGCAGGCGCGTGCTGCGGCGGCTCGGCCCCGCCCTCGACCTGCCGCCCGGCCCGGCCCGGGACAAGGCGCTGCACCGTGCCCGCAAGGCGGCCAAACGGGCCCGCTACGCGGCGGAGAGCGTCACCCCGCTCACGCAGAAGCGGGCCGGTCGGCTGCGCAAGGACATGAAGCGCGTCCAGCAGCCGCTGGGCGACCACCAGGACGGCGTGGTCGCCGAGACCGCACTGCTGGAGATCGCCGCCAGGGCGCGCCGCCGCGGCGAGGACGCCTTCGGCTGCGGCATGCTGTTCGCGGCGCAGCGGGCCCACGAGCAGGAGCAGCTCGCGCGGGCCGCGCGGGCCTGCACGAAGGCCCGGAAGGAGTGAGATGGCCGACGGGGAGGAGCCCGGCGCACCGTATCCGGCGGTGGTGCGGGACGCCGTGACGAACTGGTTCACCGACCGGGTGACCGAGGCCGAGGTGGCGCTGGCGCGTGCCCTTCGGCAGGCCGAGGTGCTGCGCGAACGACGGGCCGCCTGCCGGGACGGCGCCCGGCTGACCGACGAGGAGGCCCGGCAGGTCGCCGAGGGCGCCGAGCAGCGTGCCGCCCGGATCGCCGCCGCCACCGACGCCCGCCCGGAGGCCCATGCGGGCGCCGTCACCGCGGCCCTCGCCGTCCGCGAGGGCCTCCGATCGGCCGGCCACCCGGTGTAGCCCGCCGCACCGGCCGAGGACGGCGCCGGCGCGCCGGATGCCGTCTCATTCTCCCCGCCACCTGCGGTCCGACCTCGGCCGCCGCTCGGCGCGATACGCCCGCGACACGGGGGCTCGGCAAGATCATTTCGCGGTGCGGGGCCTGTGTCACCGGGCCTGACGGCCGGTGAGGCGGGATACGCCCGTGCCGTCGGGCGCCCCCGTGTACGACAGCGAGGTCCACCCCATGATGCGCACGTTGTCGCGGCGGCTCGCCCTGAGCGGGGCCGTGGCCCTGTTCGCGGGCCGCACGCTCGCCGTGGTGACCACCACCCCGGCGGCGGCGGGCGGATGGGGGGTGCTCTGGGTCCGAGGTGAGTGGCTCGCCGTACGCGGTGAAGACCGACTCGGGGGCCGTGTACAGCTACGCGCACCTCTTCTACGACGGCTCGACGGGCAAGAACTGCGCCGTGAACGTCAAGGTGGGCAGCCTCTACGGCACCCCGACCACGACCCTGGTCACCCTGATCGAGTGCCAGCAGACGACCCCGGGCCCGTGCAACGAGCGGCAGGAGGTCTACGATCCGGTGAACGACGTCGACTACCGCTACTACGCCGGGCCGGTGACGGTCCAGGGCAAGGGGCACTGCATCTACCTCAACGCCCAGACCGACGACACCGCGCACCGCCACGCCTTCTTCAACTCCGTCACCGGATTCCACTGCGGCTGACCGGACGCGTCGGGTCCCCCGCCCGTCGAAGAATGGATCTTGCCAGGACCTCCCCGGGCTGGTTCGATGTGCGCTCATCGAAGCAGCCCGGGGAGTACGCATGTCGTCGCCGCAGACGCCGCCCGTCCAGGACACACCGCCGGCCGACGAGGCATCACCTCTCGCCGTGGCGGGCCCGGCCCCGGCCCCGTCGCGGCACCGCCGCCGGTGGCTGATCGCCGGGGCGGCCGTCGTGCTGGTCCTGGCCGGGGCGGGGTACGCCACCGCGGACCGCTTCGCCGCCCTCGGCGCCTACCGGTACGTCACCCCGGCGGAGTTCAACGGCATGCCCGCCGACACGGACAACCCGCTGGTGCGGCGGGTGCAGAGTGACGCGGCCTCGGGCTTGGCGAGCCCCAAGGCGTTCGCGGCGGTCTACGGGACCCCGAGCACCGGGTACGTCATGGTGACGGGGTACCAGCGGCACGACTTCGCGCCGGCCTGGTCGGTGGACGAGGCGATCAAGAAGGGCGCCGCCTCGGGACAGCCGGTCCAGGAGATGCACCGCGCCGACCCCGGCCCGCGGGGCGGCGCGATGAAGTGCGGCCTCCAGCCGGCCGAGCAGCTGGGCGGCTTCCCCGGCGGGCTCTGCCTCTGGGCGGACGGCAGCATGCAGGCGATGTTCAGCGAGGTCGGCACCGGTCGTGCCCTCGACCTCGACCGGATCGAGGCGGACGCACGGGCGTTCCGGCTGCTCGCCGAGCAGCCCGACTGACCCCAGCCGACGGCCGCGGCGGCCGCGGCCGTCACGGGGTGCACCCGGTGAGCGGACGGGGGTCGCCGGCCGGGCGGCCGCAGATGTGCTCGATGAGGGGCGCGCCCTCGGCGGCCCGGCGGACCCGGATGACGTGCAGGCCGTGGCCGGGCTGCGGGCCGGTGGCGAGCGGCCGGGTGTCCCGGAAGTCGACGGTGCCGGTGGCGCGGTTCTTCATCTCCACCGCGCGCAGGCCCGCCATGACCGAGCCGACCCCGCCCTTCTGGGAGGCGCCGGCCTTGGCCGCGCCGGCCTGGAGGGCGGCGGTGGCGTCGTAGCCGAGGGCGAGCGCGCCGTCGGAGAACACGTCGTCCTCGTACGGGTTGTCGCCGCGCGGGGCGAGCCGGAGCCCGGCCGCTGCGACCTCGGCGAGGTCGGAGGCCCGGGCCGTGACGGACGGGTCGGTGAGCGCGGTGTAGTAGAGGGTGGCCTGCGGCGCCATCCAGGTGGCACCGGTGCGGAACTGGGCCTTCGTCAGGTCGTCGCCGGTGAGCACGGTGAGCGGGCGGCTGCAGCCGGCGTCCGCGGCGAGGCGCCGCATCAGCTGGTTGACGTCGTCGGCCCGGCCGGCCAGGTAGAGCACGGCCGGCTGGTGCTCGGAGTGGCAGCTGGTGCTGAGCGCCGCCTCGAAGTCGGGGTCGCCGTTGCTGGTGAGCCCGTACTCGAGGGGGTGGCCGCCGATCAGCTGGAACCCGGCGTCCTTGAGCATCGCGGAGCCGTACTGGGCCTGTTCCGGGCTGTACCGGTCGTCGCGGCTGGGGATGCGGGTGAGCACGGCGGCCCAGCGGTCGGCGGTCGGCAGGGCGAGGCCGTCGACGATCTGCCGCAGGGCGGCGGCCTCCTCCTGGTCGGTGGCGGCCAGGCCGAAGTAGTTGACGTGGCCCTTGGCGAGGTAGGTGGCGGAGTTGGTGGTGCTGACCACGGCGAGGCCGGCCTGCTGGAGGAGGGTGAGGGAGCTGTCGCTGTCGGAGGTGTCGCGGCCGAGGCCGACCACACCGACGATCGAGCGGTCCCGTCGGGCGACGTCGACGATCCGCCGGACCATCTCGGTCTGGAAGTACATGTCCTGCCCGCCGTTGGCGAGCAGCACCTTGATCTTCAACGGGTCGCCGGCGTTGTTGCGCAGCTGGGCGAGGTGGACGCCGGTCAGCTCCTTCAGGCTGTTGAGGGCGCGCGGCTGCTGGCCGGCCGTGGTGGTGAGCGAGCCGGCGTACACGACGGTCACGTAGCGGACGTCGGGGAGCGCGTCGACGCGGGCGTTCTCCCGCCGGATCGCGGCCTCCAGGGTGGCCAGGTCGACGTCGGCGCCGGTGCGGTCGGTTCCCTCGCCGGCCAGCGTGCCGCTGAGGCGGATGCCGTCGCCGTCGCCGGCGAGGGAGACGCCGCCGGTGGCGACGCCGACGCACTCGCGGGTGCCGCCGGGGTCGGTCCGCCACACCGCGTCCGGGTTGGAGCCGAGCAGCCGGGCCTCGCAGTAGTGCCCGCCGAGCTGCTGCACCCGCAGCACGCCGCCGCAGGCGGCGAGGACGAGGACGGCGAGCACCGTCCAGCGGGACCAGAGGAACCACCAGGAGCGCCGGACGGGCACCGCGGTGAGCCGGGTGGTCTCGCCGGCGCTCAGCTGGAGCCGGGTGAGCCGCACCGGCAGGGTCCAGGCCAGGGCGCGGCCGCGGCTCGGCGCCTGGCGCACCCGCAGGTCGCTGACCCAGTTCTCGTACGGGCCGCGGCGGCGGGAGCCGACGGCGTGCACGGTGCCGGGGTCGGTGCCGGCGTCCTCCTGCCAGGCGGCGACGTCGGCGTGCGCGACCGCGGCGAGGACGAGCAGCGGGTCCTGCTCGCTGCGGCGGCTGCGGACGTCGGAGATCGCGCCGAGCACCCGGAGGGCGCCGTTGCGGGCGTCCGCGCGGGGCACGAACACCACCGGCGGGACGCGGCGCTTGCGGCCGCGCAGGTCGGGCGCCCAGGAGCGGTGCGCCCAGCGGAGGTCCTCCAGCAGGGCGAGGGTGCGCAGCTGCAGGTGGAACTGCTGGGCGCGGTCCTTCTCCTCGGCGGGTGTGTCGGGCAGCTGGGCCTTGAGTATCTCGCCGGCGACCTCGCGGGCGCGGGCCCGGGTGACGTCCCAGGACATCCGGGGCCGCCAGAGCGACCAGGCGGCGGCCTGCCGGCCGGAGGCGGCGAGGAAGGTGGTGGTGGCGAACCAGCGGCTGGCCCGGCCGAGCCAGGAGAGCGGCGCGGTGTTGCGGCGCACGAAGCCGGTGACGCCGAGCAGCAGCAGCGCGGCGAGCAGGACGAGCACGACGACCTGCCACCTGGCCTGGGTGAGCAGGCTGGTGAGCCCGGCGAGGACGAAGGCGCCGATCAGGGTGGTGGAGTTGAGCACCGGCGACAGCAGCCGCTGCACCTCACCGCCGCTGGTGCGCGGCTCGGGCCGCCAGTGCAGGTCGCGGAGCCGGCCGAGGACGGACTCGACGAGGTCGTCGAGGGAGCGCCCGGCGGCGTCCGGAGTGGTGAGGGTGTGCCGGGCGGCCGCCTCGATCGCGGCGACGAGGCGGGAGCGCGGCGCGGGGTAGGCCCGGTACCAGGACGGCCCGCGGCGGGCCCAGGGGCCCTTGGCGAGGCCGTCGATGATGCCGACGGCGTTACGGTGCGGGTCGTCGCCGTCGGCGCCGGAGACCACCCGGTGCGGCAGCCCGCCGCTCTCCTGGGCCTCCTGGACGGCGTGCACCACGCCCCGGACCTCGCGGTCGAGCTCCGGGTCGTCGTCCTCGGCGTACAGCACGACGACCGGCATCGGCAGCCGGGCGCCGCTGAACTGGTCGATGAGGTCCTTGACCAGCGCGTCGACCTCGTACTTGGCGGTGGTACGCACACCGCCGATCCGGGCGCTCTCGCGCGCCGACCCCTGAGCCACCTGCACCCCCGTAGCCGCCCCCCGCGGGACGCGCACCGCGCCCCGGCCTGACCTGGCGTCAGACCGTGAGTGTAGACCGGGGGTGTGACGGCGCACACGGGGTCGAACACGCAGGGTGCGGGCGCCGCGGATGGGCCGTCGGGGGGACAGCGCTCACTCCGACGGCGCAGTGCCGCGAGCCGTGGCCTGCGCTCCGGGCGCGGCGGCGGAAGGCTGGCGCGGGCCACCGCGCGGGGCGCGTGCGCCCGGCGGTGCCGCCTGCTGTCGGGTTCGAGCTTCCGAGGGCCGCATGACGACCGCACCATTCCTGCCGGCGGGCACGCCGGCGCAGCTGCTGCCCGCCCGCGAGCTCGTGGCGTTCACCCCGGCCGCGCACATCACCCTGGTGCCGCCGGGTGTGGCGCTGCCGTTCGTCACCCCGGTGATGCACCACCGGGGGCTTCGCCGAAACGACCCGGTGGCGGTGCTGCCGGCCCGCCGCCGGTCGGCGGTGACGGCGGTACGGTTCGCGGTCGGCATCGTGACGGGCACGGTGCCGTCCTTCGAGTTCGGGCTGCTGTGGCCGGGCATGACGGGCCGCCGGGGGGACGTCCCGACCGCCGCCGCCTCACTGCGGACGATGTCCGGCGTCGTGGTCGGCGTCCACCTGCTGCTCTTCGCGGCCTTCCGGACGGTGCTGCCGAAGATGCGCACCCGCCGGCGGGCGGCCGGCACCGGCCCGCCGCCCGGCGACGGACGGGAGGCCGACACCCCGTACGGGCCCCGCCCGGCGACCGCGGCGGGCGGCGGGGGCGCCCCGTGACCGCGGACGTCCTGGCCTGGATCCTGCTGGCCGCGGTGGCCGCCTACGCCTGCGGCGGCGGGGTCGACTACGGCGCGGGCTTCTGGGACCTGGTCGCGGGCGGCGCGGAGCGCGGCCGCCGGCCCCGGTGGCTGATCGACCACGCGATGGCCCCGGTGTGGGAGGTCAACAACGTCTGGCTGATCTTCGTCCTGGTGCTGATGTGGACGGGCTTCCCGGTCTTCTTCCAGACGGTGTTCACCGCGATGTGGCTGCCGCTGGCGCTGGCCGCGGTCGGCCTGCTGCTGCGCGGCGCGGGCTTCGCCCTGAGAAAGCCCGCCCGGCGGCTGGCGGCCCGGCGGGTGTACGGCGCGGTGTTCGCCGTCTCCTCGGTGGTCACCCCGTTCTTCTTCGGCGCGGTGGTCGGCGGGGTGGCCTCCGGCCGGGTCGCCCCCGGCACGACCGCCTCCGCGGACGTCTGGGCGAACACCGCCTCGGTGCAGACCGGGCTCCTCACCGTCGCCGCCACCGCCTACCTGGGGGCGGTGTTCCTCACCGCCGACGCCGGCCGATTCGACGCGCCCGACCTCGTGCGGTACTTCCGGCTGCGGGCCTGGGCGGGCCTCGCCGCCGTCGCCGTCCTGGCGCTGATCGGGCTGACGGTGACCGACGACCACGCCTCCTACGTCCACCACGGGCTCACCCACGGGATCGGGCTCGCGCTGCTGGCCGCCGCGGTGGTGGCGGCCGCGGCCACCGGATGGCTGGTCGCGGGGCGGTCCGCCGGCTGGGCGCGGTACAGCTCGGTCGCCTCGGTGGTACTGGTGGTCGCCGCGTGGGGCTTCGCCCAGAAGCCGTACCTGCTGCCGACCTCGCTGACGGTGCAGCGGGCCGCCGGCGCGGACGGGCCGCTGAAGTGGCTGCTGTTCGTCAGCGCGGTCGCCGTGGTGCTGATCGGTCCGGCCCTGGTGGTGCTCTACCGGCTGGACACCCACGGCGTGCTGGAGCCGCTGACCGACGCCGACGTGGCGGGCGGCCGCGGCCCGGGCGAGGGGGCCGCCCCGTGACGGCCGATCAGATCCTGGTCGGCACCGGGCTGATCGTGGTGCTCGCCGCCGCCTCCCAGCTGCTCGCCGCCCGGCTGCGGATCCCGGCGCTGCTGGTGCTGCTGCCCGTCGGCTTCACCGCCGGGGCGCTCACCGACACCGTCGATCCGCAGCTGCTGCTGGGCCCGGCGTTCTCCCCGCTGGTCTCGCTCGCCGTCGCGGTCATCCTCTACGACTCCGGCCTCGGTCTGGAGTTGCGCCGCCTGCAGGGGCACACCCGCCGGACGGTGGTCCGGCTGATCTGGCTCGGCACCATCGTCACCTGGGCGGCCGCGACCGCCCTCGCGGCGCCGCTGCTCGACATGTCCGAGCGCTCCGCGGTGATGCTCGGGGCGATCCTGGTCGTCTCCGGGCCGACGGTCGTCGGGCCGCTGCTGAACTTCGTCCGGCCCACCGAGCGGCTGCAGCGCATCCTGATCTGGGAGGGCACGCTGATCGACCCGGTCGGCGGCATCCTCGGCGCCTTCGTCTTCCACGGCGTCGTCTCCTCCGGGGAGGACGGGCTGCGCGGCCAGCTCGGCGGGTTCTGGCTCAGCGTCCTGGTCGGCTGCGCGGGCGGCGCCGTCGGCGCCGCGGCGCTCTGGCTGGTGCTGCGCCGGCTGCGGCCGAACGAGATCCTCGGCACCACCGCCCAGCTCGCCGCCGTGATCGGGGCGGCGGCGGGCTGCGACGCGCTGCGCGACGACACCGGGCTGATCGCCGCGGTGGTGATGGGCATGGCGATGGCGAACCTGCCGGGCCTCGACCTGCCGGCCCGCCGGCCGTTCCTGGAGACCCTGGTCTCGCTGATCATCGGCCTGCTCTTCGTCTCCATCTCGGCCACCGTCACCCCGGACTCGCTGCGGCACGTGGTGCTGCCCACCCTGGGTCTGGCCGCGGCGCTGGTCCTGGTCGTCCGCCCGGCGGTCGCGCTGCTGGCGACGCTCCGCACCGACGTGTCCCGCGGCGAGCGGCTGTTCGTCGGCTGGATGGCGCCCCGCGGCATCGTGGCCGCGGCCACCGCCTCCACGTTCTCCGCCACCCTGATCGCCAAGGGCGTCGACGGCGCGGAACGGCTGCTGCCCGCCACCTTCGTGGTGATCGTCGCCACCGTCACCGTGTACGGGCTGACGGCCTATCCGGTCGCCGAACGGCTCGGCGTCCTGCGGCCGGCCCGCTCGCGGCCGCTGCTGGTCGGCGGCGACGCGTTCGCCGTCGACCTCGGACGGGCGCTGCGCTCGCTCGGCCTGGACGTGCTGATGTGGGCCGGCGCGGACGCGGAGCGGGCCCGCATCACCGAGGCCGGACTGGAGCTGGCGCCGGGCGAACTGCTCGCCGCGGCAACCGGCGCGGGCGCCGAACTCGAGGGCATCACCGGCGTGCTGCTGCTCACCGAGGAGGACGACTTCAACGCGCTGGCCTCGATGACCCTGCACGAGACGCTCGAGGGCGCGGTGTACCGGCTGGCGCCGGCCGCGGGCAGCCGCGGCGTGGTGGCGCCGTACACCGGCGGCGAGGCACTCTTCGGCGGCGGCCTGACCCGCCCGGAGGTGGCCCGGCACTACGCGGACGGCGCCCGCGTCACCACCCGTCCGGTGAACGGCGGCCTGCCCGACGGCCACCGTCTCCTCTGCCTGGTGAAACCCGACGGCCGCCTCCTCCCGGTGACCGACGACCGCACCCCCACCCCGGCCCCGGGCGACAGGGCCGTCCTGCTGAGCCCGCCCACGTCGTAGGGAGGCCGCGGCTCAGCGGCGCAGCCGGTCGAGCGCGTCGTCCAGGGTGGTGGCCGCCATGATCAGCGACAGATGGGTGAACGCCTGCGGGAAGTTGCCGCGTTGCTCGCCGGTGGGCCCGATCTCCTCGGCGAACAGGCCGACGTGGTTGGCGTAGGTGAGCATCTTCTCGAAGGTGTAGCGGGCCTGCCGCAGCCTCCCGGCGCGGGCGAGCGCGTCGACGTACAGGAAGGTGCAGAGGCTGAACGTGCCCTCGGAGCCGCGCAGTCCGTCCGGCGAGGCGGCCGGGTCGTAGCGGTAGACCAGGCTGTCGCCCACCAGCCCGTGGTCGGCGATCGGCGGGTAGCGGTCCATGAAGGTCCCCTCTCGGGCTGTCCCCCGCTCGGTCCACTATCCACCGGACGGCCCAGCCGCGCCCGCCGCGGCCCGGCGCGCCTGCACGCCCGGGGCCGCGAACTGCGGTGTTACTGGAGGCCGGAGGCGGGTCGGAACGGCGGGAGGTCCGGGTGGACTCGATCCATGTCCGTGCGGTGAGTCCGCCGGACCTGACCGGGCGGGTCGTGGAGCTGCTCGCGGGCGACCTGTGCGTGCTGAACCTGGTGGTGCAGCCGGGCGCGGCCCGGCACCCGGACGGCGACGCGCTGGCCTTCGACGTGCTGGCGGGCCGCGCCAACGAGGTGCTGCGCGGCCTGCACGGGCTGGGCCTGGACAGCCGCGGGTCGGTGGTGATCGAACCGGTGGACCTGGCGTACTACGGCACCGCCGCCGAGGCCGGCCGGCGCAGTCTCGGCCGGCGCGCGCACGCGCCGATCTGGGCTGCGGTGGAGGCGCGGATCCGTGCCCAGCGCGGCTACGCGCCGAGTTTCTACCTGTACCTGGTGGTGGCGGCGCTGATCGGCGCGGTCGGCATCGTCACCAACTCGCAGATCCTGATCGTGGGGGCGATGGTGGTCGGCCCGGAGTACGGGGCGATCGTCGGGGTGGCGCTGGGTCTGGACCGCGGCGACCGGGGGGCCGTCCGGCGCGGGCTCACCGCACTGGTCTGCGGCTTCCTGGCGGCGATGCTGATCACGTTTCTGTTCGCGCTGCTGATCCGGGGTTTCGGCCTGCAGTCGCGGGCGTACGACCTGGGTCTGCAGCCGGTGTCCCATCTGATCGGCACGCCGGACTTCTTCTCGGTCGTCGTCGCCTGCCTGGCGGGCGTGGTGGGGATCGTCTCGCTGACCGAGGCGCGCACCGGCGCGCTGCTCGGGGTGTTCATCTCTGTGACGACCATTCCGGCGGCCGCGGACGTCAGCGTCTCGGCGGCGTTCGAGGACTGGGACAAGTCCTGGGGGTCGTTCCTGCAGCTGCTGCTGAACGTCGGGGTGCTGGTGGTGGTCGGAACGCTCGCGCTCCGCGCCCAGCGGGCGGCGTGGCAGCGGATCGGACGACGGCGCGCCGGGCGTGGAACGGACTGAGCGGGGGGCGGGGCGGTCGGCCCCGCCCCCGGGGCGGTCAGGCGGTGGCGGGCGGCGGTCCGCCCGTCCGGGCGGGCGGTGCTCCGCGGTCGCCCTCGGGACCGGTGTCCAGGAACTCCCTGATGGCGAAGGCGATCGCCACGACCACGGTGATCCACACCACCACGGCCCAGGTCGGGTAGCTCCAGGTGGCCAGCACCACGGCCGCGACCACGAGGATCAGCACTCCCAGCCACCGCTTCCAGCGGTGCACGAACGGGCCGACCGGGCCGAGCTTCATGCCGAGCGAGTACAGCGATTCGCGCACGGCGCCGATGACGCGCCGGCAGGCGGTGCGCACGGCGACGGCGGCCTTCGACGGCCCGATCAGGAAGGCGCCGACGGCGGTGACCACGGCGACGGCACCGACCGCCCGGATTCCGGCACGCATGAACCGGATCAGGGTGTCGTAGACCGTGCCCGCGGCCGCCTGGTTGGCGCTCGGCGGCAGGTGGTCCAGGTAGATCGCCCGGAAGATCGTCAGGGCGACGCCGATCAGCAGCATCGCGAGGGCGATGCCGACCGCCGCGCCGATCAGCGCCCGGCGGCGGTTGACGGCAAGGAAGACGCCGCCCGCGGCAACCAGCACCGTGACGATCGGCAGCCAGTTGCCCATGATCTCCAGCACCCGGAAGTACGTCCGGATCTTGCCGACGTCCTTGGAGGAGAAGATCACGAAGTTGGTGTGGACGTCCGGGATCTTCGAGGCGACGGAGAGTCCGGAGTCGACCAGTTGGGTCTTCACCTTCTCGATGAGGGGCGCCAGGTCGATGGAGACCTGGTTGTTCTCGAGTTTGACGGCGCCGCCGCCCTTGCCGGTGAGCGCCTTGTCGAGCGTGCTGTGGATCAGGCGGTTGGCGTCGGCCCAGATGGTGGCGAACTGCTCGCTGGTCACCACCTTGTGGACGGTCGAGCTGACCAGGTCGGTGAGGCCGCTCTTGATGGGGCCGCTGAGGTTGCCGATCAGCCCGGCCAGGTTCTCCGGCACGC
The DNA here is from genome assembly GCA_002300355.1 of Streptomyces sp. TLI_235. Taxonomy (NCBI): domain Bacteria; kingdom Bacillati; phylum Actinomycetota; class Actinomycetes; order Kitasatosporales; family Streptomycetaceae; genus Streptomyces; species Streptomyces sp. TLI_235. The sequence goes on from NSGV01000002.1 coordinate 246,190, forward strand.
CTTGCTGGGCGGCGGCGTCCGAGAGCTGCTTCACCAGGGCGTTCACGTCGATCTGGTCGAGCACGACGGTGGTGACCCGGTTGGTGATGGCGTCCTGGACGTCCGGCTCGGTGGCGAGCGGGGCGACGGTCTGGACGTACCGGTCGGTGTCGCCGACGAAGTTGGCCGTCCACACCGCCATCACGGACAGCATGGAGAGCAGCGAGGCGATGACGATGAGCACCACGGCGCCGGAGGTCCGCCACCGGTGGTGCTCCCTCTTGTGCGGCGGAGTGGTTGCCTCCAGGGTGGCGAGCCGGGCCTTCAGCTCGGCCACCTCGTCCGTGCCGCCGCGGGTCACCACGGTGGGCTGCTCGGCGGCGGGCGGCTGCGGGGTGGTGCCGCCGGGGGGCGGTCCGCCCGGCGGGGCGGGTTCCGGCGGCTTGCCCTGGCCAGGCCCGCCGGCCGCGGATTCGCCGGGGCCGGGCTCGGATTCGCTCGACGCCATCGCACTCTCCTCGGGTCGGGGCCTGCGGCAGTTCGCCCTCCCAGGAGAAGCGCGGCCCGGTACGGCCACCACCGGGGGTGGGCGTACGGGTGGCGGCGGCCGCACGGCAGGCCGGATCGGACGGGGGCGGCGATGATCGGAGGGTCTGTGCGCGGCCGCCCCGCGCGGCGGCGTTCGGCCGCACCCCTTCAGTGCAGGAGGCCCTCATGGCGAAGGACCAGAGCACGGCGACCCCGGCGGCGCATGCCACGCCGGAGGAGCGCGCGGCGCGCGGGCGCGAGGCCCGGCGGACGGCGCCGCGCTCCAGCCATGCCGAGTACCGGCCGGGCCCCGAGCGGCCGGATCCGCTGGCGATCCTGGAGGCGCAGTCGGCCAAGCGGGTGAGCGAGCTGGTGCCGATCCGCTACAGCCGGATGTCCGAGTCGCCCTTCCGCTTCTACCGCGGCGCCGCCGCGATCATGGCCTCCGACCTGGCGGGCAGCCCCGACTCCGGGATCCACGCCCAACTCTGCGGTGACGCCCACATGCTGAACTTCCGGCTGCTGGCCTCCCCGGAGCGCCAGCTGCTGTTCGACATCAACGACTTCGACGAGACCCTGCCCGGGCCCTGGGAGTGGGACGTCAAGCGGCTCTCGGCGAGCCTGGTCATCGCGGGACGGGCGAACGGCTTCGACGACGCCGAGCGGTCGGACATCGTGCGGGCCACCGTGCGTCAGTACCGTGAGTCGATGGCCCGGTTCGCCGAGATGCGGAACCTGGACGTCTGGTATGCCCGGATGGACGCGGACACCCTGCAGGAGCTGGCCGCCGAGCACGCCCCGAAGCGGGGCCAGCGCGGCCTCGCCCAGGCGATGGCGAAGGCCCGGACGCGGGACAGCCTGCAGGCCTTCGAGAAGCTCACCGAGACCATCGACGGCATGCCGCGGATCGCCGCGGACCCGCCGCTGCTCACGCCGATCTCCGAGCTCCTGCCGGATCTCGAGCGCGACGCGCTGATGGAGCTCTTCCGCAGTCTGGTCGGGCGCTACGGCAAGACCATTCCCTCCGACCGACGCTACCTGCTGGAGAACTTCCGGCTGGTGGACGTGGCGCGCAAGGTGGTCGGCGTGGGCAGTGTCGGGACCCGCTGCTGGATCTTCCTGCTGCTCGGCCGGGACGGGCGCGACCCGCTCTTCCTGCAGGCCAAGGAGGCGGACACCTCGGTGCTCGCCCCGCACGTCGGCGCCAGCCTCTACCGCAACCAGGGCGAACGCGTGGTGTCCGGCCAGCGGCTGATGCAGGCGGCCAGCGACATCTTCCTCGGCTGGGAACGGGTGGACGGCATCGACGGCAAGCGCCGTGACTTCTACGTCCGCCAGCTGCGCGACTGGAAGGGCATCGCGGTCGCCGAGCAGATGCAGCCCCGCGGCATGCAGGCCTTCGGCCAGCTCTGCGGCTTCACCCTGGCCCGCGCCCACGCCCGCTCCGGGGACCGGATCGCCATCGCCGCCTACCTCGGCGGCAAGGACGTCTTCGACCGGGCGCTCGCCGACTTCGCCGAGGCGTACGCCGACCAGAACGAGCGCGACCACAAGGCGCTGCTCAAGGCCGTCCGCGCGGGCCGGCTCCCGGCGGCGGACCCGGCCGCCGAGTCCGACTGACCGTCTGCCGGCGCCGCCCGCGACCGTGACCGGGCGCGGCCGGACGGATGACCGCGGCGCGCAGCGGCCCGGACGGCCGGGCATGACGTGGTATCACCTGACACAGGCGCGGGCGCCCGGCGTTCCCGCCGGGCCCTGACGCCGAGGAGACGATGCACATGCCGGCCGGACCGCCCGCGGAACCCGATCCCGCGTCGCAGGACCCGTTCGCGATCGTCCGCACCCGGGGCTACGTCGCGGTGCTGGTGTTCGCGGCGCTGCTGGGTGTGCCGATCTCGGCCGGGGCGTTCGGCTTCCTCGCCCTCGTCTCCGAACTCCAGTCGCTGGTCTACGACGATCTGCCGAAGGGGCTCGGCTTCGACGGCACGCCGGACTGGTGGGCGGTGCCGCTGCTCGCCGTGGCGGGTGTGGTGGTCGCCCTGACCATCCGGTACCTGCCGGGCGGCGGAGGCCACAAGCCGGCCGAGGGGCTCAAGACCGGTGGCACGCCCTCGTTCGCGACGGTGCCCGGGGTGGCCATCGCCGCGATCGTCGGACTCAGCCTCGGCATCGTGCTCGGCCCGGAGGCGCCGCTGATCGCCCTCGGCGGCGGGATCGCGGTCGGCGCGATCAGGCTGCTGAAGCGCGACGCGCCGCCGACCGCGGTCAGCGTGCTGGGCGCGGCCGGCAGCTTCGCGGCGATCAGCGAACTGCTCGGCTCCCCGCTGATCGGGGCGTTCCTGCTGATGGAGGCCTCCGGGCTGGGCGGCCCGATGCTCGGCGTGGTGCTCGTACCCGGCCTGCTCTCGGCCGGCGTCGGCTCGCTGATCTTCACCGGCCTCGGCAACTGGACCGGTCTCGGCACCTACTCGCTGACCCTGCACCAGGTGCCGCAGGCCAACCGGCCGACCTTCTCCGAGTTCGGCTGGGCGCTGCTGGTCGGCCTGGTCGCGGCGTTCCTGGGCGAGGGCATCCGCCGGTCCTCGCTGCGGCTGCAACCGGTGGTGGAGCGGCGGCGGCTGCCGCTCACCGTGCTGGTCGGCGTGCTCGTCGGCCTGCTCGCCCTGCTGTTCGCGGCGATCTCCGACAAGCCGATCTCGATGGTGCTGTACTCCGGCGAGTCCACGATCGGGCCGTTGCTTGACGACCATGCGGCGTACACGGCGGGCGTCCTGGTGCTGTTGGTGGTCTGCAAGTCGCTGGCGTACGGCCTGTCGCTCGGCGCCTTCCGCGGCGGTCCCGTCTTCCCGGCGGTGTTCATCGGCGGGGCGGGCGGGATGGCGCTGGCCCACCTGCCCGGGGTGGACACCACCACCGGGTTCGCCATGGGCGTGGGGGCGATGAGCGTGGCGATGCTGAAGCTGCCGATGACCTGCGTACTGCTGGCCAGCCTGCTGCTCGGCGCGGAGGGGCTCACCGTGATGCCGCTGGTGATCGTCGCGGTGGTGGTCTCCTACGTGGTGACGCTCAGGCTCGCGCCGAGGCCGGAACCCGCCCCGCCGGAGCCCGCGCGGTCCACCGTCTGAGCGGGCCGGCGGCTCCCCGCACCCGCCCGGCGCGGGCGGGTGCGGGGAGCTGGTGCGGCGTCAGGCCGCGGCGCGCTCGGCGGCGGCGAGGCGGACGCAGACGGCCACGCCCTCCATGGCGGAACGCACCTCGTCCACCGAGGGGAAGGACGGCGCCAGCCGGATCTGGCTGTCCCGCGGGTCCTTGCCGCCGGGGAAGGCGGCGCCCGCCGGGGTCAGCGCGATGCCGGCCTCCTTGGCGAGCCGGACGACCTCGGAGGCGCAGCCCTCGGGCACCTCCAGGCTGACGAAGTACCCGCCGAGCGGGCGCGTCCAGGTGGCGATGCCGAGCGGGCCGAGCTCGCGCTCCAGCACGTCGTACACCGCGGCGAAGCGGGGCTCCAGCAGCTGCCGGTGGCCGTCCATGTGGGTCTCGACCGCGGCGGCGTCGGTGAAGAAGCGGGCGTGCCGCAGCTGGTTCACCTTGTCGGGGCCGATGGTCTGGGCGGCCGCGAGGCGGGCGTACCAGGCCATGTTGGCGGGCGAGGAGCCGAGGAAGGCCACGCCGGCGCCGGCCACGGTGATCTTGGAGGTGGAGGCGAAGAGGAAGGCCCGGTCGGGGTGGCCGGCCGCCTCGCAGGCCGCCAGGATCGGCAGCAGCGGGGTGCGCTCCTCCGTCAGGTGGTGCACCGCGTAGGCGTTGTCCCAGAACAGCCGGAAGTCGGGCGCGGCGGCCGGCATCGCGGCGAGCCGGCGGACCGTCTCGTCGCTGTAGGTCTCGCCGGTGGGGTTGCTGTACTTGGGCACGCACCACATGCCCTTGATCCGCGGGTCGGACGCGACCAGCTCCTCGACGACGTCCATGTCCGGGCCCTCGCCGGTCAGCGGGACGGGCACCATGGTGATGCCGAACCGGTCGCAGATGGTGAAGTGCCGGTCGTAGCCGGGCACCGGGCACAGGAAGCGGACCTCGTCCTCGTCCGCCCAGCGCTGCTTGGCGCCCGGCAGGACGGCGAGCATCGCGTGCGCCACCACGTCGTGCATCACCGAGAGGCTGGCGTTGCCGCAGGCGAACAGCTGGTCGGCGGGCACGTCGAGCAGCTCGGCGAAGACCGCGCGGAGCTCGGCCAGGCCCTGCAGACCGCCGTAGTTTCGGCAGTCCGTGCCGTCCGCGGAGCGCACGTCGCCCGGCTTCAGGATCGTCAGCAGCGCGTCCGAGAGGTCCAGCTGCTCCGGCGAGGGCTTGCCGCGGGTGAGGTCGAGCTTGAGGCCGCGGGCGCGGAGCTGCTCGTAGGCGGCGCGGGCGGTGGCGGCGTCCGCCCCGGCTCCGGTCCGACCGACGGTGTGGTGGACGGCTGTGACACGAGGTTCCCCTCCGGTGGGTGCGGTTCGACCGGGGCACTGCTGCGCCGGACAATCTACCAATCCGCGGACGGCCGCCCGGACGGCCGGGTCACCGGCCGGTCAGCCGGCGGGTGCCCGGACGGTGACCCGCTTGGCGCCCAGCAGCACCCGGTAGCGCTCGCGGGCTGCGAAGTCGGCGAGGCTCCACAGGGCCGGGCGACCGGCCTCGGCGCAGAGATGGAGCACGGTGTCGCAACCGGCGTGCACGCCGACGTGCGCGCCCCACGGGTCCTCGTCGGCGTTGAAGAGCAGCAGGTCGAGCGGGCGCGGGTCGGCGGCCCGGACGGTGCTCGCGGTGTCCTCCCACAGGTCGCTGGAGCGCAGCGCGGGCGCCCGCAGGCCGAAGTGCGCGAGCACCGCGTAGGCGAACAGCTGGCAGTTGGCCCCGTGTTCGAGCCCGGGGCGCTCGGCGACCGCCCGCGAGCCGGGGAAGCGCGCCCCGACGTACGGCACCTCCCGGAGCGCGGCGGGCAGCCGGGCGAGGAGACCGGCGGTGCTCACCGGCGGGCCCGCAGCCAGTCGGCGAAGGCCCGCAGGGCGGGCTCCGGGTCGCGGCGGCCGATACCGATCCGGAACCGGTCGGCGGGGGTGTCGGTGAGCTCGGAGCGGTAGATGGCGGCCGGCAGCAGCAGCACGCGGGCCTCCTCGACCAGCCGGGTGCAGAACGCCTCGACGCCGTCCGCACCGAGGTAGCGCGGGAAGGCGACGCAGCCGCCGTCCGGGGCCCGCCACTCGAAGAGGTCGGGGAACTCGGCGAAGAAGGCGTCGAAGAGCGGCAGGTTGGCGGCGATGATGCCGCGGCTGCGGGCCAGCAGGTGGGTGCGGGCCTTGACGGCGATCCGGGCGAGGATCTCGCTGGGGGCGGCGTTGCAGATCGTGGTGTAGTGCTTGGCCCGCTCCAACCGGGTGCGCAGCGCGCGGTCGCGGCAGGCGATCCAGCCGATCCGCAGGCCGGGCAGGCCGAACGCCTTGGAGGTGACGTTGAGCGAGAGGGCGCTCGGCGCCAGGTCGGCGGCCTGCGGCAGGGTACGGGCCGGGTCGCGCTCCAGGCCGCGGTAGACCTCGTCGCTGAACAGGTGGATGCCGCGCTCCTCGCAGAGGGCGGCGAGCGCGGTGAGGTCGGCGCGGTCGATCACCTTGCCGGTCGGGTTGTTGGGGAAGTTGACGGACACCACCCGGGTGGTGGGGCGCAGCGCGGCGGTGACCGCGTCCAGGTCGAGCGCCCAGTCCTGCTTCTCGTCCAGGGCGACGCCGGTGACCTCGCACAGGGCGAGCGGGATGGTCTCGGCGGACTGGTAGTTGGGGGTGAGAACGACGGCGTGGTCGCCGCGGTCGAGCAGGGCCTGCATGGCGATGTAGAGGCCCTCCTCGGCGCCGGCGAAGCAGATCACGTCGTCGGGGCCGACGGTCTCGTACATGTCGGCGATCGCCGCGCGCAGGCCGGGGTCTCCGAAGGTCTCGGTGTAGCCGAGGGTGAGGTTCTGCCAGGCGTGCAGGTCCTCGGCGTCGGCGAGGCCGAGCAGTTCGGCCATCGGCATGGTCTGCGCGTCGGAGGCGGTGAGGTGGTGGCGGGCGGTGAACTCCCAGCGGGAGAAGTAGGTCTCCAGGCGGAAGTCGGGAAGTCGGGTCATCGGGGGCTCCGGGGGGATCTGAGGTCGGCGAGCAGCGCGTAGACGGTGGAGCGCGAGGCCTTGAGGGCGGTGGCGACGACGGGGACGGCGCGGCGGACGCCGAAGACGCCGGCCCGGTCGAGTTCGGCCAGCACGTCGAGGCGTTCGGCGCGGCCGAGGCGCTCGACGGGGCGGCCGTGCTCGCGGACGTATCGGCCGACGATCTCGTGGACGCGTTCCGTCCAGTCCTGTTCGAACAGCGGCTCGGGGCGCTCGACGGTCGGGGCGGCGAACCGGCTGAGCACCGCGGCGGCCTCGTCGAGCGGGGTGCGGTCGAGGTTGACGCAGAGCACCGCGGACGGGCGGCCGTCCTCGGTGCGGAGCACGGCGCTGACGGAGGAGAGCCGGCGGCCGTCCGCGAGCAGCTTCTCGTACGGGCCGAAGACGTCGTGCGCGGCGGGCTCCAGGCGGTCGAGCTCGCCGAGCAGCGAGGGGTCGCCGGGGGCGCGGTCGGTGTGCGGGTTCCACACCGCGAGGACCCGGTCGCGCTCGGCGTCGTGCAGCACCACCTCGGCCCAGGGGCCGAGCAGGAGCGCCACGGCCTGGCAGACCGGGCCCCACAGGCGCACCCGCGGATCTCTCTGTTCCGTCTCCACGGCGTCCGTCTCCATGTCTGGACTATACGTCCAGTCTGGACGAAAATTCCAGATCGGCAGCTCAGGGGCGCCGGGTCACCGCGAGGACGGCCATGTCGTCGTCCCGCGGGCCGCCCGTCCACCGCTCCACGTCCACCACCAGCGCGTCGATCAGCGGCTGCGGACGGTCGAACGGCCCGAGCGGGGGCAGCCGCGCCGCCGGGTCGTAGAACTCCCCAGCGCCGTCCCGGGCCTCGGTCACCCCGTCGGTCACCAGCAGCAGGGTGTCGCCGTCCGCGAACGGCCAGGCGTCCGGCGCCGACCGCGGGATCCCGAGCGCACCCATGCCGAGCGGCAGCCCGGGGTCGCTCGCCGCCAGCAGGGCGACCGGACCGCCCCCCGCGGCCAGCCGGTACGGCCCCGGGTGGCCGCAGTTCAGTAGCCGAAGGCCGCCGACCGCCGGATCGACCTCGCCCAGCAGCGCGGTGATGAAGCCCTCGGTCCTGACCTCCTCCTCGCTCCCGGCGCTCTCCCGCGCCAGCGAGCGCTCCAACGCGTCGGCCAGGGCGAGCAGGTCCGGCGCCCGCTCGGCGTTCTCCCGGAACGCCCCCAGCAGCACCGACACCGCCGCCACCGCCAGCAGACCCTTGCCCCGGACGTCGGCGATCAGCACCCGCGCTCCGAACGGGGTGTCCTGCACGGCGTAGGCGTCCCCGCCGATCAGCGCCTCGGTCTGCGCCGCCCGGTAGCAGGCCGCCACCGCCAACCGCCCCACCCGGGCGGGCGGCGCGGGCAGCACCGCCTGCTGCGCCGCCTCGGCCACCGAACGCACCACCGCCAGCCGCCGCCCGTGCCGGGCGACCACCCGGTTGACCCAGAGGCCGATCAGCGCGGCGAACACGGTGTTGGCGAGTTCGAGCCAGCCGGCCGTGGTGCCGATCGTGCCGTCCCGGGAGGTCAGCACGAGCACGCCGACCGAGCTCGCCGCGCCGACCGCCACCGTGTCCCGCAGCGGCAGCAGCGCGCCGGCCAGCACGGAGGCCGCCGCCATCATCGGGTCGCCCCAGTAGTCGGCGGTCGCCAGCGAGTCCCAGACCAGGCCACCGACCACCAGCAGCCACGGCGCCACCCGGACGTAGCGGGGCCACTGCGTGGACATCGTCGCCACCGGCAACCACGACTCCCGTTCGGAGGGCACTTCGGAGAACACTTCGGGGGGCTCTTGGCGGGGCACTCTGCGGGGCAAGGGGGCCTTTCGACGATATCCGCCGACCGGCCGGCCGCCGGGTACGACACCCGCGGCAACGGCTGACCGGACGTCACCGCGCTTGATCGCGAACCTCGCTGACGGCGGGCCGGCGCCCCGCCGATCGGCGGGTCCGGACCCCTGCCGTCCTCCCCTAGCATCGGCCGGGTGACCCGGTGGCGCCCTTTCCTCGACGACGACACCCTGCGGCCCGAGCCCGAGCTGGTGGCCGCGCTCAGCGCCGACCTGCGCTCACCGGATCCGGCGGTCAGGGACGAACAGGCGTACGTGCTGCTGAACCGCTGGATACCCCGGCTGCTGCCCGAGATCCGGCACCGCCTCGGCGACGAGATGGCGGAACGCTTCACCGACCCCGCGATCCAGGCCCGCACCTTCGCCCCGCTCATCCTGGCCCGACTCGTCCGGCTCGGCGACCACGACCCGGCCTGGCAGCGGGCCTTCGCCACCTGGTACCGCACCGAGACCGACCTGCGCGGCCACGACCCGGAACTCGGCTGGCTGCACGCCGCCGCCCACGGCGCCGACCTGCTGGGCGCCTACGGCCGCAGCCCGCACACCGAGCCCGCCGAGCTGCTGGAACTGGCCAGCGACCGGCTGCTCGCCCCCACCGACCACGTCTTCGACGCCATGGAGGACGACCGGCTCGGCCTGGCGGTCGCCCTCACCCTCACCCGCCCGGAACTGACCGAACGGCAGTCCGTGGACTGGCTGACCCCGATCACCGCCGACTTCGCCGCCGGCCGGCCCGGCCCCGTCCCCGCCCACGCCTCCAACACCGTGCGCACCCTGCGCGTCCTCTACCTGCTCGCCGACCGCGGCGTCCGGCCCGCCCCCGACGCCGCCCCTGTCCGGCTCACCCACGCCCACGCCGTCCGCGAGGCCGTCGCCGAGGTCCTCGCCACCGCCTGCCCCTGTGCGGGCTGACGCCCGGGCCTTCCCCGGGCGGTCCGCCGCCAGCAGACCGGCCGAGGCCGAGGCGTTCACCGAGGCAGGCACCGAGGACGGCCGCGGCCCGGGGGAGGTCAGTCCGTCCGCGGCGGACGGTCGTTGAGGAGCTTCTGGTACAGCACGTGGTTCTGCCAGGCGCCGTCGAGGAAGAGCAGGCCGGTGGCGGTGCCGATCCGCTCGAAGCCGCACTTGGCGAGCACCCGCTGCGAGGCGGTGTTGGTGGCGGCCGCGCCGGCCTCCACGCGGTGCAGGCCGAGCTCGCTCTCCGCGGCCCGGCAGGCGAGCAGCGTGGCGGCGGAGGCCAGACCGCGGCCGGCCATCGCCGCATCCACCCAGTAGCCGAGGTTGGCGCTCTGCAGGTGCAGCCGCACGATGTTGGTGAGGGCGAGGGCGCCGACGATCTCGTCCCCGCTGACGAGCACCCAGGGCGCCATCCGCCCGGTCTCGGCCTGGACCAGCTGGTCGTGCAGGCGGGTGCGCTGGCCGGCCGCGGTGAAGTAGTCCTCGTCGCGCGGCGGGTCCCAGGGGCGCAGGTACTCCCGGTTGCGGAGCAGCGCGCGGGACAGCGCCTCGGCGTCCTCCACGACGACGGGCCGCATCAGGACGTCGCCGGAGACCGGCGCGGAGAAGGTGATCACCCGAAGAGCCTAGGCGACGGACGGACGGGGCCGCGCAAGGGCCGGGAGAGGGTCGGGCCGGGGCCGCGCGGCGGCCGTGGCACACCGGGTCACACATCCGCAGCACTTCGCCCGAACCGGCTCGAACAAGCACGATTACTGCCACGCTGTCGCCCCTGCCGGATGCGGGCTGCCGGGGCGGCGCGGCCCCGGGTGAGGGAGGGGCCGGAGATGGCCGGGCGGAGAAGACGTGCGGTGTGGGGTGCGGTGGCGGCGGTGCTGCTGGTCGCGGGGTGCGGCAGCGGCGGTTCGTCCGGCTCCGCCGACCGCCCGGTGCTGTCGGCGGGGACGGCGTCGGAGTCCTCGGACCCGGCCTCGCCGAGCGGGTCGCCCGCCGACTCGGCCTCGCCCTCGCCGGACGAGGAGTCCGCCACGCCCACGCCTTCCGCGGAGGAGAGCGGCCCGGAGGCCTCCGCCGATGAGTCCTCCCCCGCCGGCTCGGACGATTCCTCGGACGGCTCCTCCGACGACGGCAGCGACGCGGGCTCCGGGTCGGGCGCGGCGGCGGACGGGCCCTCGGGCAGCTACGACGTGACGATCACGGGGGTGGCCGGCGGACGCTCCTTCAGCCGCCGGGGCACCGTCCGGATCCTCGGCACCATCAGCGAGGTCGGCACCACCAACGGCGTCAATGCGGTGGACGTCTGCCTGATCTCGGGCTCGCCCGCCGCCCGGCCCGAGGTCGGCGCGATCTGGTTCGGCAGCAACTCCGCGTGCAACCCGGGGGCGAGTGCGGCCCACCTCGACCTGGCGTACGTCGAGGTGAGCGGCTCGACCGTGACCGTGCAGCCGGACCAGCGGATCGCGGCCACCCTCGGCAACCACTACACCGTCTCCTCCGGCCTGGCGGCCTGCCCGTTCGCGCCGGTCTCCGGCTCGATGCGGGTGACCGCCTCCGGTGACCGGCTCACCGGGCGGGTCGACATCACCGGTTACGGCGGCGCGTTCTGCGGTCGGTCCCGCTACCAGGCCGACCTCGAAGGCGGTTCCTGACCCGTCGCCGGTGGGCGCGGGGATGGGCTGCCGACCCCGGGCCGCGGTGTGTGACGGCGGGCCCGGGGTCGGCAGGTCGGCGGTGCCGGGGTGTCAGCCGGCGTTGTCGCAGACGTTGCCGGTCGCCGGGTTGAGGATGCTGACGACGCCGATCGAGTTGCCGCAGACGTTCACCGGGATGTGGACCGGGACCTGGATGACGTTGCCGGACAGCACACCGGGCGAGTTCGTGGCCACGCCCTCGGCCCCGGCGCTCGCCGAGGCCGGGCCGGCAGCGGCGCCCAGGACGAGGGTGCCGGCGGCGGCCGCGAGGGCCAGGGCGGTGCGCAGTGCGGTCATGGTGGACTCCTGTCGTGTCGAGCTTTTCTGATGATGCGCCGGCCGAGCGATCGAAGAACGGCCGTCATGACCTTTTCGGCACGAACCGGCCCCGGGGTTGGCCAGGACAGGACAGTCCACCCGATCGGCGCAGCGGTCCGGCCGACCTTGACCGGTACGGCGGACACGGCGGCCGGTCCCTCGGTGGCCGGAGGACGTCGATCAGCGGCCGAAGCAGCGGGAGCCGATGGGAGCGGCAAGCCGGCGTTCACCGCGGGAAAGCCCCCACCCGCGGCGACGGGTCGGTGACGTCGGGACGGCCCCGCGACGCGGCGGGGTAGGGTCGCTGACGGTGTGTCGGCGAACGGGCTGCCCGGCGGCAGGCCGTCAGGGGGTCGCTCGTGGGTGTGTTGTTGCTGTTCCTGGCGCTGGCGGGGCTCGTCCTGGCGGTGGTGCTGGTGGTCCTGGCGCTGGTGTCGCTGGGGCGGGCCGCGCGGCGGCGCCGGGGGGCGTGGTTGGTGCGCGGGCTGGCGCTGGCCGCCGCGGCGGGCGCCGTGGCGGCCTACATGTGCGGGCTGGCGCTGGTCGGGCTCGACGCGATGGACGCGGGCAGGGGCGGGGCGGACTCCGCGCCGCCGCAGCCCTGCCGGACCGGCCCGGCGGAGCGCTGGGGGCAGGTCGTCGACTGGGAGGTCGGCTTCGTCCCGGTGCGCTTCGAGTGCCGGCTGGCGAGCGGGAAGTCCTATGGCAACGCCACCGTGCCCGGGTGGGTGAATCCGGCGACGGCGCTCTTCGGCCTGGCGGCGGCGGGCCTCGGCATCGGGGCCCGGGCGGCGGCCGAGCGGGTGGAGCGCCGTACGCCGGCGGCGGTCTGAGGGGCGGGGGCCACGCCGGGCGCGGGCCCCGCCGGGCAGCGGACGGTCAGAGGTCGAAGGAGACCTGGTCGACGGTCCAGAAGGCGCTGTTGGTGCCGGTGTAGCGGAAGCGGAGCTGGGCGGTCGTGGCCCCGGCGGGCACGGTCACCGGGATGCTCTCGAAGGTGTTGGTGTCGGCCCGGTAGGACTTGAGGAGCTGCGGCGTGCCGGAGTCGAACGAGATGAAGACGTCGCCGGTCTGCGGGCCGTCGATCCGGTAGTCGGTGGCGAAGCGGACGGTGGCGGTGGTGGCGCCGTTGAGCCGGTGGCGCGGGCTGATCAGGGTGGAGTCGAACTGGCCGGCGCCGTGCGACTTGTCGTCCCACTCGTCGGAGTCGGCGACGGCGAAGACGTCACGGGCCCGGACGTTGGTCTCGCGGGCCTGGCCGAGCTGCGCTGCCGTCCAGAACTCGTCGGTGGCGAAGGCCCAGCCGCGCCACTCGGTGACGCCGCCGGTCGGCATGGCCGAGTTGTCGATGCTCCAGCCGGCGGGCGGGGTGTGCGTCCAGCCCTTGACGGTGGCGGGGATGCCCGTCTCGTCGGCGCGGCTCTGCAGGCTCGGCCGCAGGGCGTCGAAGGCGTCCGGGACGATGTCGCCGATCGGCTTGCCGTCGAGCTTCCACGCCGGGTCGACGGCGACGCCCTCGTGCTTCAGGACGGTCGGCGCGATGTCGACGAGCTTGACGTCCTGGCGGGTGGAGCCGGGGGTGTGGCCGGCGCCGTCGGCGATGACGAAGGTGCGCCGCTCGTAGGCGCTGTTGCCGCCGTGGCCGCCCGCGTCGGTGTGGCCGTGGTCGGTGGTGACGAGGATCAGCCAGTCCTCGGAGCCGTACGTGGGGCGGGACTTGAGGGCGGTGACGACCTGGCCGACCAGGCCGTCGACGGTGTGGATGGCGTCCAGGTACTGCTGGCTGGCGCCGCCGTGGCTGTGCCCGGCCTCGTCGACCTGGTCGAAGTGGAGGAAGACGGTGTCGGGGCTGCCGTTGGCGAGGTAGTCGGCCGCGTCGGAGGCGGTCTTGGCGTCGTTCTCGCTCTCCGGGATGCGCAGGTCGGCGCGGCCGTTGAAGACGGTGCCGGTGATCGGGTTCCAGGAGGCGGCCACCAGGGTGGAGGCGGCGGGGGCGGCGGTCTCCAGGCGGGTGGCGAGGTCCGGGTAGAGGTCGAAGTGCGAGCCGGAGAAGGTGTTGTCCTTGACGCCGTGCCTGTCCGGCCAGACGCCGGTGGCGATGGTCGACCAGCCGGGGCCGGACAGGGTGGGCGCCAGCGGGTTGGCGTACAGGTTCGAGGTGGCGGTGAGGCCGCCCGCCATCAGTGCCTTGAGGTTGGCGGCGTCCGCGGCGAGCAGCTTGTCGTAGCGGGTGCCGTCGATGCCGATGACGAGCGTCTTGGCCTGCTTGGTGCCGTTCGGCAGGCCCTTGTAGGGGCCGGTGGCGGCGGACGCGGTGACGCCGGTCAGCGGCAGCAGGGCCGCGGTGACGGCGCCGGCGGCGAGCAGGGTGCGGAGGTGTCGGGACGTGCGCACGGGGCTCCTGGGGAGTCGGCGTGGGACAGGACACGAACGTGGAGCGGCGGCGGGGGCTGTGGGTCGGCGCACCGCCACCGGCAGAGAGCCTGGGCCCCGCGGGCGATCCCTCCGTCGCGCCGAAGGGATCGGCGCGTGAACAGCTCCCGAAGTTCAGTCCATATCCGTTACCGCCCCGTTATCTTCCGTGCCTGGGCGGGTCCGCTTGCTTGTACGGTGTCGGCGTGAGCCACGGCATCCCGCAACCGCCGCTCGCGGCCGCCCGTTCCGGAGTCCCGGAGCACGGCCGCGTGCCGAAGTACTACCTGGTCAAGACCGAGTTGGAGGCGCTGCTCGACGAGCTCGGCGCGGACGGGCTGCTGCCGACCGAGGTCGACCTGGCGGCCCGGTACGGGGTGGCCCGGGCGACCGTCCGCCAGGCTCTGCGGGAGCTGCTGGTCGAGGGCCGGCTGCGCCGCCGCGGGCGGGGCACGGTGGTCGCCGGGCGCAAGATCGAGCAGCCGCTGTCGCTGGCGAGCTACACGGAGGGCGTCAGCCGGCACGGCCTGCGGCCGGACCGCACGCTGATCGGGCTGGACCGCGTCCCCGCCGATCCGGCGCTGGCCGCCCGGCTCGGGCTGGCCGGGGGCGAGCCGGTCTGGCACCTGGAGCGGGTGCTGCGGGCCGACGAGGAGCGGGTCGGGCTGGAGAGCACCTATGTCGCCGCTGCCCGGGTGCCGCGGCTGGACCGGGACTTCGACCCCACCGGTTCCTTCTACCGGTACCTGCGCGACCAGGGCCTGGGCCTCGGCGGCGCCGAGGAACGGATCGAGACCGTCCTCGCCACCCCGCGCGAGGCCCTGCTGATCGGCACCCCGCCGGCCCTGCCGATGCTGCTGCTGCACCGCCGCAGCCGGGACACCGTCGGCGCCCCGCTGGAGCAGGTGCGCACCCTCTACCGCGGCGATCGCTTCAGCTTCACCCTGGACCTCCCGGCGCCGACGACCGACTGACGGCCGGCTGACGCCTGCCCCGGGCCGACGCCGGATCAGCCGGTCGGGCCGTCCTGCGGTCGGACGGCCCGTCGCATGCAGACCCGCGGCCACCGGTCGAGGCCGTGCGCCGCCTCCCGCGCCCGGACGGCCCGCAGCTCCGGCCCGATCTCCGGTTCGTCCAGGGTGACGAAGCCGCAGCGGGCGTAGTAGGGCGCGTTCCAGGGCACCTCGGCGAAGGTGGTGAGGGTGAGCGCGGGCAGGCCCTCGTCGACGGCGAGCCGGGCGGCGCGGTCGAGCAGCGCCCGGCCGATGCCCCGCCGGGCGCCGGCCGGGTGCACCGAGACCTGCTCGACGTGCAGGTTTCCGTCGACGTGCTCGGCGACGAGGTAGCCCACCGGCACGTCGCCGCCGTCCACCGCCGCCCAGGCCAGGCCCGCCGTCAGGAAGACCGTCAGTTCTTCTGCGGTGAACGGCTCGTCCGCCGCGATCTCCGGCATGCCGACCGCGCGGAACAGCTCCCCCGCCGCCCGCTCGATCTCCTGCAGCCGGGGGAAGTCGTCAAGTATCGCCGCTCGAATGCGCATGCGCCCATTCTGCCGTCCCGGCGGGCGGCCTCCGGCGGGCAGCCCCCGTCGGAGGCCGCCGTCCGCCGGTCGGATGACATCCTCGCGGCGCAACGCGCCCCCGGGGTTTGGGGCGGGCAGTGTCGTCCGGGTGACCGCCGCAGTGCCGGGGGCGGGACACCGGGACGGAAGGAGAGCGGCGTGGCTGCGGGCAACGGCGGGCGGGTCGGGGGCGGCACCAGCGAGGGGCTCGCGCTGGCGGGCATGCTGTTCGCCGTCTCGATGACGTTCATCGACCAGACCATCGTGTCGATCGCCGCACCCAGCATCATCCGCGAACTCGGGCTGTCCGCCGGGGCCATGTCGTGGGTGGTCAACGCCTATCTGCTGGCGCTGGCGGCGTTCTTCGCGCTGGGCGGGCGGATCTCCGACATCCTCGGGCACAAGCGGATGATGCTGGTCGGCACGGTGGTGTTCGTGACGGCCTCGGCGCTCTGCGGGGCGGTGCCGACCGGCGGCGCGGCTGAGACCTGGCTGATCTCCTTCCGCGTGGTGCAGGGCGTGGGTGCGGCGCTGATGTTCCCGGCGGCGCTGGCGGTGGTGGTCGAGGTGTTCGCTGTGGATCGGCGCGGCCGGGCGCTGGCGCTGTTCTTCGGGGTGGCGGGCGGCCTGACCGCGATCGGCCCGATCCTCGGCGGCTGGCTGACCAGCTGGACCTGGCGGGCGATCTTCTGGGTCAACGTCCCGGTGGCCGTGGTCGCCCTGGTGCTGACCTTCCTCGCCCGGATCCGCAACACGCCCCGCCCGGAGCCGATCGACTGGCCGGGTGCGGTGCTGGTCGCGGTCGGCATGGGCCTGAGCGTGCTCGGGCTGCAGCAGGCCGCCGTCTGGGGCTGGGACAGCGCCGCCACCTGGGGGTGCATCGTCGGCGGCCTGGCGGTGCTGGTGCTGTTCGTGCTGGCGGAGCTGCGCAGCCGGGACCCGCTGATCACCATGCAGGTCTTCGCCGACCGGGCGTTCTCGGCGGACAACGCGGTGCTGTTCTTCTCGATGATGGCGTTCGTCCCGGTGTTCTTCTTCGCCTCGGTGTACGCGCAGGTCGCGCTCGGCTACTCGGCCAACGAGGCGGGCCTGTACCTGCTGATGTTCTTCGCCGGCTTCGGCCCGGCCTCGCAGATCGGCGGCCGCATCCTCGACCGGCGCGGGGCCCGGCCGGCGATGCTGATGGGCACCGCGGTCGGGGCGGTCGGGTTCGCGATCTGGGCGGCGAAGATCACCGATCTGTCGCTGGGCGCGCAGTGGCCGTGGATCGTGCTCTCCGGTGCCGGCATCGGCCTGCTGCTGACGCCCGCCTCCACCGACGCGGTGAACCGGGCGATCGGCCGTTCGTACGGCGAGGTCACCGGGATCACCCAGACCGTCCGGAACTACGCGGCGAGCGTGAGCCTGGCGGTGCTCGGCACCGTCCTGCTGCACACCACGGCGAACCGGGTCACCGAGACGCTGGAGCAGCTCGGGCTGCCGGCGCAGGCGGCGCGCACGACCGCGGATCGGATCACCAGGAGCCTCACCGGCCCCAGCAGCGGCGGGTCCGCGGCGACCGGGGTGGACCCGGGACTGCTGGACGCGCTGCGCGCGGACTTCGCGGCGGCGAACCGGCCGGTGCTGTACGGGATGGCCGCGGCGCTGGCCGTGGCCTTCCTGTGCGCGCTGTGGCACCCCGGCACCCGGATCACCGCGGAGAGCGAGGCGGCCCGGAGCCGTCCGGGTGCGCGTCCGGCCGGGCAGGAGGCGGAGCGGGAGGGCTGACCGCACTCTCGGGCGGAGCCTTCCCGACGGACACGGCGGACAGGTCGTCGACCAGGCCGACCAGCCAGACGGCGGTGTCCACGGCGTGCAGCGCCGCCGGGTCCGGCGGCAGGCGGGTCGCCATGATGCGCTCGTCGAGCAGCGCGGTGCGTGCCTCGGCGAGGAGCGGGTCCGGCGGGACTGGCGAGCCCGGGCCGGCGCGCAGCGCGGTGCCCTCCCGGCGGAAGGCGGCGGCCGCGGTGTCGGCGTCGCGGACGAGGGCGCCGGCGACGCCGGGCCAGCCGACCAGGGAGTGCGGGGCGATCCGGGCGAGCAGTTGCTCGGCGCCGCGGACGGTGTGCTGGCCGGTCAGCAGCGCCGCCTGCCAGTCCGGTGCATCGGGAGGTACGGTGTGGCGCTCGGAGCGGAACTGGGCGTACGTCGCCTCGGTGAGGACCGCGGAGCGGCGGGCCCGCCGCACGGCTCCGTCCGGGGCGGGTCCGCCGGTGAGCACGGCGACGGTCTCGCGGAGCGCGTCGGCGCTGTCGGAGAGCAGCTCGGCCGTGCGCCGGCGCAGTTCGCGGGCGCCGCCGAGGGGCCAGGCGCAGAGCCCGGTGAGGGTGCCGACGGCGGCGCCGGCCGCCACGTCGACGAGCCGGGCCTCGGCGAGCTTCCAGCTGGCGGGCGCGAGCTGGGCGAAGACCATGGCCACCGCAATGGTGAAGGTGCCCTGGGCCCAGGCCAGGCCGAGGATCGGCCCCAGGGTGAACGCGGTGAGCATGGTGGCCGGCAGCGCGACGGCGTAGAACAGCGGCCGGTCCCCGACCAGCATGAGCATCACCGCGGTGGCGGCCGCCCCGCACAGCGTGCCGGTGAGCGCTGGCCGCAGGGTCATGCCGGTGTCGGCGGCGGTGGTCCGCATCAGGGTGAGGGTCGCGAGCAGCACCCAGAAGCCGTGCGTGAGGTCGAGGCCGCCCACGAGCAGGCGGGCTGCGGCGAGGGCGGCGGCGGTACGGACGGCGTTCTGGAAGTAGACCGAGCGCGAGGTCAGGTTGGCCCGGAACCGCGCCCACCAGAGCCGGACGGCCGGCTCGTGGCCGTACCAGAACGGGCCCGGCCGCTCGGCGGGCGGCGTCGGGTCGGGCGGCAGCGGTGCGCGCCGGCTGATCCGTACGGCGAGGGTGAGGAAGCGGGCGCCCTCGGCGGCCTCAAGGGCCATGCTGCCGAGACCGAGCCGGGCGGCGGTCGCCGCCTCCGCGGGGTCGGAGGTGCGGTACGGCCCGATGTGTCCGGCGCCGGCGCCCGGGTCGGCGGCGGGGCGGGGGGCGGGGCGGGGGGCGCCCTCCGGGTGGAACGGGGTGGTCCGGACGGCTTCGAAGGCGGCGATGGCGGTCTCGATCGGGTCCGTCCCGGGCACCGGTCGACCGTTCCGGAGGCCCTCTCCCGCGGCACGGACGGCCCGCGCCGCGGCGCGGACCAGTGCGGCGGCCTGCGGCAGCGGGCCGGCGAGGTCGTTGACCCGGCCGATCCGCAGCAGCTGCGCACGGGTGTGGCGGAGGGCGGTCGCGGCGTGCGAGAGCGCGCGGTCGGCGGCGCTCGCGGAGGCCGGACGCTCCATCAGCGGGATCCGGGAGAACCGCAGGTCGTCCATCGCCTCGGCGGCGGGGTCGGGTCGGCCGTCCGCGGTGCCGGGCGGGGCGCGGTCCTCGACCGGGCGGCCGGGGGGTGCCGCGACGGCGACCGCGGTGCGGTCGGCGAGGTCGGCGACCGCGGCGGCGGCGCGGGCGAGCCGGTCGCGGTAGTCGACCGGCGGCGGCACCGGCCACAGCAGCCGCTCGGCGGCGGCGAGCAGCACGATCCCGGCGGTGACGCCGATCAGCCGCAACGGCAGGTCGTCCGGTCGGTACGGCGGGAAGCACGGCAGGATGTAGAGGAGCTGCAGGCCGTTGGCGAGACCGACCAGCCGGGGCCCGCCGACCGAGCTGTAGGCAACGGCGAACCCGATGCCCAGCATGCCGACGGCGGCCGCCCACGAGCGCACGGCGAGCAGCGTTCCGAGGGTGATCAGCAGGTAGGCCGCGGGCAGCGTGAGCAGCAGGGTGCGGGCCCGGGCCCGGGCGCCGCCGCCGATCCGGGAGAGCAGGCCGAGGGAGATCGCGCCGAACAGGGCGTAGGTCGCGGCGGTCGGCCGGTCGAAGCCGTACCGGAAGGTGTAGAAGCCGATGCAGGCGACCAGGGTGACCCGGACGGCCCGGTGGAGGATCTCAAGGCCGGGGTCGCGGGCGCGGAGCCGGTCGAGCAGTGGGCGCGTCCGGCTCATCGGCACCCCGCTCTCCCTGGTCGGTCTCCCCGGTGACCGCTCCGCCCGGCCGCCCGGCGGGCCCGTGGGGCGCGGCGGGGGCGGACCGCGGCCCGACATGCCCAGGCTAGGACCCCCCGCCCGGCCCCGCAGAGTCGCCCGAGGCGCGACGACGCGGGGGCGCCCGGGGGCCCGGCTGCGCGTTCGTCACTTGGGAAGCTGGGCCTTGATGGCCTGGTCGGCCGTGGCGACCGCCGGCGCCACAGGATCGCCCTTGACCGCCGAGTAGATCAGGGCGTTGAACGGTTCCCAGACGGCGGACATCTGAGGGAGCGCCGGCAGCGGTACGCCGGACTTCGCGGCCTGTTCGAACGCCGCGAGGTCGGGGTCGGCGGCGTGCGCGTGGGCGAGGGACTCCTTCAGGGCCGGCATGCGGGGTTCGGCCTTGTACAGGGCGTCGGCGAGTTCGACGGAGCCGAGCGTCGAGAGGACGAACTTCTGGGCGAGCTCCTTGTGCGCGCCCTTGCTGGCGACGAAGAACGACTGAACGCCGACGAACGACCTGGCGGGGCCCATGCCCGCGAAGCCCGGCACCGGGGAGACGGCGTACTTCGTCCCCGCGGCCCGCACGTCCGCCAGGCGCCACGGACCGGACACCAGGAAAGGAGTCTTCCCGGAGGTGAAGGCGGCCGCGGTGTTCTCGGAGGTGTAGGAGCGGCGCAGCACGCCCTTCCCCTTCTCCCCCAGCGCCGCGATCTTCTCGAATGCGGCGACCGACGACGGGCTTCCGACACCGAGGTCGGACGGATTGGCGTTGCCCCGTCCGTCGTCGCCGAAGAGGTAGCCTCCGCCGGAGCTGAACAGCGGGTACATGTGGTAGGTGTCACCGGACTTCCCGTCCGACTGGCTGACGGTGTATCCGACCGCCTGGGACACCTTGCCGGCCTTCCGGAGCTGCTCCCCGGTGGCCACCAGCTCGTCGAAGGTCGCGGGGGCGTCGGGGACGAGTTCGGTGTTGCGGAACAGCACCAGGCTCTCCACCGCGTAGGGGATGCCGTAGAACTCGCCGTTGTACATCACCGCCCTGCGGGCGACGTCGACGTAGTCCTCCATCTTGTTGTCGAGCACCAGGATCGGTTCTATGAAGCCGTTCAGTACGAGGTTTCCGATCCAGTCGTGGGCGCCGATCATGACGTCCGGGCCGGTCCCCGCCTGGGAGGCCCTGATGAACGCCTCCTGCTGGTTCTCCGTGACGGCGACGATCTCGGCCCTGGCCCCGTGTGCGGCGGCGAAGGAATCCGCGAACGGCCTGAGTGCCTCGGCGCGCTTCTCGTCGGCCCAGATCACCAGCGTCCCGTTCGGGGCGTCCTCGGACGCGGAGTCGAAGACGGAACCCGAGCCGCAGGCGGTCAGGCTGAGGGACAGACAGATCGCGGCGGCGATGAGCGCGAGGTTTTTGCGCACGCGTTGCTCCAGGTCGACGGGGGTGGGCATCCGCCGAGAGCCGGCGTGCGCAGAAGTTAGCAACGGCCCTCCGCACTGGCAACGCTTTCAGCAAGTTTCACCACAACTTTCAACAGCCTTGCAGCGCAGGCACCCGCCATGGGATCGGATGGTCACCTTGAGTGACCATCCGTGCGGTGCGAGTTGCCGCTCTCGGGTGCCCACACCAGGGTGGTCGGCGGGCCGGCTCCCCCGGAGCCGGCTGTCCTCGTGATCGTGAAAGGGATTGCCCCATGTCCGTGACCCGGACCCTCCGTACGGCCGCCCTCGCGGCCTTCCTCGCCACCGCATCGCTCGCCGCCGCGGCGCCGCAGGCCTCCGCCCTCGGCGAGGGCAGCATCAGCATCGTCGGCGGTCAGATCGTCGAGGACGGTACCGCCGTCGACGTCACCGTCTCGGTCAGCTGCCCCGCCGGCGACGTCCGCGCCGTCTTCGTCGACGCGATACAGGGCGTCACCGGCTCGTTCGGCGCGGCCGCCCCGCAGGTGCCCATGGTGACCTGCACGGGGAGCCCGCAGGACGTGGTGGTCCGCCTCGCGGCGAGCCCCTACGTGCCGGGCATCTCGACCTGGCAGCCGGGCACCGCGTACGTGACGGCCTGGCTGTCCGGCGGCGCGACCGACAACGACCTGTTCGAGGAGATCGTCCTCGCCTGAGGCCGCTCCGCGCGGGCGTCGCCCGCGCCGCACGGCGAGGCCGCCCGGGCCGGGGATCCAACCCCGGCCCGGGCGGCCTCCGCGCTCCGCCGTCACCGACGGACGGTCACGGCGGGCAGTTCTCGGTGATCACCGACTCGAGGTCGGCGGCCGCCGCCTCGTCCTCGTCGACCTTCGTGCCCAGGCGGGCGACGGCCTGCCGGAGGGCCTCGATCTGCCGCCGGTCCGGATCGGGCTCGGCCTCCAGCGTCCGGATCTTCGCCTCGAACTCGGTGACCGTCCGCCGCAGCCGGCGGATCTCCTCACGCAGGGCCTTGGCCTCGCGCTTCATCATGGCGCAGCCGGTCTCCGCCACGTCGCTCACACTCCCTGCCGGTCCGTGGACCGCGTGCCGCGACCGCGCCGGGCGGCGCGGTCGTCGCGATCAGTGTCGGCGCGCGGGCCGCGGCCGGCGGGGCCGTCAGGAGGTGACGGAGGCGGGCAGCACCTGCGAGACCTGGAGTGCACCGCACGGCTGGAAGGCGAACGGGACCTTCTTGTCCGCGTCCGCCAGCGGGTCCAGCGGCGCGCGGAAGGCGAAGCCGGCCGCCTTGGGGCAGGGTGCGTCGCCGGTCGGGACGTTGCTCCACTTGAGGAAGAACGCGGCGGTGCCGCCGGGGGCGAGCACCAGCGTGCCGCCGCTCCCTCCGAGTCCGCCGAAGCCCGCCGGGATCGCGCCGACCGCCACCGAGAGCGCGGGCGAGCCGGCCGGCGCGTAGGGGACGACGGTGGGGCGGCCCGTCAGCGAGCAGGGCGCGGCGGACACGTTGGTGAGGACGAAGCGCTGCACCATGGTGCCGGCGGCGCCGTCCGAGCTCGACACGGTGACGCTCAGCATCGGGTTGACGCAGTGTTCCACCTCTCCCCCGCCCCCGGCGGGGGCGGCCGTCGGGGTGGGCTTCGCCGAGGGCTTGGCGGTGGGCGAGGCCGAGCTGCCGGTGTGCCCGGACGGCGTGGCGGTGGCGGAGGCCCCGGCGGACGCGGAACCGGCGGCCGAGGGGGCGGCGGAGACCACGGTGGTGCCGGAGGCGTCCCCGGAGCCGTCGGAGCCGTCGCCGGTGCACCCGGTCAGCACCAGCGGGGAGGAGAGGGCGAGCAGGGCGGTGAGTGCGCGACGGCGAATGTCCACGGCAGGGCCTTTCGTTTCGGACGGTCCGGCCACCGGGACGGCGCCGGCCCTCGGCGCCCGCCGACCGCCGCGGGGCGCCACCGCCCGAAGGGACGCGCACCGCCGCACGGCCGGTTGCCGCCACGGCGCACATCCCACACCCCGCGCGGCCCGCGATCCAGCACGGAACGATCACCACTTCCGCACGGAACCGCGCACGGACGGGCCCCGCGCACCCTGACGGTCCATCGGATCGGGTGACGCGACCGGCGCGCCGCGTGGTGACCGACCGCCTCACCGCCACCATGTCGTTGACGAACCGTCCCCGCCGGAGGAGCAGACCATGCGGAACGACGCCCAGGCACGGGGCCCGCTGCCCGACCCGTGGCGCACCGGCCGGACGCTCGCCCCGGCGCCGACCGCCGCCCACGCCTTCGACCAGCTGCCGGCCGTGATCTACGAGGTGCTGTCCCACCTCGGCCACCCGGGCTTCCCCGCCGCCTTCGCCCTCGGCCTCCGCCCCACCCCGGACCCGGCCACCACCGGCTGATCCGGTCACCCGCCCCGGAACGGCGGGACGACACCGATCACCCTCGCGCGGCCTCCCGGCTCGCGGGTCTCGTACAGGGTGAGGCTCTGACCGACCGTGACCGAGTGCCAGAGCGCCGGGGTGAGCGGTGCCAGCCGCACGGTGGCCGACTCGCCCGGGGCAAGCAGCGGCCTGTCCTCCACCCACAGCGCGGCAACGGCGAGGCGGAGCCCGCCGTCCGGCGTCCGCAGCCCGATGTCCCACATCGGTCGCAGTCGGCCGTCCCCGTCGAACGGTGTCCGACGCGGCCCCTCTCCCGGGCCTGCCGGCACCAGCTCCGCACGCAACCCGCCGCGCTCGGCCTCGCCCCGGAGCCAACCGCACCAGCGGGCGGTACGCTTCCGGCCCACCTGCTCGGCCGCGTCCGCGAGCAGCGCCCAGTACCCGGGCGGCAGCGACCGCGTCCGGCCCATCGCGAGCAGCAGGTGGAATGCGAACTCCCAGTCGTGGCCGCGTGCGCAGTCCCGGATGTCCGACGGCGTCGCGCCCTCCGGCGTCCGGGCGTCGTCGGGCAGCAGGTCGGCCGCCTGCTGCAGGAGCGTGAACGCGTCGGGCATCCGGCCATTCTGGTCCACCGCCCCACGGCGGTGACCCTTCCGGGGGTGTTCTACGGTGGGCGGCCGATCCACGAGGAGTTGGACGAGGAGGGGCCTGGAGCTGCTGGACGGCTCCTCCGTGGGGCACCTCCTGGTGGAGCCGGGCGCCGCGGTGCTCCGCTTCACCCGCCGCGGGCCTGCCCGAACCGTGGAGATCCCGACCGGAGGCCGGATCCCGGTGGCCGCGGCGGCCGGACCCGACCCGTGGGCTGCCGCGGTCGCGCGGACGGTGAACCGCTACGAGGCTGCCCCGGGCCGACCGGTCCGGATCGAGACGACGACCGCCGATGCCGCACTCGTCCGACGCGCCCCGACCGGCGAGGACCGAGGCTCCGGCCGGCGGTCGGCGACGGGGCCCGGCTGTACGGGGAGCGACGGGGCTCAGCGGCGCGGGGAGCGGCCGAAGGCGAGGAGGCGGGTGCGGCGGAACAGGCCGCGGGCGGGCGGGTCGGCGGCCGGTGCCGGGCCGGCGGCGAGGCGCACCGGCCGCAGGTCGTAGGCGAACTGCGGCCGGGCCGGGGCCGGCTCGGCGGGTGGTCCCTCGGGCCACTGCTTGTGCACTGTTCACCACCACCTGTCTTGTCGGTCGGCACAGCTTAGGCCCCGCCCCAGGGTCCCGGTGGGGGAGGTCGGTCCGTGGGGCGGCGGGCCCGGTTCGCCGCGTGGGCGATCGCCCAGGCGTCGGCGACCGGGCCGACGTGCCCGAGCTTGTCGGGGTTGATGACCGAGCGGATGGTCTGGATCCGCCCCCCGGCCGTGTCGAGGGCCAGCGTGTTGAGGACCCTGTTTGGCCGGGCTGGTCGTGGTCGCCGTCACCCGGTGGCCGCGGGCCACGAGCTGCGGCACCAGCCGCCGTCCCAGGACACCGCTGCCGCCTGCCACGAACACCCGCATGACCATCACCTTCCCGATCCGGAATCGCTCTCCGGAATCGGGACGAGACAGCCCCGCCGGCTGTGACATCCGGGTGCGGACGGGCCCCGGCGGCACCCCCGGGGTACGGGGGCGCCGCCGGGGCGCCGGGGTGTCAGGCCAGGTCGAGGCCCGGGTAGAGCGGGAAGCCGGCGAGCAGGTCCTCGGCCCGCTTGGCGACGGCGTCGCGCACCTGGGCGTCCAGCACGTACTGGGCCTTGGAGGGGCCGCCGGCGGCGGTCGTGGCGGGGGTGGTGCCGCGCAGCGCGGTGTCGATGAGGTCGGCGATCTCGTCCATCTCGGCGGTGCCGAGACCGCGGGTGGTGAGCGCCGGGGTACCGATCCGCACGCCCGAGGTGTACCAGGCGCCGTTCGGGTCGTTGGGCACCGCGTTGCGGTTGGTGACGACGCCGGAGTCCAGCAGGGCGGCCTCGGCCTGGCGGCCGGTCAGGCCGTGGCCGGAGACGTCGATCAGCACCAGGTGGTTGTCGGTGCCGCCGGTGACCAGGCGGGCCCCGCGGCGCAGCAGGCCGTCGGCGAGCGCCTGTGCGTTGTCGACGACCTGCTGGGCGTACGCCCGGAACTCGGGGCGGCGGGCCTCGGCGAGGGCGACGGCCTTGGCGGCCATCACGTGCGAGAGCGGGCCGCCGAGGACCATGGGGCAGCCGCGGTCGACGTGCTCGGCCAGCTCGGAGGTGCACAGCACCATGCCGCCGCGCGGGCCGCGCAGCGACTTGTGGGTGGTGGTGGTGACGATCTGGGCGTGCTGCACCGGGTCGAAGTCGCCGGTGAGGACCTTGCCCGCGACCAGGCCGGCGAAGTGCGCCATGTCGACCATGAGGGTGGCGCCGACCTCGTCGGCGATCTCGCGCATCAGGCGGAAGTTGACCAGCCGCGGGTAGGCGGAGTAGCCGGCGACCAGGATCAGCGGGCGGAACTCGCGGGCGGTGGCGCGCAGCGCGTCGTAGTCGATCAGGCCGGTGGCCGGGTCGGTGCCGTAGCTGCGCTGGTCGAACATCTTGCCGGAGATGTTGGGGCGGAAGCCGTGGGTGAGGTGGCCGCCGGAGTCCAGGGACATGCCGAGCAGGCGCTGGTTGCCGAGTTCGCGGCGCAGTTCGGCCCAGTCCTGCTCGGTGAGGTCGTTGACCTGGCGGACCTGGGCGCGCTGCAGCGCGGGGCTCTCGACCCGCTGGGAGAGCACGGCCCAGAACGCGACCAGGTTGGCGTCGATGCCGGAGTGCGGCTGGACGTAGGCGTGTTCGGCGCCGAAGAGTTCGCGGGCGTGTTCGGCGGCGAGTGCCTCGACGGTGTCGACGTTGCGGCAGCCGGCGTAGAAGCGGCGGCCGACGGTGCCCTCGGCGTACTTGTCGCTGAACCAGTTGCCCATGGCGAGCAGGACGGCCGGGGAGGCGTAGTTCTCGCTGGCGATGAGCTTGAGCGAGGCGCGCTGGTCCTGGATCTCGGCGCCGATGGCGTCGGCGATCCTGGGCTCGACGGCGCGGACGGTGTCGACGGCGGTGCGGAAGGCGGTGCCCGCGGTGGGGTCGACGGCGGTGTGGGGCGCGGACGGGTAGCCGGGCGTGGCCAAGGCTGTCTCCTCGTGACGACGATTCGGACGGCCCAGGCGCACGGCGACAGCGTGAGACACGGAGCCGCTCCCCGATGGTCGAATCCATCCCTGCGCGCCAGTCACGGCTCACCGG
This sequence comes from Streptomyces sp. TLI_235, assembly GCA_002300355.1. Classification (NCBI taxonomy): domain Bacteria; kingdom Bacillati; phylum Actinomycetota; class Actinomycetes; order Kitasatosporales; family Streptomycetaceae; genus Streptomyces; species Streptomyces sp. TLI_235. The sequence goes on from NSGV01000002.1 coordinate 272,819, forward strand.
GAGCGTACCAACCGTGTCCGGCCGGTGGCGCCCCGGTCCGTCCTGCGGACGGGCTTGCCGGGCGGGCGCCGCGGGAAGGACGGGGTCCGGGGGCCCGTGCACCGGGGGCGGGGCGACGGGGATGAACGGGGGGAATCAATGACGAAGCGTGACATTCGGCGGGGCGTGGTGCGGCGCGGGCTGCTGGCGCTGGCCGTCTGGTGGCTGTGGATGCCGCTGGCGGCGCTGCTGGTGTGGGTGGTCAAGCACGCCGTGTTCGGCGGGTTCGGGCAGCAGGACCAGAGTTATGTGCTGCTGATCGAGCAGGAGTTGTTCCCGCACGGCGGCCCGCTGGACGCGACGCCGCTGTTCTGGGTCTGGGTCGCGGTGGGGCTGCTCGGCACGGTGTGGGTGGTGGCGTACGTCGCGGAGGAGTCCGGGGCGGGGTTCCGCGGGTGGCGGGTGCGGCTGTCGCTGGCGGCGGTGCTGCTGGCGGTGGCGGGTTCGCTGGTGCGGGCGGGCACCGGGATGTGGGACGACGACAAGGACGCGGGCCGGTTCTACGCGGCGGCGACGGTGCTCGACGTCCCGGCCGGCGGCACGGCCGTCCCGCGCTCGGTGCTGCCGGTGACGGAGCACACCCGCAAGGGCGACGGCGGCCGCTGCGACCTGGTCGGCACCGCCGACGTGCCGGCCTGCGTGAAGATCGAGCCGATGCCCGACTTCGACTTCGAGGCCCGTACCGCCTCGTACGCGGCGGCGAGCAAGGCGCTCACCGACAGCGCCGGTCTGACCTCCGGGGTGCACCTGATGGGGCACAGCCTGCACTACCTGCCGGACGCCTCGCAGGGCGGCGGGGTGTGGACGGCCCTCCTGGACGGTTCCGGGGAGCAGCCGATGGAGGGCGTCGCGGTCTGGGACGGCCGCTCGAACACCGTCGCCACCTGCGCCTTCCGCGGCGGCCACGCCTTCGACCGGGCCTTCTCCGGGACGGGCGCCACCAGCCTGCGCAACCTGCTCGCCGAACGCTTCCCCGACCTGGTCTACAGCGAGCAGGACATCTGGGGCTACTGCGACGGGCCCGACCCGCGGACGGCGCTGCCGGTGGTGGTGATCTCGGTGGCCCGGCAGATCGGCTGGAAGCAGCGCACCGTGCTGGAGCCGGCCGGGGTGCTGGTGCTGCGCGGCTCGATCGACGGCAAGCCGGACATGACGTACCGCAAGGAGGTCGCGCCGGGCGAACTGCCCGGGGCGGTGTACCCGGCGTCGGTGGTCCGGGCGCAGATCCACGAGGTGCAGTGGTTGGGCGGGCGCGGCGCGAAGGACGACCGCGGCTTCGGCTACGCGCACACCTCGGCCTCGACGAACGCCGGCAACCCGGGTGAGTTCCTGCTGCGCTCGAAGGCGGACGGGCACCTGTACTACGTGACGCCGCTGGTCCCGCGGGAGAGCTCCTCGCAGCTGGTGGTGGCGTTCGCGGTACTGCGGGCGGACCGGACCGGCGGCGACCTGGGCGACCTGCACGTGTACGTGCGCGGCGACGACGCCCCGTCGGTGAACCTGGACGTGCTGGCCAGCCGGATGGTGTCGTACATGGCGCAGCAGACGGCGATCACCATCAGCGCCGGCCAGGGCGGCGCGCTGCAGGAGATCGTCCCGTTCGGCCGGGACATGTGGCGCGGCTTCGTGGACTTCAACGGGCAGACCCAGGACTACATCGACCTGTCCGGCGACGCCACGGTGAAGCCGAACCTGGTGTCGCTGAGCGGCAGCATCACCGCGCCCGGCGGGCAGCCGAGCCGGGCGCCGGCGCCCGCGACGCCCGCGCCGACGCCCACCGCGCAGGCGCCCGCGCCGGCCGGCGGCTGCGGCGGCGATCCGGCGCAGCTGACGACGGGGCAGCTGGCGGCGTGCGTGGCGGAGCTGTCCAGGGCGCTGCAGGGGCGGGTCCAGGAGTCGGCGACCGCTCGGCCCTGACGATCGCGGCGATCGGCGGCGCGCTGCCGTGGGAGGATGCCTCCGGGGCTGTTGACCAGGGCGTTCGTCCGGTGCGGTGGCAGCCGCCGGCCTCCTGCCGCACGCCGCGCGGGATCGCGGCGGCCGTCGGGGACCATCGGGGGCGGCGCGGCGGTCGGGCCCGGGCCCCGTAGCTCGTCGAGGAAGGCCGGCCATGACGACCCGACGCGAACGCTGGGAGCGCCACACGCAGCTCCCGCTCATCGTGCTGTCCGTGCTGTTCGCCGTCGCCTACGCGGTGCCGGTGCTCGCCCCGGGTGCGCCCGGGTGGGTGCTGCGCGGGGCGGCCTGGGCCGAGTGGGCGGTGTGGGCCGCCTTCGCGGTGGACTACGGAACGCGGCTGGTGCTGGCGGAGCGGCGCTGGGAGTTCGTCCGCCGCAGCCCGCTGGACCTGGCGTCGGTGCTGCTGCCGCTGGTGCAGCCACTGCGGCTGCTGCGGCTGGTGTCGACGCTGCTGCTGGCGGGTCAGCGGGTGCGGATGGCCTCGCAGGTCCGGCTGACGACCTATGTGGCGGGGGTGGTGCTGGGGCTGCTGGTGTTCGGTTCGCTGGCGGTGCTGGAGATCGAGCGGGACTCGCCCACGGCGACCATCCGCACCCTCGGCGACGCGCTGTGGTGGTCGTTCACCACGATGACGACGGTGGGCTACGGCGACCTGACGCCGACCACGGGGCTGGGCCGGCTGCTGGCGGTGGCGCTGATGCTGTCCGGGATCGCCCTGCTGGGTGTGGTGACGGCGAACATCGCGGCCTGGTTCGTGGCCCGCTTCGAGGCGGAGGACCGGCTGGACCACCGCAACCACCGGGCGATCCAGGACCTCACCGCGGAGGTGCGGGAACTGCGGCGCGAGCTGGCCGAGTTGAGCGGCAGGTCGGGCGACGGCGGCGAGCCGATGCCGGCGGCCGGCGCGGGCGGCCGGGCGGAGCGCGTCCCGAGCGGCTGACCGGCCGGGACACGCCCGACAGGTGGTCAGCCGCCGTTCAGCGCGGCCCCGAGCAGCTTCTCGGCGGAGGCGCCGAAGGCGGCGGAGAGCTCCTTGTCGAGGATGCCCTCGGCGTAGGACTGCAGCACCATGCCCGCGGTGGCCTGGACGGCGGGGGCCGCCCACTCCGGGTCGATCGGGTACGGCTCGCCGGGCGGCCAGGGCAGCGGCCACTTCTTCGGCCACGGGATCGTCAGGTACGGCGGCTGCGGGCACCAGTCGCCGTCGGCGTCCTGCAGCACCTCGCGCGGGTCGCGGCCGGCGATGTGCGCGGCGACGGCGGCCTCGGCGACGCCCACGGCGGTGCGGCGCGCGGCCGCCCCGAGGAGTTCGACCGGCGGCAGCGGCTGCGGATTGAGCGCCACGGCACGGCCCTGGGCGGTCAGCGGCAGGTGCGGGAAGAGGATCTCCCAGATCCTGGGGTCGGTGCGCGCCATCAGGCGCAGCAGGCGTGCGGTGTCGAGGCCCGCGGCCATGGTCCCTCCTCGGAGTCCGGTGGCTGATTGTTCGTCAGATCGTGTCCATTCAATGTGATCTGCGCCACAGGGTCCGGGCGGCGCGCCGACCGGGAAGGGCACGGTCCCGGAGGCGGGGCCCGCCTGGTGCGTGCAGTGACGAGCCCGCGGGCGCGGGCCGGCCCCGCCTCGGACGCACCCCGGCCCGCGGGGGCCGCAACCCCGCGGCCCCGTCGGCCGTCTCCCTCCCCGACCCCGGCCGGCGTGCCTCCGGGGGCCGGTGCACCGGCTGCCGGGACGCGTTGTCCGCGGGTGGCGCTAGGTTTCCGGACATCACCGCAAACGGGGTGTTTGGACCCCCGGTCGGCTGCGGGGGTTTCTGACGACGTGTAGAGCACGAGGTGGGGTCGTAATGGGTTGGCTGGCGGCGGGCGACGGGTACGAGGTCGCCCTGGTGGAGGGCCGGGTGACGGCGCGGTCGACGTCCGGCCGCTCCGCGGGGAGGCAGCTGAAGTCGCTGCCGAAGGCGGTGCGCGAGCACCCCGAGACGGACCGGCTGCGCCGGTTCGCGACCTGGCTGGAGCGCCACGCGGCGTCCTGCCGGGAGCAGGTGGACGCCTGGATGGTGTCCTCGCTGCCGGTGCCGACCGGGCTGCTGGCCCGGATCTGGCCGGACGAGGCCTGGCAGGCCGCGCTTCGCGACCTGGTGGTCGTCGGCGAGGGCGAGGACGAGGTGGGCTTCCTGCGCGACGCCACCGCCGACGGCGAGTTGCGACTGGTCGACCTGGACGGCGAGACGGTGCGCATCTCCCCCGCCACCGTCACGCTGCCGCACCCGGTGCTCTTGGAGGACCTGGACGACCTGCGGGAGTTCGCCGCCGAGCTCGGCGTCGTCCAGGGCGTGGACCAGATCCACCGGGCGACCTGGCACAAGCCCGCGGACGTCGCGGAGAAGGCCACCGAGGTCAAGGACTTCGCCGGCGGCTCCTTCCCCTCGCGGTTCGGCCTGGCCGCCCGCGCCACCTCGCTCGGCTACCGGGTCTCCGGCGGCTACGCCACCATCCGGGTGCGGGACGGCGAGCGCACCGTCGAGCCGGCGGTGTGGATCGGCGAGCCGTACTGGGACGGCGACTCGCAGACCGGCGCGCTGTGCTGGCGGGACACCGAGGGCCGGGCACTGACCCTGCCCGAGGTCGGGCCGGTCGCCTGGTCCGAGGGGATGCGGATGGCCGCCGCGCTGTACGCCGGCCGCACGGTGCAGGAGGGGAAGAACGCATGAGCACGAACAAGGACACCGCGATGACCGAGACCCAGGCCGTCGAGCTGCTGCAGGCCGGCGCCGTGCTGCCGCCCGGCACCGAGGGCGCCGGGGACCGGGCCGTCCCGCTGACCGCCCGCACCTACCGCCACCCCGGCCTGGACGGCCGCGTCGTGGTCCGCCTGGTGCCCGCCGAGCTGGGTGCCGCCGAGGACCAGGCGGTCGGCTTCCTCGGCCTGCTCCCGGACACCGAGCCGGCCGAGGTCGGCCTCGGCCTGCGCCAGGCCCTGGGCTTCCCGGAGTGGGTGCTCGCGCACCACCCGGAGGACGGCCACCACGCGCTGGGCATCGTGCCCGAGCTGGAGCGGATCGCCAAGCTGGCCTCCTCCCGGCCGAAGGCCGCCATGGAGGCCTACCAGCAGACCGCCGGACGGCTGGCCGAGGCCGTGCCGCACTTCCTGCCGACCTTCTACGAGCAGGCCGCCCGGGTCTTCCTCGGCGTCGAGAACACCCAGTTCGCCGCCCAGCTGTTCGCCAAGGCGCGCAAGGCCGAGGCGCAGCACGGCCTGGTCCTCGACGAGCAGCGGCTGGACGCGGTCTTCCTGGAGTTCGCCCTGGCCGGCGCACTGCCCGTCAAGGTGCTCTCCGGGTACGCCAAGGAGCTGAGCGCCCGGGTGCCCGCCGCCGAGGCCTTCGAGCGCTTCCGCCGGCTGTGCGTGCGCCGCACCGCGGGTGGCCTGGAGCCGTCCGCCGTGATGGCCACCGACCTGCGCCGGCTGGCCCGCGCCGCCGGTGAGGACCCGGAGGCCGCCGAGGCCGACTACCTCTCCGAACTCCTCGCCCTGCCCGCCACCCTGCGCGCCGCCGCCGGCTGGTGGCAGCGGCACCGCGCCGCGCTGGTGGCGCTCGGCCGGCGCGAGGCGGCCGCCCGCGGCCGCCTGCTCGACCTGATGCCGTCCTCCTACGACGCCGACCTGCCCGGCTTCTGGGTGGAGGTGCTGGAGGAGTCCGGCGCCACCGCCGGTCTGTGCGACGGGACGCTGCCGCGCGAGGAGCGCCCCGCCGACGGCGCCGCCGGCTGGTTCGACCGGCTGCTCTCCTGGCGTGGCAACCGCTGGAACGGCGCCTCGCCGATCCCCGCGCTGCACCCGCTGGTCGAGCGGATGGCCGGGCAGCTGTGTGCCGAACACGCCGCCGCCGGCACCGCGGTGGCGGCCAACGGCTCCGACGTCGACCTGCTGGACCGGCTGCTCGCGCTCGGTGTGCCGGTCGCCGACCCCGCCTCCGACGCCCTGCTGCGGCTGGAGCCGTGGGCGGCCCAGGAGGAGCGGCGCGACCTGCTCGCGATCGCGGCCGACGACCGGTTCCGGCCCGCGTTCCGGCGCGGCGCGGACCGGCTCTCCAACGACACCGACGGGCGGAACGCCCTGAAGGTGCTGGCCGGTTCGCCCGGCGGCCGGCCGATGCTCGCCGAGTGGATGGCCGAGATCGCCCGCCAGCCGCTCGCCGCCGGCCTGCCCGACCTGCCGAACGCCTTCCAGCGGCTGGGCTGGCTGCCCGGCGAGGTCCTGGTGCTCGCCGAGGACGAGGTCCGCGCCGCGGCCGCCGCCGACCTGTCGACGGTGCTCGCCCGCGGGCTGCGGGCCGGCCTGCTCGACGAGCTGGGCTGGCCGGCCTGGGACGAGGCCGCCGCCGAGCTCGTCCCCCGCAAGGACATCGACGACATCGTGGTCGCCGACGCCTGGCCGCACCTGATCGCGGCCGGCCCCTCGCAGGCCCGGGTGCTCGGCGCCGAGGGCACCGTGCTCCGGCACGACCTGCGGATACCCGCCGGCGACTCCGCCGAGTCCGGCTTCCACTACGTGGACGGCTCGCTGCTCGTCCACTGGCAGTCACAGGCCAACAACCGGCGCTTCCGCGGCTACTGGCACACCGCCGCCGACCAGGTGTTCACCATGCCGGAGGGCACCTCCCGGCGCGGCACCCGCACCTACTGGCTGGGCTCGCTGGGCACCTTCGGCCTGCCGCTCGAGGGCGGCGGCCGGACGACCGGCCACGGCGTGCTGCACGTCGGCGACACCGCGCTGCCCGCCGAGCGGCAGGTCCTCTCGGACGGCCGCTCCTGCTGGGTGTGGGCCGACCCGGGCGGCGACGCCCCGTACACCTGGCACGAGTACGACCCGGCGACCGGCACCGTCGGCCGGGCCGCCTCGCCCGCCTTCCTCGCCGACACGCTGCGCGACGCCCCCACGGGCAGCAAGGCCTGCGGCGGCTGGGTGATGCCCGCGCCGACCGCCGAGACCACCCCCGGCGGCGCGCCGGTAGACGGCGTGCTCGGCTGGCGCACCCTCACCCTGCCCGACGGCTCGCACCGCGGCGAGGACCTCGCCGGACGCGGCATCACCCTGCCCCCGAACCAGGGCTGCCCGCTGCGGCTGGTGCGGTTCCCCGGCGCGGACCGGCCGCAGGCCGTCGTCCGGGACGGCACGTACGGCATCCGGCTGGTCGACGCGGACGGCCACACCACCGCCACCGCCCGCACCGACGACGCACCCGGCGCGTTCGCCGAGGGCACCCTGATCCTGCCCCCGCTGCGCTACTGGCACTACCTGCAGCCGCGCGACCCGCGGGGCTCCGCCGCGCTGCGCCGCCTCGACGACGGGATGGCCGCCGCCCTGCTCAAGGCCGGCGCCGAGACCGACCCGCAGCAGCCCGCGGAGCTGGCCGCGGCCGTCCGCGCGGTGCTGCCAGAGGTCACCGACGACCGGCTGGTGGCCGGCATCGCCGGCGTGCTCCGCTTCGCGGTCGGCCCGCAGCAGCGGCTGAACGCCGTCGCCGAGCGGCTGGAGCTGGAGCTGGCCGGCGGCGCCGCCCCGGCCGAGGAGTCCCCCGGCCCCGGCGACAAGGAGCTCCACCCGGCGCTCAGCGGCCTCGGCGCGGTCGGCGGCCACTGGTACGGTTCGCGGAACACCCGCTACGCCGCGGACCAGCTGCACTTCCTCGCCCGGCACGCCCGGCACGGTACGGAGAGCGCCGCGCCCGGCACCGTCCACCTGGACGGCGTCGAGCCCGCGCACGAGCGGATCGACTGGGAGCTGCTGCCCGCGCTGCCCGGCGCCACCGCGCTGCGCGCCGTGACGGTGGCCTCCGCGCCCGAGGACCGGGAGGCGCTGCGCGGCCTGTTCGACTGCCTGGCCGGTCTCGGCCTCGCCGACACCGCGGGCACCGAGCGCTGGCGGCGGGTCCGGGTGCACGTCGCGGCCCACCACCTGACCGACCGCGAGGGCACCGTCCGGCACGGCGACAAGGACATGCTGCTGCCGCTCGGCGAGGGCGCCTTCCTGCTCTTCGTCGACGGCGACGTGGCGGGCGACGGCTCCACCGAGTCCACCGCGCTCTTCCACGACCCGGCCGGGCGGTTCACGGTGCCCGCGCCGTACACCCTGGTCTCCGCGGAGCCGCTCAAGGGCACCGCACCCGACGACCGGGCGGCCGCGCTGCTCGCGTACGCCGCGGACCGCGAGCCGGCGCCGTGGTTCCCGGAGGCCGCCGCGCGGTTCGCCGAACTCACCGGCGTCACCACCACCATGGCCGCCCTGGTGGTGGCCGGCCTGCCGCGGGTCGAGCAGTGGGAGCGCAGCTTCCTGCCCGCCGAGACCCGGTCGCTGCTCAAGCTGAAGGTCGCCGACGCGGCGGTCGCCCGGGACGAGCTGCGCTCGCTCGACGTCCGCATCCGCCGGACGCTTGTCACCGCCCTGGTGCCGGCCGACCCGGCCCTGCTGTGGACGGAGGGCCCGGACGTGGCCGCCGCCGCGGCGGTGTGGAACGAGCAGGTCGGACGCCGGATCGCCGTCCCGGAGGCACTGCTCGCGGAGGCCGTCCGCGCGGTGCGCACCGGCTGGTCGGCGCGCGAGGCGCTGGCCGCGGTGCTGGAGCCGGCCGGGTCGAAGGAGCTGACCCGGGACCTGGAGTGGCACGTCGAGCGGGACCGCGTGGTGCCGGTGAAGCCGGGCGCCGGGTTCACCGCGGCGACCCTCGTCGGCGCGGTCGCGATGACCGGGTGGCTGGCGCACCGGCTGCCGGCCGGCGACCCGCTGCGGGCCTCGCTGCCCGCCGCACTGGCCGCCGTCCGCGAGCGGCTCGCCCACCCCGGGCTGATGCTCGACCTCGGCCGCTACGTCGGCCTGCCGGCCTTCCGCAAGGTGGCCGGCGCGCCGACCGAGACCGGCGACGGCTGGGAGCGGTACGGCGCGGTCGTGATGGCCACCTACGACAGCCAGCCAGCCCCGGGCATCCGCACCGCCCTGCTGGACGCGGCCGGCGAGGACCCGTACCTGCCCGCGCTGCGGGAGAACGCCGGCGAGCCGTTCCCGGCCGAGGCCGCGCTGAAGGCCGTCCGCTCACCGGGCTTCGAGGCGCTGCTCGCCGACCCGGGCGACCCGGCCGCCGGCGAGCGCGGCCCGGACGGCACCTGGTGGCCGCAGGACCCGTCCCGCTCGGTGCCCGACCTCGTCGCGGCCGCCGCGGAGCGGCACGGCCTCGGCGCGGACGCCGCCGCGGTCTACCTGATGCTGCTGGCCATGCCCGACCCGACGGACCGCAACACCGCCCGCTGGACGGGCTGGAAGCCGGCCAGGATCAAGGCGGCCCGGGCCGAGCTGGCCGCGACCGACCTGGTCGTCCAGGCCAGCCGCACCCGCGCCGGGCGGACGCTCTTCCTGCCCGGCGGCTGGACGGAGCAGCGCAGCCCGCGCCTGCCGCTGGAGACCTGGAAGCTCCCGCTGCTCGGCGGCGGCAGCACCGGCCTCGGCGTGCTGCTGCCCGCCGAGCCGCCGGCCGAGCTGTTCCGCCGGGCCTGGCAGCGCCTGCTCGACGGCGACCTGCCGCGGTTCGGCGAGCTGAAGGCGCCCAAGGCCCGCCGCGGCCGCCGCCGCTGACGGAGCACCGGGCACCCGGGGGTGCGGCACCGCGCCGCCCCCCCGGCCCCGACACACCCGATTCCCTCTCTCACCGAAGGACGACACCGTGCCTCCGACGACCCCGACGACCACTCCGACGACCGACCGGGCAGCCGACCGGCCGACCGACCAGGCGGCCCCGCAGGCCCGGCAGATCCTGCCGGCCGAGGAGCGGTACGCCCAGGAACTCGCCTTCCTCGCCGCGTACGACGAGGGCCCCCGCCCGCCCGGCTGGGCACTGACCCCGGCAGCGGTGGTGACCTTCGTGTGCGGCAGCGACGGCGAGGCCCTCGCCCTGCCGCCGAAGCGCCGCAAGGACGGCGCGCTGCCCGCCAAGCTGGTCGTCCCGCCGAAGTTCGTCGGCGAGCGGGCGCTGGTGGAGCGCTGCGTGGTCACCCTCGCGGGCGAGCGCGGCCTGCTACTGGTCGGCGAGCCGGGCACCGCCAAGTCGATGCTCTCCGAGCTGCTGTCCGCCGCAGTCAGCGGCACCAGCGAGCTCACCGTGCAGGGCACCGCCGGCACCACCGAGGACGCCTTCCGCTACGGCTGGAACTACGCGCTGCTGCTCGCCCAGGGCCCGACCCCGCAGGCGCTGGTCGCCTCGCCGGTGATGACCGCGATGCGCACCGGCCGGGTCGCCCGGATCGAGGAGGTGACCCGCTGCCTGCCCGAGGTGCAGGACGCCCTGGTGTCGATCCTCTCCGACCGCCGGGTGAGCGTGCCGGAGCTCGCCGGCACCGCGGACGCCACCGTCGCCGCCGTGCCGGGCTTCACGGTGATCGCCACCGCCAACCTGCGCGACCGCGGCGTCTCCGAGATGTCCGCCGCGCTCAAGCGCCGCTTCAACTTCGAGACGGTGCACCCGATCGCCGACGCGGACGCGGAGGCCGAGCTGGTCCGCACCCAGGCCACCGCCGCCGTGCAGCGGGCCGGCGCCGCCTTCGGCGTGGACGACGCCGTGCTGGACGTGCTGGTCACCGTCTTCCGCGACCTGCGCACCGGCCGCTCCGCCGAGGGCTGGGACGTCGAGCGGCCCGGCACCGTCATGTCCACCGCCGAGGCGGTGCACGTCGCCGCCTCGCTCGGCGTGGCCCGCGCCTACCTGCCCGGCGGCGACGTCCTCGACCTGGTCCCCGGCCACCTGCTCGGCGCCGTCCGCAAGGACGACCCGGCCGACCACGGCCGGCTGCTCGGCTACTGGGACGGCCCGGTGCGTCGCCGCGCCGAGGACGGCTCCGCGATGTGGCGCCGCCTGTGGGACCTCCGGGAGAACCTGCGGTGACCGACCCCCGAACCACGACCTCCACCGCCGACCCGCGGGCGGCGGTGGAGGAGCTCGCCGCCTCCGCCCTGCCCTACCTGATCGGTGTCCGGCACCACAGCCCGGCGCTGGCCGCGGTGGTGCCGGCCCTGCTCGACAAGGCCGACCCGCAGGTCGTCTGCGTGGAGCTGCCGGCCGACTTCCAGCGGTGGCTCCCGCACCTCGCCGACCCGGGCACCGTCGCCCCCGTCGCCCTCGCCGGGGCGGACGAGGACGGCCACCTCGGCTTCTACCCGTTCGCCGACTTCTCGCCCGAGCTCGCCGCCCTCCGCTGGGCCCGCGAGCACGGCGTCGAGGTGCGCTGCTGCGACCTGCCGCTCGCCGACAAGGGCTGGTCGCCGGCCGAGGCGGACGCCGCGCCCGGCGGCCGTCCGGCCGGCCCCGCGTACGCGGACGCCCTGGAAGCGGCCGGCACCGGCCGCGAGGGCGACGACCTGTGGGACCGCTCCGTCGAGGTGCGGGCTCCCGGCAGCGAGCCGGAGGCCGTCCGCCGCGCCGCGCTGGCCGTCGGCTGGGCGCTGCGCCGCGACGCCGCCGACCGCGGCGGGGTGCCCGCCCGCGACCTCGCCCGCGAGGCGCACATGCGCCGGGTGATCGCCGCCGCGGCGGCCGGCGGGCGGCGGGTCGCCGCGGTCGTCGGCGCGTTCCACGGCCCGGCGCTGACCGGTGCCGAGCAGGGCCCGGCCGAGGAGACGCCGGCCGGGGAGGCTCCCGAGGCCCCGGCCGAGGGCGGCCCGGTGACCTCGCTCGTCCCGTACACCTTCGACCTGCTGGACGCCCGCTCCGGCTACCCCGCGGGCATCCGCGACCCGCGCTGGCAGCAGGCCGTGCTCACCGCGCAGGGCGACCCGGAGCAGGTCCAGCAGGCCGCCGCCCGGGCGATCACCGAGATCTGCCGCGAGCTGCGCAGGAACGGGCACCCGGCCGGCACCGGCGAGGCCGCCGAGACCCTCCGGCTGGCCGGCGACCTCGCCCGGCTGCGCGCCCTGCCCGCCCCCGGCCGCGGCGAACTGCTGGAGGCCGTGACGGCCGTCCTCGGCCAGGGCGAACCGCTCGGCCGCGGCCGGGCCCTCGCCAAGGCCCTGGAGGCGGTCCTGGTCGGCGCCGACCGCGGCCGGCTCGCCCCCGGCACCCCGCGCTCCGGCCTCGGCCCGTCCGTGGAGGCCGAGCTCGCCGCGCTGCGGCTGCCCGACCCGGAGGACCCGGACTCCCGCGAGATGCGCCTCGACCCGCTGCGCTCCGCCCTGGACGGGCGGCGCGAGGTGCTGCTGCAGCGTCTGGAGGTCTGCGGCATCGGCTACGGCAAGGCGGTGGAGGTGTCCGGCACCGGCGACGGCGCGGCGCTCACCACCCGCTGGCGGATGGCCTGGACACCGTCCGCCGCAGCCCGCCTCGACCTGGCGGGCGTCCGCGGCGTCACCGCCGAGCACGCCGCCGCAGGCACCCTGCGGGAGACCGCCCGCCGGCAGGCCGCCGAGGGCGGACCGACCTGCGCCCAGCTGCTGGCCGGGCTGCGCGCCGCCGCCCGCTGCGACCTGCCCGCGCTGGTGGCCGAGCGGCTCGCCGAGGCCGAGCAGCTGCTGCCCGCCTCCGCGACCCTGGCCGAACTCCTCGACGCGCTGGACCTGTTGGAGGCCCTGCGGCTCTCCCACCTGCCCGGCACCACCGAGCGGAGCCGGGCCGCGGCCGCCGACCTCGCCGTCGTCCTGCTGGACGCGGCCGTCCGCGGCCTGCCCGGCCTCGCCGGCAGCGAGGACCCGGCGGACGCCACCGCCCTGGTCGCCCTCGCCACCCGGGCCGGCGACCACCGGCTCGGCCTGCGGATGGACGCCGCGCTCGCCGAGCTCGCCCGCACCGGCTCCCCGCTCGTCCAGGGCGCCGCGCTCGCCTCCCGGGTGCTGCTCGACCTGGACACCGCCGACCGGCTCGGCGCCCGCGCGGCCGGCTGGGTCGACGCGGCCGCCGACCCCGAGGGCCGCCGCCGGCTCGCCCGGCTGCTCACCGGCCTGCTGACGGCCGGCGGGCCGCTGCTGCAGTACGCGCCGGACGCGCTCGGCCCGCTACTGGAGCGGATCGACGTACTGCCCGACCGCGGCTTCCTGGAGCGGCTGCCCGCGCTGCGGGCCGGCTTCGACGCGCTCAGCCCGGCCGGCCGCGGCCGGCTGCTGGACACCGTCACCGAACGGCTCGGCGAGCGCCCGGACCTGACGCTCGCCGCCCCGGCCGGGCTGCTCGCCCTCTGGACGGCCGCGGACACCGCCGCGGCCGAGGCACTCGCCGCCCTCGGCCTGCCCGGCACCACCCCGGCCCCGGCCGGCGAACCGGCGGCGGAGCCGACGGCGGAGGCCGCGGCCGAGCCCGACCCGACCGCCCCGGCCGATGCGGCCGTCGGATCCCCGGACCGGCTCCCGCCGGCCGACCGGTGGCGGCTGCTGCTCGGCCGCGAGCCGGAGCGGCTCGGCGACGGCGCCCGCCGCTACGCGCAGGCGCTGGACGAGCTGTACGGCCGTGGCCGCGGCGAGGGCGCCGCCGACCTCGACGGCGGCCCGGGCAGCAACGGCGGCGGCCAGGAGGCGTCCTTCCCGACCGCCCGCGAGTGGTCGGACGAGCTGGAGGCGCTGTTCGGCGCGGACGTCCGCGAGGAGGTGCTCGCCGCTGCCGCGGACACCGGACGCACCGATGTACTGGCCGAGCTGGACCCGGCGTCCGTCCGCCCCTCCGTGGAGCTGCTGACCTCGGTGCTCAACCTGGCCGGCGGCATGCCCGAGCACCAGCTGAACCGGCTGCGCCCGCTGGTGCGCCGCCTGGTCGAGGAGCTGGCCCGCGAGCTCGCCACCCGGATGCGGCCCGCGCTGACCGGCCTGGCCACGCCGCGGCCGACCCGCCGCCCCGGCGGCCGGATCGACCTGCCGCGCACCCTGCGGGCCAACCTGGCGCACACCCGGCGGCTGGAGGACGGCCGGACGGTCGTCGTGCCCGAGCAGCCGGTGTTCAGCACCCGCTCGCGGCGGGAGGCCGACTGGCGGCTGATCCTGGTGGTCGACGTCTCCGGCTCGATGGAGGCCTCGGTCATCTGGTCGGCGCTCACCGCGGCGGTGCTGGGCGGGGTGCCGACCCTGTCCACGCACTTCCTGGCCTTCTCCACGCAGGTCGCCGACCTGACGGACCGGGTGTCCGACCCGCTGTCGCTGCTGCTGGAGGTCAAGGTCGGCGGCGGCACGCACATCGCCGGGGCGCTCGCCCACGCCCGTTCGCTGGTCACCGTGCCCAGCCGCACCCTCGTCGTGGTCGTCAGCGACTTCGAGGAGGGCTACCCGCTGGGCGGCCTGCTCGGCGAGGTCCGGGCGCTCGCCTCGTCCGGCGTGCACCTGATGGGCTGCGCGGCCCTGGACGACACCGGCACCCCTCGCTACTCGGTGCCGGTGGCCCGCCAACTCGTCGCCGCCGGCATGCCGGTGGCCGCCCTCAGCCCCCTCGCCCTCGCCCGCTGGGTCGGCGACCGCCTCCGCGGGGACTCCCGATGACCGGAGGCCCCCGATGACCGGAGAACAGGCGACCGGAGAACAGGCGATGACCGGAGAGACCGCGATGACCGCTGCCGACACCCCCCAGCTGCCGCCCGTCGCACCCGAGGTGCTGGCGGCCGCGGTGGAGTCCCTGACGTCCCGGCTGCGCAAGAAGCTCGACGCCGCGATCGAGCAGTACGCCGGGCTGCCCGTGGCACCCGCACCGGACGGCGCGGGCGTGGCCGTGCGGTGCGGCGAGGACGCCGTCGTCACCCTGCTGCCCGGCCCGGACGGCACGGTGGCCGAGGAGGGGCACGCGCAGTGCAGCTGCCTGCTCGCCCCGCGCTGCCTGCACCGGGCGGCGGTGCTCGGCTGCTGCCCGATCGCCGACCCGCCCGCGGCCGGGGCCGGCGCAGAAGCCGCGGCGGACGACCCGGCGGCGACGGACGACCCGGCCCAGGCCGGCGCGGACGCCGCCCCGGCCGCGCCCGCCGGGCCGACGGCGCCCGCGGAGCCGGAGCAGTCGGACACCGTCGAGCCGACGCCCGCCCAGGTGCAGGCCGCGGCCGGCCTGTGGGCGGCGGGGGCCGCGGTGCTCGCCGCGGGCGTGCCGGCCGCCGGCGCCGTCCCGCAGGCCGAGCTGCTGCGGGCCGCGCACACCGCGCGGCTGGCCGACCTGCACCGGGCGGAGGCCGCCGCGCTGCGGGTGGTCCGCGGCCTGCGCGGCGCCCGCGCCCGGTACAGCAGCCACCGCACCGCGGACCTGGCGGCCGCGCTGCGCGAGCTGCTGCTCACCACGGCGCTGCTGCGCTCCGGCCCGACCGACCGTGCGGTGCTCGGCACCGCCCGCCGCGCCTACAAGCCGGGCGGCGCGCTGCGGGTGCACGGCGTCTGCCGGGAGCCGGTGCTGACCGCCACCGGGTACGGCGGTGTGGTGACCCACCTGGTCACCGAGGACGGCCGCTGGCTGTCGGTGGCCGACATCAAGCCGGGCGGGCCGGCCCGGGCCCGCGGCGCCGGTACCGCGCCGGTCTCGGTCGGCGCGGCCGCCCTGGACCACGCGCAGCTGTCCCGCGGCGGGCTGCTGATCTCGGGTGCGACCGTCTCCGCGGACGGCCGGCTCGGATCGGGCCGGGGCGTGCGGGCCAACCCGGTGGCGGGGCTGGACTGGGGTTCCGGCCCGCTGGCGGCGCTGTTCGCCCGTCCGTTGGCGGAGGCCGTCTCGGAGCGCCTCGCCGACGGCCCGCTGGCCGACCCGGACCGGGCGGAGGTGCTGCGCCGGCCCGTCGGCTGCGATCTGGTGGTGCTCGGCGCGTCCGGCGACTGCCTGCTCGCCCGCGAGCTGGACGGGGCCACCGGGGAGCCGCACGGCCCGCTGGTCCGGCTGGTCGCCGCCAACCGCCACCCGGACCTGGCACACACCGCCAACCTCACCCGGCTCGCCGCCCACCCGGGTCTGCGGGTGCGGGTGCTCGCCCGGGTCGACCCGGACCGGGCCGCCACCCTGCGCCCGCTGGCGGTCGCACCCGTGCCGGGGGCTGAGGCCACGCTGCGGCTCCCGGCCGAGTGGCAGGGCCGGGCCGACCTCGGCTACGACCTGCTCCAGGGCGCGCACTTCCCCGCCCCGGGCGACGCCGGGGCCTGCGGGCCGGACGTCGTAGCCGGGCCGGACCCGCTGGGCGACTCGCCGCTGTGGCGGGTCCGCCGCCTGGTGGAGCTGGCGGTCGCGGGCGGTCGGCGCGCCGTCGCCGAGTCGGCGCGCAGCGGCGGGGCCCGGACGGACGCGGCGGCGCTGCGGCGCACCGGTTTCCGCACGGCCGGTGAGCTCTCGACGGCGCTCGCAGCGGAGGCCGACCGGCGCCGGCGCGACGTCTTCGGCCGGCTCGGCGACCCGAGCGCCGACCGCTACGCGGAGCAGTGGCTGGCCGCCGCCCTCCACCTCACCGCCGCCGAGCGCGAGCTCGTCCGGGCGACCTGGCACACCCGGGAGGCGGCGGCCGGCTGAGCCGGCACCCGTACGGCGGCGCCCCTGCGTGCAGGGGCGCCGCCTCGACAGGATTGATGATTCGTCAGATTCCCTGTGTGCGCAGGTGTTCGAGTGTGGCAGCCTGCGTACCCAGGACGACCGCTCACCGGGGGGACCCATGCGACACCTTTCGACCGTACGTGCCCGGCTCGCCGCCGTCCTCGTCTGCGGCGCCCTGCTCACCGCCTGTGGCTCCGGCTCGTCGGGCTCCGGCGGGGACGCGGCCGCGGCGAGCTCGCCCGCCCCCGAGGAGAGCGGCCCGGGCGCCTACACGGCGAAGGACGAGATCTGTGCCCTGCTCGACCTCGGGCAGCTCCGCGACTCCATGGGCCAGGCCTCGGGCGCCGGCAAGAACAGCACGGCCGCCCTCGGCGGCGGCCCCAGCACGTCCTGCCTCACGGTCCTCAACAACGCCGACAACCGCTCCGGCGGCAGCGTGAACGTCAAGGCCGTCTGGTGGCGGGACGTGGCCAGTGCGCGGGACCTGTACCGCCTGTCCCGTACCGACACCACCCCGCGGGACGCCCGGGACGGCAAGGTCGACGACCTGCCGAATGTCGGCGAGCAGGCCCACCGCTGGGTGGGCAGCGGCAGCGCCGACAAGGTCGTCTACCTCAACCTGGTGACCCGCCGCAGCAACCTCGAGCTGGTCATCACGGCCATCGCCGACTCCGCCACCCCCGTCACCGCCGAGCAGCAGGCCAAGGTCTTCGACGGCATGGCCCGCCTCGCCGAGGCCACGTTCACCCGCCTCCGGTCCTGACCGGCCGCCGCTGTCCGGTGTCCGCCCCGGAACCTGGCCCAGTACGCCGTGACCATCCCACCACGGCGGTGCAGACCGTCGTCGACCGCTCGACCCGCACCGTCCGGTACAGCAGCGCCGGGCGCCCGCCCCCGTTGCTGGTCCACGCGGACGGCGCCGTGCAGGTGCTCGACGGGGCCACCGATCCGCCGCTTGGCGCCTGGGAGAACGACATCCCGCGCTCCGAGGCGACCGCCGGGTACCGGCCCGGGGCCACCCTGGTGCTCTACACCGACGGCCTGATCGAGCGGCGCGGCGAGGACATCGACGTCGGGCTGGGACGGCTCACCGCCAGCGCCGCGCGGCACCGCGGCCTCGACCCGGAGGACCTGGCGGACGCCGTGCTCGCCGACCTCGGCGCCGACGGCCCCCAGGGCACGGACGACATCGCCCTGGTCGCCGTCCGGCTCTGATCCGCCCGGCCGCACCGTGCGCCCCGCACCGGGTGCGCTCCGACGGCTCCGGAGGGAGGCTGGTCTCCCCCGAGGTCAACCAGTCCACGAAGGGACGGAACCGTGGCCACCGACTACGACGCCCCCCGCAAAGGCGACGACGAGAGCTCCGACGAGAGCATCGAGGAGCTCAAGGCCCACCGGGCGGAACGGGCCGACGGCAAGGTCGACGTCGACGAGTTCGACGCGGCCGAGGGGCTCGAACTGCCGGGAGCGGACCTGTCGGGCGAGGAACTGACCGTGCAGGTCCTGCCCAAGCAGCAGGACGAGTTCACCTGCGCGAGCTGCTTCATGGTGCGGCACCGCAGCCAGCTCGCCGGCGAGAACGCCGCCGGGCAGCCGATCTGCAAGGAGTGTGCCGACTGATCGCGTCGGCGGAGCACGGCCGCGGACGGCCCCGCGGGGTCGGTCCGAGGAGAGTTGCGGGCCCGGCGGCCCCAGGTCCACGTGCGTCCGGCCGCCACGATCGGGCGCATCGCCTGATGCTCCGTCAACTATCGCAGCCGCTCGATCACGGCGAGGACGAGCGCGACGAGGGTGCCGACCGGGACGACAGGCGCCCGCCGGCCGATCCGGACGAGGCGGTCATGCCCGGGCTTCGACTTCCAGGTCGGCGAGCAGACCGCGGACGCGGCGCTCGATCTCGTCGTGGATCGGGCGCACGGTCTCGACGGTCAGGGCCTTCGGGATCTCGGCGGAGATGTCGATCCCGGTCGAGACGGTGGGAGATCGTCGGCTGGGACACGTCGAACGGACCGGTCAGGTCGCAGACGCAGGCCTCGCCGCGCTCGTACGAGGCGATCAGCGACAGCAGCCGCGGCCGCACCGGGTCCGACAGCGCCTTGAACATCCGGGCGAGGTCGACCGCGGCCTCCTCGCCCAGCGGCTCGCGGACCATCGGCGAGCAGCACACCGCGGCGTCGTCCTGCCCGAGGACGACCAGCTCTGATTTCGACATGCATCTATGTTGACAACCATCTAACCTCCGAGGCAAGCTCGCTACATCGACAACCGTCGATGCAAGACCTCGGACGGGGAGACCGCCATGTCCCGTGTACAGCTCGCCCTGCGCGTCGCCGACCTCGAAGGCTCCATCGCCTTCTACTCCAAGCTGTTCGGCACCGAGCCGGCGAAGCGCCGGCCCGGCTACGCCAATTTCGCCGTCGCCGAGCCCCCGCTCAAGCTGGTCCTGATCGAGGGCGAGGCCGGTGAGGACACCCGCCTCGACCACCTCGGCGTCGAGGTCGAGTCCACCGATCAGGTCACCGCCGCCACCGCCCGCCTCAAGGACGCCGGCCTGGCCACCTTCGAGGAGAACGACACCTCCTGCTGCTACGCGCTCCAGGACAAGGTCTGGGTCCACGGCCCCGGCAAGGAGCCCTGGGAGGTCTACGTCGTCAAGGCCGACGCCGACACCCTCGACAAGGCCGCCCCGGACGCCTGCTGCACCGCCGACGAGCGGGCCGTCGACCCCGCCCGGAGCCCGGCCGAGGCGAAGCCCGCCACCGGATGCGCCTGCACGGCCTGACCGCGCTGCCGCCTCGAGGAGGCCGTCGGGCCGCTCGGGCGGTGCGGCGTCACCGCTCGGCTGCGGCAGGGCTGGTGCGGGGCCCGTCGAGGATGCCCAGCAGGATGCGGACGAGTTCGGCGACGACCTCGTCGAGGGTGGCGTCCACCCAGCCCTCGGCCCAGTCGTGGAGCAGGCCGTTGACGCCGCCGATGAAGGCTGCGGCGGCGACCCGGTAGTCGCGCGGCACCGCCTCGCCGCGCTCGACGGCCGCGGCGGCCTCCGCGCACAGCAGGTCGACCCAGCGGGAGCGGCGGGCCAGCCGCTGCCGCTCCAGCCGCGGGCTGACGCCGATGATCTCGACGAAGGTGATCCGCAGTCGGCGGCGGTCGCCCGTGACGTGCGCCGCGTAGGCGCCGAAGACCGCGGCGGCGCGTTCGCCGACCGGCAGTCCGTCGGCGTCCGCCAGGGCCGCCAGCGCGGCCTCCTCGGCCCAGTCGTTGACCTGGAGGTGGAGCGCGGCGAGGACGTCCTCCAGGGTGCGGAACTCTTCGTAGAACTGACGGCTCGACAGTCCGGCCGCCTCGCACAGCGCGGCCACCGTGGTGGCCCGGTAGCCGGGGCCGTCACCGAAGAGCTGCAGCCCGGCCGCCAGGAAGCGGCGCCGCCGCTCGGCCTGCCGGTCCTCCGCGGACCTGCCGCCGTACCGGCCGGTCGGCTGCCTCAGCCTGCCTGTCACCGCGCCCCCTCCTGTCGACAGTTGACGGTCACTCATTTTCCCGCGTCCGCCGCCTTGTCGGGACATCCACCCGACGTTACTTTCAAGTGGAAAATCTGAACGCGCTCGTTTTCAGATCCTCCCTGGACCACCACCCGGAAGGAACGACGATGCCCGCACCCTCCCCCGCCCCGTCCGCTCGCAGAGGCGCGCCTCGCCGCGTCCTGCTCGCCGCCGCGGCCGCCCTGGTCCTCACCGCCGGGGCCGCGAGCGCCGGCGCGGCCCCGCTCCCGGCCACCGCCACCGCCACCGCCACCGCCACGGCGGACGGGCTTCGGGAGGTGCTGTTCGTCGGCAACAACTGGGACGGCACCGCGGACGTGGTGGAGTCCACCGGCGCGCTCGCCCGGATCGGGCGGATCGACGTCGTCCCGGACAAGGCGCAGCGGCTCGCCGAGATCTACCTGAACCCGGTGAAGCTGGCGTTCTTCCTGGGGGTGCGGCTGGGCCCGGGCGAGGGGCACGACCAGTTCGTCGACGACATGTACTCGACGCCGGACGGCTCGGCGGTGGTGGTCTCGCGGCCGAGCTTCGCCGACGTGGTGTCGATCGACCTGGCCACCGGTCGGCTCAACTGGCGCTTCCCGGTGTCGGGTTACCGCTCCGACCACATGGCGCTCTCGCCGGACGGCACCCGGGTGGCGGTCTCCGCCTCGACCTCGAACACCGTGCACGTCCTCGACATCCGCACGGGCCGGCAGCTCGGTTCCTTCTCCACCGGCGACAAGCCGCACGAGAACGTGTTCACCGACGGCGGCACCCGGATCTGGAACATGGCGATCGGCGAGGTCACCACCGCCCTGGACGCGCCGTGGCTGGACTGGACGAAGGGCGACCGGAAGATCACCGTGGTGGACGCGCAGACCTTCCGCCAGGTCAAGGTGATCGACATGCGCCAGCGGCTGGACGCGATCGGCCGCCAGGACCTCTCGGACGCGGTCCGCCCGGTCGCGTTCAGCCCCGACGGCTCGATACTGTACTTCCAGGTCTCGTTCTTCAACGGGCTGGTGGAGTACGACGTCGCCGCGGACCGGATCACCCGGGTGGCCATGCTGCCCGCGAACCCGGCCACCGACCCGGACCGCACCACCTGGGTGAACGACTCCCGCCACCACGGCCTCGCGATGAGCCCCGACGGTGCGCACCTGTGCGTCGCCGGGACGATGGACGACTACGCCACCGTGGTGGACCGGGCCACCCTGAAGGAGGGCCCGCTGGTGGCCGCCTCGAAGCCGTACTGGGCGACGGTCAGCGGGGACGGCGCGTCCTGCGTGATCTCGGAGAGCGGGGCCGACCGGATCACCGCGATCGACTTCGCCACGGGCCGGAAGGTCGCCTCGACGCCGGTCGGCGACCATCCGCAGCGGGTCCGGCTCGGCCGTGTCGCGGTCGGGTGGACCTCGCCGGCCGGGGGCTGAGGCGCTGACGGCGGATCAGGCGGTGTCGCGGGGGCGGGCCCGGTGGGCGCGCCAGGCGTCCAGGGCCTCCGCGCGGGTGCCGTCCGGGTGGTCGGCGTGCCAGCCGCGCAGGAATCGGTTGAGCTCGAACTGGGCGCCGATCTCCCGGGGTTCGGCCGCCTCGGCCCGGGTCTCGTGCCAGTGGCGGACGGCGTCGTCGAGGGTCCGGCCGGCGTTCTCGGCGACGAAGGCGCGCATGTGGGCGTCGAAGTGGAAGGACGGCCCGATCCGCGCGGTGAACCAGGCCCGCAGCAGTTGGCTGCAGCGCTGCCCCTCGGGGATGACGGTGTCGCCGTCCACCGGCCCGGTGAGCTGCCGCCCCGGCCGGGTGCGGCGCGCCGCCGGGGCCTGCGGCAGCGGCCGGCCGTCCAGCGCGGCGGCGAGCCGGGCGGTCAGCGCCGCCTTGCCGCCGCCCCGCGGCACGCCCAGCTCCCGGGCCAGGCCGGTGAGTTCGTCCAGTGTCCAGTACCAGCGCAGCAGTTCGGCGCCGCTCAGCGCGGTGGTCGGCCGCGGCCGCGGCGGGTGTGCCGCGGTGGTGGTGTCGCTCTCCCCGTTCATCCGCCCATTCTGCCCGGGGCAGGGAGGGCCGGCGGCGGTGGGTGGGCGCCGCGGCGCTGCGGCGGGTGCGCGACGGCGGCACGGGAGCCGGTACGGGTTCCCCGGGGTGCCGCGCCGCCGGCGGGACGGACCGTCAGTCCTTGCGGGCCACGTAGTAGAGGTTCAGCGGGTCGCCCTCGATCGACCGCACGTCGACCTGCTCGAAGCCGGCCTCGGCGAGCATCCGGCGGGCGGTCTGCTCGCCCCAGACGGTGCCGAGTCCGGCGCCGCCGGTGCTGAGCGAGGTGGTCATGCAGTAGAAGACCGAGAAGCA
The DNA here is from genome assembly GCA_002300355.1 of Streptomyces sp. TLI_235. NCBI lineage: Bacteria > Bacillati > Actinomycetota > Actinomycetes > Kitasatosporales > Streptomycetaceae > Streptomyces > Streptomyces sp. TLI_235. Next base: position 295,187 of record NSGV01000002.1, read on the forward strand.
GTAGAGGGCCGGCCCGAAGGGGTGGCCGATGTTCTCCTCCAGGCGGCTGGAGGCGGCGATGTCGCCCATCAGGAAGGTGCCGCCGGGGCGCAGCGCGGTGGCGATCGCGGCCAGGGTGGGGGCGGGTTCGGCGAGGTCGTGGATGACGTCGAAGGCGGTGATCAGGTCGTACTCGCCGCCGATCCGGGTGGAGTCGCCGACGGTGAGGGTGACGTTGCCGAGGCCGCGGCGCTGGGCCTCGGCGCGGCCGGCGGCGATGCCGTCCTCGGCCCGGTCGAGGCCGTGGAAGCGGCTCTGCGGGAAGGCGGCGGCGAGCACGACGGGCGCGTGGCCCTGGCCGGTGCCGATGTCGAGGACGTCGATGCCGCTGCGCAGCCGGTCGGGGAGGCCGGGTGCCAGCGGCACGATGGTGTCCACCAGGGCGAGGTCGTAGACCCGGGCGCTCTCCTCGGCCTGCAGGGCCTGGAAGCGGGGGTAGGCGGAGTACGGGACGCCGCCGCCGTTGCGGAAGGCGCTGACGACCTGCTGTTCGACCTCGCCCATGAGCGCGATGTACTGCATGATCCCGGCGAGGTTGTCCGGGCCGGCGGCGGCGGTGAGCGAGGCGGCGTGCTCGGGCGGCAGCCGGTAGGTGCCGGTGTCCGGGTCGTACTCGACGATGCCGCCGACCACCATGCCGCCGAGCCATTCGCGGACGTAGCGCTCGGTGAGCCCGGCCGCGGCGGCGAGGTCGGCGCTGGTGGCGGGCGGGGAGTCGGCCATCGCGTCGAACAGGCCGGCCTGGTGGCCGACGCCTGCGAGCAGGGCAAGTGCGGCGCCGTTGAGGACGTCGACCATACGGCCGGCGAAGGCTTCCTGTTTCGCGGGGTCGAGTGCTCCGTCGACGGGTTCGGGGGTCGCCATGGCCTTCCTCCTCCGGCCGGTCCGGCAGGGCTGCCGGGGGACTCACTCCCAACATAAGCTCGGCCGGCTCCGGCGGCCCGCCGCCGGGGTCGGGCCTTGACGGCGGCGAAACCGGCGCCGTACGGTCGGGCCGATCCGATCGGAGATCTTTCCGAAACTTTTCGAGCAGCGCAGCGAGCAGCGAACCCGGGCCCGGGCCTGTCGAGCGCCCCGCGGAGGCACCCCCATGGCCGTACCCGAGGACCTGGCCGCGCCGCGCCACCAGGATGCCCGCAACCCCGTGCTGCCGGGATTCCACCCGGACCCGTCGGTCTGCCGGGTCGGCGAGGACTACTACCTGGTCACGTCCTCCTTCGAGTACTTCCCCGGGCTGCCCCTGCACCACAGCCGCGACCTGGTGCACTGGCGGCCGATCGGCCACGCCGTGGACCGCCCGGAGCAGCTCGCCCTGGACGGTGTCCGCGCCTCCGGCGGCCTGTACGCCGCCTCGCTGCACCACGCCCGCGGCCGGTTCCACCTGGTGTGCACCCTGGTCGACGGCCCGCGACAGGACGGCACCTTCCTGCTCACCGCCGACGACCCGGCCAGCCGCTGGTCGGACCCGGTCTGGCTGCCCGAGGCGCCCGGCTTCGACCCTTCGCTCTTCTTCGACGAGGACGGCTCGGCGCACCTGCTCGGCACCCGGCAGACCGACGCCGACGGCCGGACGGAGATCTGGCTGCGCGGCATCGACCTCGACCGCGGCGTCCTCACCGGTGAGGAGCACGTGCTGTTCCGCGGCGCCCTGGTCGGCGCCCGCTGGGCCGAGGGCCCGCACCTGTACCGGCACGAGGGGCACTACGTGCTGGTGGTCGCCGAGGGCGGCACCGAGCACGACCACGCGGTCACCGTGGCCCGCAGCCGGCACCTCGCCGGGCCGTACGAGAACAACCCGCGCAACCCGGTGCTGACCCACCGCCACCTCGGGCTGGACCACCCCGTCACCGGCGCCGGGCACGCCGACCTGGTGCGCACCCCGGCGGGCGACTGGTACGCGCTGCTGCTCGCCTCCCGGCCGTACGGCGGGGGCGGCCACGCCAACCTCGGGCGGGAGACCTTCGTCGCCCGGGTGGTCTGGGAGGACGGCTGGCCGGTGGTCAACCCGGGCAGCGGACGCCTGGAGGAGCACACCCGGATCGCGCTGCCCCCGCACCCGTGGCCGGAGCCCGACTCCGTCGACCACTTCGACGCGGCCGTGCTCGGACCGCGGTGGAGCATGCTGCGGACGCCGCGGACGGCCTTCCACAGCCTGCGCGAGCGGCCGGGCCACCTGCGGCTGCGCCCGCGGCCGCAGACCCTGGCCGAGTGCGCGACGCCCGCCTTCGTCGGCCGCCGCCAGCAGCACGCGGACTTCACCGCCGAGGCGGCACTCGACTTCGCGCCGGCGGCCCCGGGCGAGCAGGCCGGCCTGGTGGCGTACTACGACCCGGACCACCACGTCCGGCTGCTGGTGGACCACGACGGTGCCGCCGGACGGGTCGCCCGGCTCACCGTGCGGGACGGCGGCCGGGACACCGTCCGGGCCGAACTGCCGCTCCCCGCGGGGCCGCTGGTGCTCGGCGTGAGCGCCCGGGGCCAGCGGTACGCCTTCCGCTGCGGGCCCGCCGGCGGCCCGGCGGCCGAACTCGGCGCGGTCGACGGCCGGATCCTCAGCAGCCGGCACGCGGGCGGGTTCACCGGCAGCCACGTCGGCCTGTACGCCACCGCACCGCACCCGACCGGCGCCTGCGCGGACTTCGACTGGTTCCGCTACACCGGGGCCTGACCGGTCCGGCGCCGCGGCGGGCCGCCGGGGCGCCGGACCGGATCGGCCGTGGTCAGCGGGCGGCCGCGCCCACACGCACCCGGTCCAGGGCGTCCGCGATCGCCTGGACCAGGGCCTCGCCGGCGGGCACGGCGACGTCCGGCACGACGCCGACGCCCTCCCAGTTGGTGCCGGTGACCGGGTTGATGGAGCGGGCGGTCGGCACCGTCACCGTGATGTGCTCCGTCACCGCGAACCGCTCGGTCGGGTGCGCGCCGCCCCGGGTGGTCTCGCCGACCAGCGTCGCCCGCCCGTTGACCTGCAGGTTGTAGGCGAGCTCCTCGCCGCCGGAGAAGGTGAAGTCGCTGGTCAGCACATACACCGGGCGGTCGGCGTAGCGCGTGCCGGGGACGTGCGCCGAGGTCCAGAACTGGCGGGTGGAGTCGGTGGCCCGGTCGTAGATGTCGTTGAGGTGCACCTCGCCGTCCGGGAAGAGGTAGCTGCACCAGAGCGCCACGCCGTCCGGGGCTCCGCCCCGGCAGTGGCGCAGGTCGATGATCAGGGCCTCGGTGTGGGCGAGGAGTTCCATCGCGGCGGCGAAGGCGCGGCCGCCCTCGGCAGCGCCCGGTATGGAGCGCAGGTCGAGGTAGCCGATGTTCCCGTCGAGCTGCTCGACGCGGCGGATGCCGTAGTTGTCGGCGCGGAAGACGGCGGCCCAGCGGGCCCGCACCTCCTCCGGGGAGTCGTCGTTCTCGCGCGGCAGCGGCTCCTCGTTCCAGAGCAGCCGCAGGTGCTTGTCCGGGCAGGCCTCCTGGATGTGGGCGGTCACCGCCTCGCACAGTTCGGGGCCGGCCAGGCCCTGGTAGCTGCCGTCCGTCAACCGGCGCCGGATCGCGGCGTCGACGGCGTCGACCTTGTCGGGAAAGACGTACCCTGCACGGATCTTGGCGAGTGCGTCGTCGAGGATGTCCTGGATGTCGATCACATGGCCGGATCGTAGCGGTGACGCGCCGCACCGGCCAGGGGTTTCCGGCGGTGTGCGCACCGTCGTGGTGAGGGTCCGTCAGGCGGGGCCGGCGCAGGCCGCGACGAAGGCCGCGAGGTCGGTGGCGGTCCGGGCGGGGTCGTCCCAGTGGACGACGTGTCCGGAGCCCTCGTGGACGAGAAGAGTGGACCGCGGCAGGGCGGCGGCGAGCCGCTCCTGGTCGGCGCGCGGCAGGATGCCGTCCCGGTCGCCCCAGATCAGCAGGGCCGGCGCGGTGACGCCGTCCAGCCCGCCGAGGTCCGTCTCGTCGAGCAGCCCCTGGAGGGTGTCGCGCCACACCCTCGCCGGGGCGCGCAGGCTCTCCTGCACCATCAGGTCGACGAACTCCGGCGGCAGCGGCCGGGTCGGCAGGGACTCCACCAGCGCGCGGACCGCGACCGGGTCCAGCGGGTCGGTGAACCGGGCGACGGACTCCCGGAGCGCGGCCGCGGCCGGCTTGTCGCAGAGCAGCGCGGGCGAGCCGAGGAAGACCAGGCCGGTGACCCGCCGCGGGTGGTCCGCCGCGAACCGGCGCACCGTGAACCCCGCGCTGGACGCGCCGACCAGCACCGCGCGCTCGATGCCGAGCAGGTCCAGGAAGCCCGCGAGGTCGGCCGCGAAGTCCGCGGGCCGGTAGCCCTGCGGCGGGCAGCTCGCGCCGCCGTGCCCGCGCTGGCTCGGCGCGAGCACGTGCAGGGTCCCGGGCAGCCGGGCCATCAGCGGCTCGAAGGCCCGCCAGGAATCCGCCACCGCGTGCAGCAGCACGACCGGCGGGCCGGCGGGGTCGCCCTGCTCGGCGTACGGGAGCAGCGGCCCGCCCGGCAGGCGCACCGTCCGGGTGACCGGGCCCGGACCGGCCATGGGGCACCTCCCCTGCGCACGGGCCGCCGGGGCGGCCCTCGTCGATGGTCCCGCCCTCGATCGTCCGCCCCGGAGCGTCGGCCGCAGGCCGTCGGGAGGCGGTCAGCGGGGGTCGTAGCGGAGCACGCGGTCGTCGTCCGGGCCCGGGGCGCCGCGGCCGTCGGTGTTGTTGGTGGTGACGATCAGGGTGCCGTCCGTTTCGGCGAGCACGGTGCGCAGGCGGCCGTCGGTGTGGTCGAGGACGGCGGTGGGAGTGCCGACCGTGCCGTCGCCGTTCAGCGGGATCCGCCACAGGCGCTGGCCGCGCAGGCCGGCCATCCAGATCGCGCCGTCGGCGTAGGCGATACCGCTCGGCGAGGCGTCGGCGGGGTGCCACTGGGTGACGGGGTCGGCGTAGCCGGCGCGGCCGGCCTTCCCTTCGACGACCGGCCAGCCGTAGTTGGCGCCGGGTGTGATCAGGTTGAGCTCGTCCCAGGTGTTCTGGCCGAACTCGGAGGCCCACAGGCGGCCTTGGGGATCCCAGGCGAGTCCCTGCACATTGCGGTGGCCGAGCGAGTACACCGGGGAGCCGGGGAAGGGGTTGCCGGGTGCGGGGTCGCCGGCGGGGGTGATCCGGAGGATCTTGCCGCCGAGCGAGGTGCGGTCCTGGGCGAGCTCGGGGCGGCCGCTCTCGCCGGTGCCGACGTAGAGCAGGCCGTCGGGGCCGAAGGCGATCCGGCCGCCGTCGTGGTTGCTGCCCTTGGGGATGCCGGTGAGCACGACGGCCGGGTCGGTGAGCCGGGCGCCGGCGGGGCGGGACGGGTCGTAGCCGAAGCGGACGATCCGGTTGTCGTCGGTGGCGGTGAGGTAGGCGTACAGCCGGTCGTCGGGGCCGAGGGCCAGGCCGAGCAGGCCGCCCTCGCCGGCCGCGGCCACGCCGGGGACGGTGCCGACGTCGGTGCGCGCGCCGGTCTGCGGGTCGATGCGCAGGATCCGCCCGGTGTTGCGGGAGCCGACCAGCAGGGCGCCGTCCGGCAGGCGGGCGACGCCCCAGGGTGTGTCCAGCCGGTCGGCGATCGTGGCGGCCGCCCCGGCGGTGCCGGACGCCGACCCGGCGGGGCCGGTGGATGCGGCCGGTGCGGGCGGCGAGTCGGTGGATCCGCAGCCGGCGAGCACGGCGCAGAGTGCGGGCAGCAGGGCGAGTGCGGTCACGGTGCGCGGCTTCACGCTGGCCTCCCGACGGGTCCCGCCGCCCGGTCGTCCCGGCGGCGCCCCGTCCAGCTCACCACAGCCTGCCCGGCGAATCCCGCCCGGTGGGCGGGCGCGCCTTCCCGCTCACCACGTTCCGCGGGCGGGGGCCTGGCCCCCGCCCGCGGGGTGCGGGTCAGCAGCTCAGGTTGCTGCCCGGGACGGTGCCGAGGATCTGGGTGAAGCTCTGGTAGGCGTTGATCCGGCTCTGGACCTGGGCCGGGTTGCCGCCGTTGCACTCCAGGCTGCCGTTGATGCTGCGGATCGTCTCGCCGAAGCCGGCGCCGTTCACCATCGCGTTGTGCGGCGTCATGGTGCCGGGGCCGGACTGCGTGTTCCAGTACCAGAGGCCGGTCTTCCAGGCGACGGACGAGTCGGTCTGCACCAGGTTCGGGTTGTGCAGCAGGTCGATGCCCAGGGCGTCACCGGCCGCCTTGTAGTTGAAGTTCCAGCTGAGCTGGATCGGCCCACGGCCGTAGTACGCGGCCTGGCCGGCCGGGCAGCCGTACGACTGCGAGGTGTCGCAGTAGTGCGGGTAGTTGGCGGTGTTCTGCTCCACCACGTACACCAGGCCACCGGTCTCGTGGCTGACGTTGGCGAGGAAGGCGGCGGCCTCCTGCTTCTTCACCGTGTCGCTGCCGGTGTTGGCGAACGCCGGGTAGGCGCTCAGCGCGGCCTTGAGGCCGGCGTAGGTGTAGAAGGAGTTCCGGTTCGGGAACATCTGGTTGAACTGCGCCTCGCTGACCGGGAATCCGCCCGGGTTCGAGGTCTGGGTCGGGGTCGGGGTGGTGCCGCCGCCCGAGCAGGTGTACGGCTCCCAGTACCAGGTGGAGATCGTCGGGTCGTAGCCCGGGTTGTCGTGGGTGGCCCGGTACAGGTTGCCGTTGGAGTACTGGACGACCGTCCCGGTGGTGTAGGTGCGGCCGGCCACCCAGGCCGGGTAGGCGCAGCTGCCGCCGGTCGGGGTGGGCGTGCTGCCGCCCCCGCCGCCGCAGACGCCCTGGTCGGCCCAGACGCCGGAGGCGCCGCCGGGGGTCTCGTTCTGGGTCCACCACTTGGCGGACCAGTTGTGGCCGTTGTAGGAGGCGGACATGCCGCCGGTGTACACGGAGGAGGAGTTCCAGGCGGCGGCGCAGGTGCCGGCCGACGCTGAGGAGGGCAGGGCCACCGCGAGACCTATCGCTGCGGCACCGGCCGCGACGGCCGCGAACAGCCGGCGCTTCGCCGGGAGACGGTGCTTCACTGACACGTGATCACCCCTTCGTGCGGTGGGGGCCGCACGGAGTCGAGGACGGAGGGACCGCCGCGCAGCAGCCTGCGAGCACCGTCGAATGAAGGGGTGCCGGGCCGCCGCTGCGGGGTTGACGAGGACTCAACCGTACTGGTCTATACCTGTCAAGACGGCCTGGCTGTACTGGGGTTCAAGGGAACCCTAAGAACTCTTAAGGCGCCGGGACGGACGCCGGACGGGGGCGCCATCAGCCCTTGTGGAGCCGGGCCCTCAGCCCTTCCGGAGCCGGCGCTCGCCACGGGCCAGCCGGCGCAGCCCGGCGAACCTGCCGATCCGGCCCATCCGTTCGACGTTCGCCATCGACGCCCGGTCCAGCTCCTCCATCAGGCGGCGGGAGCGGTGCTCCGGCGCCAGCTCGTCGAGCATCCGGTCGACCTCGGCGAGCACCGAGCCGTACAACTGCCACGCCTCCGGGTCCTGCTGGACGTGGCGCAACAACTGCTGGGCGACGTTCTCGCGGGCCGCCCACGCGGCGGAGAGTTCGGCGGCGAGCCGCTCCTCGGCCTCCTCGGCGCTGCGGCTGACCTGGGTGGTGACCAGGACGGCGAAGCTCACCAGGGCGCCGCCGACGTGCTCCAGCAGCTCCTCCATCGACACCGTGACGTCCGGCGGGAAGAGTCGCTCCTCGCCGTCCCGCCGCTTGGCCAGGTCGGTGAGCGAGCGGGTGAGGACGCGGATGACGACCACGCAGATCTCCAGCGTGTCCAGCCCGGTGCGCAGCACGATCCGCGAGAGCAGGCCCTCGCTGACCCTGGGGTTGAGCCGCAGACTGTCCTCGGCCTGGCGCAGCGCGCCGTCGACGTCGGCGATCGCCTGGTCCAGCCGGCGGGCCTCGTGCAGCCGGGCCGCGGCCTGCTCGACCGGCGCGGGCCCGCCGAGCTCCTCGGCGATCTCCACCAGCAGGTGGCGGGCCCGGCGGGCGAGGTCCTCGATCGACTCGCCGGCGGTGTCGACCCAGACCGGCGGTGCGAAGACGACGTTGAACGCCAGCCCGACGCCGGCGCCGATGAGCGTCTCCAGCACCCTGTCCCAGGCCTGCGAGGCGAGCCGGGTGACACCGAGCACCAGCATCGCGCTGATCGCGACCTCGTTGACGAACTCGTCCACCCGCACGAAGTGCCCGACCACCAGCGAGGCCAGGATGATCAGGCCGAGGCTCCACCAGGACAGCCCGACCACGGCGCTGAACCCGATCGCGATCAGCACGCCGACGATCACCGAGTTGACCCGGCGGATGCTGGTCTTCAACGTCGAGTAGACGGTGACCTGGACGACCAGCAGCGCGGTCAGCGGCGCCGTCAGCGGCGCCGGCTCGGCGCTGAGCTGCACCGCCACCGCGTAGGAGAGCGTGGCGGCGACCGTCGCCCGCAGGTACAGCGCGACGGTGGGGTCCTTCACCCACCGTCGCACGGTGTCCCTCGTCCTCGTCCACAGTTCGCGCATCACTCCCTTGTACCCGGAGTGCCGCCCCGCACCCGGGCGGCACGGCGCACCCCTCCGGGTGCCTTGGCCGGGGCCCGAGACGAATCCGCGGACCTGCGAACCCGGGTACATCTCCTGGCACGCCGGGTAGGCGATGCACGCCCGCACGTCGCCGCTGCTCGGCAAGGCACTACGGCGGCAGCCCCGGCCCGCCGGGCCCGGCACCATCTGCGGGCATGCCGACGGCCCGTTCCCGGGGTGGGGGAACGGGCCGTGCGGTGGCGTGCGCCGGGCCGGGGTCACCGGGCCGGCGCGCCGTGGATGTCGCGGGGGTCCTACTTGGTCAGGCCGGCCTTGACCGAGCAGACCGGCCAGGCACCCGGGCCCTGCGCGGCCAGCACCTTCTCGGCGACGGCGATCTGCTGCGCCTTGCTCGCCTGGTGCGCGTTCGCCGCATAGGCGTGGCCGCCGAACGCCGCCCACGTGCTGGACGTGAACTGCAGACCGCCGTAGAAGCCGTTGCCGGAGTTGACCGCCCAGTTCCCCGACGACTCGCACTGCGCGACCCTGTCCCAGGTCGAGGCCGGCGCGGCCGAGGCCGACGTCGCCGTCACAAGGCCGGCCACCGGCAGGACGGCCAGCGCCCCGCCCATCACGGCCATCCGCACACGCCTGCTGCGCTTGGTGGCGGTGGAGGCGGCAGCGGCGGTCTCGTTACGGAAGATCATGCGGTTCCCTTCGGGCGAACCCGGAACAGCTCCCGGGCACGGGTCAGCAGACCCGATCGGCCTGCGGTTCATGGAGTGAGCCGGCATCCCCAGCACCGGACCATCGGGCCCGGCGGTGTGCCGCACTGGTTTCGAAGGTACGGACCACCGACCACGAAGCCAAGCAAATCCACGTCCCCCCAGCTCAGAGAGCCATTACCGCAGGTAGCCCGACCCGCCCGGGCCCCATTTCACGCACCCGCCACCCCCCGCCGGCCCCCCGAATGTGACCGGCACCACCCGAATCCACCGGTGAGCCGGCCCACATTGTCGGCAGCCGGTGAAGACCCGCGAACACCCCGCGAGCATCCGGCCCCCGCCCGGTAGCCCGCGGATGGCGTGGGTCACAGGGTGCACGAACCGTGCCCGCACGAGCCCGCCCGGTGACCGTCCGGGGCCGCGGGCACGGTCGCCGGCCGACGACGGAGTCGGGGAGAGATGGAGCCGGGGAGAGATGGAGCCGGGGAGAGAGGCGTCCGACCGGTCAGACGGCCTCGAGCCACTGCTCCCGGGTGAGGGCGTACTCCACGTCCCCGTGTTCGGCGCCCTCGATGGCGTCGGGCCACCCCTCGAAGAACGTCCGGACGTGGTGCAGGCCCGCCTTCTCCATCACCCGTCGGGAGGCCGTGTTGACGGTCATCGTGGTGGCCACCAGCCGGTCGGCGCCGAGTTCGGTGAAGGCCAGCCGGACGAGTGCCCGCGCGCCCTCGGTGGCGAAGCCTCGGCCCCAGACGGCGGGGCGCAGCCGGTAGCCGAGTTCGGTGCCGCCGCTCAGCCCGACGCTGGTCGCGGGCTGCAGCCCGAACCATCCGAGGAACTCCCCCGAACCGCGTTCCACCGCGGCGAAGCAACCTGTCCCCGGCGGGAGTTCCGCATAGCCGCGGAGCAGCGCCGGAAGCGTCTCGCGCTCGACCACGGCCCGCGGCACCGGCCGCCCGTCGTCGATCCGCCGCATCACCTCCGGGTCGCCGTGCAGTGCGGCCAGGTCGTCGAGGTCGTCCTCGGTGAAGCGGCGCAACAGCATGCGAGCGGTCTCGGTAGGGATAGGCACCGGGCGATTCGACCACCGCCGCACACGGCCGGGCAACCGCATTCCCGGGCGGCGGGGAGGCGCGGTGGTCAGTCCGGCCCGGGTGCGATGGGTCGGCCCGGGACGGCGGCGACGACGGGGAGGAGCAGTGCGGTGATGTTGTCCCGTCCGCCGGCGGCAAGGGCGTGGTCGACCAGGGTGCGGGCGGCGCCGAGCGGGTCGGCGGCGCGGCCGGCGGTGGCGCGCAGGGCGTCGGCGGACGGGAGGTAACGCCAGAGTCCGTCGGTGCAGAGCAGCAGGCGGCCCGGCACGGCGGGCCGGTAGCTGCGGGTGCGGGGTGTGGGCTCGCCGGCGTCGGCACCCAACCAGGCGGCGAGGGCGTCGAGTTCGCCGGTGTCGTCCTCGGTGAGGGCCATGCCGGGGCCCTCGTCGGGGAGCCAGTAGGCGCGGCTGTCGCCGACCCAGGTGCTCCAGAGGCCTTCCGGTCCGGCGATGCCGGCGACGTAGGTGCAGGCGGGTGCCGCGTCGGTCGAGGCGGCGAGGGCCGTCACCGCGCGGCCGGCCCGGACGGCGGATTCGACGAGGGCGGTCTCGGGGAGTACGCCCTCCGCCAGCCGTGCTGCCAGGGCCGCGGCGCCGACGTCCGCGGCGAGCCGGGCGGCCCGTTCGCCGCGGGGCGCCATCGAGACGCCGTCGCAGACGACGCCGATGCTCCAGGGGCCGGCGGTGGCGAGGGCCATGGCGTCCGCGTTGATCCCGCGGTGCCGGCCGCGGTCGGTGACGCCGGCGGGCCCGCCCGCCAGGGCCTGTTCCACATGGGACCGGAATCGGGGCTGTTCGGCCCCGCAGTCCCAGCACCTGCCGTCGGGGGCGACCGTGCCCCCGCATGTTCCGCACTCGGTGGTGTCGATGCTCTCGGTGTTGTCGATCATTCGGCGGCTCATCCTGCCAGTTCCCGGCCGTGGCCGGGGCCGGATTCGCGGTGGCGGGCCGGGCGGGGCTCAGCCGGCCGGGCGGGCGCTCTCGTGGGCGAGCAGGTGCTGCTTGGCGGGGAGGCCGCCCGCGTAGCCGGTGAGTGAGCCGTCGGCGCCGACCACCCGGTGGCAGGGCCGGACGATCAGCAGCGGGTTCGCCCCGATCGCCGCCCCGACCGCCCGGACGGCTGCGGGCGACCCGGCGGCCGAGGCGATCGCCGTGTACGTGGTGGTGGTGCCGTACGGGACGGCGTCCAGGGCGGCCCAGACGCGGCGCTGGAAGTCGGTGCCGCGGGTGGTGCACTCCACGTCGAAGCGGGTGCTCTCGCCAGCGAAGTACGCACGCAGCTGGCCGGCGACCGCGCGGAAGGCCGTGTCGTCCCGCCGCCAGCCGTCCTGGACGACGGCGCCGCGCTTCTGGCCCGGCAGCGAGACCGAGGCGAGCGCGGTGCCGCCCGCGGCGGTGGCGGATTCCTCGCCGACCAGCAGCAGCGGCCCGACCGGGCTGTCGACGGTCGTGTACAGGGTCATGGCGTTGTCCTCTCCGCAGGTCCTGACGGTACCGCGCGGCCGGGCGCGGTCCTGTCGACCTCCACTGTGCCGCCCGCCGGGCGGGGCCGGCTGGCGGATTTCGGACACGGCGTTTCGGCGGGTTCCCTCCCGGCCGCCGCGCGGTCCGGCGGTCGGACCCGGCCGCCGGAGAGGCACGTCGCGGCGGCCGGGTCCGTACTGCGGCGGGGCGCCCGTCCGGGCGGCGGACGGGAGACGGGGACGCCGCCCGGACGGGGCACCCTGCCTGTCCGCCGTCTCACCCGCCCGGCGGCGCGCAAACCCGCGCGGCCCGATCCGGTGTCAGGTCCCGGCGGCCTGCCGGTCCGTCGCGCCCGGGCTCGCTGCCGCGTGCCGGGCGGCGAGGCCGAGCACGGTGTCGACCGACCAGTGGTCGGCGGCGTGCTCGCCGTAGTGGACGGCGAGCAGTCGGCCGTCCGGGCCGAGCAGGAAGTCGGCGGGCAGGCCGAGGCGGCCGCCGAGCGGACGGGCCGCAGGCGGCCGTTCCCTGCCGCGGAGGGCGAGCGGGACGCTGCGGGCCAGCGCCCGGGCGACGGTGGGCCACGCCCGGGGGTCGAGCAGGGCGCGGGCGCCGCGCTCCACGCCGAACGCCCGGTAAAGCGTCCGGTCCGGGTCGGCGACGAGCGGGAACGGCAGGCTGTCGGCGTAGGGCCGCAGCTCGTCGGCGGGCGAGTGGAAGACGGCCACCTCGTGCACCCCGGCGGCGGCGGTCTCGGCCTGCCGCTGCGCGAAGGACCGCAGGTGGAGGTTGCAGATCGGGCAGCCGGCGAACCTGCGGAACTGGAGGTGCAGGAGCCCGGGCGGAGCCACGGGCGCGCCCGTGACGTCGGTGAACTGCCGGACGGGAGCGGTGGTGCCGGTCTGGAGGCGGGGCATCGGACTCCTCTTAGGCGTAGTACGTACGCTTAAAACTGTAAGCGTATGCCGTACGCTGTCAAGCCGTGCCCCGCCCCCGCTCCCTGACCACCCGCCAGATCGCCGCCGCCGCGCTCGACGTGATCGACCGTGACGGGCTCGCGGCGCTCTCCATGCGCACGGTCGCCGCCGAACTCGACCGCCGCACCATGGCGCTCTACCGCTACGTCGAGGACCGCGAGGAGCTGGAGTGCCTCGTGGCGGAGCTCGCCCTCTCCCCCGTCCTCGACCGGCTCGACGCCGTCCGCAGCCACGGCACCCCCCGCGAACGCCTCACCGGGCTCGCCGAACTGATGCGACGGACCGTCACCGCACACCCCGGCGTCCTGCCGCTGGCCGTACACCACCGGACGGCCTGCCTACCCGCCCTGCGCTGGGCCGAGGCCGTCCTGGAGGTGCTGGGCGACACCGACCTGGACGCCGCCGCCCGCCTCACCGCCCTGCGCGCCCTCGTCGCCCACCTGATCGGCGCCCTGGAACTCGAACACCACGCGGCGGCCGACCGCGAGCCCTCCGGCCTGGCCGCCCTGCCCCGCGACACCTTCCCCCTGCTCGGCCGTGCCGCCGAGGATGCCGCCCGGCTCGACCCCGACCGGTCCTTCCGCACCGCCCTCGACGCCCTCCTCACCGGCCTCGGCATCACCTGACGGACGCGCCACCGGCAAAATCGGAAGACCGCCCGGTACCAGCGCTGGCACCATCCACCCATGACGGACTGGGCGACCTTCGTCGTCGTCCGCGAGGACGGCGGCTTCGAGCGCTACCACCGGCGGTACGGCGCGATCGACGTCGACCTCGACCTGCTGGCGGGGCCGGACCTCGCCCTGTCCCACCACGACGCGGGCACCGGTCGGACGTGGGGCGAGGACGACTGGATCCAGGAGGGCTGGTGCGAGGCCGTCGCCCTGATCGACCTGCGCCGCCGGGTACTGCTCCGCGGCACGGTCGAGGGCGCCGCGACCTCTCAGCGGCTGCGCCCCACCGTCGAGCGGGTGCTGCGCCGCGCCTGGCCGGGGTGGACGCTGCGCTGGGCCCACGACGGCATCGCCGACGTCCGGGCCCATCTCGGGTTGGACGTGGAGCCCGTCCGCGACCGCTGGTCGACCCCGTTCCTGAGCCCGGTCCTGGGGCCCGGTGAGGACGGGGAGTTGGCCGAGGACGACCCGCACGTGTCGGTGGTCACCACGGCGGCCGGCCGCTGCGTGCTGCTCGACGGCATCGGACGCCACCCGGTCACCGAGGGCCCGGCACTGCTCGGCCGGCTGGCCGGCGCACCCGACCGCGGCAGCCACCACCTTCGCGCGCGTTCCGGGCTGCACCTCGATCCGGTCGCCCGCACGCTCGGCTGGTGGCTGCTGGGCATGGAGCCGCAGGCGGCCGAGTTGGCCGGCCGATGGCCGGGCTGGCGGGTGCGGTTCTGGGCGGACCTCCACCAGGAGCACGTCCGCGCGAGCCTCGGCCGGTTCGGGCCGCCGCCGGTCGACCCGGCCGCCGCGCTGGCCGAACTGCGGGAGGCCGCGCACGACCACTGGTCGGACTGGCGGCACGCCCGCAACGGGGAGGACGACCGGCGGGCCGCGCTCGCCGCGCTCGACGCCGCCTGCCGGGCTGCGGCGGGATGACCGCCGCGGCCCGGCCCGCACCCGGCCCGTGCTCGGGCCGTGCTCAGTCGAGGACGGGCAGCAGGGTCGGCAGGTGGCCGTCCGAGGCGCGGGCGGCGGCGCGGCGCTCCGGCGGGACCTCGCCGTAGGTGGTGGTGCGCTGGCGGGCCGGGCGGCCGGCGGCCTCCGCGATGGCCTCCAGGTCGCGGACCGACTTGTGGCTGCCCCAGGAGGAGCCGGCCATCCGCGAGATGGTCTCCTCCATCAGGGTGCCGCCGAGGTCGTTGGCGCCGGAGCGCAGCATCTCGGCGGCTCCCTCGGCGCCCAGCTTCACCCAGGAGGTCTGGATGTTCGGGATGTGCGGGTGCAGCAGCAGCCGGGCCATCGCGACGACGGCCCGGTTGTCGCGGGCGGTCGGGCCGGGCCGGGCGACGCCCGCCAGGTAGACCGGCGCGTTGGTGTGGACGAACGGCAGGGTGACGAACTCGGTGAACCCGCCGGTCCGCTGCTGGAGTTCGGCGAGCAGTCGCAGGTGCCCCAGCCAGTGCCGGGGGGTGTCCACGTGCCCGTACATCATGGTGGAGGAGGAGCGGATGCCGAGCTCGTGCGCGGTGGTGACGACCTCCACCCAGGCGGAGGCGGGGAGTTTGCCCTTGGTGAGCACCCAGCGGACCTCGTCGTCGAGGATCTCGGCGGCTGTGCCGGGGATGGTGTCGAGCCCGGACTCCTTGGCCCGCTGCAGCCAGTCGCGGATCGACAGGCCGGTGCGGGTGGCGCCGTTGACGACCTCCATCGGGGAGAAGGCGTGCACGTGCATGCCGGGCACCCGCTCCTTCACCGCCCGGGCGATGTCGAAGTAGGCGGTGCCGGGCAGGTCGGGGTGGATGCCGCCCTGCATGCAGACCTCGGTCGCGCCGACCTCCCAGGCCTGCGCGGCCCGTTCGGCGACCTGCTCCAGCGAGAGCGTGTAGGCGTCGGCGTCGGTGCGGCGCTGTGCGAACGCGCAGAACCGGCAGCCGGTGTAGCAGACGTTGGTGAAGTTGATGTTCCGGGTGACGCAGTAGGTGACGGTGTCGCCGACAGTGTCCCGCCGGACGGCGTCGGCGATGCCGCAGAGCGCGTCCAGGGCGGAACCCTCGGCGCCGAACAGGGCGAGGGCCTGGTCGTCCGTCAGCCGGGTCGGGTCGTCGGCGGCGACCGCGAGCGCCTCCCGCACGTCGGCGGGCAGCCGCTCCGGGGCGCCGCCGGCGGCGACCTGCTCGCGCAGCACCTGCCAGTCGCCGTACACCTCGTCGAAGTCGGCGCGTCGGTCGCCGGTACGGCCCACCGTGTCGATCTCGCGGTGGAGTTCGGTGCGGCCGGAGCTGGTCTGCGGCTCCTCGGGTTCCTGCCAGGGCAGGCCGACGGGCCGGGCGTCCTCCCGGGCGAGCCCGGTGGCGGGGTCGGCGAGGGCGGTGACGTGCGGCAGCACGCGCGGGTCCAGCCACGGTTCGCCGCGCCGCACGTACTCGGGGTAGACGGTGAGCCGCTCGCGCAGGTTGAAGCCGGCGTCGGCGGTGCGGGCGGCGAGCTGCTCGATCTGCGGCCAGGGCCGCTCGGGGTTGACGTGGTCGGGGGTCAGCGGGGAGACGCCGCCCCAGTCGTCGATGCCGGCGCCGATCAGCAGCGCGAACTCGCCGTCGACCAGGTTCGGCGGCGCCTGCAGGCGGACGGAGGGCCCGAGCACCAGCCGGGCGACCGCGACGGCGGCCGCGAGCTCCTCCAGTTCGGCGTCCGGCATGCCGCGCATCGCGGTGTCCGGCTTGGCGCGGAAGTTCTGCACGATCACCTCCTGCACACCGCGGTAGGCGCGGGCGACCCGGCGGACGGCGAACAGCGAGTCGGCCCGCTCCCCGTAGGACTCGCCGATGCCGATCAGGATGCCGGTGGTGAACGGCACCGAGGAGCGCCCGGCGTCCTCCAGGACCCGCAGCCGGACCTTCGGCTCCTTGTCGGGCGATCCGTGGTGCGGGCCGGAGGGGTCGGACCAGAGCCGCTCGGCGGTGGTCTCCAGCATCATGCCCATGGAGGGTGCGACGGGCTTGAGCCGCTGGAAGTCCGTCCAGCCGAGCACGCCCGGGTTGAGGTGGGGCAGCAGCCCGGTCTCCTCCAGGACGCGGATCGACATCGCCCGCACGTAGGCGAGGGTGTCGTCGTAGCCGTGCGCGTCCAGCCACTCGCGGGCCTCCGGCCAGCGGTCCTCGGGCCGGTCGCCCAGGGTGAACAGGGCCTCCTTGCAGCCCATGGCCGCGCCCCGGCGGGCGATGTCGAGCACCTCGTCGGGCGAGAGGAACATGCCCTCGCCCGCCCGGCGCAGCTTGCCCGGCACGGTGACGAAGGTGCAGTAGTGGCAGCGGTCCCGGCAGAGCCGGGTGAGCGGGATGAAGACCTTCTTCGAGTAGGTGATCACCCCGGGCCGGCCGGCCTCGGCTAGTCCGGCGTCCCGGACGCGGGCGGCGGAGGCGCACAGGTCGGTGAGGTCGGCGCCGCGGGCCTGGAGCAGTACCTCGGCCTCGCCCTGGTCCAGCGCGACGCCGTCCCGGGCCCGGCGGAGCGCTCTGCGCATCGCGGACGCGGTGGGGGCGGCGGACGGTACGGGGGCCGGGGCTGCGGTCTGCTCGGGCTCGGAGGCGTTCATGGGCCGACGATATCGGCCGGGGTCGACGGCACGGGCCGCGGTGTGGGTCACACGCCGGGAGGCGCCGGTCACATCTCGGGCAGGGCCTGCTCGGTCCAGATGGTCTTGCCGAACGGGGTGTGGCGGGTGCCCCAGCCCTGGGTGAGCTGGGCGACCAGGAGCAGGCCGCGGCCGCCCTCGTCGAAGGTGCGGGCCCGCCGAAGGTGGGGGGCGGTGCTGCTGGTGTCGGAGACCTCGCAGATCAGGCTGGTGTCGTGGATCAGCCGCAGTTCGATCGGCGGCCGGCCGTAGCGGATGGCGTTGGTGACCAGCTCGCTGACGACCAGTTCGGTGACGAAGGCGTACTCGTCGAGGCCCCAGACGGCGAGCTGTTCGGAGGCGAGTTTGCGGGCGTGCGAGACGACGGCCGGGTCGGGCGGCACGTCCCAGGTGGCGACCTGGGAGGTGTCGAGGGCGCGGGTGCGGGCGAGCAGCAGGGCGATGTCGTCCTCGGGGGCCTCGGGCAGCAGCAGGCGGAGGATCTCGTCGCAGGTGTCCTCGAGCGAGATGCCGCCGGCGGCGAGGGCGCGGGCGAGCCGTTCGATGCCGTGGTCGACGTCGTGGTCGACGGCCTCGACCAGGCCGTCGGTGAACAGTGCGAGGACGCTGCCCTCGGGGAGTTCCAGCTCGGTGGACTCGAAGGGCAGGCCGCCGAGGCCGAGCGGGGGCCCGGCGGGCAGTTCGGGGAAGTCGACCTGCCCGTCGGGGCCCACGACGGCGGGCCCGGGGTGTCCGGCGCGGGCGAGGGTGCAGCGGCGGGAGATCGGGTCGTAGACGGCGTAGAGGCAGGTGGCGCCGATGTCGCCGGCCTCGCGCCCGTCGGCGTCGGCGGTGCGCGGGTCGGCCTCCCGGTCGAGGCGCAGCACCAGGTCGTCGAGGTGGGTGAGGAGTTCGTCGGGCGGTACGTCGACGTCGGCGAGGGTGCGGACGGCGGTGCGCAGCCGGCCCATGGTGGCGGTGGCCTGGATGCCGTGGCCGACGACGTCGCCGACGACCAGGGCGACCCGGGCGCCGGAGAGCGGGATGACGTCGAGCCAGTCGCCGCCGACGCCGGCCTGCGGCCCGGCGGGCAGGTAGCGGTAGGCGACCTCGACGGCGGCCTGGCGGGGCGCGCGGTGCGGCATCATGCTGCGTTGCAGGGCGAGCGCGGTGTTGCGTTCGAAGGTGTAGCGGCGGGCGTTGTCGATGCTGAGGGCGGCGCGGGCGGTGAGTTCCTCGGCGAGCAGCACGTCGTCGGCGTCGAAGTCCTCCTCGGTGCGGTGCCGCGCGAACAGGGTGATGCCGAGGGTGGTGCCGCGGGCGAGCAGCGGGGCGATGATCAGCGAGTGGGTGCCGGACTCGGCGATCCGCTGGGCGCGCACCGGGTCGACGGTGAGCCAGCGCTGGATGTCGGGGTCGTCGACGCGGTGCCGGGAGGGCCGGCCGGTGGCGAGGGCGCGGGTCATCGGGGAGTCGGCGGGCAGGTGGTCGGTCTGGCCGGGCTGGACGGCGGACTCGGGGCAGCCGATGAGGACGGACTGCTCGGCGGCTCGGCGGAAGACGGCGGGCCCGGTGGCGGGGCGGGTGCCCGGTTCGGTGCCGAGGAAGACGCTGTCGAGCAGGTCGACGCTGGTGAAGTCGGCGAAGTCCTCGGTGGCGACGTCGGCGAGTTCCTGGGCGGTGCGGGTGACGTCGAGGGTGGTGCCGATGCGCAGTCCGGCGGCGTTGACGAGGGCCAGCCGGCGGCGGGCCCGGTACTCGTCGGTGGTGTCGAGGCCGCCGACGGCGACGCCCCGGACGCCTCCGTCGGGGCCCTTGAGCGGGTAGAGGACGGTCGTCCAGGCGTGTGCGCCGGCTTCGCCGGGGGTGCGGAAGAGGTGGTCGGCGCGGACGGTCTCGCCGCCGGAGAGCACCCTGCGCATCAGTGCGGCGAGGCGGGCGTGCGGCAGCCCGGACCAGCGGTCGGCGATCTCCGCCATGAGCAGGCCGACCGGTTCGTCGCCCTCGCCCAGCAGCCGGAGCACTTCGTCGTTGGCGCCGACCAGGCGGGTCTCGTGGTCGTAGATGCCGACGGCGATCGGCAGTTGGGTGAAGGCCCATTCGCGGAGCCGGCCGGGCCCGGCGCGCTCCTCGGCGGCGTCCGCGGGAGCGGTGGGGGTGTCTGCGGCGGGCGGTGGCGCGGGGGCGGCGGTGACCGTCCAGACGGGGGTGCCGGCGGCGGTGTGCAGCGGGGTGGCGTGGACGAGGGCCTCGACCGTCCGGCCGTCGCGGTGGCGCAGGGCGAGCAGGCCGCGCCAGTCGGTGCCGCGGGCGAGTGCGCGGCGGGCGGTGGCGGGCGGTGGGTCGGCGAGGAGGTCGGCGGCGGGGCTGCCGATCGCCTGCTCGGGGCGGTGGCCGAGCAGGTCGCGGGCGCCGGGGCTCCAGGCGGTGAGGAGGCCGTCCGGGCCGATGACGGCCGCAGCGGTCCCCGGCGGGGAGGAACCTTCGCTCTCCGCTGAGCCGCCTGTGTCGTCCATCGGTGCTCTTCTCGCCGTCGCCGGGGCCGCCGGCGCCCGTGCGGGGCCCGGGCCCGCGCGTGCACCCTCCAGCATGGCCCGCGGCCGGGGCGGGCTCAACCGTGCCCGGGCCCGGCGGGGCGCGGCGGCTACTCGTTGACCAGGACGGGGAGCGAGAGGACGGCGCCGGCCGGGGTGCCGGTGAGGTGGTCGGCGGCGACCGTGAGATCGATGCCCTCCCGGCCGGCGTGCGGGCCGTCGTGGCGGCCGGAGGACTCCTCCTCTTCCTGGTAGTGGAAGGTGCCGGTGCCGACGAGTGCGCCCCCGGTGTCGTAGAAGGCGGCGCGCAGTTCGAGCGCGAGGACGTCGCTGACGTCCGAGGTGACGGTGAGGTGGCCGGTGACGGCGTTGGCCTGGTCGAGCCGGAGGCCGGTGAGGCGGACCCGGTCGGTGAAGGGGCCGTCCTCGACGCGGACCTCGCCGGGGCCGGGCGGGGTGGCGAGGGCGGCCGCGGGGGCGGCGGCCTGCTTGGGGGCGGGCAGCGAGACCGCGGGCACCGGGGCCGGCTGCGGGTCGTCCGCGGGCCGTGCGGAGCAGCCGGCGAGCAGGCCGAGCGCGAGGGCGGCCAGGGCCGGGCGGGCGAGGGTGCCGAGGCGGCGGTTCATGGGGCTCCTGGATGTCGGTGGGGCCGGGAGGATCGGTCCTCCCGGCCCCGGTCCGGCGAGGGGTGGCGCGGCGGGTCAGTGCCGCGGTGCCTTCCGGAAGAGCGCGCCGTACATCTTTCCGTACAGCGCGGTGTTGTCCTGGCTGGCGGCGAAGCGGTCGCCGCCGGGGCCGTAGGCGAAGATCGGCACGTCGGCGCCGGTGTGGTTGCCGGACAGGTAGGTCAGCCAGAGGCTGGCGTCGGCGGTGCCGTCGGTGACGGCGGCCGGGTCGTCGGGGGTGCGGAAGGTCGCCGGGGCGAAGTTCTTCGGGTCGCCGGCGCCGGCGCCGTTGACGATGCCGCTGGAGCGGGCCGGGTCCTTGGCGCCGCTGGTGGGCCGGCTGGGGCGGCTGTTGTTGGCGGTGTTGCCGGCGTCCACGTTGGCCGGCGGGGCGGCCGCTTCGGCGTTGGCGTAGGAGCCCTTCTCGATGATGTTGAAGCCGGCGCACTCGTGGTCGGCGGTGACGATCACGAGGGTGTGGCCGTCGCGCTTGGCGAAGTCCACGGCGGCGGCGACCGCGTCGTCGAAGGCCTTGACCTCGCCGAGGGTCTGGGCGGCGTCGTTGGCGTGCGAGCGCTTGTCGATCTGCGCGCCCTCGATCTGCAGGAAGAAGCCCTTGCGGTTGTTCTTGGCGAGCAGAGAGACGGCCTTGTCGGTCATCTCGGCGAGGGTCGGCTCCTGGCGCTGCGGGGCGTCGGCGGGCAGCCCGGCCTTGGCCTGCTCGACCGTCAGGTTGCCGCGGTTGAACAGGCCGACGACCTTGCGGCCCTTCGCGGCGGCGAGGTCGGTCCTGGTGGCGACCTTCTGGCTGGCGGCGGTCTGCGCGGGCAGCCCGGGGTCGCCGAAGCTGCCGAGGACCTGGTAGCCCTGCGCCTGGAGGGCCTTCTGGTCGTCGGGCTCGAAGCGGGCGAGGCCGCCGCCGAGGACGACGTCGGCGGTGCCGTTGCGGGCGATCTGCTCGGCGATCGGGGTGATCAGGGTGTGGTCGGCGGGCGCCGGCTCGTACGTGCCGTCGGCCTTCTTGGGCAGGCAGGCGGCGTCGGAGTAGACCGGGCCCTGGCAGCCGCGCAGCAGTGCGTGGCTGAACTGGGCGGCCGGGGTGGCGTCGGTGATCTCCGCGGTGGAGACGTTGCCGGTGGCGAAGCCGGCCGCGTGGGCCTGCTCCATCAGGGTGGCGACCTTCTTCTCGTAGGCGTCGACGCCGATCGCCGCGTTGTAGGTCTTCACACCGGAGGACCAGGCGGTGGCGGAGCTGGCCGAGTCGGTGACCAGGGCCGGGCGGGTGCTGTCCTTCTCGACGGCGTGGGTCGCCACGGCGCCGGTGAAGGGCAGCTTCTCCATGTTCAGACGGCCGGCGGCGCCGTAGTAGCGCTCGCGGCCGGCGGTGACGTGCGTGCGGCCCATGCCGTCGCCCAGCAGGTAGATGACGTTGCGGATCTCCGCGTGCCGCTCGCTGTGCTCGGCCGGCTCGGAGTGTGCGGCGACCGCCGCACCGCCGACCAGGCTGCCCGAGAGTGCCAGCACGGTGGCGGCCTTCAAGGCCTTGCGCTGCATCAGGGTGTCTCCTCGACACATCGGCGCGCCCGGCAGGTCGGTGCCGCGGCGCGCACCCGGGGACCACCCCGGGCGGTGTGAAGATAGGAGCACGAAGTGAACCGAATACGCCGTGAACATGACGTACGGTCGAACACCTGACCCTGCGTCAACGGCCCGCGCCCCGAGGACGCCTCCCGGCCCGTGCCTTCGCCCTGCTCGGCGGCCCCGCCGCCCCGTCCGGCGCCCTCTCCCCGTGCGGTGTCCGAGGCGGCCGTCCGGGCACAACCCGTCCCCCATGCTGCCCCGGCCGGACCGCGGCCGCCCTCGGGGTTCGGCCGCCCGAGGGAGCGTCGTCACACGGACGGGTCCGGGCGGGTGCACCGACCGGCGCGGCCACGAAAAGTGAGGAGGCAGCCCTCTGCTGCCGGAAGGGGAGTGCGATGAGCGCGATGGACGTCCCGGCCGACGAGGGCGGCCGGCCGGTCGCCAGAGCGTCGGCCGCAACGGTGGTGGCGGCCCCCGGATGACCTGGCTGACGCCGGCGCCCGCGACAAGCTCGACGACCTCGACACCGGCAAGACCGTCAACACCTGACCCGACCGGCCGTGCCGCCCGCCGCAGCGGCACGGCCGGCCCGCGCCCCCGGGAGCCCGCCATGTCCGATCCTGCCGACGACCTCGCCGGGCGGATCTCCGCACTGATGCCCCGCGCCAAGGCCGATCTCGCCGAGCTGGTCGCCATCCCCTCGGTGGCCGACCCGCGCCAGTACCCGCCGGAGCACTGCCGGCGGGCCGCGGAGTGGCTCGCGGCCGCCTTCACCGAGGCCGGCCTGCACGACGTCCACCTCGCCGAGACCCCCGACGGCAGCCACGCCGTGATCGGCCACCGCCCGCCCCCGCCCGGCGCCCCGACCGTGCTGCTCTACTGCCACTACGACGTGCAGCCGCCGCTGGACGACGCCGCCTGGACCTCACCGCCGTTCCAGCTGACCGAGCGCGACGGCCGGCTGTACGGGCGCGGCGCCGCCGACTGCAAGGGCAACATCGTCATGCACCTCACCGCGCTGCGGGCGCTCGGCGAGGACGTCCCGGTCGGCATCAAGTTCGTCGCCGAGGGCTCGGAGGAGCAGGGCACCGGCGGACTGGAGGCGTACGTGCGGCAGCACACCGACGAGCTGCACGCCGACGCCCTGCTGATCTGCGACACCGGGAACGCGGCGGTCGGCGTGCCCACCGCCACCACCAGCCTGCGCGGCCTCGCCAACGTGGTCGTCACCGTGCGGACCCTCGCCGGGGACCTGCACTCCGGGATGTTCGGCGGGCCCGCCCCCGACGCGCTGGCCGCGCTGATCCGCATCCTCGACTCGCTGCGCGACACCGACGGCGGCACCCGGGTCAAGGACCTGGACGGCGACGGGATGTGGCCGGGCTTCGGCTACGACGAGCAGCAGTTCCGCGCCGACGCGGGCGTGCTCGACGGGGTGGCGCTGACCGGCTCCGGCACCGTCGCCGACCGGCTGTGGGCCCGGCCCGCGGTCACCGTCCTCGGCATCGACTGCCCGCCGGTGGTCGGCTCGGCCGCCGCCGTCCCGGCCACCGCCCGGGCCCGGGTCAGCCTGCGGGTACCGCCCGGCACCGACCCGCAGGCGGCCCGCGACGCGCTCACCGCCCACCTGACCGGGGCCGCGCCGTGGGGCGCCCGGGTCGAGGTGGAGACCGAGAGCACCGGCTCGCCGTTCCGCGCCGCCACCGACGGCCGGGCGTACGCGGCGCTCGACCGCGCCATGCGGCGGGCCTACGGCACGCCGATCTCCTACCTCGGCCAGGGCGGCTCCATCCCGCTGTGCAACGTCCTCGCCGACACCTACCGCGAGGCGGAGATCATCCTGATGGGCGTCGAGGAGCCGCGCTGCCTCATCCACGCGCCGAACGAGAGCGTCGACCCGTCCGAGATCGAACACATGGCCCTTGTGGAGGCGTTGTTCCTGCGGTACTACGCAGACCGTTCCTGACCGCACCTTCGGAGAGGCCGCACCCATGCCCACGCCGTTCACCACCGAGGACTTCTCCCGCCGGATGGCCCTGGCGGTCGAGACCGCCGCCCTGGCCGGACTCTCCGGACTGGTCGTCACCCCCGGCCCCGACCTGGTCTACCTGACGGGCTACCGGCCGACCGCGACCACCGAGCGGCTGACCGCGCTGCTGCTCACCCCCGACCGCGAGCCCGTCCTGGTGGTGCCGCGGCTGGAGCGTCCGGACGCCGAGGCCGCCCCCGGCGCCGCCGCCGTCCGCTTCACCGACTGGACGGACGGCACCGACCCCTACCGCGAGGCCGTGGCGCCCGTCCTCGACCCGGCCGGGTGCTACGGCATCTCCGACTCCTCCTGGGCGCTGCACCTGCTCGCCCTCCAGGAGGCGCTGCCGGACAGCCGCTACACCTCCCTGACGCAGTCCCTGCCGATGCTGCGGGCGGTCAAGGACGCCGACGAGCTGGAGCGGCTCGCCGCCGCCGGCGGGGCCGCCGACGCCACCTACCGGCGGATCCTGGAGGTGCCGTTCGCGGGCCGCACCGAGAACGAGGTCGCCGCCGACCTCGCCTCGCTGCTGCTCGAGTACGGCCACAGCCAGGTCGACTTCACCGTGGTCGGCTCCGGCCCGAACGGCGCCAACCCGCACCACGAGGCCGGCGACCGGGTCATCAGCGAGGGCGACACGGTGGTCCTCGACTTCGGCGGCCTCAAGGACGGGTACGGCTCCGACACCACCCGGACGGTGCACGTCGGGGTCGAGGCGCCGGCCGAGGTCCGGGAGGTGCACGAGGTGGTGCGGCGGGCCCAGCAGGCGGCGTTCGAGGCCGTCCGGCCGGGCATGCAGTGCCAGGAGATCGACCGGGCCGCCCGGGCCGTCATCACCGAGGCCGGCTTCGGCGAGTACTTCATCCACCGCACCGGCCACGGCATCGGCCTCACCACGCACGAGCCGCCGTACATGGTCGAGGGCGAGAAGCAGGAGCTGGTGCCCGGCATGTGCTTCTCCATCGAGCCCGGGATCTACCTGCCCGGCCGGTTCG
Organism: Streptomyces sp. TLI_235; assembly: GCA_002300355.1. NCBI lineage: Bacteria > Bacillati > Actinomycetota > Actinomycetes > Kitasatosporales > Streptomycetaceae > Streptomyces > Streptomyces sp. TLI_235. The sequence continues at coordinate 320,054 of NSGV01000002.1, forward strand.
GCGTCCGGATCGAGGACATCGTCACCGTCACCCCGCACGGCGGGCGGCGCTTCAACAACACCCCGCACGAACTGGGCGCCGTCGCCTGACACCCCGCCACCGCCGCCCGTCCGCCCGTCCCCGGCCCGGACGGGCGGCCGCGTGCGGCGGGCCGGGGCAGCGGCCTAGGACTTCGGGTCCGGCTTCCAGTCCTCGGCAAGGAGGCCGAGCAGCACCTCGTCCAGGAACTCGCCCAGCACCCAGGCCGACGAACGCAGCACGCCCTCGCGGACGAAGCCGTTGCGCTCGGCGGAGCCGAGCATCCCGGCGTTGTCCGACAGCGTCTCGATCTGCAGCCGCTGCAGGCCGCGCACGACGAATCCGTAGTGGCACAGCACCGCGACCACGTCGGTGCCGTAGCCCTTGCCGCGAGAGGACGGCAGCAGCCCCAGCCCGATGTGCGCGGACCGGTTGTGGTTGTCGATGCCCCACAGCACGGCGGTGCCGACCAGCGTGCCGCCCTCCAGTTCCACCACGGAGAACTGGACGCTGCCCTGCTCCTTGTCGTCGACCACGAGCCGCGGATCCTTCGAGCCGGGCGTGATCGGCCGCCACGGCCCGCCCTCGGCCCGCGAGGAGTTGACCACGTCGTCGTAGAGCTCGGCCCGCAGGACCGGGATGTCTTCCTCGTGTCGGGCCCTGAGCCCGATCTTGCTGCCCTTTAGCATGCACGTTTCCTATCCGACGGGACGGCCCGCGGCAAACCAATTGACGCATCGACTCGACGGGTTCCGGGTCTTCGAGGTGTCGATCGACGACCTCTGGGGGGCGCGCGCTGCCGCGCTTCCCGGCCGTGCCGCGCGACGCCGACGTGGCGCCCGCAACGGCCGGGCCGGGGGTGTGGATGCGCCCGGCTCCGGCCCGCGTGATCCTGGGCAGTGTGGTGCCGACACGGCCGAGGAGGCGCGGTGCACGCGGAGGCTTCGGGCCGGGACGCCGCCGACGCCTCGATCGCCGCGCAGGCCTCGATCGACCGGGCGGCGGCCGCCCTGGCGACCGGTGGCGAGGAGCTGCTCCGGCACGTCCTGACCGACGCCCCGGTCGGCCTCGCCCTGCTCGGCCCCGACCTGCGCTGGCGGTGGGCCAACCCGGCGTTCTGCCGCACGGTCGCACTCGGCCCGGACCGGCTGCTCGGCCGGGCCGTCGCCGGCACCGCACTGGCCGCCGCCGCGCCCGTCCTGGACGCCGTGCTGTCCGACGGCCGGCCGCGCGAGCCGGCCGCCGGGCACCCCGCCGTGCCCCGGCTGCGGCTGCGCGCCCGCCGGCTGGTGATCGGCGGCCGGACCGTCGGACTGGTGGTGGCCGCCCTGGGCCCCGCGGAGGAGGCGCCGCCGGCGGCTGGGCCGGACCTGCCGCACGAGCTGGAGCAGGCCCGCATCCGGCTGGCCGTGCTGGACGCCGCCGCCGGCCGGGTCGGCACCACCCTGGATGTCGACACCACCTGCCTGGAGCTCGCCGACTTCGCCGTGCCGGCGATGGCCGACCTGGCGACCGTCGAGCTGCTGCCGCCGGAGGCGGTCGACCGCGGGGTGCCGGCCGGCACGCTGCGGCTGCACCGCGCCGCCCTGGTCTGCACCCCCGCGCTGCGGCCGCTCCTCGCCCCGCTCGCCCGGGCCGGGGAGACCGTCCGCCACCCGGAGGGCTCGGCGGTCGCCCGCAGCCTGCGCACCGGCGCGCCGGTCGCCGCCCCCGTCCGGGAGGGTGCCTGGCCCGGTGCCGCGGAGGAGGCCGGACCTGCCGCGTACCGGGCGGCCGGACTCGACTCCGTCCTGGTCGTCCCGCTCACCGCGCGGGGCCGCACGCTCGGGGTGCTGTCGCTGGCCCGCGCCGGGGAGTCCGCCCGGGACTTCACCGAGGACGACACCGTGCTCGTCGGCGACCTCGCCGGACGGACCGCGGTCGGCATCGACAACGCCCGCCGCTACACCCGCTCCCAGGGCATCGCGCTGCAGCTGCAGCGGGCCCTGCTCGCCGAGCCCGGCAACCCGCACCCCAATCTCGAACTCGCCTCCCGCTACCTGCCGTCGGGCACCAGCTCGGTGGTCGGCGGCGACTGGTACGAGACCGTCCGGCTGCCGTTCGGCCGCACCCTGCTGGTGATGGGCGACGTCATGGGGCACGGCGTGGAGGCCGCCGTCGACATGAGCACCTACCGCTCGATGCTGCGCGACGTGGCCGGGATGGACCTGCCGCCGCACCGCATCCTGCGCCAGCTCGACGCGCTGATCTCGGAGAACGAGTCCTCCCGCCCGGCGACCTGCCTGCTCGCCCTGGCCGACCCGGGCCGCAACCGGTGGACGTTCTCCAGCGCCGGCCACCTGCCGCCGGCGCTCGTCCTCGCGGACCGGCCGACCGACCTGGTCGCGGTGCCCACCGGGCCGCCGCTCGGCACCGGATTCGGCGGCTACGAGCAGCAGGCCCGCGAACTCCTGCCCGACCAGGTGCTGCTGCTCTACACCGACGGCCTGGTGGAGCGGCGCGGCGAGGACATCGACGCCTCGCTGGCCCGGCTCGCCGCGCTGCGGCTGCCCGCCGCGGGCGACCTGGACGACCTGCTCGACTCCGTCCTGCACGCGCTGACACCGGAGGCGGCGGAGGACGACATCGCGGTGCTCGCCGCCCGGGTGCGCAAGCGCTGAGAAGGAGGGGCGGGGTGGTCAGGGCACGTTCTGTTCCGCCCAGATGACCTTGCCGGTGTCGGTGTAGCGCGTCCCCCAGCGTTCGGCGATCTGTGCGACGAGGAACAGGCCCCGGCCGCCCTCGTCGGTGATGGACGCCTGCCGCAGCCGGGGCGAGGTACTGCTCCCGTCGGAGACCTCGCAGATCAGCGACCGGTCGTAGAGCAGCCGTACCCGGATCGGCCCGGCGGCGTGCCGGATCGCGTTGGTGACGAGTTCGCTGAGCACGAGTTCGGTGCCGGGCTCCAGCAGCTCCAGGTTCCAGCGCTGCAGCTGGGCGGTGGCGAGGGCCCGGCTCTCGGCGACGGCCGCCGGGTCGGCGGCCACCTCCCACTCGGCGATCCGGTCGGCGGGCAGCGCCCTGGTCCGGGCGACCAGCAGGGCGACGTCGTCCTCCGGCCGGTGCGGCAGCATCGCCTCCAGTACCGCCCGGCAGGTCTCCTCCGGGCTCCGGCCGGGGTGCGAGAGCGCCGCGCGCAGCAGGTCGAGCCCGATGTCGATGTCCCTGGTCCTGGCCTCCACCAGCCCGTCCGTGTACAGCACCAGTTGGGCGCCCTCGGGCACCTCCAGCTCGGCCGTGGTGAACGGCATCCCGCGCAGGCCGAGCGGCGGGCCGACCGGGGTGTCGGGGATCTCCACCGTGCCGTCCGGGTGGACGAGGACGGCCGGCAGGTGGCCGGCGCGGGCCAGCCTGCACCGCCGGGAGACTGGGTCGTAGACCGCGTACAGGCAGGTGGCGCCGATGATGGCGCCCTCCATGCCGCCGGCCGCCTCCTCCTGGTCGATCCTGCTGACCACGTCGTCGAGGTGGGTGAGCAGCTCGTCCGGGGCGAGGTCGAGCGCCGAGAAGTTGTGCACGGCGGTGCGCAGCCGGCCCATGGTGGCGGCGGCGTGCAGGCCGTGCCCGACGACGTCGCCGACGACCAGGGCGACCCGGGCGCCGGAGAGCGGGATGACGTCGAACCAGTCGCCGCCGACGCCCGCGTGCGCCGGCAGGTAGCGGTAGGCGGCGTCGACCGCGTCCTGCTCGGGCAGGCCGCGCGGCAGCAGGCTCTGCTGCAGGGTGACGGCCATCGGGTGACTGCCGGTGATGGCGGCGGTGATCTGCTCCTGGGTGGTGTACTTCGCCTCGAACACGCCGTTGTTCCGGCCGAGCCGCAGCACCGCGATCCGGTCGGCGACGGCGTGCACGTCGTCGAGGTTGTGGCTGATCACGATGACGGCGTGGCCGTGCTCGCGCAGCCGGCGGATCAGGTCCAGGGTCTGCGTGCTCTGCTCCAGGCCGAGGGCGGCGGTCGGCTCGTCGAGCATCACCAGTTTGGGGCGGCCGATCAGCGACCGGGCGATGGCGACCGCCTGGCGCTGGCCGCCGGAGAGCGCCAGCACCGGGATGCGCAGGCTCGGCAGCCGCACCGACAGCCGGGTCAGCAGGGCGCGCGAGCGCTTCTCCATCTCGATCTCGCGGAGCAGCCCGAAGCGGCGCAGCTCGCGACCGAGGTAGAGGTTGGCGACCACGTCGAGGCTCTCGCAGAGCGCGAGGTCCTGGTAGACGGTGGCGATGCCGAGGCGCTGGGCGTCACGGGGGCGACGCAGTTCGACCGGCCGGCCCTCCCACTCGATCACGCCGGTGTCCGGGGCGCTGACTCCGGCGATCGTCTTGATCAGGGTGGACTTGCCGGCGCCGTTGTCGCCGACCAGGGCGACCACCTCGCCCTGCGCGACCTCCAGGTCCACGTTGCTGAGGGCCTGCAGGGTGCCGTACCGCTTGGAGATCCCGCGCAGCGACAGCAGCGGCACGCGGGCCACCCGGCCACCTCCACTCGTCCCCGATCCGTCGGCTGGTGGCACGAGTCTGCCGCGTGGCCGGGCCGGGGTGTGTCACCAACGCGCGGCGGCGGCCAGAGTGGGCCCCACTGGAGTCGGGACGCGGCCCCGGGGGTGCGGCGGACGGTGCTACCGGCCGGGGGCCGGGCGGTGGCGCAGGTGGTCGGCGAGGACGGCCTCGGTGACGCGGCGGTGGCTGGTGGTGCGGTTCGGTTCGGCGCGCAGCTCCGCCGTCATCAGGAGGGACTTCCACAGCGCCCAGCCGCGGGCGCGGGCCCGGTCGGCGTCGGGTCGGCGGACGGCCCGGCGGAACGCCTCCCGGTTGTCTCCGGAGAACAGCGTCCAGGCGATGACCAGGTCGCAGGCCGGGTCGCCGACGCCGGAGGTGCCGAAGTCGATCACGGCGGTCAGCCGGCCGGCCTCGACCAGCAGGTTGCCCGCGGCGATGTCGCCGTGGAACCAGACCGGGTCGCCGTCCCACTCGGCGGCGAGGGCGGCCTCCCAGACCTCGGCGGCCAGGGCGGTGTCGATCTCGCCGTCGAGGGCGGCCAGGCAGCGGCGGGTCTCGGCGTCGTAGTGGGCGGGCGGGGCGCCGCGGTACCAGCTGTGCGCACCCGCAGCGGGGCCGCCGGTCGGATCGCACGCCTGCAGGGCGCGCAGGAAGTCGGCGACCTGGACGGCGAAGGCCGGCAGGTCGGGGATCGGCTCGCGGTCGGCCGTCCCGCCGGGCAGCCAGCCGCGGACCGACCAGGGGTACGGGTAGCCCTCTCCGGGCTCCCCCACGGCGAGGACCGGTGGCACGGCGACCGGCAGCGCGGGCGCGAGCCGGGGCAGCCACCGGTTCTCCTTGGCGACCGCGGGCGCGTAGCCGGCGGCGGTGGGCAGACGGACCGTCATCCCGGCGCCCAGGCGGTAGGTGCGGTTGTCCCAGCCGTCGACCTCCACGGGGGTCACCGGCAGGTCGCGCCACTGCGGGAACTGGGCGGCGATCAGACGCGTCACCAGGGCGGCGTCGATGCCGGCCCGGCCGTCGGGCGGAGTGTCGGGCATCCTTCGATGGTCGGGCCGACGGCCTTGACGGGCAACGGAATTACCGGCCGGGAGAAGACGGTCGCACAAGTGCCCGAACGGCCCCTACACTCCGTGGCGTGGAGAACCTGATGTGCACGCAGTGCAGCAGCGTCGGGCTGGAGCCGGGTTTCGTCGAGGACAGCGGCGAGGGTTCCCGCGGCTACGCCCGGTGGATCGCCGGCGCCCTGGAGCGCGGCGTCTTCGGCGGGGCGAAGCGGCTGGGCAGGCAGCGGTGGCAGATCGACGCCTACCGTTGCCCGGCCTGCGGCCACCTGGAGCTCTTCGCGTCCAAGCCGGTGTGATGCGCGGCCGAACCGGTGTGCCGGTGTGAGGGGCCGTGGGCCGGCCGGGCTCAGACGCCCGCCGCGCCCGTCGCTCCCGCCGCGGCCTCCTGCTGGAGCCTGCAGGCCCGGTCGATGATGCCGGGGATGGCCGTGTACAGGGACTCGCCCGGGCAGAGCGTGCAGAAGGCGTCCCGGTGGCCGGAGACCGCGTTGAAGGTGTGCGTCGCCCCGACCGGGAAGCGGCTGCCGCTGTTGGTGGAGGTCAGCTCCGAGCGGCCGTCCGCGCGCACCCCGTGCAGGCCGAGCTTCCAGGCCGCCAGGCGCGCGATCGCGTCCAGGACGGGCTGCGGGACCTCCGTGCCCCTGTTGTACGTGCCGATCGCGGCGATGCCGACCGTGTCCCGGTTGAAGCCCATGGTGTGGGCGCCGACCACCGGGCGGTCGACGCCGCCGAGCCGGCCCTCCCAGATCCGGCCGAAGCGGTCGACCAGGAAGTTGTAGCCGATGTCGTCCCAGCCGCGGAACTCCAGGTGGTCGCGGCGGATCGCCCGCAGGATGTCGGGGACCTGCTCCGCGGCGTAGGAGTTCGGGTCGTCGGTGTGGTGGACGAGCACCGCCCGCACCGCCCGGTCGTACTGCACCTGCGGCACCGATCCCTCGGACTGCCAGGTCGAGCGCAGCACGATCGGCGGCGCCGCCGGGACGGGCAGGGCCGGAGCGGACGGTGGGAGCACGACGACGGACGGGCCGTCGGCGGCGACCGAGCGGCGCGGGCGGGCCATGGCCGGCAGCGCGGTGACGGCCCCGGCGGCGACGGCCTGCAGGGCGCGGCGCAGTACCAGACGACGGTTGATGTCCATGCCAGGGAAGCTACGGTCCGCCCGTGCGCGCCGCATTTCGTCGCCCGCGTGTCCGGTCCGTCCGCCGTACCCCCTACGCCGACCGGGTCCGTCCGAACTCCTGACCGACCGTCGGGCTGACCCTCCGTCGCACCCGGCAGCCCGCCGGCAGGTCCGACGGTCACCCGGCGCAGCCGGGACCGGGACGGTTTCAGCAGGTCGGACGGCGTCCGGTGGGCGGGCCCGGCCCTCCGCCCGCAGCCCGGCGGGAACCGCACCCGCGGATCGTGGCGTCTCCAGTCGGTGATCACCGGCGCCGGCGGCGGCGGGGCGAGCGGCGTCCGGTGCGCGGGCGGGGAGGGCGAGGGTGGCGGATGGTCGGTGTTGTGACGGAGGTCGAGGCTCCTGCCGCGGCGCCCGCCGGGTCGGGCCGTCGGTGGCTGCGGGCGCTGCGGGCGCTCGTCCTGGCCGTGTGCGCGCTGCTGCTGGTGGCGCCGGCCGTGCTGGTGGCGGTGCGCCTCGGCGGGCTGGACGACGGCACGGTGATGGCCATGCCCGTCGCCGGTGTGCCCTACGTGGCGCTGCTGAGCGTGCTGCTGGTGTTCGTGACGGCGCTGCTGCGGGCCCGGCTGCTGGCCGTGGTGGCGCTCGGCCTGACGGCGGTGCAGCTGTTCTGGCTGGTGCCGCGGTTCGTCGGGGACGGCGGCCGGGTGCCGACCTCGGCGCCGCGGCTGCGGGTCGCCACCAGCAACGCCTACCTGGGGCAGGTGGATCCGGCGGCGCTCGTGCGGATGGTCCGCGAGCAGCGGGTGGACGTGCTCGCGGTGGAGGAGTCGAACCCGGGCCTGGCGGCCGCGCTGGAGCGGGCCGGGATGCCGGAGCTGATGCCGTACCGGGTGGTGGGCCGGTACTCCGACACCGCGCTGTACTCCCGGCTGCCGCTGTCCGCGACCCGGGTGGCGGACGCCGCGTTCTCGGCCGCGCCGACCTCGGCGGAGGTGACGGTGGAGGGCCGCACCGTGCGGATCGTCGCCGTGCACACCTACTACCCGCTGGGTGACGCCCGGAAGTGGGCCGACGGCTTCGACGCGCTCCGTGCGGACACCGCCGGGCGGGCCCGGAACTCCGTCCTGCTCGGCGACTTCAACGCCACCCTGGACCACACGCCGATGCGGCGGCTGCTCGGCACCGGACTGACCGACAGCCATGCCGAGCTGGGGCGGGGCTTCGACGGCACCTGGCCGGCGGACCGTCCGGTGCTGCCGCCCGTGCTGCAGCTCGACCACGTGCTGCACGGCGAGGCGCTGGCCGCCGTCACCGTCGCCGAGCAGACACTGCCCGGCACCGACCACCGCGCGGTGGTCGCCGAGCTCGCCGTCACCGGCTGACGGCGGCTGCCCGTCCGAGCCGCGCCGTGCGTCTACGATCACTGGTGCACCCCCGCCGGGCCCGCTCGGGCCGGGGCGGCCGTCGAGGGCAGGGAGTCAGCGCGGTGGACGTGGGATTCGTCGGTCTGGGCACGATGGGGCGCGGGATGGCCCGTCAACTGCTCGCCGCGGGGCACCGGGTGACGGTGTGGAACCGTTCGCCGGAGCCGGTGCGGGAGCTCGCCGCGGACGGCGCCGTGGCCGCGGACGGCCCGGCCGGGGTCTGGCGGTGCGAGGCCGTGGTGTCGATGCTCGCGGACGACGCCGCCGTGGAGTCGGTGCTGCTGGACGAGGGCGTGCTGGCCGCGGCCACGGCCGGGGTGCACGTCAACATGGCCACCGTCTCCCCCGCATTGGCCCACCGGGCGGCGGAGCTGCACGCCCGGCACGGGGTGGACTACGTGGCGGCCCCGGTGCTCGGACGCGGCGAGGTCGCCGCCGCGGGGAACCTGGCGATCCTGGCGGCCGGTCCGGCGGCCCGGCTCGACCAGGTCGCGCCGCTGTTCGAGGCGATGGGGCGGCGCACCTGGCGGCTCGGCGACCGGCCGGAGATCGCCAACACGGCCAAGATCTGCGCCAATTTCATGCTGGTCTCGGCGATCGAGGCGCTGTCCGAGGCGACCGCACTGGGCGAGGCGAGCGGGCTGTCCGCCGCCGACCTGCTGGACGTGCTGACCGGCACCGTGTTCCCCGGCCCGGTGTACGCGGGGTACGGCGCGATGATCGCCGAACGGCGGTACGAGCCGGCCGGTTTCCGGCTCGAACTGGGGCTCAAGGACATCGGCCTGGCACTGGACGGCGCGGCCGCGGCCCGGGTGCCCATGCCCTTCGCCGGAGTGCTCCGCGACGCGCTGCTGGAGGCGGTGGCGCACGGGCGCGGCGAACAGGACCTGGCCGCGCTGGGCGAGAACTCGCGCCGCCGCGCCGCGCTCGCCCCGGTGGACGACCGGGAGGTTCGGGAGGCCCGGGACGGGCGAACATGACATTTCGTCAAAAGCCTTGTGGCACGGCCGCGCCACCCCTAGGTTGTGCGGCGGGTTAAACGTACTTACGCCGTCGCTTGACTTCGCCGCCCCGGGAGACCCCTGTTGCGCAGCCGCCTGTGGACCACCCTCGCGGCAGGCCTCGTGTCCGCCTGCCTGCTCCCCTCCCCCGCGTTCGCCGCGGCCGTCCCCGCCCGCGCCGCGGCCCCGGCCGCCGCGAGCGCCGCCCAGGACGCCGACCTGAAGGACCGGCTGGCGGCGATCCCGGGGATGGCCGTCGTCCAGGAGAAGCCCGTCGCCGGGTACCGCTTCTTCGTCCTGACGTACACCCAGCCGATCGACCACGACCGCCCGTGGCGCGGCCGCTTCCAGCAGCGGCTCACCGTGCTGCACCGCGGCTTCGACCGGCCGACCGTCTTCTCCGCGAGCGGGTACGGGCTGCCCGCCGACCCGGGCCCGTCCCGGTCCGAGCCCACCCGGCTGCTCGACGCCAACCAGGTCTCCCTGGAGTACCGGTTCTTCCACGGCTCGGAGCCCGCCACCGGCGGCGACTGGTCGACCCTGAACGTCCGCCAGGCCACCGCCGACCAGCACGCGGTCTTCACCGCCCTCAAGGCGCTCTACACCGGCCGCTGGATCGCCACCGGCGGCAGCAAGGGCGGCATGAACGCCGCCCACTACGAGCGGTTCCACCCCGGCGACATGGACGGCACCGTCGCCTACGTCGCGCCGGACGACGCCGCCCGCTCCGGCGACCGCGCCTACGCGGACGTGATCCGCGGCAACGGCACCCCCGCCTGCCGGGCCGCCCTCGCCGACGCCCAGGCCGAGGCGCTGCGCCGCCGCACCGCGCTGGCCGCCCGCTACGAGCAGTACGCCAAGGACAACGGCTACACCTTCTCGGCCGAGTACATGGGCAGCGCCGACAAGGCCCTGGAGGCGCTGGTCGTCGACACGCCGTGGGCGTTCTGGCAGTACGGCACCGAGGCCGACTGCGCGGGCGTCCCCGGCAAGGACGCCACCGACCAGCAGCTGTGGGACTGGCTGGACGGCGTGGAGGGCTTCTCCTTCTACACCGACCAGACGCTCTCGTACTACGCCCCGTACTACTACCAGGCGGCCACCGAGCTGGGCGCCCCCGAGGTGGCGTACCCGGAGCTCAAGGGGCTGCTGAAGTACCGGCTCTCGGTGTGGGACTACATCCCCGACAAGGTCGCCGAGCGGCGCTTCGACCCCGGGCTCACCCGTGACGTCGACCGCTGGATCCACCGCAACGCCCGCAACACCCTCTTCGTCTACGGCGGCCGCGACCCGTGGAGCGCCGAGCGGTTCAGCGTCTCCGGCCGCACCCGCGACAGCCATGTGATGACGGTCGCCGAGGGCAACCACGGCGCCTCGATCGCCGCCCTCGACCCGGCCGACCGCGGCACGGCGACCGCCGCCCTGCTCCGCTGGGCCGGCCTCCCCCCGGCCGCCGGCCAGGGGCTGACGGCGGCGGCACCGACCCCGGCGCCCTTCGACCCCGCCCTCGACACCCCCGACCGCACCGAACGCCACCGGCTGCCCGGCCTGCCCGGCTGACCCCGGCAGCACCGCTGCCCCCCGCCCGGTCGACCGGGCGGGGGGCAGCGGTGTGCACGGACCGTCAGGCGGTCTTCAGCTTCTGCTGGAACAGCGAGTAGTCGATGACCTCGTCGGCCGGCGGGGCCTGGACGGTGACCGGCTTGTCGAAGTCGCTGAAGTCCATCTGGCCGGGCTCCTTGCCGGCCGCCTCCATGCGGATCAGATACGGCTTGCCCTCGGTGGCGATGTGGAGGGTGGTCTTCGCGCCGTCCTCCGGGTCGGTGCCGAGCAGGGTGAAGGTCTTCACGCCGTTGACGGTGCCGGCGGCGCCCTTGGTCAGCGGGCCCTCGTCGTTGTCCTGGGTGATGCCCTTGATCAGGTCGCACATGCTCGCGACCTCCTGGATCCTGCTGTCGCTCTGGCCGCCGGTGAGGTAGCGGCCCTTGAAGAGCTCCGCGGCCATGGCACCCGCCTTGGGGTTGCCCTTCTCGCTGCCGATCTTCTTCCAGAAGGCGGCGTCCGGCTTGATCCAGGTGCCGGTGCCGTTGTGCACCACCTCGACCTGGCCGTCGCCGACGGAGACGGTGCCCTTGCAGTTGCCCTGCTTGTCGGCGGCCAGGTGCAGGGTGATCTTCTGGCCCTCGGAGGTCAGGCTGCCGTCCACCTTCAGGGCGGTCAGCGCCGACATGGCGGCGTGCGCCTGCTTCGAGAGCTCCTCGGCGGTCAGCTTCTCGGTGTCGAGCGTCTGGACCGGGCTCGGGGAGGCCGAGGCCGGGGCCGGTGCCGCGGGAGCCTTGGCCGCGGGCTTGCCCTCACTGCCGCAGGCGGTGGCACCGGCGGCGAGGACCGCGCAGACGGCGGCGGTACGGACAAGGCGGGTGGAGAGCATGGATCTTCCTTGCGGGTGAAGTGGCAGGACGCCGCCCCGCCGAAGCGTCCGCGGCGGAGATCAAGTATGGGGTCAAACGATCACCCGTTCGGACGCAGGGGGCCGCGCGTTACCTCCTTGTGGCGTGATCGATACCGTCCGCGACGTCGACGCGCCGCCGATCGGCCCGGGGCCGTCAGCGCGGGCCGCGGCGGCGCGGGGTGGGCCGGCGGTGGAGCGCCTCACCGGTGAGCGCGCCCGCGTACACGCAGTAGCCGACCCCGATCAGCCAGGACTGCACCACCAGCACCGTGCCGATCGCCCCGTACGACACCGCGTTGGAGACGATCATCGGGGCGAAGGCGAACCGGGAGAACACCCGCAGGCCGACCAGCGCGACGACCGTCGTACAGGCCCCCGGGAGCAGCACGCGCCAGGGCACCCGGGCGCCCAGCAGCAGCCGCTGCAGCCACCAGAAGAAGAGCACCCCGCCGAGCAGGGTGGCCGCGACCCGCAGCGCCGGCTGGACGCCGGTGCCGTTCCACGGCACGCCGCTCCACGCCGCCACCAGAACGAAGCCGATCAGCCCGACCAGGCCCAGCACCTGGCGCCACACCGCGTGCCAGGCTCCCGGCGGCACCTGCCAGATCCGCTCATAGGCGTTCTGCACCGCCGCCATCAGCGAGACGCCGAAGACCGCGAGGGCGGCGAGGCTGAGGCCCGTCGTGGTCGAGACGACCTCGCCGCGGGGGGCGAACAGCTCGTCCACCGCGACGGCGGAGCGGCCGGACAGCCCTAGGCCGTCGATCATCCAGTCGGCGATCCCGCTGCCGTTGGTCGGCGAGGCCGCCGCGATGACCACCAGCAGCGGCACCACGGTGACGAAGCAGAGCGCGGCGAAGGCCATCGAGCGGTGCAGCAGCTCGATCTCGCGGGCCCGCCGCCACACCTCCCGGGCGACCTCCGCCAGCCGTGCCCGCAGGCCGCCGGGCTCCGGTCGGCCCGAGCCCGGCAGCAGGTGCCGGCCGCCGGTCATCGGGCTCCCCCCTCCGGTCAGGGGCCGCCGCCGCTCCCGGCGTCGTCCCAGGTCTGCGTGGAGCGCGGCTCGACGTAGGGCTCCTGCCCCGGCGGCAGACCGCCTTGGACGGCCCGGGCCCGTGACAGCTCGGCGTCGAACTCCAACCCCAACAGGATCGCCAGGTTCGAGAGCCACAGCCACACCAGGAAGACGATCACCCCGGCCAGCGCGCCGTACGTCCGGTTGTACGAGGCGAAGTTCGCCACGAAGGCGGCGAAGCCGCCGGACAGGCCAAGCCAGAGCGCCACTGCCAGCAGGCTCCCGGGCGACACCCAGCGGAAGCCGCGGCCGCGGACGTTCGGCGCGGCCCAGTAGAGCAGCGCGATCATCAACACGACCAGCACCAGCAGGACCGGCCACTTGGCGATCGACCAGACCTGCACACCGGCGTCGCCGACCCCCAGCGCCTCACCCGCCCGGCGCGCGACCGGGCCGGTGAACACCACGATCACCGCGCTGCCGGCGAGCAGCAGCATCAGCACCACCGTCAGGCCGAGCCGCAGCGGTGTCAGCTTCCACACCGGGCGGCCCTCCCGGATGTCGTACACCTGATTGGCGGCACGGATGAACGCCGCGATGTAGCCGGAGGCGGACCACATCGCACCGGCCAGGCCGAGGACGGCGAGGACGCCGCTGGTGCCGTGGCCGCGCTGCAGTTCCTCGACGCCGCCGCGCAGGATGTCCCGGGCCGGGCCCGGGGTCCAGGTGCGCAGGTTGTCGAGGAGCTGTTCGGTCGCGGACCGGCCGACCAGGCCGATCAGCGACACGATCAGCAGCAGCGTCGGGAAGATCGCGAGGACGCCGTAGTAGGTGAGCGTCGCGGCCCGGTCGGAGAGCTCGTCGGCGATGACTTCCTTGCCGGTGCGGCGCAGCGCGTCCGTCCAGCCGCGCCTGCGCAGCCGGGTCGGTCGGTCCGGGGCGCGTCGGCGCACCCGGGCGTCGGGGCCGGGCCGGGCGGTGGTCCGCCGGCGGCCGAGGGTGTGTCTGCGAAGTCCGTCCACGCCCGGACGTCTGTCCCTCGGCGGCCGATCCAACCGTCCGGGCGTGGCCGACCGTCGGGCGGGTTCGACCTCCGGGCGGGGTCAGGCGCTCTCCAGGCCCGGCTCCCGGAGCCGGTCGCGGCGGGCGCGGACGGCGCCGACCGTCCGGGTGATGCCGTAGCCGAGCAGCCAGGGCAGCACGGTGATGCCCAGCACGTACACACCGAAGTAGAGCAGGTAGTCGCCGGGCAGCCGCCCCGGCCGGCAGGCGACGACGCCCAGGGTCACCACCGGCTCCAGCGGCAAGCACCGACCACAGCCGCGGCGGCCACAGCCCGGGCCTGCGGGCGCACCAGACCCCCAGCCCGCCCATGATGAAGGGCCCGAACGGGACCCAGAGGACCACCGGGTAGAACAGCAGGACCCACCACTCGTCCGACGCGCCGAACATCATGAGATCCCCCTGGAGTCGACGGCCACCGGGTCTCCCGCCCGGCGGCACCCCGGTGCGCACCGCTCCGCACGGGTGCGACGGGCGGGCCGGGGCGAGTGGCCGGTCAGCGGCTGCCGCTCGGGGGCAGTGGGCGGTGGCCGCGGATGTCGGCGAGGGCGACCACCAGCGCGACCAGGACGAAGCCGGCGGAGACCGCGGTGCCGAGCTGGAAGGCGCCCGTCCAGGCGTCGGGGCCGTCGCCGGCGTGCCCGAGGAAGACCGAGCCGACCACGGCGATGCCGACCGCGGAGCCGATCCGCTGGGCGGTCTGCAGGACGCCGCCGGCGCTGCCCGCCCGGGCCACCGGTACCTCCTGCAGGGTGACGGTCTGGTTGGGGGCGATGACCAGGCCGCTGCCGGTGCCGGCGACCAGCAGCGGGCCCGCGGTGGCCCAGCCGGTGGTGTCGCCGGAGGTGAGGTGGGCGGCGAGGGAGGCACCGCCCAGGCCGACCAGGACGGTGGCGAGGCCGACCGCCACCAGCCGCCGCCCCCGCCGCGCGACCAGCCGCCCGCCGACCGCGGCGGCCACCGCGGAGCCCACCGCGAACGGGGTGATCGCGAGGCCCGCGGCCAGCGCACTGTAGTGCAGGCCGGCCTGCAGGTAGAGGGTGAAGACGAAGAAGACCGAGGTGAACCCGGCGAAGTAGGCCAGCGAGAGCAGGGTGCCGGCGGCGTACGAGCGGCGGTCGAAGAGGTCCATGCTGACCAGCGGTTCGCGGCGGCGCCCGTACCGGCGCTCCCAGACGGCGAAGCCGGCGAGCAGCAGGACGGCCAGCGGCAGCAGCAGCCAGCGGGCGGGGTGGTGCCACTGCTCCTGGACGAAGGGCAGCAGCAGGGCGGTGGTGCCCACGCCGAGCAGCAGCACCCCCACCGGGTCGAGGTCGCTGCGGCCGGCCGCCCGGGGCGGCGGGTCGGGCAGCAGGCGGCGGGCCAGCGGCAGTGCGGCCAGGCCGATCGGGACGTTGACCAGGAAGACCCAGCGCCAGCCGTCCTGCGGGCCGGCGAGTTCGATCAGCAGTCCGCCGAGCAGCGGGCCGACGGCGGTGGAGATGCCGATGACGGCGCCGAGCATGCCGAAGGCGCGGCCGCGTTCGGGGCCGGGGAAGGAGGTCTGGATGAAGCCGGACACCTGCGGCACGATGATGCCGCCGGCCAGGCCCTGCACCAGCCGGGCGGTGATCAGCCAGGCCTCGTTCTGCGCGGCGCCGGCGAGGGCGCTGGCCGCGGTGAACAGGGCCAGCCCGGTGAGGAACACCGCGCGGCGGTCGCGGGCGTCGCCGAGCCGCCCGGCGGGCACCAGGGCGAGGCCGAAGGCCAGCGCGTAGCCGCTGAGCACCCACTGCAGGCCGCTCTGGCTCATGTGCAGGCCGGTGCGGATCGTCGGCAGGGCGACGTTGACGATGCTGACGTCGAGCAGCGTCATGAAGCCGGCGATCAGGCAGACCACCAGGGCGCGCCAGCGCTGCGGCACGGGCTCGGCGGGCCCGGCGGCGGGGCCCGTCCGGGCGTCGGGCTGCGGGCCCCCGGTGCCGGGGCCTGCGCCGGCCAAGGGCGGCCTCCTTCCGGCTGCGGCGGCGGAGGCACGGGGCCCGGCGTGCGCCCGCGGACCGGCTCCGCCCCTTCGACCAGGGTGCACCCGAACGGGCGGGTGCCGCCGGGTCAGCGGACCAGGGCTGCCCGTTCCCGGGCGGCCCGGACGGCCTCCTTGAGCCCGGCGATGTCATAGGCGCCGTAGTGCCGGCGCCCGTTGACGAAGAAGGTCGGGGTCCCGGAGACGCCGCTGAGATCGGCCGACTCCACGTCCTCGGCGACCCGGGTGGCGCCGACCCGCGCCCGCAGGTCGCGCTCGAAGCGCTCGCCGTCCACACCGACGGCCGCGGCGTACTTCAGCAGGTCCGGGATCTTCAGCGCGCCCTGGTGGGCGAGCAGCAGGTCGTGCATCTCCCAGTACGCGCCCTGGTGCCCGGCGGCCTCGGCGGCCTCCGCCGCCACCTGGGCGTGCGGGTGGACGTCGTTCAGCGGCAGGTGGCGCCAGACGTAGCGGATGTCCCCGGCGCCGGCCAGCAGCTCCCGGACGACCGGCTCGGCCTGCCCGCAGTACGGGCACTCGAAGTCGCCGTACTCGACGACCGTCACCAGGGCGTCGACCGGGCCGCGGACGTGGTCGCGCTCGGAGTCGACCGAGGCGGCCAGATCGATGATCGACTCGGCGGTGCCGAGCAGGGCGCGCATCCGGCCGGTGCGCGGCATCAGCGCGATCAGCCGGGTGATCAGCCAGGTGACGGCGGAGGCGCAGACCACGGCGGCCAGGATGCCGACCTTGGCGTCGTCCAGCGTCGGCCCGTCGAAGGCCAGGGTGGCGATCAGCAGCGACACCGTGAACCCGACTCCGGCGATCGCGCCGCCCGCCGACACCGCGCCCCAGCCCACCGGGGGCCGCAGTTGGCCCCGGCTGAACGCGGTGGTCAGCAGGGTCGCACCGACGATACCGACCGGCTTGCCCAGCACGTAGCCGAGCACGATGCCGAGCGTGACCGGCGAGTGCAGGGCCCGGGTCAGCTGTTCGCCGTCGAGCGTGATGCCGGCGTTCGCGAGGGCGAACAGCGGCACGATCACATAGCTCGTCCACGGGTGGTAGACCCGCTGGAGCCGCTCGTTCGGGGAGATCGCGGTGGCCAGGCCGGCCCGCAGGGTGCGCTCCAGCTCCGGGGTCGGCTGCTCGCGGAACAGCCGGAACAGGTCGCTGGCGCGCTCCAGGTCGCCGCGCGACGCCGGGTAGGCGTAGGTGAGCAGGCCCATCGCCAGGCCGGTGACGACCGGATCGACGCCCGACTCCAGCAGAGCAACCCACAGTGCCACCGCGAGCAGCCCGTACACGCCGCCGCGGCGCACGCGCGCGGCCCGGGCCAGCAGGATGACCGCCAGGATGCCGAGACCGGCCAGCAGCGCGGGCACGTCGATGCTGCCGCTGTAGGCGACGGCGATGACGCCCAGGGCGACGAAGTCGTCGACGACGGCGACGGTCAGGATGAAGGTGCGCAGCGCGTCCGGCAGCCGGCTGCCGAACAGGGCGAGCATGCCGAGGGCGAAGGCGGTGTCGGTGGACATCGCGGTGCCCCAGCCACCCGGTTCGCCGTCCCCGGCGTTGACGGCGAGGTAGATCGCGACGGGGACGGCCATGCCGCACACCCCGGCGATCAGCGGCATCGCGATCCGGCGGCGCTCGCGCAGCTCGCCCATGTCGAACTCGCGGCGGGCCTCCAGCCCGACGACGAAGAAGAACAGTGTCATCAGGCCGCTGTTCACCCATTCGCGCAGGTCGAGGGAGATCCCGGTGTCGCCGAGGCGCACGGCGAGGACGGTCTCCCAGAAGGAGTCGTACGTCCCGGGGGCCACGTTCGCCCAGACCAGGGCGGCGATGGTGGCGGCGAGGAGGAAGGCGGCGCTGCCGGTCTCGGTGCGGAGGAAGTCCCGTAGCGGGGTGCGCATGTCGGCACCGCAGGACGTCTGGCCGGAGTAGTGCGGCAGCTCTGAAGGGGCGGACACCCGATCATTCTCGCGCCGGAGCCGGGTTCGGTGCGGCGCACCGCCGAGGATGGGTGCGGTGACGGGGGTCACAGGGGACTCGTACCAGGGTTGCGCAGTCACCCCCACGCGCCCCTGGGGTGGCTCGACTCGGCCTTGTGTGGGGCCGGGTGGGGGGTGTGCGGCGTATCGGGTCTGGGGGGCGGGTACATGGGGTGGCATGGGACTGCTGCGGAGGCGACGGCCGGTGCCGCCGGGTGAGCCGGGTGAGCCGGGTGAGCCGGGTGAGGGGGCGGCGGGGGCGGAGATGACGCCGGAGGCGGCGGCGGACGCGCTGGCGTCGCTGTCGTGGGAGATGGAGGAGGGCTCGCAGGCGGAGCGCCGGCGGGCGGCCGGCCGGGCGGGCGCGCTGGTGGCGTCGACGGTCCGGCTGCTGGTCCGCGGCGGTGCCGCGACGGCCCGGGTGACCTGGGTGGGCGGCCGGGCGCTGACCGAGCGGCTACTGCAGACGGCGCCGCGGATCCCGGTGCGGGACCTGGCCACGCTGCGGGCCCAGCATCCGAAGGCCCTGGACGCGGAGGCGCTGGCGGATCTGCTGGTGGCGGGGGCGGTCCGGGCGTCGGCCTCGGTCGGGGCGGGGGTCGGGGCGGCGGCGATGCTGCCGGTGCCGGCGGCGATGGCAGCCGAGGTGGCGGCGGAGACGCTGGTGGTGGCGGCGGTGGAGATCAAGCTGATCGCCGAGCTGCACCAGGTGTACGGGGTGCCGGCCGCCGGCAACCCGGCGCAGCGGACGGCGGCCTATGTGAACGCCTGGGCCGACCGGCGCGCTCTCGCCGCGGTGGCGCCGTCGCACCCGGTGGGGGTGGCGGCGGTGACGGGGCTGGCGGTGGGCACCGAGGTGCGGCGCAAGGTCCGCAAGCGGCTGACCCGGAGCACGCTGCGCAAGCTGCCGTCGCTGTTCCCGCTGCTGGTGGGGGCGGGGTTGGGAGCGGTGCTGAACCGGCGGGACACCCGGCGGCTCGCGGGCCGGGTGCGGACGGATCTGCAGCGCCGTACCGATGCCGTACCCGGGTACTGGGAGGCCGCCGCGCCACCGTGAGCGGGGCCCGCGCGTTGCCGGGCCGGCGCTGGAGATGTGGATCTCGCCCGGGTCGGCGATGGTGGGAGGACCGGCAGCTCCGAAGGAGGAAGCCAGATGTCGATGCTGGACAAGCTCAAGAACATGATGAAGGGGCACGAGTCCACAGCCCAGAAGGGTGTCGAGAAGACCGGTGACGCCGTCGACGCCAAGACTCAGGGCAAGTACCAGGGCCAGGTGGACACAGCACAGCAGAAGCTCAACGAGCACCTCGGCGAGCAGCCGCCCGAGCAGCGGTAGTCCCGCCCCGGCCGTCGGCGGCCGCCTCCCGGTCACCCGGGGGGCGGCCGCCGGGCGTGTGCGGAGGCCCGGTCGGTGGGCTACTCGCCGAGGACGAAGGCGCGGGCGGCCGCGAGTTCGGCTCGGCCCGCCTCCTCGACGGCGGCGAGGTGGGCGAAGGCGTCGGCGCCGACCGGCAGGCGCAGCGGGGTGGACTCGGCGGCGACCAGCCGCAGGACCTGCCGGGCGAAGTCCTCGGGGCGGCCGAGTTCCGGGTTGTCGCGCATGGCGTGCATGCCGTCGCGCATCGGGTCGGTGGTGGCGGCGTAGGCGGGCAGGCGGGTGGCGGTCCGCGTGATCGCGTCGCCGTAGCCGGTGGCGAAGCCGCCGGGTTCGACGGCGGTGACCCGGATGCCGAGCGGTCCGGCCTCGGCGGCGAGGGCCTGGGTCATCCCTTCGAGGGCGTACTTGCCGGCGACGTAGGCGGCGAGGCCGGGGAAGGCCGTCCGGCCGGCCAGCGAGGACACGTTGACGATGTGGCCGGCGCGCTGGGCGCGCATCACCGGGAGGGCGAGCCGGGCCAGTCGCCAGGGGGCGACGACGAGGAGTTCCAGCTGGTCGCGGAGTTCCTCGTCGGAGGCCTCCTCGACGGTGCCGAACAGTCCGCTGCCGGCGTTGTTGACGAGGACGTCCAGGCCGCCGAGGCGGTCGACGGCGGTGGCGACGGCGGATTCGCACTGGCCGGGGTCGCGGATGTCGAGCGCCGCGGTGAGCACCCGGTCGGGGTGGCGGGCGGCGAGCCCGGCGAGGGTGCCCGGCTTGCGGGCGGTGGCCAGAACGAGGTCGCCCGCCTCGGCCACGGCCGTGGCGAGGGCCAGGCCGAGGCCCGAGGAGCATCCGGTGACCAGCCAGCGACGTGCCATGGAGTACCGCCTTCCCGTTCGCGGGCGGGCTGCCGAGCGAGCCCCCGCCACTGTGGCAGAGCGGTGCACCGGGACGCGCCGGGCGCGGCCCGTCGCGCGGGGTCGCCCGGGGGCTCGCGGGAGCGCACCGCAGGTCCGCCGCACGCCCGTCCACCCGGAGGGGTGCCCGGCGCCGCGTCAGGCGAGCAGGCGGAGGCGTTCGGCGGCGACGCCGACCGTCAGGCGCTGGCCCCAGCCGAGGTGGAGGGCGTCGGACTCGACGCCGTCGCCGAAGACGACCAGGCGGTCGGACTCGACGACGATCTCCAGCCGCTGGCCGACGGCGAGCAGGCCCTGGACGTGGTCGGTGCCGGTGGCCGGGGAGGGCCAGGCCTCGCGGACGAACCAGGCGACGGCCGGGCCGGTCGGCTCGGGCAGGCGCAGCGTGGAGCGGCGTTCGAGCCAGGCGGAGCGGCACCAGCCGGTGGCGCCGGTGCCGGTGCCGACCAGGATGCCGGAGGAGGCCTGGGCCTCGGCCTCGCCGTCCGGGGCGGTGAGCCGGTAGCGGGCGGTCTGGTGGCCGCTCTGGCCGAGGTAGACCTCGTTCAGGGCCAGCAGGCGCTGGGTGTCGTCGGCGACCGCCTCGACCATGGTGCGCTCCTCCAGGAGCGCGTCGGCGCCCGGGCCGGCGGCGGCGCGGAGCAGGCGGGCGGCGTCGGCGGGCCGGTGCCGGACGAGGACGCCGGGGTTGCGGCCGGGGTCGGTGTCGATGCCGACGACGGGCTGCCCGGCCAGGTACTTGGCGGCGTTGGCGACCAGGCCGTCCTGGCCGACGACGACCACCAGGTCCTCCGGGGAGAACAGGAAGCGGTCGAGGTCGGCGCGTTCGACCCGGGTGCGCCGCCAGTCGCCGGGGATGGCGCCGGCGACGGCGGCGAGTGCCGTGTGGGTGCGGTCGTGGCGGTCCTGGGCCTCGTCGAGGGAGCGGCCGCGGGTGCCGAGGAAGAACGCGGCCTGGCCGCGGGAGCCGTGCCGGGCGAGCAGTTCCTCGTACTCGGTGCGGCGGTGGACGAGGACGACGCGTGGGGCGAGGGTCATCGGGCACCGCCGTCGCCGCCGCCGGCTCCGAGGCGGCTGAGCAGGCCGGTGAGGAGGTCCGGGGTCAGCGTGACGCTGTCGATCCGCGGCAGGTGCTCGGCGAGGCGGATCACCGCGAGGGCGCGCAGCACCTCGGGGCCGGCCTGCTGGTGGGCGGCGAGCCAGGCCTGCTCGGTGGCGGCCTTGGCCTCGCCGAGGGCGCGTTCGCCCTGGGCCCTGGCGGCGGCGGTGAGGCGGTCGGCCTCGGCCTCGGCGGCGGCGAGCCGGGTGCGGCGGACCGATTCGGCCTCGGCGCGTACGGCGTCCGCCTCGGCGTCCTGCTCGGCGCGGCGGCGGGCGTTGGCGCCCTCCTGGGCGACCAGTTCCTCCTCGCGGCGGGCGAGTTCGATCCGGTTGGCCATCTCGTTCTCGGCGATGGCGCTTTCGCGTTCGACGGCGAGGGCGCGCCGCTCGAAGGTGGCCCGGTCGGCCTCCTGCTGGACCTGCTCGCGGGCGGGGGTGCGCAGGGCGCGCTCGGTCTCGGCCTCCGGGCGCAGCGCGGTGACGCGGACGGCGATCACGGCGAGGCCGATCTCGGCGAGCCGGGCCTCGCCGGCGAGGCCGTCGGCGATGCGGCGGCGGACGGCGGTGACACCGTCGGCGAGGGCGGCGGAGAGCGGGGTGCGGGCGACGAGTTCGAGGGCGTGCTGCTGGGCGGTCTCGGTGAGCAGGGTGCCGAGTTGTTCGAGCGGTTCGGCGCGCCAGGCGCCGGTGTCCGGGTCGATGCCGAAGTCGAGGCGGGCGGCGGCGAGGGCGGGGTCGGTGATGCGGTAGGTGACGGTGGCCTGGACGGTGAGGTCCTGGAAGTCGGCCGTCCTGGTGTGGAAGAGCATGGCCAGTTCGCGGTCGTCGGCGGGCACTTCGGAGATGGCCGCGGTGAGCGGGCGGAACCAGAAGGCGAGGCCGGTGCCGTCGTGGACGGTCCTGCCGCCGCGCAGGTGGCGGATGTGGGCGGTGGGCGCGGCGCGCAGGTGGCGGAAGCCGAAGCGCCTGGTGATGTCGGCCATGGCGGGTGTCCCCTCGGATTGTTTTCGTCGGCATGACGATAACCCGGACGGATGATTGTCGTCAATACGACGAGAAGGGGATTCCGGGCAGCCCTGACGCCCTGACAGATGTCAGGTACCGGGCAGGCCGGGGCTCGGGTTTCCTGGAGTCAGACGGGCGGCGGCCACCGGGCCGCCGCACCGGTCGAGTCCCTCTCCCCTGACGCAAGGAGCGTTCCATGTTCGCTGTGCGCAAGCTCGCCCTCGCCGGAGCCGCGGCCGCCGTCGGCCTCGCCCTGACGGGCCTCGTCCCGGTCTCCGCCGAGGCCGCGAGCGGCTGCTACGGCATCGGCGGCGGCAAGTACAACTGCAACGTCTGGAAGACCGCGCCGTCCTACTTCGCCGGCAACGTCCGCGCCGGCACCCTCAACGCGGGCACCAACTACTTCTACTGCCAGGCCGTCGGCAGCGAGGTCGTCGACGGCCCGTACCGCAACCACTGGTGGGCCAAGACCGACGACGACAGCGGCAACAAGGGCGTCTGGGTGAACGTCGTCTACCTGTCCGGCGGTGACAACGACCAGCCGGTGCCCGGCCTGCCCAACTGCTGACCCTCCGTCACCCCGGCGGCCCGGGCGGGTTCACCGGCTGTACTCGGCGAGGTACCGCTCGACCTTCGCCACGTGCGGCCGGACCCGCTCGGGCACGCCGCGGGCCTCCGCGACCGTCTTGTCGCTGGTGCGGTAGCCCGCCGCCAGCAGCCCCGGCAGGTCGTCCGTCAGCCCGCGGCGCTTGAACTGCTGGGCCAGCCAACAGACGTACGACCCCATCGAGATGATCGCGTCCGGCGGCGACATGTAGTCCTTGCGGCCGTCCATGTCGCCGTCCTGCGCCCAGGCGTTGAACACCGCCGGCGTCCACATCGCGATGCCGTACTCCCCGGTGTCCGGCCTGACGGCGTCCGGGTCGAACCCGCTCTCCGCCTTCAGCATCGCGGCGAGCAGCACCGGGGTCACCTCGGGCTCCGGGCAGCGCCGGGCGGCCCGGGCGATCGGCTCGCGCAGTGCCGCGGGCACATCGGCGTCCGGCGGGATCGCGCCGGGCAGCGACAAGGCCGGGCTGCTCACCGGGGCGGCACGGGGGCGGTCGGGCGCGGCCGTGCCGTCCGGCGGTCCGGGCAGCACGGCGACCGCCGCCGCGCCGGCCGCGAGCACCACTGCGGTGACGGCCGTCAGCACGGCCCGGCGGCGGCGCGGCCCCACCGGCACCGCGCGCGGCAACCGGGCGGCCAGGGCCGAGCCGTCCGCCGGGCGCTCCGCCCGGTCGGCGGCCAGGCAGTCCGCGATCAGCGCCCGCCACTCCCCCGGCACCCGCTCGTCCAGCCGCAACCGCTCCCGGCCGCGGGTGTACGACTGCGCCGCCAGCGCCCTGGCCCGCGCGGTCGCCCCGGGGAAGGGGTGCGCGCCGGCGGCGAACAGCTGGTGCGCCAGCACGCCGAACGCCCAGACGTCCGAGCTCGGCCGCAGCGCCACGCCGCGCACCCCGCTCCGCTCGGACCACCACTCCGGCGGCACGTGGTCGAGCGAGCCGAGCGGCGGCACGTAGGCGTGGGTGCCCTCCAGTTCGGCGGTGAGGCCGAAGTCCGCCAGCCGTACCGAACCGTCCGCCATCAGCAGGACGTTCGCGGGCTTGAGGTCGCCGTGCACCCAGCCGTGCGCGTGCATGTGCGCCAGCCCCTCGGACACCTCGGCGAGCAGCCGCGCCGCCGTGGGCGCCGCCGGCCCGGGACCGTCCGCCAGCAGGTCGGCCAGGCTCCGCTCCGCCCGTTCCATCACCAGCACCACGGCACCGTCCAGACCCGGCCGGACCGGATCGCGCAGCACCGCGGCGGCGAACGTCCGGATCAGCCGCGGGTGTTCCGCGCGGGTGCTGAACTCGGCCTCCCGCCGGGCCAGTTCGGCGGCCTGCCGGCGCTGGCCCGGCGCCAGTCGGGCGGCCGGCAGGACCTTCACCGCGGCCGGCGCCCCGTCCCGCCGCCGCTCCGCCGCGTAGACGGCGCCCCAACCGCCCGCCCCGATCGGCCCGGTGATCCGGTGGCCGGCCACCCGGTAGCCCGGCGGCACCTCTGGCGGCAGGTCCGCCGGGAATCCGGTGCTCACCGCCCGCTCACCCGGTGCCCGCCGGGCGCTGTGCCCGGCGCGGCGGCAGCAGGGCCAGGTGCTCCTCGCGCACCAGGTCGAAGCGGAGCGCCAGACCGACCAGTTCCTCGCGTTTGCGCAGCGGGCCCGCCCCGGCGCCCGGACCGGCCGGCCCGCCGTCGCGGCCGTCCGTCCGCAGCCGGAGCTTGCTCTCCGCCAGGTAGTCGATGTGGTAGTTGACGGCGGACCGGGTCGGCCCGGGATCGCCCGGCCCGGTGCGCAGCCGCTCCACCACGTCGCCGACCCCCGGCGCGGCCGCGGAGGTGCCGCGCAGCCGCGGCTCGCAGAGCGCCACCAGGACGAGGAAGTACTTCGCGGTCGCGTCCAGCGCGAAGGGGCTGACGGTGTGCTCGCCGGGCGGCCCGCCCACCGCCCGGTCCAGGTAGGCGTGCTGGGGTGCGAACACCTTGAAGTGGCAGCCGCCGCCGAGCGAGGGCAGCACCACCCGGGAGAACTCGAACGGCACCGGCGCCCCGAGCCGCCCCGGCGCCACCTTGAGGTGCTCCCCCGCGCCCTCCAGGTTCTCCACCACGTAGGTCGCCGAGCGGCTGAAGTTCGACAGCCGCCAGTAGTCGGACGCGGCGGTGAGCTCGCCGGCGCGCCGGGAGACGCCCTGGTCGGGCAGCGGGATCGCGACCGGGCGGCCCGGCGCGCCGCGGCCGAAGTCCGCGCTGTCGTCCGGGCCCATCCGCAGCAGCCGCGGCTCGGCCGGGCCGCCGCCGGTGTCCGGCAGCTGCACGATCACGGTGTCCATCACGCCCCCTCGGCGGCCTGCGCACGGCACGGCGAAGCCCCCGGAGCCGCACCGCGCGTGCCCGCCGCATCACTCAGTGTTCCAGAAAAGGCATCCTGCGTGTGCGATGCTTCGGCCGTTGCGTACGTTCGCCGGCCGCCGGCGCCGCCGTTCCGGTCAGGAGCGCGGATGCCACTCGGCCAGCATGATGGTGGCGTCGTCCTGCAGCCGGTGGTCCTGGTGGTCGAGGAGGGCGAGGACCAGCCGCCGCAGCGCCTCCGGCGAGGGCTCGCCGGCCGCGGTGGAGCGGACCACCAGGTCGACCAGCCGCTCCTCGCCGAACAGGTCGCCGTCCGCCGACCGCGCCTCGGTGACCCCGTCGGTGTGGACGAGGACGCGGTCTCCCGGCTCCAGTTGTTCCTGGTGCACGGTGACCGGCCTGCGCGGATAGCCCTCGCCGAGGCCCAGCGGGAGCTGCGCGGGGCGTTCCAGCGCCCCGGGCACCACGTGCCCGCGGCGGATCAGCAGCGGCGGCGGGTGGCCGAGGTTCACCCAGCTGAGCCGGCCGGTGGCGGTGTCCAGCTCGGCGAAGACCGCGGTGAGCAGCCGGTCCGGGATCCAGCGGGCCAGGGCCTCGTCCACCGTCTCGGCGATCTCCGCCAGCCCGCCGCCGGCCCTGCGGGTGGCCCGGCAGCCCGCCACCGCCACCGCTGACGCGCCGCCCGCCGCCAGGTCGTGCCCCATCGCGTCGACCACCGTCAGGTGCAGCCGGTCCCGGAGCAGGCTGTGGTCGAAGGCGTCGCCGCCGACCTCGTAGGCCGGCTCCAGTGCGGCGGCGGAGGTGACGTTGCGGGTGCCCAGTGTCCGCGGCGGCATGAACGCCCAGGCCAGCTCGGCCTGCAGGGTCATCGGCCGGCTCCGGACGGCCTCGGCCATGACGTCGCTGAACGCCGACTTCGAGACCACCACCAGCGCGGTCAGCGAGGCCAGGGTGCGGCTGCGCTCCAGCACGGCCGGGCCGGACGCCTTCGCACCCACCCGCAGCACACCGATCCGCTCCACCCCGTCGACCAGCGGCAGCCACAGCTCCACCCGACCGTCGGCGGACGACTCCCGCGGCGACATCGTCCGGTACGCCCAGCCGGCCAGGGTGCCCTCGACGGCGATGCCCTCCTCGTCGGTGCCGGCGCCGTGCGGCCGGTCGTCCGGCAGCGGCATCAGCCGCACCTGCTGGACGTCGGCGAGGAACACCGCGGCACCGGTCAGCCCCAGCGCGCGGGCGGTGTCGTCGACCAGGCCGGCGATGTCGCGCGGCCCCACGTCGTGCGACGCCTCCAGAAACACGCCGATCACCCGGCCGAACCCGGCCTCGTCCACGGCCGTCACCGCCTTCACCTCGGACGGCTCCACTCCACCCCCGCCCGTGCATCGAACCACCGCTCCGCCGCCGGGGCGACCCGACCGCGGACGGCCCCGGCCGCCATCGGGCCGCCGTCGGGCCGGAGCCGTCAGAGGTGCAGGGCGGTGTCGGCGGGGCCGAATGCGAAGCCGGTGAAGCGGACCTGCAGGCCCGCGCGCTCCGGGGAGCAGCAGTACAGCCCGGCGCGGGCGGGCGCGTCCGGGGCGAGCGGCGCGTAGCGGACGAGGCGCCACGGGCCGTCCTCGCAGCGGGCCCGGACGGTCAGGGCGTCGCCGCTGCGGCTGGCCCGGACGGTGACGTGCCGGCCGTGCCAGTCCGGGACGGGCGCCAGCGACCAGTCGGAGACGCCGCGGGTGACCACGGCGCCGAGGTGGGCGACGCCGTCCGACATCTCGATGCCGGCCTTCGTCCAGGTGGCCTCCTCGACCCGGACCATGACTCCCGCCTGGTCGTACAGGGCGTCGAAGGCGGCGAGGAAGGTGACCTCCACCGCGGTGCCGTCCGGCAGCGGGGCGAGCAGGGCGTGGCCGTCGTCCCGGACGAAGCCGTACCCGGTGGTGCGCCAGAAGTCGCTGCGCTCGCGGGTGGTGACGACCAGGGCGTCGCCGTCGGGGACGGCGGACGCGGGCGGGTTGAGCCAGGACGCATCGGGGGTGTCGACCGGGTGCGGGGTGTCCATGCCTCTCCTCGGGGTCGCTGCGTTGCCGCGGCGGACTACTCGTGCGGGTAGGACTTGATGACCTCGCCCTTGGTGTCGGCGGAGAGGTAGCCGCTGCCGTAGTCGTCGGAGAGGTAGACCCGGATGGTCGGCGACCCGTCGAACATGTCCGGACCGATGATCAGGTAGCGGCTCTTGGGGTTGGACACGTTCAGGGTCTGCTGCGCCTTCTGCAGCAGGCCCGGGATGACGTCCCAGTTGAACACGTTGAGGTCGACCGGCTTGTCGTCGCCGATGACGGTGCCGCCCGCCGCCTTGCTCGTCCGGCCGTTCCGGTAGTCGATCCGGTCGTAGAGCTTGGGGTTGTCCGACTTCGGGGTCTCGGCGACCGCGTACTCGGGGTAGACCACGAGTTCGTTGATCTGGGTCGTGCCGGCCGCCGACTTGACCGCCTCGGCCACGGCCTTGACGCCGTCCGCGGTGAGCAGGTCCTTGGGCGCGGCGGCGGTCTTGCCGCCGGCCCTGCTGGCGGTGGCCGCCGGGGAGCCGGTGCCGGTGGCCCCGGTGGCGGTCGAGCCTGTGGTGCTGCCTCCGGTGCTGACCGCGTTGGTGCCGGTGCCGCCGTCCTTGCCGTCCGGCAGGGCGTTCCAGACCAGCGCGCCGGCCAGCGCGGCACCGGCCACGGACACGCTGAGCAGCACGGCACGGCTCCGCCCGCCAGGGCGGACCGGGGTGCCCGGGTGGCCGGTCTGCGGCGTCCAGGGACCGGTCGGGCCGGTCGAGGACGGCGGCTGGCCGTAGCCGCCGATCGGGCCGGTCTGCGACTGCGGGAAGCCGTACCCGCCGACGGGCTGCTGGGGGTGGCCGTAGCCTCCGGTCGGCCCGGTCGGGGGCTGGGGGTACCCGTACCCGGCGGGCGGCGCGCCGAAGCCCCCCGGGGTGACCGGGACGCCGCCGTAGCCCGCCGGGGCGCCGTACGGGCCGGGCTGCGCGTTCGGGCCGGACGGGGACTCGGGCGGGCCGGGCTGCTTGAAGGTCTCCTTGACCGTCGGCGCCCAGGCCGCGGGCCCGGCGGCCGGCTCGCCCTGCTCGGCCGCGGCCAGCAGGCGGTCGAGCATCTCCGCGTCCGGCCGCAGGGCCGGGTCACGGGAGAGCAGGGCGCCGAGCAGCGGGCCGAGCTGGGCGCCGCGCACCGGCGGCGGCAGCGGCTCGTCGAGCACGGCGGCCAGGGTCGCCAGGGTGGTGGTGCGGCGCAGCGGGTGGTGGCCCTCGATCGCGACGTACAGCATCATGCCGAGCGACCAGAGGTCGGAGGAGGCGTCGCCGCTGCCGCCGCGGATCCGCTCGGGGGCGATGTACTCGGGCGAGCCGATCAGCGAGCCGGTGGCGGTGAGCGCGGTCGCGTCCTGCATGGCGGCGATGCCGAAGTCGGTGAGGACGGGGGTGCCGTCGCCGCGCAGCAGCACGTTGCCGGGCTTGACGTCGCGGTGCTGGATGCCGGCGGCGTGCGCGGCGCGCAGGGCGGCGAGGACGCCGCGGCCGAGCCTGGCCGCCTCGGGCACGGTGAGCGGGCCCTGGGCGAGCCGGTCGGCGAGGCTGCCGCCGCTGACCAGCTCCATCACCAGCCAGGGGTGCGGGTGGTCCGGGGTGTCCACGATGTGGTGGATGATCACCACGTTGGGGTGCTGGAGGCGGGCGAGGGCGCGGGCCTCGCGCAGCACGCGCTCGCGCAGCTCCTGGGCGGCGACGGGGTCGGCGGCGGCCATCGCCGGGTCCGGCGGGCGGACCTCCTTGAGCGCGACCTCCCGGTGCAGGGCGTTGTCGCGGGCGCGCCAGACCAGGCCCATGCCTCCGCCGCCGAGGCGTTGCATCAGTTCGAAGCGGCCGTCGATGAGCCGCGTCTCCGGCCCCCCAGTGTTCATGCCCGTCATCGTAGGGGGCGGGACGGACTGTCCGTGCCGCCGGGAGATCACGATCGGGCCGCGCGGCCGGGGCCCGCCGGGGGTGTCCGGCGGGCCCTCCGGACCGGATCTGGACGAACCGTCCTTGCGGCCGTAGGCGGGGCGGAGCGGCACCGGCCGCTCAGGGGCGCGGGGCGGAGCCGACGAGCAGCCCGCGGTACCAGTCGAGGGTCTCGTCGAGGGTCCGTTCCAGCGGGACCGGGGTGACGCCGAAGGCCCGCTGGAAGTCCCCGGAGTCCATCACCTGGGCCTCGGTGTGCTGGTAGAACATCTCGGCGTACTCGGCCATGAAGACCTCGTCGAAGGGGCCGAAGGGCCGCGGGGCGTCGAGGACGACGACGTCCAGCGGGCGGCCGGTCCGCTCCTCGATCATGGCGTGGATCTCGCGGGGCGTCCGGGCCTGCGGGGTCGGCAGGTGCCAGACCCGGCCGTCGGCCTCCGCGTGCTCGCCGAGGGTGGCGAGGCCGGCGGCGACGTCCCGGATGTCGGTGTGGCTGTGCGGCAGGTCGATGTCGCCCAGGGCCAGCGCCTCGCCGCCGGTGAGCGCGGCCACGAAGACCGCGCCGCCGAGGGTGGAGTTGAGCACGCCGGGGCCGACGAAGTCCGCCGACCGGCCGAGCACCACCCGGGCCCGGCCCTCGCGGTGCGCGGTCAGGTAGGCCTCGTCGAGGGCGGCCCGCATCCGGCCCTTGCGGCTGACGGCGTTCCACGGCGTGCGCTCGGTCATCGGGGCGCCCCCGGTCGGGCCGTACGGGTACAGGGTGTCCAGCACCACCAGGCGGGCACCGGTCGTCTCGACCGCGCCGAGCACGGCCTGCTGGATCAGCGGCATCAGCTCGACCTGCAGGTGGTAGCCGACGTTGACGCAGTGGTAGACGACGGCGGCGCCCTCGATCGCGGCCAGCGCGCCTGCCGCGGTGGAGACGTCCCCGGCGCGGCGCTCGACGCCCGCCGGCGCCGGGCCCTGCCCCGCGCGGTCCACCAGCCGGACGGCGTGGCCGCGGGCGGCGAGTTCGGCCGCGAGAGCCGTACCGGCCGGGCCGGCGCCGAGCACCACGTGCAGCTGCTGGTCCTGAGCGTTCATGACGTCCCCTCTCCTCGGCCCGCCGTTGCGGACCGCTTCCGATGCGAGCTGCTCTCGCTTCTGTTAGAGACTGTAACTGTTGCGAGTGGCAGTAGCAAGCGCTGGACGACGACCGACGTGATGCCCTGTTGCTACAGTGACGATCCGTAACCGGATGAGCAGAGGAGGCGGCCGACATGGCAGAGGCCCGCACCACCGGACCGCGCGCCCGCTACCGCGAGCAGACCCGCGCCGAGATCAAGGACGCCGCACTGCGACAGCTCGCCGAGGGCGGCACCGCCGCACTCGCCCTGGTGAAGATCGCCAAGGAGCTGGGCATGTCCGGCCCCGCGCTCTACCGCTACTTCGCCAGCCGGGACGACCTGCTCGGCGCCCTCATCGACGACGCCTACGCGGACGCCGCCGCAGCCGTCGCCGCAGCCCCCGACCCGGGCACCGGGCCGCGCGCCCGCCTGCACGCCCTGGCCACCGCCTACCGCGACTGGGCCGTCGGCGAACCGCACCGCTACCAGCTCGTCCAGGGCACGCCCACCCCCGGCTACACGGCCCCGCCGGAGACCCTGGCCAGCGCCCGGGCCGTGCTCGCCCCGTTCCTGCCGGTCTTCGCCTCCGGCACCCCGGCCCCCGCGACCGCGCCCGTCGTCGCCCAGATGCGGGCCTGGCTGGCCCGGGACGAGGCCGTCGCCGCCTGGGTGCACGCCGGCGCCCCCGCCGGCCCCGAGGCCGCCGCCACCGCCCTGACCGGCACCGTGCTCGCCTGGAGCACCCTGCACGGCACCATCGGCCTGGAGATCTCCGGCCACTACGCCGGCATGGGCCACACCGGCGAGACCCTGCTCGCCGCGCAGACCGAACTCCTCGCGGACAGCTTCGCGTTGGCCTGATAGGCAGCGTCGTCCGGCACCTCGTCCAACGGTCGCGGGCGGCGCCGCGTTCCCGGGCCGGGTGTGACATTTCCCCAGGCCCGCGGCCCTTTCCGCCGCACGGACCGACCCCGCATGATGCTCTCCGCACAGGAACGATGGGACCTCCGCAACTTGGCGGTCCGTCAGCGCACAGAAGAGGGGCAGTACGTGAACAACCGTGCCACGACGGTCGACGCGGCAGCGGCGGGCACCTGGAGACTCGGCGACCTGACGGTGAACCGGGTCGGCCTCGGCGCGATGCGGCTCACCGGCAGCGCCGCCTTCGACGAGGGCACACCGAGCGAGCGCGGCAGGTCGATCCGGGTCCTGCGGCGCGCCGTCGAGCTCGGCGTCGACCACATCGACACCGCATCCTTCTACTTCTCCCGGCTGCGCTCCGCCAACGAGCTGATCGCCACCGCCCTGTCGCCCTACCCCGACCACCTGGTCGTCGCCACCAAAGTCGGTCCGGGCCGCGACGCCTCCGGCACCTGGTACGCCGCCACACCCGATCAACTGCGCGGCCAGGTGGAGGAGAACCTGCGCCAACTCGGCCGTGACCACCTCGACCTGGTGTACCTGCGCAGGATGCGCGAGGAGTCGGTCGCCGAGCACTTCGGCGCCCTGGCCGAGCTCCGCGAGGCCGGCCTGATCCGGCAGCTGGGCATCTCCAACGCCACCGCCGCGCACCTGGCCGAGGCGCAGGCCGTCGCTCCGGTGGTGGCCGTGCAGAACCGGTTCGACGTCGACGGGCGGCCGCACGACGACCTCCTCGGGCTCTGCGCCGAGCAGGGCATCGCCTTCGTGCCCTACTTCGCGATCGCCGGGGCCGGGCGGGAGCAGGGCGCCGCCGCGGCCGGACCGCAGAGCGAGCGACTCCTGGCCGTCGCCCGGGCGCACGACGCGTCCCCGGCCCAGGTCCGGCTGGCGTGGACCCTCCAGCAGGGCCCGCACGTCCTGGCGATCCCCGGCACCGGCGACCCCGACCACCTGGAGCAGAACATCGCCGCCGGCGCCCTGCGCCTCACCGCCCGGGAGATGCGGGCACTCGGCGCCCCGGACCGGTGACGGCCCGTCCGAGGCGCCGCACGGACGCGGCCACGAAGGCCTGCCGCAGAGAACCGCGGCACCGGCGGGTGCGGCGAACGATGATGACGACCGCGCACACTGATGTGGAACAGGGAGATCGCATGGAGCACTTCGTCCGTCCCGAAGGCAGCCCGCCCGTCAACGGCTACAGCCACGCGGTGGTGTTCGGCGGGGCGATGGTGGCGGTGTCGGGGCAGGTTCCGGTGGATGCGGAGGGGCGTGTCGTCGGCGCGTCCGATCCAGCCGCGCAGATCCGGCAGGTGTTCGAGAACCTGGCGACCGCCCTCCGCGCGGCCGGGGCCGGGCTGTCCGACGTGGCGAAGCTGACGGTCTTTCTGACCGATCTGGCCGACCTCGCCGACTTCCGTCGGATCCGCGACGAGTACCTGGACCCGGGGCGCCCGCCGGCCTGTTCGCTGGTGCAGGTGGCCGGACTTGTCCACCCGTCGTTCCGCGTCGAGATCGACGCCCTCGCGAGGATTGACGCGGCCTCCGCCTGAGCGGATGATCGCGCCGGGCCCAGGGCGGCAACCCGTACCGGGTGCCGACCCGCAAGCTGAGAGGAACCCACACCCATGTCCACATCCGGACAGTTCGCCGTCGGGTCGATCCCGTCCCGTTCGACCGTCGCCGTGCTCGGCGCGGGAGGGGTCGGCGGCCTGCTCGCCGCGCTGCTCTCCCGCGCCGGGCACCGCGTCGTCTGCATCGCCCGCGAGGAGACGGCGGGAGCGCTGCGCCGGGACGGAATCCTGGTCCGCAGCAGGCAGTTCGGCTCCTTCACGGCGGCGGTCGAGGCCGACACCGAACTGCGCGAGCCGGTCGACCTGTGCGTGGTCGCGGTCAAGAGCACCGCGCTCGACGCCGCCCTCGACCGCGTCCCGGCGGCGGCGCTCGGCCACGGGGCCGTGCTGCCGCTGCTCAACGGTGTCGAGCACACGGAGACGCTGCGGGCGCGCTACGGGCGGGACCGCGTGGTCCCGGCCGTGGTCCGGGTCGAGTCGACCCGGACCGCGCCGGGCACCGTCGAGCACGGCAGCCCCTTCACCGAGATCGACCTGGCGGGCCCCGAGGAGCGGCTCGCCCCGCTCGCCGAGCTGCTCGGCGGCGCCGGCGTGGCCACCCGTGTCCTGCCCGACGAGAACGCCGTGCTGTGGGGCAAGTTGGCCTTCCTCGCCCCCTTCGCGCTGCTCACCACCCGCCACCGGCTGCCCGTCGGCGTCGTCCGGTCCGAGCGGCGGGAGGAGTTGACCGCCCTCGTCGCGGAGACGGTGGCGGTCGGCCGGGCCTGCGGCGGGCGGGCGGAGGTCGACGAGGTCCTCGGCCGCTACGACGCCTTCCCGGCCGACAGCCGGTCGTCCATGCAGCGCGACGCGGAGGCGGGTCGTCCGTTGGAGCTGGACGCCATCGGCGGCGCGGTGCTGCGCGCAGCCGAGCGGCACGGCGTCGAGGTGCCGCTGACGCGCCGGCTGGTGGCCGAACTCGGCACGGATCCGGGCGCTTCGACCGGGGCGGCGGACCGAGGCCGGGACCGGGACCGGGTGCGGCGCAGCTACGACACCGTCGCCGAGGAGTACCGCAGGCGGATCGGCGGCGAGCTTGCGTACAAGCCGCTGGACCGGGCGCTGCTCGCCGCGCTGGTGGAGGAGGCCGGTGCCGGCGCGGCGGTCGCCGACCTGGGGTGCGGCCCGGGCCATGTGACGGCCTGGCTGGCGGGCCGGGGCGTCGCCGCGGTCGGCATCGACCTCTCCCCCGGCATGGTCGCCGCCGCCCGGCGGGAGCATCCCCGGTCGGAGTTCCGCGAGGGCGACCTGCGGCATCTTCCGGCCGCGGACGGGGAGTTCGCCGCGGCCGTGGCGCTCTACTCGGTCATCCACCTGGAACCGTCCGAACTGCGCGGCGCGTTCGAGGAGATGCGGCGTGTGCTGAGGCCGTCCGGGCAGCTTCTCGTCGCTTTCCACCTCGGCGAGGAGGTGCGGCACCTGACCGAGTGGTGGGGCCACGAGGTCGACGTCGACTTCCACTTCTACGCCGTGGGGACGGTCGTCGAGGCCCTGCGGGAGGCCGGCTTCACCGTCGAGGCGCAGGTGGAGCGGACGAGCCACCCGCAGGAGGCGCCGACCCGGCGCGGCTATCTGCTGGCCCGCCGCACCCCGCCCGAGGAGGACTCGGTGACCGGCTGACCGCCGGCCCGCCCGGCCCGGTCACGGGCCGAGGCGGGCCAGTTCGGCGGCGCGGGCGCGACGGAGGTCCGCGGCGAGCCGGCGGGCCGCGGGTGCGCCGCCGGCGGCGGACTCGGAGTCGGCGAGGCGGACGGACTGGTCGAGGTACTCGCGCAGGTGCTGGACGGCGAGGCGGTCGAAGTCCGTTCCGCCGGCCCGTTCGGCCTCGGCGTACTCGGTGGCGGTGGTGAAACCGGGCATGTCGTGGCCGGTGTGCGGATTGTCGCCGGTGACGCCGCCGAGCCGGGTCAGCTCGTGCAGGCGGGCGAGTTCGCCGCGGTGGCTGCCGGCGATCTCCGCGGCCAGCGCCCGCAGTTCGGGGGCGGTGGCCCGGTTCGCGGTCAGCTCGGCCAGCCGGATGTTCTGTTCGGTCATCGGGGCCAGCAGTTGCAGCCAGGCCGCGTCGGTCGGGTTGAACGGCGCCGCGGACGGTGCCGGAGCGGAGGCCGCGGTGGAGGCCGCCACGGGGGGCCGCTCGGACGGCCCGGCGACCGCCGCGAGTGCACCGCAGAGCGCGAGCGCGGCGACGGCCGCGCCGGCGAAGGCTCGTCTCATCGGTTCCTCCTGGAGGGGGTGGTGCGGCGCGGACGGGCCGTCCGCGCCGCACACCTGGATCCGGTCGGTCGTCAGGCGGTGCCGTTGGCACCGCACTTCACGATCGGGTCGATGCAGTCGCGGACCCGGCGGGCCATCTCGGCCGCCGGCCAGACGTTGAAGAAGTCGCCGTGCATGGTGTAGCCGGGGCCGGAGGCCAGCCGCAGCCGGGCGGGGTCGCCAGTCACCGGGTAGCGCAGCACCTGGCGGAGCTTGGGCACCGGGATCGGATGGCCGGCCGGGCAGGCGCCGTCGACCGGGTAGGACATGTGGCTCTTGTGGTCGGCCGAGTCGAGGTCCTTGCCGTTCCAGCACTGAGGGAAGTCCAGGTAGGACTCCAGCATCGAGCCGGCCGGGCAGTCGACGAAGTCGTGCGAGGGGTTGACCTCACCCGCGTGCAGGCAGGACCAGCGGGCGATGCTGTTGTCGTTCGGTCCGGTGGCCTTGGCGTTGCCGGCGACGATCCGCAGGCCGCGCGGCAGGGGCTGGGTCTGCGCGATGACGTCGTCGCGGACGCCCTCGCCGAGGTAGTAGAAGGTGGTTCCGGTGGGCTCCACGGGGACGTTGTCGCTGTACAGCGTCGGCACCCAGTAGGAGGAGGTGTCGACGGTGGGGTTGCAGGTGCCGCCGGACCGTTCCAGGCGGCCGAGGTCGGAGTTGGCGTCGGTGGCCGCGTTGCCGAAGAAGCTGTGCATGTGGGAGGCGCCGGGCAGGCCCGGGAAGACGATCGGGTCGTCGGGCAGGCGGTGGCTGAACGGGCAGTCGGCGAGGAACTCGGCGACCCGCAAGGCGCCCGGCGGCACGCCCTGGGTGCCGACCGTGCCGTAGACCTGGAACTCCCAGAGCGAGATGCCCCAGACGGTCGCCCGGGCGGTGGGCCAGGATCCGGACGTAGCGGCCGGTCGCGGAGAGGTCGAGGGTCTGGCGGCCGCCGCTGGAGCCGGTGACCTGGCGGACGGTCAGCCAGTCCGTGCCGTTGGCGGAGACCTGTACCTGGTAGGCGTTGGCGTAGGCCGCCTCCCAGCCGAGGACGATGCGGTCGATCGCGGCGTTCCCGCCGAGGTCGCCCCGGATCCACTGGTTGTCGGCGGCTGCGCTGGACCAGCGGGTGCCGTCGTTGCCGTCGACGGCGAGCGAGGCCGGGTAGGCGGCGTTCTCCACCGAGGAGGCGGTGACCGGGCGGCCCTGCGAGATCGGCTGGTCGACGGCCTGGGCCGGGCCGGAGGCGCCGGTCAGCACCGCGCCCGCGGTGAGGACGGCGGCGGCCAGGGCGACCAGCCGGCGGCGCCAGAGCGAGCGTCGGCGGGTGTGCGGGCGGGGTCGCGACCGCAGCACGATGGGACTCAGGGCTCTCCAATCGGGTGGGGGTCGGAGCGTGAGCGCACGGTGCCGGGTGGGGCGGCGAGCGACACCGCATGAGAGAGCGCTCTCTCACGGAAGATAGGAGCGCCCATGGGGTGTGTCAAGGCGTTCTGAGGGTGCTCCGCCAACGGATCGACGGAAGGCACAGGCGGGACCGACGCCCCGTCAGAGAGCGCTCACCGACGCCTGATGCGAGAAACGGCTCCTCGTTCCGAGCCTTCGGCCGCCCCTCGGTCAGCGGGGCCGCAGGCCGTCGAAGACGACCTCGAACATCCGCTCCCGAGCCGCCGGGTCGCCGGCGAGCTGTTCCATCGTCGCGCCGATGCCGACCAGCAGCGCGATCAGGTCCGGCTGCCCGAGATCCGGGCGGACCGCCCCGGCCCGCTGCGCCCCGTCCAGCACCTCGGCGAGCTGCACCTGGATCGCCGCACTCGACTCCCGCAGGGCCTCGTGGACGTCCACCCCCACCGCGGTGAGCGCCCGGGTGAACTCGTTCTTGCCCGTGGACTGCTCGACCACCAGGCGGAAGCAGCCGAAGAACGCCTCGCCGGGCGGCGCCGTGGCGGCGATCCCGACCAACCCGGTCTTGATCGTGTCGAGTCGGCGCACCATCACCGCTTCGAGCAGCGCCTCCTTGGTCGGGAAGTGCCGGAAGAGCGTTCCGACCCCGACCCCGGCAGTCCGGGCGATCTCCTCGGTCGGCACGCCGAGGCCGCGCGCGGTGAACACCTCCGTGGCGACGTCCAGCAGCCTGGCGCGGTTGCGGGCCGCGTCCGCCCGCAACGGGCGCTCCTGAGCGCCGCTCATCCTCCCACCCCTTCTCGAACCCTTCCTGCCGCGACAGGTTCTTGCCGCGGCAGCGCGGCACCGGACGGCACTGGACAACCGGAGTCGGTAGTCCGTATCGTCGAAAGCGGATTCGCTAGTCCGATTCTAGCAACGCATTCCGCTGGGGGTTGATCATGTCCGAGACACTGCCGCCGCGCGAGGTCTTCCGCAAGCTGCTCGACGGGATCGGCGCGGGCCGCTTCGCCGACCTGGCCGAGCTCTATGCCGAGGATGCCGTGGTGGAGACCGTCTTCGAGCCCGTCGGGCCGCGCCGGTTCGAGGGGCGGGCCGCGCTCAGGGAGCGGTTCGCGGCGGTCGCCGAGCACAGCCCGGTGGAACTGACGCCGGAGAACGTGGTGATCCGGGAGACCGACGACCCGGAGGTGATCGTCGCGGAGTTCGACTACCGGGTGCACCACCGGGTGACCGGACGCACCTTCGAGTCCGCCAACATCCAGGTGCTGCGGGTCCGCGACGGTCTGATCGTCACCAGCCGGGACTTCCACGACCACCTGGCCCTGATCGTGGCCGGCGGCCAGCTGCCGCAGCTGGTGGAGGCGTTGGAGCACAGCTGAGTCCTCGCCC
Organism: Streptomyces sp. TLI_235; assembly: GCA_002300355.1. Classification (NCBI taxonomy): domain Bacteria; kingdom Bacillati; phylum Actinomycetota; class Actinomycetes; order Kitasatosporales; family Streptomycetaceae; genus Streptomyces; species Streptomyces sp. TLI_235. The sequence goes on from NSGV01000002.1 coordinate 357,724, forward strand.
GAGCCCCCCGGTGCGGGTGCCGCCGGAAAACCCTGCTCCCCCCGGCCCGTACGGCCGTTACCATCGGCGCCGCACCCGATCACGGCGGGCCGGCCACCGCCGACCGCGGCGGTTCACACGGAGGACCCGATGACGCAGGCACCCGAGCGGCGGGCCGACCACCCCGAGCGGCTGGCGGCCGGCCAGCCCTTCCGGCAGTGGAAGACCTGGCGGATCCCCGGCACCCGGCTGACCCTCACCGGCTACTCCCGGGCGAACGACAAGACCTTCTTCCATGTCCCCGAGCTGCGATGCAGCCTCGACGCCGGGCTCTGCGAGGGACGGCAGGTGGACACCGTCTTCCTGACCCACACCCACGCCGACCACGCCAAGGACCTCGACTTCCTCGCCGCCAAGGCCTCCGGGGTGGACATCCACCTGCCGGCCGCGGCCGTGCCGTACGTCGAGTCGTTCCTGCGCGCCTCCGCCGAGCTGAACCACGGCCCTACGTTCGACCCCGCGCTGGCCCGGCACCGGCTGCACGGGGTGCGGGACGGCGAGGAGTTCGCCTTCGGGCGCGGCGGCCACCGGGTGCGGGTGGTGGAGTGCGAGCACAAGGTGCCGTGCGTCGGCTACGCGTTCTCCGAGGTCCGGCGCACGCTCGCGCCGGAGTACGAGGAGTTGCGGCGCTCGCTGCTCGCCGAGGGGCGCGGCGCCGAGTTCGGACGGATCGTGGCGCAGCGGCGCCGGGAGGGGGCGGAGGTCGAACGGGAGGTCCGCCGGCCGCTGTTCGCCTACCTCGGCGACACGCATGTGAACGTCTTCGAGCGGAACCCGTGGCTGTTCGAGTACCCGGTGGTGATCACCGAGTGCACCTACCTCGACGACGCGGAGCTGGCGCGGGCGGACCGGGTGGGCCACACGGTGTGGAGCCGGCTGCGGCCGGTGGTGGAGGCGCACCCGGAGACGCTGTTCGTGCTGATCCACTTCAGCCTGCGCCACTCCGACCGGGAGGTGCTGGAGTTCTTCCGGTCGGAGTGGGCCCGCTCGGGCCGGCTCGACAACGTCCTGCTGTGGGCGCACCCGGAGAGCAGCCTGCCGGAGCAGCACCAGAGCGCGGGCTGACCGGCCACCTGCAACGTCGGGCGCTGCTACCGGCCGTCCTTGTCGGGGTCGGCGGCGAGGGTGATGACGCCGAGGTGGCCGTCGCCGTCCTCGGTGATCTTCAGCCGCATGGCGGGCTCGTAGATGCTGTCGCCGTCGTTGAAGGTGTCGCGGCCGGTGTGCGCCGCATAGGGCTGCTTGCCGAGGACGGCCGAGTTGAGGCTCTCGTCCATCATCAGCTGGGTGGTGAGGGTCCGTTCGTCGTTCACGTGGACCATGGCGTGGATGTGCACGGTGCGGCCGGAGTACCAGCCGGGCCAGATGGTGGTGAACGAGACGATGCCGTTCTTGTCGGTGACCTGGGCGCCGCGCAGGTAGCGCTTGTCGTCCTGCGGGACGAGGTCGCCCTGCCCGCCGCCGGAGCCGCCGCCGGGTGCCCCCGGCCCGCCCGACGGGGGTGTCCCGCCGGGCGCGCCGCCGGGAGCTCCGCCGCCGCCCGTGGAGAGTGCCTCGGCGCCGGAGTAGTGGCCGGCCGCGTCGCAGTGCCAGATCTCCACCACCGCGTCGGGCAGGGCCTGGCAGCTCTCGCTGTCCTGGACGCGGATCGCCAGCCTCAGCCGGGAGCCCTCGCGGTCCTCCCGGATGTCGGAGCGCACCTTGTCGGCGTCGAAGTAGTACGGCCCCTGCGTGGTCGAGGGCGAGAGGGTGCAGGTGTTGGCGCCGGCGAAGAGTCCGCTCAGGTCGGCGGTGCCGGTGGCCTGCGGCGAGACGGTGACGCTCGCGCCGTCGGAGGCGGTGGCCGTGGTGGTGCTGCCGCCGCCCCGGCCGCAGGCGGCGAGCAGTGCGCCGAGCCCGATGCTGCCGAGGCCGGCCAGGGCGGTCCGCCGGCTGACCCGCCGACCCTCGTCGTGATCGTGTTCCATGCCGTCGATCCTGGGCTGCGCGGATGAGACCGGGCTGTGGACACACTCGACGGGCCATGAGAAGCCCGTTGTCCCCCGCCCACCCGGCCGGCGGCGGCGGTCAGCCCACAGGCCGGGCGTCCGGCCGCACCGTCCGGCCCGCCGCCGCGGCGGCGCGCACCTGCGCCAGCTGCTCCGGGGTGAAGCCGCGCTTCAGGATCGGGGTGAAGAGCCTCGGTGCGTGGAACAGCAGGACGAAGTCCGCGGTCTCGACGACCCGGACGGCCCACCAGGCGATCTCCGTGGTGTGGCCCGGCCGTCGGACGGTCACCCCGGCCTCGGTCACGGTGACCTCGGTGGGGCCGGACGGGACCGGCGTCTGCTGCCGGGCGGCCAACCGCGTTCCCCAGGTGAGGTGGGCCAGCAGGAACAGGCCGACGAGGAACGACCAGCCGCCGGGCAGCGTGTCCCCGCCGGCCAGGATCCACAGCGGGCCGCCCGACAGCAGCACGGCGCTCAGCACCCAGGCCTTCCGCCTCGGCGCCGCCAGGGCCTGTTGGAAGGCCCGCACGCGTTCCTGCGGTGTGGGCTCGTAGCTGGCCGTGATCTGCATGGTGCTCCGTTCGCAAGGGACGGATCATCATGGCGCAGGCGCCGTCGGCTGTGAAGGGCAGGTCAGCAGGGTTGCCGCCAGGCGTCCAGCTCCAGACGCTTGGTCATGGAGCTGAGGCCCAGCTGCCGGCTCTTGGCGCAGTACTGGTCGTTGGGTGTCTTGTACTCGACGTGGAAGACCGCCTTGCCGGCCGCGATGAAGGGCTTGAGGGCGTCGCACTCGTCGTACTCGGCGCACTGCTCGTTGACCGCGAAGTCGAAGTCGCCGACCAGGGAGGGGATCTGGCCGAGGTCGTTCTTGAGACCGACGGCGAGTCCGCGGTCGTGGGCGAGCTTGGCGATGGCCCGGTTGTAGGCGAGCTGGTCGCCGGCGCTGATCGGGAAGCCGGTGTCGGCGCGGTAGTTCTCCACGAGGTCGGGTTCGACGGCGTCGAAGCCCTTGTCGCGGCACATGTCGAAGCGCTTGGCCATCAGCGGCAGCAGGACGTCGGTGCGGCGGATGTCCAGCGAGGACTCGCCCTTCCAGCCGTTGGCCCCGCCGCGGACGGCCTTCGGGAAGGCCCCCGCGTCGGAGCGGTAGTCCTCGTAGGCGCCGACGTTGACGTAGCAGATCACCTTGCGGCCCTTGGCGTGCAGGGCGGCGACGGTGGCGGCGTCGTTCTCGAAGCCGTCGATGTCGTAGACCGGGACGTCGACGCCGGTGTCGACCCGGCCGTCCAGCTGCCACTGCCAGGCGGTGCGCGGCGCGGGCTGCCAGCGGGCGGCCGAGGTCGGGCGGTTGCCGGTGGGGCTGCCGGAGGCGGCGTTGTCGTTGCCGGGGGTAGGCGACGGGCTCGCCGTGGGGCTGCCGCTCGCCGTGCCGGAGCCGGACGGCGCCGGGTTCGCCGTCCCGGAGGGGGCCGCCGTGGGCTCGTCCGGGTCGGGGCCGTCGTCGCCGCCCCCGCCGGAACACCCGGCGAGGGCGAGCAGCACGGCGGCCGCGGCGAGGGCGGCGGGGTGGCGGCGGGTCATGGGTCGGTCTCCGTCCGGGTGGGCGTGGTGGACTGCCCCGCGAGGGCCGGGGTGAGGGCCGGTGACAGGGTGCGCCACGGGTTGTCGCCGTCGCCCGGTGTCGCGTAGTGGACGGCGGCCCCGCGCAGCCTGGCCTCGCGGGGGACGGCGCGCAGCCGGCCGGACGGCACGCCGTGCACCAGGTGGCAGAAGAGCTCCGGCGGGTGGTCGGCCGTCCAGCGCGGCACGGGAGCCGCCTCGTACGCCTCCCAGTCTCCCTCGAAGGTGACCAGCAGGTCGGCGACGCCGCCGGTCGCGTACGCCGGATCGGGGTGGGTGCCGTGGCCGAGCACCACGCTCTCGCAGCCGAGGGCGCGGGCGGCGACGGTGAGCCGCCGCTGGTAGGGCAGGAAGGCCGGGTCGGTGCACACCTGGTCGAAGTAGACGCCGTCGGTGCCGTACCAGGTGCGGTGGCGCTGGAGGTCCTCGACGACGGCGGCGTGCGGGCGGCGTCCGTACCCGGTGTCGACGTAGCCGAGGATGCGCACCCCGGCCTCACGGAGTTCGGCGACGGGTTCGGCGAGGACCGGGTCGGGTGCCTCGCCGGGGCCGTCGGCGGCGTTGACGACCACGCCGTACAGGCGTGGTGCGGCCCGGACGAGGGCCCGCCAGGCGGACGGGTCCTCGGCCGGGTGCACGTAGAGCGGTACCAGCAGACGCTCCATCAGGCGGCGCGCTCCGTGGTGTCGTGCCCGGTGTCCTTCAGGCTGTGCCAGAGGTCGGCGAGCGACTCGGCGAGGCCGATCCGCGGCTCCCAGCCGAGGGCGCGGGCCGCCGTGATGTCGGCCTGCTGCCAGGAGACGGCGGCGGAGCGCTCGCTGCCGGCGCCGTGTTCCTCGATCCGGCCGGCGAACTGCGCGGCGGTGACCAGGGCGTCGGCGACGGCGCGGACCGGGAGGGCCGCACCGCCGGCGATGTTGAGCACCGGCGGCAGCGGGTGCGCGGCGGTGAGCGCGGTGCCCACCGCGCGGGCGACGTCGCGGGCGTCCACGAAGTCGCGGTGCGCGGAGAGGTCGCCGACGGTGACGGTGCCGTCGGGGCCGGCCCGGCGGAGTTCGGCGGCGAGCCGGCCGGCCAGCGAGGTGCCGGGCGCGCCGGGGCCGACCGGGTTGAACACCCGCAGCACCACCGCGTCCTGGCCGTCGGCGGCGGCCTCCGCGACGGCGAGGGTGCCGGCCAGCTTGGTGGCGCCGTAGAGGCCGCCCGGCCGCGCGGCGGCGGTCTCGGCGAGCGAGGTGCCGTGCTCGCAGGCACCGTACTCGGCGGCGGAGCCGAGGTGGACGAGCCGGGTGCCGGGCAGCGTCGCGCGCAGGGCGGCGGCGAGCACGGCGGGGCCGCGGGCGTTGAGACCGGTCTGCAGCAGGGCGTCGCCGGTGACGGCGCCGGCGCAGTTCACCACCGCCGCGGGGCGGAGGTCGGCGAGCAGCGCGGCGAGGCCCTCGGCGGTCTCGTTCGCGAGGTCGATCCGCAGGTCGGCGGCGGCGGAGTGGCCGGCGCGGAGCACCCGCGCACCGGGGAGGGTGCGCAGGTGCTCGGCGATGTGGCCGCCCAGGAAGCCGGTGGCTCCGAGGACGAGGACGTCCATGGGTCAGGCACCCCGCAGCAGCAGGTCGCGGTTCTCGCGGAAGTCGGCGTTGGCCCGGTCGTAGTCGTCGGGGCGGCCGATGTCGAGCCAGTAGCCGTTGAACTCGTAGGCCTGCGGCGGGGTGCCGGCGTCCAGCAGGTCGAGGACGAGGTCGTCGAAGCCGAGCGGCTTGCCGGGGGTGTAGCGGGTGAGGGTGGGCTTGGAGAGGCCGTAGACGCCCATCGAGACGTGGTAGTCCATGCTGGGCTTCTCGCGGAACTCGGTGACCCGGCCCTGCTCGGTGGTGAGGACGCCGAAGTCGATGTTGACCTTGCGCGCGTAGGTGGCGATGGTGAGCGGCGCGCCGGCGTCGATGTGCTGCTTGAGGACGTCGCCGTAGGCGAGGTCGGTGAGCACGTCGCCGTTCATGACGAGGAAGTGCTCGGGCAGGGTGTCGAGCATGGTGAGCAGCGGGCCCATGGTGCCGAGCGGCGTCTCCTCGGTGGTGTAGGAGACGTCCATGCCCCACTGGGAGCCGTCGCCGACGTAGGCGCGGATGATGTGGCCGAGGTGGCCGATCGCCAGGGTGCAGCTCTCGAATCCGGCCGCGACCAGCTGGCGCATCACGATCTCGAGGATGGCGTGCTGGTCGCCGATCGGCACGAGCGGCTTGGGCAGCGCGGTGGTGTACGGGCGCAGGCGAACGCCCTTGCCGCCGGCCAGGATGACAGCGTGCATGCTGGTGCTCCTTGTCTGTGTGCGGTGGGTGCGGACGCGGGTCAGACGTTGTACAGGTCGGTCTTGTAGCGGGCCAGGTTGGCCGGGTCGCGGAAGAACTCGATGGTGTGCAGCAGGCCGTCCTCCAGGGAGTGGGTGGGGGCCCAGCCGGTGGCCTCGCGCAGCCGGGTGGCGTCGGCGACGAGTCGCATGACCTCGGAGGCCGCGGGGCGGATGCGGTCGCTGTCCTCACGGACCGTCAGGTCGGTGTCCATCAGCTTGCCGATCAGGGTGACCAGGTCGCCGACGGAGATCTCGCCGCCGGTGCCGGCGTTGAAGGTGCGGCCGACGACCTGCTCGGCGGGGGCGGTGCCGACGGTCGCGAAGGCTGCGGCGGTGTCCTTGACGAAGAGGAAGTCGCGGGTGGGGCGGAGGTCGCCGAGGGTGATGGTGCGCTCGCCGGCGGCGACCTGGCCGATCACGGTCGGGATGACGGCGCGCATGGACTGGCGCGGGCCGAAGGTGTTGAACGGACGGAGCGTCACCACGGGGGTCTCGAAGCTCGCGTGGTAACTGTCCGCGAGCCGGTCGCCGCCGGCCTTGGAGGCCGCGTACGGGGACTGGGTGTTGATCGGGTGGTCCTCGGTGATCGGGACGGTCTGCGCGGTGCCGTAGGTCTCGCTGGTGGAGGTGTGCACCAGGCGCGGGATCTCCAGGTGGCGGACGGCCTCCAGCACGTTGAGGGTGCCGGTGACGTTGGTCTCCACGTAGGAGTGCGGGGCCTGGTACGAGTAGGGGATCGCGATGAGCGCGGCCAGGTGGTAGACCGCGTCGGTGCCCTTCACCAGGCCGGTGACGGAGCCGGGGTCGCGGACGTCGCCGAGGACGATCTCCACGCTGTCCAGCACGTCCGGACTCAGTGTCTCCAGCCAGCCGAACGACGAGAAGGAGTTGTACTGGACCATCGCGCGGACGCGGTGTCCGTCGGCGACGAGCTTCTCGACGAGGTGCGAGCCGATGAAGCCCTCGGCTCCGGTGACGGCGGCGGTGGTGGTGCTGCTCATGGCGAGCCTCCGGTGGTGTGGACGTGTGGTGTGGCTCGCGGGCCCGTGGACGGGCGCGCGGTGGGGGGTTCAGGGGCGCCGTGGTCACGGCGTGTGGGCCCGCCCGGCGGGCACCGCGTCATCTGTGCGCGGTGATGCGGCCGGTTCTGGCGCGGGCGGCGAGCACCAGCGCGCCGACGGCGAGGCCGGTGACGGTGAGTCTCGCCGCGGTGGCCGAGGCGGGGTGCAGCGCGCCGGCCGTGCTCTCGGCGACGGCGGCGGCGGTGCATATCAGGGCGGTCGGCCAGACGGCGCCGAAGACCTGGAGCAGCAGGGCCGTCCAGAGCAGGGCGCCGAGCAGCAGCAGGCCGCCGAGCTGGACGGGGCCGGGCGGCGCCCCCGTCCAGAGCAGGCAGGCGCCGGCGCCGAGGACGGCGAGGACGGCGAGGTAGCCCGCGATGAGCCTGACGAGCGTGCGGTCGGTGCGGTTGCGGAACTGGTCGGCGGTGGTGCTGGTGTACAGCGCCGTCACCGAGCGGCTGCGGAACCGGAAGAGCAGCCATTCGGCGAGGCCCATGCTGAGGGTCAGCGCCACCGCGGCGGAGGCGCCGCCGGCGACGGCGGGCCGCCAGGGGTCGCCGAAGGAGGCGGTGATCACCAGCGCGCCGACCGCCAGGCCGAACAGGCCGTGCGGCAGGCTGTCGGCGAGCGGCACGCCGGCCTCCGGCGCCTTGTCGCCGGCCTTCAGCCGCTGCCCGATCTCGATGCCCGCGAAGGCGGCGGCGAGGGCGAGCGAGAGGGCCGGTCCGGTGATCCCCAGCCAGTTCGGCAGGTCGGTGGCGAGCGAGGCGGCGGCGCCGACCGTGGTCGGGGCGAGCGCGCCCATCAGCCGCTTGGCCCGCCGGGTCACCAGCAGGACGGTGGCCGAGGCGAGGTAGAGCGACTGCCCGGCGGCGAACAGCAGCACGGCGGTGCCCGCGCCGGCCAGGGCGGCCACGCCGGTGCCGAGCGCGGTGGCGGTGAGACCGCCGCGCAGCAGGCTGCGGCCGACCGCGGCCCGGGCACCGAGCGCCCGCCAGGCGTACGCCCGGTGGGCGAGCGCCTGGTTGAGGCCCCAGCCGATCAGCGCGGTGAGCGCGAGCGCGCTGCCGGCCCCGGGGGACTGCAGGAAGCGCGCGATCGGCAGGTAGGCGAGGCCGGGCAGGGCGAACAGCAGGCCGCGCAGCACGGTGCGCAGCGGGTCGGCCTGCCAGGGGTCGTGCGGCTCCGGCGGCGCGGCGTGGCGCCGCTCGGTGCGGGCGAAGAGCTCCTCGGCGATCGCGAAGGAGTCGGTGCGGCCGTAGCGGACGGCGGCCTGCTCGTCCGTCAGGCCGTCGGACTCGAGGACGGCGGCGATCTCGAAGGGGTGGACGGCTCGGGCGCAGACGTCGGCGAGCCGTTCGGCCAGTTCGTCCAGCGGGTCCTCGGGCAGCGGGACGGGCTCCGCCGTGCGCGGGTCGATGACGCGCAGGGCGAGGGTCTCGTCCGGCTTCCCGGCGGGGCCGGCCCCGCGGGTGAGCTCGCCGGGCGGCGGGACGCGCAGGGCGAGCGTCTCGTCGGCCCTTTCGGCGGCCCTGCGGCGGGGCAGGTGCAGGACGACGGTGTCCTCGGGGCGGGGGCCGTCCTCGGAGAGGTTCAGCAGGGTGCTCATCCGGCGGCTCCGACGGCGGAGCGGGCGGCGGCGTCGGCTGCCTGGGCGGCGGCCTCGGCGCGCTGCGCGGGCGTCCACCAGTCGAAGGGGCCGTCGTCGTGGGCGGTGCGGAAGCGGTCGCGGCGGTCGAGTTCGCGGTAGATGTCGCGGAAGGAGTCGATGGTCTGGCGGAGGGTGAACTGCTCGATGACGCGCAGCCGGGCGCCGCGGCCCATCTCAGCGCGGCGGTCGGCGTCGCGGAGCAGTTCGAGCGCGGCCTTCGCCATCGCCTCGGGCTCGCGCGGCGGGACGACGAGACCGGTGTCGCCGACGGCCTCGCGGACGCCGCCGACGTCGGTGGAGACGGTGGCCCGGCCGCAGGACATCGCCTCGATGAGGGTGAACGGGAAGCCCTCGCTGATGCTGGAGAGCATCACCACGTTGCCGGCCGCGTAGGCGTCCCGGATGTCGTCGACGCGGCCCTCGAAGACCACGGCGTCGCCGATGCCGAGGTCGGCGGCGAGCGCCTCGCAGCGCTCCCGGTAGGCGGCGCCGCCAGCGGGGGTGCCGCCGAACAGGCGCAGCCGGGCGCCGGGTATCTCGGCGCGGACGAGGGCGAAGGCGCGGATCAGCGTCTCCAGGTCCTTGATCGGGTCGACCCGGCCGGCCCAGCTGAGGGTGGGCACCTCGGGCTCGGGCCCGGCGGGCGGGAAGGCCTCCGGGTCGACGCCGTTGTACACGGTGCGGATGCGCTCGGCGGGGGTGCCGGCGCGCTCCTCCCAGCGGCGGTTGTAGCGGTTGCCGGGGGTGACGAGCGCGGCCCGGGCGTAGCTCTCGACGGCGAGCATCCGGTAGAAGCCGAGGACGAGCGCCTTGACCGGCCAGGCGTAGCCGGTGCCGTAGCCGAGGTAGCGCTCGCGCAGGTAGATGCCGTGCTCGGTGAGCAGGAACGGCGTGCCGTGCAGGTGGTTGCCGACCAGACCCGGCAGGGCGGCGAGGCCGCCGCTGACGGCGTGCAGGACGCCGCCGGGCTTGGGGTGGGCGGCGAGCGGGCGGAGCGCGTGCTCGAGGAGTTCGGTGGCGGTGAGCGCGTCGTGCAGGCTGGGCCTGGCGGCGGCGGTGGCGAGGTGGGGGCGGTTCCACACGTCCGCGAGGACCCGCAGCGCGGCCTCGGAGCGCAGCGCGGGGCTGAGCCGGCCGGCCCTGGCGTGGTCGGCGAGGACGTACAGCTCGGGGCCGAAGGCGTCCTCCTCGGCGGGGTCGAGCAGGGAGAGCAGGAAGCGTTCGTAGCCGGTGAGGAAGGCGCGCATCGCGGCGCCCTTGGGGGCCTGGCCCTCGGGGGCGGGGCCCCAGAGCGGGACGGCGCGGACGTCGGTGACGTGGGCGGGAAGGTCCCAGGAGAGCGGCTGTCCGGCGGTGCCGGTGATCGCGATGACCCGGAACTCGGTCTCGGGCATGCCGGTGACGAGCTGGTCGCACCAGACGCTGACGCCGCCGTGGCTGTGCGGGTAGGTGCCCTCTGTGAGCATGGTCACGCGGGTGCCGACCAGGTGCGCCAGGTCGGCCGGGCGTGCCGTGCCCGGCGCGTCGGACTCGGTCCCGGCCGCGGGCACGGCGTGCAGACGTGTGTTCATGGATTCCCCCCCAGGAAATCCCGCCCCCGGGTTGGCGGGCGGTGCAGTGCGCGTGGTGCGGGGCGGTGCCCGGACCGGAGAGGTTCGCTCCCCGGTCCGGGCCGCCGTCGGCTCTCGCCGTCCGGTCGGATCAGAGGATGTTGCGGGTCGAGCGGGTGCCGGCCCCGGTGGACCTGGGCGCGGCGGTGGTGGCCTTGGCGGTGCTGTCGGCCGTGCTCTTGGCGGTGGTGCTCTTGGCGGTGGTGCTCTTCGCGGTGAGCTTGTTGAGCGTGGTGCCGTTCGCGGCCGGGCCGGCCGGGACGGGGGTCTTGACGCCCTTCGGCACCGGGAGGCTCGCGACCGTCGTGGCGATGATCGTCTTGACGGTCTTGAGCCCCGCGCTGATCGGCACCTCGGAGCCGGCGAGCTTCAGCGTGACGCTGCTCTGGGCGAGGCCGGGGCCGACCCAGCCGGACAGCTGCCCGGCGTACGCGGAGCCGAAGTTGGTGGTGCCGATCAGCTGCTGCTGCTTGGTGCCGCCGGGCATGGTGGCCTCGGCGAGGACGCCCGACGGCGCGCTGACGGTGATGGTGTCGCCGACCCGGTAGGCGGTGACCTGTCCGGCGTCGACGGCGTTCTTCCACTGGGCGCGGCGCTGCAGCTCGGTGCCGATGTCCTTCTGGCGGAGGTTCACCAGCGGGGTGTTCGAGGCGTACAGCCCGTCGTACTCGGCGAGGATCCGCTCCATCACCGGGTAGGCGATGCGGTCCTCGGCGTAGTTCGACTGGTGGACGAAGTGCGGCCGCGGGTCGTTGTTGATCGCCCGGTTGACGGCCAGTCGGGCCTCCAGCGGGACGATGTAGTCGCCGTAGCCGGTGTTGAGGTCCAGCGGGGTGGGCAGGCAGGTGCTGGTCGCGGGGTTGTCCTCGCAGATGCCGCTGCCGCCCTGGGCGCGGGAGGTGTAGATCCAGTTGTACTCGTCCACCTCCTCGACCGTCTTCGCCGCGTTGTAGAACACGTTGAGCGGGTAGCGCGGGACGGTGAGGGCGTTGCCGACGGCCCGCTGGTCGTGCTCGCGGGAGGAGTCGCTAGCGGTCCAGCGCACGCCCGTGTTGTTGAGCGAGGGCGCGAGGTAGGGGTTGTCGGTGGGCTGCTGCGGGTTGGTGACCAGGCCGGAGTGCTCGCCGGTGACGAGCTCGGTCGGGTCGGCCGCGGTCAGGCCGTTGTTCGCCGCCCAGGTGCGGTTGTTGGTGATCTGGGACGTGATGTCGGCCTGGCTGGTCCACACCGTCTGCCCGCTGGCGTCGGTGGTGCAGCGCCACGGCACCACGGTGACGTCCTGCACGCAGCCGAGGAACTGGTGCGTGTAGGTGTGGTTGATCCAGCGGTAGGCGGACTGGTCGGCGATCAGTTTGGCGGCCAGCGGGTCGGTGCCGTCGCCGTCGGCCTTGAAGTCCTCCGAGCCGCCGCCGTTGTACGCCAGGTCGACCTTGAAGTCGTGGCTCGCCTGCCACTGCTTCAGGTACTCGGCGTCCGCCACCGTCATCCGGCTGGGGTGCTCCTCCGGGTTGCTGCCGGGCGGGCAGGTGACGTCGCCGGGGGTGCACTTGAGGGTGGTGTCCCAGCGGTCGTCCGACATGAAGACGTCGTCGACGTGCAGGGCGAAGTAGTTGCGGTCGTAGCCCAGGTGGATGCCCTCGGTGGCCCACTCGACGATGCCGCGGGCGAGCTCGCGGTACTGCCGCTGGTAGGCGTTGTAGACGAAGGTGACGACCAGTTCGCGGCGGCCGTCGTGGGCGTACTCGCCGACCAGCGAGCCCCGGGTGTCGGTGCCGGGGATCGGCGCGTCCACGTACGGGGTGAAGGTGGCGCCGGCCGCCTGCTGGGCGAGCGGGGTGGCGAGGTAGCCGTAGCTCTCCGACACGGAGGGCGAGTTGTCCTCGAAGGCGATGCCGCCCTCGAGGTAGCCGAACGGCCCGGACTTGCCGGCCGTCGTCACCTGCGCCTGGACGCCGTCCAGGGTGCCGGCGTACGCGCCGGGCAGGGTGCCCCAGTTGAGGCCGACGTTGGCGCCCGCGTAGGTGTAGGCGTCGACCTGGCGGATGCCGAACTGCTGCTCGTAGGAGGCGAGCGCGGTGAGCTCGGCGGCGCTCAGGCCGGCCGGGCTCTCGCTCGGCATCACCACGGCCTGGAACTTGGCGCGCGGGGCGCCGTTCACGGTGTCGCTGAGGAAGCCGGCGGCGATGGTCTGGCGGCCCGCCGAGGCGAGGTCGATCCGGGTGTACGGAACGCCGGTGCTGTCGAGTTCGGCGACGATCGCGCCGACGGCCGGTCCGCCGTCGTCGACGACCAGCAGCCGCAGGTCGATCCTGGGAGTCGTAGCCGCGTACGCGCCGGGCATCGGCGCGAGCGTCATGACGAGACCCGCCACCGTGCAGGCAGCGGCAATTCGGGCTCTACGCCCCATGAGGTGTCCCTCCCCCTCGGACGGCGCGCGTTGCGCGGAGAGTCGCCGTCCGGATTGTGCGATGTGCGAGTGCGCATTGCGGTGTACGTGTGGTCACCAAAAACGCGGCGCCCAGGGCGCCGCGCAACGTCATCCCCCGCCGCACATCGTATGACCATCAGCCCCGGGCGCATCCACCGAATCACCCAGGAGAGTGCAAAGTTGTCGAATAATCAGCACATAGGTCATTTGCCATTTCACACGTACCCACCCCGTACGCCCCGCGCGCCCCCCACTCAGCAAACTCCCAGGTGACCGGGGGGTAGCAAGCAGCCCCGCCGAGCCGCTCGACCAGGGAACCGTACCCGGCCGAAGCCGTCCGTGCACCCGGACGACTCCCAGCAAGAGCTCAGGATCGCCGCGGCGGACGCCCCGCCGGCCCCTTCGCCCTCACAAACGGACTCTGATGTTCCGTTACCGACGGCGCGTCGGAACCGGGCCGCAGTTGCGCCACCGGTACGGTTCTGTGACGAGACCGCGACAGTGCAGGGGAAGGCCACGTCCATGACACCGTGCTCCCCCTCCGCCGGCTGCTCCTGCTCACCCCGGGACCTCGCCGAGCAGGCGCGCGCCTGGTCGCTGCCGCGGCACCGCCGGCCGACCCCGGCCGGGACGGGCCAGGTCATCGACACCTTCCTCTCCTGGTGGGGTCGCGCCCGCCGCGCCGATCTGCGCTAGGTGCCCCGGGTCCGGTTCGCGCCACCGCGCCGAAATCATTTCGCCCGCTCCCTCCAGGGATGTCGAAATCGCGCCGCCGGCTGCTACCCACCTGTGACGGCGGCCCGCCCAGGGCCCGTCCAGAGCGAGGAGAGAACGATGAAGTACATGCTGCTGATGCAGTTCAGCGCGCAGGGCACCGACTTCCCTCCGATCACCGAGTGGGCCGAGGAGGAGGTGCAGGCGCACATCGCCTTCATGGCCGCCACCAACGAGAAGCTGGTCGCCGACGGCGAGTTCGTGGACGGCCAGGGCCTGGCCTTCCCGGACACCGCGAAGATCGTCCGGGCCTCGGGCGGCGGCAGCCCGCTGGTCACCGAGGGGCCGTTCCCCGAGACCAAGGAGTTCCTGGCCGGCTACTGGATCGTCGACTGCGAGAACGAGCAGCGGGCGATCGAGATCGCCGCGCACGCCTCCGCCGCGCCCGGCCCCGGCGGCAAGCCGCTCAACATGGCGATCGAGGTGCGCCAGGTGATGGCCGCCCCGCCGACCGAGCTCTGACCGCTGACCGGCACCGGCCCCCGCGTCGACGACCTGCTGCGCGAACTCGCGCCGCGGGTCGTCGGCGTGCTCACCCGCAGGTACGGCGACTTCTACGCCGCCGAGGACGCCGTCCAGGAGGCCCTGCTCGCGGCCGCCGTCCAGTGGCCCGAGCAGGGCCTGCCGGACCACCCGCAGGCCTGGCTGGTGCAGGTCGCCGCCCGGCGGACGACCGAGCAGATCCGCAGCGAGACAGCCCGCCGCCGACGCGAGGAGACCGTGGCCGCCCGCGAGCCGGAGGACCGCCGCACCGCGCCGCCCGCCGACGAGGACGGCACCGCGGACCGGGACGACTCGCTCACCGTGCTCTTCCTCTGCTGCCACCCGGTGCTCACGCCGGCCGCCGCCGTCGCGCTCACCCTCCGATCGGTGGGCGGACTCACCACCGCGGAGATCGCCCGCGCCTTCATGGTGCCGGAGGCCACCATGGGGCAGCGGATCAGCCGCGCCAAGCAGAAGATCAGGTCCTCCGGCGTGCCGTTCTCGATGCCCGCCCCCGAGGAGCTGCCGCGCCGCCTCGACCTGGTGCTGCAGGTCCTCTACCTGGTCTTCACCGAAGGCCACACCAGCAGCAGCGGCCCTGACCTGCAGCGCGTCGACCTCTCCCGGGAGGCGATCCGGCTCGCCCGGGCGCTGCACCGGGCCGTCCCCGACAGCAGCGAGGCGGCCGGGCTGCTCGCCCTGATGCTGCTCACCCACGCCCGCAGCACCGCCCGCACCGGGCCGGACGGCGAACTCGTCCCGCTCGCCGAGCAGGACCGCGGCCGCTGGGACGCCTCGGCGATCGCCGAGGGCACCGCGCTGATCACCGCGACCCTGCCGCGCGGACCGGTCGGCCCCTACCAGGTGCAGGCCGCCGTCGCCGCCGTGCACGACGAGGCCGCCACCGCGGAGGCCACCGACTGGCCGCAGATCCTGGCACTGTACGGCGTGCTGGAACGCCTCTCCGACAGCCCGGTGGTCCGGCTCAACCGCGCGGTGGCCGCCGCCATGGTGCACGGCCCGCGTACCGGCCTCGACCTGCTCGCCCGCCTCGACACCCCCGACGCCCTCGCCGGCCACCAGCGCCTGTTCGCCGCCCGGGCCCACCTGGAGGAGATGGCCGGCGACCGGCGGGCCGCCCTCGCCGGCTACCGCGCGGCCGCCGAACGCGCCACCAGCCTCCCCGAACGGCACTACCTCAACCTGCGCGCGGCACGGCTGGCCTCCCGGACCGGCTGACCACGCGGCGACCACGTCACCGGAGACGGCGAGCCACTCGCCCCGGATGCCGGCCGTGTAACCGACGTCGCGGGAGTAGACGCCGCCGTCCGCGGCCGCGGCGAAGAGTTGATTGACGCCGTTGAGTCCGACGTTCGACCACCCACGTCGGTGACGTCGGCCGGGCCCTAGGAGAGAGCACGGTGGCGGCCGCGGGCCCGGATAGCCTGCCCTGCATGACCGAGACCTCCGGCTCCGACCACCTCGACACCACCCGGTCCGCGTACGACGCGGTGGCCGTGCGCTACACCGAACTGTTCGCGGACGACCTCGCCGGGTACCCGCTGGACCGGGCGATGCTCGCGGTCTTCGCCGAGCTGGTGCGGCAGCAGGGCGGCGGCCGCGGCCCGGTGGCCGATCTCGGCTGCGGGCCAGGCCATGTGACGGCACATCTTCGGGATCTGGGGCTGGTGGCGTTCGGGGTGGACCTGGCACCGGCCATGGTCGCGATCGCCCGGTCGAGGCACCCCGAACTGCGGTTCGAGGAGGGCTCGATGGCCGACCTCGGACTCGCCGACGGCTCGCTCGGCGGCATCCTCGCCCGCTACTCCCTGATCCACACCCCGCCGGAGGAGCTGCCGGCGGTGTTCGCCGAGTTCCACCGGCTGCTGGCACCGGGCGGACATCTGCTAGTGGCCTTCCAGGCCGTCGACCGGCCCGCCCCACCGGTCGAGGCCTTCGACCACAAGGTGGCACTCGCCTACCGCTGGTGGCCGGACGCACTCGCCGCACTCCTGGCGGACGCCGGCCTCCCGGAGGTCGCCCGGGCCGTCCGCGCCCCGTACGAGGGCGAACGCCCCTGCCCCCAGGCGCATCTGCTCGCCCGTCGGCAACCCGCCGACTGACGGCCTAACGGTCGAGCGCGGCGAGGACGGCCAGTTGCTCGGTGACGCGGTCGGCCGACCAGGAGAGCAGCCAGGCGGTGTGGTCGGGGGCGTAGCCGCGGGGCGCGCTCTCCACCCGCATGACGAGCGCGAGGTAGATGCGGTAGAGCGCCAGGCGTGCCCGGGCGGACGGGCTGTCGGCGGCGAGGGCGGGGGTGACGCTCCGGTAGCCCGCCATCAGGTCGGGGTCGTCCTCGGGGGTGCCGAGCGGGTCGAGGCCGACGAGTTCGGCGAGCGGGTCGCCGAAGAAGGCGCGTTCGCCGTCGATGAGGCCGCCGAGGCGCGGGCCGCCCTCGGGGTCGCGGGTGACGACGAGGTTGCCCTCCCAGGCGTCGAAGTGGACGAGGGCGGGTCGGCGGACGTCGGCCAGTGCCTCGGCGAACCGTTCCGGCAGGCCGGCCAGGGTGTCGGCGGGCCCGGGGAGCGGCACGTCGAAGCGGGCGGCGTCTGCGAGGACGGCCCGCAGCATGCCGGTGAACGCCTCCGGCCAGTCGGTGCCCTGCAGGCCGGGGACGGGCTGCGGGTAGCCGAAGCGCGGGCCGGTGGCGGTGGCGATCCGGGCGGCGGCCGCACCCAACTCGCCGCGCAGTGCGGCCCGGTGCTCCGGTGTCAGCTCGTCCCGCAGTTCGTCCCAGGTGGCGCCGTCGAGGTGGCCGAGCAGCAGCCACTCGCCGGAGTTCTCGGGGCCGGCCGGTTCGTGGTGCAGGACGGCGGGGACGGGTGCGCCGGTGGGGGCCGCGAGCCGGTGGAAGAGTGTCTCGGTGCCGAGCAGGCCCTGCTCGTGGGTGAGCGCGGGCGCGTCGGCGGGCGGCGCGGCCTTGAGCACCAGGCGTCGGCCGTCGGCGAGTTCGACCAGCCGGGCGGAGTTGTGGAGCCCGCCGTGCAGCGCCCGCCCGCCGGTCACCCGTACCGCGCCGAGCGCCTGCCGGACGCACCGCTCCACACGTTCCTGCTCGACTCCGTCGGTCACGGCGGCGGCGGGCACGGCAGCGGTCACAGCGGCGGCAGACATGGCGGCAGCGGACATGGCGCTCCTCGGCAGTCGGCGCGGGATCCTCGGACGCCGCGACACGCGGCCGGACAGCGCCCCGAAGGCAGCGCCGTCCGGGAGTCTAGCGCCGCCGCGCCCACTTTTGTCGAGCCTTGAAATAAGCGGCGTGCACCGGCCGGGGGCGGTCGCTGTACGCTGCCCGAGAGGAGGGCCGACGGCGGAAGCGTTCCGGCCCATCCATAAGTCAAACCTATGGGGCCATAAAGCAGAGGTATGTACCGTGGCGCGGCCGCGGCGGCGAAGGTGGCACTCGGAAACCTATCCGCCGTCCGTTCCCGGGTCGTCCGCGGCCCGCCCCTGCCGAAGGATGCCGCCATGTCCCGCCCCGTCCGGGTCGCGATCGTCGGAGCCGGCCCCGCCGGTGTGTACGCGGCCGACGCGCTGCTCAAGTCCGACCTCGCCGCCGAGCCCGGTGTCTCGATCGACATCCTGGAGCGGCTACCCGCCCCCTTCGGGCTGATCCGCTACGGCGTGGCGCCCGACCACCCGCGGATCAAGGGCATCGTCACCGCCCTGCACCAGGTGCTCGACAAGCCTCAGGTCCGGTTCTTCGGCAATGTCGACTACCCCGGCGACCTCGCCCTCGACGACCTGCACCGCTTCTACGACGCCCTGGTCTTCGCGACCGGCGCGGTGGCCGACCGCGACCTCCTGATACCCGGCATCGAGCTGGACGGCTCGTACGGCGCGGCCGACTTCGTCTCCTGGTACGACGGCCACCCGGACGTGCCCCGCAGCTGGCCGCTGGAGGCCGAGAAGGTCGCGGTGCTCGGTGTCGGCAACGTCGCTCTCGACGTGGCCCGCATCCTGGCCAAGACGGCGGACGAGCTGCTGCCCACCGAGATCCCGGGCAACGTGTACGACGGCCTGGCCGCGAACCGGGCCGTGGAGATCCACGTCTTCGGGCGGCGCGGCCCGGCGCAGGCCAAGTTCAGCCCGATGGAGCTGCGCGAGCTCGACCACTCCCCCACCATCGAGGTGATCGTCGACCCGGAGGACATCGACTACGACGACGGCTCGATCGCCACCCGGCGCGGCAACAAGCAGGCCGACATGGTGGCCTCGACGCTGGAGAACTGGGCGATCCGCGACACCGGCGACCGCCCGCACCGGATCCACCTGCACTTCTTCGAGTCCCCGGTGGAGATCCTCGGCGAGGACGGCCGGGTGGTGGGCCTGCGCACCGAGCGCACCGCCCTCGACGGCACCGGCGACACCAAGGGCACCGGTGTCTTCCAGGACTGGGACGTCCAGGCGGTGTACCGCGCGGTCGGCTACAAGTCGGACGAGCTGCCGAAGCTGCCCTTCGACAGCATCGCGGCGACCGTCCCGCACGAGGCCGGCCGGGTGCTGGAGGCCGGGGCGCACCTGCCGTCCACGTACGTCACCGGCTGGGTCAAGCGCGGTCCGGTCGGCCTGATCGGGCACACCAAGGGCGATGCCAACGAGACCGTCGCCTGCCTGGTCGCGGACCAGCGGGCCGGGCTGCTGCGGCTCGCCGAGTCGCCGGCCGAGGACGCGGTGGTGGCCTTCCTGGAGGAGCGCGGCGTCGACTACACGACCTGGGAGGGCTGGCAGCGCCTGGACGCGCACGAGCGGGCGCTCGGCGAGCGCGAGGGCCGGGAGCGGATCAAGGTCGTCCCCCGCGACGGGATGCTGCGCGCCTCCGGCAGCTCGCTGACGGCCGGCCGGGAGACCGCCGCGGGCGAGTGAGCGGACCACGCCGGGACGGCCCGGGGCGGCGGACGGGCTCCGCGGCCCCGGGCCGTCGCCCTGCTCAGAGCCGGACGTGTGCCCCCGGGGCGAGGCGGTGCAGGCGGTCGGCCAGCCCGGCGGTGTCGAAGGCCTTGGTGAGCGCGTCGCCGTCCTCGGTGAAGTGCGTCCAGTGCTCGAAGTGCAGCGGCACGACGTGGCGGGCGCCGAGGATCGCGGCGGCCTCGGCGGCCTGTGCGCTGGTGAGGGTGAGCGGCGCGTCCGGGATCAGCGGGGTGCGGGCCGCGCCGGCGAAGAGCAGCGCGACGTCGACCGGTCCGACCCGGTCGGCGATCTCGCGGACGATGTCCAGCGAGGCGTTGTCGCCGCTCACGTAGACGGTGGGCAGGCCTCCGCCGGAGAGCACGAATCCGGTGACCTCACCGACCAGCGGCTCGCTGCCCTGCGGGCCGTGCAACGCGGGCACGCCGGTGACGCGGAGCGAGCCGCCGTCGGGCCGGGGCAGCACGGTGTGCGCCCAGTTGGGCAGCGCCCGGACCACCCCGCCGAGCCGGTCGGCCGCCGAGCCGGTCGACAGCACCGTCGGCACCGCGCCGCCGGTGACCAGCTCGCGGCCGGAGGCGTCGAGGTTGTCCGGGTGGTGGTCGTGCGAGAGCAGGACGGCGTCCACCGGGCCGACCTCGGCGAGCGGCAGCCCCGGGCCGGCCGTCTTGGTCAGGCTGCGGGCGCCGACCGGGTGGGAGCCGGGCCCGTCGAAGGTCGGATCGGTGAGCAGCCGGACGCCGCCGAGCTCCAGGACTGCGGTCGGTCCGCCGATGTAACGGACGGTCAAGGTGGTCATGGCCCGGTCCCCTTCAGCCGATGATCTCGGTACACCGGGGACAAGCCCGCGGCGATCGCGGTTGTTCCCGCCACGGCGCACGACCTGGCCACGGCCGGGGTGGTGCGGTGGCGCGCAGGGGTTGTCCGAACGACACCCGCGCGCCCCGGCCGCCGCCTCGCTCAGGACGGCAGGGTGATGATCTGCCAGCGCTGGTTCGGGTTGGTCAGCTCGCCGCACTCGTGGACGTAGACGTTCTCACCGTCGCTGTCGAGGCACTGCAGGGTCTGCTGGTTCTGCAGGGTGATCACCGGTCCGGCCTTGTTCTTCTCCCACCAGTGCTGGTAGCCGCTGCTGTTGCAGTCGTGGGCGTAGGCCGCGGTGCCGTTGTTGTCCAGGCACTGGCCGGAGGCGACGCCCTTGTAGACGATCGACCCGTCGCCGAGCAGGTCCCGGGCGAACTGCTGCCGCAGGTCGTCCGCGTGGCAGTCGCGCAGCCTGTAGTTGTCGCCGCCGCCGGGCGTGTCGAAGATGCACTTGCCGAACTTGGCGCTCTTGAACTGCACGAGCTCCCCGAACTCGGCCGGCGGCGTCGCCGCGGCGGGGGCGGCGGTCAGCAGCGGCACGGAGAGGGCGGCGCTCAGCGCCGGCAGCAGGAGTCTCGCGGGGGTGGGCACACGCACGGCGGTGGATCCTTTCGAGAGGGGTCCGCAGGCCTGGGGGACGGCAGCGGTACGGACCGGACGGCCTGACGCACAGCCACGTCCGTTCTCGAACGATGCTAGATCGCCACAAATCGACCCACCCGTGGAGCGGAGCCGCCGGTGGCCGGACCGGGCCCGCGGCACGGCGGCCTCCCGCGCGGCCCGGTGCGGGCCGCGCGGGGCGCGTACGGTGCGTCAGGACGCCGGGGCCGCGTCCTCGTCCAGGAAGGGCAGGTCCTGGATCTCCAGCCCATCGCTGCCCAGCCGCGTCCGCTCGGCGTGCTCGCGCATCCGGGCGCCGTAGACCGGATGGTCCATCAGACCGGTGTAGGTGTCGAAGTCCAGGTCGAGCAGGCCGGCCTCCTCGGCGAGGTACACGTCCAGCCCCGGGTACATCACCGCCACGTACGGCATGTCGTCGAGGTCGGTGACCAGCACCGGGTACTCACCCGCCGAGTCGGGCTCGCCGACGTACAGCAGCCGCCGTGAGTCGCAGCCGCCGACCAGCGGCAGGCAGCGCCCCGGCAGCAGCGTCTCGAACTCGGCGAACATCTCCGACCACACGGTCGTGCCGGTGTCGAAGCCGTACAGCTCGTCGGCGGTCTCCGCGAGGGAGCCGCCACCGAGGTCGGGCGAGGACGGCTCGGGGTACCAGCCGAGGCCCACCGGCAGCGCGGAGTCGAAGGCCAGCCAGCGCCGCAGGCTGGGCGGCAGCGGGCGCCCGCCGGGCATCCGAAGCCGGTCGATGGCCTCGGCGGGCAGCGGCACCGGCTCGTCGGCGAGGTCCGGCATGTCGACCGTCGCCCAGCCGTCCTCGCGCACCTTCGCGATGACGCGCTCGATCAGGGCCTCGCCGTGCAGGTCGTTCTCCATGCGCGGCACTGTGCCACACGCCACCGACAGCGCCGCCACCGGCGGCCGGTAACGAGCCGACACGGAGACTTGCGGACGGCCGAGGACGAACGGGGCAATCGATCGTGCGCCCGCTCGGCTCGTCCTGATGCGCTCGGCGGCAGCTGCCACCACGACCGGCTCCGGGGGGACCATGACCGACACACCGCGCGACGAGAGGACCGTCCGGCCCGACACGCCGACGGCCGCCCCCGAGCAGGTGCGGCCGGCCCGGGGCCGCGCGCTGCGCCGCCGAGCGGCGGCTGTGGCACCGGCCGCCCTGTTCGTGGCCGCCGGCGGCCTCGGGTACGCGTACCGGGCGAACTTCGCCGCGCTCGGCGCCCACCGCTTCGTCGCACCGCCGACCTTCAGGCCCCTGACCACCGAACAGGACGGCCCGAACACGGTCCGGGTGACCTCCACCACCGTGACGCAGTCCACCGGGCCGCTCGGCGCGTACCGCACCGGTGTCTCGCGCGGCCACGGGCCGATCACCGCCCGGTACACCGACGGCAGCTCCGTCAGGGTGACGGCGCTCGGCGTCCACCGGCACGTCTTCGCCCCGGAGCGGGAACTGCGGGAGCACCTCGACGCCGCGGCCCGCGCCGGCGTGCGGCTGGACGGCGTCCGCAGCGTCGACCCCGGCCCGCGCGGCGGCGCGATGGCCTGCGGCACCGTCCCGGAGAGCAGCGGTGCGGGCCAGTGCACCTGGGTGGACGGCAGCATGCTGGTCACCTACACCGAGACGGGCGCCGCCGGCGGTCTCACCGTGGAGGAACTGGCTGCCCACGCGCGCCAGTTCCGCGCCGCCGCCGAGGTGCCCGGCTGACCTGTCAAGGCTCCGCACGGGGCGAGACCGAATCGGACCCGCCGCCGAGCCTCCTCTGACAGGATTCCCCGGGTGCTGCACCTTCTGAGCGGACTCGCCGCCAACCCCGCGCTGCCACCCCATCTGGTGGACCGTCTCATCGACCTTCTGGCCTGGCCCCCGACCGGTGAGGCGGACGAGGACCTCTGTCTCCTGCTCGCCTCGGCCCTCGCCGACCGCCCGGACCTGAGCCGGGCCCAGACCACCGCCCTCGCCGGCCTCGACGACTCGGCCGCCGTCGCGCTCGCCTACAACGGGCACCTCCGCGCGGCCGACACCGACCCCGCCGCTCAACCGGACGCGGCCATCGCCCTGCTGGACGAGGGCCGCGGCGATCCCTCCTGGGCCGCCGGCCTGGCCGCCGACCCCGACCCGGCCCGCCGGGAACGACTCGCCGGCTGCCCCGGCCTTCCGCCGGACGTCGCCGAGACGCTGGCCGGCGACCCCGAGACGGACGTCGTCGAGGAACTCGCCCGTCACGCGTCGCCGGAGCTGGCCGCCCGGCTGGCGGCACACCCGCACGCCCGGGTCCGGCTCGGGGCGGCGGCCAACGAGGCGACCCCGCCGGCCGTGCTGGCCGCGCTGCTCACCGGCGAGGGGCTGCCCCCGGCCCGGTGGTGCGACGTCTGCGAGCGCCGGGACGTCCCGTTCCCGCACCCGCTCGACTGCCCGCTCGGCGACTGCGAGCTGCCGCCGGGCGCGGGGTGCCTCGGCGGGCACGAGTCCGCCCTGCACGCGATCCGGTACGCCGCGCTGGGCAATCCGAGCACTCCCGCGGACGCCGCCGCCCGCCTGGTCGGACACCCGTCGATGATGCTGCGTCAGGCACTGGCCGGACGCACCGACCTGCCGCCCGAGGAGTACGCCTGGCTGGCCGGCGACACCAGCGCCTGGGTGCGGACCGCCCTCGCCGCGAACCCGGCGGTCGGCGAGGCCGTGCTCCGCAGGCTCGCCGTCGACCCGGACGCCGCCGTGCTCCGCGCCCTCGCCCACCACCCCCGCCTCCCGCTCGACCTCCTGGCCCGGACGGCGGCGAGCGTCCGGGTCGGACCGGAGCTGTTACCGAGGATCGCCGGCGCCTCTCCCGCCGAGACACGGGAGCTCGCCAGCTCGGCCGACGCCCGGGTACGGATGCTGGTCGCCCGGCGGCGCGACCTGCCGTCCGAGGTCCGCGACACGCTGGCCGCCGACCCGGACGCCAAGGTCGCCGCGTCCGTCGCCGGCCACCCGGGGCTCGGCGGGACCGCCCTGCGCAGCATGGCCCGCCGCTTCGGCGACCACGTGCACGCCGCGATCGCAGCCAACCCGGACGCGCCACCCGCCCTGCTGGAGGGGCTGGCCCGGCACCGCCCGGCCGCCCGGAAGGCCCTCCGCGAGATCGCCCGCCACCCGCACGCGACCGCCGCCGCCCTGCTGCCCTGCCTGGCCGATGCCCGGGCGCGCCGCTCCGCCGCCGGCCACCCGGCCCTGCCGCCGGACACCGTGCTCACCCTGCTCGCCGACCCGGACTGGCAGGTCCGCGAGGCCGCCGCGGCCAACCCGGCCCTGCCGCCCGAGGCGATGTCCCGCCTCTGCGCCGCCGCCGCGGCCACCACGGCCTGATCCCACCCCCGGAACCCCACCACCCGCCCCCGGGTGGGCGCGGATCATCCCACCGTTCCCGCCCACCCGGACCGGCCGCCGACGCGACAGCCGAAACGGACACCGGCTGAGGTCGGCCTCGCAAGCGAGGGCCTAACCGACCAGGCGGCGCCGCCAGTCCAGCGGGGTGACGTGGACGGCCCGCGCGGGGGCGCCGTCCCACGTCGTCGGGAGCCCGACCGCCTGCAGGGCCGCCACCACCTCGCCGCCCACCGCCGCGGTGGTCTCCTCCGTGTCGTCGAACCCGCCGTACATCAGCATCAGCCCGTGGCCGGCGGCCGCCGAGTCGGTGCACTGGGTGTGGAAGTAGACGAAGCCCCGGGCATCGGGGCCGCCCTCGCCGCCGATCTCGGCCTGCCCGCAGCTGCGGCAGCAGGTGAAGTTCTCGCGGGCGGTGATGCCGGCCTCCTGCAGCGCGGCGAAGGCCCGGGTGAGCCGCTCCGGGTCGGTCTCGCCCTGCCACGCGGCCTGCTCGGCGACGCGCTCCAGCCACATCCGGTCGGCCAGCGCCTGCGCCTGCTCGCGCGAGACGGGCCGCCGGTCCCCGCTGACGAGGTGGTACTCGGCGGTCTCGGCCAGTCGGGCGCGGGTGGTGTAGCCGCCGAGCAGTTCGGTGCGGACGCACTGCTCCAGCTCCGCGCGCTCCTCCTCGTCGAGGTCGAGCGGCGGCACCTCGGGGGCGGGGCCCATGTCCAGCACCTCCCAGGACCTGCCGGCTTCCCAGCCCTCGTCCTGCCGGGCCCAGCCGGCCAGTGCCTCGATCACGGCCTCGGGCCCGTCGACCACGGTCTGGAAGTGCCGATCGGCGCCTCCGTCGCGGTGCTCCAGCGTGTAGTCCCCACCGGTCTTGTGCCAGACCTGGGCGAAGACGTCCGGCAGGTCGGGTATCCGTTGCACCACCAGGAACCGGTCGCCTTCGGCGCCGATCCGCCGGACCAGCCCCGCCAGCTCCTCGGCGGACACCCGGACGTGCCGGCCCCGGTTCTCCGTCTTCACCACGATCTCGAGCATGCGCAGACTCTGGCACACCCCCCTGACAGCCCGTCGCCCGGACGCCCGGGGGTGCCTCCGCCCGCCGGACCGCGGCCCCGGGTGGTCGGCGTGGACGCGGTGAACTCGGCGGTCACCGCAGTCCGTTCGGGTGCCGGGAGGAAGCCGCCGCGACCGCGAACAGCCGGATGCCGGCACGGTGGACGATCCGGGGCACCGGATGGCGTCCTGGCGGGCGCCCGGAGCCACCGCCGGACGGGACCCGTCGGAGGGATCGCCCCGCAGCCCCGACACGGCCCTCCGGTGGGCGGTCGCGGGCCGCGGGGCGACCCAAGACTGGTGGCGTGGGCCGGACGTCACCGGAAGGAGGCCGCGGTGAACTCACTGGAGCCCAAGGACGCGGCGGACGCGACGAGCGAGCGGGTCACCACGCTCCGCTACTCGGGCAACCCGGAGCAGGACCACCTGCTCGACGAGATCCAGCACCCGGAGACCACGAACGCCCTCTACGAGCTGGCGGACCGCCCCGGTACCGCGGCCGCGAACGGCAGCGGGCCGACGGCCCGGTAAATCCTTTGCGAAGGCCCGGGCCGGGCGGCCAGAATCCCCCGGTATGGGCACTGACGAACCATTCGAACAGCGGCCGATCGGAGCCGAACAGTTCGATGCCTGGCTGGCGCTGCTGGCCGCCGTCGAGGCGGAGGACCACGAGGACGACCACCTCGGCCCGGACGACCTCGCGGAGTACCTGGCCGACCCGTACTGCGACTTCGCCCGCGGCTCGGTCGCGTTCTACGACGGCCCGACGATGGTGGGCTACGGCTATCTGAAGGCGCGCACCGAGGCCGATCCGGTGCACCAGATGTACTACCTGGGCGCCGTCCATCCCGCGTACCGCGGGCGGGGCGTCGGCGCGGCCCTGCTGGCCTGGGCGGAGCGGGCGGCGCCGCCGCTGCACCGCGAGCGCTACCCGGACCGCCCGCTGACCCTCTACAGCTCCAGCCTCGCCCGGAACGCCCGGGCGTCCGAGCTGTACGCGGCGCACGGCTACACGCCCGCCCGGTGGTTCCACGGCATGACCCGGGACCTGACGGCGCCGCTGCCGGACATCCCGGCCCCGCCCGGGATCGAGCTGCGCGGCTTCACCGCCGAGCGTTCCGAGGACGCCCGGATGGTGCGCAACGAGGCCTTCCGCGACCACTGGGGCTCGACCGAGTCGAGCGAGCAGGGCTGGGCGCACATGACGTCCGGTCCGGCCTTCCGCCCCGGCCTGGGGTTCGTCGCCTACGACGTCGAGGACGGCGCGGCCGACGGCGGCACCCCGCTGGGCATGGTGCTGGCCGAGGAGTACGCGGCGCACACCGAGGCGACCGGCGAGCGGGACATGTACATCTCGCTGGTCGGCACCCGCCGGGCGGGGCGCAAGCGGGGCATCGCCTCGGCGCTGCTGGTGCGGGCCCTGGCGGAGGCTCGCGAGGCCGGGTTCGCCACCGCCTCGCTCGGCGTCGACGCCGACTCCCCCACCGGCGCGCTCGGTCTGTACGAGCATGTCGGATTCACCGTCAAGGACTCCTGGATCGCCCAGCTGAAGCCGCTGCGGCCCGCCGCGGCCTGAATCCGGCGGCCCACGGCCACCGCGCCGGGGCCCGGCGCGGCCGGCTCAGCGGCCGCTGACCAGGTCCGCGGCGCGGGCGATCAGCGAGGTGCGGCCGAGGCCGGCGGCCTCGCGGCGGTCGGCGGCGCGGTAGGCGACGTACAGGCCGCGGATGCCGAGCCAGCGCAGCGGTTCGGGCTCCCAGCCGCGGACGCTGCGGCCGACCCAGGGCAGCCGGGTGAGCTCGGTGTCGTGGCCGAGCACGAGGTCGCGCAGGGTGCGGCCGGCCAGATTGGCGGTGGCGACGCCGTGGCCGACGTAGCCGCCGGCCGCGCCGAGCCCGGTCGCCGGGTCGTACTGGACGGTGGCGCACCAGTCGCGGGGCACGCCGAGCACGCCCGACCAGGCGTGGTCGACCGGTGCGTCGGCCGCCGCGGGGAACAGCCGGCCGAGCAGGGCGGTGAGCTGGCGCTGGGTCGAGGCGTGGGTCTCGCCCCTGGTGTCGACGTGCGAGCCGAAGCGGTAGGGGACGCCGCGGCCGCCGATGGCGATCCGGTCGTCGGCGGTGCGCTGTGCGTAGCAGTAGGCGTGGGCCTCGTCGCCGAGCACCTCGGCGCCCTGCCAGCCGATCTCGTCCCAGACCTTCCGGTCCAACGGGGCGGTGACGATCATGCTGCTGTTCATCGGCACCCAGGTGCGGCGGTGGCCGCGCAGTCCTGCGGTGAAGCCCTCCAGGGCGCGTACGACGTGCCGGGCGCGGACGGTGCCGCGTCGGCAGACGGCGGCCCCGGGGCGGATCTCCAGCACCTCGGTGCCCTCGTACACGGTGACGCCGAGGCGTTCGACGGCGGCGGCCAGGCCGCGGACCAGTCGGGCCGGGTGGATGCGGGCGCAGTGCGGGGTCCACAGGGCGCCGCGGGCGCCGGCGACCCGGACGCGGTCGGCGAGTTCGGCGGCGCCGAGCCGGACCATGTCCTCCTCGCCCCAGCCCTCCTCGCGCAGCGCGGGCAGGTGGGCGAGCATCCGCCGTTCCTGGACCTCGCCGACGGCGACGTGCAGTTCGCCGTCCTTGCGGATGTCGGCGTCGATGCCCTCGGCGGCGGCGGCCGCGACGACCTCGTCGACGGTGGCGAACATGGCCCGCTGCATGGCGACGGCGGCGGGCCGGCCGTGCGCGGCGGCGTAGCGGCGGAACCGGCCGGGGAGGGCGGCGGTGAGCCAGCCGCCGTTGCGGCCGGAGGCGCCGAAGCCGGCGAACTCCTTCTCCAGGACGGCGATCCGCAGGGACGGCTCGGCCCGCTTGAGGTAGTAGGCCGTCCAGAGGGCGGTGTAGCCGCCGCCGACGAGGGCGACGTCGACGTCGATGTCGCCCTCGAGCGCGGGCCGCGGGGCGGGCAGACCGTCCGCGGCGTACCAGAAGGAGACGTTGCCGTTGGTGCGGGCGGGGCCGGCGGGCTGTGTGGGGCTCATGTTCTCTGCCTGGGTGGGGGCTGGGCGGTGGCTTGGCGGGGGCGCGGGAGGTGAGGGGCGGTCAGTCCGGGGTGGGCGGGCTGACGATCCAGAGCACTTCGGCGGGCGCGTCGGAGTGGTTGGCCACCCGGTGCGGGGTGGCGGTGCGGTAGTCCAGGCTGTCGCCGGCGTCCAGGGTGTAGGGGTGGCCGTCGAGTTCGACGGTGACGGTGCCGGCCAGGACGAGCAGGATCTCCTGGGAGTCGCCGTGGGTGTAGGACTCCTCGCCGGTGGAGGCGCCGGGGTCGAACTCCCCCGCATACACCTCCAGGTGGGCGAGCGGCCGCTGGGAGACGAGGTACTTGCGGGTGCCGGGCGCGGTGGGCAGCGCGGGGCGGCGCTCGCGGCGGACGACCCGGGGGCCGGCCGGGGCGGAGTGGTCGAACAGGTCGGCCATGGTGAGGCCGAGGGCGTCGGCGATCCTGCGGAGCTTGCCGATGCTGGCCCCGGCGAGGCCTCGTTCGACCTGGCTGAGGAAGCCGGCGCTGGCGCCGGCCGCCTCGCCGAGGGCGCGCAGCGACAGGGCGCGGGCCTCCCGGTAGCCGCGGATCCGGGCGCCGAGGGCGCGGGCGTCGGCATCCGCCGCGGGGCCGGTGCTCTGGTCCGTCATGGCTCCCCGGTTCGTCCGGTGGGGCTGGGGCTCCATCAAACACTCTGTTCGATGGGACGGAACACACCGTATGCCGCGCGGTACAGCGGCACAAGGGCCCGGCGCCTGCTACCGACTGAGCCCGTTCGAGCGACCCTGTCGGCCGTTCGCCCGGGCGGTGGAGTGCGGACGCTGCTATGAAGAGCGTTGAGTCTGTTTTGTCCGGTCTCATCCCCGTTTCTAGGAGGCATCCACATGGGTGCTACGGCTACCACCGCCCAGGCCGCGGGCCAGGGCACGACACCGGCGGGCAAGCAGCCGCCGGTTCACATCCTCTGGATCAACGCCGGTCTGAGCTGTGACGGCGACTCGGTCTCGCTGACCGCGGCGATGCAGCCGAGCATCGAGGAGATCGTCACCGGCGCCCTGCCGGGCCTGCCGGAGATCGCCGTGCACTGGCCGCTGATCGACTTCGAGTGCGGCCCGGTGCAGGGCGCGGACAACTTCGTCGAGTGGTTCTTCAAGGCCGACCGCGGCGAACTCGAGCCGTTCGTCCTGGTGGTGGAGGGCTCGATCCCGAACGAGTCGATCAAGCCCGAGGGCTACTGGTGCGGCTTCGGCGACGACCCGGAGACCGGCCAGCCGATCACCACCAGCGAGTGGCTCGACCGGCTGGCGCCCAAGGCCACGGCCGTGGTCGCGATCGGCACCTGTGCCACGTACGGCGGAATCCACGCCATGGCGGGCAACCCGACCGGCGCCATGGGCGTGCCC
Organism: Streptomyces sp. TLI_235; assembly: GCA_002300355.1. NCBI lineage: Bacteria > Bacillati > Actinomycetota > Actinomycetes > Kitasatosporales > Streptomycetaceae > Streptomyces > Streptomyces sp. TLI_235. The sequence goes on from NSGV01000002.1 coordinate 387,028, forward strand.
GACTACCTGGGCTGGGACTGGACGTCCAAGGCCGGCCTGCCGATCGTCTGCGTGCCGGGCTGCCCGATCCAGCCGGACAACTTCTCCGAGACGCTGACCTACCTGCTCTACCAGCTGGCCGGCGCGGCGCCGATGATCCCGCTGGACGACAAGCTGCGGCCGACCTGGCTGTTCGGCGCGACCGTCCACGAGGGCTGCGACCGCGGCGGCTACTACGAGCAGGGCCAGTTCGCGGAGGCGTACGGCGAGCCGGAGTGCCTGGTCAAGCTCGGCTGCTGGGGCCCGGTCGTCAAGTGCAACGTGCCCAAGCGCGGCTGGATCAACGGCGTCGGCGGCTGCCCGAACGTGGGCGGCGTCTGCATCGCCTGCACCATGCCCGGCTTCCCGGACAAGTTCATGCCCTTCATGGACGAGCCCCCGGGCGCCCGGATCTCCGCCACCGCCAGCGGGGCCTACGGGGCCGCGATCCGCCGTCTGCGCTCCATCACCGCGAAGACGGTGGACAAAGAGCCCAAGTGGCGGCGCACCGGCCGCAAGCTGACCACCGGTTACCGCACCCCCTGGTGACCGACCCCCGGACGCCGCGCGCGCAGGCGCGCGGCGTCCACCCCTGTCCCCCCGACGCAACGACGAAGGGCACACACTCCCGATGGCGACGACAGCGAAGCCGACCGGCGACGGCCTGATGGAGATGTCCTGGGACCCGATCACCCGGATCGTGGGCAGCCTGGGCATCCACACCAAGATCGATTTCAAGCAGAAGAAGGTCGCGGAGTGCTACAGCACCTCGTCGGTCTTCCGCGGCTACAGCGTCTTCATGCGCGGCAAGGACCCGCGCGACGCTCACTTCATCACCAGCCGGATCTGCGGCATCTGCGGCGACAACCACGCCACCTGTTCGGTCTACACCCAGAACATGGCGTACGGGGTGAAGCCGCCGCACCTGGGCGAGTGGATCATCAACCTCGGCGAGGCCGCCGAGTACATGTTCGACCACAACATCTTCCAGGAGAACCTGGTCGGGGTCGACTACTGCGAGAAGATGGTCCGCGAGACCAACCCCGGGGTGCTGGAGCGCGCCGAGCGCACCGAGGCGCCGCACGCCGCCGAGCACGGCTACAAGACCATCGCCGACATCATGCGCTCGCTCAACCCCATCGAGGGCGAGTTCTACCGCGAGGCGCTGCAGGTCAGCCGGTACACCCGGGAGATGTTCTGCCTGATGGAGGGCCGCCACGTGCACCCCTCCACGCTCTACCCCGGCGGTGTCGGCACGGTCGCCACCGTGCAGCTGTTCACCGACTACCTCAGCCGGCTGATGCGCTACGTGGAGTTCATGAAGCGCGTCGTGCCGCTCCACGACGACCTCTTCGACTTCTTCTACGAGGCCCTGCCCGGCTACGAGGAGGTCGGCCGCCGCCGGATCCTGCTCGGCTGCTGGGGCAGCCTCAACGACCCCGACCACTGCGACTTCACGTACCGGAACATGACGGACTGGGGCCGGCGGATGTTCGTCACCCCGGGCGTCATCGTGGACGGAAAGCTCGTCACCAACGACCTCACCCAGATCAACCTGGGCATCCGCATCCTGCTCGGCAGCTCCTACTACCAGGACTGGGAGGGGCAGGAGCTCTTCGTCACCCACGACCCGCTCGGCAACCCGGTCGACCCGCGGCACCCGTGGAACCAGCACACCATCCCGCAGCCGCAGAAGCGGAACTTCGACGACAAGTACAGCTGGGTGATGTCGCCGCGCTGGTTCGACGGCAAGGACCACCTGGCACTGGACACCGGCGGCGGCCCGCTCGCCCGCCTGTGGTCCACCGCGCTCTCCGGTCTGGTCGACATCGGCTACGTCAAGGCCACCGGCCACAGCGTGGTCATCAACCTGCCGAAGACCATGACCAAGCCGGAGACCACCTTCGAGTGGAAGATCCCGCAGTGGTCCAACGCGCTGGAGCGCAACCGGGCCCGCACCTACTTCCAGGCCTACGCCGCCGCGGCCGCCCTGCACTTCGCCGAGAAGGCGCTGGAGGAGGTCCGCGCCGGGCGCACCCAGACCTGGGAGAAGTTCGAGGTGCCGGACGAGTCGATCGGCTGCGGCTTCACCGAGGCCGTCCGCGGCGTCCTCTCGCACCACATGGTGATCCGCGACGGCAAGATCGCCAACTACCACCCGTACCCGCCGACCCCGTGGAACGCCAGCGTCCGCGACAGCTACGGCACTCCGGGCCCGTACGAGGACGCGGTGCAGAACACGCCCATCTTCGAGGAGAACTCCCCGGAGAACTTCAAGGGCATCGACATCATGCGGGCCGTGCGCAGCTTCGACCCGTGCCTGCCCTGCGGCGTGCACATGTACGTCGGCGACGGGCGCACGGTGCAGAAGATGCACGTCCCCACCGGGCTGAGCGGGCTCGCCTGATGACCGCGGAAACGGCCGGCCGGCGGGTCCAGGAGGTCCTGGACCGCCTGGCCGGCGAGGGGGACGCGGCGTCCGTCGCCGCGGCCGAGGACCTCGTCCGCGAACTCATGGCGTTCTACGGCGAGGGCCTGGCGCGGCTGGTCGCCCTGCTGACCGCGAACGGCTCCGCCGTCCCGGCGGCGCTGCTCGACGACCAGGTGGTCTCCGGGCTGCTGGTGCTGCACGACCTCCACCCGGAGAGCGTCCAGCAGCGGATCCGGCGGGCGCTCGCCGCCGTGCCGGGCCGCCCGGCCGAGCTCATCGGCTACGCCGCGGAGGCCGGCTCGGTGCGTCTGCGCACCGCCCCCGGCGGGTGCGGCTGCGGCGGTGAGGAGGCGCTGCGGCGGGACGTCGAGGCCGTGTTCGCCTGCTGGGCGCCCGAGGTGACGGACATCCGGCTGGAGCAGGCGCCGCCGCAGCCCGCGCTGCTGCAGATCGGGCGGCGGCCCCCGGTGGGGGCGGACGCCGGATGACCACGTCCCCGACCGACGCCCCGGGCGCGGGCGCCGCGGTACTGCGCCGACTGCGCGCACCCGCGGCGCCCCGCCCGGAGCGCTGCACCTTCTGCGGCGCCGAACTGCCCGCCGAACACCGCCACCTGGCCGACACCGCCCAGCGGGCGCTCGCCTGCGCGTGCCCGGCCTGCGCCCTGCTCTTCGACCGCCCGGGTGCGGCCGGCGGCCGCTTCCGCAGCGTGCCCCGCCGCTACCTGGTCGACCCGGCGCACCGCGTGGACGACGCGGACTGGGATGCGCTGCAGATCCCGGTCTCCACCGTCTTCTTCCTGCGCAACGCCGCCCTGGACCGCCTCGTCGCGCTCTACCCCAGCCCGGCCGGACCGGCCGAGAGCGAGCTCGACCCGAGCTCCTGGCAGGCCGTGCTCGGCCGGACGGGGCTCGCGGAGATGCTGGAGCCGGACGTGGAGGCGCTGCTGCTCCGCCGCGCCGACGGCGTGACGACCTGCCACCTGGTGCCGATCGACGCCTGCTACGAGCTGGTCGGGCGGATGCGGCTGCACTGGCAGGGCTTCGACGGCGGGCCGGCCGCCCGCGCCGAGCTGGAGGGCTTCTTCGACCGCCTCGCCGGCCTCGCCCGGCCCCTGACCGAGGACAAGCCGTGACCTGTGACCTGACCTTCGACTGCACCGGGGTGCAGGGCGACCGGTACGCCGCCGGGCCGACCCTGCTCTTCCGGCTGCGGATCGGCTCCGGCGGCGCCCGGGTGCACGCCCTCGCGCTCCGCTGCCAGCTGCGGATCGAGCCGGCCCGGCGCACCTACGACGACGGCGAGGCCGAGCGGCTCGGCGACCTGTTCGGCGAACGCTCCCGCTGGGGCACCAGCCTCAACCCCGTCCAGTTCGCACAGGTCCCGCTGCTGGTGCCCGGCTTCACCGGCAGCACCGACGCGGAGCTGCCGGTGCCCTGCACCTACGACCTGGACATCGCCGCGACCCGCTACCTCGCCTCGCTCTCCGACGGCGACGTACCGCTGCTGATGCTGTTCTCCGGCACGGTCTTCACCGGCGAGGACGGCTTCGGCGTACAGCCCGTCCCCTGGCACAAGGAGACCAGGGTGAAGCTCCCGGTGCGGGTGTGGCGGGAGATGATGGAGCAGCACTTCCCCGGCTGCGGCTGGCTGCGGCTGCCGAAGGACACCATGGACGAGCTGCTCGCCTACCGCTCCCGGCACGGCCTGCCCTCCTGGGAGGCCACGGTGCGCGCCCTGCTGGCGTCCGCCCCGGCCCCGGCCGCGGGGCCCGCCCTCGCTCGGGAGGGGGCGCGATGACCGCCGTCCGCCCTGCCACCGAGCGGTTCGCCGGCGCCCGGCAGATCGCCGACGCCGTGCTGTTCGAGGGCTACGTGCTCTACCCGTACCGGGCGTCCGCCGCCAAGAACCGGCTGCGCTGGCAGTTCGGCGTCCTGGTGCCGCCCGGCTTCGGCCAGGACACCGGCGAGCACCCCGACCAGTGCACCGAACTCCTGGTGGAGCCGCGCCGCGGCGCCACCCTGACGGCCGAACTGCGCTTCCTGCGTGTCCAGCGGCGCACCGTGCAGCGGCTGCGCGAGGACGGCGGCCACGAGGACACCGAGGCGCTGGAGCTCGCCGACCGGGTGCTCACCCCCTGGGACGAGGGCGTCGAGGAGCGCGTCGAGCTGTCGGCCACCGTCGACGAGCTGCTGGCCGGCGAGGTGCTGGCACCCGTCCACTGCCCCGCCCGCACCGAGATCGAGGCCGTCCGCGAGGGCGAGCGGACGGTCGGCCGCACCGTCCGCCGCTGCGCCCAGGTCGACGGGGTGCTGCGGGTGCGGCTGCGGCCGCTGCCCGGCCCGTACGCCGCCTACCGGCTGCGCGCCGTGGTGGAGAACACCACCGCCTGGACGCCCGGGTCCCAGAACGGCCGGGAGGAGGCGCTGGCGAACTCGCTGGTCTCCGCGCACCTGCTGCTCGGCCTGGACAGCGGCTCCTTCGTGTCGATGACCGACCCGCCGGAGTGGGCCAAGGAGGCCGTCGCCGAGTGCCGGAACCTGCGCACCTGGCCGGTTCTGGCCGGCGACGACGGCCGCGCCGACGTGGTGCTCTCCTCGCCGATCATCCTGGAGGACCACCCCCAGGTGGCACCGGAGAGCCCCGGCGCCCTGTACGACGGCACCGAGATCGACGAGATCCTGGCGCTGCGCACCTCGGCGCTGACCGAGCAGGAGAAGCGCGAGGCGCGCGGCACCGACCCGCGGGCCGGCGCCGCCGTCGACCTGGCGGACTCACTGCCGCCGGAGGTGATGGAGCGTCTGCACGGCGCCGTCCGGGCGCTGCGCGAGGTGACCGCCGGCCCGCCGGCCGAGGCCGCCGTCCCCGGGGTCCGACCGGACACCCCGTGGTGGGACCCGGGCGGCGACCCCGGCGTGGACCCGGCCACCGACCGGGTGGTGATCGACGGCCGGGCGGTCGGTGCGGGCGACCGGGTCGTGCTGCGGCCCGGACGGCGCCGCACCGACGCCCAGGACCTCTTCCTGCAGGGCCGCACCGCCCTGGTCGAGGCGGTGCTGCAGGACGTCGACGGCGCGGTGCACGTCGCGGTCACCGTCGACGGCGACCCGGGCGCCGACCTGTGGCGCGCCCAGGGCCGCTTCCTGTACTTCCAGCCGGACGAGCTCGCCCCCGCGGAGGAGACATGACGGACGGCACGGAGACCGAACGCCGGGTCCTGGTGGCCGGGGTCGGGAACGTCTTCCTCGGCGACGACGGCTTCGGCGTCGAGGCCGTCCGGCGGCTCGCCGGCCGGCCGCTGCCCGAGGGCGTCGAGGTGGCCGACATCGGGGTGCGTGGCGTGCACCTCGCCTACCGGCTGCTGGACGGCTACGACACCCTCGTGCTGGTGGACGCCACCGCACGCGGCGGAGCGCCCGGCACCGTGTACCTGCTGGAGGCCCCCGCGCCCGGGGCGATCGAGCCGCAGGCACCCGCCCTGGACGGCCACCGGATGGGCCCGGACGCGGTGCTGGCGCTGCTCGCCACCCTCGCCGCCGGCACCGGCGGCAGCCCGCCCCGGCAGGTGTTCGTGGTCGGCTGCGAGCCCGGGACGGTCGAGGAGGGGATGGGGCTGAGCGCCCCGGTCGCCGCGGCCGTCGACGAGGCCGTCGCCGTGCTCCTCCGCCTGATCGACGGCGGGCCGGCCGGTCCCGCCGCCGGCCCCGCCGCCGAACGTGCGGCCGCGCACCGGCCGACCGCCGACTCCCACCCACGCGACACCACCGACAGAGAGGCACCCTCATGCGCAAGTTCCTGATCGTCCTGCTCGGCGCCGCCGCCGCGGCCGTCTTCGTGCAGAGCCTGCCGGACATCAAGCGCTACCTGAAGATCCGGCAGATGTGAGGCGCGGCCGGTGCTGCGAATGGCGTAGTGCGCGCCGCGCCCACGGCGCGGCGCACCCGGCACCCCCGGGCCGCGGCCTGTAATGGTCCCCGACCGTCCGGTCACCGCCTCCAGCCGCGGAACGGGGTGCCGATGCACGAGATGTCGATCGCGATGGCCGTGGTGGACCAGGTGGTCCAGGCCGCCCCGAGGGCTCGGGCCGGGTCGAGGCGGTGCTGCTGCAGGTCGGCGAACTCGCCGGAGTGGTACCGGACTCGCTGCACTTCTGCTTCGGACTGGCCTGCTCCGGAACGGTCCTGGAAGGCGCCGAACTGGTCGTCGAGCCGGTCCCGGCGCACGCCCGGTGCGGCGCCTGCGGCACCGGATGGGCCGTCGGGATGCCGCCCGAACTGGGCTGCCCGGCCTGCGGCGACGGCGCGGCCACCGAGCTCCTGACCGGACGGGAGCTGCAGATCCGCAGCGTCCGCTGGGCGGACCGTCCGGTGTACGCCGACCAGGAAGGCTGACGCCATGTGCCGAGTCATCGACCTCCAGCAGGCCGTGCTCGCCAGAAACGAGGACGCCGCCCGGGAGCTGCGCGAGGCGCTGGCCGCCCGCGGCACCGTCACGGTGAACCTGCTCTCCAGCCCCGGCAGCGGCAAGACCGCCCTGCTGGAGGCCGAGTTGGTGCTCGCCGGGCAGCGCGGGATCGCCGCCGCCGCGCTCACCGCCGACCTCGCCACCGAGAACGACGCGCTGCGCCTCGCCCGTTCGGGCGCCCCGGTGAAGCAGGTGCTGACCGACGGGCTCTGCCACCTGGAGGCGGCGATGCTCGCCCGCCACCTGGAAGGCTGGCTGCCCGAGTCCACCCGGCTGCTGTTCGTGGAGAACGTCGGCAACCTGGTCTGCCCCGCCTCGTACGACCTCGGGGAGAACCTGCGGGTGGCGCTGGCCTCGGTGACCGAGGGCGAGGACAAGCCGCTGAAGTACCCGACGGCGTTCGGCCTGGCGAACCTGGTCGTGGTGACGAAGGCGGACCTCGCGGACGCCGTCGACTTCGACGAGCCGGCCTTCCTCGCCAACATCGAGCGGGTGAACCCGGGGGTCGAGGTGGTCTTCACCTCGGCGCGCACCGGGCAGGGCGTCGGCCTGCTGCTGGACCGGGCGTGCGCGGTGCTGGCGGGCGGCGCGGTGCACCACCCGGTGATGGGCGTACCGTCCACCGGGCACCACCACGGGCCGCCCGGCCACGACCATGCGGACGGGAACGAGCACGACCACGGGAACGCGCACGACCACGGGAACGGGCACCCGCACCGGGAACCGGCGCTGCCGCCGGCCGTCTCGTGACCGCCGCGCCGCAGGCGGCCGTCGTCGAGCGGCGGCGGGTGCGGGTCGGCGGGATCGTGCAGGGCGTGGGCTTCCGCCCGTTCGTGCACGCTCTCGCCGCGGAACTGCGGCTCGCCGGGCACGTCACCAACACCGGCGAGGGCGTGCTCGCCGAGGTGGAGGGCCTGCCGGAGGCCGTCGAGGCCTTCTGCCGGCGGATCGCGGGCGACGCACCGCCGCTGGCCCGGGTCGTCTCGGTGCTGCACGAGATGATCGAGGCCACCGGCGACGGCGGATTCGCCATCGTGCCGTCCACCGGCGGAGGCGGCAGCCGCACCCTCATCCCGCCCGACACCGCCACCTGCGCGGACTGCCTGACCGAACTCGCCGACCCGGCCGACCGGCGCCACCGCCACCCGTTCATCACCTGCACCAACTGCGGTCCGCGGTTCACCATCGTCACCGCACTGCCCTACGACCGCGCCGCCACCACCATGGCCGGCTTCCCGATGTGTGCGGACTGCCGCCGCGAGTACACCGACCCGGCCGACCGGCGCTTCCACGCCCAGCCGATCTGCTGCCACGCCTGCGGGCCCAGGCTCTCGCTCACCGTGCCCGGACGGCCCGAACTCGACGGCCCCGACGCCCTGGAGGGCGCCCGCACGCTGCTCGCCGAGGGCGCGGTGCTCGCCGTCAAGGGCATCGGCGGCTACCACCTGGCCTGCGACGCCGGCAATGACGCGGCCGTCGCCGGACTGCGGCGGCGCAAGCGGCGCGGCGACAAACCCTTTGCCGTGATGGCCGGTTCGCTCGCCGAGGCGGCCGCCCTGGCCCGGATCGGCGAGGCGGAACAAGCCGTCCTGGAGTCGGCCGCCCGGCCGATCGTGCTGCTGCGCCGCCGTCCGGACACGCCCGGTGTCGCCGAGGGTGTCGCGCCGCGCTGCCCCGACCTCGGGGTGATGCTGCCGTACACGCCGCTGCACCGGCTGCTGCTCGGCCTGCCCGGCGACCCGGCAGGGCCGCGGGTGCTGGTGATGACCAGCGGCAACCTCTCCGGCGAGCCCATCGTCACCGACGACGCCGAGGCACTGGACCGGCTCGCGCCGCTGGTGGACGGCTGGTTGGCACACGACCGGCCGATCCACGTGCCCTGCGACGACTCGGTGGTGCGGGTGGTGGACGGCGAGCCGCTGCCGGTGCGGCGCTCGCGCGGCTACGCGCCGCTGCCCGTGCCGCTGCCGGTCGAGGTCCGCCCGGTACTCGCCGTCGGCGGGGACCTGAAGAACACCTTCGCCCTGGCCGAGGGCCGCACGGCCTGGCCGTCCGGGCACGTCGGAGACATGGACGACCTCGCGACCCTCGCCGGATTCGGCCGCGCGGCACGCCAGTTGGCGGCCGTCACCGGGGTGCGGCCGGAACTGCTGGCCGCCGACCGGCACCCCCGCTACCGCTCCGCGCTGTGGGCGCGCCGCGAGGCCGGCGGGCGGGAGGTGCGCACCGTGCAGCACCACCACGCGCACGTGGCCTCCGCGATGGCCGAGCACGGGCTGGACGGCACCCGGCGGGTCATCGGCGTCGCCTTCGACGGCACCGGCTACGGCGAGGACGGCGCGGTGTGGGGCGGCGAGGTCCTGCTCGCCGACTACGACGGCTTCGAGCGGTTCGCCCGGCTCGGCTACGTGCCGCTGCCCGGCGGGGACGCCGCGGTGGAACGGCCGTACCGGATGGCGCTCGCCCACCTGTACGCGGCCGGCCTGCCCTGGGCGCCGGGCCTGCCCTGCACCGCGGCCTGCCCGCCGGACGAACTCGCCGTGCTGCGGCAGCAGTTGGCGCGCGGCCTGAACTGCGTCCCGACCTCCAGCATGGGACGGCTGTTCGACGCCGTCTCCTCGCTCACCGGGGTCTGCCACCGGGCCGGCTATGAGGCCCAGGCCGCCGTGGAACTGGAGGCCGCCGCACTGGCGGCGGAGGACGACGGCGGCGAACCGTACCGGTTCGGGACGGGCGAGGACGCGGGCGTGCTGGTGGCCGATCCCGGCCCGGTGCTGGCCGCGGTGGTGGCCGATCTGGCGGCGGGCGTGCCCGCGGGCGTGGTCGCCCGGCGCTTCCACGCCGCGGTGGCCGCCCTGGTGGAGCGGCTGTGCGTGGCGGCCCGCGAGCGGACCGGCCTCGGCACCGCGGCGCTCACCGGCGGGGTGTTCGGCAACGCGCTGCTCACAGCGGACTGCCTGCACCGGCTGCGGTCGGCCGGGTTCACGGTGCTGCGGCACCGGCTGGTGCCGCCCAACGACGGCGGTCTGGCGCTCGGCCAAGTGGTGGTGGCCGGCCGGACCGGCAGCTGAACGGCGGGGGCGCACCCGCCCCCGGACGACGAACGAGGAGCATCCGATGTGCTTGGCGGTGCCCGGCAGGGTGATGGAGATCGAGGAGCGCGACGGCACCCGGATGGCCGTCGTGGACTTCGGCGGCGTGGTCAAGGACGTGTGCCTGGAGTACCTGCCGGACCTGGCGGTCGGTGAGTACGCGATCGTGCACGTGGGGTTCGCGCTGCAGCGTCTGGACGAGGAGTCGGCCCGCCGCACGCTCGAGCTCTTCGCGGAACTCGGCCTGCTGCAGGAGGAGTTCGGTGACCCGTGGGAGGCTGCCGCGGGCGCCCCGAAGGAGGCGGAGGCCAAGTGAAGTACCTGGAGGAGTTCCAGAACCCGGAGCTGGCCCGGCGGCTGCTCGACGACATCCGCGCGACGGTCACCCGGCCGTGGGCGCTGATGGAGGTCTGCGGCGGCCAGACGCACACCATCATCCGGCACGGGATCGACCAACTGCTGCCCGAGGGGCTGGAGCTGATCCACGGGCCGGGGTGCCCGGTGTGCGTCACCCCGCTGGAGGTGATCGACAAGGCGCTGGAGATCGCCTCCCGTCCCGAGGTGGTCTTCTGCTCCTTCGGCGACATGCTGCGGGTGCCCGGCACCGACAAGGACCTGTTCCGGGTCCGCAGCGAGGGCGGTGACGTGCGGGTCGTCTACTCGCCGCTGGACGCGCTGCGGGTCGCCGAGCAGAACCCGGAGAAGCAGGTGGTCTTCTTCGGCATCGGCTTCGAGACCACGGCCCCGCCGAACGCCATGACGGTGTACCAGGCGAAGAAGCGCGGCATCGACAACTTCAGCCTGCTGGTCTCGCACGTGCGGGTGCCCCCGGCGATCGAGGCGATCATGCAGTCGCCGGACTGCCGGGTGCAGGGGTTCCTCGCCGCCGGGCACGTCTGCTCGGTGATGGGAACGGCCGAATACCCGGAGCTGGCCGAGCGGTTCAAGGTGCCGATCGTGGTCACCGGCTTCGAGCCGCTGGACATCCTGGAGGGCATCCGCCGCACCGTGCGCCAACTGGAGCGCGGCGAGCACACGGTGGACAACGCCTACCCCCGTGCGGTGCGGAGCGAGGGCAACCCGGCGGCGCAGGCCATGCTCGCCGACGTCTTCGAGACCACCGACCGCGCCTGGCGCGGCATCGGCACCATCCCGCAGAGCGGCTGGCGGCTCTCGGCCCGCTACCGGGCCTACGACGCCGAACACCGCTTCGACGTGGGCGACGTGAACACCTGCGAACCCGCGGCCTGCCGGGCCGGCGAGGTGCTGCAGGGCCTCCTGAAGCCGCACGAGTGCGAGGCCTTCGGCACCGTCTGCACGCCGCGCAACCCGCTGGGCGCGACCATGGTCTCCAGCGAGGGCGCCTGCGCCGCCTACTACCTGTACCGCCGCCTGGGCGTGCCCGCCGCGCCCGCCGCCCCGCTGGAGGCGAGCCCCGTTGCCTGACACCACCGCCCTCACCGCACCCGACTTCGAGAACTGGAGCTGCCCGCTGCCGCTGCGCGACCACCCGCGGGTGGTCATGGGGCACGGCGGCGGCGGGGCGCTCTCCGCCGAACTGGTCGAGCACGTCTTCGCACCCGCGTTCGGCGGCCCGGTGCTGGCCGCCCTCGGCGACTCCGCGGCCGTCACCCTCGGCGGGGTGCGGCTCGCCTTCTCCACCGACTCGTACGTGGTGCGCCCGCTGTTCTTCCCCGGCGGCAGCATCGGCGATCTGGCGGTCAACGGCACCGTCAACGACCTGGCGATGAGCGGCGCCACGGCCGCCTACCTGTCCTGCGGGTTCATCCTGGAGGAGGGGGTGGAGACCGCCGAGGTGGCCCGGGTGGCGCAGGCGCTCGGCGCGGCCGCCCGGGCCGCCGGGGTCGAGGTGGCCACCGGCGACACCAAGGTGGTCGAGGCCGGCCGCGGCGACGGGATCTACCTCAACACGGCGGGCATCGGGCTGATCCCCGCCGGGGTCGACCTACGTCCGCAGCGTGCCGAGCCGGGCGACGTGGTGATCGTCAGCGGGCCGATCGGGCTGCACGGTGTGGCCGTGATGAGCGTCCGGGAGGGCCTGGAGTTCGGCGTGGACGTGCGGAGCGACTGCGCCCCGCTCGGCGGCCTCGTGCAGGCGATGCTGGCCGTCACCCCGGACCTTCACGTGCTGCGCGACCCCACCCGCGGCGGCCTCGGCGCCTCGCTCAACGAGATCGGTGCGGCCTCCGGCGTCGGGGTGGCCGTGCAGGAGCGGAACATCCCGGTGCCGCCGGAGGTCGCCAACGCCTGCGCGATCCTCGGCCTGGACCCGATGTACGTCGCCAACGAGGGCAAGCTGGTCGCCTTCGTGCCGCGGCGGCACGCCGACGCAGTGCTGGAGGCGATGCGGGCGCACCCGCTCGGCGCGGGCGCGGCCTTGATCGGCGAGTGCGTCGCCGACCACCCCGGCATGGTGGTGGCCCGGACCGCGCTCGGCGGCACCCGGGTCGTCGACCTGCCGGTGGGCGAGCAGCTGCCGCGGATCTGCTGACCGCAGCCGCCGGCGCTCACGGCGCGGCGAGCAGCCGGGTACCTTCCGGCAGCTCGCCGCGCCGAGCCTGTGCGGTGAGCCGTTCGGCGACGGTGGCGCGCATCCGGTCGGCGGCCCGCCCGAGCGGGATGTCGCGGCCGTGCGCGAGCGAGATCGTCCGGCCGAGGCCGGCGCCGGTGAAGCGGGTGGTGGGCAGGCCGGAGCGGGCCGCGACCATGGCGGGTACGACGGCGGGGCCGAGGCCGGCCCGGACGAAGCCGAGCACGGCGTCCATCTCGCCGCCCTCGACGGCGAAGTGCGGCTCGAAGCCGGCCTCCCGGCAGGCCGCCAGGGTGGCGTCGCGCAGTGCGTAGCCCTCGCGGAACATCACCAGCGGTCTCTCCCGCAACTCCCCCACCGGAACGGCCTGCTGGGGCAGCGGCTCGGCGGAGACCAGGACCAGGTCCTCGTGCAGCAGCGGGGTGACGTCCAGCCCGGCCAGGGTGCCGCCGGGGCTCGACGACACGATCAGGGCGAGGTCGAGCTCGCCGGCGTCCAGGGCGGCGACCAGATCGCCGGAGCCCCCCTCGCTGATCTGCAGGTCGACGCCGGGGAACCGGGCCCGGAACGCGCCGAGCACGTCCGGCAGCAGGCTGACGCACAGGCTCGGCGGCGCACCGAGCCGGACCCGGCCGCGGCGCAGCTGCACCGTCTCCTGGACGGCGAGCCGGGCACTGTCGGTGTCGGCGAGGATGCGCCGGGCGAGCGGCAGCAGGGCCTGGCCGGCGTCCGTGGGAGTGGTGGCGCCGCGGCTGCGGTGCAGCAGCTCGGCGCCCAACTCCCGTTCCAGCGCCTTGATCTGCTGGGAGAGCGAGGGCTGCGCGACATGCAGCCGCTCGGCGGCCCGGGTGAAGTTGCCGAGCTCGGCGACGGCGGTGAAGTAGCGGAGCTGCCGGAGTTGCACAGTGCCAACCTAAGGGTCGCCCCAGGGGCGCGTGGGGGCACCTCCCGGCCGAAGGCTGGGGGGAGAGCCCCCAATTTTCCATAGCCATATCCTATGGTGATGAGCCCATTCATGTCTTGGACGTGAGGTGGGTGCGGTTCCTAGCGTGGAGCGCATGGCTCTGGCGACTGGAACGCGTCGGCCGCGGCACGCCCTGGCGGTGCTGTGGGGTTCGACGATCGGCAAGAAGGCGGTGATGGCCGCCTCCGGCGCGGTGATGCTGCTGTACCTGGTGGCGCACATGCTCGGCAATCTGAAGATCTTCTTCGGGCCGGACGACCTCAACGGCTACGCGGCGTGGTTGCGCACCGTGGGGCAGCCGTTCCTCGGGCACGCGTGGTTCCTGTGGATCGCCCGGGTGGTCCTGCTCGCCTCGGTGGTGGCGCACGGCGTCGCCGCGTACCAGCTGAGCCGGCGCGACCTCGCGGCGCGGCCGCAGAAGTACGCGCGGCGGCGGGCCCGGGCGAGCTACGCGACCCGGACGATGCGCTGGGGCGGGGTGATCCTGGCGCTGTTCATCGTCTGGCACATCCTCGACCTCACGACGCTGACCGTGAACCCGCGGGCCGAGGAGGGCCACCCGTACCAGAACGTGGTGGCGTCCTTCTCGACCTGGTACGGCGGCGGGATCTACATCGTGGCGATGCTCGCCGTCGGGCTGCACGTGCGGCACGGCTTCTGGAGCGCCGCGCAGACCCTGGGCCTCAACAACGCCCGCCGGGACCGCGTGTTGAAGGCGACGGCGAACCTGCTGGCGCTGGTGCTGACGGCCGGCTTCCTCGCCGTGCCGGTGGCCGTGATGATCGGAGCGGTGAAGTGACCCCGTACCTCGACTACACCGTCGGCGCGCCGATCGCCGACACGAAGGCGCCCGCCGGGCCGATCGAACAGCGGTGGGACCAGCGCCGGTTCGAGGCGAAGCTGGTCAACCCGGCGAACCGGCGCAGGCACACCGTGATCGTGGTCGGCACCGGCCTGGCCGGCGCCTCGGCCGGGGCCACGCTCGCCGAACAGGGCTACCGGGTGGTGCAGTTCTGCTTCCAGGACTCGCCGCGCCGGGCCCACTCGATCGCCGCACAGGGCGGCATCAACGCGGCGAAGAACTACCGCAACGACGGCGACAGCGTGCGCCGGCTCTTCTACGACACCGTGAAGGGCGGCGACTTCCGCGCGCGGGAGTCCAACGTGCACCGGCTGGCGCAGATCTCGGTGGAGATCATCGACCAGTGCGTGGCGCAGGGCGTGCCGTTCGCCCGTGAGTACGGCGGGCTGCTGGACACCCGCTCGTTCGGCGGCGTCCAGGTGCAGCGCACCTTCTACGCCCGCGGCCAGACCGGCCAGCAGCTGCTGCTCGGCGCCTACCAGGCGCTGTCGCGGCAGATCGCGGGCGGCGGGGTGGAGATGCACCCGCGCACCGAGATGCTCGACCTGGTGGTGGCCGGCGGCCGGGCCCGCGGCATCGTCGCCCGGGACCTGGTCACCGGGGAGGTGACCACTCACCTCGCGGACGCCGTGGTGCTGGCCACCGGGGGCTACGGCAACGTCTTCCACCTGTCGACCAACGCCAAGAACTCCAACGCCACCGCCGTCTGGCGGGCGCACCGGCGCGGCGCGTACTTCGGCAACCCGTGCTTCACCCAGATCCACCCGACGTGCATCCCGCGCTCGGGCGACCACCAGTCGAAGCTCACGCTGATGAGCGAGTCGCTGCGCAACGACGGCCGGATCTGGGTGCCGAAGGCCGCCGGGGACACCCGCCCACCCGCGGACATTCCCGAGGCCGAACGGGACTACTACCTGGAGCGGATGTACCCGTCCTTCGGCAACCTGGTGCCCCGCGACATCGCCTCGCGCGCCGCGAAGGCGGTCTGCGACGAGGGCCGGGGCGTCGGGCCGGGCGGGCAGGGCGTGTACCTGGACTTCGCGGACGCCGTCGCCCGGTTGGGCCGGGACACCGTCTCCGCCCGCTACGGCAACCTCTTCGAGATGTACGAGCGGATCACCGCCGAGGACCCGTACCGGGTGCCGATGCGGATCTACCCCGCGGTGCACTACACCATGGGCGGGCTCTGGGTGGACTACGACCTGCAGACCACGGTGCCGGGGCTGTTCGCGATCGGCGAGGCCAACTTCTCGGACCACGGCGCCAACCGGCTCGGCGCAAGCGCCCTGATGCAGGGCCTCGCGGACGGCTACTTCGTGCTGCCGCCCGCCGTCAACGACTACCTGGCGCGGCACCCCGTGCAGCCGCTGGAACCGCAGGACCCGCAGGTCGAGAGCGTCCGGCAGGAGGTGACGGACCGGCTGGCCCGGCTGCTGGCGGTACGCGGCGACCGCACCCCTGAGTCCTTCCACCGCGAGCTCGGCCGGATCATGTGGGACGAGTGCGGGATGGCCCGCACCGACGCCGGACTGCGCCGGGCGCTCGCCCGGATCCCGGCGCTGCGCGAGGAGTTCTGGCGGCGGGTCACCGTGCCCGGCAGCGGCGACAGCCTCAACCAGCAGCTGGAGAAGGCGAACCGGGTCGCCGACCACCTCGAACTGGCCGAGCTGATGTGCCTGGACGCGCTGCACCGCACCGAGTCCTGCGGCGGGCACTTCCGCGAGGAGAGCCGCACCGAGCAGGGCGAGGCGCTCCGCGACGACGAGGCCTTCTCGTACGCCGCCGCCTGGGAGTTCACCGGCACCGGCCGGGCTCCCGTGCTGCACCGCGAGCAGCTCGACTTCGAGTACGTCCACCCCACCCAGCGGAGCTACGCATGAACCTCACCCTGCGGATCTGGCGGCAGGCCGGTCCGGACGAGCCCGGCGGATTCACCACGTACCAGGTCGGCGAGATCAGCCCGGACATGTCCTTCCTGGAGATGCTGGACACCCTCAACGAGACGCTGGTGCTGCGCGGCGAGGAGCCGGTCGCCTTCGACCACGACTGCCGCGAGGGCATCTGCGGCGCCTGCGGCATGGTCATCGACGGGCAGGCGCACGGCCCGCAGCCGACCACCACCTGCCAGCTGCACATGCGGCACTTCGAGGACGGCGCCACGGTTGACGTGGAACCGTGGCGGGCGGCGGCCTTCCCGGTCGTCAAGGACCTGGTGGTGGACCGCACGGCGCTGGACCGGGTGATCGGCGCGGGCGGCTACATCACCGCGCCGACCGGCAGCGCGCCGGAGGCGCACGCCACGCCGGTGCCCAAGGAGGCGGCGGACGCGGCCTTCGAGCACGCGGCCTGCATCGGCTGCGGTGCCTGCGTGGCGGCCTGCCCGAACGGCTCGGCGATGCTGTTCACGGCGGCGAAGGTGGTCCACCTCAACCTGCTGCCGCAGGGCGCGCCGGAGCGGTCGAGCCGGGTGCGCGGCATGGTCGGGGCGATGGACGCCGAGGACTTCGGCGGCTGCACCAACACCGGCGAGTGCGCCACGGCCTGCCCCAAGGGCATCCCGCTGTCGGCGATCTCGGCGCTGAACAGGGAGTTCCTGCGGAGCACCCTCCGGTGAGGGCGGCGCCATAGGGTGCGCCGTGCGGGTGAGAAGACCGTCAGGAGCCGGACGGCAGTTCCTGTTCCGTCCAGATGGTCTTGCCGGCGGAGGTGTAGCGGCTGCCCCAGCGGTCGGTCAGCTGGGCGACCAGGTAGAGGCCGCGGCCGCCCTCGTCGGTGAGCCGGGCGCGGCGCATCCGCGGCTGGGTGCTGCTGCCGTCGGACACCTCGCAGGTCAGGGTGTCGGCGCGGATCAGCCGGACGCCGACCGGTCCGCCGGCGTAGCGGATGGCGTTGGTGACCAGTTCGCTGAGCACGAGTTCGGTGGTGAAGGCGAGGTCGTCCAGGCCCCAGGCGGCGAGCCGGGCGGTGGCGTCGGCGCGGACCTGCGCGACCGCGGCCGGGTCGGGTTCGACGGACCAGGCGGCGGTGGACTCGGCGGGTACGGCCCGGGTGCGGGCGAGCAGCAGGGTGACGTCGTCGCGCAGCCGGGTCGGTGGGAGCCCGGCGACGAGTTGCAGGGCCGCTTCGCGCAGCGGGCGGTCCTCGCGGGCGACCACGGCCAGCCGCCGCTGGATCTCGGCCATGCCCTCGTCGATGTCGCCCTCGCCGCGTTCGATCAGGCCGTCGGTGTAGAGCGCGAGGACGCTGCCGGGGTCGAGGAGGCTCTCGGTGGCCTCGAAGGGCAGGCCGCCGACGCCGAGCGGCGGGCCGGGGGTGACGGGCAGGAAGTGCGCGGTGCCGTCGGGGGCGGCGACGGCGGGCGGTGGGTGGCCGGCGCTGGCGACGGTGCACGCCCGGGTGACGGGGTCGTAGACGGCGTACAGGCAGGTCGCGCCGACGGAGTCGGGTTCGGGCCGCTGCCGCCGTCCGGCGCGGTCGGAGTCGGCCGGGACCACCGGGCCCGCGTGGTCGGCGTCCTCGAAGTCCTCGGCGTCGCCGGTGAAGTCCCCCTCGAAGAGGAGCTGGGAGACCAGGTCGTCGAGGTGGACGAGCAGTTCGTCGGGTTCGAGGTCGAGGTCGGCGAGGGTGCGGACGGCGGTGCGCAGCCGGCCCATGGTCGCGGTGGCCTGCAGGCCGTGACCGGCGACGTCGCCGACGACCAGGGCGACCCGGGCGGAGGAGAGCGGGATGACGTCGAACCAGTCGCCGCCCACCCCGCCGGCGCTGTCGGTGGGCAGGTAGACGCTGGCGGTCGAGACCGCGGCGACGGTGCGGACGGCGGGCGGCAGCAGGCTGCGCTGGAGGCCGACGGCGGCGCGGTGCTCGCGGGTGTAGCGGCGGGCGTTGTCGACGGCGAGGGCGGCGCGGGCGGCGATCTCGGCGAGCAGCAGCCGGTCGCCCTCCTCGTAGCGGTCTTTCCAGCGGTCGCGGCGGCTGGTGACCTGGCCGAGCACGATGCCGCGGGCCGCCAGCGGCGCGGTGATCTCCCAGTCGTGCGCGGCCTCGGCGGCGGTGCCGCGGTCGGGGGTGCCGTCGGCCCGGACGAGGACGGTGTCGCCGGTGGCGGGCGCGGACTCGGGCGGGCCGGCCACGGCGGTGCGGCGCAGCAGCAGGCGGCCGGTGGGGTCGGGGGCGGGTTCGTCGCCGGTGAAGACGGCGGCGGCGATGTCGACCACGGCCACGTCGGCGAGGGCGGGGACGAGCGCCTTGGCGAGGTCCTCGGCGGTGTCGGTCACGGAGAGCGAGCTGCCGGCGGCGGCGGTGACCCGGTGCAGCAGGGCGAGGCGCTGCCGGGAGCGGTGCTGTTCGGTGATGTCGGTGAACAGCACGGTGAGGCCGATGACCGCGCCTTCGTGGTCCTGCAGGCGAAAGGCGGAGATGGCCATCATCCGGCCGCTGCGGGGGTCGACGACGGTGCGGGCCAGCCCTTCGGCGAGGACCAGTGGCTGGCCGGTCTCCAGGACGTGCCGGAGGTGGGCCTCCAGGCTGACGGCGTCCTCGGGCTGGAGGAAGTCGGCGAGTTTGAGGCCGGTGAGGGTGGGCGGCACACCGCTGTAGGGCAGCAGGTGGGTGTTGGTGCGGACGATCTGCAGGTCGGTGTCGAAGACGGCGAGGCCGAAGCGGTCCTGGAGGAAGAGTTCGCGGGTGAAGGCCTGGTCCTGGCGCCACCGGGCGACGGTGGAGGACTTGGCGCCGAGGACGACCTGCCGGGTGGCGGCCGGGTCGGCGGGGTTGCCGCCGTGCAGGGTGAGGACGCGGACGTCGAGGTTGAGCGGGCGGCCGTCGCCGGTGCGGACGGTGACCGTGCCGTCCCAGCCCGCGCCGCTGTCGTCGGGGCTGCGCCAGCCGTCCGGCTCGGCGAGGAGGTCGCGTAGCGGGCGCCCGACGAGGGCCCGGGCGGGCAGGGCGAGCAGGTCCTCGACGGCGCTGGTGCAGCCGACGATCGTGCCGCTGCCGTCGACCAGCGCCCCGGCGACGCCGTCGAGGAACGGGAAGCGGCGGTCGTCCATCTCGTTCACCCCGTCCGTGGTCTCCTCTCCCCCTCATACTCCACCGGTCCCCGGGTGTCGGCGCCTCGGGACACGCTGCGTGACCGGGAGTGCCGCCTTCGGCTTCTGTACGCATGGGGGTTGACGCGGCTGGTTCAACGGGCCTAACTTCACGTTCTGAAAAAGGGTCCAGACCAATTCGGCGGGACTCGTCCGCCCGACCCCCGCACCCGGGACGAGCTGGTGACACTTCACCAGACGGCTGCGGTGGACGGCTGTTGACGGATCGGGAGGAAATCCGTTCGCACCATCGCAGCGTGCTGCCCTTCGACCGTTCGACCCTGCCAGCTGGGCTGTTGGACGGCGCGTCATGTTCACTTCGTGAACGCAAAGGTCCCTGATCCTCACCCCCACCACGCCCGGGCGCACCGCCCGGGCAGGAGGAGACAGCCTTGATCCGCACCCTTGTCCGCACCCTGGCGACGGTGGCCGCGCTCCCCGCGACGGCCGCAGCCCTGCTGATGGCCGGCGGCACGCCGGCCGCCGCCGCGGCCAACCCGGGCCCCGGCTTCCCGGCCCACTTCGCCGCGCCCTACCTGGAGACCTGGAACTCGCCCTCGGTGATGGCCGATGTACGCAGTGCCACCGGGCTCAAGTACTTCACGCTCGCTTTCGTGATCAGCGACGGCAGCTGCAACGCCACCTTCCACGGCAACACGAACATCGCCGACGCCTCCTGGCAGAGTGCGGTCAACGGCCTCCGCTCGGCCGGCGGCGACGTGATCGCCTCCTTCGGCGGCGCGGCCGGCACCGAGCTCGGCCAGGCCTGTACGAGCGTCTCCGCGCTGCAGGCCCAGTACAAGCGGGTCGTCGACACCCTGAACCTGGCCCGGATCGACCTCGACATCGAGGGCTCCGCGCTGAACGACACGGCCGCCAACGACCGCCGCAACCAGGCGCTGGCCGCCCTCCAGCAGCAGTACGCGGCGGCGGGCAAGCGGCTCGCGGTGAACTACACGCTGCCGGTCAGCCCGTCCGGCCTGGAGTCCAACTCGATCAGCCTGCTGAACAACGCCAAGAGCCGCGGCCTGGACGTCAACATGGTCAACATCATGACCATGGACTACGGCCCGGCCATGGACATGGGGCAGGCCGCGATCAACGCCGCCAACGGCCTGCACACCCAGCTCGGCCAGATCTGGACGGGCAGGACCTCCGACCAGCTGTGGGCGATGGAGGGCAACACCCCGATGATCGGCGTCAACGACACCACCGCGGAGGTCTTCACCACCGGCAACGCCGCCGCCCTGGAGTCCTTCGCCGCCTCGCACGGCATCCAGCAGCTCGCCTTCTGGGCGATCGGCCGCGACAAGGCCTGCGCCACCAACGGGACGCTCTCCGACTCGTGCAGCGGTACCCCGCAGTCCCCGTACCAGTTCACCAGGACCTTCGACGCGCTCACCGGCGGCACCACCCCGCCGCCCACCGGCCGCACCGGCCGGATCACCGGCTACGGCGGCAAGTGTGTGGACGTCGCGGCCGCGAACAGCGCCAACGGCACCGCGATCCAGCTGTACGACTGCAACGGCACCACCGCGCAGACCTGGACGGTCGGCACCGACGGCACGATCCGCGCCCTCGGCAAGTGCATGGACGTCACCGCCGCCGGCACCGCCAACGGCACCCAGGTGCAGCTCTACGACTGCAACGGCACCGGCGCCCAGCAGTGGCAGGCCCGCGCCGACCGGACCCTGGTGAACCCCGCCTCCGGCCGCTGCCTGGACACCACCGGGCCCAGCTCCGCCAACGGCACCCGGCTGCAGATCTGGGACTGCTTCGCCGGCGCCAACCAGCAGTGGACCCTGCCGGCCTGACACCCGGCCCGCACGACGAGAGGAGCACACCCATGCCATCAGCACCCGTACACCGGCGGGCGCACGCCCGCCGGCGGGCCCTCCCGCTGGTCACCGCCGTCGGCCTGATCGCCTCGGCGTCGACCGCCGTGATGCTGGTCCAGGGCCAGGCCGCGCAGGCCGCCGGCCTGCCCACCGGATTCACGGCCGTCGTCGCGCAGCACAGCGGCAAGTGCGCGGACGCGGCGGCCGCCGCCACCGCCAACGGCACCGCCGTCCAGCAGTACGCCTGCAACGGCACCGGCGCCCAGCAGTGGCAGTTCCAGGACGCCGGCGGCGGCTATGTCCGGATCAACGCCAAGAACGACCCCACCAAGGTCCTCGACGTCACCGACGTCTCCACCGCGGACGGCGCCAGGATCCAGCTCTGGACGTACGGCGGCGGCCTCAACCAGCAGTGGCAGGCGGTCGCCGAGGCCGGCGGCGGCTACCACTTCGTCAACCGGAACAGCGGCAAGTGCCTGGACGTGCCCAGCGCCTCCACCGCGGACGCCGTCCAGCTGCAGCAGTGGACCTGCAACGGCACCGCCGCGCAGTCCTTCTCCTTCGGCAGCGGCACCCAGAACCCGCCCGGCACCCCGGACTTCGGGCCCAACGTGACGGTCTTCGACCCCTCGATGCCCGCCTCGACGATCCAGGCGAAGCTCAACTCGGTCTTCTCCCAGCAGGAGTCCAACCAGTTCGGCGCCCAGCGCCAGGCCCTGCTGTTCAAGCCGGGCAGCTACGGCGTGGACGCCAACGTCGGCTTCTACACCCAGGTCGCCGGGCTCGGCCTCTCCCCCGACGACGTGACGATCAACGGCGCGGTGCACGCCGAGGCCGACTGGTTCCAGGGCAACGCCACCCAGAACTTCTGGCGCTCCGCCGAGAACCTCTCGGTCAACCCGACCGGCGGCACCGACCGCTGGGCCGTCTCACAGGCCGCGCCGTACCGGCGGATGCACGTCCGCGGCAACCTCCAGCTGGACGACGGCGGCTGGTCCAGCGGCGGCTTCATCGCCGACTCGAAGATCGACGGGCAGGTCCGCTCCGGCTCCCAGCAGCAGTGGCTCTCCCGGAACGCCCAGTGGGGTAGCTGGACGGGCTCCAACTGGAACATGGTCTTCGTCGGCGACGTCAACGCCCCGGCGAACTCCTTCCCCAACCCGCCCTACACCACGGTCGGACAGACCCCGGTCGTCCGCGAGAAGCCGTTCCTGTACGTGGATCCGGCCGGCGCGTACAAGGTGTTCGTCCCGGCACTGCGCAGCAACAGCAGCGGCACCAGCTGGGCGGGCGGCGCGCAGCAGGGCAGCTCGCTGCCGATCGACCAGTTCTTCGTCGTCAAGCCCGGCGCCACCGCGGCCGACGTCAACGCGGCGCTCGGGCAGGGCAAGAACCTGCTGTTCACGCCCGGCGTGTACCACCTGGACCGGTCGATCGACGTGACCCGCGCGGACACCGTGGTGCTGGGCCTGGGCCTCGCCACCCTCGTCCCGGACAACGGCGTCACCGCGATGACCGTCGCCGACGTCGACGGGGTGAAGGTCGCCGGACTGCTGATCGACGCCGGCACGACCACCTCCGCGGTGCTGATGCAGGTCGGCCCGGCAGGCTCCACCGCCGACCACTCGGCCGACCCGACCTCGCTGCACGACGTGTTCTTCCGGGTCGGCGGCGCCGGCGTCGGCCGGGCCACCCAGTCGCTGGTGGTGAACAGCGGCAACGTGATCGGCGACCACATGTGGATCTGGCGCGCCGACCACGGCAGCGGCGTCGGCTGGACGAGCAACACCGCCGCCACCGGCCTGACCGTCAACGGCAGCAACGTCACCATGTACGGGCTGTTCGTCGAGCACTACCAGCAGACCCAGGTGGTGTGGAACGGCAACGGCGGGCGCACGTACTTCTTCCAGAACGAGCTGCCGTACGACCCGCCGAACCAGTCCGCCTGGATGAACGGCTCGACCCGCGGCTACCCCGCGTACAAGGTCGCCGACTCGGTGACCAGTCACGAGGCCTGGGGGCTCGGCAGTTACTGCTACTTCAGCGCCGACCCGTCGGTGGTGGCGGAGCACGCCTTCGAGGTGCCGAACCGCTCCGGGGTCCGCTTCCACGACATGGTGACCGTCTCGCTCGGCGGCACCGGCACCATCAACCACGTGATCAACTCGACCGGGGGGCCGTCCAACTCCTCGTCGAACGTGGCGAACCTGGTGGCCTACCCGTAGCGCACGCACCGCTCCCCGGCCGGGTCCGCACCCGACCGGGGAGCACCGCGTTCCGTCCGTGCCGTGCCCGCACGGCTCTGCCCGTACGGTTCGGATCGTTCGGTTCGGACCGAACGGTTCAGATCGTGGCGTTCCAGCTGT
Organism: Streptomyces sp. TLI_235; assembly: GCA_002300355.1. Lineage (NCBI taxonomy): Bacteria > Bacillati > Actinomycetota > Actinomycetes > Kitasatosporales > Streptomycetaceae > Streptomyces > Streptomyces sp. TLI_235. The sequence continues at coordinate 410,701 of NSGV01000002.1, forward strand.
GCGCCACGTCGATGACCAGCCGGTTGTCCAACTGGAAGACCCGGAACGGCAGTCGGGCCCGCACACCGAGGCCGACCTGGCTCTGGCCCTCGAAGCTGCCGCCGAACTTGGCGTCCTTGAAGGTGCGGTAGCCGCTCAGGTTGACACCGGGCAGCGCCTGGCCCGCCTTCGCCGGGTAGACCGGCGCACCGGTCGACGGGTCGTAGGACGGCGCCACGACCACGATCTCCAGGATCGCGCCGCCGCCGACCGGAATGGTCTTGCCGGAGCCGTCCTGCACCAGACTCGGGACGTACTGCACGTGATAGGCGACCCGCGCGGAAGGCGAGGTGCCGGGGATGTCGATCACCATCCGGTCCCAGCAGGGGTGCTGACCCGTGCGGATGTTCGTCAGCGGATGCTGGCCGGTGGTGCTGGTGGCAGCCTTCGGCAGGCTGCCCCAACCGGTCGGGCAGGTCGTCGTGGTCACCGCCGGGGCCGTGGCCGACGCCGCGGCCGGTACCACCACCGAACCGGTGCCGGCGAGAACGAGAGCCATCGGGATCATGATCCACCGTCGCATGATGCGCCTCCTCGGGCCGCGCCTGGATCCCTCACCCGAAGAGACGTGGGCCGCGGCCGGGCAGTTGCAGCACCCGGCCCCGAGTTCCGGGGGCGGGCGGCGCGACCGGCAGAATGGGGCGCATGTCGAAGCGCCGCCGCCACCCCCGATTCTCCCCCACCGACCCCTGCCCGTGCGGCCTGGGCGGCCCCTACGGCGGCTGCTGCGGCCGGCTGCACCGGGGCGAGACGACGGCCGGCACCGCCGAGCAGCTGATGCGCTCGCGCTACAGCGCCTTCGCCGTCCAGGACGGCCCGTACCTGCTGCGCAGCTGGCACCCGGACACCAGGCCGCCCCGGATCGACTTCGACCCGGGGCTGCACTGGACGGGGCTGGAGATCCTGGGCACGACCGAGGGCGGCCCGTTCCACACCGAGGGGACGGTGCGGTTCCGGGCGCACTTCACGGACGAGGGCGAGCCCGGGGCCATGGAGGAGCACAGCAGCTTCGTCCGGGTGGACGGCGCCTGGGTCTACGTGGCGGCGCTGCCGGAGGACTGACCCGTTCCGCTCCCCGGGTCAGTCGTGGAAGGCGGCGACCAGGTCGTCCAGCGGATCGTCGTCCACGACCGGGACGGTGCGGTCCAGGCCACTGGTGAAGGCCGAGGCGGCGGCCACGTGCGCCCGGGCGATCTCCAGCGTCTCGGCGGCCCGCGCCAACTCCTCGCTCACCCGGGCCTGGCGGGCGGCCGCGGTGTCGGCGTCGCCGTCCGGCAGGGCCACCCTGATCTGCTCCGCCGGGATGGCGGCCAGCCCGGCAGCCGCCTGGGCCAGTGCCTGCGGCAGGTGGAAGAGGATCGCGTGCAGCGCCGTCACCACGTCGTGCACGCTGGCCGGGTCGGGGAAGGCCCCGATCCCCGCGGCGGTCCGGTGGTTGAGGACGCGGATCTCCTCGCCCACGGCGTTGGCGATCTCGTACGGGGTCCGGGCCGGCCCCGGTGCGCGGTCTGGGCTCATAGCGGACATGGTCACGCCGATGCGGTACGGACACGCACGGCGGGGCCGCACCGACCTCCGACGACCACCCGTTGGACGTAGCGGGCCGCTCAGTCCCCGTGACGGCGATCCGGGCCGGGCCGCCACCGCGAGGACCGATCGGGCGGCAGCGGACTCTGTGCCTGCGGGAACAGCGAGGGCCGGCCGTCCTGGGCGATCATCTGGCAGGCCGCGGCGAAGCTGTCGGCGACCGCCACGGGCTGCCACGCGCTGCCGTCCCACTCGACGACGAGGCGCGGCGCGTCCTGGAAGATCGGATGGGTGGTGCCGCGCGGCGCCTCGCCGATCACGAAGGCGTCCCGGGTGCCCACCGGATGCCGTGTGTCGGCGTGGTGGGAGTACCAGTCGGGCAGGGGTTCCTCGTCGGGCACGAACACCGCGGGCGTCCTTTCGGCGGGTGGGCCTCCGGTGGAGGCGATCCTCCGATGAGGCTAACGCGCTGTGCCGGAACCGGCGCGCTGTGCGAGTGTTCCGCCGGCTCCACCGCCCTCGCCGTCGGCGTCTCCGCCTACACCGCAGCCGGACTCGCGGTGGCGGTGTCTAAGCTCTGGGTATGGCAGAGGACGAGGGCCCGGTACGGGTGGACAGCTGGATCTGGTCGGTCCGGCTGCTGAAGACGCGCTCGATGGCCTCGGCGGCCTGCAAGGCCGGGCATGTGCGGGTGAACGAGGAACGGGCCAAGCCGGCCCAGACGGTGAAGGCCGGGGACGAGGTACGGCTGCGCTTCGACGGGCGCGAGCGGGTCGTCGTGGTCTCCCGGCTGATCCGCAAGCGGGTCGGCGCCGAGATCGCGGCGCAGTGCTACGTCGACCACTCGCCTCCGCCGCCGCCCCGCGAGTTCGCGGCGCCGTCCGCCGTCCGCGACCGCGGCACGGGCCGGCCGACCAAGCGCGACCGCCGGGAGATCGAGCGCCTGCACGGGCTGTGAGGGTGCGCCGCCGGGGCGGGCCCGGCCGCTGCCAACCGTGGATCAGTCGGCCGGGCGGCGCGCGAGGATGATTCCGCCGAGCGCGCTCTCGGCCGAGGTCAGTGTCCGGTTCGCCTCGACGGAGAAGCCCGCGTCGTCGAGCCATCCGATCATCCGGCCGGGCTGCCGGCGATGGACGCGGACCTTCATCGGGTGCCCGCCGTAGCCCTGCGTCTTCAGCCGCGACCCGTCGCCGACGTGGTAGCCGATCAGCAGCGGCCCGCCGGGCAGCAGTACGCGCCGGAAGTGTGCCAGGACGGAGCCGATCCCGTCGTCGGGGACGTGGATCAGGGAGTACCAGGCGACCAGGCCCGCCGTCGAGGCATCGGCGAGGTCGAGGTCGGTCATGGAGCCGACGGCGAACCGGAGACCGGGGTGATCGCGCCGGGCCACCTCGATCATCCCGGGCGAGAGGTCGATCCCGAAGGCGTCCACGCCCAGGTGACGGAGGTGGGCCGTGATCCGCCCCGGCCCGCACCCCAGGTCGGCGACCGGCCCGCCGCCCCCGGCGCGCACCAGCTCGGCGAACAGGGCCAGCGCGGCACGCTCGTGGGGCGTTTCGTCCAGGAGGTGGCGCACCTGCTCCGCATAGTCGGCGGCGACGGTGTCGTAGGACCTCCGGGTGTCGTCCAGCCAGCCGTCCGGGTTCATTCCCGCTTCCACGACGGCAGGCTACCGAACCGGCCGGACGGGGTGGTGTGTGTTCGGCTGCCGGGCGCGGGCCGCCGGGACCCGGTGTGAGCGTTCAGGGCGGCTCATGCCGGGTCCCGGCGGTCCCGCGGCCGCGCCGGTGTGTGGGCGCGGCCGATCGAGGGCCCGGGCGGGCGGGGGTGGGTGCCGGGTCAGTCGCGGGAGACGGCCGCGGGGGCGAGGCCGGTGCAGGCGCGCAGGCGGTCGCGGCGGTGCTGGGCGGCGGTGGCGGCGGCGCCGGTCTGCGGGACGGGGACACCGCGCCTGTCGATGTGGGCCGGGGTGAAGCGTTCGCCGACGGTGCGGCCGTCCCCGGTCAGGGTGAGGGTGGTGACACCGGTCTCGTCGGAGTCGGTGTAGTTCGAGGTCCCGTACCAGAGGAAGTTGCCGAAGCCGTAGGCGACATAGGTGTCGCCGAGCATGCCGGAGCCGAGCATGGTGTGGGCGTGGGTGCCGACCACCGCGGTGGCGCCGGCCGCCGACAGCCTGCGGGCCAGGTCGGTCTGGGCTCCGGTTGGGCAGGTGTGCCCCTCCTCGCCCCAGTGCAGGTAGACGAGGACGACCGGGGCCTGCCGCTTGGCCTCGGTGACGGCGCGCAGGAGGGCCGCCGGGTCGAGGGCGGAGGCGATCCCGGCCTTGCCCGAACCGGCGCGCCACTTCTGGTTGGTGAGGTCCTGGACCTGGCTGGCGGCGAGCACCGCGACCTTCACGCCCTTGACGGTGGTGAGGTACGGGGCGTACGCCTCCTGGGCGTTGCGACCGAAGCCGACGACCGGGATCGGGGAGGAGGCCTTGGCGGCGAGCGTGTCGGCGAGGCCGTCGGCGCCGAAGTCCACGGCGTGGTTGTTGGCCAGCGAGACCACGTCCACGCCGGCGTCGCGCAGTGTCTGCAGCGCCTTGGGGCTGGTCCGGAAGGTGTAGGTCTTGGGCTCGGGGGCGCCTCGGCCGGTGATGGCGGTCTCCAGGTTGAGCACCGAGAGGTCGGCCGCGGCGAGGGTGCGGGAGATCGGGCCGAGGGCGGTGTCGGGGCCGCCGCCGAGGCGGGACTCGGTGCGGCCCTCGAAGTGGACGTCACCGGCGAAGGCGACGGTGATGGCGGCACCGGCGGCGGCCGGGGCACCGCCCGCCGCGGCGGGTGTCCCAGGGTCGCTCGGGGCGGCGGAGCCCTCGGGGGTGGCGGAGCCGGGGGCGGCGGGGGCGGCCGCGGTGGTGCCGGCCGATGCCGCGGCGGCCGGTGCCCGGTCGGCTGACGGGCCGGACGAGCCGCAGGACGTCAGACAGGCGGCCAGGCCCAGCACCAGAACGGCAGCGGGCACGGCACGGCGCACTTCAATCCCCCCAAGATCGATCTGTACGCGCCAACTCTACGACAAGATCCGCACATTCATGCGCATGATCCCCATAACTTGCCCATGGATGTGGAGGATTTGATTCCGCATGGGCCTGACAGGACGTCACGAGGACGGGCGGACGACCAGCTCCGGCTCGAAGATCACCGAGGTGGCGCGGCGGCCCGGGCGGGCGACCACGTCCGGCAGGATGCGGGCCATCTCCGCCGCCATCTCCTCCACCGGCTGCCGGACGGTGGTGAGCGGCGGCCGCCCGGCGGTGGCCGCGCTGCTGTCGTCGAAGCCGACCACCGTGACGTCCTCCGGCACCCGCCGGCCGTGGTCGCGCAGGACGGCGACGGCACCCTGCGCCATCAGGTCGTTGGCGGCGAACACCCCGTCGAGGTCGGGGTGTTCGGCGAGCAGCCGGGTCATCGCGCGCTCGCCGCCCGCCGGATGAAGGGGGTCTACGCCTCGTGAGCCGCAACCGCCAACTCTCGGCCGGCAGGGGCGTGTACGCCACCCTCGCGGTCGGCGTGCTGCTGTCCGTCCTCCCGCTGTACTGGACGGTCGTCGCCGCCTCCCGGAACAACACCGACATCCACCGGGTGCCGCCCGTGCTGCTGCCCGGCGGCAACCTGCTGCACAACATCGGCGAGGCCTTCCGGCAGACCGACATGGGCCTCGCCCTGCTCAACTCGCTGATCGTCTCCTCGACCGTCACCGCCTGCGTGGTGCTGACCAGTTCGCTGGCCGGCTTCGCCTTCGCCAAGCTGCCCTTCCGGGGCCGCAGTCCGCTGCTCACCTCGGTGGTCGCGACGATGATGGTGCCGATCCAGCTCGGCATCATCCCGCTCTACATCATGATCGCGAGCTGGTTCCATTGGGCCGACCACCTGCAGGCGCTGATCGTGCCGGCCGTGGCCAACGCCTTCGGCGTCTTCTTCATGCGGCAGTACCTCGTCACCGCCGTGCCGGACGAACTCCTCGACGCCGCCCGGATGGACGGCTGCACCACCCGCGGCCTGTTCTGGCACGTCGCGCTGCCCGCGGCCCGGCCCGCGATGGCGGTGCTCGGCATGCTGACCTTCATGGCCACCTGGAACCCCTTCTACTGGCCCAAGGTCGTCATGACCCAGCAGAACCCCACCATCCAGCTGACCCTCTCCGAACTCGCCGGCGGCTACCTCAAGGACTACTCGCTCGTGCTCACCGGTGCCGTGGTCGCCAGCCTGCCGGTGATCGCCGTCTTCGTCCTGATGGGACGTCAGATCATCGACGGGATCATGCAGGTCGAGCTGACCCATGCGGCCGGCGTCCGGACCTCGGTGCGGCCCACACCCGTCACGGCAGCCGACTGCCGCAACCCGGTGACCGGCGGGCCCGGCGTCCACGTCCGCTTCCTGGACGCGGCGGGCGCCGTGCTGCACACCGAGGACCGGCCGAGCGGGCGCTCCTTCGAGGTCGACGAGGCCGTCGACCTCACCGCCCTGCACAGCGTCGAACTGCGGACGGTGCTGCGCGCCCCCGCCGCCGGGCGATGGCGGCTCGGCGTGGTCGGGCTCGGCGCCGTCCGGCTGCGGGTGGACGGCCGGACGGTGCTCGACGACTACGTGCCGCCGGAGTCCGACGACCCGACCTACCTGCATGTCGCGCCGTCCTTCCGGCAGGCCGAGGTCGAGCTGGCGGCCGGGCAGGAGGTCGAGCTGGCGGCCCGCCGGACCGTCGAGCCCGGGCACGGCCGGGTCGTCGCGCTGACCGCCGACGCCCCGGCCGGCACCCCCGAGGAGGAGCTCGCCGCGGCCGTCGCGCTCGCCCGGGAGGCCGACGCGGTCGTGGTCGCGGCCGGGACCTCCGAGCAGCACGAGAGCGAGGGCTTCGACCGCACCGCGCTCGACCTGCCGGGTGCGCAGAACGCCCTGGTCGGTGCGGTGGCGGCCGCCAACCCGGCGACCGTCGTGGTGGTGAACTCCGGCGGACCGGTGCTGATGCCCTGGCGCGGAGAGGCCGCGGCCGTGCTGCTCGGCTGGTTCCCCGGGCAGGAGGGCGGCGACGCCCTCGCCGACGTGCTCTTCGGCCGCGCCGAGCCCGGCGGCCGGCTGCCCGCCACGTGGCCCGCGACCGGCGAGGGCCCGGCCGACGCCGGTACCCGGCCGCGGGACTGCGTGCTCGCGTACCGCGAGGGCCTGCACCTCCGCCACCGCGGCTGGCTGCGGGCCGGCGCCGAACCGGCGTACTGGTTCGGGCACGGGCTCGGCTACGGCCGATGGGAATACCTCGCCGTGGAAGTGCCGCAACGCGTCGCCCCCGGTACCGGGTTCACCGTCCGCGCCGTGCTGCGCAACACCGGCGTGCGGAGTTCGCGCGAGGTGGTGCAGGTGTACCTGGCACGGCCCGGCAGTTCGGTGGACCGGCCGGTGCGGTGGCTGGCCGGGTTCGCGGCGGTGCGGGCCGAACCGGGGCGGCTTCACGGTGCTGGTCGGGCCGTCCTGCGGCGAGGTGCCGCTGTCCGCGACCGTGGAGGTCGTCGCGACCCGGGGCCCGGGCCCGGCGGTCGCGGGGTGACTGCTCCGGCGGTGACCGGTGGGCGGACGGGGGTCCCGTCGGCCGGTCACCGCCGGTTAGGCTGACCGGCGATTCGGAGAGCGCTTCCCTGGCAATCGGTACGGCCTGCGCCGCGCTGCCGAACCGTACCGCCGACCTTCACCGACCATTGGGGAGCAGCCGCATGGAGCCCGTCGCCGACCGTCCGATCCGCTGGGGCATCCTCGCGACCGGGGGCATCGCCGCCTCGTTCACCGAGGACCTGCTCGACGTGCCGGGCGCCGAGGTGGTCGCCGTGGCCTCCCGCTCCGAGGAGGGCGCCCGGGCGTTCGCCGACCGCTTCGGTGTACCGCGCGCGTACGGCAGTTGGCGGGAGCTGGCGGCCGACGGCGACGTGGACGTGGTGTACGTGGCCACCCCGCACACCCACCACCACCGTGCGACCGCGCTGCTGCTGGACGCCGGCCGGTCGGTGCTCTGCGAGAAGCCGTTCACGCTGAGCGCGCCCCAGACGGAGGAGCTGATCTCGACCGCGCGCAAGCGCGGGCTCTTCCTGATGGAGGCGATGTGGACCTACCTGGATCCGACGGTGCGCCGGATCACCGAGCTGGTCGCGGACGGCGCGATCGGCGAGATCCGGTCGGTGCACGCCGACTTCGGCTTCCCGGCGGAGTTCGACCCCGCGCACCGGCTGTGGGACCCGGCGCTCGGCGGCGGCGCCCTGCTCGACCTCGGCGTCTACCCGGTGGCCTTCGCCCAGTTGCTCCTCGGCGCGCCGGAGTCGGTGCACGCCTGGGCGCAGCTCACCCCGCAGGGCGTGGACGCCAACACGGCGATCGTCCTCGGCCACGCGAGCGGTGCGACGGCGCTGCTGGGCTGCTCGCTGACCGCGCAGAGCGGGCAGCGGGCGACCGTCCAGGGCTCGGCCGGGCGGATCGAGATCGAGCGGGACTTCTTCCACCCGGACGGCTTCGTGCTGCACCGGGCGGGCCGCGAGCCGGAGGAGTTCCGGGCGGCGCCGCGGGTCGGCCACGGGTACGGCCCGGAGGCCGCCGAGGTCGGCCGCTGCCTGCGGGCGGGACTGACCGAGTCGCCGTTGGTGCCGCTGGACGGTTCGCTCTCGGTGATGCGTACGCTGGACGCGGTCCGGGACCGGATCGGGGTGCGTTACCCCGGCGAGTGAGCCCCGGCCAGGAGGGGGCTGCTGTGGAACTGCTGCCGACCGCGGAGTTCGTCCGGACGCTTCCGCACGGCACGGTGTTCGCCGCCGCCCATCTCACCGACGCGGACGGCAATCCGCTGATGCTGCGGTCGGTGTACGACCCGGAACTGTGGCAGCTGCCCGGCGGGAACCTGGACTTCGGCGAGGACCCGTGGGGCTGCGCGCGGCGGGAGACCTGGGAGGAGACCGGCCTGGTGCTGCCGGAGGGGCCCGGCCGGCTGCTCACCGTGATGTTCGCGCCGCCGGTGGGCGAGCTGCCGTTCAAGATCGGTTTCGTGTTCGACGGCGGGGCGCTGGACGAGGCGCAGCTCGCGGCCCTTCGCACCGACCCGGCGGAGCACACCGGCTTCCGGGTGCAACCGATGGCGGACTGGGCTGCCGAGCTGACACCGCGCCGGATGCGGTTCCTGGAGTCGGTGGACCGGGCCCGGCGCACCGGCCAGGCGGACTACCTGTACCTGGGGCCGATCGGCGGCAAGCGGTGAGACTGCCGATCCGGGTGCACACGGTGCGGCTCGGCGCGCAGGAATACCGGGTGATCCGCCCGCGCCACGCCCTGGAGCGGGCCGTGCTGCTCGACCAGGACCACTTCCTGAACGGCTGGTTCGACCGCGAGGCGGCGCGGACGATCGGCGGGCTGTGGCTGCTGGCGGCCCGCTCGCCGCGGTCGCTGGTCCATGTGCCGATCCGCGGCAACCGGCCGCCGGAGAGTGCAGCCGAGGGCGAGCCGTTGGACCTGGTGCTGCTGCACCACTCGTTGCAGTTCGCGCCGGCCCGGTGGAAGGAGCTGCGGGCCCGGATGGGCGCCGGGGTGCCGCAGACCGCGGACCTGCCGGAGGCGGAACTCGCCGGCCCGGAGCCCGACTACGAGGCCCGGCGGCACCGCGAGTACCGGGACCGGTTCCACCAGCACGTGGCCGCCGGGACACTCTTCATGACCGGCAGCGCCCCGGCCTTCCGGGAGACCTCCGACCGCTTCCTGGACGTGGCCCGCCGCGGCCCCGCCCACATCCGCGCGTACCCCGCCTCCCCGCACTACTGCGCCGAGATCCACTTCTTGGAGGGCGTCATCGCCAACGGCCGGGGCCTGCACCTGGAGTACTGCGAGGACTGGGCCGCCTGACCCGCGGTCCGCGGTCCGAACGGGAGTGCGCGGGCAGGCCGCGGGTTGGCAGGATGCGTGGATGATCCCTTCCGACGCCGCTCGTGACTCCCTGGAGGGCCTGGCCCTCGGTGACGCCTTCGGAGAGCGGTGGTTCCCGCTGTTCCGGCCGGCCCGGCACGCCTTCGACTCCATCCGGGCCCGCCGGACCCCGGAGGAGTCGCCCTGGCACTGGACGGACGACACCGCCATGGCGCTCGCGCTCTACCGCGTCCTGGTGGCGTACGACGCCGTGCACCAGGACGACCTGGCCCTCTCCTTCGCCGTGATGTACCGGCAGGACCCGTACCGCGGCTACGGGGCCGGGATGCACCAGCTGCTGCCCAAGCTGGATCTGCAGCCGTCGAGTTGGCGGTCGGCGGCCCGGGAGCTGTTCGACGGCGAGGGCAGCCTCGGCAACGGCGCGGCGATGCGGGTGGCACCGCTCGGCGCCTGGTTCTGCGCGGACCTGGAGGAGGTGGCCGAGCAGGCCGCGTTCTCCGCCGAGGTCACCCACGCCCATCCGGAGGGCGTCGCGGGGGGCTGTCGCGGTGGCGGTGGCCGCCGCGCTCGCGGCGCGCAGCCGCGGTACGGCCGTGCCGGACGGCGCCGGCCTGTTGCGGGAGGTCGCCGCTCGGACGCCGGAGGGCGCCGTCCGCGAGGGCCTGTGCGCGGCGGCCGAACTCCCGCCGGAGACCGAGCCCTGGCGGGCCGCCGACGTCCTCGGCAACGGGCAGCGGATCGAGGCGGGCGACACCGTCCCGTTCGCCCTCTGGTCCGCCGCACACCACCTCGACAGCCTCACCGACGCCCTGTGGACCACCGCCGAGGGCCTCGGCGACGTCGACACCACCTGCGCCATCACCGGCGGCACCGTCGCCGCCCGCACCGGCCTCACCGCCCTCCCCCGCACCTGGCTGGACCGCCGCGAGGCCCTGCCGGCCTGGCTCGACGCGGCCTGAGGGCGCGGCCCGAGGCGGCACGGCAGCGCTCGCCGCCGTACCGCCGTCAGGCGTCGCGGAGGATGCGGCGTGCGACGGCCGGGCTGAGGCGGTTGACGGCGATCTCGCCGCGGATGCGCTCCAACAGCTTCGGGTCAGACCCGTCGGGAGTTCGCCGAACGGCAGGAGGGCCTCGGTCACGGCCGTGTGTTCACCTCGGTGCGCCGCCGGGCCGCTCCGCGCGGAGCATGGAGAAGATCACCTGATCGTGCCACCGGCCCCCGCGCCACTGCGCGGAGCGCAGCACGCCCTCCTTGACGAAGCCCGCCTTCTCCAACGCGCGCTGCTCGGCGAGGTTGGCGCAGTCCGTCCAGGCTTGGAGCCGTTCGGCCCTGGTGTGGTCGAAGAGGTACTCGGCCAGCAGTCGCTGGGCCCGGGTGCCTATGCCGCGGCCGTGCGCGGCGGGCACCAGTCCGATCGCCAGGGTCCAGCAGGTGGACGTAGCGGGCCGCCCCCAGGTGCCGGCGAACCACTCGACCCTGCCCACCGTCCGGCCCGCCTCCGCGACGGAGAGCACGCCGCCGTCGGGGCCGAGCAGGCCGGTCTCCGCGAACTGCCGGCGCAGGTCGGCCGGTGAGCCGAAGCCGAACCACTGGTACTCGCCTGTCCCCTCCGGCCCGTTGAACTCTCGCTCGAACAGGCCGAGGTCGTCGGTGGTCACCGGGCGCAGGGTGATCTCGTCGGACATGGAACGGCTCCTGATCCTCTCGACCACGGGGTTCGCCCCCGGGTGGCCGGCATGGGCTACGGCACCCGACTCTTCCACACATCGAGCCGCGCCCCTTGTGGCTGCCCCTGACGGTTCGTCGTGCAGGCGGTCTTTACGGGAACTGTCCTGAACATGTAAAACAACGTACTCCGGCGGCACCCCTCCCGCCGTGACCCCCTCTCAGGTTCGGCGCCACGCTCCCCGGGCTCCGCGCACACCCCTCGCGGTGCCCGTACCTCCCCACACACCGAGGAGCACGATGCGCATTCCCCGCAGCACCGCCGTGGCCACCGCCGCCGTCGTCGTGGCGGGCGCTCTGGTGTCCGCCGCCGCACCGTCCGCGGGTGCGGCCGGCCGTCCGGTTCCGGCGCCGCAGGCGGTTGCCGCCGCCGAGGCGGCGATGGCCTCGCACGCAGCCCAACTCGGCGTCGGCGAGCGGCAGTCCAGTTCGGTCCGGGATGTCGTCACGGACGCCGACGGCAGCCGGCACGTCCGGTTCGACCGCAGCTACGCCGGCCTGCCGGTGCTCGGCGGCGACCTGGTCGTGCACCTGGGGCCGGACGGCTCCTACCGCGGCGCGGACCGTGCGGCGACCACCGATCTTGCGGTGCCGTCCACCACCCCGTCCGTCTCCAAGGAGGCCGCCGCCGCGCAGGCGGGCGCGGAGCTCGTCCGCGCCGTGCCCGGCCGGACCACCGTCCAGCAGGGCGCGCAGCCGCAGTTGGTGGTGGACGCGCGGTCCGGCACCCCACGGCTGGCCTGGCAGACCACCGCCGCCGGCACCGACTACCTGGGCAACCCGGTGGCCCGGACGGTGCTGACCGACGCGCGGACGGGCGCCAGGATCGACGCCTGGGACGGCCTGGAGACGGCGGCCGGCGACGGCGCCTCGCTGTACAGCGGGACGGTGCCGCTGGAGACCACCGCCTCCGGCAGCACCTTCCAGTTGAAGGACCCGACCCGCGGCAACACCTACACCGGTGACGCGGCCAACAAGACGGACCTGTGCTTCGGTTCGATCTGCTTCAGCCGGGCGCCCGCCACGCTGTTCACCGACGCGGACAACCACTGGGGCAGCGGCGCCAACACCGACCGGGCGACCGCCGCCGTCGACGCGCAGTACGGCACCAACACCACCTGGGACTACTACAAGAACGTGCACGGGCGCTCCGGCATCGCGGGCGACGGCAAGGGCTCGTACAACCGGGTGCACTACGGCAGCAACTACAACAACGCCTTCTGGCAGGACAGTTGCTTCTGCATGACGTACGGCGACGGCGACGGCTCGATCTTCGGGCCGCTGGTGTCGCTGGACGTGGCCGGGCACGAGATGTCGCACGGCGTGACCTCGCGCAGTGCCAAGCTCAACTACTCGGGCGAGTCCGGCGGTCTGAACGAGGCGACCTCCGACATCATGGGCACCCTGGTCGAGTGGTACGCCGCGAACGCCGCCGACCCGGGCGACTACCTGATCGGCGAGGAGGTCGTGAAGTCCGGCTTCGGCAAGCCCGCGCTGCGCTTCATGGACCAGCCGTCCAGGGACACCAAGTCCGCGGACTGCTGGAGTTCGGGCGTCGGCAACCTGGACGTGCACTACTCCTCGGGCGTGGCCAACCACTTCGCGTACCTGCTCGCGGAGGGCAGCGGCGCCAAGGTGGTCAACGGGGTGTCGTACAACAGCCCGACCTGCAACGGCTCCACCGTCTCCGGCATCGGCCGGGACGCGCTGGGCAAGGTCTGGTACCGGGCGCTGACCGTCTACATGACGTCCACCACGAACTACTCCGGTGCCCGGACGGCCACCCTCAAGGCGGCGACCGACCTGTACGGCGCGGGCAGCGCCGAGTACGCGGCGGTCGCCGCGGCCTGGTCGGCGGTCAACGTGGGCTGAGCAGCCGAGCAGGCAGGCGCCCCGCTCCCCCGGATCCAGGCCGGCGGAGCGGGGCGCCGCACGTTCGGGGCGGCGCGCTCAGGCACGGCCGAGCGCGCGGTCGACCCGGATCTCGATCACCACGCGGTCCGGGTTCACCCGCGGCGGACGGTACCGCTCGGTGTAGCGGGCCACCGCGTCGGCGACCGCGTCCGGGTCCTGGCTGACCGTCGCCACGCCCTCCAGGGTCGCCCAGCGCGCCCGGTCGACCTGGCAGAGCGCCACCCGCGCCCCGCCCTCGCCGGCCTCGGCCACATTGCGGGCCTTGCGGCTGGTCCGGCTGCTGATCACCCGGGCGGTCAGCGTCTCCGGGTCGAAGGTCGCGCCGACCGGCACCACGTGCGGCGTGCCGTCGGGGCGCAGCGTGGTGAGGGTGCACAGCTGGTACTCGCGCCAGAAGCCGAGGTAGGCGTCGTCGAGCGCGCGCAGGTCATGGGCCATGACCCGCATGTTACGGACCCGGTACGCCCTCGCTGCCTGCCGGGGAGCCTCCGGCGGTAGCGTGCTGGGCTGCAGTAGCGTGATCGACCAGAGGAAACGGAGTGCCGGTGGTGGGGTTGGCCGAGCAGACGGCGGGTGGGGCGATCTTCGGGCCGGTGGTGCCGGGCTTCGCGCCGTGGCCCCCGCAGGGGGACGGCAAGCAGCGCGGCAAGGCGCTCCGGGAGCGGGCGCCGCGGGCGGCGCACGCCCGGTTCGAGGTGTCGGCCGACCGGCCGACGGTGGCCGAGGCGGTGGCGGAGGCGAACATCGGGCGCCTGGAGCACCTGGTGCCGATAAGAGTGGGCCGGATGGCGGCCTCGCCGTTCGCCTTCCTGCGCGGATCGGCCGGGTTGATGGCCTTCGACCTGGCGGACAGCCCGGTGTCGGGGGTGGTGGCGCAGCTGTGCGGTGACGCGCATGCGGCGAATTTCGGCCTGTACGGGGATGCCCGCGGCCGGCTGGTGATCGACATCAACGACTTCGACGAGACCGCGCCGGGTCCGTGGGAGTGGGACCTGAAGCGGCTGGCGGCGAGCCTGGTGCTGGCGGGCCGGCAGGCCGGCGCGTCGGAGGACGTGTGCCGGCAGGCGGCGTTCCACGCCTCGTCCTCGTACCGGAGGACGGTGCGCAAGCTGGCGAAGCTGCCCGCGCTGGACGCCTGGAACGCGATCGCCGACGAGCACCTGGTGGCCTTCGCCGAGGCGCACGACCTGGCGGGGGTGCTGGAGGCGGTGGCGGAGAAGGCTCTGCGCAACACCAGTGCCCGGTTCGCAGCGAAGTCGACGGTCCGTCAGGAGGACGGCAGCTGGCGGTTCACGCCGGCGCCGCCGGTGCTGAGCCGGGTGCCGGAGGCGGAGGCCGCGGCGGCGGCGGGCTCGCTGGCGGCGTACCTGTCGACGGTGGCGCCGGAGATGCAGCCGCTGCTGAGCCGGTACAGCATCCAGGACGTGGCGTTCCGGATCGTCGGCACGGGCAGTGTCGGCACGCGGGCGTACGTGGTGCTGCTGGTCGACCAGCGGGAGCAGCCGCTGGTGCTGCAGGTGAAGGAGGCGCGGCCGTCGGTGCTGCTGCCGCACCTGGCCCGGGCCGGTTTCGCGGTCTCCGGCCTGCCGGGGCACGAGGGGCAGCGGGTGGTGCTCGGTCAGCGGCGCATCCAGGTGGTCTCCGACGTGCTGATGGGCTGGACGACCGTCGACGGCCTGCCGTACCAGGTGCGGCAGTTCCGCAACCGCAAGGGCAGTGTCGACCCGGCCGCGCTGCGCCCGGACCAGTTGGACGACTACGGCCGCCTGACCGGCGCGCTGCTCGCCCGGGCGCACACGCACACCGCGAACGCGGCGGTGCTCGCCGGGTACTGCGGCAGGAGCGAGGAGCTGGACGAGGCGATGGCGGCGTTCGCGGTGGCCTACGCGGACCGCAGCGAGGCAGACCACGCGGAGCTGCTGGCCGCGGTCCGGTCCGGGAAGCTCCCTGCGGAGAACGGAATCTGACGATTCGTCGGCCATCGGCGGACTCCGGTCCTCCGATGGCCGATTCACGTCCTTCCGGCGCGTTCGTCGTACCCGTACGGTCGGGTGTCGGGACGGGTGCCGCGGCCGCGGTGCCCGGACACGGCCCGCACACACCTGCACGAGTGAACGCCCGGACCCACGCGTCCGCCTGCGGTCCGCGGGCGGACGGCCGGGCGCCGACGCCTGGAGGACCGGATGACCACCGCGCGCCCCGCGGCCCCCGACATGCCCGCCCTCGTCCCGCTGCACTGCCTGCGCCACGCCGAACCCGGTCCGCCGCGGCTCGCCGCGCTGCCCACCGGCACGCCGGTCTGGGTGGTGACCCGGCACGCCGACGTCCGCCAGCTGCTGGCCGACCCGCGGCTGAACCGGGCCTCGCTGTTCGCCCCGGACGCCCCCGCCACCACGCTGGTGCCGAACCTGCTGGACGACCCGCAGGCGATGCTCAACCTGGACGGCGAGGAGCACCAGCGCCTGCGCCGCACCGTGCAGCGGGCGTTCACCCCCCGGGCGATCGCCCGCTGGCGGCCCTGGGTGGGCTCGGTGGTGGAGGACCTGCTGGACGGCCTGGAGGCGGCCGGCTCGCCCGCGGACGTGATCGGCGCGTTCAGCCGTCCGCTGCCGGTTGCGGTGATCAGCCGGCTGATGGGCCTGGACGGCCTCGACTACGAGCGGCTCGGCCGCTGGAGCGACCACGCGCTGTCGGCCACCGCGTACACGGCGGAGGAGATCCGGCAGGCGATGCAGGAGTTCGGCCGGTTCGGGCAGCAGGTCGTCGACGAGCGGCGCAAGGACCCGGGCGAGGACCTGGTGAGCAGCCTGGTGGAGGCCGCCGACCGCACCGAGGGCGTCACCGAGGCGCAGCTCGTCTCGTTGGTCTGCGGCCTGGTGGTGGCCGGGCACGAGACCACGATGACCTCGCTCGGCAACGCCCTGGTCTACCTGCTGTCGGACGGCTCCGGCGGCTGGGCCCGGATCGCGGCGAGCGAGGCGGAGGCGTCCGCGGCGGCCGAGCAGTTGCTGCGGGCGGTGCCGCTCGGCGACCAGCAGACCGCGCCCGGGCTGCTGCGCCGCGCGGTCGAGGACGTGGAGATCGGCGGGGTGCTGATCCCGGCCGGCAGTGTGGTCGCCGCGGACGCCCGCACGGCCAACCACGACCCGTCGGTCTACCCGGAGGGCATCCCGCTGTTCGAGCCGCTCGGCACGCCCAGCCTGACCTTCGGCGCGGGCCCGCACCACTGCCTCGGCGCCTGGCTGGCCCGGATGGAGCTGGAGCTCGCCCTGCACGGGCTGGCCCGGCGCTTCCCGTCGCTGCGGGCGGTCGACGCGCCGGAGGCGATCGAGTGGCGGCGCGGCCTGCTCACCCGCAGCCCGCTGCGGCTGGCGGTGGCCTGGTGAGCGGAACGGCACAGGACGGCACGGCACAGGACGGGACGGCACAGGGCGGCATGGCACGGAGCGACGGCCTGGAGGTGCGGGTGGACCGGGTCCGCTGCGTGGGCACCGGCCTGTGCGCGGCGGCCGCCCCGGGCGACGTCCTGCTCGGCCCGGACGGCAGGGCGCAGCCCCGGCACGCCAGGGCCGAGGCCTCGGCGCGGCTGACCGACGCCGCCGAAATGTGCCCGACCGAGGCGCTGACGGTGCATCGGGTGGCGACCGGGGAGCTGGTCGCCCCGCTCGACTGAGCGCCGCGGCCGTGCCGGAGCCCTCCGTGGCGGGGGCTCCGGCAGGCCGTCAGTTCGGCTGCGGCTGCGGTGCCGTCCCGGCGGCGGTGGCGCCCGCGACGACCGCGGAGAACCCGCCGCCGCGCCGGTCGGCCACCCAGGAGAGGGTGGCGATCGCGCAGCCGGCCAGCGCGAGGCCGGCGCCGACCAGGGTGGGCGAGGTCCAGCCCCAGCCGGCGCTCAGGGCGAGGCCGCCGAGCCAGGCGCCCTGGGCGTTGCCGAGGTTGAAGGCGCCCTGCACGGTGGCGGAGGCCAGCGTGGGCGCGTTCCTGGCCTTCTGCAGCACCAGGGTCTGCACGGTCGGCACCACGGCGAAGCCGAAGACGCCGATCAGCACCACCGTCACGGCGGCCGACCACGCGGCGTGCGCGGTCACCGCGAAGACGCCGAGCGCGAGCGCCATCAGCAGGAAGGCCGCGCAGATGCTGGGCCGCAGCGCCCGGTCGGCGGCCCAGCCGCCGAGCGCGTTGCCGATGGTGAAGCCGACCCCGAACAGGGCGAGGACGAGCGTCACCGAGCTGTCCGCGAAGCCGGTGACCTCGGTGAGCAGCGGGGTGATGTAGCTGTAGCAGGCGAACAGGCCTGCGCAGCCGACGACGACGGT
The DNA here is from genome assembly GCA_002300355.1 of Streptomyces sp. TLI_235. NCBI lineage: Bacteria > Bacillati > Actinomycetota > Actinomycetes > Kitasatosporales > Streptomycetaceae > Streptomyces > Streptomyces sp. TLI_235. The sequence continues at coordinate 428,148 of NSGV01000002.1, forward strand.
GGCCAGGGCGAGCCAGAGCTGTCCGCTGCGGAAGGCTGAGAGTTCGTGCCGCAGGCCGGCCTGCGGGTGGCTGGGCAGCGGCGGGACGAACCGGGCGATCGCCGCCGCGCCGAGGCCGCCGATCGCAACGACGACGAGCATGGCGGCGCGCCAGCCGAGCTGTTGGCCGAGCAGGGTGGCGGCGGGCACGCCGAGGATGTTCGCGACCGTCAGCCCGGAGAACATCACGGAGACCGCCCGGGCCCGCAGGTGCGGGGCGGCGAGTTCGGCGGCGGCGACCGCGCCGGCGCCGAAGAACGCGCCGTGCGGCAGGCCGGTGACCAGCCGGGCGGCGGCGAGGAAGGCGAAGTTCGGGGCGATCGCGCACAGCAGGTTGCCGACGGTGAACAGGCCGGTCAGGCCGGTCAGGACGGCCTTGCGCGGCAGCCGGGCGCAGAGCACGGTGAGCAGCGGCGCACCGATGACCACGCCGAGCGCGTACAGCGAGACCAGCCAGCCCGCCTGCGGGATGGAGACGTGCAGGCCGTCGGCGATCTGCGGCAGCAGTCCCATCGCGGCGAACTCGGTGGTGCCGATGGCGAAGGCGGTGACGGCGAGGGCGACGAGCGCCAGGGGCATGAGGGGCTCCGGGGTGCGCCGGCGGTGCGGCGGCTTCGCTGGGATCGGCGGGCGGTCGCCGCTGACCGTCCCGGGGCCGCGCCGATCCCGGGGTGACGGCGGGGCGGGGAGGATTTCCCCCGGTCCGGTCGGGATCGGGCGTGTTCGTACCGGATGCTAGCGCTCGGCGCCCGGCCGCCCGGCGCCGGGGTGCGACCGGCCGGCCGGGCCCCGGGTCAGGCGGCGGTGGTGATCTCCCGGATGCGGCGCAGTTCGGTGACGATGTCGTTGAGGGTGAGGCAGTCGGGCGGCAGGGCGCCGAGGGAGGGGCGGTCGGCGGGTGGTTCGCCGCGCCCGTCGAGCGCGTCGGCGACGGCCTCCAGGGCGTCGGCGACCTGACGGGCCGCCGGTGCGGCCGGGCGGGCGGCGCCGTGCTCCAGCCGGACGGCGCAGGCGGTGGCGGCGTCGACGATCCGCTCGGCGCCGGTGGTGACGCGCAGCCAGTCCGGGGTGGTGCCGGCGTGCAGTTCGACGGCGGCGGTCTCGGCGGCGGCCCGTGCCTCGGCGAGCGCCCGGTAGGCGGCCCGGCGCAGTTCCGACCGGTGCCGGTCGGCGGCCTGATGCGCTGCGGGCCGCTGGGCTGCCGGGGCGTGGCCGGGGTCGGCCAGGACGTGCTGCAGGTACCGGCGGGTGTGCCGGAGGGCGTGCGCGGAGCGGTGGCCGACCCGTGCCTGGGTGTCGGCGAGCCGGGGCAGGTGGCCGACGAGCAGCACGAGCAGGCAGGCGACGGCGGTGTCGGCGAGCCGGGAGGCGGCGGCCTGCCGGTCGCCGCCGACCGAGACGAAGGTCAGCACGGTCACCGTGACCACCGCGGTCTGCAGCGCGAAGTGCCGTACGGCGAGCGGCACCAGGGCGCCGCCGAGGGCCACCGCCGCGGCCGGCCACCACGGGCCGGTGAGCAGGCCGGCGAGCGGGACGAAGGCGAGCACCCCGGCGGCGGTACCGGCGAAGCGGCTGACCACGCGGGAGAACAGCGGCCCGAAGTCGGGCTTGACCAGGAAGGCGGCGGTCGCCGGCAGCCAGTACCAGTGGCCGGTGTGCAGCAGCAGGGCGACCGCGGTGCTGACGGCCACGCAGGCGGCGACCCGCAGGCCGTACTCGCGGCCCGCCGGGCCGGCCGGGTGCACCAGCGGGCGGCCGGGGAGGTGCGGCGGCGTGGCGGGGGCGGCCGCGCCGAAGGCGACGCCGGCCTCCAGGACGGCGCGGTCGAAGGCGCTGCGGGCCGGGGTGTCGGAGACCGGTGCGGGCAGCGCCCCGGGCGCGGCGTCCCGGCGGACGGCCTCCGCCAGGCGGCGCGGGCCGTCGGCGACCCGGGCGGGCAGCGGCTCGCCCTCCCAGAGCAGGGCGACACTGGCCTCGCAGAGCGCCGCGGCGGTGCCGAGCCGCGCGCCGAGCCGCCGGTCGGCCGCCGACCTGCGACGCAGCGGCAGCCGGATCAGCGCCCGCAGCCGCAGCGCCTCGTCGGCCCGGTCGAGCGCCGCGGTCAGGGCCCGGCGGGCGGGTTCGGCGGCCGGGGTGCCGACCGCCTCCAGCGCGTCGGCGAGCGCGTCGTACACGCCGGCGACGGCCGCCCGCTCGTCGCTCAGCCGGCCGCCGGGCCGGCGGACCGTCAGGCGGAGCAGCAGCAGCCAGCCGGCGCCGGCCAGGAAGGCCGAGGCGCCGAGCCAGGCGGGGACGGTCAGCGGCATGCCGCCGCCGACCGCGGTCAGCACCAGCAGTTGCAGGCCGGCCAGCGACCAGACCGGGCCGGCCACGCTCACCGCGCCGGAGACCAGACCGACCAGGGCCAGCACCGGCAGGGCCCAGCCGGCGGGTGCCCCTCCGGTCTGCCCGACGAGCAGGCCGAGCGCGCCCGCGAGGGCCGGGACGGCGATGTGCAGCACCCCGCCGCGCCAGGTGCCGGGGCGGTCGTTGATGCCGGCGAACATCGCGCCGAGGCCGGCCAGTACACCCGCCTGCGGCTGCCCCGCGGCGAGGCACACCGCCAGCACCGGGCCCATGCCCAGGGCGCCGCGCGCCGTCGCCGCCCAGGGCACCGGCCCGCGCTGCCAGCGCAGCGGGTGGAGCAGCCAGCCGGGTGCGGTCGGGGGGCGGAGCGGGGGGCGGCGCACGGTCCTCCTCGGGGTACGGGGCGTGGCCTTGTGACGGGTGTGCCGCCAGCGTAGTGGGGCCGCTTGTCGGGGCCGCTGCGGCAGGGTTACAGCCGGGTGTCCGGGCCGTCCGAAATGCTCCCCCCACCCCGTTGAAAAAGTTCTTGACCGCCCATCACCGCCACCACTACATTCCCCCCAACCCAATCGGCACGAAAACAGGGACAACTGACGTGGACTGGTACTTGGCTGTGCTCAAGAATTACGCGGGCTTCGGCGGCCGGGCACGCCGCAAGGAATACTGGATGTTCGCACTCGTCAACATCGCGATCTACGTCGTCCTGGCGATCGTCGGCAACCTGCTCGACACCGCGCTGCTGACCGGGCTGTACGGCCTGGCGGTGCTGGTCCCCTCCCTCGCCGTGGGCGTGCGCCGCCTGCACGACACGGGCCGCTCCGGCTGGTGGCTGCTGATCGGCCTCATCCCGCTCATCGGCGGGATCGTACTGATCGTCTTCGCCGCGACCGAGGGCCAGCCGGAGGTCAACGCCTACGGCCCGAGCCCGAAGGCGATCCCCGCCGCGGCCTGATCCCCCCACCTGCACCGACGCACGGGTCTGGGCAGCCGGAACGGCTGCCCAGACCCTTTTTTCCTTTCCGCCGCCGCGTTCAATTGCCGCTCGCCGGGTGCGGTCCCGGTGAATTTCCGATCACCGTCCGGACAATTTCCGGCGTACCCCCCGAAGCGGCCGCCGGAATTCCGCGGGCCGGCCGGCCGTGCGCGGCACCGCCCCTGACGGACCGTCGGTGCGCGGGCGGCGCGGCGGCGCCTCGGACACAGACCGGCATCGGGTATACCTGGCAGGCGTGATCCGTAGACGTGTGGTGGTGGCCGGGGTCGTCCAGGGCGTGTTCTTCCGCGACACCTGCCGACGGGAGGCCGCGGCGGCCGGGGTGGCCGGCTGGGTACGGAACCTGCCGGACGGGCGCGTGGAGGCCGTCTTCGAGGGCGAACCGGCGGCCGTCGAGCGGCTGGTGGCCTGGTGCGGGCGCGGCCCGAGCCGCGCGGTGGTCGAGGAGCGCCGGATCTCCGAGGAGGCCCCTGAGGGCCTGACCGGCTTCGAGGTCCGCCCGGCCACCTGGTAGCGGCCGCCGGGTGCCGCCCCGGGCCGCGGCGCCGGTCGTTCCCGTGGCGGCGTCAGGCCGCCCGGGCGGGCGCCGGTCGCCGGCCCGCCGCGGTGGCCGCGGTGAGGGCGGCGAGCGCCTCGGGGGCGCCGGCCTGCCCGCGGATGCCCGGGAAGGCGTTGATGTCGACGATCAGCGGGCCTGCGGCGGTGTCGAGGATGTCGACGCCGTACACCTGCAGCCCGAAGACCTCGCCCGCGGTGCGGACCAGGTCGGGCCAGCCGTCCGGCAGTGCGGCGAGCGGCAGTGCCTCGCGGGCGCCGGCCGGCGCGGCCGCGAGTTCGGAGCGGCGGCGCTCGGCGAAGAGCCGGCCGTCGACCGCCCAGAGCTTGCGGTCCCAGCCGTCGTTGGGCGCCAGCGGCTGGACGACCACCGGTTCACCGGGCCAGGCGGCGGCGAGCCCCCGGGCGGCCGCGGTGTCGCGGACGGCCGCCACCAGGTCGCCCCGGCGGCTGTGCAGGCTCTTCACCACGACCGGTTCGTCCACGGCCAGTTCGGCCAGTTCGGTGAGCGCGGCCGTCCGGGTCGGCGCGAAGGGCAGTCCGGCCGCCAGGGCCAGGTCGGCCATCCGCTGCCGGTCCTGGCAGAGCGCCGTGGCGGCGACCGGGTTCAGCACCGGCACCCCGCGCTCCTCCAGCCGGGCGGCGAGGGCGAGCGCCTGCGGGGTGCGGGCCTTCAGCAGACAGACGTCCGGCAGCCCGGGCTGCTCGGGTGCCTGCGGGTGCTGGGCGTCGACCGTGTGACCCTCGGCGCGCAGCAGCGCCGCGGTGGCGGCCAGCAGCGGATGGTCCGGGTCGGCGGTGAGCAGCCGGACGTGGCTCACGCGGCGCCGCCGATCGCGGCCGGCACGGTGCGGGCGACGCCCTGCGGGGGCACCGCGGCCACCGAGGGCCAGGACGAGCCGGTGCGGGCCAGCCGGAGCACCGCGCGGGACACCCGGGCGACGGCCTGCGGCACCGCCCGGAAGCTCGGGAAGTCGTTGACGTCGACCACGACCGGCCCGTCCGGGCCGAGCAGGATGTCCACGCCGTACAGGTCGAGGCCGAAGACCTCGCCGACCTGGGCGGCGACCGCGGCGACCTCCGGGGCGAGCGCGACGGGGTGTTCGCGGTGCGGGTGGTGCGGGTGCAGCGGGGAGGTCCGCTCGGTGGCGAACAGTTCGCCGCCCGCGCAGTAGACCTTGAGGTCCACGCCGGTGTTCGGCACGTACGGCTGGGCGATCAGCAGGCCCTCGCCGCCGAGTTCGGCGCCGAGCCGGGCGAGTCCCTCCGGCCGCTCGACGAGGTGGACGGCGCGGCCGGAGCTGCCGTCGGCCGGCTTGACCACCAGCGGGTAGTGGGCGTCGGGTATCGCGGCGAAGTCCTCCCAGCGGGCCGCCGCCCAGGTGGTCGGGGCGGGCAGGCCGCGGTGGGCGGCGATGACGGCGGCCTGCGCCTTGTCGCGGACGGGGCGGATCGCCCGGGCGTCGTTGACCGTGGTGAGGCCGACCGCCGCGGCGGACTCCAGGAGGCCGAGCCCGGGGCCGCCGGACACGGTCTTGAGCACCCAGGCGTCGTGGTCGCCGGCCCGCACGAGTTCGCCGAGGTCGAGCAGTGAGCTGCCCGGGCGGACCACGTCCACGCGGTGGCCCCACGCGGTCAGCTGGCGCACCACGTCGAGCGGCATGCCGTCGTTCCGGTAGTGCTCCTCGACCAGGAAGCAGAACCTCATCCGCACAACTCCCCTCCCCCCGTCGGGCTCCGTCGGCCCGGCGCAGCGCTCCAGGATGCCACGAACCATCCGGGCAAGATCGCCCAAGTCGTCCGCGAACGGCTACAAGCGGGTCACAGCCGACGGCCGGTGCGTCTGCGGAGCATCCCCGCAGGGCCGGTCGCCTGAGGCCCGCCCGGAGCGCGCCGCGGCCCGCCCGACGGGATGTCACCGAGCCTGCGGGGCACGGGGTCCGGGCCGTACGGGGTGCGGATGTCACCGGGGTGTACCGAAGCCGTTCCAGCAGACCACAGCCGGGTCACGGAGCGGAACGGCGCCCCCGGGCGTCGGATGATCGCATTACCCTCTCTTGGTGAGTCCTTGTCCCGTTCCGGGTAGGGCACGGGTACCGGAAGGAGGGGGCGGTGCGCGAAACCGTCAGTACCGGGCCCGTCGCGGGGGCCGGGATCGAAGCTCCGACCTCGTGGGCGGTACCGGGTGTGCTGCGCCCGGCGGGCCTGCACGACCTGCGCGGCCGGCCGGTGCCCGGCGTGCTGCGCTACCCGGACGAGGACGTGGTGGTGGTCTCCGGCCTTCCCGGCAGCGGCAAGTCCACCCTGATCCGGCGCTGCTCGCGCGCCCCCGTGATCGACTCCCAGCAGTCGCGCGAGCAGTACGAGGAGCGGCTGCCGGGCCTGCCGTACGCGCTCTACCGGCCGCTCGTCCGGCTGCACCACTACCGCGGGCTCCAGCGGTCGCTGCTGGCCGGCGGGCCGCTGGTGGTGCACGACTGCGGCACGCTGCCCTGCGTCCGCTGGTGGATCGCCCGCACGGCGGCCGCGCAGGGGCGCCGGCTGCACCTGCTGGTCCTGGACGCGAGCCCCGAGCAGGCCGCGGAGGGCCAGCGCGAACGGGGCCGCAAGGTCTCGGCGTACGCCTTCGCCCGGCACCGCTGGGCCACCGGCCGGCTGCACCGCCGGCTCTCGGCCGCCGACGGCCCGCTCGCCGGCTGCGCCTCCACCGTGCTGCTCGACCAGACGGGCGCGCTGCGGCTGCGCGACATCGACTTCGCCGACGCCGCCGCGGACTGAGCCCCCGGCGGGAACGTGTCCCGCACGCGTGCAACGCCGTACGGGGGCAGCAGGATACGGCGCGGCGCGGGCGTTCACCCCTCGGACCGGGCGGGGGGCGCCCAGCGGGGTGAGGGGTCGCGCGCGTCGCGTCGCGCGCCGGTGCGTGCTGGCTACTGTGCAGCCATGCCCACCCCCTCATCCCGGCGCAGGCCACGGCTGCGCCGGCTCGCCGACCGGCTCGGTGCGCAGTACCGCACCGCGTTCGAGCCGCAGTACGACGCCGTTCGCCGCAGTTGGACGCTGCGCTGGTACGACGGCCCCACCCCGGCCACGGTGCAGGCCGCCCTGCGCCGGCTCGGTCCGGACTCCGACGGCGTCCTCGTCCGACGCGACCTGACCACCCGGGCGCTCGCCCTGGCGGCGCTCCGGGAGACCCGGGCCGGCGCCATGCACCGCTGGGTCGGCAGCTGGGGCCAGCGCTACCACCTGGCCCAACTCCTCGCCGACCAGGAGCATCCGGACCGGACGGCCGGGCCCCGCGAGGCCGCGATGCTGGACCGGCTGCTGGCCGCCTCCACCGCCGGCACCGGGCCCTGGGCGGCACCCGACGAGTCACGGGCCTTCGAGCTGATCGCCCGGGACGGCATCGCCTGGCTGCTGCCGAGCGACCGGCTGGCCGGCCCCGGCGACACCGACGGTCTCGCGCTGACCCCGCTGGAGTACCTGACCTCCCGGTACTCGGCCGGGGTGCACCGCGCGGCCTGGGAGACGGCACTGACCTCCATGCCGCTGCGGGCCGCGGTCACCGCCGCCGAGGCCGACCCGGAACCCGGCGCGGACGCCGCCCGCGCGGCCCTCGCGCTGCTGCCGGCGCTGCGGGCGCAGCTCAACCGCGACCTCGACCGGGCGCAGGCCCGGCTCTCCGCGGTGCTCCAGCCACAGGTCTGAGCGCGGCCGGCGGGGCGGCGCGGTCAGAGCCCGGCGTCACGGGCGAGCAGCGCGGCCTGCACCCGGTTGTCGCACTCCAGCTTGGCCAGGATGCGGCTGACGTAGGTCTTCACGGTGGCCTCGCTCATGTGCAGCCGGGCGCCGGCGTCGGCGTTGGACAGGCCCTCGCCGAGCAGGTCGACCACCGCGCGCTCGCGCTCGGTGAGCACGGACAGCCGGCGGCGGGCCTCCTCGCCGCGGGCGGTGGCCGGGCCTGCCGCCAGGCTGTCCACGATGTGCCGGGTGGCGGCGGGCGACAGGAAGGCGTTGCCGCCGGCAGCCGCCCGGACGGCCTGGATGAGCTCGCCCGGGGCGGTGTCCTTCAGCAGGAAGCCGGCGCCGCCGGAGGCGATCGCCCGCAGCACGTTCTCCCGCTCACCGAAGGTCGTGAGCACGATCGCCCGGGCCCCGGGTGCGGCCCGCGGCAGCTCGGCGAGTGCGGTGAGACCGTCCATCACCGGCATCTGGATGTCGAGCAGCACCACGTCCACGGCGTGGGCGCGGGCGAGTTCGAGCGCTTCGCGGCCGTCGGCGGCCTCGGCCACCACGTCGATGTCGTCGGCCGAGGTCAGGATCATCCGGATGCCGGCCCGGATGAGCGGCTCGTCGTCGGCGACGAGGACCTTGATCACGTCTGCGGTCTCCTGGGAGAGGTCACGGTTGGTCACCTGGCAGGGTAGTGCTGCTTCTCGACCAGGCGGCCGTCGCGGAAGCAGAGGCGCAGCACCGTCTCCGTCTCCAGGGCGGCGGAGTCCTCGCCGGAGATGAACCAGGAGCAGGACGCGCCCGCCGGCACCGGCGGCCCCTGGCCGCGGTAGTCACTGGTCATCAGGTTGCTGCCGGCCGGCAGTTGGCGGCGCACCTCCTGCTCGGAGCTGCCGACGGCCAGCCGGTCGAAGGTCTCCCGGGGCAGGGTCGCGTTGTCGAGGACGTGGATAAAGGTGGCGACCGCCCAGACCAGCGCGCCGAGCGAGGCCAGCAGCACGAGGCCGGCGCCCAGGGCGCAGCCCAGGGCCGGGCTGCGGCGGGCCGCCGGGTCGGGCGGCACGGGCAGGCCGAGGCCGAGGTCGTCGGGGAGCCCGTCCTCCGGGCCCGTGCCCTCCGCCCGGCCGGCCCCGTCGTAGGGCAGGACGCCGGCCAGCCGGAACCCGCCGTCGGGTACGGGGCCCGCGTGCACCATGCCGCCGAGCAGCCGGGCACGCTCGTGCAGGCCGGTCAGCCCCTGGCCGCCGCGGACGGCCCCGTCGGCGCCGGCGGCCGGCGGCCCGTTGTGCACCTCGACCACCAGGGCGTCCGGCTCGTACCGCAGGGCCACGGTGATCGCCGCGCCGGGCGCGTGCTTGTGGGCGTTGGTGAGCCCCTCCTGGACGATCCGGTAGGCGGCGTGGCCGGTGGCGGCCGGCAGCGGCCGGGGGTCGCCGGCCCGGTCCAGGGCCACCTCGGTGCCGGCGGCCCGCGAGGCCTCGACGAGCCCCTCGACGGCCGCGACGCCGCCCGCCTCCGGCAGGGTGTCGTCGCGGAGCAGCCCGACCACCTCGCGCAGTTCGCGCATGGCGCCGGTGGCGGCCTGGCGGAGGACGCCGACCGCCTCGCGCTGGGGTGCGCTGAGGGTGCGGTCCACCTCCAGCGCGCCGGTGTGCACCGCGATCAGGGCGAGCTGGTGGCCGAGGCTGTCGTGCATGTCCTGGGCGATCCGGTGGCGCTCGCGCAGCCGCGCCTGGTGGGCGATCATCGCGCGCTCGCGCAGCAGTTGGGCGTTGCGCTCCTGCAGGGCGGTGAGCAGGGCGCGGCGCTGGGCGCGGTACCGGCCGATGACGGCGGGCAGCACGGCGAGCAGCAGGAAGCCGACCGCGGTGACGACCAGGTTGGCCCGGACCGGCAGGCCGTCGTTGTTGATCCCCAGGGACGTGGCGATGACGGCGGCGAAGGCGAGGCAGGAGGCCGCGGTCAGCACCAGCGGCCGGGCGATCCGGTACCCGGCGGACCAGCCGGCCAGGACCAGGACGGGCATGAACCCGCCGTACCCGCCGAGGGCCGCGGCGGCGAGCACCAGGACGGGCCCGGGCAGGCCCCGGCGCAGCAGGCAGAGCAGGGCGGCCGCGAGCCCGACGGCGAGGGCCCCGGCGGGGCCGGAGTCGGCGAGCTGGACCAGGCCGCCGAGCCCGCCGACGAGCAGGGCCGCGACGCACTCCTGCACGATGCGGCGGGCGCCCCAGGGGCCGGGCAGGACTCGGCGTGCCAGCGCCCGCGGCGTGAGATCCGCCCTGGTCAGGGCGGTCGGAAGGACCGCTCCCTGCAGCACTCCGGACAGCCGCACGGCGGTCGGTTTGGTGGTCACGCGCAGAGGCTAGCGGTCCGGCCCCCGGGGTCCGCCACCACCGTCCGTCGCGATCCGCCGCGACCAAAGTCGAGGATTCGGTCGTCCCCGCTCGCCTCGGGTCGGGCGCCGCCCGACGAAAGGTGCGCCCGTACCGGACGTCGGCCCGGCCGCGCCGTTGGTCACTCCCGGCGCACCAGCAGCAGGGCGATGTCGTCCAGCCGTTGCGCCGTCCGGCGGGCGCGGCTGACCAGGGCGTCGGCGAGGCCGTCGAGAGTGCCGGGACGGCCCGCGCGGCCGGCGCCGACCGGGCCGCCCTCGGAGGAGGACACCACCGGTACGGCATGGGCGAGCGAGCTGCGGAGCTCGTCGATGCCCTGGTCGATGGCGGTGGACGGGGTCTCGACCAGGCCGTCGGTGTACAGCGCGAGCACCGAGCCGACCGGGAGGTGGAGCCGGGTGGTCGGGTAGTGCGAGGCGCGGTCGACGCCGAGCAGCGGTCCGCCCTCGAGGTCGACCACGTCGGTGCGCCCGTCCGGGCGGCGCAGCAGCGGCGGCGGGTGGCCGGCCCGGACGCCGTGCGCGCGGCCGTCGGTGGGGTCCAGGTGGATCAGGCAGCAGCTGGCGAGCAGCCCGGGGTCGAGGTCGACCATCAGGTGGTTGGTGCGCACCAGGACCTCCGCGGGCGGGCTGCCGCCGGAGGCGAAGGCGCGCACCGCGCTGCGCAGCTGCCCCATGGTGGCGGCGGCGCCGACGTTGTGGCCCTCGACGTCGCCGATCACCAGGCAGAGGCCGTGCGGGGTGGTGATGACGTCGTACCAGTCGCCGCCGATCTCCATGCCGCGGGTACCGGGCAGGTAGCGGGCGGCGATGGCGATGCCGGGCACGGTGGGCAGCCGGTGCGGCAGCAGGGCCTGCTGGAGGCCGCGGGCGAGCTCGAACTCGGCGTCGTACAGCCGGGCCCGTTCCAGGGCCTGGGCGATCAGGCCGCCGAGGGCGGTCAGCTGGACGCGGTCCTCGGGGGTGAAGGTCCTGGGCTGGTCGAAACCGAGGATGAGGCTGCCGATGGGGTGGCCGGAGGCGATCAGCGGCAGGAAGGCCCAGGCGCGCATCTCGTCCTGCGGGATGCCGGGGTAGGCGCTGAGGAGCTCGCGGGAGGACTGGAAGAAGAGCGGCGAGCCGGCGATGAGGGTCTCGGTGCCGGGCAGCCGGGCGCCGAGCGGGGTCGCCTCGAAGCGGTCGAGGAAGCCCTCGGGGTAGCCGCTCTGCGCGACCAGGTGCATCCGGCCGTTCTGGGCGAGGTAGAGGGCGAGTTCCTGGCCGCCGTAGCCGGGCAGGATCTGCTCGAGGACGGTCGCGCAGACCTCCTGGACGGAGACCGCCTCGGTGAGGGCGCTGGCCAGCTGCAGCAGGTGGTAGGTGGCACCGAGGCTGGCCGGGGCGGCGGGCGGGGCCTCCGGCAGCGCCGCGGTGCGCGGGTCGGCGGGTTCGGCGGCGACCACCCGGCCGGTGACGCCGTGCGCGTCGGGGTAGAGCGAGAAGGCCAGCCAGTGGTCGGGGGGCCGGCAGGCGAGGAAGGCGGTCGGGCGCCGGGAGAGCATGGCGGCCCGGTAGCGGTCCTCGTAGGCGGGGTCGCCGAGCCAGGACAGCACGTCCCAGGGGTGCCGGCCGAGGAGTTCGTCCCGGCGGGCCTGGAGGTACATCTCCGCGGTGCGGTTGACGTAGGTGACCATGCCTTCGGCGTCGAGGGCGAAGACCCCGTCGCGCAGCCGCTCGACGGCGGCGACCGCGGCGGAGCCGGCCGAGTCGTCGAGGACGACGACCACCAGGTGGGTGCCGTCGGCGACCCGGCGGCCGCGGAGTTCGAGGGTGCGGTGGCCGCCGCGCGGGTCGCGGACCCGGACCTGCCGGTCGAAGGGGCGACCGTCCAGGGCGGCGCGCCGGGCGGCCTCGCGCAGCAGCGGCATGTCCTCCGGCGAGAGCCGTTCGACCAGGGTGGCGAGACGGCCGTCGAAGGCGCCGCGGGCGAGGCCGAGGATGGCTTCGAGCTCCTCGTCCACGGCGATGGCGCGGCCGGGGATGTCCCAGTCGAAGACGCCGACCCTGGTCGCCGGTCCGGAGGGCGGCGGCAGCTGGACGACGGTGGGTTCGTCGGTCGCGACCAGTTCGTCGAACGGGGCGAGCGAGGCGGCGATCCGGTTGGCGGAGGAGCGCAGCTGGCGCCGGGCGCCGCCGGGCAGTCCGGCCTCTGTGCTGGGCCACAGCACGCACAGCACGCCGAGGGTGCCGTCGCGGGTGGCGATCGGCGCGGCTGCGAAGGAGAACGCGTACGGCAGGCCGACCGCGAGGCGGGGGAAGCGCCGCATGGTCTCGTCCGGGTCGGCGAGGACGATGGTGCGGCCCGTGCGGTAGGCCTCGGCGGGGGGCAGCGGGGCGACCACGGCGATCCGTCGGAAGGCGCTGAGCAGCGGCAGCGGTACGCCGACCACGGTGCTGAGCACCAGCGAGCGGTGGTCGGAGGACGGCAGGTAGACCAGCCCGCCGTAGCCGGAGGTGAGCGCGACGGCCCTGGTCAGGCCCTCGGCGAGGAGTTTCTCGATGGCGTCGCGGTCGGCCGCGCCGGGCAGGGCTCCGGGCGGTTCGATCACCGGCGGTCCGGGTGGTCCGGGCGAGCCGGTCCACGGAAGGTCGGCGGGGGCGGGCGGGTCGGCCGCGCCGGTGTCGGCGGTTGCTCCCGTCGGGGGGGCGCGGTCGGGCGGGTCGCCGGGTGGCGGGTCGTGGTCGGTGTCGGCCGGTGACCGGTCGGGGGCGTCGCTGTCCCTGGGGGCGTCCGGGTCCTCGACTGCCGCCCCCGGTTCGCCGTCAGCCGGCACGCCCAGGCGCATTCTTTCTCTCTAGTCCCGGACCTCCGGGGGTGTCAAACGGAGGCAAAGTCTCCGCCCCGACCGGGTCGGGCCGGTCGGGGCGGAGAGGCCGGGCTCCGCACGGGGCGAAGCGGTCGGGCCGGCCGGATCAGCCGGCGGGCACCGTGTCGGTGAAGGAGGTGCCGGCCGCGCGGTAGCCGGCGACCTTGGCCGCGACCTGCGCCGGGGTGAGCACCTGGTCCTTGACGAAGTACACGTAGTCGACCTGCTGGTCGTAGGAGCGCGGGGTGCTGCCGGTCTGCCCGTTGAGGTCGATCAGCCAGTGGTTGAAGTCGATCCACTGCGGCGTCTCGGGCAGGTAGGGCTCGGCGTGCACCGCGAACACCCGGCCGTCGATGTAGTAGGTGATGGCCGTGCCGTCGATGGTGATCTGGAGGTCGTGCCAGCCGTCGAAGGACGTGCGGCTCTCGGTGTGGGTGTTGACGGCGTTCCACGGGTCCGGGTTGTAGGTCTCCCAGGACGTCGTGTACATGACGTTGCCCTGCTCGCCCCAGCCGCCGTTCGGCAGGTACTCGAAGTCCTGCTCGCTGTAGTTCGGGTCCATCGGCTGGTTGAGCGGGGTGAACGCGAAGAACGTCTGGTTGACGTGGTCGCCGTCGGGCCCGCCGCTCGGCGTGTCGTCGAACTTGACCCGGGCCGCGTAGGTGCCGTTCTTGAACTTGCGGGCGGCCGTCTGGATCTCCGTCTCCCGGGTGCCGGCGGCGGTGCCGTCGGTGGTGAGGCGGAGGTTCATCACCGAGTTGGCGAAGGTGACGTCGGACGGCGACCAGGTCGCGCCGGGCACGCCGGGGCCGCCCTGGCCGGACTTGACCGTCCAGCCGTGCTGCTGGAGCGCCGGGTCGCCGCTGGAGGTGTAGCCGAAGTCGTCGAACAGGGCGGGCGCGTTCGGGTCGGTCGGCCGGGTCGTCGGGGGTGTGGTGGGCGGGGTGGTCGGGGTGTTGCCGTCCGGGGCGGTGCCCCAGACCAGGGCGCCGGCGCGCTGCAGGGTGACCTTGTCCCAGTTCGCGTAGGTGGTGCGGGCGGCGCCGAAGGAGTAGTCGTCGGACTGGGTCAGGGTCTGCCAGTCAGCGCGGTAGAACCGCAGTTGCATGTCGCCGGTGTTCTGCCCGGGGGCGAGCGAGCCGGCGCCGGCGGTGAAGCCGATCTCCAGGTAGCGGTCGGCGGTTGCGGTCGGGTTCGCGAGGGTGCCGAAGGTACCGGTGATGTTGCCGCAGCCCTTGACCGCCCAGGAGCAGGCGAAGCGGTAAGCGGTGTTCGGGCCGTCGGACTTGAAGTAGTAGCGGAGCTTCAGCTCGCTCAGCGGCACGGTGGTGGAGCCGGTGTTGACCACCTCCAGCCAGGGTTCGACCTGGTCGGCGGTGGCACCGGTGGCGCTGGTGCGGTACTGGACGCTGAGCGCGTCGGTCGCCGCCGAGGCCGGCGGCGTGAGCAGCGCGGCGCCGGCCAGGCCGGCCGCGAGGCAGACGGCCGTCGCGGCGCGCAGGCGGCGCGGGATGCGGGGCTTTCCTGACACGGTGATCCCTCTCTCCGGTGGGGACGGTGGTGCGGGACGCGGGCGCCACGGTCGGCGGGCACCCGGGCGGTGCAGGGAGCGGTGCGGGTGGTGGTGCGGGTGGTGGTGCGGGTGGTGGGGAGGTCAGCGCCCGGTCGGCAGGCCGAGGGCGGCCAGCCGGCGGCGGTGCCCGGCGAGGGCGCGCTCGAAGGCGGGCCAGTCGGTGTCCGGGTTCCACACCCGGTCGGCGAGGGCGGCCAGCCGGGGGTGGAGCCGGCGGTCGGCCTCCTCGGGGCCGGGGACGAACTCCGTCCACAGCTGAGCCTGGGCGCCGAGGACCCGGGCCCGGACCTCCTCCGGCCAGTGCGCCGGGGCCGGATCGAGCCCGTGGACGGCGCGAAGGTCGACGACGGCGCCCTCCTGGCCGAGGGGTTCGTCGGGGTGGTCGGAGGCCGGGTAGTCGAGGTAGGTGGCCCGGTAGGGGGCCATCACGATGTCGTGGCCCCGGCGGGCGGCCTGGAGGCCGTGGTCGGCGTCCCGCCAGGGCATCACGGTGAACTCGGGCGGCAGGCCGGGGCTGCTGCTGTCCTCGGCCCAGCAGACCGGGCGCCGGCCCTGCGACAGCAGGTGCTCGCCGACCCGGCCCAGGAACCATCCGTGCAGTTCCTTGGGGGAGGCGAGGCCGAGTTCGGCGGCGCGGCGGCGGGCGGCCGGGGCGGACTCCCACTCGGCGGTGGGGCACTCGTCGCCGCCGAGGTGGACGTAGGGGGAGGGGAAGACGTCCATCACCTCGTCGAGCACGTCGGCGCAGAAGGCGAGAACCTCGTCGTGCACCCCGAGGACGTTCTCGCAGACACCCCACTCCGTCCAGACGTCGAGCCGCCGCCCGGGGACGTTGCCGAGCCGGGGGTAGGCGGCGAGGGCCGCCCGGGCGTGGCCGGGCATCTCGATCTCCGGGACGACGGTGACGCCGCGTTCGGCCGCGTACCGGACGAGGCCCCGCAGGTCGGCCTTGGTGTACGTGCCGCCGTGCGGCCGGTCGTCGAAGCGCCCGCTGCCGGCCCGGCCGGTCATCGTCCGCGCCCGGACGGAGCCGACCGCGGTGAGTCGGGGGTGGGCGTAGACCGGCATCCGCCAGCCCTGGTCGTCCGTCAGGTGCAGGTGCAGCACGTTGAGTCCGTGCAGGGCGAGCAGGTCGACGGTGCGGTGCAGGTAGGAGACCGGCAGGTAGTGCCGGGCGACGTCGAGCATCAGGCCGCGCCACGGGAAGCCGGGCCGGTCGGTCACGGTCAGGCAGGGCAGCTCCCAGCGGACACCGCGCGCCGGGCCGTCGAGCAGGGCCTCGGCGGGGAGCAGTTGGCGCAGCCGCTGGATGCCGTGCAGCAGGCCGGCGACGGCGGCGGCGTGCAGCCGGACGGCCTCGGGGGTGACGGTGAGCCGGTACCCCTCGGGGCCGAGTTCGGCGGCGGTCGCGGGGTCGACGGCGAGCAGCACGGCGCCGTCCGGGGAGGGCGGCAGCGGTAGGCCGGTGGCGGGGCGGAGCAGGGTGCGCAGCAGCTCGGCGGCGGGGGCGGCCGGGCCGACGGCGTGCACGGCGGTGCGGTGGTCGAGCGTGAACCGGCCGGTCGCGGGAACGATGCGGCGGGGCGTCGGAAGGAGCACGGCGGGGGCCACCTCGGGGGACGTGAACTTACCACTTGCGGACTGGAGCACCACTGGTAAGAGAAAGTGGCATAGACCACTTGACTCGTCAAGGGCCCTCGGGCAAAGAGACACCGGACCCGACCTGGCAAACGGCGCCCCGACTCCGGCATACTGGTAAGGTACTGGTCAGCCACAGCCTCGGCGACCAGCGGGGACGAGGGGAGCCGCCATGTCCGGCGAGAGACCGGCTGCCGCACTGAAGCGGACGCGGGTGCGCGACCATCTCCGGGATCTCGTGGAGGCCCGCAGTCCCGGCGACCCGATCCCGTCCGAGCGGGCGCTGTGCGAGGAACTCGGGGTGTCCCGGCCGACCCTGCGCGCGGCCGTCGACGAACTGGTGGCGACCGGGCTGCTGGTCCGCGAACACGGGCGCGGCATGTTCGTGGCACCGGAGAAGGTCGTCCAGGAGATGGCCATGGCCTCGGAGGGCAGCGCCTTCAGCGTGCCGCGGGCCGCGGGCAGTTGGGCGGGGCGGGTGCTGGAGTTCGCGACCGTGCCGGCCGGGGCGCGGCTCGGTCGGCGGCTGCGGATCTCCCCCGCCGCCGAGCTGACCCGGATCGCCCGGCTGCGGCTGGTCGACGGCGAGCCGATGGCCATCGAGCACCTGCACATCCCGGCGGCGCTGGTGCCCGGGCTGGCCCCCGCCGACATGGAGTCGGGCGACTTCTACGACCTGCTGCGCGAGCGGCACGGCGTCCGGGTACGGGAGGCGGTGCAGTCGATCGAACCCACCGTCACCAACGAGGCGGAGTCCCGGCTGCTGGGTGTGCCGGTGCTCTCCCCCGCGCTGCTCTTCGAGCGGCTGACCAGCGACGCCGGCGGCCGGCCGGTGGAGTACGTGCACTCGGTGTACCGCGGCGACCGGTACCGGATCGTGTCCCGGATCGTCTTCGACGACGGTTCGAACGGCCGGAACAGCGGCCCGACCGGCCCGAGCAGCGGGACGGACGGCGGAGGCGCCGCGCACCACCCTGGCTTCCCGCCGGGAGACCTGCCCGGCCGACCGGGCGGGCGGAGCACGACGACGGGCGACGTCCAGCCGCCGGGCTGACGCCGAGCAGCACCATGGGCGGGCACTATCACGGGGCATGTCCGGCGCCCGGGCGACACCCCGGCGTTGGGCCGTCCGTGCGGCCCCGCGGTGGCGAACGGTTGGCCCCCGGGCGACTCGGGGATCATCCGCCGGTATGAAGAGCGGATTATCGGGATGTCATTCTCGGATCGGCCAGGCGCTCTGGGCCGGTCTCGCCGTCGTCCTGACGGCCTGCGCGACGGCACCGTCCCGGACCGCCGCTCCCCCGGCCACCCCCGCGCCGGCCGCCCTGCCGCCGCTGGCCGCCGTCGAACCGCGCGAGCACCACGAGCCGCAACGGATCGATCCCCTGGTGGCCGCGCAGCAGTCCGCCGAACGGCAGGCCCGTGAGAAGGCCGGCCGCTGGGGCCTCGTCCGGCTGCCGGCCGTCGCCCCTCACCCGCCCGAGCAGCGGCCCGTGCTCACCGCCGGGCAGTCCGGCGTCGCGCTGCGCGCCGGGCTGCCGCCGGTCGTCCAGCGCGTCCCCACCGAGGACCGGGTGGTCTTCCTGACCATCGACGACGGCGCCGAGAAGGACCCGGAGTTCGCCCGGATGACCGCCGAACTCGGCATCCCCTACAGCACGTTCCTCACCGGCTACCTGGCCCGCCCGAACTGGGGGTACTTCCGCGGCCTGCTGGAGAACGGGCACGCCGCCGTCGGCAACCACACCCTGAACCACCGCGACATGCGCAGGCTCAGCCCCGCCGAGCAGCGCACCGAGATCTGCGGCCAGCAGGACGAGCTGGCCCGCGAGACCGGCTCCCGGCCGCCGCTGTTCCGCCCGCCGTACGGCGAGTACACCGACGACACCCTGCGGGCCGCACAGGAGTGCGGCATCCGCGCCGTCGCGCTGTGGAACGAGGAGGCCTTCCCCGACCGCATGGAGTACCGGTACACGGACCACGTGCTGCACCCCGGCGACACCATCCTCACCCACTTCCGCGGGCGCGCGGAGTGGGCCGGAACGATGACGGACGTGCTGCGGCGGGTGCTGCGCACCGTCGACGAGCAGGGCTTCGCGCTGGCGCTGCTCGACGACTACCTCTGACGGCTCCGAGCCGCTCCCGGCCGCCCGGCGCGCCCGGGCCCGTTCCCGAAGGGCGAGAACACCGTCCCAGCATGCGGAAACGCTGGCAGCGTCCGCCGCCGCCGTGATCGACTGGGCGCCCCCGCACGGAAGGAGCGGCCGCCCATGCTGCCATCACTCGACGGCCTGGTCTTCTCCCCCACCGGACGCGCCGAGAACGGCGAGGTCGACGCAGCCACCAGCTTCGCCTACCGCGAGCAGGACGGCCGGGTCTGGGCCTCCTACCAGGGCGGCGACATCGTGCACGGCCACCTCGTGGGCACCCGGACGGGCGACAGCCTCGAGTTCCGGTACGTGCAGCTCAACCGGGCGGGCGAGACCAGCAGCGGGCACTGCGTCAGCGCCCTGTCGCGGCTCAGCGACGGACGCCTGCGGCTCGACGAGTCCTGGCGCTGGGAGTCCCGCCCGGGCGCCGGGACGAGCGCCGTCGAGGAGGTCCTGCCGCACGCGGGCTGACCACCGCACCCGTCCGCGCTCCGCACCGCGCCCAGGCCCCGCACCCGCTTCCGATCGGAGGAGTACGCCGTGTCTCCCGCCGCACCCCTGTACCTCGTCCTGCCCGGTTACCAGAACTCCGGCCCCGAGCACTGGCAGAGCCGCTGGGAGGCCGCCGGCGCCGGCTTCGTCCGGGTCGAGCAGGCCGACTGGGACGCCCCGCAGCGCACCGACTGGGTCGCCGCGCTGGACGCGGCCGTCGCCGCCGCCGACCGCCCGGTCGTCCTGGTCGCGCACAGCCTCGGCTGCATCACCGTGGCGCACTGGGCGGCCGGCCGCAGCGACCTCCCCGGGGTGGCGGGCGCCCTTCTGGTCGCCCCCGCCGACGTGGACACCGCCGAGGTGCCGGAGCTGGTGAACTTCCGCCCCGTCCCGCTGCGCCCGCTGCCCTTCCCGGCCGCCGTGGTCGCCAGCACCGACGACCCGTGGTGCACCGCCGAGCGAGCCGCTGCCTTCGCCGACGCCTGGGGCGCCGAGCTGGTGGAACTCGGTGCGCACGGGCACATCAACAGCGATTCCGGGCTCGGGGACTGGCCGGAGGGCCGCCGCCTCCTCGCGGACCTCACCGGCACCAACGCCCGGACCTGACGCGCGGGCACGGCGCTCGGACGTCGTACGAGGCCACCGTTGGCCGGCCGGTCCACGCCCCCCCGCCAGGGGCCGGGCGGGCGACGCTGCCTAGGGTGGTCGCATGACGAACCGTCCGCAGGAGCCCGCCGTCCTCGACGCGCGGAGCGCCCGGCAGGACCGCTGCCGGTGCTTCGACCAGCACTTCGCGACCAACCGGCGGCGGGTCGCCTTCCACACCGAGCAGCAGGACACCTCCGCCCCCGGCTGGCTGCGGCTGCTGGAGCTGGTCGAGGAGGCGGCCGCGGACGGCCGCGAGGAGTTCCACCCGCTGCACGGGCTCACCGCCGAGGAGCGGCGGCAGATCGTCACCCTGCCACCGACGATCGCCCGGCTCACCGCCGTCCGCGAACTCGGGCTGTACGGCAGCAACCTGGTGCGCATCCCGCCGGAGATCGGGGCGATGAGCGCGCTGGAGTCCTTCGACCCGTACACGTCGTACCGGCTGCACTGGTTCCCGTACGAGCTGACGCGCTGCCCCCGGCTGCGGCAGAGCCGGGTCAGCACACGGGCGCTGTACGGGAACGAGAAGATCAGGCCGCCCTTCCCGCCGCTCGGCCGGCAGGTGCGGGAGGCCGCCACCGGGACGGAGTGCAGTGTGTGCGGCGGGCCGGTCGCACGGCTGCGCCGGGTGTGGATCTCGCTGCGGGTGGCGACCGATGTGCTGCCGCTGCTGGTCAACGCCTGCTCGACGGCCTGCGTCGAGGCGCTGCCCGCGCCCGCGGAGGGCTACGTCCGCCGGCCGCACGGCGGCGGCCCCGCCGTCCGGCAGCCGACCGCCGACTACTGGTGACCGGCCGCATTCCCTCGTTCCACCCGCACCGAGCAAGGAGAACCGCCCCATGACCGCGACCCCCGCCGTGGCCTACGTGACCAGCAAGGACGCCCCCGACCAGGAGGTGGACACGGCACTGGCCGCATTCGCCGCACAGGGGCTGGCAGCCGAGCCGGTGGTGTGGGACGACCCGGCGGCCGACTGGCGGCGGTACGACGCGGCCGTCGTCCGCAGCACCTGGGACTACACCGGGCGGCGCACCGAGTTCCTGGCCTGGGCGCGGCGGGCGGCGGAGCTCACCCGGCTCTGCAACCCCGTGCCGGTGCTGGAGCGGAACACCGACAAGACCTATCTGCGGGACCTCGCCGGGGCCGGGGTGCCGGTGGTACCGACCGCCTGGATCGCACCGGGCGGGCGGCTCACCGAGGGCACGGCGCCCTGGCCGGAGCTGGTGGTGAAGCCGACCGTCTCCTCCGGCGCCCGGGACACCGTGCGGACCGCCGACCGGGCGGCGCCCGCGGCGCACGCCGACCGGCTGACCGCGGCCGGACGGACGACCATGGTGCAGCCGTACCTGCCGGCGGTCGACGGGGAGGGCGAGACCTCGCTGGTCTTCCTCGGCGGCGAGTTCAGCCACGCCGTGCGCCGCGGGCCGATGCTGTCCGGCCCGGACGGCCGGTTCGCGGACGAGGCCCGGCAGCCCGACGCCGACCAGCTGACCGTGGCCGAGCGGGTGCTGGCGGCCGTCCCCGAGCGCGCGGAGCTGCTGTACGCGCGGGTCGACCTGGTGCGCGGCCCGGACGGGACGCCGCTGCTGATCGAGCTGGAGCTCACCGAACCGCGGCTGTTCCTGCAGTACGACGCCGGGGCCGCGGCGCGGCTGGCGGCGGCGGTGCGGACACTGGCCGGCTGAAGCCGGACCCCGCGGCGGCGCTCCGCCTGTCGCCGCTCCCCCTGTCGGTGGGGCGTGCCAGGCTGACCGCAGCGGTCCGCAGCACGCGGCCGCGGCACACGAGGGGACGGACGGGCATGGACGGGCTGGCCGAGGGCGGGTTCACGGTGGACGGCTGGGAACCGGAGGTGCTGGACGAGCGGCCCGGGGCGGCACTCGCCCGAGTGAGGCTGACCAAGACCTTCCGGGGCGGGCTGACCGGCACCAGCACGGTGCACATGCTCAGCGCGGCGGACGGCGAGGGGCAGCCCGCCGCGTACACCGCCTTCGAGCGGTACACCGGCGAGCTGGACGGCCGCAAGGGCAGCTTCGTACTGCAGCACTGCGCGCCGGGCAGCCGCGGCGAGCGGCTGGTGATCACCGTGGTGCCGGGCACCGGCACCGAGGAACTGGCCGGGATCACCGGCAGGTTCGAGATCCGGATCGACGACGCGGGCGTGCACACCTACACCTTCCGCTACGCCCTGGCCTGAGCCGGGCACGGCGACGGCCCGTTCCCGGGGTGGGGGAACGGGCCGTGCGGTGGTGTGTGCCGGGCCGGGGTCACCGGGTCGGCGCGCCGTGGGTGTCGCCGGGGTCCTACTTGGTCAGGCCGGCCTTGACCGAGCAGACCGGCCAGGCACCCGGGCCCTGCGCGGCCAGCACCTTCTCGGCGACGGCGATCTGCTGCGCCTTGCTCGCCTGGTGCGCGTTCGCCGCATAGGCGTGGCCGCCGAACGCCGCCCACGTGCTGGACGTGAACTGCAGACCGCCGTAGAAGCCGTTGCCGGAGTTGACCGCCCAGTTCCCGGACGACTCGCACTGCGCGACCCTGTCCCAGGTCGAGGCCGGCGCGGCCGAGGCCGACGTCGCCGCCACGAGGCCGGCCACCGGCAGGACGGCCAGCGCCCCGCCCATCACGGCCATCCGCACACGCCTGCTGCGCTTGGTGGCGGTGGAGGCGGCAGCGGCGGTCTCGTTACGGAAGATCATGCGGTTCCCTTCGGGCGAACCCGGAACAGCTCCCGGGCACGGGTCAGCAGACCCGATCGGCCTGCGGTTCATGGAGTGAGCCGGCATCCCCAGCACCGGACCATCGGGCCCGGCGGTGTGCCGCACTGGTTTCGAAGCTACGGACCACCCCGACCCGAATCAAGGTTCGGCTACAAACCAGCAGGTCAGAGCCCGGTTACCGCAGGTATTCCGGCTCCGCCGGCCCCCATTTCACGGGCCCGACACCCGCCCCGCACCCGCCGATGTGACCCGCACCAACGCAAACCGTCCGTGAACCGGACCACACGGTCGACACCCTGTGAACCGGTGGGCCACAGAGCGCCGACCTCGCCGGGCCCGCATCGCGCCGGACGTGTGGCGGCGACCACACCGTCCGTCGGAGGAGCCGTCGTCAGGCGGCCGGCCAGGCGAGCCGGACGGCGAAGCAGAGCACCAGTCCGTAGCCGAGCGCGTACGTGACGCGCCTGGTCCGCACGGTGAGCCGGGTGCCGGCGAGGGCACCGGCCGCGGCCAGCAGCTGCTGCCAGACCAGCGAGGCCGCGAACACCGCGACGGCGAACACGGCGGCGACGGTCGCACCGGCGGCCGCGGCGCCGCGGGCCGCGGTCAGCGCGGTGAAGTAGAGCGCGGTGGTCGGGTTGACCAGGGTGAGCAGGGCGAAGCGGACGAAGGAGCGGCGGGCCGGGCCCGCCTCGCCGGCGGTGGCCGCGGTGCCCGGTGCACCGCCGCCGCGCAGCGACAGCAGCCCGCGGACGGCGATCGCGGCCAGCACCGCGGCGGCGACCGCCCGCACCCAGGCCTCGCCGCCGCCGAGCAGCCCGACCAGCCGCGGGCCGACCAGGACCGCGACCGCGGCGTACACGAAGTCCACCAGCGCCACCGCGGTCGCGGCGGCGGCTCCCTGGCGCAGGCCGCGGCCGCCTTCCTGCAGCAGCAGCACGCCGACTGCGCCCAGGGGCATCGCCACGCCCAGACCCGCCGCGGCACCTGCCGCAGCCGTACTCACCAGGGAATCCACCATCGCGCCAGGGTGGCGGACACCCCGTCCCCCGCGCGAGCGACTTTTTTCTCCGGGGCCGTCGGGGCGGCCGGCGTCCCGTCCCACGGGTGCCGGGTGCCGGGCGGGGTGGGCTACTGTCCCTGCGCACCGTGGTCTGGAGGACTCGTACAGAAACTCGCACGAGAAACCGGTGTGATTTTCCGTTATCCGGAACGCGGTGAACGATCTCCCAGTACGACAGCAGCACAGCACGGGGCCGCGCCGCGGCCCGACCGAGAAGGTGGACCACGCCATGGACAGTGACCGCGCAGCAATGCTGGTCGTGCAGGCCCGGGCCGGCGACCAGTACGCCACGGACGAGCTGATCAGCGGGCACCTGCCTCTGCTCTACAACATCGTCGGCCGGGCGCTGGGCGGTCACTCCGACACCGACGACGTCGTCCAGGAGACCCTGCTGCGGGCCATGGACGGCCTGCACGGCCTGCGCGAGCCGGCCGGATTCCGGTCCTGGCTGGTGGCGATCGCGATGAACCAGATACGCCGCCGGCACCACGAGCGCATGCAGCACGCCTCCGGCGCCGGCCTGGGCGACGCCTACGACGTCGCCGACCCGGGCGCGGACTTCGTGGACCTCACCATCGTCCGGCTCGGGTTGTCCGGGCAGCGGCGCGAGGTCGCCGAGGCCACCCGGTGGCTGGACGAGGCCGACCGCGAGCTGCTCGCCCTGTGGTGGCTGGAGGCGGCCGGCGAGCTGACCCGCGCCGAACTGGCCGCCGCCATGGAGCTGCCGCCGCAGCACGCCGCCGTGCGGGTGCAGCGGATGAAGGGCCAGCTGGAGACCGCCCGGGTGGTCGTGCGGGCACTCGCGGTGGCCGACCGCTGCGGCCCGCTCTCCGAGCTCACCGCCCGCTGGGACGGCGTGCCCAGCGCGCTGTGGCGCAAGCGGATCGCCCGGCACGCCCGCGAGTGCGCGGTCTGCTCGCGCCACTGGAGCGGACTCTTCCCGGCCGAGGGGCTGCTGGCCGGCCTCGCCATGGTGCCGGTCTCCGCGGGCGACCTCGGGGCGCTCGGCGCGTACCTGTCCCCCGCCGCGGCCTCCCACGTGCCGGCGCCGGCCCACGACACGACCGTCACGCACACGCAGTCGCTGCCGCGCTCGCACCGGCGGGGCGGCAGCCGCAGCGGCGGCCGCGGCGCGCACCGCGGGGTGAGTGCCCGGCCGCGGATGCCGCTGGCCGTCGGCGGGACGGTCGCGGTCACCGCCGCCACCGCCGCCACCGCGGCGATCATCGCGGTGGCGATGCCCGGCCCTGGCACCCGGACGACCGCCGAGCCCCCGGCCGCGCCCGCCCAGGTGCAGGCCGAGGTCTCCACCCCGCAGCCGCCCTCGCCGTCCGCCTCGCCCACGCCGTCGCCGACCGCCAGCCCGACCCCGACGCCCTCCGCCAGCCCGACGCCGACCCACACCCCGAGCCCCGAACCGACGCCGACCGCCACCCGCAGCAAGAGCCCGGCGCCCAACCCGAGCACCCTCAGCATCAAGCAGCAGGTCGTCCAGCTGGTCAACGAGGAGCGCAGCAAGGTCGGCTGCACCCCGGTCAAGTCGGACGACAAGCTGGAGCTCGCGGCGCAGCGGCACTCGGACGACATGGCGGCGCGGAACTTCTTCGACCACACCAACCCGGACGGCCAGGGCCCGCAGCCGCGGATCGACGCGGCGGGCTACAAGTGGAGCAGCTGGGGCGAGAACATCGCCCGCGGGCAGCGCGACGCCGCGGCCGTGATGAAGAGCTGGATGGACAGCCCCGGCCACAAGGCCAACATCCTGAACTGCGGCTTCACCGACCTGGGCGTGGGGGTGCACCTGGGCGACGGCGGCCCGTGGTGGACGCAGGACTTCGGCTCGGCGCCCTGACCGGCCCTGCGGCGCCGGCGCGGCGCCGTGCACAATGGACGGAGCCCGGGGCGTCCGGGCACCGACACCGGGAGCTGCTGTGAGCGAGGCCGTCCGCGACGAGAAGAGCAAGCGCAGGGCGATGCTGATCCGCGCCTCGATCTACATTGCGGGGACGCACCTGTTCGCGGGCTTCGTGATCCTGCTGTTCACCCTCGGCGGGCGCCGCTGAGCGCCGCCCGAACGTGCTGGGCCCGGTGGCCCGGCCCCCTCGGCGGGGCCGGGCCACCGGGCCGTTGCTCGCGGGCCGTTGCCCGGCCTGCTGCTCGGGGTCAGCCGGCCGCGGCGAAGCCGTTCGCCCAGAGGCTGTTCACCCGGCGCTTCTCGGCGGAGTTCGGGTAGGGGTTGGTGCAGGAGGTGCCGGGCCCGCCGCCGGACATCAGCTCGCTGCACGGGCCGGAGTAGTGGTCGGGCAGGCCGAGCACGTGACCGGTCTCGTGGGCGGTGACCCGCAGCGAGCTGTACTGCCGGTTCTGCGCGTAGTCGAGGAAGATGTAGCCGCTGCCGTGGCCGTCGGTGCTGGCGTAGGAGCCGCGGGAGTCGTTGCCCTCGTAGTAGCGGAAGTCGGCGTTGCTGCCGGAGCGGAGCTGGACGTTGCCCACCGAGCTGTTCCAGATCTGCGCGCTCTGCGAGATCACGCTCGAGAAGGACGGCGCCCGGCTGGCGTCGTAGGTGACGACGACGGCCTTGAGGTACGGGTGGGCGGCCTGCTTGGCCAGCGCCGACTTCATCACGGCCTGGTAGAACGCCTTGTTGCCGGCCTCCTCGGCGGCCGTGCCGGCGTAGCCCGCGGCGGCGGTGTAGCCCTGTGCGCCCTGCTGGACGGGGGCCGCCGAGGCGGGTGCCGCAGCTGCGGTGCCGGCCGCCAGGGCCAGGCCGAGGGCAGCGGCGAGCACGGTCATGGAGCGATTCATGTGGGGGACTCCATTCGCGGGTCCCGGGCCGTGGGGAGGCCCGTTGGGACACGGTGACGGTTGATGCACCGAGCTTGGGCCAGCGCAGGCGGGTCGCGGAGATGCCAACCGGCGATAGCTCGGAGCAATACCCCGCAGCCCGGGCGGCTTTGACGTTCCGTGAGCACTTCTTGACATGCACTTGGCGGACTCCGGTCCTCTGGTTATGCTCCCGTCGTGGAGCTCGACGTCCGACACCTGCGGGTGCTGTGCGCGATCGCGGACACCGGCAGCGTCCGGCAGGCCGCCCGCCGGCTCGGCATGACCCAGCCGTCGCTCACCACCCAGCTGCACCGCATCGAACGGACCATCGGCGGAAGGCTGTTCACCCGCGAGCAGACCGGCAGCCGACCGACCGCGCTCGGCCACTCGGTGCTCTCCCGGGCCAGACCGGTGATCAGCGAGATGGACGCCCTGGTCGCCGCCGCCCGCGAGGAGGCCGCCGGGCCCGGCCGCCGCCGGCTGCGCATCGGCAGCGTCGGCAGCCGCGCCGTCGCCGCCTGGCTGCGCCGCGTCCACGACCGGCTCCCGGACACCGACACCACCATCCACATCGACATCTCGGCGATCGCCCTGCTGCACATGGTCGCCGCCGAACAGCTGGACATCGCCTTCGTGCACGAGAGCGAGGGCTTCCCGCTGCGCGTGCCGCCCGGCACCGAGCACCGGGTGCTGATGGCCCGCGAACCGCAGTTCGTCGCCCTCGCCGAGGGACACCCCGCGGCCGGCCAACCGGAGGTCAGACTCGCCGACCTCGCCGGCGACACCTGGATGGTCGATCCGACCGCCGACCACGAGTACGCGGCGCTGCGCCGGGTCTTCGCCGAGGCCGGTCTCGACCCGCGGGTCGTCCAGGTCCGGGACAACGCCACCGCCGCCGAACTCGTCGCCTCCGGCGAGGCCGTCCGCCCCTGCCAGCCCACGTCGCCGCCCGGCCCCGGTACCGTACTGCGGCCCGTGCACGGCGACCCGCTCGCCGTCCGGCTGCTGCTCACCTGGCGGCCCGGCGCGATCGGCGGCCCGGCCCTGGACGGGCTCTGGACCGACCTGCGGCGGGCCTATCTGGATCTGGCCAGCGTCAACCCCGCGTACCGCGCCTGGCTGCGCCGGCACAACCGGTCGCTGCGGCACCTGCTCGCCCCCGCCGGGCCGCACTGACCGCCGCCGCCCCGGCGGGTACGGTCACTCCGGCGTGCCGTACCCACCGCCGCCCGGGGTCTCGACCACCAGGACGTCGCCGGCCGCGACCTCCGCCACGTCGCAGCCGGCCAGCCGCTCGACCGTGCCGTCGGCCCGCTCGATCCGGTTGGCGCCGAGCGCCCCCGGCGCGCCGCCCGCCAGGCCGTACGGTGGGACGCGGCGGTGGCCGGTGAGCAGGCTGACGGTCATCGGCTCGCGGAAGCGCAGCCTGCGCACCGCGCCGTCCCCGCCGCGCCACCGCCCGGCGCCGCCGCTGCCCGGCCGGACGGCGAACTCCTCCAGCAGCACCGGCAGCCGCCACTCCAGCACCTCCGGGTCGGTGAGCCGGGAGTTGGTCATGTGCGTCTGGACGACCGGGGCGCCGTCGAACCCCTCCCCCGCGCCGGAGCCCGAGCCCAGCGTCTCGTAGTACTGGTGGCGGCGGTTGCCGAAGCTGACGTTGTTCATCGTGCCGGAGCCCTCCGCCTGCACCCCGAGCGCCGCGTACAGCGCGCCGACCAGGGCCTGCGAGGTCTCGACGTTCCCGGCGACCACCGCCGCCGGGTGCTCCGGCGCCAGCATGGAGCCGGGCGGCACCACGATCCGCAGCGGGCGCAGGCAGCCGTCGTTCAGCGGGATGTCGTCGGCGACCAGGGTGCGGAAGACGTAGAGCACCGCCGCGGTGACCACCGCCGAGGGCGCGTTGTGGTTGCCGGCGAGCTGCGGCGAGCTGCCGGTGAAGTCCACGGTGGCGGTGCGGGCCCGCCGGTCCACCGTCACCCGGACCTCGATCACCGCCCCGGAGTCCGTCTCGTAGCGGCAACCGCCCTCTTCCAGCCGGTCGACGACCCGGCGGACGGCCTCGGCCGCGTTGTCCTGGACGTGCCGCATGTACGCCTGCACCACGTCGAGGCCGAAGTGGTCGATCATCGCGCCGACCTCCTCGACTCCCTTGCGGTTGGCGGCGATCTGCGCCCGCAGATCGGCGAGGTTGGCGTCCGGATTGCGCGACGGATAGCGGCCCGCGGTGAGCAGCCGCCGGGTCTCGGCCTCGCGCAGCCGGCCGTCCTGGACCAGCAGCCAGTCGTCGAGGAGCACGCCCTCCTCCTCGATCCGGCGGCTGGCGGCCGGCATCGAACCGGGTGTCAGGCCGCCGATCTCGGCGTGGTGGCCGCGGGAGGCGACGAAGAAGAGGATCCGCTCACCGGCCCGGTCGAAGACCGGCGTCACCACGGTGATGTCGGGCAGGTGGGTGCCGCCGTGGTACGGGTCGTTGACGGCGTAGGCGTCGCCGGGGCGGAAGGAGCCGCCGCGGCGGCGCAGCACCTCCTTGACGGTGGTGCCCATCGAGCCGAGGTGGACGGGGATGTGCGGGGCGTTGGCGACGAGGTTGCCCTCCGGGTCGAAGAGCGCGCAGGAGAAGTCCAGCCGCTCCTTGATGTTGACCGACTGGGCGGTGGACTCCAGCCGGGCGCCCATCTGTTGGGCGATCGCCATGAAGAGGTTGTTGAAGACCTCCAGCAGCACCGGGTCGGCCGCGGCGGTGGCGTCGGCGGGCTCGGGCGCGGCGGCGCGTTCCATCAGCAGGTGGCCGAGCGGGCTGCGGGTGGCCCGCCAGCCGGGGTCGACGACGGTGGTGGAGCCGGATTCGGTGATCACGGCCGGGCCCGACACCGGCTGCCCGGGCCGGAGTTCCTCGCGGCGGAGCAGCGCGGCCCGCTGCCGGCCGCCGCCGGTCCAGAGCCGCACGTGCTCCGGCCCCGAAGTGGCACCGGCACCGGCGTCGGGGTCGGTGTCGGCGCCGAGCGAGGCCAGGTCGGGCGGGTCGGTGAGACCGGTGGCCTCCACGGCCAGCGACTCCACCACGACCGGACGGTCCATCAGGAAGGAGTACAGCGTGCGGTGTTCGGTCTCGAAGGCGGCGGCCATGGCGTCCGCGCCGGCGAGGTCGACGGGGACGGCGGTGTCCGTGCCGTCGTAGCGCAGATGGGCCCGACGGACGGTGCGGATGCGGTCCTCCGGGACGTCCTCGGCGAGCAGTTCGGCGCGGGCGGCCGCGGTCAACTCCTCGGCGAGCTCCTCGATCCGCGGCATGGCGGCGGGCTCCAGCACGGCCTCCACCGACTGCTCGCGCAGCACGGCGGTGTCGGCCAGGCCGATGCCGAGGGCGGAGAGCATCCCGGCCATCGGCGGGACGATCACCGTGCGGATGCCGAGCGCGTCGGCGACCGCGCAGGCGTGCTGCCCGCCCGCCCCGCCGAAGACGGTCAGCGCGTACCGGGTGACGTCGTGGCCCTGCTGGACGGAGACCCGCTTCACCGCGTTGGCGATGTTGGTGACGGCGATCCGCAGGAAGCCCTCGGCGACCTCCTCCGGGCCCCGGTCGTCACCGGTGCGGGCCCGGATCTCCGCGGCGAGCTCGGTGAACCGCCGCCGGACGGCGGCCAGGTCGAGCGGCTGGTCGCCGTCCGGCCCGAACACCCGTGGGAAGCGGTCGGCCTGGATCCGGCCCAGCATCAGGTTGGCGTCGGTGACGGTGAGCGGGCCGCCGCCGCGGTAGCAGGCCGGGCCGGGCACCGCGCCGGCCGAGTCCGGGCCGACCCGGTAGCGGCTGCCGTCGAAGTGCAGCACCGAGCCGCCGCCGGCCGCCACCGTGTGGATCGCCAGCATCGGGGCGCGCAGCCGCACCCCGGCCACCTGGGTGGTGAACACCCGCTCGTAGGCGCCCGCGTAGTGCGAGACGTCGGTCGAGGTGCCGCCCATGTCGAAGCCGATCACCCGGTCGTGGCCGACGAGTTCGGACATCCGGGCCATCCCGACGATCCCGCCGGCCGGGCCGGAGAGGACGGCGTCCTTGCCGCGGAAGTGCCCGGCCGCGGCCAGCCCGCCGTTGGACTGCATGAACATCAGCCGCACCCCCCGCAGCCGGTCCGCCACCCGGTCGACGTAGCGGCGCAGCACCGGCGAGAGGTAGGCGTCCACCACCGTCGTGTCGCCGCGCGGCACCAGCTTCATCAGCGGGCTGACCTCGCTGGAGAGCGAGACCTGGGTGAAGCCGGCGGCGCGGGCCGCCTCGCCGATCAGCCGCTCGTGCCCGGGGTGCAGGTGGCTGTGCAGGCAGGCCACCGCGACCGAGCGGATGCCGTCCCGGTGCGCGGCGCGCAGCGCCTCGCCGAGGGCGGCCAAGTCGGGACGGCGCAGCACGGTGCCGTCGGCGGTGATCCGCTCGTCCGCCTCGACCACCCGCTCGTACAGCTGCTCGGGCAGGACGATCTCGCGGGCGAAGATGTGCGGGCGGTTCTGGTAGCCGATCCGCAGGGCGTCGCCGAACCCGCGGGTGACCACCAGGGCGGTGCGCTCGCCGGTGCGTTCCAGCAAGGCGTTGGTGGCGACCGTGGTGCCCATCCGGACGGCGTCGATCGGCACGCCGTCGAGCGGATCGTCGGGGCCGAGACCGAGCAGTGCGCGGATGCCGGAGACCGCCGGGTCGCGCCGGCCGCGGTCCTCGGAGAGCACCTTGCAGGTGACGATCCGGCCGTCCGGGCGCCGGGCGACGACGTCGGTGAACGTGCCGCCCCGGTCCACCCAGAACTGCCAACCCGGTGCCGCCACGACCGCCTCCTAGCGGGGAACCCCGAGCACGTTCCAGTCTCCGGCCGGGGCGGCGGCCACCGCAAACAGGGGATGCCGCGCAAACAGGGGATACTGGGGGTGGACAGGGCAGGTCGGAGCGTGGCGATGTCGGCCGTGGTGTTGGGGATCTGCCGCGAGAGCCTTCCGGGCGAGCGGCGGGTGGCGCTCGTGCCGCGCGCGGTGCCGGCGGTGCGCGAGCTGGGGGTGGACGTCCTCGTCGAGGCCGGGGCGGGCACGGCCGCCGGGTTCCCGGACGCGGCCTACGCGGCGGCGGGCGCCGCACTCGTCGGCGGCGGGGAACTCGCCGCCCGCGCCCACGTGCTGGCCGCGGTACGGCGGCCACCGGCGGAGACCGTCGCCCGACTGCACCGGGGGCAGCTGCTGCTCTGCCTGCTGCGGGCCTGGCGCGCACCGCACCTCGTCCGGCGCTGGGCGGACGCCGGGCTGACCCTGATCGGCACCGACCCGCCCGGGCGGCCCGGCCTGCCGCCCGGACGCCTCGACGCCGGCGCCGGGCAGGCCTCACTGGCCGGGTACAAGGCCGTACTGCTCGCCGCGGACCGCCTGGGCCGGGAGCTCGCGGGCGGCGTCACCGAACCCGCCCTCGTCCTGGTGCTCGGCGCCGGCCCGGCCGGGCTCCGGGCGATCGACACCGCGCGCCGGCTCGGCGCGACCGTCCACGCCTACGACACCGGCCGGGCCGCGCAGGCGGCGATCGCCGCCCACGGCGGGTTCGTGCTGCCGCTCGGCTCGTGGGACGTCCGGCGCCGGGCCGCCGTGCTGTCCCGCTTCGAGGTCGTGGTCAGCAGCACCGAGACCGCGCCGATGTCCATCGACACGGCGGCCGTCCGCTCGCTGCGGCCCGGCTCGGTGGTCGTCGACCTGGTCTGCGACGCCGACGGCCGGAGCGTCGAACCGGCCGTGGCCGGAGCCGAACGCACCGTCGGCGGCGTCCTGGTGATCGGAGCCGGCGACCTGGCCGCCGCGGTGCCGGCCACCGCCTCCACCGCCTACGCGCAGGCGGTGGCCGCCCTGCTCGCCGTCCTCGTCCCCGACGGCCTCCTCACCGTCGACCCCGCCGACCCCGACCTCACCGGCCTGCTGATCGCCCACGCCGGCACCGTCACCGACCCGCGCACCGCCGGACTGCTCCGCGACGCCACCGCCGCCGCGGGCCTGCCGTAGCCGGTGGCTGACGGAGCCGGTGGTGGCTGCCGGAGCCGTGGCTGCCGGAGGAATCGGCTTGCGGGACGGCGGGTCCCTGCGGTGGGATCGGGCGGACCGAGCGGCGGGCGGGTGCCCGCGGCCGGCCGGGAGGGAGCCGTCCATGGACGGAACGACAGCGCTGGACCGCGTGCTGCACCAGGCACATGAGGTCCGGGTGGCCCCGGTGGACGGCTTCGGCAAGGGCGCCGCCACGGCGGCCAGGGAGCTCCAGGTGGAGCTCTCCGGCCCGGCGGAGTCGACGCGGCTGCGTACCGCCATGGCCGTGGACGCGCTGCCCGGGTTCCACTGCATGTGCCTCGGGGACGTCCGGTTCGAGTTCCTCGCCCCGGACGGCCGGCAGCTCGCCGTCGTCGTCCTCCACCACGGGGTGACGCTGCGGTGGGCGCGGTGGGACGGCGACGCCGCCCTCACCGACGGCCGCCGGCTGCTGGACTGGCTGGACGGGCACGGCATGCCGGGTCCGCTGCGGCAGTTCGAGGCCGACCGGCGGCAGGCGGAGGAACGCGACGCGGAGGAGCGCGGCTGGCTGGCCGCGATGCCCGCCGGCCTGCACGGCCTCGCCGACCGGATCCTCGACCTGTCGCGAACCGGCGGCGCGGCCACCCCCGAGTTGCTCGCGGACCTCGAGGACCGGCTGCGGCGGACGGTCCCCGACCGGGTCGAACGGGCGCTGGCCCTGCTGGCCTGGCACGGCGCCGGCAGCGGCCGATGCTCCGGCTACCCCGTCCACGAGGGCGTGCCCGACGAGTTGCTCGGCCGAGTGCCCGTCGCCGACCTCCTCGCCGGCCTGGCCGACCCACGCGCCGACGACCGGCACGACGCCGGGGCCGTGCGGCACCTGGTGGGCTGGAAGACCCGCCCGCACCAGCAGCAGGACGTCGCCGCCCTGCCCGAACCACTGCGTGCCCGCCTGCTGGCCCACGCCCGCCGGTCCGGCGACAGCGACAAGCGGGGCCGCGCCGAACGTCGGCTTGGGCCGCGGCGGTCCTGAGGCCCGCCGCACGTCGCGTCACGGGCATGGTTCATCGCCGGACGCGGGGCGTCACCGGCCCGCGAAGAGGGCGGCGTGGCGGGCGGCGGAGAGGGCGTGGTGGGCGCAGCGGTCGTAGTGGCCGGCGAGGAGGGTGGCGTCGACGGTGTCGGTGCGGTCGGCGGGCGGGTCGGCGTCGAGCAGGCGCGCGTAGAGGCGGGCCTGGTGGCGGGCCATCTCGGTGCGGTCGCCGTGCAGCTCGGCCAGGTCGTCGGCGCGGGGGTCGCGCAGGCTCCGTCCGGCGGTGGCGAGCATGGCGAGGCCGAGGACGGCCATCTCCCCGAGCGGGGTCCGCAGGTCGGCGGGCAGCGGGCCGCGGGTGCTGCGCGCGGCGGCGATCTCGGTGATCCGGCGGGCGAGTTCGCCGAGCTGCTGGACGTCCGCGCCGAGGTGCACCTCGGCCAGCAGGGCGCGGGTGCCGCGCGGCTGCGGTTCGGCGCCGGCGAGCAGCGCGGAGGCGTCGTCCTCCAGGGCGTCCTGCAGGGGCCGCAGGGCGCGTTCGGCGGCCGTCACGGCGCTGTCCGGCGGGCTGCCGGGACCGGTCAGGGCTGCGGCGGTGGCGCACCGCAGCGCCTCCTCGGCGAGTCCGAGCAGTGCGGTGGGCCGGGCGGCGGCCGGCAGGTCGGTGTGCTGGGCCATGGTGGTCTCCCTCCGCCGCTTCCCATCGTTCTCCGCCGCGGCGGGCCGCGCAGCCCCCGGACGGGGTGCCGCGCGGCCCCGCGGGGTCAGCACGGGCCGTTACCCCTCGACCAGGGCGCGCACACCCCGGGCGTACTCGTGGGAGCGGGCGACGACGGCGACGAGGGAGCCGTCCGCGAAGACCAGGTCGACGCGCTGCGGCTGGCGGGTG
The DNA here is from genome assembly GCA_002300355.1 of Streptomyces sp. TLI_235. NCBI lineage: Bacteria > Bacillati > Actinomycetota > Actinomycetes > Kitasatosporales > Streptomycetaceae > Streptomyces > Streptomyces sp. TLI_235. The sequence continues at coordinate 462,096 of NSGV01000002.1, forward strand.
CGGACCGCGCCGGTGCGGGACAGTTCGGTCCGGGGGAAGTCGGCCATGAGTTCGCCGTGGTCGTGGTCGACCAGCAGGATCCGCCGGTCGGTGACGGCGAGCAGGGCGCGGCCGTGCCGGAAGCGGCGGTGGGTGCTCGGTCCCGTCCGCACGGCGACGACGAACCGGCCGGCCAGGCTGCCCCAGCCGCCGGCGAACGGGCGTCCGTGGAACGCCCGCCGCAGCCCGCGCACGGTGGACTCGCCGATCGCCTCGACGAAGCCCTCCAGGTCGAGGAGTTGCAGTGGCAGCAGCAGGACGGCCGGCAGGCAGCCGCGCCGGCGCCCGGCCGCGGCCTCCGGCGGGCGCTGCGCCGTCCGGTGGCGCCTGGGCAGCCGGCGGCGGACGTACCTGTCCAGGCCGACGTCGGCGACGCCGTGCAGCCGTTCGCCGGGCTGCAGCCAGGGCAGGGGCAGCTGCGACCAGCGGTGGAACCGCTCCCGGTAGGCCTGTTCGAGTTTCGGGTTCGCCGGCGCCATCAGCCGAAGGCCTCCTCGATCCGGCTCTTCGGCACCCGGTAGGCGGGCGCCGCGGGCCGGCCGTCCACGTCCCTGGCGATCGCGTCGATGTTGGTGTCGCTGTTGAAGGCGTCGCCGATCGGCGCGGTGGGCGAGCCGGTGAGCCCGGTGGCGCCCTCCAGGAGCGGCTCCGCGACCGCGCCCTGGAATCCCTTGAGCGCGGTGGAGGTCAGGAAACGCTCCGGCGACTTGTACGGGTTGGCCCAGCTGCCCGGGTTGAACGCCGACTTGCCGCCCTTGCGCATCCGGCCGACCATCTTGCGCGCGGAATTGGCGCGCTTGATGGCGGCGCCCGCCTTCTCCGCCTCCCGCATCTCCTTGATGAGGCGGCGCAGGGTGCGCAGTTTGCGGGCCAGGCTGACCGAGACCTTTTCGACGCGGGCGATGAAGACCAGCATTTCGGCCTCGACCACGAGGGCGTCGACGACGGTCGCGAGTCCCAGGGTCAGGATGTCGGCGACCAGGCCGGCCGCCAGGGTGACGGCGAGCCATTCGATCGCCTCGCGGATGATCTCGACCACCAGGTCCTCGGCGAGCCGGCATTCGGCGGCGGCCTGGCTGAGGATCTGCGCGGTCTGCGCCATGTCCTCGGCGGTGGCGTCGATCGCCTCCACGACCTGGCCCATGTGGAGTCCGAACGCGGCGGAGGCCTGCCCGTGCCAGTCGGCGGAGAGCGCCTCGCCGCCGCGGCGGAGCTCCTCGGCGATCTCGCGGGTGGCCCGGGCCTGGTCCTGCCACGTCCGGGCGGCGGCGGTGAGGGCGTCCGCGTCACCGGTGACCTGCTCCAGCCACCCCATCAGCCCGGACTTCTCCAGGGCCCAGCGGACGGTGTCGTCCAGTCCCCGGTCGATGGCGCCCTGCGCGGGGTTGTGGATCTCGGGGAGCGGGAGCAGCGGCTCCTTCATCCAGTCGCGGGTCCACTTGTAGGCGCCCGCGACGTCGGCGGCAGTGGTCATCGGGCCCCGCCCCCGACGCCGCGGCCTATCTCGTCCTCGCTGTCGCGGTAGGCGGACGCGGACTCCTGCAGGCCCCCGCTGACGTGGTCGAGGACCTCCATGAGGTCGGCGAGGTTCTCCTGCTCGGCCTGCGCGTGCTCGAAGTAGCCCTCGCGGAGCTCCTCCGAGTCGGGCAGGTGGCCGAACGCGCCGGCCGGGACCTCCACCCCGGCAAGTGCGCCCTGTACGGCCGCCAGCCGTGCGCTCTGCTGTTCCACCAAGGCCGCGTAACGCTGCAACGCGTCCGGACGCACCCGGAAATCCGGCTCACTCATGAATGCCCAAGACCCTCTGACCGTCGTGTTGTCGAGAGGACCTTACTGGGCGTCCGCCGGGGACGATTCCCGGGGCCCGTTCCGGACCCCGGGCGTCAATTCGCCGATAATCGCCGACCCGTCAGACATTCAATTCTGTCGCACATATGGCGAGGCGTCAGACAGGGCGGTCGATTCATTCACCGATCGCCTGCGGATCCGTCACGTTCCCTGCGCGATTCCCGGCGGGGTCGGGAGGTCGAGGATCTCGCCGACGGGGCGGCGCGGGGTGGCCGGGCCGGGCGGGCCGTAGCCGAAGCGCAGCACCAGCTGGACGTGGCCCGGGCCCCGCTCGGGGTCACGGAGCAGCAGCCGCGTGTCGGGCCACTCGACGGCCTGGTGGAGGACGGAGACCCGCAGGCCGTGGACGGTGGCGAGCAGCCAGACCCGCTCCATCGCCTGGCCGGCCCGCAGCCAGTCCGCCGCACGGTCGCCGCGGGTGGTCAGGGTTGCCAGCTGCGGCAGTGCCTCGAACCGGCGGGTGGGCGGCGGGGCGAGGACGGCGGGCGCGGGCGGGCGGCCGGTGAAGCTCCGCATCGGCACCCGGGCGTCGTGGTCCTGCGGGCCGAGGGCGGCGGCCGGGATGCCGTCCACGGCGGGCGCCTCGGGCCGCAGCCAGGAGCGGGTCTCCGCCTGGCGGGCCACGTCGGCGGCGATCCGCGCCTCCGCCTCCGCCGTCAGATCGAGGACCCGCCGGACCTCCGACTCCTCCAGCGCCGTCATCACGGCACCCTCGGCCCGGGCTGCGTCGAGGAATTCACCGAGCACCGACTCCGGCACGTCCCGGTTGGCGAAGGGCTCGCGGCTCGAGTGCCGGCGGAACACCGCCGGGTAGAGGTCGCGGCCGAACGGCTCGGCCCCGGCCGTCCCGGCCTCCGTCAGGTCGAGTTCGGCCAGCGGCTGCCGGCCGAGGTGACCGGGCAGCATCCGGACCACGGGGGTGCGCCCGAAGTGCAGGGCGGCCACCCGCAGGTTGAACAGCGCGGCGCCGATCGAGATGTGCAGCGCCCGCCCGTCGGGGTCGGTCACCGGGACGGCCCGGCGGTAGTCCGCGAACACCTCCAGGCGGCGCAGGTCGGCGCTCGGCCGGAACCGCCAGGGCTGGCTGTTGTGCAGGGACGGTGCGGCGCCGCCGGCGGCGGCCAGAGCGCGCAGCTCGTCACGGGTGAGGGCCGGCTGGATCATGGTGGATCACTCCTTGCCGCCGAGTGCCGTCGGTACTTCGAGCGTGCGCCGCCCGCACCGGCCCCGGTAGGGCCCAAGGGCCCCGGCCACCCCGGCCGGGAGTCCCCTGTCCCGCGGGGTCGCCGATTCAGCGGGGCCGGTCCGCCCGCACCTTCGCCGCGGCGCCCGCCCTCGGCACGCCCTCCACCGACACACAGATGCCGAAGACCCGGTCGTACCCGGTCCAACCGTTCACCCGGCCGCGGTTGTTGCTGATCTGCGCCCGCCTCCTGGCCGGCTCCAGCGCCGACACCAGATGCAGGTAGACCGTCCCGGCGACCCGGGCCAGCACGATGTCCCCGACCTCCAGCTTCGCCGCATCCACCGGCGCCACGACCACCGCCTGCCGGCTGCGGACCAGCGGCACCATCGACGAACCGCTCGGCCGGAACTCCACCGTCGCCCCGCCGGCGACCCGCCCTGCCACCCCGTCCAACACGCCCATCCGCCGATCGTGGCAGACCGCCCGGGCCGGCCCCACCGATTATTCGCCTTGCGGGGCGACCGGCACGCGGACGAAGCCTCCGGTCCACTCGTCGCGGTCGACCGGGTGCTCGGCGATCAGGAAGCAGTCCGGCTCGTCGGCGAAGCCGGGCAGCAGGCGGGCCCGGCGGATCCTGTCCTCGGCCGCCGTGCGGGTGGAGTAGACGCCGAGGAGCTTGGCGTCGTCGCCGTCCTGCTCGTCGAGGTACACGTCCTCGCCTTCGAGGTGCAGCGCGCCGCCGTCCTCGGCGGCCTCGTTGTGGTGGGCGACGTGTCAGAGCAGGTGGACGATCACGGCCGCAGACTACCCGGCGCCGTCGGCCCGCCGGTCCGTGGAGCACCCATGCCGCCAGACTCGGGGACGGCACCGTCACCAAGACGTTCCCTCCCGGGGGCGGTGCGGGGCGGGGTGCGGGTGGATGCGAGGATGGCCGGGTTGTGATCGTCTGTCAGCTCCGGCTCCTTCGGGTCTCGGTCTTCGCCACGGTGTGCGTGGCGCTGGCCGCGGTGGGGCATGCCGCCGTGTCCGGTGACGCGGTTTCGGCGCCGGTGCTCGGCGCCGCGACGGCCGGGACGGCGGTCGGGACCTGGGCGATGGCCGGGCGGCAGCGCGGGATCGCGGCGATCGCCGGCTGGATGACGGCGGCCCAGGCCGCGCTCCACCTGCTCTTCGAACGAACCTCGGCGGCGCCCGCGGCGCCCTCCACCGACCTGGTGCGGCTGCTGTTGTGCGTGCACGGCGAGACCCCGGGCGGGGTCGATCCGGTGGAGCTCGCACGGGCGGCCGGGCTCGACCCTGCCGTGCTCGGCGCGGCCGCCGGCCACGGACACGCCGTCCACGGGGCGGCCGCGCACACGGGCGGCCACGCGCTGCTGCACGGCATGTCGCCGGGGATGGCCGCCGCGCACCTGGCGGCGGCGCTCGCCTGCTCGCTTCTGCTGTGGCGCGGCGAGGCCGCGCTGACCGCGCTGGCGGCGGCGCTGCGGACATTGGCCGAGGTGTTCGCGCCGCTGGTGCTGCTGCCGGCGCCGTACCGGCCCGAGCTGCCGCGGACCCTCCGTCCCGCGGTGCATCGGGTGCGTCGGCCGCGGCAGCCCGCGCTCGCCCACGCGGTGGGCCGGCGGGGTCCGCCGGCGGCGGTACCGACCGTCTGAACAGCCCGCCGCCCGCCAGGTGTCGACCCGGCGCGGCGGCGGGCAGGTCGCCGCTGCCCGCTCCGGTCCGCCGGTGCGGGCGGCGGCCGGGCCGGCGCACCGCCGGGCCCGTCCCAGGAACCGCCGCACCTGTGGAACCGCCCCTGTAGCCGCCAGAGTTCGCGGTAGCCGGGTGGGTGGCGGGTTGTGCCCGGGGACGGGCGGGCGGCGGCGCCGGCCGGTACCAGGTCGGCGCGCCCACGGGCGTGTCCTACGGATCGGGCCGGACCGTCGCACGAGGTCCGGGCACGATCCGTCCGCCGCGACCCGGGGCGCGCCACGCACGCTCCATGCCGTCAGGACCCTTCATGAGTTCACTTGTCCGTGCCCGTACCGTCCCCCGGCCGGGGGGCTCCGCCGCCTCGGAGGCCGAGGCCTCCGAGCAGCCGTTCCGTCCAGTCCGGCGAGGGGCCCGGCGCGGCCCGCGTCAGGGCCTGCAACCGCCGGGCGGCGGCCAGCCACTCGGCGCAGTCGGCGCAGTGCGGTGCGATGTCGGCGTCGACGTCGGCGGGTGTCTCGCCGTCGAGTTGCGCGGAGATCGCGTCGCGGTGGTCGGCACAGGTCATCCGCCCATCGTCCACCACCGCACGGCACCGGCGGTAGCGCCGTCCGCCCCGGGAGACCGGGCCCGACGGGGGGTGCGCCGTGGATGACGCTCTGCTCACCGAACTCGCCCTCGCCGCACGGCACGGCCGCAGCGAGGACGTCGAGGCGTTCGTCCGGGCCACCCAGCGCGACGTGTGGCGTTTCGTCGCCCACCTCGCGGGCACCGACGCGGCCGACGACCTCGCCCAGGAGACCTTCCTGCGGGCCCTGCGGAGCCTGCCCGGCTTCGCCGGCCGTTCCTCCGCCCGCACCTGGCTGCTGTCGATCGCCCGGCGCACCGTGATCGACCGCTACCGCAGTGCCGCGGTCCGTCCCCGGTGCGCGGACGTGCCCGACTGGGAGGAGGCGGTGGAACGCCACCGACCGGCGGTGACCGGAGGATTCGAGGACGGGATAGCCCTCGGCGACCTGCTGGCCCGGGTGCCGGAGCAGCGCCGCGAGGCCTTCGTTCTGACCCAGGTGATCGGGATGAGCTACGGCGAGGCCGCCGAGGTGGCGGGCTGCCCGATCGGCACCGTCCGCTCCCGCGTCGCCCGCGCCCGGGAGCAACTGGTGGCCCTGCTCCGGGAGGCGGAGGCCGCGGCAAGCCCCCGGGACGAGGCGGTACCGGTCCCGGCCTGATCGGACGGCCGATCCGGTGGTCGGCCACCACCGGGGCCGGGCAGTCCTGTCCGCATGGCCCCACGGACTCGGTGGGTCCGCCGTGCCGTGCGGCGGGGGAACCCGCCCGGTCCGCGGGCGGTCGAAAATCCTCCGCGTGTTCGGGAACCCGGTGCGGGTCGCGGCCGACTGGTGGGGCGGGCGTCACCGACCGGTGGTGTCCGTCCCGCCTCGGAAGGATCTGTGATGACCGGCACGGCCGACCCGGCGGCTCCGCCGCAGCAGGACCGCTGGGGGCTGGTCGCCGTCGCCGGGCTGCTGTCGTTCACCGCGCTGTCGGACATGAACGCCGTCAACCTGGCGCTGCCCTCGGTCGCGGACGACCTCGGGGTGGCCCAGGGCACCGCGCAGTGGGCCGCGCTCGGTTACCAACTTCCGTTGGTGGCGCTGCTGCTGCCGGCCGGGCGGTGGCTGGACGGGGTGGGGTTGCGGGCCGCCGTGCAGCTGGCGGCGGCCGGGTTCGCGCTGGGCGGGGCCGCTGCGGCGGTGGCGCCCGGCGCGGCCTGGCTGATCGCCGCGCGGGCCGTGCAGGGGGTGTTCGGCGCACTGCTGTTCGTGCTGATGCCGGTGCTGGCGGCGCGGGCCGTCCGACCGGCGCTGCGGGCACGGGCGTTGAGTGTCCCGGCGACGCTCGGTCCGCTGGGCGCGGTGACCGGCCCCGCGCTCGGCGGGCCGCTGCTGGACGCGGCGGGCTGGCGGGCCGTCCTGCCGGCCACCGTCCCGGTCTGCCTGGTCGCGCTGTGGACGGTGCGGCGGGCGGCGCCGCCGGGCGAGCCGTGGGACGGTCCGCTCCGCGTGCCGGACCGGGCGTCGCTCGCCGACGCGGCGCTGATCGGCGGCGCGGTCGCGGCGGTGCTGCTCGCCCTCACCCTCACCCCCGGCGGGTGGACGCTGCTGCCACTGGCGGCGGCCTCGGCCGTCCCTGCGGCGCTCTGGCTGCGCCGGCCCGCCGGACGGGCCACCGTCGCGCTGCTGACGCCGGTGCACGGCGCGGTCGCCGCGCTCGCGGCAGGGGTGGCCGCCATGCAGTACCTCACCGCGCTGCACCTCCAGCGCGGTGCGTCGGCCAGTGCCACCGCGACCGGCCTGGCCATGCTCTGCTTCCCGCTAGCCATGGCCGTCACCGGCCGGGTCGGCGGGCGGCTGGCCGAGCGGCTCGGCACGCGGCCGACCGCCTGCGCGGGCGCCGTCCTCACCGCGGCGGGTCTGCTGCTTCTGCTCGGCTCCGCCTGGACGCCGCAGGACACCGCGTGGCGGCTGGCTCTCGCCGGCTGCGGGATGGGCCTGTACGGCGGCCCGGTGCAGGCCCTGGCGCTGGCGGGTGCACCGCCGGGCCGGCTGGGCGCCGCGGGTTCGGCCGTCCAGCTCGCCCGCAGCCTGGGCTTCGCGGTCGGCCCGGCGCTCGCCACCGCCACCGCCACCGCGGGGCCCGGTGGCCTCCGCACCGGGCTGGTGGCTGCCGCCTCCTGCGTCGGCTCCGCGGCCGTCCTGCTCGCCGCCTCCGGGCGTCACCACCGAACTGCCTGACGCATCGTCACCTATCAAGGAGTCTCCAGCATGTCCGCACCCGAGCCGGTCTGCCCCGTGACCGGCGCCACGGACCTCCCCGAGCCGGTTCCGCTGTACGGCCGGGAGTTCAAGCGCGACCCGTACCCGCTCTACCGGCTGCTGCGAGAAGCCGGACCGGTGCACCGCGTCCGATTCCCCAGCGGGATCGCCGCGTGGCTGGTCACCGGCTACGCGGCCGCCCGGGACACCCTGACCGACCCGCGGCTCGGCAAGAACCACGCCCTCGGGAACGACACGTGGCGCCGGCTCGCCTCGATCATGCCCGAGCCGCAGCACTCCCAGCTGCAGGTCCATCTGTTGCACCAGGACGCGCCCCGGCACACCGCGATGCGCGCCCTGCTCGGCGACGCCTTCGCCCCGCGCCGGGTGGCGGAGCTCCGCCCGCGGTTCCAGCGCCTCGCCGACGCGCTGGTGGACGCACTGCCCGCCACCGGCGGCGCCGATCTGGTGGCCGGTTTCGCGGCCCGCTTCCCGTTCCAGGTGCTCGCCGAAGTGATCGGCCTGCCGGAGGAGTTGGCGGCGCGCTTCGACCGGGACTGGGGCAAGGTCGTCCAGCCGGTGGGCCCGGCCGACCCGGGCCGACCCGCCTACGAGGCCCGACTGCGCGCCCTGCAGGGGTACATCGCCGAGGTGGTGGACGCCGAGCGGGGCCGGGCCGGCGACGCGGACGGGAGCCTGCTCGCCCGACTGGTCGCCGCCCACGACGACGGCGAACTGACCCGCGCGGAACTGGACTCGATGGTGTTCCAGCTCCTCGTCGCCGGCCAGGAGCCCGTCACCAACCAGATCTCCACCATGCTGATGACGCTCCTCCGCCACCCCGGGCAGCTCGACCGGCTGCGCGCCGAACCCGACCTGCTGCCCCGCGCCGTGGAGGAACTGCTGCGCCACGACGGCGCGTTCGAGCTGACCACCTGGCGGTTCCTCGCCGAGGACGGCGAGTTGCACGGCACCCGGGTCCCGGCCGGCGACTCGGTGATCGTCTCGCTGGCGGCCGCGGGCCGCGACGGGTCCCACTTCCCCGACGCCGACACCCTCGACCTCGACCGCACCCCCAACGCCCACCTGGCCTTCGGCCACGGCGCGCACTTCTGCCCCGGCGCCGCACTCGCCCGCGCCGAACTGCAGATCGCGCTCGGCACCCTGATCGCCCGGCTGCCGGGCCTGCGCCCGGCCGGGGACCTGGACGCCGTCGAGTGGATCCCCGCCGTGCTCGCCCGCGGCGTCGACCGCCTCCCGGTGGCGTACGACCGCCGGCTCTGAACCGTCCCGCACCCGCCGCCCCGCACCCGACCCGCCACCGGCCCGTCAGCCACCGGCCCGTCAGCCACCGACCCGTCCGGCAGCGACCGGACCGCACCCCACCCGACCGGACTCCAGGAGTACCCGCATGCCGCCCGCCGGCACCCTCACCGCGCCGCACCGCACCCAGCTCCCGCCCGCCGTGGAGCGCACCAGCACCGCCGTCCTGGAGGTGCTGCTCCCCCACCGGCGGTCCGCGGACGGCTCCCGCGACCTGCCGGCCGCCGCCTTCCCGCTCCAACTGCGGCGGATCGCCGCCTTCGTGGCCGCCGGCGAGCCGGTGGTCCTCACCCTGCCCGGCTTCCCGTGCAAGTCGCCCAGCCCGGCGAAGGTGCTGGGGCACCTGCCCGACGAGGGCGAGCGGCTCTCCCTGGCCTTCCTGGACGGGCTGTGCGCGGAGGTGGCGCGCGTCCATTCGCCGGGTGCCCGGATCGTGGTCTGCTCCGACGGCCACGTCTTCGGCGATCTCGTCGGGGTGCCGGACGGGCACATCGACGAGTACGCCGACGCGCTCACCGCCGTCGTCCGCCGTGACGGGCTCGCCCGCCTCTCCTTCTTCGACCTCCGCGACGTCCTCGGCGACCTGCCCTACGAGGCCAAACGCACCCTGGTCGAGGCCCGGTACGCACCGGACCTGGCGGCCCTGCGGGCGGAGGTCCGCAGCGACCCGGACACCCTCGCCCTCTACCGGGGAGTCACCCGCTTCCTGCTCGACGACACCGTCGGGTTCACCGGCACCAGGTCGGCCCTGCAACGGGACTGCCGGCGCCGCGCCTACGAGGTGGTCCGGCGCAGCCGCGCCTGGGGCTCCCTGATCGAGGAGCACCATCCGCGGGCCGTCCGGCTCTCCATCCACCCGCAGCGGGCCGGCGCCGAGAAGTTCGGCCTGCGGCTGCTGGACGCCGCCGACCCGTGGACCACCCCGTGGCACTCCTGCGTGGTGCACCACGCGGACGGCAGAACGGAGTTGATGCATCGCGCGGAGGCCGAGCGGCTCGGCCGCACGGTGCTGCGGGACGGCCGCCCCAGCCACATCGAGGCGCACGGCGCCGGGGACGGCCCGCACCGGCCGATTAATCGGCGTCTCGCCGAGGACGGAACGAGTAGGGTGACGCCGCCCGCCCGGTGATCATCGGGGTGCGGGCCCGGTCTGCAGGGGGGACACGCATGGATTCCGACACGGGGGCGCAGCCGGAGGCGGCCGGGCCGGAGAGCCCGTTCGGGCGGGGTTGGCGGGGCGCGGACGTCCAGGCCGCGGCGGCGCTGGTGCTCTCCGCGGCCGTTCTCGCGGGCATGTGGCAGGCGGGCCTGTTCTCCGGCTCCCCGGTGGCAGACGGCGGCAAGCCCGCCGCCTGCAACCCGCCGAAGGCGACCGACTCGCCCGAGTACCCGGCGCTGTGTGCCGCACTCAACCGCCCCGACCTGCCGGCCCTGATCGGTGCGCCGACGGAGCACGTCTCGATCGCGCAGTCCGGCGGCGGCCCGATCACCCACGGGGACGGGACGACGGAGTTCGACGCCTCCGCCCAGGTGCAGATCGGGCCGGTCTGCGTGCGGATCACCCACAACCACGACCTGTCGGTGCGGGACGTCACCGGCCTGACCAGCCTGCTGGCCGAACCGGCGACCGTGCTCGGCCACCCGGCGGCGACCTACCGCAGCGCCACCCTGGCCCTGGTCTTCAAGGGCGGGAGGACCAGCACCGGCACGGGCGGCGTCGCCCGGAACCTCACCGTCGCCCTGGGCCCCGACCTGGACGGCGAGACCGTCGAGCTCGCCGTCTGGCGCCAGGACGACACCGCCCCGGACGAGGCCGCGCTGTTCCGGATCGCCGAGCAGGTCCTGCCGACCGTGCAGGGCTGGGTACCCGCCTCGTAGCGGCCGAGCCGCCGCGGAGCTCAGCCGCGCAGGATCGCGCAGGTCGTCGTGCCGTGGGCGTACAGCCGGCCGTCGTGGGCGCCGACGACGCGGGCCTCGGCGGTGGCGGTGGTACGGCCGACGTGCAGGGCCCTGCCCTCGCAGCGCAGGGTGGGGGTGTCGGGCAGCACCGTCCGGATCATGTGCACTCCCAGCTGGACGGTGGTGTACATGGTTCCTGCGGGCAGCCGGGTCATCACGGCCGAGCCGAGCGCGGAGTCCAGCAGGGTCGCGAGGAAGCCGCCGTGGACCGTCCCCATCGGGTTGAGCAGGTGGTCGCCCGGCTCCCCCTCGAAGACGGCGAGGCCCTCGTCGACCTCGGTGAGCCGGAAACCCAGCGTGCTCATGATCGAGGCGGCCGGCAGCTCGCCCTTGAGCGCCTCCCGAAGGATCTCCAGGCCGCTCATGCCGAGGATCTCGGGTGTCAGCTCGGGGCGCGGCGTCCAGCTGTGCGTGCGGGTGCGGTCGGTCGGTGCGGCGGTGGCCGGCATGTCGTACGTGGTCATGGCTCGACCCTAGGAGGGGCGGACCGGCGCCCGGGAGTGTCGGAACCGGCAGCTCGCGCACCGATTCCGACAGGTGGGGGCGGTTAGGGTGTCCGGATGAAAGCAGCCGTGCTCGTCCTGGACGGGGCGTTCGACTCCGGGGTCTCCGGCATCCTCGACGTGCTCCACTCGGCCAACGCCCTGCGCGGGCAGCTGGCCGGGGCGGCGCCCCCGAGGTTCGACATCCGCACCGTCGGGGTGCGGCGGCAGGTGCGGACCGGCCTCGGCCACCGCATCGACACCGAGAGCGCCGCCGAGGCCGAGAACGCCGACGTCCTCGTGCTGCCGGCCCTCATGGAGCGGCGGCCGGAGGCGCTGGTCGAACTCGTCGGATCACCCGGGCAGCGGACCGCCCGCCGACTGCTGGCCGAGGCCAGGGAGCGGCGCACCCCGCTCGCCACCTCCTGCACCGGCACCTTCCTGCTCGCCGAATCGGGTGTCCTGGACGGGCTCCGCGCCACCACCAGCTGGTGGCTGGCCCCGGTCTTCCGGGAGCGGTACGGCCGGGTGACGGTGGACGAGAGCCGCATGGTGACGACCAGCGACGGCGTCACCACGGCGGGCGCCGCCTTCAGCCACCTCGACCTGGCGCTGGCCATCGTCCGGATGCACAGCCCTGCCCTCGCCGACCTGGTGCGGCGCTACCTCGTGGTGGACGACCGCGCCTCGCAGGCCGCGTACACCATCCCCAGCGCGCTGGCCCAGTACGACCCGCTGGTCTCCGCCTTCGAACAGTGGGTGCGGGCCAGGATCGGCGAGTCGCTGTCGATCGCGGAGGCCGCCCGCGACCTGGGCGTCAGCGAACGCACCCTGCAGCGCACGGTCACCCGCACCCTGGGCTGCTCCCCGATCCGCCTGGTGCAGAACCTGCGGGTGGAGCAGGCCGAACACCTGCTGCGCACCACCGCACTGCCGCTGGCCGCCGTGGCCCGCCGCGTCGGCTACGAGAGCCCGGGGCCGCTCCGTACCCTCCTGCGCGACCGCCGCGGCCTGAGCGCCCGCCACCTGCGGGGCTGAGCCGAGGCCGAGCCGGCTACCGCACTCCGCGTCCCGCCGCCGGGCCGCCGCCCTCGGAGCCCCGCATGTCCCTGGTGACGCGCGGGTCGAGGTCGGCGGCGAGCCGGGTCAGGTACTGCCGCTGCTCGTCGTCCAGGCCCAGGGCCGGATCGTCGGCGGCGCCGAGCAGCGCGGCGGCGGCCAGGCCCCGTGCGGTGGCGTCCAGGGCGCCGGCGAGCGCTTCGCGGCGGGATTCCTCACCGGTGCCGCCCTGGTGGGCGAGGACGAGCTCGAAGACGTAGAAGGCGCGCTCGCCGAGGCCCCGGTGGGCGGGGTGCGCCGCGCGGGCCCGGGGGCCGTCGCCGCTCTCCGGGCCGGGGACGAGCCTGGACGAGTCCACCGGGGCCAGGCGGGCGGCGCGGGCCGCCGCGACGAGCTGGCCGGCGGCCGCGGTCGCGGCTAGCTCCGCGGCGAGGAAACGCAGTTCGGCCGCCCGGCGGTCCGCCTCCACGGACGGCAGCGCGGCCGCCAGGGTGCAGGCCGCGAGCAGGGCCGTCCGCTCCCCCGGGTACAGGTCGGGCGGCACCGCGGTGTCCGCCGCGCCGAGGACGGCCCGGCCGGCCAGGGCGCGGCGATCCTCCTCGGCCAGCCGTTCGCCGCCGAGGACGATGCCGTGGCTGCCGGCCCGCGCGATCGCCCGGGCGGTCTCCGCGAGCGCCCGGGCGTGTGCCGGATCCGCCTGGCGGACGGCGAGTTGCCGCACCCAGGCCGCCGCCCGCCCACCGGCCTCGGCGGCGAGCCGTGCCGCCGCGAGCGTGTCGCCGTCGGCCCGCGCCGCGAGCTCGGCGCCCCGGCCGACGACGCGGGCGACCTGGTCGAGCGTGGCCGGCAGCGGCAGCCAGGGCAGTGCAGAGATCGTCATACCGGGTCCAACCACCGATCGCCCGGACGGGTCACGGTCCGCCCCGCAGCCGGTCCCGGACGGCACCGGCGGCCCGGCCGCGAGCCTTCGGACGACGGGCCGCCGCACCGGGACGGCGGCGCCCGGTCCCACCGGGGCGGCCGACCGGTTGTCCGACCAGCGAACACCCGCTCAGGTCGTCGCCGGCCCCCGGTGGTCGAAGGCGATCAACGGATCGCCCGTGAGCGGGTGTTCGACCACCGCCGCGCGGACACCGAAGACCTCGGCGAGCAGGTCCGCGGTCAGCACCTCGCGCGGCGGACCGGAGGCCACCACCGTGCCGTCGTGCAGCACGTGCAGCCGGTCGCAGAGCGAGGCGGCCGCGTTGAGGTCGTGCAGCGAGATCAGGGTGGTGCGGCGGCGGGCCCGGAGCAGGGCCAGCAGGTCGATCTGGTGCTGCACGTCGAGGTGGTTGGTCGGCTCGTCCAGCACCAGCACGTCCGGCTCCTGGGCGAAGGCCCGGGCCAGCAGGGCGCGTTGGCGCTCGCCGCCGGAGAGCGAGGCGAAGCCGCGGTGCTCCTGGCCCTGCAGGCCGACCTCGGCGAGGGCGGCGGCGACCAGGTCGCGGTCGGTGGCCGACTCGCCGGCGAAGGCCCGCTGGTAGGGCGTGCGGCCGAGGGCGACCATCTCGCGGACGGTGAGGTCCACCTCCGCGCCGCGCTCCTGCGGCAGGGCAGCGATGTGCCGGGCCGCCTCGGCGGCGCCGAACGTCCTGAGGTCGCGGCCGGCCAGCAGGACCCGCCCGGCGTGCGGGCGCAGATGGCGGTAGACGGTGCGCAGCAGGGTGGACTTGCCGCTGCCGTTGGGGCCGACGAGGCCGGCGATCTCGCCCTCGGCGGCGATCAGGTGGGCGCCGCCGAGCACCTCCCGACCGGCCAGGGTGACGGTCAGGTTCTCGATGTCGATCCTCATCGGTGCTCCGGTCGGCGGTCCAGCAGGTAGAGCAGCACGGGGGCGCCGAGCAGCGCGGTGACCACGCCGATCGGGACCTCCTGGGTGGCGAGGGCGGTGCGGGCGAGGGTGTCGACCGCGGTGAGCAGGACGGCCCCGGTGAGGGCGGCGAGCGGTAGCAGGCGCCGGTGGTCGCCACCGACGACGAGCCGGCAGACGTGCGGCACGAGCAGTCCGACGAAGCCGATCGCACCGGAGACGGCGACCATCACGCCGGTCAACAGGCTGGTGACGGTGAACAGTTCGCGGCGCAGCCGGGTGACGTCGACGCCCAGGCCGGTCGCGGTCTCGTCGCCGACGGTGAGCGCGTTCAGGGCGCGGGCGCGGGCCTGCAGATGGAGCGCGCCGAGCGCCACGGCCCCGGCCGGCAGGGCCAGTTGGCTCCACGTGGTGCCGCCGAGGCTGCCCATCAGCCAGAACAGCACGCCGCGGGTGCGCTGTTCGTCGCCGGCCTGCAGCACGAGGAAGCTGGTGAAGCCGGCGAGGAAGTGGCCGATGCCGACCCCGGCGAGCACCAGGCGCAGCGGGGCGAAGCCGCCGCCGCGCCGGGCGAGCGTCCAGACCAGCGCGAAGGCGGTGAGGGCGCCGGCGAAGGCGGCGCCGGAGAGGCCGAGCCCGAGGCCGGTGCCGGTCGCGGTGCCGAGCACGGTGACGGTGACGGCACCGAGGGTGGCGCCGGAGGAGATGCCGAGCAGGTAGGGGTCGGCGAGCGGGTTGCGGACGAGGGCCTGCACGGCGGTGCCGACGAGGCCGAGGCCTGCGCCGACGACGGCTGCCAGGAGGGCGCGCGGGGCGCGTAGTTGCCAGACGATCAGGTGGCGGGTACCGGGCTCGGGCGGGCGTCCGGTGAGGTGCCGGGTGAGGATCGTCCACACCTCGCCGGGCGGGACGTCCACCGCGCCGAGGGAGACGGCGAGGGTGAGGGAGAGCGCCAGGGCGAGGGTGAGGCCGGCGGCCACCGCCCCGGCCCGGACGGTGCCGCCACCGCGGGCCGTGTCGGAGGCCCTAGTGGCGTTCGTGGCGGGGACGGGGGGCATCTACCGGCCGTCCACGGTGAGACCGGGGTGCACGGCGCGGGCGACGGCGACGACCGTGTCGGCATTGCGGACTCCGGCGATCGTGGTCACCTCGGAGCCGATCCGGACGAAGTGGCCCTCGCGGACGGCCCGCAGGCCCCGGGTGGCGGGGAAGTCGCGGAGGAAGGCCTCGGCCTGCTCGTAGGCCTTTCGGGTCTCCGCCTCGCTGCCGCGGTTGCGCACGCCGAGCTGGATCCAGTCGGGGTCGGCGGCGACGACGTCCTCCCAGGAGACCGGCTTGAAGGTGGCCTGGCAGTCGGCGAAGACGTTGCGGGCGCCGGCGAGCGTGATGACGGCATGGGCGACCTGGCGGCCGCAGGCGGCCATCGGCTGCTTGGTGCCGGCGTCCGCGTCGAAGAAGAAGTAGGAGGGGCGGCGGTCGGCGGGGACGGCGGCGACCGCGGTGCGGACCGACCCCACGGTCCGCTCCATCCGGGCCACCAGCTCCTCGGCGCGGACGGCGGTGCCGGTGATCGCACCGAGCCGCCGGATGTCCGCCTCGACCTCGGCGAGGTCCTGCTGGGGGCCCTTGAGCCGGTCGGCGCAGGCGGTGGAGTGCAGGAAGACGTGCTTGATGCCGGCGGCGGCGAACTCCTGCTCGGTGGGTGCGGCGCCCATGCCCCCGCCCATGGCCCCCATCGCGGCGAAGGTGTCGACGTACAGGTCGGCGCCGGAGCCGAGCAGTTTCTCCTTCGCGATGACGCCGCGGCCGAGGACGGGGACGGCGGCGGCGTCATCCGCGAGCTCCGCGGGCATCGTGCCGGTGCCGGGCGGGAAGCCGGTGCCGATCACCCGGTCGCCGCCGCCGAGTTCGAGCAGCATCTCGAGTGCGGCGGCGTTGCTGGTGACGATCCGCCGGGGCGGCGCGTCGAAGGCCGTCTCGGTGCCGGCGCAGTCGGTGGTGCGGACGGGGAACCCACCGGTGGCGGCGGCCGACGCCGGGGCGCCGGAGGCGGGGGCGCCGCCGTCGGACGCGCAGGCGGAGGTGAGCAGGGCGAGGGCGGTGGCCAGGCCGCACAGGGCGCGAGCACGCATGGTGGTCTCCCGGATGGTCGGTGGTGCGCGGGCCGGCCGCTGCCGGCCCGGTGCAGGTAGTCGGGCGGTTCCGGGCGCCGGTTCCGGGCGCCGGCGACATTTCCCGGCGGCCGGGGCGGCCGGGCCGGCGGCGGGCGCCGCGGTCGACGGAACGTCAGGGAATCCTGACGGAGTGTTGCCGCCCTCTGTACGCGGGGCCGGAGGGCGTGGTGACATGTACGCGACAAACCGCCGGGGGCGGACTCTCCCGCCCTGCGGCCGTGCACGATCGGAAGGGACAGCCTTGATCGTTCGCATGCTCGTCGCCATCGGCGCCACCGCCGCCTCGCTGGTCGCCGCCCCCGGGGCCGCGGCCGCGGCGCCCACCGGCCCGTGGACCACCCCTCCGCCGCCGGACAAGATCGTGATCAACGTCGCCACGGTCAACGGCTCCGGATGTCCGGCCGGCACCGCCGCGGTCGCGGTCTCCCCCGACAACACGGCCTTCACCGTCACCTACAGCCAGTACCTGGCACAGGTCGGCGTCGGCTCCAAGCCGACCGACTTCCGCAAGAACTGCCAGCTCAACCTGAACGTCCACGTCCCGCAGGGCTTCACCTACGCCATCGCCTCCGCCGACTACCGCGGCTTCGCCCACCTGGAGCGCGGCGCCACCGGCACGCAGAAGGCCAGCTACTACTTCCAGGGCTCGCCGCAGACCACCACCAGCAACCACCGCTACGCCGGGCCGCTCGACGACAGTTGGCAGGCCACCGACTCGGTGGACGTCGCCGCCCTCGTCTACGCGCCCTGCGGCGAGCAGCGCAACTTCAACATCAACACCGAACTGCGGGTCGCGCCGGGCAGCTCCGACCCCAACAAGACCACCAGCTTCATGACGATGGACTCGACCGACGGGGACATCAACACCATCTACCACCTGGCCTGGAAGACCTGCCCCTGATCCGCCGCATCCCGAACTCCCGCTCGGCCCCGCCCCGGCCACCATCGGGGCCGAGCGGGCCCACCACCCCCGGGGGCGTGCCCGGCGGCTCCCCACCGGGAGATCCCGCCGGCCACGCCCGAGCGGGCGGAAGGCCGGTCGACGCCGCGCAGCAGCAGACCGGCCGCGGCCCGACACGGGACCGCCCTCGCCACCCGCAGCCCCGGACCGTCCTCAGCCCGCGCCCACGCGGGGGGACGCGCGCCCGGGGCACACTGCTGTCCTGCGGCGGGCCGAGGGCGCCGTACACGCCCACCGACGCCGGACGAGGCGGCCGGGCCGGCAGCCGCGACCGGACGGCCCGGGCGGCCGGCCGACAGGACCGGGGCCCGCCCGCCGTCCCACCGCCGGCCCCGCCCGACCGGGAATCCTTCGGACGAAACGCCTCCGTGCACGCCTGCGGTCCGCTGCCGAGGCGGCGGTCAGGCCAGGGTGCGACGGCTTTCGGCCGCGGTGACGAGGGCGCCGTGGAGTTCGGCGCGGACGCCGAGGGTGCCGGCCATGATCTCGACGGCGTCGGCGACCGCGGGCTGGGCGTAGCGGTCGATGGATTCGCGGACGCCGGTGATCAGGGGCGTGCCGGCCTGGCCGAGCTCGCCGCCGATGACGATGGCGGCGGGGTTGAGGCAGTTCACCAGGTCGGCGAGGACGCGGCCGAGGGTGCGGCCGGCATCGGTGATCACGCGGGCGGCGGCGGGCCGGGTGCCGAGTTCGGCGAGCGGGGGGATCTCGGTGGGGACGGCGCCGCGGTCGGCGCTGGCGAGGACATGGGTGAGCCGGCGCCGGACCTCGGCGACGGAGACCACCGTCTCCAGGCAGCCGCGGTTGCCGCAGCGGCACCAGTTGGTGGCGCCGGGCAGCTGGATGTGCCCGATCTCGCCGGCGAGGCCGCTGGCGCCGCGGTAG
Organism: Streptomyces sp. TLI_235; assembly: GCA_002300355.1. Lineage (NCBI taxonomy): Bacteria > Bacillati > Actinomycetota > Actinomycetes > Kitasatosporales > Streptomycetaceae > Streptomyces > Streptomyces sp. TLI_235. The sequence continues at coordinate 480,369 of NSGV01000002.1, forward strand.
ACCTGTCCGCCGAGGACGAGGCCGCTGCCGACGCCGTGCGAGGCCTTGACGTAGATGAGGTCGTTGAGGCCGCGGCCGGCGCCGAGGGCGCGTTCGCCGCGGACGCCCATCTCGGCGTCGTTGGCGACCACGACGGGCAGGCCGAGCCGGCGGCCGAGTTCCGCGGCCGGGTCGAGGCCGATCCACTTGGCGAGGATGGTGGGCGCGCGGACGGTCCGGGTGCGCAGGTCCATGGCGGCGGGGATGCCGGCGGCGGCCGCGCCGACCGAGCCCGGACCGCAGCCGGCCTGGCGCATCGCCTCGGCGGCGAGGTCGGCGGCGGTGTCCAGGGCCTGCTGCGGGTGGTCGTCGATGTCGAGCAGGGCGGTGGCCTCGCCGAGCACGGTGCCCTCGCCGGTGCCGACGGCGGCGGTGATGTGGGCGTGCCCGAGGTCGAGGCCGAGGACGAGCCCGGTGTCGCGGCTGAGCGTGACCACGGCGGCCGGTCGGCCGCGGCCGACCGCCGGCCCGGTGGGGGCGGGCTGCTCGGTGACGGCGCCCTGCGCCCGCAGGTCGGCCACCGCGCTGCTGACCGCGGACCGCGAGAGGCCGGTCAGCCGCCCCAGGTCGGCGCGGCTCAGCGCGCCGTACTCTGCGAGGACGGCGAGCAGGGCGGTGCGTGTGCGCAGCCGCCGGGCGGACAGGGCGGCCGACTCGTGGAGGTCGCTCATACATGAACCGTACTGGCTTCCGAACGAATTCATCCGCCGGACGGAATATTTACTACATATCTCGTCCTCTTGACGGACATATTTCTCCCTCATACGGTGATACGGATCGCACAGGTCCGAACGCCACGGAGCTCCAACGCCCGTCACGTCCGCACGGGAGAGGAAGCACGTCCGATGACCAAGAGGTCCCGACCGGCTACGCCGCATCTCTTCCGCTGGCGCGTGGAAATCCCCCACCAGTCCGGTGACACCGGGCCGGACGGCACGCCCGACTCCGGTGTCCACCTCTTCATCGTCGACGCCTCCGCGGCCGACCACGCGGTGGAGCAGGCACTCGCCCGGGCGGAGTCCGAGGACGCCCGCCGGCACCGCCGGCACACCCCGCTCGCGGTGGACCTGCAACGGGTCTCCGTGGTCAAGCTCTGCCACGTGGCCTGAGCGTGCTCAAGCCACGCCGCGCGGCCCGAGCCGCGCGGCACCGGCCGCACCGGGCTCCACCAGCGCGTACGCCAGCAGCAGGCCGAGCGGCGGCACCGCGCACAGCGACGCCAGCACGCCCTGCGGCCCGTGCGCCTGGGCGACCGCCCCCAGCAGCGGGCCGGCCAGCCCGCCGGCTCTGACCCCGAGCCCCAGCGTGACCCCGGCGGCGGTGCCGGGCCGTCCGGGCAGGTAGTCCTGGCCCAGCTTCACCATGACCGCGAACGGCACGTTGAGCGCCGCCCCGGTCAGCACCGCGAACAGCAGCGGGACGACACCGCCCGGCGCCAGGCAGAGACCCGCCAGTGCGGGCAGCACGAGCGCCGTGCCCAGCCGCACCGCGGCGACCGTGCCGATCCGGTCCGCGATCCGGCCGCCGAGCAGCGTCCCGGCGACACCGCCGCCGAGGAAGCCGGCCAGCGCCGCCCCGGCCAGCGTGTGCGAGGCGTGCAGGTCGCGCAGCCAGTGCAGCTCCAGGAAGGTACTGACACCGAAGAACACCACCGAGCGCGCCACCTCGACGCCGGTCAGCACCAGGAACGGCGGCCAGCGGTCGGGCCCGGCGGGGACGGCCGGCCCCACGGGCGCCGCGGTCCGCTGCCGCTGCCGGTGGCGCAGCAGCACCCAGCCGGTGAGCAGCGCCGGCGGCACGAACAGCACCGTGGAGCGGACGCCCCAGGCCACGAGCACCGGCGTGGCCAGGACCGGCGCGAGGAAGAAGCCGACACTGCCGCCGGCCGCGAAGACGCTCATCGCCGCGGTGCTACCGCCCGCCGCCTCCCGCGCGGACCGCCCGGCCGCCGGGTGGAACATCGCCACGCCCAGCCCGGAGAGCAGCACCAGCAGCCAGACCGCGGCATACGAGTCGACCAGCCCGGCAGCACCGAGGCCGACCCCGGCCAGGGCGACGCCGACCGCGGCCGTCCCGCCGAGCCGCCAGCGGTCCACGGCGAGCCCCACGAAAGGCTGCGGCACCGCGCTGCCGACGGTGGCCGCCATCGCCAACCCGCCCACGGCGACGTAGTCGTAGCCGCGGTCCAGCGCGAAGTACGGCACCACCGCGGGGACGAGTCCCTGGTAGAAGTCGTCGACCGCGTGCGCGGCCCCCCACAGTCGCATCCTCCGCCAGGTCCCGCCCCCGGTTACCGGATCCGGGCCGGGCGGTCCGTGCGGCGTGCTGCCGCTCCTCCGGTGCGCGGTGTCGTCCAGGGCCATCGCCGCCTCCTTCATCTCCGCCTCCTCACAGATCGGTTGGCGGTGACCAGCCTGGACCGCGGCGGCGGGTGCGGACTTCCGATACTCTGCCGATCCATGTCGACAACCCGCCAGGAGCTGACCGGACCCACCCGGCGGCCGCTGGCCCACCGCGAGCGGATCGACTGGCACTTCCACACCGTGAACCAGCTGATCTGCCCGGGGCGCGGCGTGCTGGAGGTGTCCACGCCGCAGGGCAGTTGGGCGGTGCCCGCGCACCGCGGGGTGTGGCTGCCGGCCGGTGTGGCGCACGCCCACCGGGCGCACGGGCCCAGCGAGTTGCGCAGCCTCAGCTTTCCCGCCGAGGTAAATCCGCTGGCGCTCGACCGGCCCACGGTGCTGGCGGTGAGCCGGCTGCTGTGGGAGGTGGTCGAGGTGCTGAGCGGACCGGAGCCGCCGCAGGGCGAGCAGTTCCGCGCGCTGGAGCAGGTGGCCCTGGACCAGCTGCGCCAGGCACCGGCCCTCGGCCTGGAGCTGCCCACGCCGGCCGACCCCCGGCTGAGGGACCTCGCCGACCTGCTCGCCGCGGACCCGGCCGACGACCGGACGCTCGCCCGACTCGGCGCCGCGGTGGGCGCCTCGGAGCGCACCCTGAGCCGGCTCTTCCGCCGGGAGACCGGCATGAGTTTCCCCCAGTGGCGCGCGCAGCTGCGGCTGCACCACGCGCTGACCCTGCTGGCGGCGGGCCGCTCGGTGACCTCCGTCGCGGCGGCCTGTGGCTGGTCCTCGCCGAGCGCCTTCGTCGAGGCCTTCCGACGGGCCTTCGGCACCACCCCCGGCCGCCACCAGCGCGAGGGCGGCCCCCTGCACTGAGGCCGACCGCCGCTCCTCGCGGCCTGTGCGAACGTCGAATCGAACGTGCGGTATCGGCGTGATCCTGCCGCTCGTCGACGACGGCCCGGCTCGTCGCGTTGCCCCCGCAGGCCGCCGTCCGGGACACCCGGCACCTGGTCGACGCGTTGACCGGGTGACCCGGGGCCGCGCCTGTGCTCAGGCCGAGTCGTCCTCTCTCTCACTGCGGCTGCCGGCCCGTGCGGCGGCGAGGAAGACGGCGAGGGCGAGGACGGGGCAGGCGAGGCCGAGGCCCAGCAGGACGTAACGCGAGGTGATCTCCTCCTTCTGGTCAGGAACCCCTTCGGCAGGAAGATCCGTCACCCTGACGGCCGAGCGGCCGGTTTCACCCGTCCGATACCCGGACGCGGTGCCGGGTTGCCGTCAGTCCTCCGCACCGCCGGTGGCCGCCTCCTCGCCGACGGCGGCGCGGATGCGGCCGAGGAGGGTGCGCAGTTGGTCGCGCTCGGCGGCGTCGAGGGTGCCGGTGGCGGCGGCGAGGGCCTCGCGGTCCAGTTCCTCGGCCTCGCGGTGCCGGCGGACGCCCTCCTCGGTGAGGGTCAGGAGGAAGGCGCGGCGGTCCTCGGGGTGGCGGACCCGCTCGACCAGACCGTCGCGTTCCAGGCTGTCGACGATCGTGGTGGTGGTGCGGGGGGCGTTGCCGACCAGGTCGGCGAGGTCGCGCATGCGCAGCGGCCCGCCGGCCCGGGCGAGGACGCGAAGGGTGCGCAGCCGGGAGACGGAGGCGCCGTGCTCGCGCAGCCGACCGTCCACGAAGGCGCGGAGCCGCTGCGTGGTGGCGAAGAGTTCGTCCACCAGGAGGTCGCTGCTGCCGAAGTCGCGCTTGTCCGCCTGCCGCTGTGCCATGCCGTGTCCGTCCCCGCCCCTGGTCTTCCTGAGCATCATCATAGTGAGTATGCTCAGCTTCTAGGAGCACCCGCCTGAGCCAGCGCCGTGTCGTGCCCATCATGACGGTCCTGACCACGTTCATCTGCATCGTCGACGGGGCCATCACCACCGTCGCACTGCCCAGCATCGCCCAGGAGTTCGCGCTGACCCCGGCCGCGCTCACCGGCGTCGTCGTGGTCTACCCGGTCTGCCTGGCGATGATGATCCCGGCCTCCGCCTGGCTCGTGGAGCGGCACGGCGGCCGCCGGATGCTGCTGCTCTCGCTCGGCGCGTTCACCGCCGCCTCCGCCCTGTGCGGGGCCGCCCCGAACCTGGCCTCACTGGTCGCCGCCGGCGCCCTGCAGGGCCTGGCCGCCGGACTGCTGATGCCGACCTCGCAGGCACTGCTGTTCCGCACCTTCACCCAGGCCGAACAGGTCCGGCTCGCCCGGCTGCTGGTCATCCCCCAGCAGATCGCGCCGGCCCTCGCCCCGCTGCTCGGCGGCCTGCTGGTCACCGGCATCTCCTGGCGCTGGGTGTTCTGGGTGAACGTGCCGGTCGGCGCCGCGCGGTGCTCTTCGGCCTGCTCTTCCTCGCCGAGCACCGCGACCACGCCGCCGGACGGCTCGACCTGCCCGGCCTGCTGCTGAGCGCGGCCGGCACCGCCACCCTGATGTACGGGATCTGCACCGGGCCCGACATCGGCTGGGGCCGGCCGCAGGTGCTCGGCGCGCTGGCGGCCGGCGCGGCCCTGCTGGCAGTGGCCGTCACCGTCGAACTACGGGTCGCCGAGCCGGTCCTGCGGCTGCGGCTGTTCCGCGACCGGCTGTTCCGCGACACCAACCTGATCTGCCTGGTCGGCTACGTGCCCATCATGGGCGCGATGTTCCTCGGCCCGATCTACACCCAGGAGGCGCGCGGCGGCAGCGCCCTGGACAGCGGCAGCACCACCTTCACCGAGGCCTTCGGCGTGCTGCTCACCATGCAGCTGGTCGGCGCGGTCTACGCCCGGATCGGGCCGCGGGTGATCATCGGCACCGGGATGCTGGGTGTCGCGGGCGTGCTGCTGCTGCTCGCCACCGCGGACGCGCACACCGGCCTGTGGGCCCTCGGCGGCTACATGTTCCTGCTCGGCCTGGCGATGGGCGGGGTGTTCGTGCCCACCACCATCGCCTCGTTCAGCACCGTCGCCAGGGCGGACGTCGCCCACGCGGCGACCCTCAACACCGTCGTGCGGCAGACCGGCAACGCACTCGCCCCCGCCGTGGTGACCACCGTGCTGGTGCTCGGCGCGGGCGGCCCCGAGCAGGCCCATCCGCCGCTGGCGGCCTACCGGTCGGCCTATCTGGTACTGGCGGCGATCGCGGTGGCGACCGGCCTGTTCGCCTTCACCGTGCCGGACACCGCGGCCCGCCGGGCGGCCGCCGCCGCGCCGCCGACGGGAGGCACGCCGGCCCGCGCCCACGAGAAGGCGACCCGCCGCTGACGGCCGGTCGGTTCCTCGGCGGTCCGTCAGTAGTCGCCGAGGAAGCGGTCCAGCACCCGTACCCCGAAGGCCAGTCCGGCGACCGGCACCCGCTCGTCGACGCCGTGGAACATCACCGGGTAGTCCAGCTCCGGGGCGAGCAGCAGCGGCGCGAAGCCGTAGCAGGTGATGCCCATCCGGTTGAAGGTCTTGGCGTCGGTGCCGCCGGACATCAGGTACGGGACGGGGTGCCCGGCCGGGTCCTCGGCGCGCAGCGCGTCCGCCATCGCGGTGAAGGCCGGGCCGGTGTGATCCGCCGCGACGGCATCCTCCAGATTGATGAACTCCCGTGCCACGCCCGGCCCGAGGAGCCGCTCCACGGTCTCCAGGTACTCCTCGCGGGTGCCGGGCAGGAACCGGCCGTCCACCTGGGCGTGCGCGCTGCCGGGCACCACGTTGACCTTCTGTCCGGCCTGCAGCACCGTCGGCACGGCCGAGTTGCGCACGGTGTGGGCGAACAGCGCGCCGGCCCGGCCGAGTCGGGCCGCCTCGGACTCCAGCCGCTCCCGGTCGATCCGGGTGCCGAGGATGCCCTCCAGCGCGGTGATCAGCGCCTCCACCGGCGGGGTCAGCCGGGTCGGCCACGGGTGCGCGGCGAGCCGGGAGAGCGCGTGCACCAGGGTGGCGACGGCGTTGTCCGCGCCGGCCCGCGAGCCGTGCCCGGCGGTGCCGGTGGCGGTCAGCCGCATCCAGGCGGTGCAGCGTTCGCCGACCGCCACCGGGTAGATCCTGCGGTCCCCGGTCGATTCTCCCGCCGGCACCGAGTAGCCGCCGGACTCGCCGATCGCCTCGGTGCAGCCGTCGAACCGGTCCCGGTGGCGCGCGGCGACGAAGCGGGCGCCGAACTCGCCGGTGGACTCCTCGTCGGCGACGAAGGCGAGTACCAGGTCGCGCCGGGGGCGCCGACCGGTCCGAGCCCACTCACGGACCAGCGCCAGCGTCATCGCCAGGCTGCCCTTCATGTCCACCGCGCCGCGGCCCCACAGACAGCCCTCGGCGAACTCCCCGGCGAGCGGGTGGTACCGCCAGTCGGCGGCGTCGAAGGGCACGGTGTCCAGATGGCCGTGGACGAGCAGCGGCGGCAGCCCGGGGTCGCTGCCGGCCACCCGGGCCAGCACGTTGGCGCGGCGCGGCGCCGACTCGGTGAGCAGCGGCTCCGCTCCTGCGTCGGCGAGCCGCTCGGCGACGTACTCGGCGGCCTCGCGCTCGCCGGGCCCGCCGCCGTCGCCCGGGTTGACGGTGTCGATGCGCAGCAGGTCGCGGCAGAGGACGGCGACGTCGGTGTCGAGTGCCTGCGGGGTCACGGTCACGGGTTCCCTCTCACGAGCGTTCAGCCGTAGTGCTGTTCGGCGGCGGCCCGGGCGACCACGGTGCAGACCTTGAAGGTGCGGGCGGCCCGGGTGGCGCCGGGCGCGGTGTAGCCGACGGTGCACGGGCCGAGCAGCTCGACGGTGGGGACGGCCGCGACGGCCTCGGCCTGGTGGCTGGCGTGGAAGTCGATCTCGAAGCGGTGCGGACCGGTGACCGGCTCCGGGCGGCCGAGCAGGGCGTGGTCGCGCATGGCGAGTTCGGCCCGGGAGCGGATCAGGGCGGCGCTGCGCTCCGGCGGCAGGCAGATCGCGGCGTACCGGCTGACGCACTCCTTGACGGCGGCGGTGCGGGCCTCGGGCGCCCACCCGGCGGCCGCCTCGCAGGTGCGGTCGTCGCCGGTGACCAGGACGACCGGGACGCCGTGCTCGGCTGCGGTCAGCGCGTTCATCCGGCCCTCGTCGGCGTCGCCGCCGTCGATCCGGAAGCCGGTGAGGCCGGAGCCCAGGTAGGTGTGGGCGAGCACGCCCCTCGCGCCGGCACCGGTGTGGTAGCCGAGGAAGACCACCGCGTCGGCGTCCTGGACGCCCTGCATCATGCCGAGCGGCTTGTGCCGTCCGACCAGCAGCCGGGCGCGGGGGTCGAGTTCCTCCAGGAGGACGTTGCGCTGGCTGTCGTGCGCCTCGTTGACCACCACCTCCTCGGCGCCGCCGGCGAACAGGCCGGCCACGCAGGCGTTGACGTCCCCGGTGAGCAGCCGGCGCATCCGCTGCCAGGCGGGGGCGCCGGGCTCGACGTCCTCCGGCCAGGTGGTGCCGGTGGCGCCCTCCATGTCGGCGGAGATCAGGACGCGCACCGGGCCTCCTCCGCGGTCGACGCACCGGCACCGGGCCGCGGCGCGAGCGGGGGTTCGAGCAACCTGAGGACGCCGTCGCCGAGTTCGGCCTCGGTGCCGAGCGGGACGGTGAGCTGCAGCGGGCCGTGCCCGGCGGGCAGGCCGGCCGCGACCGGCACGCCGAGGCCACCCAGCCGGTCCGCGAGCACCGCGCGGACCTCCTCCTCCGGCCCGCAGTCGGTGAAGTCGCCGAGCACGATGCCGGCCGCCCGGCCGAGCACGCCCGCGCGCACCAGCTGGGTGAGGATGCGGTCCAGCCGGTACGGCTCCTCGCCGGTCTCCTCCAGGAGCAGCAGGCAGCCGTCCGGCGGCAGGGCGGTGGGGGTACCGACGGAGGCGGCGAGCAGGCTGGCGTTGCCGCCGGCGAGCCGGCCGCGGGCGGTGCCGGGGGCCAGCACCTCGCCGGTGAGCGGCAGTTCGGTCACCTGCTCGGGGTGGAAGAGCACGGTGCGCAGGTGCTCGGCGTTCTCCGGGCTGTCCACCAGGGCGCCGGTAGCGGGCATCGGGGCGTGCAGGGTGCTGGTGCCGAGCCGGACGGCGAAGGCCTCGTGCAGGGCGGTGATGTCGCTGGAGCCGATCAGCAGCGCGGGTGCGGCCGACGTGTCGATCGCCTTCCAGTCGACCAGGTCGACCATGCGCTGGGTGCCGTAGCCGCCGCGGGCGCAGAACACGGCGCGCACGCCGGGGTCGGCGCAGGCCTCGGTGAGGTCGGCGGCGCGGTCCTCGTCGCGGCCGGCCAGGTGGCCGAGGTGGCTGTCGCGGACGTGCGGCAGCACGGTCACGTCGAGGCCCCAGGAGGCCAACAGGGCGGTGCCGCGGCCGAGCAGGGCCGGGTCGGGCGGGCCGGCGGGGGCCGCCACGGCGACCCGGTCGCCCGGGCGCAGGGCCTGCGGCACCGTTCGGGGGCGGGAGGGGGTCGGCATGCGGGCCTCATCTCAGCTTCGGGTCGTAGGCGTCCCGGACGGCGTCGCCGAGCAGGATGAAGCTCAGCACGGTCGCCGACAGGAACAGCGCGGGGAAGGCGAGCAGGTGCGGGAAGTCGAGGACGTACGCCTGGGCCGCGTTGAGCTGCAGACCCCAGGAGACCGCAGGGTACTGCAGTCCGACGCCGAGGAAGTCGAGCGTGGCCTCGCCGGAGATGACGTTTCCGACGTTCAGCATGGCGACCACGACCACCGGGGTGATCGCGTTGGGCAGCAGGTGCCGGGTCATCAGCCGCAGCGGGCCGGCGCCGGTCGAGCGGGCGGCGTGCACGTAGTCGGCGTCCTTGAGGCCGATGACCTGGGCGCGCATCACCCGGGTCATGGTCGTCCAGCCGAGCGCGACGAGGACGAGGGTCATCGCGCCGAGGCCGTGGTCGGGGAAGGCGACCAGGACGACGGTGGCGCCGAGCACGAACGGCAGGCCGAAGAACACGTCGGTGAGCCCGGAGAGCAGGGTGTCGACCCAGCCGCCGAGGAAGCCGGCCAGTAGGCCGAGGACGACGGAGAGCAGCAGTGCGCCGGCGGTCACCGCGAGGCCGATGACCAGCGAGGGGCGGCTGCCGCGGACGACCTGGCCGAGGTAGTCGCAGCCCTGCAGGTCGAAGCCGAAGGGGTGGTGCAGGCTGGGGCCGACCCGGGAGTCGGCGAGTTCGCAGCGGCCGTTGTCGTCGGTGAGCAGTGCGACGAACGGCTCCGGGAGGGCCGCCATCAGCGCCATCAGCAGCAGCACGCCGGTGCAGGCGAGCACCAGCGGTCGGGACCGCAGGTCGCGCCAGGCGCCGGCGGAGGGGGACTCGCCGCGGCCGGGGCGCCGCTTCGGGGGCAGCGACAGGTCACGGACGGGGGCGGGCGGCGCGGGGGCGGGAGCGGGCGGCGGCGCGGGGGCGGGCGGGCTACCGGTCATGGCGGATCCTCGGGTCGAGCAGGCCGTACAGGACGTCGACGACCAGGTTGGCCAGGCAGTAGACCAGCACCAGCGCGGTGGTGATGCCGACGACCGTCGGCCCTTCGCGTAACTGGATGGCCTGGAAGACCTGTTGGCCGATGCCGGGCAGGTTGAAGACGTACTCGGTGACGACGGCGCCGGCCATCAGCGAGCCGAGTTCGATGCCGAGGAAGGTCACCACCGGGATCAGCGAGTTGCGCAGGGTGTGCCGGACGATCACCCGCCACCGGGGCAGGCCCTTGGCTCCGGCGGTGCGCACGTAGTCCGCGCGCAGGTTCTCCAGCAGCGAGGCGCGGGTGAGCCGGGCGACGTAGGCGACGCCGAAGGAGGCGAGGACGAGGCCGGGCAGCAGGTACGCGGTCGGCCAGCCGTCCTCGGCGCCGGCCACCGGGAACCAGCCGAGCTTGACGCCTAGCAGGAGTTGGGCGAGGTAGCCGACGATGTACACCGGCACGGCGATGACCAGGGTGGTGCCGGCGAGGACGGCGCTGTCCGCCCAGCGGCCCTTGCGCAGCGCCGCCCAGACGCCGAGCGCGATGCCGAGCACGGTCTCCAGGAACCAGGCGGTGAGGCCGAGCCGCAGGGTGACCTGCCAGCGGCCGGCCAGGGTGTCGGCGACCGGTTCGCCGGTGAAGGTCCGGCCGAGGTCGCCGGTCAGCAGGCCGCCGAGGTACTTGGCGTACTGCACCACCAGCGGGTCGTCGAGGTGGTAGCGGCGGTGCAGTTCGGCGAGGACGGCGGGCGGCACCGGTCGGTCGCCGGCCAGGCCCTGGATCGGGTCGCCTGGCAGTACGAAGACCATGGTGTGGATGAGGAAGGTGGTCGCCAGCAGTACCGGAACGGCGTACAGCAGGCGGCGGGCGATGTAGCGGCCCATCGGCGGGCGCCCCCGGTTCGTGTGGTCGCGACGGTGGTCGGGTCAGTGCCGCACGGTCACCTTCTCCAGGTGGAGGCCGGCGACGTACGGGTCGACGAGGACGGTGCCGATCCGGCTGCTCCAGGCGGTCTGGTCCTGCCAGTTCCAGAGCGGGATCAGCGGCAGGGCCTTGAGTGCGATGGACTCGGCCTGGTGGTAGTGGGCCTCGGACTCGGCCGCGGTCGGCGCGGCGTTGCCGAGGGCGAGTGCCCGGTCGAAGGCCGGGTCGGACCAGCCGGAGCGGTTGTTCGGGCCGAGCAGCCCGGACAGGTAGTTCTGCACGCTCGGGTAGTCGACCACCCAGTTCTGCCGGTACGGGCCGGTCGCCTTGCGGCCGTTGAGGATCGGGCCGAGGTCGGCGCCGGACATCTTGCGGAAGGCGATGTCCCGGATGCCGAGGTTCTGCTTGAGCTCGTTCGCCACCGACGTCATCCACTGCTCGTACGTGGGGTCGGAGTTGGCGAAGTACAGCTCCAGGGTGCCGGTGAAGCCGCCGGCCCGGTCGAACAGTTCCTTGGCGCGGTCCGGCCGGTAGTCGCAGGTCTCGCCGCAGGCGCCGGCGCGGTGGCCGGGGATCATCGCGGCGACCAGCGAGTCGGCGGGCGCGAACACCTCGTTGAAGATGGCCCGGGTGATGCCCCGGCGGTCGATCGCCATCGAAATGGCCTGCCGCAGCTCGGGCTTGGCGTAGCGCTCGTCCCAGAGCGGCAGGCCGAGGTAGTCCATGGTGCCGCTGGGCCGCACCGAGTACCGCCGGCCGAAGGTGCGTTTGGCCTCGTAGGCCCGGGCGGGCGGCACGCTCGCCATGAAGTCGACGTGTCCGGCGCGCAGTTCGGTGAAGGCGGTGTCCTTGCTGGTGAAGATCCGGAAGTGCACGGCGTCGGCCTTCGGCGGGCGCGGTCCGGTGTAGCCCGTCGCGCGGCGCAGGTCGATCCGCTGCTGGTGCCGCCAGTCGCCGTCCATCGCGAACGGGCCGTTGCCGACCGGGTGCAGGTCGTACCCGGCCGGGTCGGCGAAGGCCGCCTTCGGCAGCGGCGCGAACGCCGGGAAGGCCAGCAGCATCGGGAACTGGCTGAACGGGGCGCCCAGGGTGACCTTCAGCGTGCGGTCGTCGACCACCTCCAGACCGGAGAGCCGGTCCGTGGCGGGCTCGGCACCGTCCGCCGGGTTGAGCGCGGCGTAGCCGTCGATCTGGCTGAAGTAACCGTTGGCCTCCCAGCCGTTGGGGCCGTATGCGGCGGCGTTCCACGCGGCGGCGTAGCTGGCGGCGGTGACCGGCTCGCCGTTGTGGAAGCGGGCGCCGGACGGGAAGCGCAGTGTCCAGACCCGCTGGTCGTCGGTGCTGATCGACTCGGCGGCGAGCGGCACGGCGTGGCCGTCGGACGGGTCCAGGGCGAGCGGGGTGTCGAACAGGCCCTCCAGCACCTGCAGGGCGTAACTGCTGGTCGTCCGGCCGGGGGTGAGGTGGTCGGGCTCGGTGAGGGCGACGGTGAACGCGCCGCCGGGCACGTCCGGGACCGGCCCGAGGTCCTCGTCGGCGCGGCGGACGCAGCCGGCGGCCGCCGCGAGCAGCGCCAGGGCGACCAGCACGGCGGGCAGCCGGCCGGCGCGTGCCGTCAGCACCTGGCCCCCACCAGACAGGCGGTCTCCCAGTCACGGCTCCCGGCGGCGGTCGGCGGCGCGCTGCGGACGGCCGCCCGGCCGTCCCCGGCCAGCCGGACGGCGAAGGCGTCGATCACCGAACGAGGGCTGCTGCCGGCGAAGTTGTTGACCAGGACGGCGAAGGCGAGGGTACGCCCGTCGGCCCGCTCGGCGTAGCCCGCCAGGGCGTCGACGCCGGTCATCGAGCCGGTCTTGGCGTGCACCCGGCCCTCGGCGGCGGTGCCGCGCATCCGGTTGGTGAGGGTGCCGCCGACCGCCCGCCGGGCGTCCCCGGCCACCGGCAGTGCCTGGTACCAGACGGTGAACCAGGGCCGGGTCCGGGAGAAGCGGAGCAGCGCGGTGAGCCGGCGGGCGGTCAGCAGGTTGTGCCGGGACAGCCCGGAGCCGTCCACCTGCCGGGCCTCGGTGGGCTCCAGGCCGGCCCGGTGCAGGAAGCCGCGGACCTGGTCGGTGCCGGCGGCCCAGCTGCCGCTGCCGGCCCGGACCCGGCCGATCTCCTTGACCAGGGTCTCGGCGATGCCGTTGTTGCTGAGCTTCAGGAAGGGCGCCATCAGGGCCGAGAGCGGCGCCGAGTCGTGTCCGGCGAGCACCTGCGCACCGGCGGGCGCGCGGCCGGTGGCGGGCGCGCCGTGCACGGTGACGCCGTGCCGGGCCAGGGCGGCGGCGAAGACCTGGGCGGCCACCAGGGCCGGGGAGTCCACCGAGATCCACTCCTCGCTCGGGCCGCCGTCGGCGGGCACGCTGCCGGAGAGCAGGAGTTCGTTGCCGCCGGGCCTGCGGTCGACGACGGCCGTCCGGGCGGTGCCCGCCGCACCGGTGGTCACCTGCCCGGTGAAGCGGACCGGCGCCTCGGCCGGGACGACCCGGACCCCGGCGGGCCGCCCCGGCGCCTCGCCGGGGGTGAGGGCGACCCGGACGGTGCCCGGGTCGTAGTCGGTGTCGGTGGTGAGCGTCAGCGCGGAGATCTGCGGGCTGTAGTAGGCGGCCTGGTCGTCCCAGGACCAGCTGGGGCCGAGCGGTACGTCGTCCCAGCGGCTCGCGTCGGCGAGCAGCGCGCCGCCGACCTCGGTCACGCCGGTTGCGGCGACCCGGGCGGCCAGCGCGTCCAGGTCGGCCGGCAGCAGCGTCGGGTCGCCGCCGCCGCGCAGCACCAGGTCACCGTCGATCCGGCCGCCGGGGCGCGGGCCGGCGGAGAGCACCTCGGTGGTGAAGCGGTGGTCCGGGCCGAGCAGGTCGAGGGCGGCCGCCGCCGTCACCGTCTTCTGCGTGGAGGCGGGCAGCAGCAGCGCCCCGGGCGAACGCTCGTACAGCACCTCGCCGCTGGCCGCGTCGGTGACCAGTGCGGACACCTGGGCGCCGGTGAGCGCCGGGTCGGCCAGCAGCGCGTCCAGGTCCGAGCCGAGGCTCCGGGCGGCGGCGGCGGTCCGCGTCCCGCTGCCGGGTGCGGGCCCCGCGGGCAGCAGAGCGGCGAGCACGACGGCGAGCGGCACCGACAGCAGCCGGACGGGAAGGGTGAGCACGGTGTTGCCTCCCGAGGAGTGGAGCCGGGCACCACCTTCTCCCCGACCTGGCGTCAGAAGTGGCCGATGGCGCCGCCGTCGGCGACAATTCACCCCGCAATTCCCCCGTGCGGAGGACGCCAGCGGTGTGGCGCCTGACGGCACCGGACGCGGGCGGCGAGAGTGGCGCCACCTTCGCCCCCGGGAGCCGCCATGCCTCTGCGTCCCTCCCGCCGGCTCTTCCTCGGCGGCTGCGGTGCGCTGGCCCTGACGGCCGCCGGGTGGCCGGCCCGGGCCGCGGGGCCGTCCCGACGGCAGCTGCGGGGAGTCTGGATCGCCTCGGTCGACCACATCGACTGGCCACCCGCCCCCGGCCTGCCCGAGGACCGGCTGCGCGCCGCCTTCACCGGGCTGCTGGACGCGGCCGAACTGCTCGGTGTCAACGCGGTGTTCGTGCAGGTGCGGCCGACCGCGGACGCCTTCTGGCCGTCACCGTACGAGCCCTGGTCGCAGTGGCTCACCGGCACCCAGGGACGCGACCCCGGCTGGGACCCGCTGCACGTCCTGGTCGCGGCCGCGCACGCCCGCGGCATCGCCTTCCACGCCTGGTTCAACCCGTACCGCGTCGCCCAGCACGACGACCCGGCCCGGCTCGTACCGCACCACCCGGCGCGCCGCCACCCGGAGTGGACCCTCGCCTACGGCGGCCGGCTCTACTACGACCCGGGCGTCCCCGCGGCCCGTGCCTTCGTCGAGCAGGCGATCCTGGACGCGGTGGCCCGCTACGACCTCGACGGCGTCCACCTCGACGACTACTTCTACCCCTACCCGGCCGGCGGCCTGCCCTTCCCCGACGACGCGTCCTTCGCCGCGTACGGCGGCACCTTCACCGACCGGGCCGCCTGGCGCAGACACAACGTCGACCTGCTGGTCCGCGAACTCCGTGACCTGGTACGGGCGGTACGGCCCGAGGCGGCGTTCGGCATCAGCCCGTTCGGGGTCTGGCGCAACGCCGCGACGGACCCGCGGGGCTCGGCCACCGCCGCGTTCCAGTCCTACGACGGGCTGTACGCCGACTCGCTCGGCTGGGTACGGGACGGCCTCCTCGACTACGTCGTCCCGCAGCTGTACTGGCACCTCGGCCACCCGCAGGCCGACTACGCCGCCCTCGCCCGCTGGTGGGCCGAGCGCACGGCCGGCCATGACACCCTGCTCTGGATCGGCCAGGCCGCCTACCGCGCCGGTGCCCCCGGCGAGGCCGCCGCCTGGCAGGACCCGGCCGAGCTCTCCCGCCACCTCGACCTCGACGCCGGGCTGCCGCAGATCGGCGGCCACGTCCTGTTCAGCGCCCGCAACCTCCGCACGGACCCGATCGGCACCGTCGCCCGCCTCGCCGCCGACCACTGGCGCCGCCCCGCGCTCCCGCCTCTGCTGCCCCGGCTCGCCCGCGGCACTCCCCCGGCCGCCCCGGACCTCACGGCCGTCGACGGGGCACTGCGGCTCTCCCCCGGCGGCCCGCCGCCCTTCCGCTACGCCCTCTACCGACTGCCGCAGGGGCCCGGCGGTGGGCCACAGCCCAGCACGGACACCCTGGCGGCCTGCCTGCCCTCGGCCGACTGCGCCCGGCCGCTGCCCCTCCCCGCCGGCCGGTACACGGCCACCGCCCTGGACCGCGCGGGCCGCGAGAGCCGCCCCGCCGCGCCGGTCGAGGTGTAGGGGTGCTCCGAGGAGCGCGCGGGTGAGGCACTGGGGGCGGGGGAACTGCGCGATTCCAAGCCCTCTCCGGAGGCGATCGCCGAGGTGACCACCCTGCTCGCACCGGGCGACGCCCGACGCTGACCGCCAGGCGCCCCGGGGACGGTCCGGGACCGGTAGCGGGGCGCACCGTGGCCGGGCCGCCTGCGCCGCACACGCTCTTCCACAACCAGTGGCGCCACCCTAACGTTGCGTCATGAGCAGACTGCGGGTGGACCGTTCGAATCCCGACGTGGTCGACGTGGTGCTTCGCGAGGGAGTCGGGCCGCTCGTGTACGCCGTCAAGCGTTGGCCCGGGGAAGTGTTCGGGTCGCTCGTGGCCGGCGCCGTCTACGGCGCCCCGGTCTGTGCAGTCATGGCGTTGATCTTCAGTCCGGGGCCCGGCCCGATCTGGGCCGCGGTCGGGATCGCCGCCCTGCTGGGACTCGTCGTCAACACGTTCGTGATCTTGTACGGGGCCTTCCGGGACGTGAACCGGTTGCGGTTCTCCCCCGCCGCCGCCCCGGACACCATGACCGTCGTCCGGGGCTCCCGCACGGACCGGCCGAGACCGCTCACCGACGTACAACAGATCTGGATCGACCACTCCATCATGGAGTCGTACGAGAGGGACCGGAAGCCCGTCTCCGCCAAGATCACCCTGTACGTGCTGCTGAAGAACGGCCACCGGATCCGGCCCACCTCGCTGCCCCAGTGGACGACCGACACCACGGCCCTGTACCAAGAACTGCAACAGATACTCGCCCCCGCCGCCGTCCAGGTGGACCTGGTCGTCCAGCGCCGCGTGCAGTCCCCTCCGTGGATGGGCGTGAGCAGCGGCGGCTCGACCGGCGGCGGAGGCTGACGGGATCCGGCCGGTCGGCTCTGTCCACGGGAGCCCAATGCCGGGTGGCGTGACCGCGCACCTCCTGGCTCCTGCCCCCGCCCGCGCGGGGAGGCTTGACGCCGCTCGTGCGGGGCGGTGCCCAGGATCCGGGGACCGAATGGCGCTGGAGAACAACCGGCCCTGGACCGAGGACGAGCCGCGGGTCGGGACCGAGGCGGTGCGGGCGGGAATCCGGCGGGGACCAGCTCGATCCGGTCCAGGTACTGCTACCGATGGAAGGCATGCGGGCCTGGAGGACTTCTCAGTCAGTGTCGGTCCAGTCGTCACGCAGTCCGTCAGGCCTCCCCTGGCCGACTGGCAGTCAGCTGACCCACCCGCGCCTGAGCGACTCCGTCGTCCAGGATGTCCAGGAATCGAAATGATCACACCCGGGTCGTCACGGCCTTCGGCCTGGCCTCCGTCGGCGGTGGCCGGGCCGGGCCGGCACGGCCGACGTACGGTGGAGCGGTGAGTGCCGCGAACCCCCGGCCCTCGCCGCAGGCGTTCGAGGTGCCCCGGCGGGCGGTGCTGCTCGGCCTGGCGGGGGTGCTGCTGGGGGCCTGCACCAGCCGGACGGGCGCGGCCTCCGGCTCCGCCTCCCCGACCGCGCATTCCTCGCCTGCGGCCCCTTCCGCTGGTTCCTCGGCGGCGCTCCCGGCCACCACGCCCTGGCGGCCCGGTCCCGGCGAGATCGACCCGGACGTGAAGCTGCGGGCGACCCAGCTGGTCGAGGCGCTCGGCGCCTGGCCCGCCGGCGGACTGGGCCTGGCCGCCGCCCGCGAACGGGTCCGGGCGCTCGGCCTCGACCCGTCGCTTGCCGAGCAGGCCGGACCACTGCTGGGCCCCGCCCCGCAGGCCGTCCTGCAGGTGGTGAACGCCCAGTGGGGCGGCCACCTCACCGACTCCGCCAGCGTGATGGTCCCCTGCCGGCAGTGGACCACGGAGGGATCGGGGGGCACCACCGTCGACGTACGGCTCGTCCGGGCGCAGCCGCGCTGGAACGTCACCGCCCTGCACCCGGCGCAGCCGGCCCCGCCTGCCGCCACGCTCTCCGACGCGGCGCAGCGGGTGCTGGCCGAGTCGCGGATCCAGCTGCCGCCGGCCGCGGTCGCCGACGTCGGCGGCGGCGGGGTGCACGAGAGCGTCCTCGCCTCGATGCTGGCGCTGGCCGCGCAGCACACCTTCGCGGTGACGGTGCTCCGCTCGGGCCACCCTATCGACGTCTTCGGCACCTCCCGGCCGAGCGACCACCCGCCGGGCCGCGCCTTCGACGTCTGGCAGATCGACGGCCACGCCGTGGTCGACCCCGCCACCCCGCACGACCTGGTCGACGGCTTCATGCGCGCCGCGGCGGCCACCGGCTCCTACAACGTCGGCGGCCCCCGCCAGCTCTCCCGCGGCACCACGCCCCAGCAGTTCTTCACCGACGACGCCCACCACGACCACGTGCACATCGGCTTCCGCAGCTGACCGACCCCCGCCCGCCGCCGTCCGGTCAGCCCGGGTTGCGCCGCACGCCCGAGGACGCCCTGCGGAGCCGGTCGGCCGCCGTGTTCCTGACCCGCCGGCTGCCGCCGTGCTCGGCCAGGGCGGTGAGGAGCAGCGGCGAGTCCGACGTCTCCACGATCGTCCGCTGGAGCCAGTGGGTGCCGGCCAGGATTCCGGCGAGCGAGCCCTCGGGGTCGGTCTCGGCCCGCTTGACCAGCTGCCAGTGCTCGATCCGGGTCTGCAGGAAGTCGAACCCCGACGCCAGGACGGCGATCACCCGCACGCGGGCGGCGAAGGCCTCGGCAGACCCGTACGCCGGTGCCAGGCGGTCGACGTGCCGGACGAGAGTGGCTTCGGCCATGGTCCGGTCCGGGTCCTGGACGACGATCCCGACGATCGCCTCCTCCGTGTCCTCCGAGCAGCCCGCCAGGCACTCCTGGTAGAGCCCGTAGCGGATGTGCTCGTCGTCGGCCCAGCCCTCGTCGGGCGCTGCCTTCCCGACGAGCCCGTACAGCCATCCGATGGCGCTTTCCTGCAGCATGCCGGGCCTCTCCGATCCGTTCGCGACGTCATGCCCGCACGCCCGGGCAGTCGGCACCCCGCCCGGCCGACGTGGAGGGGCCGGCCGGGCGGGGTGCCGCGGTTCAGGACAGCGGGCGGCAGAGCAGGGCGTCGGGGGTGCCGGAGGAGCCGATGCGGGTGGTGAAGGCGACGCCGGCGGCGTACTCGCCGGAGGTGCACTGGCCCTTGTAGGCGCCGTAGGCGAATTCGCCGCCGGGTGCGCCGGCCGGGCGGTTGTCGCCGCGGTCGAACCAGACCGTCCGGGTGCCGGTGCCGAGGGGGCGGCGGGCCCGGGCGCAGAGGGCGGCGGAGACCCTGGCGCCGCGCACGCTGTAGCCGATCAGGAACTGGCCCTGGGCGCACTGGAGTTTGGTGTACCCGGAGGCCCAGTCGCCGCCCGCCGGGACGTTGCGCTCGTCGCGGACGGTCTCGGCCTCGCCGGTGGCGGCCCGCAGGTCGCCGTCGGTCGCGGTGTCGGTGCACAGGCCGCGGCCGCCGCTGTGGGAGAGGCCGAGGAGGCGTTCGCCGTCGGGGCAGACGGCCTTGCGGGCGCCGTTGTCCCAGTCGCCGGCGGCTCGTACCCGCAGCGACTGGACGGCGTCGGCGTGGTCGGTGGTCAGCATGTGCCAGGCGTCGGCGGCGGGCACCGGCCCGGTGCGGGCGGGTGCGGCGGTGAGGTGGTTCCAGGCGTCGGCGCGCCAGTCGGCGCCGTCCAGTACGCCGGAGCGCGCACCCGTGGCGGCGTACCGGAGCAGGGCCCAACTGTCGCCGCGGCCGGGGTCGTTCCAGCCGACCAGCGGCCAGTAGGCGAAGTCGGCGTCCAGCGCGGCCAGCCGGTCGGTGAGGTTGCCGAACCAGGTCCGCGGGGCGGCCGCGCCCTCGTCCGCGCCGATGCCGAACTCGCTGATCCACACCGGGGCGGTGAAGTGCTGTCCGCTCTCCGTGGCGACGTAGAAGGCCTGTTCGTCGAGGACCCGGTACAGCTCGTCGCGGCCGAGGTCCTGGTAGCGGGCGTCGTGGGTCTGGCCGATGCCGGTGGCTCCGCTGTGGTTCGGGCCGGTGTAGCCGTAGAAGTGCGCGGAGTAGACGAGCTTGTGGGAGGCGACCAGGGTGTGCGAGAGCGTGCGGACGGGTGTGAGGGTGGGGCGGCCGTGCGGCAGGCCGTCCGCGGGGATGCCCGTCCAGTTGATGCCTTCGACGACGACCAGCAGGTCGGGGCTGCCCTCGGTGAGGATGCGGTCGCCGGCGTGCTGGGCTGCGGCGTACCAGTCGTGGCCGTCGCCGAGACCCCAGTTGGGGTCGTCGAGGATGTCGCGGCGGACCTCGTTGTACAGGTCGGCGCCGACCACGCGCTTGTTGTCGCGGTACCGCCGGGCCATGAACACCCAGTCGTCCTCCCACAGCGCCGTGGACTGGCTGCTGTTCCACCGCTCGTTGCCGTCCAGGCCGCAGCACCAGCGGGTGGTGTTGGTGTGGTTGTTGAGGATCACCGCGAAGCCGTCCGCGGTGAGTGCCCGGACGACGGCGTCGTAGACCTGCAGCGGGGTGAGTCCGCGTAGCTGCGGGTTGGCGGCGACGGCGGCGTCCGGGACGGGCGCGGTGGTGCGGATCATCTCGTTGGAGAACGGCAGCCGGATGCTGTTGAGGCCGAGGCGGTGGAAGTCGGCGAGCAGTGCGGGAAGTTGGATCCGGTCGAGACCGATCGGGATGCCGTGGGCGTCCTGGCCGCTGTGATGGTTGGCCGGGTCGGTGATGCTGCCCGATCCGGTCCAGGAGCCCTGTGCGCCGTCCCAGTTGCCGGATCGGAGTTTGAAGCGGGCGCCGGTGGCGTCGACGATGTACCGGCCGCGGGTGGAGAGCGGGGCCGTCCACTCGGCGGCGAGGCCGGCGGCGGCCGCGCCGGAGGTGGCCGCGGTTGCTGCCGGTGGGGCCGCCGCGGCGGCGGGGGCGGCGAGCAGCGCGGCCGGTAGGGCGAGCGTCAGCGCGGTGCGGAGGAGGAGCCGGATCATCGGACCTGCCCGAGGGTCGAGAGTGTCGGATTCATGCCAACGTGGCGTCGGCAGAGCCGAGTTACCCGGCGGTAGGCGCACTGAACCACGTCCGGCCGGCCCCTGTGGCGGGGCCGGCCGGCGAGCGGTCCGTGGTCAGGCGATGACCAGCGGGTTCTCCGGGGCGAGCAGGTCGGAGATGCGTTCGGCGACGATCTGCGCGGTGTTCTCGTCCGGGGCCTCGGGGCCTCTGGTGGTGGACACGGCGATGGCGAGCCGCTCCTGCGGCAGATAGGCCTGGATGGCCGCGTAGCCGGAGAACGACGGGTTCTGCAGCACCCAGTCGTTGATCACGATCACACCCATGCCGAAGTGCTTGGCCTCGGTGTTGACCAGGCAGATGTCCGCCGGACAGGTCGCGGTCGGGCCGCCGAGGCCCACCGTGCCCGGGTCCAGCTGCTCCCGGAACGCGCGGCGGGAGAGCAGCTCGCCGCTGCCGATGGCCCGGGCGGAGCGCTCCAGGTCGCAGATGTGCGTGGTGAGGACGGCCCCCGGAGCGGTCGTCCACGAGGGGTTCCAGAAGGTGGACTCCTCGTAGGTGCCGCGCGACGCGGTGAAGGCGTGCTGGACGGGCGCCTCGATCTCCGGGGTGAAGCTGTTGGGGGTGTCCCGGAGCCCGAGCGGTCCCATCACCCGCTCCTCCAGCAGCCGGTCCAGCCGGGTGCCGGTGATCCGCTCCAACGCCGCCCCGAGCAGGACGAAATTCGCGTGCGAGTAGCTCCAGTTGGTGCCCGGCTCGTACCAGAGCGGCTGCGCGGTGGAGATGCCCACCAGCTCCTCCGGCGTCCACTGGCGGAACGGGTCGGCGTCGAGCGCGGCCAGGAAGCCCGGGTCGCGGACGTAGTCGACCAGGCCGGAGGTGGAACTGCCGAGCATCCGCAGGGTGATCTCGTCGCCGTGCGGTAGCTCGGGCAGCCAGCGGGAGACGGGCTCGTCGAGGTCGACCCGGCCCTCCTCGGCGAGCTGCATCAGCACGGTGCCCATGTAGGCGATGCCCACCGACCCGGACCGGAAGTGCATGCCGGGCTCGGCGGGGACGCCGGTCATCGACTCCCCCTGGGCGCCGGTGACGATCTCCCGGCCGCCCTCGGCGACCTTGAACAGGACGGACTTCAGACCGAGTTCGTCCTTCACCTGGCGGACGATCCGGTCGACCTGCCGGGCCTTGCCGCGCAGCGGCTCCGCGGTGCTGACGCAGGCGTGCGCCTCATGGCCGCCGCCACCGGCGGCGACGGCCACCCCAGCCGTGGTCTGCAGGGTGGCGGCGAACAGTGTGGCCGCGCAGAACAGCGCGGTCTGAGTACGGGTCATACCCCACCGTGCGAGCCGGCCGTCGGTATCCCGGGCACGACACCCCGACAGCTCCGCCGGACGGCCGGGCCCGCAGTCCCCCGGGAGAGTGGCCGGGCCGCGGAGCTCCCCCGCTCGTCGGGCAGGCGCTCGGCTGCGCCCCGCGGTAGTCCGGAAACGGTGTCCGAAGCTCGCGCCTCCGTCCGGGCCACCCGACCGGGCGGCCCGGACGGCTACACCCCGCGGGCGTCAAGGACCCGGGCTACCAGTCCTGCCACGCCGTCCGGTTCGGGCACCGGCCCGAGATGACCGAACTGCGTTCCGGGGTGTCAGGCGCAGGCGAGGTGCCAGGAGTCGTACGTGCCGGAGATGTAGGACCCGTTGTCCTCGAGGCCTGCCCGGAAGTAGAAGCAAGCACCCTCGGCGAAGTCCTTGTTGCCGCTCGACGAAGCGGTCCAGGTGTAGCCCGTGTACCCACCGGTGTAGTCGATGGTGTGCTTGGCGTCGGAGGTGCTGGGCGAGCCCAGGGTGGGCGTCGTGTACTGCACGCGGACGCCGCGGCCGTCCTTGCAGTGGTCCATGAAGTAGAAGTTGTCCCCGTAGGAGGCGAAGCCCACATCGCCGCAGCCGTCGGGGTTGGTCGACGACCAGACGCTGATTTCGGCGGCGGAGGCGTTGCCCGATATGCCGACGACCATGGCCACGGCGGCGGCGGATGCCACGGCGATGCGCTTGAACGTAAACACGTCATTCCTCTCGCGAGCACCGAGGGTCGTCGCTGGCCGACGAGTGAGGGCCCCGGCGATCATGGGCCTGCACTATGCCGGAGAGAAGATCACTGAGCAACTCGGGTGATGACAGGCAATCTTGACGATCCACTACAACCTGGCCGGGCGACGAATCTCCCGGCGGCAGGGTCACGTGAGGGCTGCTCACCGTCGTCCTCCGTCAGGCGGGTCAGGCCCGCCTGGTGCCAGAGGGCTGCGGGGGTGCCGAGGCGGACGGCTTCGGTGCGGGCCAGGCGGTAGTGGAGGTGGAGCGGGGTGGTGTCGGTCAGACCGCGGACGCCCGCGGTGTGGACGGCGGTGCGGACGGCCTCCAGGGCGGTCTCGGCGGCGGTGGCCAGGGCTTCAACGGCGGCCCGGGTGAGTGTCGCCTCGGGTGCGGCGGAGTCGGCGAGGGCGGCGGCCCGGCGGACGAGGAGTCGGGCCGCCTCGATCCGGGTGAGGTGGCGGGCCAACGGCAGTGCGACACCCTGCCAGTGGGCCAGTGGGTGGCCGAACTGTTCGCGGCGGTGGCTGAGTTCGACGGCCTCGGCGGTGGCCCCGGCAGCCAGGCCGACGAGGTGGGCGGCGTGGCGGATCCGCCGTCGGGCGCCGGCCGGCCCGGTCGGCGGGCCGCTGGGCGGTGGCAGCGGCGTGCCGGCGCAGGCGGTCTCGGCGGCCGCGCCGACCGCGTCCGGGCCGAGCAGGTCGAGGGCGGCGGCGGTGTCCAGGTAGGGGCCGCGCAGGGCGGCCCGGCCGAGTTCCTCGGCGATCACGGTGGCGGCGGCGAGGCCGAGGTCGAGTCCGCCCGCCTCGGCCGGGACCTCGAAGAGGGGTGCGCCGAGTTCGAGGAGGGCCGGCCAGGAGGGGCAGCCGGATCCGTCCTCGGCGGGCGGCTCGTGGACGCCGGGCCGGGTGCGGTCGGCGACCGCCTGGTTGAGGAGTTTCCGTACGGCCTGGCGGAGTTGGGTCTGCAGCAGGTCGTCGCCCGGGTCGAGGGCGCCGGCCCCGGCGACGACCTGGAGCATCACCTCGGAGGTGCCGGCCGAGAGGGTGAGCCCGGGCGCCTCCCGGTAGGCCGCCTCCAGACCGTCGTCGGTGTCCGTGCCCGGGAGGCCGAGCGCCGCGGCCCAGCCGGCGACGGACTGGGCGAGTTCGCTGGTGTAGTACTTGGCGGCGGCGGAGAGCGGCTCGTCCACCTCCGCGGGGTGTCCGGGCCCGCCGTCCTCGGGGACGGCGACCCCGGCGGTGAGGCGGGCGGCGAAGAGGCCGGCGGCGTCCACGGCGGCGCCGTACCGGGCGACCTCCTCGGGCCGGTCGATGCCGTGTGCCAGCACCGCGCGGTACCAGCGTTCGGCTTTGAGTGCGTAGTCCAGGCCGGTGCGTTCGACGGCGAGGGCCTGGGTGAGCAGGGGCCAGCCCTGGTGCTCGGTGCCGACCAGGGCGCCGGCGGGGACGCGGACCCCGCGCAGGTCGATCCGGTGGAACTGCTCGTCGGCGAGACCGGGGATCACGCTGCGCTGCACCCCGTCGGCGGCCAGGTCGACCAGGAAGAGGCTGATCCCGTGGTACCGGCCGTCCGCGGGGCCGGTGCGGGCGGCGCAGAGGCCGAGGTGGGTGCGGTCGCTCTTGAGGCTGAACACCTTCACGCCGTCGAGTCGCCAGCCGTCGCCGTCGTCCCAGGTCTCCCGGACGGCGGTGGTGCGCAGCGCGGCGAGGTCGGAGCCGGTCTCCGGCTCGGTGTAGAGCACGCTGGCGAAGCGCTCGCCGGCGGCGATCGCGGGCAGGTGGGCGGCCTTCTGTTCGGGGGTGCCGGCCATCAGCAGGAAGAGGCCCACGATCTGGACGGTGTTGACGTGCAGGGTGTCGGGGATGCCGGCCCGGACGAGTTCCTGGTAGAGGGCGGCGGCCTCGGCGCGACCGAGACCGCGGCCGCCGTACTCGACGGGCCAGTCGGGGGCGAGCAGGCCCTGGCGGCCGAGTTCGCGGTAGAGCGGCCGCTCGTCGGGGTCGGGCCCGTCGGCGGCGCGCCAGGTGTCGAAGGCGGTCTGCACGGCGGGGGTGCGCAGGCGCGCGCGGACGTCCCCGCGGAAGGCGTCGAGCCCGTCGGCGGTGGGCGGGTGGTCCATCTGGTGCTCCTCCGGGGCTCGAACTGCGCTGATGTAGAGATGAGGGTCAGGTGGCGGGGCCGCCGCCGGCGAGCAGCCGGGCGGCCTCGTCGTCGGACATCCGCTCGATGAGGGTGAGCAGGGCATCGTCGTCGAGGGCGGTGGCGCGGGCCCGGTCGACCAGCGCGGCGAGGTGTTCGACGGTGGGGCCGCGGAAGAACTCGGCGAGCGGCACCTCGACGCCGAAGCGGTCGCGGATCCGGGCGAGCAGCCGGGTGCTGCGCAGGCTGGTGCCGCCGAGGTCGAAGAAGCTGTCGTGCACGGAGACCCCGGGGGTGCCGAGGACTTCGGCGAACACCTCGGCGGCGAGGATCCGTTCGGTCTCGGTGCGGGGCGGGGTGGCGGGGCCGCCGCGCGGCCGGGCGGCGGGGTCCGGCTCGGGCAGGGCGCGCCGGTCGACCTTGCCGCTGGTGGTGAGGGGCAGCGCGGGCAGGGCGACGTAGTGGGCGGGGAGCATCCAGCCGGGGAGGCGTTCGGCGAGGGCGGCGCGCAGGGCGGCCGGGTCGGCGGGTTCGGCGCCGTCGGCGGGTGCGGTGTAGGCGACGAGGTGGCGTTCGCCGAGCGGGTCGGTCCATACGGCGGCGGCGGCCTGGCCGATGCCGGGGCAGGCGGCCAGCGCGGCCTCGATCTCGCCGAGTTCGATGCGCAGGCCGCGGAGCTTCACCTGCTGGTCGATCCGGCCGAGGAAGGTGATGGCGCCGCCGGGTTCGCGGCGGACGAGGTCGCCGGTGCGGTAGAGGCGGCCGCCGGGGGCGGTGCCGAACGGGTCGGCGAGGATCTTCTGGGCGGTGAGTTCGGGGGCGTTGAGGTAGCCGGGGGTCAACCCGGCGCCACCGATGACGAGTTCGCCGGGCACGCCGTACGGGACGGGCTGCAGGTGCCGGTCGAGGACGTGGGCGACGTGGTTGTCCATCGGCAGGCCGATCGGCGGGCTCGCCGTCCAGTGGCCGGCGCACTCCTGGACGATCATGGTGACGGTGCATTCGGTGGGCCCGTAGCCGTTGAAGAAGCGGCGGCCGGGGTTCCAGCGGTTGACGAGTTCGCCGGGGAAGGCCTCGCCGCCGACGAAGACGATCCGCAGGGCGGGCAGCCGCTCGGGCTCCAGCAGCGCCATGACGCTCGGTGGCAGGTCGACCACGGTGACGGCTTGGCGCTCCATCAGTTCCTGCAACCGCTCGGGGTCGAGCCGTTCCTCGTCGGTGGCGAGGCAGAGCCGGGCGCCGGTGAGGAGGGCGGCGAACATTTCGAAGACGGAGACGTCGAAGGCGGTGGAGGCGAAGCCGAGCACCCGGTCGGCCGGGGTGAGGTCGAAGAGTCGGCGGACGGAGTCGACGAAGGCGACGGCGTTGCGGTGCTCGATCGGCACGCCCTTGGGGGTGCCGGTGGTGCCGGAGGTGTAGATGGCGTAGGCGGTGTCCTCCGGGCGGACCTCGCCGCCGGGCGCGGGGACGGGGACGAGCGCGCCGCCCTCGGCGTGCCAGCCGCCGTCGCGGTGGACGATCCGACGGGCGGGGGTGCCCTCGGGCAGGCCGTGTTCCGTCCCGTGGGCGGTGAGCACGGCGACGGGGGTGCTGTCGGC
Source organism: Streptomyces sp. TLI_235 (assembly GCA_002300355.1). Lineage (NCBI taxonomy): Bacteria > Bacillati > Actinomycetota > Actinomycetes > Kitasatosporales > Streptomycetaceae > Streptomyces > Streptomyces sp. TLI_235. The sequence goes on from NSGV01000002.1 coordinate 506,781, forward strand.
GAGGACGGCGGCGATCCGGGCCGGCGGGCTCGCGGCGTCCAGCGGCACATAGGCGGCGCCGGTGCGCAGGACGGCGAGGACTGCGGTGACGAGTTCCTCGCCGCGGGGCAGCAGGAGGGCGACCCGCTCGCCGGGCCGTGCGCCGGCGGCACGCAGTACCTCGGCCAACTCATCGGCGGCGGTGTCGAGTTCGGTGTAGCTGGTGTCACGGCCGGAGACGGTGAGAGCGACGGCGTCGGGGGTGCGGGCGGCCTGGGCGGCGAAGGCGGAGGCGAGGGTGCCGCTGGGGATCGGGCGTCGGGCGCCGTCGTGGGTGCCGCCGGTGAGTTCGAGGGTCTCCTCGGCGGAGAGCAGCGGCAGCCGGGTGGCCTCGGCGCCGGGGTCGGCGAGCAGGCCGTCGAGCAGGGTGCCGTAGTGGTCGGTCATCCGGTCGACGGTCTCCGGGTCGAACAGCGCGGTGGCGTACTCGACGTAGAGTTCCAGGCCGCCCTCGCGTTCGGTGGCGTTCCAGCTCATGTCGAAGCGGGAGGTGCCGGGGTCGACGGCGTACTGATCGACCGTCAGGCCGGCCAGCCGCAGCGGCTGGTCGGCGTTCTGGTAGGTGAAGGCGAGCTGGACGAGCGGCGAGCGGGAGGGGTCGCGGGGCGGGCGGGCGGCGTCCACGATCTGCTCGAAGGGCAGCTCGCCGTGGGCGAAGGAGTCGCGGACGGCGGCGCTGACCCGGGCGAGGACCTCACGGCCGGTCGGCCCGCCGTCGAGGTCGACGCGGAGCGGCAGGGTGTTGACGAAGAATCCGATCAGCTCTTCGACCTCAACCCGGCCGCGGTTGGCGGTCGGCGAGCCGGCCACCAGGTCGTGCTGGCCGCTGTACCGCTGGAGCAGCAGGAAGAACGCGGCGAGCAGCACCGTGTACGGGGTGACGCCCTCGGAGCGGGCGAGGTCGCGGACCCGGGGCGCGAGGGCGGCGGGCAGCAGCCGGCTGCGGTGGGCACCCTCGTACCGGACTTCGGGCGGGCGCGGCCGGTCGGTGGGCAGGTCGACGGTGGGCAGGCCGGCGAGCCGCTCGCGCCAGAAGGCGGTGAGCCGGGCGAGTTCGGGCCCGGCGAGGCGTTCGCGCTGCCAGAGGGTGTGGTCGGCGTACTGGACGGGTGGCGGGGCGATCGCGGTTCCGGCGTATCCGGCGGCGAGTTCGCGGGCGACGACGCCGAGCGACCAGCCGTCGCAGACGATGTGGTGCACGGCGAGGACCAGCAGGTGGCGTTCGGGCTCCAGGCGGAGCAGGGCGGCGCGCCAGAGCGGCCCGGCCTCCAGGTCGAAGGGGCGGCGGGCGAACTCCTCGGCCCATGTCTCCGCCCAGGCCGCGCGCCCGTCCTCGTCGACGCCCTCGGCGGGCAGCAATGCCAGGTCGACGGGCCGGTGCTCGGCGATCTCCTGGACGGGCCCGTCGGCGGTCTCCCGGACGCGGGTGCGCAGCGCCTCGTGGCGGTCCACCACGCCGGCCAGGGCGCGGGTGAGGGCCTCGGTGTCGAGCGGCCCGTCGAGCCGGTAGGCGGTGGTGACGTTGTAGGTCGCCTGGCCGGGGGCGAGCCGGTCGAGGAACCAGAGCGGCGCCTGGGCGAAGGAGAGCGGCACCGGTCGGTCGCGGTCCGCGCGGGGGCGCAGTTCGGCCTCGGGGCGGGCGCCCGCGGCGGCGCCGCGCAGTTGGGCGAGGAAGGCGGCCCGCCGTTCGCCGGGGAGCTTGGCGAGGCGGTTGATCAGCTCACTCATCGCAGGACGCCTTCCGGCTGCCGGGCCGCGGTGGCGGCGGGGTGGGTGTCGGGTGCGGCCGCCCGTGGCGGGAGGGCGGCGAGGTGGCGCAGCGCGGTGCGCAGGACGGCGATGCCGCGCAGGTACTCGTCGAGGGCGATGTGCTCGTCGTCGGAGTGGTCGAGGGCGCTGTCGCCGGGGCCGTAGGTGGCCATGGGGACGTCCCAGACCTCGGCGAGGGTGTTCATGTCGGAGGTGCCGGTCTTGCGGGTGGGGCGGGGGGTGCCGCCGGCCGCGCGGACGCCTGCGGTGAGGGCGCGGACGACGGGGTCGGTGCGCGGGGAGAGGACGGCGCCGACGGCGTTGAGCACGCCGAGGGTGCCACCGTCGGCGCGTTCGCGCAGCGCCTCCGTGAAGGCAGGGATGTCGAAGCCGACCGGGGTGCGGACGCCGATCTCGAGTTCCGCGGCGGCGGCGTCGCCGTGCATGGCGACCAGGGTGGCGCCGGGGGTGCCGAAGGAGGCGTGGCCGGCGTCGGGGCCGAGCAGGTCGAGCAGCCGGCCCCAGAAGGCGGCGGCGACCTCGGTGGCCTTGGGTTCGGGGTTGCTGGGGTGGGTGGCGGCGCGGGTGACCCGGTAGCGCAGGTCGAGTTTGCCCTTGTAGCCGAGGACGACGCCCTGCCAGCCGCCGGGTTCGCCCACGATCAGCGCGTCGGGGGCGGGCCGGGTGCGGCCGAGGTGGACGGCACCGCGGGAGCGCGGCGTCTCCTCCTCGACGACCCCAACGACCACCAGCCGGCCGGGGAAGTCGGCCTCGGCGGCGACGGCGCTGATCATGGCGGCGAGCGGGCCCTTGGCGTCGACCGCGCCGCGGCCGGTGAGCAGGCCGCCGCTGCGGCGGACCGGCAGGTCGCCGGGGACGGTGTCGAGGTGGCCGACCAGCATCACGGTCGGGCCGGGCCGGGGCGCGGTCTCGCCGATGACGTTGCCGGCGGCGTCGATGCTCGCGGTGAGTCCGGCCGCGCGCATCCGGGCGGCGAGGTGGACGGCGAGCCGGTGCTCCTCGCCGGAGGGCGAGGGGATGGCGAGCATGGACTCCAGCAGGTCGACGGCGGCGTCGGCGGTCATACGGCACCTGCCGGGGCGGCGGGGACGGGTCCGGCCAGCGCGATGTCGGTGCCCGCGCCGTCGAGGGCGCGGGCGAGGGCGCCGGGGGTGCGGCCGTCCGCGACGGTGACCCGGGCGACCCCGGCGAGCAGTGCCTCACGCGCGGCGACGAGTTTGAGCGCCATCCCGCCGCGGGCGAACGGGCCGGGCGCGCCCTCGGCGGGCACCTCGCAGCGGCTCAGCAGGCTGCCCGGGTCGCCCGGGTCGGCGAGCACGCCGGGGGCGCCGGTGAGCAGCAGCAGCCGGTCGGCACCGAGGGCGCCGGCGACGGCGGCGGCCGCGCGGTCGGCGTCCACGTTGACCGGGCGGCCGTCCTCGGCGGCGGCCGGCGGGGAGACCACGGGGACGAAGCCGGCGTCGAGCAGGGTGGTGAGGACGGCGGTGCGCACCTCGGCGATCCGGCCGCTGTGGTCGTCGCGGACGAGCACGGTGCGGCCGTCGACCACGGCCCGGTGGGCGCGCTTGCGGCGGGCCAGGAGCAGTCCGCCGTCCAGTCCGGTGAGGCCGACCGCGGGCACGCCGTGGGCCTGCAGTCCGGCGACCAGCCGCGGCTTGACGGCGCCGGCCAGGGCGAGGGTCACCACCTCCAGCGTGGCGGTGTCGGTGTGCCGGGCGGTGACGCCGTCGGGGGCGGTGAGCCGGCGGTGCGGGACGCCGAGGCGGTCGCCGAGCCGGTCGATCTCGGCGGAGCCGCCGTGCACGAGCACGACCCGCCGCCCGTCCCGCACGAGCGCGGCGGTGTCCGCGCAGATGCCCGCGGCGTCGACCTCGCGGTTGCCGCCGCACTTGACGACGGTGAGGGGTGCCATCGGCGTCCTTTCGATCGTGTGATGACGGATCGTCAGATCGGGTGCAGGCCGGGGAAGGAGAGGCCGAGGCCCTCCGGGCGGCCGGTGCGGATGTTGAGGCACTGCACGGCGTTGCCGGCGCCGCCCTTGACCAGGTTGTCCAGGGCCGCGATGAGCAACAGCCGGCCGGTCTTCTCGTCGTACACGTGGCCGACGTCGCAGAAGTTGGAGCCGAGCAGGATCTTCGGCTCCGGGTAGCGGTAGGTGCCGCGGCGTTGGGCGACGATCCGGACGAAGGGCTCGTCGCGGTACGCCTCCCGGTAGGCGCGCCGGATCGCCAGGTCGTCGACGCCCTCGGCGGCCTCGACCCGGGCGACCACCTGGACGCCGCGCACGGCCTCCACTCCGGTGGCCGTCATCCGGACCTCCAGGCCGGCGAGTTGGGCGATCTCCGCCTCGTGGCGGTGCCCGACGGGGGCGAACACCCGCATGGCACCGCTGCGTTCGGCGTGCAGATTGGCCTCGCCGGCGGTCACCCCGGAGCCGCTGGAGCCGGTCCTGGCGTCCAGTTCGACCCGGCCGGTGACCAGTCCGCGCGCGGTCAGCGGGGCGAGCGCGAGCAGGCCGGCGGCGGCCATGCAGCCGGGGACGCTGATCCGGTCGGCGGTGCGCAGCTCCTCGCGGTACAGCTCGGGAAGGCCGGGGGTGAAGGTGCCGAGCAGCTCGGGCACCGGGTGCTCGGCGCCGTAGTAGCGCTCGAAGACGGCGGCGTCGCGCAGCCGGAAGTCCCCGGACAGGTCGATGACGGTCTTCACCCGGTCCGACCAGTCCCGGACGAGTTCGGCGGTCTTCCGGTGCGGGGTGGCGAGCAGCACGGCGTCGTACTCGTGCCGGGCGGCCTCCTCCGGGCCGGTGAAGACCAGGTCGGTGACGGACCGCAGGTTGGGGTGGACGGTGTCGACGCGGCGGCCGGGGAAGCGGGAGGAGACCGCGGCGGCGACCTCGACCTCGGGGTGGCCGACCAGCAGCCGCAGCAGTTCGCCGCCGATGTAGCCGGCGGCACCGAGGACGGCGACCCGGGTCATCGGGCGGTCTCCCGGAGCAGGTGCTCGGCGATCGCGGCGCCGATGTCGACGCGGTCGCCCGCGGCGGCCTGCAGGCCGGCGAACTCCACGCGGTGGTTGACCTCGATCACGTACAGGCCTCCTCGGGCGTCCTCGACCAGGTCGACCCCGGCGATGCCGGCGCCGACGGCGTCCGCGGCGGCGACGGCGAGCTTGGCGAGGTCGTCGGTGAGCGGGCAGGGTTCGGTGGCGGCGCCGCGGGCGACGTTGGTCCGCCAGTCCGCGGAGCGGCGGTAGATCGCGGCGACCGCGCGGCCGCCGATCACGGCGACCCGGATGTCGCGGTCCGGCTTGTCGACGTACGCCTGCAGGTAGACCAGCCGGCCCGCCGGCGAAGGCATCGCCTCGCAGTACTCGAAGAGGCTGCGGGCGGTGTCGCGGTCGCGCAGCAGGGCGACCCGGCGGCCCCAGGAGCCGGTGAGCGGCTTGAGCACGACGGGGTAGCCCAGCTCCTCGGCGGCGGTCTCGGCGGCCTCCGGGGTGAGGGCGAGCGCGGTGCGCGGGGTCGGCACGCCGGCCCGGCGCAGCGCCACCGAGGTGCGCCACTTGTCGCCGCAGGTCTCGGTCGCGGCGGCGCTGTTGAGCACGCGGGCGCCGGTGGCCTCCAGGGCGAGCGCCGCGTACAGCGCCCGGGTGGCGGAGATCTCCCGGTTGAGGACGGCGTCCCACGGCGCCGGGGCGGCGTCCAGCTCCCGGTGCAGGGTCCGGGTGTCCAGATGGGTGCAGCTGAGGCCGTGCCGGGCCAGGGCCTCCAGGATCCGCTTCTCCTCGAAGCCGATCCTGGAGGCCAGCAGGGCGATCCGGGGCCTCGGGGAGGCCCCGCTCACTCGCCCCAGTCCTCCTCGACCTCGGGCGCCAGGGCGAGCAGCACCGGGTCGGTCGCAACGACCTCCAACTCGGTGCGGCACTCGGCGCATTCGGTGATCTCGGCGAGCAGCGGCGGGGCTGCGAAGGCCACTTCGGCCTCGCAGCCGGGACAGGCGAGGACGTCGGTCGCGGGCATCGGTCTTCCTCTCTCGTGCATGTGCCTGACGGAGCGTCAGTCTGTGGTGGCGCCGGGAGCGAGTCCCAGGGCGCGGCGGACGGTGTCGGCCACCCGAGCGGGGGTGATGCCGTAGTGGGCGAGCAGGTGCTCGTGGCCGCCGACGGTGTCGACGAAGGTGTCGGGCATGCCGATCCGCAGTACCCTGGCGGGCGCGGCCTCGGCCAGCGCCTCGGCGACCGCGCCGCCGAGGCCGCCGCTGCGCCAGTGTTCCTCCACGGTGACCACCAGCCCGCTGTGGTCGGCGGCCTCGACCAGCGCGGCGGTGTCGAAGGGGCGCAGGGTGTGCAGGTTCAGCACGGTGCACTCGACGCCCTCGCCGGCCAGCTCCTCGGCGGCCGCCAGGCAGGCCTGCACCGGGTACGGGCCGCAGGCTGCCAGCACGGCGTCCCGGCCGCGGCGCAGCGTCTGGGCTCGGCCGAGGGCGGGCGGCGGGGTGCCGGGCGGCAGCGCGGGCGTGGGTTTGCGGCCGAGCCGGACGTACAGCGGGCCGGGCAGGTCGAGGCTCCGGTCGACGAAGGCGGCGGCCTGCGCCGCGTCGGCGGGCACCACGACCGTCATGCCGGGCAGCGCCCGCATCACCGCGAGGTCCTCGAGTGCCTGGTGGGTGGGGCCGAGGTGGCCGGCGGCGAGGCCGCCGTGGGTGGCCATGATGCGGACGGGCAGGGCGTTGTAGGCGACGTCGATCTTCACGGCCTCCAGTGCCCGGGTGGCGGCGAAGGCGGCCATGGTGTTGACGAACGGCATCCGCCCGCTCGCGGCGAGGCCGGCCGCGATGCCCATGAGGTTGTGTTCGGCGATGCCGAGGTCGAGGTACTGCGCGCCGGCGGCGGCGGTCTGGTCGGGGCCGAACAGGCCGGTGTCGGTGTCGAGACAGATCAGCCGGGGGTCGGTGGGCAGCAGCTCCAGCAGGCGGTCCCGGTAGGCCGTGCGGGTGGCCTCGGGCGGGGCCGGTGCGGCGAGCAGGGTCTCCTGGGGCGGGGGCGTGGCCAGTGCCGACCAGCTCATGCGGGCCTCCTTGCGGGGGTGCGCAGCGCGGCGCGGGCGCGGGCGTGGTTGCGGGCGGAGAGGGTGACGTAGTGGGCGGCGGGCCTGCCCTCCAGGAAGGGCACACCGCGCCCCTTGACGGTGCGACAGATCAGCAGGCCGGGCCGGCCGGGCTCCCAGGGGGCCGCGGAGAGGTGCTCGACCAGGGCGGCGAGGTCGTGGCCGTCGGTCTCGCGGACGGCCCAGCCGAAGCTGCGCCAGCGTTCGGCGAGCTGCTCCATCGGGGCCTTGCCGTCGGTGGGGCCGGTGAGTTGGAGACCGTTGCGGTCGATGACGGCGACCAGGTTGTCGAGGCGCAGCGAGGCGGCGGCGATCGCCGCCTCCCAGACCGAGCCCTCCTGGAGCTCGCCGTCGCCCATCAGCACGAAGCTGCGCGCCGGCCGCCGGTCGAGACGCTGGCCGAGGGCGAATCCGCAGGCCAGGGCGAGGCCGTGGCCGAGCGAGCCGGTGGGCATCTCGACGCCGGGGACGGCCCGCACCGGGTGGCCCATGAGCCGGGTGCCGGGGCGGCCGTAGCCGGCGAGTTCGGCGGTGGGCAGGAAGCCGCGTTCGGCGAGCACGGCGTACAGGCCGACGGCGGCGTGGCCCTTGCTGAGCACGAACCGGTCGCGGTCCGGGTCGTCCGGGGCGGCGGGGTCGACGTTCAGCACTGCGAAGTAGAGCGCGGTGAGGATCTCGGTGCTGGAGAAGGCGCCGCCGAGGTGGCCGCCCTCGGGGCCGGCGCACATGTCGACGACGTGCTCGCGCACCCGCCGGGCGGTCTCGGCCAACGCCTCGGCGGTCTCGGCCAAGTCCTCGGCGGTGCGGGGCAGGAGGGCGGCGGGCGCGGTCATCGGGCGGCCGCCGCGAGCCGGGCCACCGTGTCGAGGTTGGCCCACACCTTCTCGAAGGCGTCGGCGTAGCGCTGCAGCAGCGGGCCGGAGGCGGGGTTGAGGTGGCGCTTCTGGATGGTCAGCGAGTCCTCGATGACGGCCCGGGTGACGGGGTGGTCGCCGGGCTCGGGGGCCTCGCCGCCGAGCGCCGTCCACGGGTAGCCCTTGCCGAAGCCCTCGCGGTCGCGGAAGACCATCTGCTCGGGCAGCGGGATCAGTTGGTACTGCGAGACCGGGACGCCCTCGGCGCGCAGCAGCCGGCGCAGCACGGTGCGGAAGCGGGCCGGGGCGATGCCGTCCAGGCCGGCGGCGGCCGGGTCGAAGCGGAACCGCAGGATGTGCCAGACGTGCACGGTGCCGGGCAGCGCGGTCGGCACGGTGAGCCCGGGCAGGCCGTCGAGGCGGGCGAGGAAGGCGGTGATGTTCTCCTGCCGGGCCTCCTCGTAGGCGTCGAAGCGGGCCAGTTGGGAGGAGGCGAAGGCGGCCTGCAGGCCGTTGATCTTGTGGTTCCAGCCGAGCCGGTAGGAGATGTAGTCACGGTCCCTGCCGGCCTCGATGACCTCGCCGAACTGCCGTCCCTTGCGGGCGGTTTCGGCGAGCGCGTCGTCGGAGGTGACGAGCAGGCCGCCCTCGCCGCAGGTGGGGATGTTCTTGGTGACCTGGAGGCTGAACGCACCGAACTCGCCGATGCCTCCCACCGGTCGGCCGCGGTGCAGCGCGCCGGGGGCCTGCGCGGCGTCCTCGACCAGGGCGAGGCCGTGCCGGCGGGCGATGCCTCCGAGCCGGTCCATGTCCGCGGGGGCGCCGTGCAGGTGGACGGGGATGACGGCCCGGGTGCGCGGCGTGATCCGGCGCTCCACGTCGTCCGGGTCCAGGTTGAAGGTGACGGGGTCGATGTCGGCGAAGACCGGCACGGCCATCTGGTGGACGGGGGCAAGGCCGGTGGCGATGAAGCTCAGCGCGGGCACGATGACCTCGTCGCCGGGCCCGACGCCGAGTGCGGAGAGCGCCAGCGAGAGCGCCGCGGTGCCGTTGGAGACGGCGATGGTGTGGGCGAAGCCGAACCGCTCGCTCCACCGCCGTTCCAGCGCGCCGACCGGGTTCTCGCCGTCCGCGTTGGAGACCAGCCGGCCGCCGTCCAGGGCGGACAGCACGGCCTTGCGGTCCTCGTCGTCGATGACCGGCCACTCGACGTCGCGCTGCTCGCGCGGTACGGCCGGCGGGCCGCCGAGCACGGCGAGCCTGTTCATGCGGGACTCCTCGGGATCGCGGTGGGGGTGGGCGGGGCTCAGGCGGGCGCCGGCAGCGCGTCGACCGACTCCAGGAGGGCCTCGACGGCCTCGGCGTAGCGGCGGCGCAGCACGGCGGTGTGCCGGGCGAGCGGGCCGGCGGCGGTCGACGGGTCCTCTCGGCCGTGCGCGCCGGTCATCCGGACGCCCGTCCAGGCGTGCGCGACGGCCTCCACGGCCCGGCCGGCGCCGGCCAGGACGGGCAGGTGCCAGGCGGCGCCGAGCCGGCGCAGCAGTTCGCCGTGCAGCGAGGCCTGGGCCTGCATGCCCCAGCCGAACGGGTAGAGGTCGCGGATGGCCGCCGGGTCGCCGGCCCGGGAGCGGTCGACGAGTTCCTCGGTGAACCGGGCGAGGCCGGCCAGTCCCTCGGCGCCGTCCGGCCCGTCCGCCTTGCCGGTGGTGAAGAGTTCGGCGTCGGCGCGGAGCAGGCCGGCCAGCCGCTCGGGGGTGGTCTGCGGGTACGGGCCGCCGACTTCGACGTCCAGCCAGCGGCGGCCGATCCGCGAGTCGCTGAAGAAGGCGTCCTGGACGTCGGAGGGGTTGGCGGAGTCCCACGCGGCCAGGAAGGCGTCCAGCGGGACGGCGCCGCGGAACGCGGGCGGGGTGGCGTCGGCGATGTGCACCAGGCCGCGGTACTCGTCCAGGCCGAAGACCGTGACCAGGTGCGCGGCGTGCACGTCGTGGTAGGCGGGCCGGAACGGCAGGTGGTGGTTGTCGACGGCGGCGATCACCGGGCGGTCGGCGTCCAGCGCGGCGCGCAGGCCGGCCAGTGGGTCGGCCGGGTCGTCCGGAGTGCGCCAGGCGGAGGTCAGCGGATGGTGCGGGGCGATGCCGCGGCCGAGGTCGCCCTCGTACCGGGTCGGGAAGTAGAACTCCTCGGAGCGGACCTCGCCCGGCCGGTAGAGGAACTGCCAGGCGGCGCCCAGGACTTCCAGCGGGTCGTGGCCGGCCCGCAGCAGGACGGCGCCGAACGTGGCCTGCAGGCAGCTGGCCAGGTCGCGGTACCAGAGCTCGGGCGGGGCACCGGTGACGTGGTGCACCCGCGGCGGGGTGTCAGCGGCCACGGCCGTGCTCCTCCCGGTCGGGGGCGGGCAGCCCGGCGGTGCCGGGCGGCGGTTCCTGCGCGGTGGCGGCGAAGACGTGCACGGCGATGTTGCGGGGCAGCCTCAGCCCGGCCAGCTCGGTGCGCCGCGGCACCGGTACGCGCTGCGCCCACAGGTGGGCGGAGACCCCGGGCTGCACGTGGTACGGGTAGTGCATGACCGGGGTGCGGTACGCGGGCAGTTCGCCGAACCAGGCGGGTGCGGCCCAGAAGTCCGAGACCCGCAGCCACTCGGTGTCCACCGAGCCGTCGGCGTAGTGGAGTTCGACGGTGTCCTCGGTGCGGCGCTCGGCGGCGGCGAGCAGGTGGACCCAGTCGTACCGGCCGGCCGGCACGGCGATGAACTGGCCGTCGCAGCGTACGTTGTCGTCGCCCTCGCCGACCGGCGGGAAGCTGAACGGCACGCCGCCGACCTCCACCTGCGACCCGCCCGGGGGCAGGTGCTCGGCGGGGAAGGAATTGCGCCAGACGTTGAAACCGCCCGCCGCGGTGGTGTGCACCCGGGTGGCGGCCCGGTTGTTGCGGTGGTCGGCCAACTCCACCACGCGGTAGCGCGGTGCGCTGGCCTGGGGTGTGGATGTGTCGGTCACATTCCCTCATCACGTGGACTCGGCCGCACTGCTGCGTCGAAAGTTATCCGGAATCACCGTCGGCCGGCCTCCGCCGTGGCAGTGATTTCCTCCTCAACGGAATGCGTCGGTCCGCTCGGCGGGTGTACCCGAATCGTTCAATTCCCGGGCCGCGGGTCAGCGGAATTCCACCGGTGGCGGCCGGGCGGCGGTGATCGCACCAGGTGGTGGCCGTAATCATCCTGATGACAACGGATTCTGACGGTCCGCGGGCCAGATTGCCGGGGTTCCGGGCGGCCTCCCGCATTGCTAGCCTCGGGCCGCACCGAGTTCCCGGGGAAAGGAATGCACCATGAGTGCGGAGGAACCGCCGACCACCACCGGGGCGATCGCACTGTGGAGCGCACCCCGCTCCCGGTCGACCGCATTCCTGCGGATGATGATGCAGCGGCCCGATGTGGTGACCCTGCACGAACCGTTCTCACATCTCGTCGACTTCGGCGAGACCGAGGTGGACGGCGCCGCCGTACGCAGCGAGTCGGAGCTGATCGCCGCGATCCTGCGGCTCTCCCGGGAGCGCCTGGTGTTCTTCAAGGACACCACCGACTTCCACTACCCCGGTGTGCTGGCGGACGGCCGCTTCCTCACCGAGGTGCGGCACACCTTCATCATCCGCCGCCCGGACGAGGTGATCGCCTCGCACTACGCGCTCAACCCGGCGCTCACCGAGCCGGAGATCGGCTTCGGCCGGCTGCGCGAGCTCTTCGAGGCGGTCGCCGACGCCACCGGGACGACCCCCGCCGTGGTCGACTCCGACGCGCTGCTCGACGACCCCGAGGGCACCGTCCTGGCCTACTGCGAGCGGACCGGCCTCGACCACCGTCCGCAGGACCTCAGTTGGCAGGCCGGCGCACACGAGAGCTGGGGCCGGGCACAGCGCTGGCACGTCGACGCCGAGCAGAGCACCGGCTTCGTCCGCGCCGAGCGCAGCTACCCGCACACGGTGGCGAACACCCCGCTGCTGGCGGACTACCACCGCACCCAACTCCCCCACTACGAGGCGCTGTACCGGCACCGCCTGGTGCCCGCCGGCGCGCCGCGGCCGTGACCGGCCCGGCCCCGACCGCCCCGACCGCCCTGCCGTCGGGCGCGCCGGGGGGGCCCGAGCCTGCCGCACGACCCGACCGGAGCCGGGTGGCGGCGCTCTCGCCGCAGAAGCAGGCCCTGCTCGACGCGCTGCGGGCCGGCCGCTCCTCGGCGTCCGCGCCCGCGGCCGCCCGCGGCACCCTGGTCGAGCTGCAGCCGGGCAGCGACCGCGCGGCCGCCCCGGTGGTGCTCTGCCCGCCGATCGGCGGCGGCGTGTTCTGCTACACCGGGCTGGCCCGCCTGCTGGCCGGGCACCGGCCGGTGCTCGCCGTCGCCGCCGACGAACGGCCCGCCCCCGGCACCACGGTGGAGTCCACGGCCGAGGGCTACCTGGCCCTGCTGGCGGATGCCGGGCACCGACCTGCCGTGCTGGCGGGCTGGTCCTACGGCGGGCTGGTCGCCTACGAGGCGGCCCGCCGGCTCGCGGCCGCCGGCGGCGCGGTGCCGGTCGTCCTGCTGGACACCATGAGCTGGCCCGCGTCGGTGCCCGCCTGGGACGCACCGACCACCCTGCAGCGCTTCCTCGCCGACCTCGTCGACTCGGCCGGCCCCGCCGACGGGCTGCCCGGCGGCGACCGGTTGCCGGTCGACCCGGCGGTGTGGCGGCTGCCGCCGGAGCGGGCCCTCGACGCCGCGGTGGTCCGGCTGCGCGACCACGGCGTCGACCTGGGCCTGGCGGCCGCCGACCTCGCCGCCCGCTACCGCGGCTACGAGGTGGCGACCCGGGCCATGCACGCCCACCGGCCCGGGCCGTACCCCGGACCGGTCACCCTGCTGCACGCCGAGGACTCCGCCGTCGCCCCGGACGAGTGGCAGGCCCGGGTGAGCGGCCCGCTGCACGTCCGACAGGTCCCGGGCGGCCACTACGACGTCGTCCGCGAACCGGTCGTCCGGACGGCCGCCGAGCTCCTCCGCGCCGCCGCTCCCTGACCCGGCCCGCCAGGACCGGCGGCCCGACCACCGACGACCCGCGGCACGACCACCGCACAGTCCCCCCGCACCCGCTGTTCGGACGACCGCCCCCGACCCGTACCCGCGACATACCCCGGCCCGCAGGGCCCGCCCAGCCGAAGAGGTGTTGCCCGATGGTCCACGACCCCGCCGAAGCCCCGCCCGACGCCCGCACGGACGACGCCCGCGCGGCCGGCGTCCGCTCGCTGCTCGCCAGGCGGTTGCGCGGGTCGACCGGCGGTCCGGCGGCCGACGACCGGATCACGCCGAGGCCCGACCGGGACGCGCCGGCACCGCTCTCCGCCGCGCAGCGCCGACTGTGGTTCGTCGAGCAGCTGTACCCGGGCACCGCCGCCTACAACGTGTCGACCGCGTTCCGGCTCCGCGGGCCGTTGGACACCGCTGTGCTCCGCCGCTCGCTCGACGTGCTGCTCGACCGGCACGAGTCGCTGCGTACCGCGTTCCGCACCACCGCCGACGGAGCGCCCGTGCAGGACCCGCAGCCCGCCGCCGGGCTCGCCCTGCCCGTCGCCGAACTCGCCCCGGGCCGTTCCGAGGAGGAGACCCTGGCCTCGGCGCGCAGCCTGCTCACCGACGACTGCGCCGTCCCCTTCGACCTCGGCAGCGGGCCGCTGCTGCGGGCCGGCCTGCTGCGACTGGCGGACGAGGACCACATCCTCGCGCTCACCGTTCACCACCTGGTCGCGGACCACTGGACGCTCGGCGTGCTCTGCGACGAGCTGTCCGCGATCTACCCGGCGCTGCTCCGCGGCGAGCCCGTCCCACTGCCCGAACCGCCCCTCCAGTACGCCGACTTCGCCGTCTGGGAGCAGCGACACGGCGACCCGGCGGACCGCGCCTCGCTGGACTGGTGGACCACGGAGCTGGCCGGGCTGGCCCCGCTGGAACTGCCCGCCGACCGGCCGCGCCCCGCCGTCCGGTCCTTCACCGGCGCCCGGGTCCCGGCCGTGCTGCCCGCCGCCGCCACGGCCGCACTGCGCGAGACGGCCAAGGGAGCCGGGGCGACGCTCTTCATGGCCGTACTGGCCGGCCTGCAGACCGTGCTGGCACATTGGACGGGCAGCGCCGACATCGCCGTCGGCGGTGCGATGGCCGGCCGCGACCGGCCCGAACTGGAGCGCCTCGCGGGCTTCTTCGTCGACCTGCTGCCGCTGCGCGCCGACCTCTCCGACGACCCGTCCTTCCGCGAACTCCTCAACCGGACACGGGAGTCGGTGCTCGCCGCCGCCGACCACCGGGACGTGCCGTTCGACCGGCTGGTGGAGGCGGTCGCCCCGGCCCGCGACCTCAGCCGCCCGCCACTGGTGTCCGTCGCGCTCTCCTACCTGTCCACCCCGCCGCCCCGGCTGCGGCTCGGGCCCGCCGAGGCGGGCGAGTTCCCCTTCGACCCGGGCGCGGCCCGCTTCGACCTCGACCTGTTCGCCCGGGAACTCCCCGACGGCACCCTCGGCCTCGAACTCGACCACCGGGTGGACCTGTTCGACCGGGTGACCGCCGAGCGCCTGCTCGACCGGCTCACCGCGCTGCTCGCCGCGGCCGCCGCCGACCCCGACAGCCCGCTCGGCGCCCTGGCGGCCCCCGGCCCCGCTGAGACCGCCGAACTGGCCGGACTCGGTAGCAACCCCGTCCCGCACCCCACCGCGCCGCTGGTGCACGAGCTGGTCGCCCGGCACGCCACCGACCACCCCGATCGGCCCGCCGTGGTGCACGGCCCCCGGATCGTCGCCTACCGCGAACTCGACTCCCACGCCGAGCGGCTGGCCGCCCGGCTGATCCGGCACGGGGCCGGCCCCGGCACCCTGGTCGGGGTCTGTCTGGAGCGCTCGCCCGAACTGGTCGGCGCCCTGCTCGCCGTCCTCAAGGCGGGCGGCGCCTATCTGCCGCTGGACCCGGAGTACCCGGCCGACCGGCTCGCCCACATGCTCGCCGACAGCGGCACCCCACTGGTCCTCACCGACGCCCGCTGCGCCGACCGGCTGCCGCCGTCCGGCGCCGTCCTGCTGCTCGTCGACGGCGCGGAGGACACGGCGGCAGGGCCCGGCGACGCCCCCGGGCCCGCCACCGCCGACGACCTCGCCTACGCGATCTACACCTCCGGCTCCACCGGCAGGCCGAAGGGCGTCCTGGTCGAGCACCGCGCCCTGCTCAACCTCTGCCACTGGCACAACCGGCGCCACCGGATCACCCCGGACGACCGCGGAACCATGCTCGCCGCGCAGGGATTCGACGCCGCCGTCTGGGAGTTGTGGCCCTACCTGGCGGCCGGTGCCTCGGTGGCCGTGGTCGACGCGGCCGTCCGCACCGACCCGGCCGGGCTCACCGCCTGGCTCGCCGGGTCCGGCGCCACCGTCTCCTTCCTGCCGACGCCGCTCGCCGAGGCGGTGCTCGCCGAGGAGGGCTGCGCGAAGCTGCCGCTGCGCTCTCTGCTGACCGGCGGTGAACTCCTGCGCCGCCGGCCGGGGCCCGGCCTGCCGTTCTCCGTGGTCAACCACTACGGGCCGACGGAGTGCGCGGTGGTCGCCACCGAGGGCGAGGTCGCCCCGGAGGGCACCGGCGAGGGCCCGGCGGACATCGGCCGCCCGATCGACAACGTGGTGGTCCGGGTGCTGGCCGCAGACGGCAGGCCGGTGCCGCGCGGCGCCGTCGGTGAGCTGTACCTGGGCGGCGCGGGCCTCGCCCGCGGTTACCTGGGTGCCGAGGAACTCACCCGGCAGCGCTTCGTGCCCGACCCGCAGGGCCCGCCCGGCGCCCGGCTGTACCGCACCGGCGACCTGGTGCGCTGGCGCAACGACGGCCGCCTGGATTTCCTCGGCCGCGCCGACCGGCAGGTCAAGGTGCGCGGCCACCGGATCGAACCCGGCGAGATCGAGGCCCGTCTGGTCGAACACCCGGGCGTCGCCGAGGCCGTGGTCGTGCTGCACGCCCCGGCGAACGGCGATCCCGCGCTGGTCGCCTTCCTCACGGTGCCGGGCCGCGGCGCCGCCGCACCCGAGGGCCTGCGCGACTGGCTCGCCGAGCGGCTGCCCGAACCCATGCTGCCGGCCGGCTTCGTGGTCCTGGAGGCGCTGCCGCTCACCCCGGCGGGCAAGATCGACCGGGCGGCGCTGCCCGATCCGGGCGTGCTGCGGCCGCCGTTCCGGGCCCCGCAGCCCGGTACCGAGACCCGGCTCGCCGCGCTCTGGGCGGAGGTGTTCGCGCTGGCCGAGGTCGGCGCCGACGACGACTTCTTCGCCCTCGGCGGGCACTCGCTGCTGGCGACCCGGCTGCTCGGCCGGGTCCGCCGCGAGTTCGCCGTCGAGGTGCCGCTGCACGCGCTGTTCCGCTTCCCGACCGTCGCCCGGCTGGCCGCCGGCGCCGTCGACCCCGCACTGGCCGCCGCGCAGGAGGAGACCGACCGCCGCCTGCGGGACCGGATGGCCGCCCTGTCCGAGGAGCAGATCCGGGCGCTGATCGCCCGCGCCGCCGCGCCCACCGCCACCACCGCCACCACCGCCACCACCGAGGAGGTCCGATGACCACCGGGACCACGCCCCAGCCCGCCGACGACTACTTCTTCGAGGCCGACCTGTACGACACCCTGTGGGCCGGACTGAACAAGCTCGACCTGCCGTTCTACCTCTCCACCGTCAAGGAGTTCGGCGGCCCGGTGCTGGAGCTCGCGGCCGGTACCGGCCGGGTGCTGCTGCCCGCCGTCAGGATCGCCGGCAGCGGCGTCGGCGTCGACCTGTCCACCTCCATGCTGGAGCAGGGCCGGAGCAACGCCGCCGCCGAGGGCCTGGACGAGTCCGCCGTCCGCTTCGTCGAGGGCGACCTGCGGACGGTCCGCCTCGACGAGCGCTTCCCGCTGATCCTGGCCGCCGGGCAGCCGCTGTTCCACTGCGCGAACGACGAGGACTGGGCCGAGGCCCTCGCCACCGTCCGCGAACACCTCACCCCCGGCGGCCGGTTCGTCTCCGGCATCCCGTACTTCCGGTTCGACGAGATGGCCAAGTACAGCGAGCGCCTCTACCTCGCCGGGGAGATCCGGCACCCGGGCACCGGGCAGCGGATCGCCCTGTGGGACTACAACACCTACGACCTGCAGGAGCAGTCCATCACCCGCCGCCGGGTCAGCGAACTCCTCGACGAGGACGGCCTGGTGACCGAGCGGCGGCACACCTTCCGGAAGAACTACTACCGGTACCCGAACGAGGTCCGGCGCACCCTGCAGCAGGCGGGCTTCACGATCGAGCGCGAGTACGGCGGCTATGACGAGTCACCGTACGGCCCGAACTCCGAGCACTACGTCTGGGTCGCCACGGCCCGCTGACCAGCGCGAACACCAGGCCCGCCCCGAGGAGGAGACGGCGATGGACGGCATCGAGGAACTGCTCGCGGGCCTGGACCCGCGGCAGCGCCAGGCCCTGCTCGACCAGTTGGAGGCCGCGGACGCCCCGCCCGGGCCGGAACCGGACGGCGCACCGTCCCCGCTCTCCCCCGGCCAGCGGCGGCTCTGGTTCCTGCACCGGCTGGAGCCGGACAACCCGGCCTACCACATCTGCCACCAGGTGGACTGGCCGGGCGCACTGGACACCGGCGCGCTGGCGTCCGCGCTCGGCGACCTCGTGGAACGGCACGAGGCGCTGCGCACCCGCTACACCGCCGACGGCGACGGCCCCGGCCAGCTCGTCGACCCGCCCGCCGCCGTCCCGGTGCGCACCGTCGACCTGACCGCCCTGCCGGCCGCCGAGGCCGAGCGCGAACTCGACCGCACCGTGCGGGCCGAGGCCGACGCGCCGTTCGACCTGGAGCACGGCCCGGTTCTGCGGGCCACCGCCGTGCTGCTGCCCGACGGCGGCGCCCGGGTGGTGATCGCCCAGCACCACATCAACAGCGACGGCTGGTCGGTCGACGTGCTGCTGGGCGAGCTGTGGCAGGCGTACCGGGCACGCGCGGCGGGCCGCGCACCGGAGTTCAGCGCTCCGCCCGGCCGGTACCGGGAGTTCGCGGCCTGGCAGCAGAGGCGGGAGGAGTCCGGCGCGGTCGCCGCCGACCTCGACTGGTGGCAGGCCGAACTCGGGGGCGGCGTCGAGCCGCTGGAGCTGCCCGTGGACCGGCCGCGCGCGGCCGGCCGGGGCCGCGGCGCCGTACTGCGCCGCACCCTGCCCGGCGAACTGGTCACCGCGCTGGAGGCGCTCGGCCGTTCGACCGGCAGCACGCTCTTCATGACCACGCTGGCCGGCTTCCAGGCGCTGCTGCACCGCTGGACGGGCAGCCCCCGGGTGCCGGTCGGCGTGCCGGTGAGCGGCCGCAGCCGGCCGGAGTTCGAGGCCACCACCGGGTTCTTCCTCAACACCCTGCTGCTGCAGGCCGACTTCTCGGCGGACCGCCCCTTCACCGAGCTGCTCGGCGAGGTCCGGGCGCGGGTACTCGGCGCCTTCGAGCACCAGGAGGCGCCGTTCGAGCGGCTGGTGGAGGAGTTCGCCCCCGACCGCGGCGGTCGCAGCCCGCTCACCCCGGTGCTGTTCGCCTTCAACGCGCACCCGGCCGGCGGCGAACCGGGCCCGCTGCGGGCCCGCACCGCCGAGGTCGACACCTCCGGCGCCCGCGCCGAGCTGTCCGTCGTCCTGGAGGCCGGCGCGGCGGGCGGCGGGCTGCGGATCGCCTACGAGTACGACCGCGATCTGTTCGAGGAGGCCACGGTCGAACGGCTGCACGGCCATCTGTGCCGGCTGCTCGCCGGGGCCGCCGCCGACCCGGCGCTGCCGGTCTCCCGGCTGCCGCTGCTCACCGAGGCGGAGGAGCGCCGGCTCGGCGCCTGGAACGCCACCGGCATGCCCCTGCCCGCCGACACCACCGTGGCCGACCTGGTGGCCGAGCAGGCCGCCCGGACCCCGGAGGCCGTCGCCCTGGTCGCCGCGGGCGAGCAGGTCGGCTACCGCGAACTCGACGCTCGGGCCAACCGTTTGGCGCACCGGCTGATCGGGCTCGGTGTCCGACCGGGCGACCGGGTCGGCGTCCTGCTGGATCGATCGCCCGCCCTGGTGGTCGCCCTGCTCGCGGTGCTGCGCGCGGGCGGCGCCTACGTGCCGCTCGACCCCTCGTACCCGGCGGACCGGCTGGGCTACGTCCTCGCCGACGCCGAGGTGCCCGTGCTGATCGGCACCGCCGAACTCGCCGCCCGGCTGGAGGGCCCGGTGCCCGTCCTGGTCGAGCCGGGTGAGGACGGCGAGTTCGCCGACACCGCGCCGCGGATCCGGCGCGCGCCCGCCGATCCGGCGTACGTGCTGTACACCTCCGGCTCCACCGGGCGGCCCAAGGGCGTCGTCAACACCCATGCGGGGCTGCTGAACCACACGCTCTGGCTGCGCGACGCCTTCGCGATCGACGGCCGGGACCGGGTGCTGCAGAAGACCCCGATCGGCTTCGACGTCTCGCTGTGGGAACTGCTGGTGCCGCTCACCGCGGGCGCCGCCCTGGTGCTCGCCGCCCCGGACGGCCACCGCGACCCGCGCTACCTGGCGCAGGTGGTCGCCGAGGAGCGGATCACCGTGGTGCACTTCGTGCCCTCGATGCTCCAGGTCTTCCTGGACGGCGCCGACCCGGAGGCGCTGCGCGGGGTGCGGCAGATCCTGTGCAGCGGCGAGACGCTGCCCGGCGAACTGGTGCGCCGCTGCCGGGCCGCCGGGATCACCGCCCCGATCGACAACCTGTACGGGCCGACCGAGGCCGCCGTGCACGTGACCCGCTGGACCTGCACCCCGGAGGACTCCGCCGGCGTGCCGATCGGCCACCCGGTCGCCAACACCGCGCTGCACGTGCTGGACGCCTACGGCTCGCCCGTCCCGGTCGGCCGGCCCGGCGAGCTGTTCCTCGGCGGAGTGCAGGTGGCCGCCGGGTACTGGGGCCGCCCGGACCTCACCGAGGAACGGTTCCTGCCCGACCCGTTCTCCGCGGACCCGGCGGCCCGGCTCTACCGCACCGGTGACCTCGTCCGGCGCCGCCCGGACGGCGCCCTGGAGCACCTCGGCCGGCTGGACCACCAGGTGAAGCTGCGCGGTCTGCGGATCGAACTCGGCGAGATCGAGGCCGTGCTGACGAGCCACCCGGCGGTCGCCGAGGCGGTGGTGCTGCTCCGCGAGGACACCCCGGGCGAGCCCCGGCTGGTCGGCTACTGGGTGCCCGCCGCGGACGGTCCGGGCGAGCCGGCGGAGGCCGAGGTCCGCGCCCACCTGGCCCGGCTGCTGCCTGGTTACATGGTGCCCTCCGCCCTGGCGGCCGTAGGCGCCATGCCGTTGTCGGCCAACGGCAAGACCGACCGCAAGGCGCTCGCCGCGGCCCCCGCCCCGGCCGCGCGCACGGCGGGCTACGAGGCCCCGCGGGACGAGGTGGAGGAGACCCTGGCCGCCCTCTACGGCGAACTGCTCGGCCGCGAACGGGTCGGCATCCGGGACGACTTCTTCGACCTCGGCGGGCACTCGCTGCTGGCCACCCGGCTGGCCGCCCGGATCCGCCGCGACTTCGGCGTCGACCTGCCGCTGCGGGACCTGTTCGACGCGCCCACCGTGGAGGCGCTGGCCGTACGGGTGGTCGAGGCCGTCCTCGGCGGCCTGGACGAGGACCAGTTGGAGGCCGTGCTGTCGGCCGACCCCGAGCGGGCGCCGGGCGCCTGACCGCCACCGGACACCACCGACGAGACCGAGACGAGGGCAGGACATGGGCAGGCGGCCGCGGATCCCAGAGGTGCTGCACAACCGCAACTACGCGCTGTACTGGACCGGGCAGAGCCTCTCCATCCTCGGCGACGCCATCGTGCCGGTCGCCCTGGCCTTCGCGGTGCTGGACCTCGGCCACGGCGCCGGTGCGCTCGGCCTGGTCCTCGCCGCGGGCATCGTGCCCGGGGTCCTGCTCGTCCTGGTCGGCGGCGTCGTCGCCGACCGGATCGAGCGGCGCCGGCTGATGGTCGTCTGCGACCTGGTCCGGTTCGGCTCGCAGGCCGCCCAGGGCGTCATGCTCTGGACGGGCCACGCCACCCTGCTCTCCCTCGTCCTGCTGCAACTCGTCTGGGGCACCGCGGCGGCGTTCTTCCGCCCGGCCTCGACCGGTCTGGTCGCCGAGTGGGTCGAACCCGACCGGCTGCACCAGGCCAACGGACTGGTCGGGTTGAGCGACAACCTCGCGTACACGATCGGCCCGGCCGCCGCGGGCGTGCTGATCGCGGTGTTCAGCCCCGGCTCGGCGCTGCTCGCCGACGCGCTGACCTTCGGCGCCAGCGCACTCGCCCTCTCGCTCGCCCGTCCCCTGGCGCGCGGCACGGCCGGCCCGGCGGAGGCCGCGCCGCCGATGCTGCGCGGACTCGCCGAGGGCTGGCAGGAGTTCCGCTCCCGTACCTGGCTCTGGTCGATGGTGTTGTGGGCCGCGACCTTCCACCTGCTGGCGCTGCCCTCGGTGCTGGTGCTCGGGCCGGCCGTCGCCAAGGCCGATCTCGGCGGAGCCTCCGCCTGGGCCGCCGTCGCCGCCTGCTCGGGCCTCGGAGCGGTGGTCGGCGGTGTGATCGCGCTCCGGTACCGGCCGCGCTTCCTGCTGCGCGCCACCTTCGTACCGCTCGGCCTGTACGGGCTGCAGCTGGTGGCGCTCGCCGTCCCCGCGTCGACGGCCGTGGTCGCCGGTGCGGCGCTGGTCGGCGGGGTCGGTGTGGCCATGTTCAACGTGTACTTCTACACCGCGATGCAGCAGCACATCCCGCTGCCGGTGATGTCCCGGGTGGCCTCCTACGAGTGGCTGGGCAGCATCGCCCTGCTGCCGGTGGGGCAGGCGCTGGTGGGTCCGGTCGCCGCGGCGACCTCGGTGCAGGGCGTGCTGCTGGTGGCCGGCGGCTGGATGCTGGTCTCTCCGGTGGTGCTGTACCTGATCCGCTCCGCACGGGAGCTGCGCGCCGTGGACGGCGCCCCCGGGGCCGAGACCGAGTCCGTCGCCGCGGTGCCGGTGGTGGCCGCCGCCGGCGAGTCGATGTGACCGACCGTCAGTCGGTCAGCGACCGCTTCGGCCCGAGGACGCAGAACTCGTTGCCCTCCGGGTCGGCGAGCACCGTCCAGCCCGCGTCGGCCGGCTGGCCGACGTCCACGAGACGGGCGCCGAGCGCCAGCAGCCGGGCCACCTCGGCCTCCCGGTCGTCCGGGACGAGGTCCAGGTGCAGCCGGTTCTTGCCCCGCCGGCGCTCCGGGACGGGCACGAACACCAGCCCCGGGTAGGCGTGTTCGTCGGCGCCGACGACGACCTCGTCGGCGCTCTCCAGCAGGATCCGCTGGCCGAGCGCGGCCGCCCAGAACCGGGCCAGGGCGGCCGGATCGAGGGCGTCCACGGCCACCTGGTACAGCCGGACGGTCATGCGGCGAACCCCTCCTCGGTGGCCAGCCCCGCACGGTAGGCGAAGGCGACCAGCTGCGCACGGTCCTTCAACTCCAGTTTGGTGCGCAGCCGGTAGACATGGGTGCGGACGGTGGCCTCGCCGATGCACAGTCTGGCGGCCATCTCCAGCGGCGCGAGGCCCTCGGCGATCAGCCGGAGCACCTCCCGCTCACGGATGGTCAGTGAGTCGAGGGCGGAGCGGGAGTCGGGCCGCACCCGGCGGCTGCCGGCCGTCCGGTACCACTCGACGAGGCGGTGCGAGACGCTGGGCGAGAAGACCGCCTCGCCGCGGGCGGCGGCCCGGACGGCGGCGGCCAGCTCCTCGCGGCTGGTGTCCTTCACCAGCAGGCCGTGGGTGGGCGCCTGCAGGACGTCCTTCACCATGTCCTCGTTGTCGTGCTGGGCGAAGACCACCAGGCGGGGCTGGAGCGGCAGCCGTTCGGCCTCCAGCCGGCGCAGCAGGTCGAGGCAGGACATTCCGCGCAGGTGCAGGCCCGTCACCAGGACGTGCGGGCCGTGGACGGCGGCCAGGTGGACGGCGCGGGCGCCGCTGTCGGTGGCGGCGACCACCTCGATGTCGGCGGCCGGGGCGAGCAGGGTGCAGAGCCCGTCCCGGATGACGGAGGACTCGTCGACGATCATGACTCGAACGGACGGCGGGGGCGCACCGGCGGGGTTGCTGCTCCGGGGTGCGACGGCTGGCCCTGGCATCACTACCTCGCAACTCGTGGTCGGCACCGTTTCCGTGTGATCCGTGGTGACGGAGACAACCGCCGGCGACGGGGTGCCACGCGTGTATCGGTAATTAACATACTATCGCGAAGGAATGTTTGGTCAACGATTTCCGGCCATCACCGACAAAACATTGCTAACCGGTTAACCATGGTTCAGCGGAATCGTCAGTTGATAGCTCCGCACCGCGGTTTCGGTGAACACCGCCCGCTGCTCGCCGCGGCTCGGACCGGCAGTCATCTCCGCAGCAGAATCGATCACTTCGCGATAGGAGGCGGTCAGGGAGCAGACCGGCCAGTCCGATCCGAACATCAGCCGTTCGGGGCCGAACGCCGTCAGCGCGATCTCGGCCCGCGGGCGGAGATCCGCCGTCGTCCAGTTCCGCCGGGACGCCTCGGTGACCAGTCCGAGGTGGTCGAGGACGAACCGGAGCTCCGGCACCCGGGCCGCGGCGACGGTGGCGGCGGGCAGGTGGTGCGGCAGTACGACGAGGTCGTAGGCGAGCCCCGCCGCGGCGACGGCTCGCAGGCCGCGCAGCACCTCGGGCCGCAGCAGCCACTCCGGGTCGGGCTCGCCCTGCACCTGGTGCCGGGTCGCCACCAGGCGCTCAACGCAGGGCAGTTCGCGCAGCCCGGCGAGGGTGTCGGCGGTCCGGGGCGCGGTCAGGTCGGCCCAGCCGACGACGCCGACGACCAGCGGGTCGGCGGCGGCGAGCGCCAGCAGTTCGGGTGTCTACTCGGCGACCGTCACCGTCTGCACCAGGACGGTGGCCGCCACTCCGGCCGCCCGGGCCTCGGACCGGAGGCCGTCCAGGGCGAAACAACCTCACTCCAGGGCGCCCTTCCGGCGGGCCGTACGGCCGACCGGCCGACCACCGACCTGCACCCTACGCACACCCGCCGCAGGGACCGGTGTTCCACGCCCGCCCTGTCCGCCATCGACCACCGGTGGGGCCAGCGGCCCCTCACGCCACCAGCAGCTCCGCCACCAGCTCCGCGAGCTCGTCCGGCGACATCACCCGGATGCCCCGCTCCTCGGCCTTCGCCCGCTTGGAGCCGGCCTTCTCGCCCGCGACCAGCAGGGTGGTGCGCTTGGACACCGACGAGGAGGCCTTGCCGCCGGCCCGCTCGATGAGCTCGTTGATCTGGTTGCGGCTGAGGTCGGCGAGCGGGCCGGTCATACTGCCCGTCACCACCACGGCCTCCCCGGCCAGCGGTCCCGCGGGGCCGTCCTCGGAGGCGGCTGCGGTCGCGGCCGGCGGGGTGACGGCCGTACCGACGCCGTACGCCGCCAGCTTGTCCAGCACCGTTGCGAGTGCGACGAGTTCGGCGACGATCACGGTGGCCTTCTCCGGGCCGATGCCGTCGACCTCGGCGAGCGCCTCGGCGTCCGCGGCGCGGATCGCGGCCATGCTGCCGAAGTGGGCGGCGATCCGGCGGGACATCGAGCGGCCGGTGCCGAGCACGCCGAGCGCGCAGAACACCCGGTTGAGCGGCCGCGTCCGGGCCTCCTCGATCGCGGCGAGCAGGTTGTCGGCGCTGGTGTCGCCCATCCGGTCGAGGGTGAGGAGCTGCTCGCGGGTGAGCGTGAACAGGTCGGCGAGGTCGGCGACCAGGCCCGCCTCGACGAGCTGGACGGCGCGGGTGCCGCCGAGCCCCTCGACGTCCAGCTGGTCGCGCCCGACGGCGTACCGGATCGAGGCGACCGCCTGGCAGCCGCGGCCGCGCACGCATCGCCAGCGCTGCTGCGAGGTGTCGATGGCGTCGCCGCAACGCGGGCAGGCGGCGGGGAAGACGATCGGCAGTTCCTCGCCGGTGCGCTGCTCGACGAGCGGCGCCTCGACCCGCGGGATGACGTCGCCCGCGCGGTGGACGAAGACCTGGTCGCCGATCAGCAGGCCGCGGCGGGTGATGTCGGCGGGGTTGTGCAGGGTGGCGTAGGTGATGGTGACGCCGTCGACCTCGACCGGCTCCAGGACGGCGCGCGGGGCGATGACGCCGGTGCGGCCGACGTTCCACTCGACGCCGAGCAGCCGGGTGACCTTGTGCACGGCGGGCAGCTTGTAGGCGACGGCCCAGCGCGGGGCGCGCGAGCCGGCGCCGGCCTGCTCCTGGTCGGCGGCGGCGTCGGCCTTCACCACGATGCCGTCGATGCCGAAGGGCAGGGTGGCGCGCAGGGCGGCGATCGCGTCGATCCGCTGCCGGACCTCGTCGACGCTCTCGCAGCGGCCCGGCCGGGCGGCGGTCGTCGCGGCGGTGTTGGCGCCGAGTGCGGCGAGCCGGTCGAGCAGGGCGCTGTGGCCGAGTTCGCCGAGGCCGATCGCGCCGTAGGCGAAGAAGGTGAGCTCGATCCGGTACGGGCGGTCCTTGGCGCGCAGGGTGCCGGCGGCGCCGTTGCGCGGGTTGGCGAAGGGGGTGGCGCCGTGCGCGGTGCGCACCTCGTTGGCGTGCTCGAACTGGCTCTGGGTGAGCAGGACTTCGCCGCGCAGTTCGAGGTCGAGCGGCTCGGCGAGGTGCTGCGGCAGGCCGAGGACGGCGTCGGCGGCGTGGCCGATGTCCTCGCCGGCGAGGCCGTCGCCGCGGGTGATCAGACGGACGAGCCGGCCCTGCCGGTAGCGGGCCGCGACGGCCAGGCCGTCCAGCTTGGGCTCGACGCACCAGCCGTCGACGGGCCGGCCGAGCCTGCGCTCCAGGCCGGCCGCCCAGGCGGCCAGCTCCTCGGCGGAGAAGACGTTGTCGAGGCTGAGCATCGGCACGGTGTGCGGGACGTCCCCGACGGCCGCGCCGCCGGCCACCTTGCCGGTGGGCGAGTCGGGCAGCGCCTCGCCCGGGTGGGCCTGCTCGTAGGCCTCGATCGAGCGCAGCAGCGCGTCGTACTCGTCGTCGCCCAGCGGCGTGGCGCCGTCGGCGTAGTAGGCCGCGGCCGCCTGCACGGCGGTGGCGACGGCATCGGCATAGGCGGCGTGGGTGGCCAGGGCGGCTGCGTCCTTCATGTCGAACATCATCTCGACCGGCACTGACATTCGGAGCGACCGGTTCCGTGTTGACCTTAGTCTATTTCGACTGACAGATTTCGACCATGCCACGACGCGCTCTCGACAATCCGATCGTCCCGGCCGTGCTGGGCCTGCTGCTCGAAAGCGACGCACACCCGCACCGGCTCCTCGCCGACCTGCGGGAACGCAGCGCGCACCACGCCGCCGCGGTCAACCGCGGCACCCTCTACAACACCGTCGCCGCCATGGCGGAGGCCGGCTGGGTGGCCGCCCTCGGCCAGGAACGCGCCGGGAACCGCCCGGAGCGGACGGTCTACCGCATCACCGCGGCCGGCCGCGCCGAACTCGTCCGCCGGCTGGACGAGCAGATCCGCACCCCGGAGAGGGAGTTCTCGTCCTTCCTCGGCGCGGTCGCCCACCTCGGCGCACTCGGCCCGGACGGCGCGGCCGACGCCCTGGCGGAACGCGCTCGCCGGCTGCGCGAGCGCACCGCCGACGACGAGCGGCGCCTCGCCGAAGCCCTGGCGGCCGGCGTGCCGCGGCTCTTCGTCATCGAGGCGGAGTACGCGCTCGACCTCGCCCGCACGGAGAGCGCGTGGGTCGAGTCGCTGGTCGAGGAGATCCGCACCGGCACGCTCGCCTGGCCCTCCGCACCCGCCGACCGCGGCCACCAGGACGGACCCGACGGTGACTGACGGACTGCTCTTCGGGATCTACCCCGGCGGTGTCACCGGCGACGACGACGGCGGCCTCGCCGAGGGCCCGCCCGACGACCCGGGCCGCATCACCGACCTGCTCGACCGGCTGCAGGGCCGCCCCGGCCGGCCCTTCCTGGTCCGCGCCTACACCGCGTTCGACGACGCCACGGCGCCCGGCGGGCCGCACCCGACGGCCACCCCGGCCGGCGCCGAGCGGTACGCCGTCCGCGGCCGCCGGCTGGACCTCGTCGCCCAGTACCGGTCGGCGGCCGGCGACGTCCCCGGCTACTGCGCCTTCCTGCGCGAACTCGTCGAGCAGTACGGCGCGGTGACGCAGACCATGCAGGTGGCGGAGGAGCCGAACGTCACCGGGAACCCCCTGCTGGACGGCCACTACCCGTCGGTCCGCGAGGCGGTCGTCCGCGGCGTGCACACCGCCCGCGCGCGGGCCCGCGAACTCGGCCACCATCACCTTCGGATCGGTTTCAACACCACGCCGCTGTTCGGCCCGGCGACGGCCTTCGTCAGCGAACTCGCCGAGCTCGGCGGCGCCGCCTTCCTCGCCGAACTCGACTACGTGGGGCTCGACTTCTTCCCCGACGTGTTCCGCCCGGTCGCGCCGGCCGAATTCGCCGGCGCGGTCGCCGGAGTGCTCCGCCACCACAGGGAGAACGTCCTGGCGCCCGCCGGCCTCGGGCGGCTGCCGCTGCACATCACCGAGCACGGCTGGCCCACCGGCCCCGACCGGACACCACACCGACAGGCCGAGGTGGTCGAGGCGGTGGTCGGCACGGTCGCCGCGCACGCGCGGGAGCTGCGCCTGAGCGGCTACACGCACTTCGCACTGCGGGACGCCGACAGCGCCGCACCGGGGCTCTTCCACCGGTTCGGGCTCACCGCCGACGACTACACGCCCAAGCCCGCCTTCGACACCCTGCGGTCGCTGGTGGGCCGCTACAGCGCCTGAGGGCCGCCGCGGCCCAGACTGGTGGCGGACGGACCGCCGCCGACGGGAGGACAGCGTGACCACGGGCAGCTACACGCAGGTCAACGGGCTCGACCTGTACTACGAGGAGCACGGCAGTGCGACAGGGCGGCCGCTGGTCGCCCTGCACGGCGGACTGCTGACCGCCGACCTGTGCTTCGGCGCACTGCTGCCCGTGCTCGCGCCCGGCCGCCGGGTGATCGTCCCCGAGTTGCAGGGGCACGGACACACCCGGGACACCGACCGCCCGTTCCGGGTCGACCTGCTCGCCGAGGACGTCCTCGCGCTGATGGACCGTCTCGGCATCGCCCGCACCGACCTGCTCGGCTTCAGCCTCGGCGGCTACGCCGCGCTGCAGCTGGCACTCGACCACCCGGAGCGGGTCGACCACCTCGTCCTCGCCTCCACCAACTACCGGCCCGAGGGCTACCACGAGGAGATCCGGCAGCCCCGGCTCCAGCACGGATCCAACCGGATGCCCACCCCCGACGACTTCGCCGAGATGCGCGCGGCCTACCTAGCCGTCTCCCCGGAGCCCGACCACTTCGACGCCTTCGCCGCCAAGGCCTCCGACGCGGTCGCCGCCTTCGAGGGCTGGCCGACCGAACGGCTCCGCACCCTCCGGACGCCCACCCTGCTCGTCGTCGGCGACCACGATTTCGTCCGCCTCGACCACGCGGTGGAGATGTACGACCTCATCCCGGACGCCCGGCTCGCCGTCCTGCCGCGCACCACCCACATGGACGTGATGCGGCGCACCACCCTGCTCACCCCGCTGCTGCAGGGCTTCCTGCCCACCGGCTGAGCCCGCCGACAACCCCTTTGACCTGCGGCGCCCGGTCGGCGACCATGCTCCGGTGACCGTCGAGACCACCCTCGCCAAGGCCGACGCGGACCTCCGCGCCGGCCGCATACCCGTCGCCCGCCAGCGCCTGCGCGGACTGGTCGGCTCATACCCGGCCGACCTGACGGCCCGGCGACGGCTGGCGGAGGTCTAACGGCTGTACGGCGAACCCGCCCAGGCCGGCCGCTGGGCGTACCTGGACGAGGACCGCGACCCGGCGGAGACCGCCGCCTTCGAGGCCCGCTACGCGAATCCGCTGGACCGGATGGCGGCCCTGGCCTGGCGCGGCCCGGAGGAGAAGGCCCCGACCGAGACCGCCCGGGCCCGGCTGGCCGAGGTCCGCGCGGCCGCCTCCGCGCACCTGGGCCGGCCGGTCCGCTGGTGGAACGTGCAGGCGGCCCGCACCCGCGAGATCGGCACGGACTACTACGCGGAAGACGGCGGAATGCTGGGTTGCTCCGTTTTCGCCCTGGTCTGCCTGCTCCTGCTCGGCCTGGCGGCGCTCGGCGCCGTCACCGCCGTCCGATGGCTGCTCTGACCCCGCGTCCGGATGCCCGCACGCCCGGCCCTCTTGGCCTCCCCTTGACGCACAATTGACCTGATCACGGGCGAGGCACGCCGAGCGCCGTCGCTACCGTCGGGGCCATGTCACCCCTCCCCCGGACGCCGGCGATCCCGGTGCTGCCGTACCGCAAGCCGACCCGTGGCCGCGACTACTGGGTCTTCGACGACGTGCTGCCCGATGCGGAGGCCGTCCGGACCCGTACCCTGGCCCGCGACGACTGGAGCGAAGGGTACCCCCACAAGCCGGAGACCTGGCCCGGCCTGCGCACCATGCCCGGCCTCGCACCGGACGAACTCGCCCACGTCGAGGCCCTGGTGATGAAGGCCACCGGCGCCCGCCGGATCTGGCCCGAGACCGGCCCGGGCGGCGCCACCGTCAACCACAACTGCATCCAGGTGGTCGGCCAGGACGAGTGCGAGCCGCGCCCGCACACCGACTCCCGCGCCGTCTGCCGCTACGCCGCCGTCCTCTACCTCAACCCCGCGGCCCCCAAGGACTGCGGCACCAGCTTCTACCGCCAGCAGATGCCGAACGGCGCCCTGGGCGGCAACATCGTGGCGGCCCCGCACAACAACCTGGTCGACGCCCTGGGCACCCGCTTCGTGCCCTCCAATGCCTTCGTCGAGGACGTCCGTGTCCCGCACCGCTTCAACCGGCTGCTGCTGTACAGCGCCAACATCATCCACACCGCGACCGGCTACTGGGGCAGCACCCTGGAGGACAAGCGGATGACCGCCGTCTTCTTCTGGATGGCCTGACCTCCGGACCGTCCGGCCGTCGAGTGCGGTGCCCGTCGCCCTCCCCTCCGGTACGTCAGGTACGGAGGGCGAGGAGGTACATCCCCGCGACGCCGCCCACCGCGATCTCGTGACCCGGCCCCAGGCGCACGAGAACAGTTGGCCGTCGCCCCGCATGACCGCGACCGGGCGCCGACCGGCCACGTCGTAGACCGTCAGCGAGCCGTCGAGTCCGGTGGCGGCGACGAAGGCGCCGTCATGGGAGACCGCCACGCCGGTGACGGCATCCTGGTGCCCGTGGAAGACCGCGGTGCAGGCGCCCGTCGCGCGGTCCCACACACGCACCGTCCGGTCGGAACTCCCGGACGCCAGCCACGTGCCGTCCGGCGACACCGCCCGGACCGACTTCCGGTGCCCCTCCAACGTGGCCGTGCAGGCACCGGCCGCCCGGTCCCACAGCCGGATCCTCCCGCCCTCGGCAGTGACGATCAGGCGCCGTCGCGCGAGACGGCCACGGATGCGACGAGGCCGCCTCACGGCCGTACACGCACCCGTCGCCCGAGGAGAGGCACCGCCGACCGGGGCCCACGACAGCGCCTCGGCCGGCGGCGGGCGGGTGTGCTCCATGGCCATCCTCTGCGTGGGGAAGGGTGTCCGGTCAGGCGGAGTCGCGCAGCACCAGCGCGGTGGGCAGCACCAGCGCCGACCCGGCCTCCTCTCCTGCCGCCAACCGCTGCACCAGGCGGACGAGTTGGCGGCCCAGGCCCTCGATGCGCTGGTGCACGGTGGTGAGTGCGGGCACGGCGGTCCGGGCGCAGTCGACATCGTCGAAGCCGACCACGGCGACGTCCTCGGGCACCCGGCGGCCGGCCCGGCGCAGTGCTTCGAGGGCGCCTAGGGCCATCGGGTCGGAGGCGGCGAAGAGGCCGTCGATCCGCGGCTCCTCCGCCAGCAGCCGGGTGGCCGCGGCCCGGCCTCCCTCGACCGTGAAGTCGGCCTCGGCGACGAGCGGGCGGCGGTGGCCGCGGGCGGTCTCGCGCAGGTAGGCGGCCAGCCGGTCCTACCCGGCCGGGGTGGACGAGGGCCCGGCGACGGTGGCGATCCGGGTGCGGCCGAGCCGCCGCAGGTGCCGGACGGCGGCTGCTGCACCGCCCGTGTTGTCCACCCCGATGTAGGGCAACCGCACTCCTCCGTAGGGGCGTTCGCTGCACACCACCGGGATGCCGGTGCCTGCGAGCAGGCCGGGCAGCGGGTCGCGGTCGTGCACCGAGGCGAGCACGACGCCGTCCACGTGCCCGCCCCGCGCGTACTGCTCGATCCGCCGCCGGCCGGCCGCCGAGCCGGCCAGCAGGATCACCAACTGCTCGTCGGACTCCTCGAGTTCGGCGGTGGCACCGCGGATGAGGGTGGGGAAGAAGCCCTCCGAGAAGACCTGCCCCATCCCCTCCGGGAGCACCAGCGCGTAGGAGCCGGTGCGGCGGCTCACCAGCGAGCGGGCGGCCTGGTTGGGCACGTAGTGCAGGTCCGCGACGGCGCGCATGACGGCCGAGCGGCGCCGCTCGCTGACCGGGTGCGAGCCGCTGACGACCCGGGAGGCGGTGGCCCGGGAGACGCCGGCGCGCTCGGCGACGTCGTCCAGGGTCGGCCGGTACCGCTCCGGGGCGGTCGGTTCCACGGACTCCTGCGAAAACGCCCGCCGGCGGCTGACAACACCTGCCGGCGGGCGAATCGGCGAAAGGGCCGGTCAGGCCGACTGGCGGACCACCAGCGTCGGCCGGAAGACCACCATCGGCATGGTCTTCGCCGGCTCGGCGATCTGCCGCAGCACCAACCGGGCCATCTCCGCCGCCATGTCCTCCACCGGCTGGCGCACCGTGGTCAGCTGCGGGTCGCAGGCCAGCGCCGCACTGCTGTCGTCGAAGCCGACCACCGCCACGTCCTCCGGCACCCGCCGGCCGCTGCGCGACAGCACCGGCAGCGCCCCGAGGGCCATCAGGTCGGAGGCGATGAACACCGCGTCCAGGTCGGGCGCGCGCTCCAGCAGCGCCCGCATCGCGGTGGCCCCGCCGTCCTGGGTGAAGTCGCCCTCCACATGGACGATCTCGTCGCGGCCGTGCGCCGCCAGCGCCTCGCGGTACCCGTCCAGCCGCTCCCGGCTGGCCGGCATGTCCAGCGGCCCGCTGATCGTGGCGATCCGCTGCCGGCCCAGCCCGACCAGGTGGTCCACGGCCAGCCGCACGCCCTCGCGCTGGTCCACGTCCACGTAGGCGATCGAGCAGGACGAAGCCGGACGGGAGGCCAGCACGGCCGGCATGCGGGCCTCGGTCAGCCACTGCGGCAGCGGGTCGGAGGCGTGCGAGGACACCAGGATCACGCCGTCCACGTGGCCCTGCCGCAGGTAGCCCTGCAACTGGCCGCGCGACTCGGCGTCGTCCGCCAGCATCAGCACCATCTGCATCCCCTGCGGGCGCAGCACCTGGATCACGCCGCTCACCACCCGCCCGAAGTGCGGGTCCGTGAACATCCGGCCGACGAACGGGTCGAGCGGCTGGCCGCGGCGCTCCGCCTCGGAGACCACCAGCGCGACCGAGTTGGTGCGCCGGGTGACGAGTGAGCGGGCCGCGGAGTTCGGCACGTAGTTGGTCGCGGCGACGGCCTCCTCGACGATCCGGCGCAGCTCGGGATCGACGGTGGACTTGCCGTTCACCACGCGGGAGACGGTCGCACGGGACACGCCGGCCACCTTGGCGACGTGTTCCAGCGTCACGGGCCTGGTCGACGGTGGCAGATCGGTGGTCACGCTGCAGTTATACCCCGAGCGCCGCCGCCGTCGGCCCCCGCCTCCCGAACCGCGGCCGCCGGGGACGGAACGACCCCGGTCAGCCGCGGGCGTGGGCGGCGGCGCGCGCCACCAGTGCGTCGTCCGGGCGGACGCCGGTGTACAGCTCGAACTGCTCGACGGCCTGCAGCACCAGGACCTCCGCGCCGGTGATCACCGCGACACCGGCGGCCCGGGCGGCCCGGACCAGCGGGGTCTCCACCGGCTGGGCGACCAGCTCGAAGACCGTCCCGGCCGCCACGACGGCGCGCTCCTCGAAGGCCGACCGCTCGGCCTCGGGCCCGCCGGCCATGCCGATCGGTGTGGCGTTGACCAGCAGGCGGGCGCCCGGCCCCGGCGCTTCCGGGCGCCAGTCGAAGCCGTACCGGGCGGCGAGCGCCCGGCCGGCCGCCTCGTTGCGGGCCAGCACCGTCCCGTGCCGGAACCCGGCGTCGTACAGCGCTCCGGCGACCGCCCGCGCCATGCCGCCGCTGCCGCGCAGCGCGAACTCGGTGTCGGCGGGTACCGCCCGGCGCTCCAGCAGCAGCCGGATCGCGGTGTAGTCGGTGTTGTACGCGGTCAGCCGGCCGTCGTCGTTGACCACGGTGTTGACCGAGCGCAGCGCGGCGGCGGACGGCGCCAGCTCGTCCACCAGCGGGATCACGTCCTCCTTGACCGGCATGGAGATCGCGCAGCCGCGGATGCCGAGGGCGCGCACCCCGCCGATCGCGGCCGGGAGGTCCGGAGGTCCCGGGTGGTGAAGGCCTTGTAGACGTAGTCCAGCCCGAGTTCGCCGTACAGGTAGTTGTGGAACCGTGTCCCGAAGTTCCCCGGCCGGGCCGCGAGGGACATGCACAACCGGGTGTCCTTGCTGATCCGCACCGCCGTCGCTCCCTCCGTGCCGGGCCGTGTGTGGCATCCCTGCACCGTAAGGGCCCGCAGAGCATTAACCCGTAGCTTCCGGGTTTTGGGTTCGTTGATGTGGTATGGGCACTCCGAGTGAGCAACAAGCCATGCTGGCAGCGAAGT
Source organism: Streptomyces sp. TLI_235 (assembly GCA_002300355.1). Classification (NCBI taxonomy): domain Bacteria; kingdom Bacillati; phylum Actinomycetota; class Actinomycetes; order Kitasatosporales; family Streptomycetaceae; genus Streptomyces; species Streptomyces sp. TLI_235. The sequence continues at coordinate 540,434 of NSGV01000002.1, forward strand.
TCGAGACGATCCTGCCGCATCTGGATGAGCGGCAACGCCGTCTGTTGTTGGGTGCGGAGGCGAGGTCGATCGGTCACGGCGGGATCAGGCTGGTCGCCCGGGCCGCCGGGGTCCGTGAGGCGACGGTGTCGTTGGGGGTGGGCGAGCTGGATTCCGGCGATCCGCCGCTGGGTCGGGCGAGGCGGCCGGGCGGTGGCCGCAAGCGGGTCGCCGACCTGGATCCCGGCTTGCGGGACGCGCTGCTGGCATTGGTGGAGCCGAACGAGCGTGGGGATCCGATGTCGCCACTGCGGTGGACCTGCAAGTCGACCCGTGCCCTGGCGGTCGAGTTGACCGCCAGGGGACATCGCGTCTCGGCCGACACGGTCGGCGATCTGCTGCGCGAGGAGGGATTCAGCCTGCAGGCCAACGCCAAGACCATCGAGGGCCGGCAACACCCGGACCGGGACGCCCAGTTCAACTACATCAACGAGCAGGCCAAGGCCCACCAGGCCGGCGGCGAGCCGGTGATCAGCGTGGACACGAAGAAGAAGGAACTCGTCGGCCCCTACAAGAGCGGCGGCCGCGAGTGGGAACGCGCCGGCCGGCCGGTCGAGGTGTCCACCCACGACTTCCCCGACAAGGAACTCGGCAAGGCGATCCCTTACGGCGTCTACGACTTGGCCGCGAACACCGGGTGGGTCAGCGTCGGATGCGACCACGACACCGCCGCGTTCGCGGTCGAGTCGATCCGCCGTTGGTGGAAGAGCCGCGGCAGCCTCGACTACCCGGCCGCGTCCCGGTTGTTGATCACCGCCGACGCCGGCGGCTCCAACGGCTACCGCACCCGCGCCTGGAAGACGGAACTCGCCGCCCTGGCCCTGGAAACCGGCCTGGAGATCACCGTGTGTCACTTTCCGCCCGCGACTTCAAAATGGAACAAGGTCGAACACCGGCTGTTCTCCCACATCACGATGAACTGGCGCGGCAGGCCGCTGACCAGCCACGAAGTGGTCGTGAACAGCATCGCCGCGACCACCACCCGCACCGGCCTGACCGTCCACGCCGAGCTCGACACCGACACCTACCCCACCGGCGTGACCGTCGGCGACCGACAGATGGACGCCCTGCCGCTGGACCGGCACACCTGGCACGGCGACTGGAACTACACGCTGCGGCCCGAGCCCTACGCCGAGATCAACGAAGCCCCGGATCCCTTCGACCAGCCAAGCCCCGACCTCGCCTGGCTGCGGCACCCTCACCGCCGCCGAGTGGGACACCCTGATCACCCGGCTCCTGGCCCTCCACGACGCCCAGCGCGAGGGCCAGCTCGACAAACGGCGCGGCCACCGGCCCCGCATCAAGGGCGACGGCACCACCGGCCGCCGACCCGTCCTCACCCTCGCCGACCGCCTCCTGGCCGTCCTGCTCCACCAGCGACACGGCCTCCCGCAGGTCGCCGTCGCCCGGCTCTTCCAGGTCACGCCCGAAACCGTCAACCGCCGCATCCGCGACATCCGCCAGCTCCTCCAGGCCGCCGGGCACACCATCGAACCCACCGGACCCCGGCTTGCCGACCTGGACGCCCTCCGTGACCTCGCCGCAGCTCAGGACGTCATCCTCCCCGCAAAGATCAAAACAGCGAGTTAATGATCTGCGGGCCCTAACCACACGCGCTACCGGTCGTGGCGCGGCGCGTACCACCAGACGGCGAGCACCACCAGGAAGGACAGCGCCGAGAAGCCGGTGCACCACCAGGCGGTTCCGGTGCGGCCCTCCATCCATGCGTCGGTGGCGACCGTCAGGGCCCAGAGCTGGCCGACGACGACGGTGCAGGTGAGCGCCACCCGGGCGCTGAGCATCGCGGAGCGCTCGGGTTCGTGCTCGCCGCCGGCGCCGGGCCCGGGACCGGGGGCGTGCACCCGCGGGTCGGCGTAGCCGCTGGTCGCCCGGATCTGCGGATAGCGCTCGTGCAGCGGCCGGTTGAGCTCCGGCTGTGCACTGCCCGCGTGGTAGTCCCCCGGCGCGGTCACGAGCCGCACCCGATCCGGTCGGCGAGGTCCGGGTCCTGCTCGCGCAGGCTGCGGCAGAGCCCGGCCTCCTCGGGCTCGCCGGAGCGCGCGGTGCCGACCGCCCAGACCGCACCGCGGGCGTCCTCGACCAGCAGGACCTTCGGCAGCGGCCGCGGCGGCGGTCCGGCCGTCACCTCCCCGGTACGGATGTCGAACTCGCCCTCGTGGCACGGGCAGTAGAGGTCGCCGTCAGGCCCGTGGTCGGATCGGCGGACGACTCCGCAGGCGAGGTGGGTGCAGATGGTGGAGTAGCCGACGAGCGTGCCGTCCGCGAGCCGGGCGGCTATCGCCCGGTCGTCCTCGCTTGGGTAGGCGAAGGAGACGGCCTGGCCGCGGCCGATCCGGTCGGCGATCCGCAGGGGGGTGGCGGAGCCGTCGCCGTGCCGGGGCAGCACGCCGGCGGAGACGAGGGTGGCGCCGACGGCGAGTCCGCCGGAGACGGTGGCGACGATCCGCAGGTAGTCGCGGCGGGTGGTGAGGGAGTCGGCGGAGATCCGGTCGACCAGGGCGGCGTGCTCGGGCGAAGTCCCTTCGGTGCCGGGCGGATCGGTCATCTCGCTGCTCCGTTCCCGGGCGTGGGGCGCCCGTTGACCTCGACGAGCGGCAGCAGGCCGCCCGGGACGGGTGCGCGGCGTTCGGCCGGCACCACGACGGCGACCCCGGTCGCCACCTCGGCGGCGCCGAAGGAGAACTGCGCGGAGACCTCGACGCCGGGCCGTTCGGCCTGCAGTTCCTCGATCGTGCCGTAGAAGAGCGCGCCGGTCGGGCAGACGGTGGCGCACATCGGTGCCAGCCCGTACGAGGTGCGGTCGTAGCAGAGGTTGCACTTCATCTGGAGCTTGGCCTCCAGGTCGATCTTGGGCACGCCGAACGGGCAGGCGTTGAGGCAGTTGGCGCAGCCGATGCAGCGGGTCGGGTCGGCCTCCTGGACGACGCCGTCGGCGGTGATCAGGATGGCGTCGGCCGGGCAGACCTGGGCGCAGGGGGCGACCGGGTCCTCGCAGTGCATGCAGAGGGTGGGCAGGGAGGCCACCGAGTGGCCCTCGTCCGGGTAGTCGAGGTGGATCATCGACTTTCCGCGGTGCGAGTCGCACTCGCGGCAGGCCGAGACGCAGGCCTGACAGCCGATGCAGCGCCCGGGGTCGATGAAGACGGTCCTGCCGAGCATCCGGTCAGCCCCTCTCGGCGGTGCCGCGGCCCTGCGGGGCGGTCGGGGGCAGCGGATCGGTGCGCGAGGCCTGCGCCTCGGGGTAGGCGGTGTGCCCGGGCGGGACGGGGGGTGCGGGGACCTCGTCCAGGGCGTCGGCGTGCTCGATCCGGACGGCGCACACCTTGTACTCGGGGATCTTGGACCGCGGGTCGAGGGCGTCGATCGTCAACTGGTTGGCGGCGACCGGGAACGGCCAGTGGTACGGCACGAAGACGTGGTCGGCGCGGATGGCCTCGGTGACCAGGGCGGGCAGCACGGTGGCGCCGCGGCGGGTGACGACGCGGACGGCGTCGCCGGTCCGGAAGCCGTGCGCGGGGTGCACCTCGACCCAGGGGCGCGGGGTCTGTTCGACCAGTCCGCCGAGCCGTCGCGTCTGGTTGCCGGAGAGGTAGTGCGCGACGGTGCGCCCGGTGGTCAGGGTCATCGGGTACTCGCCGTCGTGCGGTTCGGCCGGCGGGTGCCACTCGACGACCTGCAGGTGGACCTTGCCGTCGGGGTGGTAGGTGCGGCCGTCCTCGAACAGCCGCGGGGTGCCGGGGTGGTCGACGGACGGGCAGGGCCAGGCGATGCCGCCGGTCGCCTCCAGCCGTTCGTAGGTGATGCCGTGGTAGTCGATGACCGTGCCGGCCGAGGCGCGGCGCAGTTCCTCGAACACCTCGCGGGAGCCGGCGAAGCGGAACTTGTCACCGGCGCCGAGCCGTTCGGCGAGTTCGCAGAGCACCCGGGTGTCGGTCAGGACTCCGGGCGGCGGCTCCTGCGCCTTGTTGTGCTTGACCACCCGGGCCTCGGCGTTGGCCATCACGCCCTCGTCCTCGGCCCAGGTGGTGACGGGCAGCACGACATGGGCGTTGGCCGCCGTCTCGGAGAGGAAGAAGTCGAGCTGGACGTGGAAGTCGAGGATGTCGTAACCCTCTTTCACCACGCCGTGGTTGGGCAGGGAGACGAAGGGGTTGTTGCAGACGCCGAGCAGACCGCGGATCTCGCGCCGCCGCATCTGGTGCACCATCTCCATCATCGAGGTTCCGGCGGTGGGGAGTTCGGCCTCGTCGATGCCCCAGATCCCGCTGATCTCCCGGCGGTGCACGGGGTCGAGGATGGAGCGTCCGCCGGGCAGCAGGTCGGCCTTCTGGCCGTGCTCGCGGCCGCCCTGGCCGTTGCCCTGGCCGGTGATGGTGCCGTAACCGCGGCCCGGGCGGCCGAGGTTGCCGGTGGCGGTGCACAGGTTGATGACGGAGAGGCAGTTCTCCACGCCCTGGGTGTGGTGCTCGATGCCGCGGGCGTGCCAGGCCATGGCGCGCGGGGCGCCGCCGAACAACCGGGCGACCTGGACGACCTGTTCGGCGGGGATGTCGCAGATCTCCGCGGCCCGCTCGGGGGTGTAGGCGGCGACGGCCCGCCGGACCTCGGCCCAGCCGGTGGTGTGCGCGGCGAGGTAGGCCTCGTCGGTGAGGCCCTCGCGGACGACGGTGTTGAGCACCGCGTTGAAGAAGGCCGAGTCGGTGCCGGAGCGCAGCGCGACGTGCACGTCCGCGGTGCGGGCGACCGGGGTCTGCCGGGGGTCGACGACGATCAGGACGGCGCCGCGGTCCCGGGCGCCCCACACGTACTGGGTCATCACGGGGAAGCACTCGCCGATGTTGGCGCCGGCGATCAGCAGGCAGTCGGTCTGCAGGATGTCGGCGAACGGGTTGGCGGCGCGGTCGATGCCGAAGGCGAGCTTGTTGGCGCCGGCGGCGCTGACCATACAGAGCCGGCCGTTGTAGTCGAGGTTCCGGGTGCGCAGTGCGACCCGGGCGAACTTGCCGACCAGGTAGGTCTTTTCGGAGTAGAGGCTGGCACCGCCGAGCATGCCGAAGGCGTCCCGGCCGTACTCGGCCTGGACGCGGCGGATGCGTTCGGCGATGTGGTCGAGCGCCTCGTCCCAGCCGGCCTCGCGGAAGGGCTCGTCGCGGGAGCGGCGCAGCAGCGGGGTGGTGAGCCGGTCGGGGTGGTTGACCTGCTGGTAGGCGTTAAGGCCCTTGGGGCACAGACGCATCCGGTTGATGTCGTGGTTGCGGGGTTCGACGCCGAAGATCTTGCCGGCCCCGTTCACGCGCAGGTACATGCCGCACTGAACGCCGCAGAAGCAGCAGTGGGTGGGCACCAGGGTCTCGTCGGTGAGGTCGGCCCGCCAGCCGCCCGCGGGCAGGCCGCCGGCGTCGCGGAAGCCGCGGGTGCCGGGCGGCGCGATCACCGGGTCGATGCGGCGGGTGGCCGGGTCGGTCACCGGAAGCCCCGTTTCACCTGGGAGAGGTAGGCGCCGCCGCGCAGCACGCGTTTGCAGCGGGGGCAGGTCTCGGCCCAGCTGTCGAAGTCGAGGTGGAGGTCGCGCATGGTGCCGCGGAGGTTGGCGATGTACGCGGCGGTGTCGATCGGCCGGCCGCAGTTGCGGCAGTGCAGGATCTCGCCGCCGGTGCGGGAGACGAGTTTGAACAGCTGCATGCCGACGGCGGCCGGGCGCTGCACGATGTGGAAGAACTTGCCGAACGGCAGGTGGACCAGGGTGAGGACGACGGACGCCATGTGCAGCACGGAGAGGAACTGGTAGCCGCCGCCGTGCAGGAGGATCTCCGAGAAGGTGAGCAGCAGCCCGGTGACGGAGACGGTGATCAGGGCGAGCAGCGGGACGAGGTCGTAGCCGAAGCGCTGTCCGGTGGTGGCCTGCCGGTCGTGCATCCGGCGCCACAGGAAGTAGCCGCTGCCGGAGACGACCATCACGGCGGCCAGGTCGAGGCCGTGGTAGAGCACCCAGCCGAGGAAGCCGTTGTAGGTGAAGCCGAGGATCTCGACGCCCCACAGCCGCATCCGGTAGCCGGGGCCGTCCGGGCCGACGGCGGTGAAGGTGAACCAGCCCCAGGTCAGCGGGAAGGTGATGGCGGCGGCCAGCAGGCAGCCCCAGAAGAGGAGTTGGTGGGCGGCCCAGCGGGCGTGCGAGCGGGCGCCGAGGAATTTCTGGAAGCCGAGGTAGGTGACGGCGAGGCGGGGCAGTGCGGTGGGCAGCCGGCGCAGGTTGTGCCAGGAGAGCGCGGCCCGCCACCCCTGCCGGAAGAGCCGGGCGGCTGCCGGGGCGGAGATCCAGACGGTGTAGCGGTAGACCACGCCGAAGGCGAGGAAGACGGTGGCGACGGCGTACGGCACGAGCGCGGAGTCGAAGTCCCGCAGTCCGCGGCTGCCGAGCACGATCGCGAGGATCAGCAGCGCCGAGGCGGCGCTCGCGGCGAGGGAGGCCCGCAGCGCGACCCGGCGGGGGGCGGGCGGCTCGGGCGAGGGTACCGGGGGTGCCTCGTCCGGCAGGCTGGTGGTCGCCACCCGGCGCCTCCCGTCATCGTGTCCGCAGGCATCCCGACGACCGTATGCGGCCCGGTGTTTCGCGGCCCGTCCGGAGACCCGCCCGGGTGACCGGACACCCCGGGGACGGTGCGGCCCCGCCGCGTCCGAGGGGTGTCAGGGCAGCGGGCGGACGACCGTGCCGTCCTCGCGGGCGCCCTCGACGGTCGGGCGGGCGGGCCCGGCGCGGTCGAGGACGAGGGTGCGGTCGCGGGAGGAGCGGTCGGCGGTGCCGGGCTCGTGCACGGTGAGGCGGACGACGCGGCGGCTGGCGGCGACCAGCAGCAGGTCGTGGCCGTCGGGGGCGCGCCACCGGCTCCAGGCCACGGTGTCCTGGTCGAAGCGGCTGCAGCCGCGGCCCTCGGCGAAGCCCGTCCGGGCGGGGGCGGCCGTGCCGGGCAGCAGGAGTTCGGTGGCGGCGGAGCCCGTCCCGTTCCAGCGGTCGGTGCGCAGGCAGACCCAGGTGGCGGTGCCGGCCTGCTGGGGCAGCGGCTGGACGGCGAACGCCCACGCGTTCAGCGCCTTGACGTCGGGGCCGCGGTCGGGCAGGGCGCAGACCGTCCGGGCCCAGGTGGTCAGTGCCTCGGAGCCGGTGGCCTCGCGGGGTGCGCGGGCGGCGCCGGCGGTCGGCGGCGGGGTGTAGGTGAGGTGGGCGGGGGCGAGGCCGCCGAGGTCGGTGAGCAGGAAGGCGTGCTTCTCGGCGACGGTCGGCGAGGAGCGCAGCTGCAGGGCGGTGAGGTCGGGGCAGCTGCCGGTGGCGGCCGCGGGCACCGGGTCGGTGACGCCGTCGTGCCGGGCGAGCGGGCGGGCCGGGCGGTCGGGCTCGCGGAGGTTGCGGAGCGCGGCGTCGGCGATCCAGGGGGCGAGCAGGTAGCGGACGGAGTCGCCGGTGCGGTGGAGCACCAGGGCGGCCGCGGTGGTGACGTCGGAGTCCTCGGCGCGGGCGAGCAGCAGGCCCGTGCCGTCCGTCCAGCGGGCGATCCGGCCGCCGTCGGAGAGCAGGACGACCGGGTCGCCGTCGACGGTGCCCGCGTAGAGCAGGTGCGGGGTCCCGGCGGGCGGTTCGGCGGTGGTGCCGGGTTCGAGGCGGGCGGGGGCGGCGGCGCGCCAGGCGGCGAGGGCCCGGTCGAGCAGGGCCCGGTCGCCGGTGCGGTCGCCGCGGGCGGGCCAGGCGGTGTGGTCGAGCCGCGCGGTGCGGCTCCACAGGTCCGGGTCGACCCGGACGAGGCCGTCGGCACCGACGGCGGCACCCGCCGCGGCCCGGTCGGAGCTCGGCAGCCGGACGGCCGGGGCCCTGGACTCCCCTACCGCGAGCTCCGCGCCCAGGCCGAGCGGCAGGAGCAGCAGTGCGGCGGCGGCGAGCCGGGCGGCCCGGCGGCGACGGATCAGGTCGCCGGGCTGGACGCGCACGGTGCACGGGTCGAAGCGCTCGCCGTCCCAGTGCCCGGCGAGTTCGGCGGGCACCGCCGCGGCCTCCTTGCGGGCCCGGTCGGGGCGGGACTCGCCGGCCCGGATCAGCAGGGCTGTGATCTCGGCGGGCGGCAGGTCGTCGACGGCGCGCAGCGCGTAGGCGGCCCGGCCGGCCGGGCTCAGCGCGGCGAGGGCGCGGTCCAGGGCGCGGGCGGCGGAGTCACCGTCGGCCGTGGTGAGGCGCAGGCCCCAGACCTGCGGCAGCAGCCGCAGGGAGCGGTCGCCGGGCCGGTGGGCGGCGCCGAGTGCGCGGCGCACCACGCGGTCGCGCAGCTCCTCGTACAGCTCCTCGGCCGGGACGCGGCGGTCGGCGGGGTGCCAGGGCGGTCCGGCCAGGGCGCGCTGGGTGACGGCGTGGGCGCGCAGTAGCCGCCGACGGCGGTCGGCGCCTGCGGGCAGCACGAGGTAGGCGATCCGGGCGAGGCGGCGGTAGTTGACGACCAGGATCTCTTCGGCGTCGCTCAGCACCGCACCGTCGCCCTGTCCGTCGCCCTGTCCGGCCTGCCCGGTGGCCTGCCCGCCGGCGGGCCCGGGCTCGTCGGGCGGTTCTGCGGTGCCCTGCCCGGGAGTGCGGGACGGGTCGGCGGGCCTCGGCGCGGGGCGGCGCAGGGTGCGGCGGTCCATGGGAGCGGGCTCCGGTGGCTGGCGGTACGGGCGGCAGCCGGGGTGGACTGCAGATCATCCAACGAGTCGATCATGCGATGGTTGCGGCCCCCACCGGCCCGGGAACGCGCTGCTCGGACCAGACGGTCTTGCCGCGCTCCCCGTACCGGGTGCCCCAGGTGCGGCTCAGGTGCATCACCAGGAACAGGCCGCGGCCGCCCTCGTCCCCGCTGCGGGCGAGCCGCATGTGCGGGGCGGCGGAGTTGCCGTCGGTCACCTCGCAGAGCAGGCCGCGGTCGCGGATCAGCCGCAGCCGGACGGGCCCCCGGCCGTAGCGGATCGCGTTGGTCACGAGCTCGCTGACGATCAGTTCGGTGTCGTCGGCGATCGCATCCAGTCCCCAGGCGGTGAGCTGCTGGGAGACGAGGGTGCGGGCGGTGGCGACCACGGCCGGGTCGGCGGGAAGCGTCCAGATGGCGACCCGGTCGCTGCCGAACACCTTCGTCCGGGCGAGCAGCAGCAGCGCGTCCTCGTCCAGGCGGTGCGGCACGGCGGCGTACGCGACGTCGTCGCAGAGTTCGCGCAGGCTGCGGTCGGGGTGCGCGAGCAGGCGGCGCAGCCGGTCCCGGCCGGCCGGGTCGCCGGGGTCGGCGCCGGCGGTGAGGCCGCGGGTGTGCAGGGCGAGCAGGCTGCCCTCGGGCAGTTCGGTGGTGACCGCCTCGTAGCCCTCGCCGCCGCCGCGCCCGAGGGCGGGGCCGACGGGCACCTCGAAGTCGAGCAGCCCGCCGTCGCAGGCGATCGGCACCAGCGTCGGGTGGCCGGCCGCGGCGGCGCTGCACCGGCCGGTCACCGGGTCGTAGACGAGGTAGAGGCAGCTCGCGGCGACGGCCGGCCCGCCCGTTTCCGGGACGGTCTCCTCGTCGAGGCGCCGCACCGTCTCGTCGAGGGCGCCGAGCAGTTCTTCGGGCGGGAGGTCCTGGCGGGCGAGCGTCTGCACGACGGTGCGCAGCTGGCCCATGGTGGCGGCCGCCTCCACGCCGCGTCCGGCGACGGTGCCGCAGACCAGGGCGACCCGCCCGCCGGAGAGCGGGACGACGTCGAACCAGTCGGCGCCGGCGTCGCCGGACAGGTGCAGGTAGGCGGTGTCGACGGCGGGCAGGTCGGGCGGCCGGGCGGGCAGCAGGCGGCGCTGCAGCGTGGTGGCGACGGTCCGCTCGTACAGGTACTGCCAGGCGCGGTGGACGCTGAGCGCCGTCCGGTCGGCCAGCTCGGCCGCGAGTTCGAGGTCCTGCTCGTCGTACGGGGTCTCGGTGCCGGCGCGGATGAAGACGGCGAGGCCGAGCGCCGTGCCGTGCACGGTGAGCGGGGCGACGACCAGCGAGTGGGCGCCGGCCTCGGCTAGCCGCCGGGCCCGTTCCGGGTCGGCGGCCAGCAGCGGCTCGTCCGCGGTGAGGCGGGCGATCAGCCGGGGGCGGTGGTCGTGCATGCTCTGGGTGAGCACGGTCGGGAAGGTCAGCGAGACCAGCGTGCCGGTGGGCACCGAGGAGCGGAACTCCTCGACGGAGCGGAGCACGGTCCGGCGCAGCGGCGCGTCGGCGGCGACCGGGCCGACGGGCAGTCGCCGGCCGCGCAGGACGTCGTCCAGCAGGTCGACGATCACGATGTCGGCGAAGCGTCCGATCGCCACCTCGGCGAGTTCCCCGGCGGTCGCGGAGGCGTCCAGCGTGGAGCCGATCAGCCGCTGCGCGTCGTGCAGGATCGCCAGCCGCTCGGCGGTGGCCTGCTGCTCGGTGATGTCCTCGACCATCACGGCGAGGCCGAGCACCCGCCCGCCGGGGGCGCTCAACCGGAAGACCGAGAGCGAGGCGACCATCTGGTGCTCCGGGTCGTGCGGCAGGGTCCCGGCGATCTGCAGGCGGCGCACCGAGTTGCCGGTGGCGAGGACGGCCCGGGCGACCTCGGTCAGCTTCTCGTGCGGGAAGCCGGGGGCGAACTCCTCGACCGTCCGGCCGACCACGGCGTCCGGCGGCAGGCCCCGCATACCGCGCGCCGCCGTGTTGAACCGCACCACCCGCAGGTCGGGGTCGAGCACGAACAGTCCGGCCGGGGCACGGGTGAACAGCGCCTCCAGCAGCGCGGCGTCGGTGCGGTCGCGGTCGTTCGGCTCCACGGGTGCACCCCTCTCCTGGCAAGGGCCTGATCTCCACCTTGTCAGCGCCCCGGCGCGCGGCAAGTCGGCACCGGGCGGCGTGCGGATGGCGTGCGGATGCAGCCCGGTGGCCCGCCCGCGACGATGGAGGGCAGACCTGCTGCCGGAAGGCGGTGACGCCCGTGGCCGACGACCGTGTGTGGCGCGTGCTGCCGTCCCCGCTCCGCGAGCTGCTGGAGGGCACGCCGGGCGCCGTCGGCGTCCTCGACACCGACCTGCGGTACGTGTACGTGAACGCGGCGCTGGCCAGGATGAACGGCGCGCCCGCCGCCGACCACATCGGCCGCACCATCGCCGAGATCGTGCCCGGCATCGACGCCCGGCTCGACGTGCTGCGGGCCGTGCTCGCCGACGGCGTCCCCCGCGAGACCACCTCCAGCGGCCAGACCCGGGTGCCCTCCCCGCTGGTTCGCCGCTGGTTCCACGGCGCCTACCACCGGCTGGAGGTGGACGGCCGCATCATCGGCCTGGCCGGCATCGTCCTGGAGGTCACCGCCTCCCGGCAGCAGCAGGACGAACTGGAACGCGCCCGCGAACGGCTCGCCATGCTCGACAGCGCATCCACCCGGATCGGCACCACCCTCGACATGGACGCCACCTGCGTGGAACTCGCCCGCTTCCTCGTCCCGGAACTGGGCGACGCCGCCTCGGTGGACGTGCTGCCGCCCGACGACGCCCCCGACCCGCACACCGCCCCCGGCACCCTGCGGCTGCGCCGCGCCTCCCTGGTGGCCGTCCCCGAACTCGAGGAGTGTGCGCGGGCGCTCGGCAAGACCGGCGAGCACATCGACCACCAGCCCGGATCGGCCGCCCGGCGCGCCCTGGAGACCGGCCGCCCGGTGGTGGAGAACCTGCCGACCGACGAACGCCTCGGCCGGGCCGCGGCGAGCGCCGACCGGCTGGCGGCGCTGCGCCGCGGCGGCGTGCACTCCGGGATGGTGGTGCCGCTGGTGGCCCGCGGCCGGGCGCTCGGCACGGTCACCCTGATCCGGGCCGGCGACTCCCCGCTGTTCACGCCGGAGGACGCGGTGGTGGTCACGGACCTGGCGCTGCGGGCCGCGGTCAGCATCGACAACGCCCGGCGCTTCACCCGCGAGCACGGCATCGCCCTCGACCTGCAGCGCGCCCTGCTCGCCGAACCGGGCGCCCCGCACCCCGGCCTGGAGGTGGCCTTCCGCTACCGGCCCGCCGGGGCCAGCGCCCTGGTCGGCGGCGACTTCTACGAGACCGTGGCCCGGCCGGACGGCACCACCCTGCTGGCGATCGGCGACGTCATGGGGCACAGCCTGGAGGCCGCCGTCGAGATGAGCCACTACCAGGCGATGCTGCGGATGGTCGCCTCCGGGAACCTGCCGCCGGGCCGGGTCCTGGACCGGATGGACCGGCTGACCGCCCCGCTGCCCACCGGCCGCCCGGCCACCTGCCTCGCGGTGGTGATGTCGCCGCGGACGGGTCTCTGCACCTTCGCCAGCGCCGGGCACCTGCCGCCCGCCCTGGTCGCCCCCGACGGCACGGTCCGGCTGCTGCCGGTCGAACCGGGGCCGCCGCTCGCCGCCGGGTTCGGCGGCTTCCCCGAGGCCACCGCGCAGTGCCCGCCCGGCCACCACCTGTTGCTGTACACGGACGGGCTGGTCGAACGCCGCGACGAGGCCATCGACGCCTCCCTGGCCCGGCTGACCCGCCTGCGGCTGCCCCCGGACGCCGGCGGCGAACAACTCCTGGACGCCGTCCTCGCCGGCCTCTCCCCCACCGCCGACGACGACGTCGCGCTCCTCTCGGCGACGCTGCGGGGCGGGTGACGTCTACCGGCTGCCCGCACCGGCCGTGGTCCCCGGTTCCCGGGACGGGAGCCCTTCGGTGAGGTCCTCGGCGATGAGGCGTTTGGCGATCGCGTCGACGGCGGCCCGCAGTTCGGCGCTGCGCGGGCGGCCTGCCTCGTGTTCGAGCTGCTCGTTCAGCCACTGGGCCCAGGCGTGGCTGATCTTGGCCGCCTCGTCCTGCCCGGCCTCGGTGTGCATGTAGTAGCCGTTCACCCGGGAGAGCCAGCCCGCCGTGACGGCCCGGTCGAAGACCGGTTCGAGCACTTCGCCGGGCAGCCTGCGGCGGGCCGCGATCAGGGGGAGGGAGGCGTGGCCGACCGTCCGGGTGAAGAGTTCGACCTGCATGACGGCCCAGGCCAGGGCGATGTCCAGCCGGGTGCCGGACCTGTCGACGATCTGCCGGGCGGTCTCCTGGTCGGTACCGCGGATGATCTTCGCGACGGAGAGTTCGAGCACCCGGGCGGGGTCCCCGGACACCGGGGAGGCGAAGCCCTCGCCCATGTCGGTGGAGCTGGCACGGGTGGAGTCGCGGAGCTTCACCTGCTTGAGGAAGAGCGCGACGACGAAGCCGATCACGGCGACCGGCACCGTCCACAGGAAGACGGTGTGCAGAGCCTCCGCGTAGGCGTCGATGATCGGTGCGGCCTGGTCGGCGGGCAGTTCGTGCAGGGACTTGGGGTTCTCGGCGGCGCGGGCGAGTGCGGCCGGGTCGGCGCCGGTGAGCCGGGCGGCGGTGGCGATGCCCTCGCCGAGCCGGTCGCCCAGGGTGTTGGTGTAGATGGTGCCGAACACGGCCGTGCCGAAGGAACTGCCCAGGGTGCGGAAGAAGGTGACACCCGAGGTGGAGGTGCCCAGGTCGGCGTAGTCGACGGTGTTCTGCACCGCGATGGTGAGCACCTGCATGCACAGGCCGATGCCGGCGCCGAGCACCAGCATGTACAGGGACTGCAGCCAGGACGCGGTGTCGGCGTCCATCCGCGAGAGCAGGTACAGGCCGACGGCCATCACGGCCGAGCCGACGATCGGGAAGATCCGGTAGCGGCCGGTGCGGCTGACCATGGTGCCGCTGAACACCGAGGCGATCAGCAGGCCGAAGACCATCGGCAGGGTCCGCACCCCGGAGACGGTGGCCGAGTCGCCGTCGACGTACTGCAGGAAGGTCGGCAGGAAGGTCAACGCGCCGAGCATCGCGAAGCCGACGATGAAGCTGAGCACCGCGCAGACCGTGAAGACCTGGTTGCGGAACAGCCGCATCGGCAGCATCGGTTCGGCGGCGCGGGTCTCCACCCAGCAGAACAGCCCGAGCGCGACCGCGCCGCCGACGAACAGCCCGAGGATGACCGGCGAGGTCCAGGCGTACTCGTTGCCGCCCCAGCTGGTCGCCAGGATCACCGAGCTCGCGCCGACGGCGACCAGGGCGATCCCCAGGTAGTCGATCACCGGGCGGCCGGCGGCGCGGACCGAGGGGATCGTCCGGGCCGCGGCGAGGACCACGACGATCGCGATCGGCACGTTGACGTAGAACGCCCAGCGCCAGGTCAGGTGGTCGGTGAACAGGCCGCCGAGCAGCGGCCCGATGACGGTGGCGACGCCGAAGACGGCACCGATCGCACCCTGGTACTTTCCGCGCTCGCGCAGCGGGATGACGTCGGCGATCAGCGCCATCGAGGTGACCATCAGGCCGCCGGCGCCGACTCCCTGCATGGCCCGCCAGGCGATCAGCATCAGCATGTTGGTCGACAGGCCGCACAGGAAGGAGCCGGTGATGAAGACGATCGCCGACACCTGGAAGACCAGCTTGCGGCCGAACAGGTCGCCGAACTTGCCGACCAGCGCCGTGGTCACCGTCTCGGCCAGCAGGTACGAGGTCACCACCCAGGACATGTGCTGGGCGCCGCCGAGGTCGGAGACGATGGTCGGCAGCGCGGTGCCGACGATGGTCTGGTCGAGAGCGGCCAGCAGCATACCGAGCATGATCGTGACGAAGACGACGTTGCGCTGCCGCCGGTCCAGGACGGGCGGCGCGGCGGCCGGGGCCGCGGGGCTGGTCTCACTGGTGGTCACCCTCGCATGGTCGCCCCGGCGGAGGGCGGGCGCCCGCGTTGGGCCGCCGCGGCGGTGAACCCCGTCGGCGGGGCCCGCCGGCCGGCCCGTAGCGTGGGCGCATGCAGACCGTCGAGCTGACCTGTGCGCCCGCGCTCGACGCGGCGGTGCGCGAGGTCTGGCAGCAGCTCTCCGAGGCCGGGGTGGCCAGCCTTGCGCACAACATCCATCCGGGGCACCGCCCGCACCTGACCCTGGCGGCCTGCGGGGCGGCGCCCGAGGGCGCGCTGGACGCGGTGGGCGAGCTTCTGGCCGAGGTGCTGCCGCTGCCGGTGCGGCTGACCGGCCTGCTGTCGTTCTCCGCGCGCAGCCGGCGGCGGGTGCTGAGCTGGGCGGTGGTGCCGACCTTCGAACTGGTCGACCTGCACCGCCGGGTCTGGCTGCTGCTGGACGACGCCGAGGACCCGAACCCGCACTACCGGCCCGGCCGCTGGGCCCCGCACGTCGGCCTCACCCGCCGGCTGGAACCCGCGGAGCTCGGCCTCGCCCACGCCGTGCTGGGCCGCCACCCCGATCTGACCGGCCTCTTCGACGCGGGCCGCAGCTACGACGGCCTCACCGGCGCCACCACACCGCTCGGCACCGGCTGACGCCCCGCCGGACGGTGCCCCGCAGGCCCCACCCGCCCGCGCCGCGGCGGACGGCCCCGTCGCCCGCAGCACTGCACGCCCGCACCCGGTGCCCCGGCGCGGCACGTGTGGCGACAACCCCGCGCACCTGTGCCTTGCCGCCGGGGCGCGGGGGCACGGCCCGCCAACCGCCCGTCGGGCGATACCGCTCACCGCAGCCCCACGGCCCGCAGCGCTGCGAGCCCGGCGCACCGGTGCCTCCCGGGATCGCCCGCCGGGCCGTGTCCTCCGCCCCCGGCACCGTGTGCTCCGACGGGACCGGGGCCTTCGGGCGGGGCAGGATGGCGGGGAGTTGCCGCCTCGGGACGGGAGTACGTCGTGCTGGAACGTGTCGCCCGGGTGTCGGAGGCCGTGGCCGCCGAGGCGGGCCGGACCGCGAAGATCGCCCTGCTGGCGGACTGCCTGCGGGAGCTGGGCCCGCACGAGGCGCCGTCCGCGGTCGCGCTGCTGTCCGGCGAGTCCCGCCGGATGCGGGTCGGCGTCGGGTACGCGGCGCTGCGCGAGCTGCCGCCGCCGGCCGAGGCGGCCTCGCTCGGGGTCGCCGAGACGGAGGAACTGCTCGGTGAGCTGGCGGCGGTGCACGGCCGTGGCGCGCAGGCCGCCCGACGGGCACTGCTGGACGGGCTGTTCGGGCGGGCCACCGGGCCGGAGCAGCGGCTGCTGCGCGGGGTGCTGGTCGGCGAGCTGCGGCAGGGCGCGCTGGACGGGGTGATGGCGGAGGCGGTGGCGAAGGCGGCCGGGGTGCCGGCCGCGGCGGTGCGGCGGGCGCTGATGTTCCGCGGCTCGGCGCGGGCGGTCGCCGGGGCGGCGCTCACCGGCGGGGCCGGGGCGCTGGCCGCCTTCGGCCTGGAGGTGGGCCGGCCGGTGCGGCCGATGCTGGCCTCCTCGGCCCCGGGGGTGGCCGAGGCGCTGGCGAAGCTCGGCCCGGCCGCATTGGAGTGGAAGCTGGACGGCATCCGGGTGCAGGTGCACCGGGACGGTGACGAGGTCGGGGTGTTCACCCGCGGCCTGGACGACATCACCGCGCGGGTGCCGGAGCTGGTCGAGGCCGCGCGGGCGCTGCCGGTCCGCTCGGCCGTGCTGGACGGCGAGGCGATCGCGCTCGGCTCGGACGGGCGGCCGCGGCCGTTCCAGGTGACGGCGGCCCGCACGGCGTCCCGGCAGGACCCGGAGCGGCTGCGCGCCGAGGTGCCGCTGCACCCGTACTTCTTCGACCTGCTGCACCTGGACGGCGCCGATCTGGTGGACGAGCCGGGCGAGCGGCGCTGGGCCGCGCTGGCGGGCCTGGTCGGGGAGCCGCAGCGGGTGCCCCGGCTGGTCACGGGCGACCCGGAGGAGGCGGCCGGCTTCCTGGCCGGCGCGCTCGGGCACGGCCACGAGGGCGTGGTGGTGAAGGATCCGGCGGCACCGTACGAGGCGGGCCGGCGCGGCGCCGGGTGGATCAAGGTGAAGCCGCACCACACCCTGGACCTGGTGGTGCTGGCGGCCGAGTGGGGCACCGGCCGGCGGCGCGGATGGCTGAGCAATCTGCACCTGGGGGCGCGCTCGGGCGGTGCGGCGGGGCTGCCGGAGTGGGTGATGCTCGGCAAGACCTTCAAGGGGCTGACCGACGAGCTGCTGGCCTGGCAGACCCGGGAGCTGCTCGCCCGGGAGACCGGTCGCGGCGACTACGACGTGCAGGTGCGGCCCGAGCTGGTGGTGGAGATCGCCTTCGACGGCCTGCAGCGCAGCCCCCGCTACCCGGCGGGCCTGGCGCTGCGGTTCGCCCGGGTGGTGCGCTACCGGCCGGACAAGACCGCCGCCGAGGCGGACACCGTCGCCACCGTACGGGCCCTCGCCGCGGAGGGCCTCTGAGCCGGTGTCACTCCCCGGCCTCCCAGGCCGGGCGGGAGGTCCAGGCGCGCAGTGTGCGGCGGCTGTCGAAGCGCAGCGCCTCCTTGCTCACCGGGTCGGTGAACTCCAGTGTCGCCGCGAGGAGTTGCAGCGGGCGCCGGAAGTCGTCCGGGGCCGGTTCGGTGAGTACCCGCGGGTAGAGCGGGTCGCCGAGGATGGGCAGGCCGAGCGAGGCCATGTGCAGCCGCAGCTGGTGGGTGCGGCCGGTGTGCGGGTGCAGCCGGTAGCGGCCGAGGCCGTCCCGGTGCTCGGCGAGTTCGATCCGGCTCTCGCTGTTGGGCTCGCCGGGGACCTCGCGGGCGGCGAGTTCGCCGCGCTCCTTGACGATCCGGCTGCGCACGGTGGCGGGCATCGGCCGCTGCGGGTCGTACCCGGCGATCGCCTCGTACTCCTTGCGGACGGCGCGGCGCTCGAACAGGCCCTGGTAGGCGCCGCGGAGCTCGGGGCGGGCGACGAACAGCACCAGCCCGGCGGTGAGCCGGTCCAGGCGGTGTGCCGGGCCGAGGGCGGGCAGGTCGAGGTCGCGGCGCAGTCGGGCGAGGACCGTCTCGGTGACGTGCCGGCCGCGCGGGGTGGTGGACAGGAAGTGCGGCTTGTCGACGACGACGATCCGCTCGTCCCGGTGCAGCACCTCGACGGCGAACGGCACCGGGGTCTCCGGTGCCAGCTCACGGTGGAACCAGACGTACGCGCCGGGCCGGTACGGGGTGTCGGCGGCGAGCGGGCCCTCGGCCGTGACGAAGACGCCGGTGCGCAGCATCTCCGCCACCCCCTCGGCGCCGACGGCCCGGCCGTAACGCTCCAGCAGGTAGGCGCCCGCCGTCGGCCACGGCCCGTCCGGCGGCAGCCGGAGCCGGACCGCGTCGATGCCGTCCCGCTGCGGCAGCGGGCTCGCCGGGATGCCTGACCTGCGTCTCACCGTACGCACCCTATCGGCCCAACCGGGGCGCCCGGACGGCCGTGCACTCCTCTGGGCGGGCTCCGGCAGCCATGGGAGGATGGCAGGGCGGAAAGCCGATCTCTGGACGGTGCCTGGCATGGACAATCCCGAGCAGGGCACGAGCCCGCCGAACCGCCGGGATCCGGCTGCGGACGGGCCCGGTCGGCACGCCCCGGACGGGCTGCTGATGGTGCCGATCGCGACGGCGCTGATCGCCGACGACGGCCGCATCCTGCACTGGTCCCGCGACGCGGAGACGCTGCTCGGCTACAGCACCAAGGAGGCGGTCGGCGAGTTCGCCGCGAACCTGCTGATCACCGAGGACCAGCGGCAGGACGTGCTCGGCCTGTTCGAGCGGATCCTCAACGGCCGTGCCTGGTCCGGGGTCTTCCCGGTCAAGCACCGCGAGGGCCACCACGTGAACCTGGAGTTCCGCACCCACCCGATCGCCGGCCCCGACGGGCGGCCGCTCGTCCTGGCGGTGGCCTCGGACGTCACCGCGCTGCGCCGGCTGCAGGCGGACCTGGCGGTGCTGGACGGGTTCTTCACCCAGTCACCGGTCGGCATGGCGGTGTACGACGCGGAGCTGCGGTTCGTCCGGCTGAACGAGGCGCTGGCGCGGATCAACGGCATCCCGGTCGCGGAGCACCTGGGCCGGCGGGTCACCGACGTGCTGCCCGGCATCAACGGCCGCGAGGTCGAGGCGGTGATGCGCAAGGTGCTGGACGGCGGGCCGCCGGTGGTCGACTCCCGCTCGCACGGCCGCACCCCGGGCGACCCGACGCACGACCACGCCTGGTCGGCCTCGTACTTCAAGCTGGAGGAGCCCGGCGGGCACGTGCTGGGCGTCAGCTCGACGATCGTCGACGTCACCGAGCGGTACCGGGCCGAGCACGCCGCCGCGCTGGCCCGGGAGCGGCTGACCGTGCTGGCCGACGCCACCGCGTCCATCGGCACCACGCTGGACCTGCGGCAGACCGCCCGGGAGCTCGCCGAGGTGATCGTGCCGCGGCTCGCCGACGCCGTCGGCGTGTTCGCCTTGGAGCACCTGGTCTCCGGCGCGGACGCGGTCGCCGCGGACGACGGGCTGCGGGTGCGCCGGCTCGCCGTGGCCACCGCCGACCCGGAGCACCCGATCGCCGAACTGCCGACCGAGGCGGTGTACCGGATCCCGCCCGGGTCGGTGTACGAACAGGCGCTGACCTCCGGCCGGACGGTCGTCGCCCCGAACTGGGACCTGCCGCTGCTCGCCGACGAGGCGCTCACCGAGCGTGTCCGTGACTACCTCGACGACCGACCGCGGCCGGTGCGGGTGGCGCCGCTGGTCGCCCGCGGCACGGTGCTCGGCATGGTGGTGTACTCGCGCAGCCCCGACCGGGAGGGCTTCGGCCCGGAGGACAGCACCCTCGGCGACGAGCTCGCCTCCCGCGCCGCCGTCGCCATCGACAACGCCCGGCTCTACCTGCACCAGCAGCAGACCGCACAGGCCCGCGAGCAGGCACTCACCGAAGCCCGGGCCGCGCAGGAGCGGCTCGCCCTGGTCAACGCCGCCTCGGCCCGGATCGGCACCACCCTCGACCTCACCCAGACCGCCCGGGAGCTCGCCGAGACCGCCAGCCCCCGGCTCGCCGACACCGTCGTCGTCGAGGTGCTGGACGCGCTGGTGCGCGGCGCCGAGACCAACGTGCCCGGCCGGGCCGACCGGTCCGCGGTGCTGCGCCGGATGGCCTTCCACACCGTGCCGGGCAGCGGCATGAGCCCGGTCGCCCCGGTCGGCAGCGTGCACCGCTTCCACCCGTCGACGCCGTACGCCTGGGTGCTCGCCCACCGGCGGCCGGTGCTGCTGCCGGAGCTGGACGAGCCCACACTGAACTGGTTCAACGACGACCCGGAGCGGGCCGCCGCCGTCCGCGAGCAGCGCGTCCGCTCGGTCATGGTGGTGCCGCTGATCGCCCGCGGATCCGCGGTCGGCGTCGCCACCTTCTACCGCAGCATCACCGAACGCCCCTACGACCAGGAGGACCTGCGGCTCGCCGGGGAGCTCGCCGCCCGGGCCGCCGTCTCCATCGACAACGCGCTGCTGTACACCCGCGAGCGGGACGCCGCCGAACAGCGCCAGCGCGCCCTGGAGGCGGCCGGCGCCGCGCAGGCCCGGCTCGCCCTGCTGAACGAGGCCTCCACCCGGATCGGCACCACCCTCGACCTGCAGCGGACCGCGCAGGAGCTGATCGACGTGGTGATCCCGCGGTTCGCCGACTTCGTCACCGTCGACCTGCTGGAATCGGTGCTGGAGGGCGACGAGCCGGAGCCGGTGCCCCGGGACGGCTCGGTGATGCTGCGGGCCGTCGCAGTCGGCGAGGTGGGCGAGAACGGCACCATGATCGGGGCGGCCGACCCGGTCGGCGGCGGCTCGCGCTCCGCGCAGCTGTACGCGCAGAGCCTGCGCACCGGGCGGTCGATCCTGGTGCCGCACGTCGACGAGCAGGCGCTGCGCCGGATCGTCGCCCACCCGAACCGGATCGCGCCCAGCCTGGACGCGGGCGTCCACTCGTACCTGATGGTGCCGCTGCTGGCCCGCGGCACCGTGCTCGGCGGCGTCGAGTTCGTCCGCACCCACAACCCGGAGTCGTTCACCCACGCCGACGTGGCGCTCGCCGAGGAGCTCGCCGCCCGGGCCGCGGTCTGCATCGACAACGCCCGGATCTACCGGCGCGAGCGGGACACCGCGCTGACCCTGCAGCGCAGCCTGCTGCCGCAGGACGTGCACCGCACCCCCGGGTTGGAGATCGCCCACCGCTACCTGCCGAGCAGCGTGATCAGCGAGGTCGGCGGCGACTGGTTCGACGTGGTGCCGCTCAGCGGCGGCCGGGTCGCGCTGATCGTCGGCGACGTGATGGGCCACGGCATCCGGGCCGCCGCCACCATGGGCCAGCTGCGCACCGTCGCCCGGACGCTGATCACCCTGGAGATGGACCCGGCCCGGGTGCTTCGCCGGCTCGACGACGCGGCCGCCGCCATCGGCGAGGGCCAGTTCGCCACCTGCGTCTGCGTGCTCTTCGACCCGGTCGACCGGATCTGCACCGCCGCCACCGCCGGCCACCTGCCGCCCGTCATCGCCCGGGCCGACGGCTCCACCGAACTGCTCGAACTGCCGCCCGGCGCGCCGCTCGGCGTCGGCGGGGTGCCCTTCGAGTCGGTGCACACCACACTCGACGAGGACGCCATCCTGGTCCTCTACACCGACGGGCTGGTCGAGCGGCGCGGCCGCGACCTCGACGAGGGCATCGACCTGCTGCGCCGCACCGTCGCCGAGCGCCGCGACTCGCTGGAGCAGACCTGCGACGCGGTGCTGGCCGCGCTCGGCGCCGCCGCCGGGCAGGACGACATCGCGGTGATCATGGCGCACTCCCGGCCGATCGGCAGCGACCGGCTAGCCACCCTCACCCTGGCCGGGGACCGCGCAATGGTCCGGCACGCCCGGCGGTTCGCCCGCGACACGCTCACCGAGTGGGGGCTGAGCAGCCTCTCCGACATGGTCGAGCTGCTGACCAGCGAGCTCATCACCAACGCCCTGGTGCACGCGGGCGCCCCCGTGCAGCTGCGGATGTTCCGCAACCAGGTGCTCACCGTGGAGGTCGCCGACCGCGACCGGCACGAGCCCCGGCTGCGCCGCGCCCGGGCCGAGGACGAGGGCGGCCGCGGCATGCACCTGGTCAACGAGCTGGCGCACCGCTGGGGGACGCGCAGCACCAAGGACGGCAAGGTGGTCTGGTACGAGCTGGAGCTGCCGCCCGGCGCCGGCCGGGGCGCCGCCTGAGGTCGCCCGGACGGCGCAGGGGCTGCTCCGTCGAGGTGAGGCGCACGGGTGATCGGGCCGTGTCGGTTCGTACGCGGGCGGTGCGGGCCGCAGGATCGGTGCCGTCCGGCTTCCCGACCAGGAGGACTCATGCGCTCCAGCCTTGCCAGGATCACCACCGCCGCCGTCATCTCCGGCCTCGCCGTCTTCGGCGCGGCGGGCGCGGCCTCCGCCGACGACTCGCTCGCCGTCGGCGGCAACGTCTCCTCCGCCGACGGCGGTGCCCTCGCGGTCGGCGGCGACGCCGAGGCGCTCGTCGAGCACGCGCTCGCGGTGGGCGGCGACGCCTCCTCCGCGGAGGGCTGGGCCTTCGCCGTGGGCGGCGACGCCTACGGCAACGGCCTCGCCGGCGCGGTCGGCGGGGACTCGTCCTCCTGACCCCGTGACGACCGGCGGAGGCCGGGCGGCGCCCCCCGGCCGACCGGCCTCCGTCCTGTCCCGGTGCGGGTTACTGCGGGGTGACGTACGCGCCGGAGATGCCGCCGTCCACCAGGAAGGTGTTGGCGGTCATGAACGAGGAGTCGTCGCTGGCCAGGAAGGCCACCGCGGCGGCGATCTCCTCCGGCTCGGCGAACCGGCCGAGCGGGATGTGCACCAGCCGGCGGGCCGCCCGCTCCGGGTCCTTCGCGAACAGCTCCTGCAGCAGCGGGGTGTTGACCGGCCCCGGGCAGAGCGCGTTGATCCGGATGCCCTCGCGGGCGAACTGCACGCCCAGCTCCCGCGACATCGCCAGCACGCCGCCCTTGGAGGCGGAGTAGGAGATCTGCGAGGTCGCCGCGCCCATCACGGCCACGAAGGACGCGGTGTTGATGATCGAGCCCTTGCCCTGCCGCTGCATGTGCGGGATGGCGTACTTGCAGCACAGGTAGACGCTGGTCAGGTTGACGTCCTGGACGCGCTTCCACGCCTCCAGGCCGGTGGTGAGGATGGAGTCGTCGTCCGGCGGGGAGATGCCCGCGTTGTTGAACGCGATGTCCAGGCTGCCGTACTCCTCGACCGCCCGCTCGTACATGGCGCGCACCGCCGCCTCGTCGGTGACGTCGGCCTGCAGGAACAGGCCGCCGACCTCGTTCGCGGCCTTGGCGCCGGTCTCCTCGTCGAGGTCCACGCAGACCACCTTGGCCCCCTCCGCGGCGAACCGCCGCGCGGTGGCCAGGCCGATGCCGCTGCCCGCTCCGGTGATGACCGCCACCCGGCCGTCCAGTCGCTTGGTCATGCTGGTCACTCCTCCGTGGAGATGAAGACGTTCTTGGTTTCGGTGAAGGCACTGAGGGCGTCCGGGCCGAGCTCACGGCCCAGACCGGACTGCTTGAATCCGCCGAAGGGCGTCGAGTACCGCACCGAGGAGTGCGAGTTGACGGACAGGTTGCCCGCCTCCACGCCCCGGGCGACGCGCAGTGCGCGGCCGACGTCCCTCGTCCAGATGGAACCGGAGAGGCCGTAGTCGGTGGCGTTGGCGATGCGGACGGCGTCCGCCTCGCCGCGGAAGGGCACCACCGCGACCACCGGGCCGAAGATCTCCTCGGTGAACGCCCGGTCCTCGTGCCGGACGGGCGCCAGCACGGTCGGCGGGTACCAGAAGCCGGGCCCCTCCGGCGCGCTGCCGCGGAAGGCCGCCTCGGTGACGTACGAGGCCACCCGCTCGCGGTGCGCGGCCGAGATCAGCGGGCCCATCTCGGTCTTCTCGTCGGCCGGGTCGCCTACCCGCACCCCGCGGACGGCCGGCTCCAGCAGCGCCATGAAGTCCTCGAACACCGACTCCTCGACCAGGATCCTGGACCGCGCGCAGCAGTCCTGGCCGGCGTTGTCGAAAACGGCGTACGGGGCGGTGGCGGCGGCCTTCGCGAGGTCGGCGTCGGCGAAGACGATGTTGGCGCTCTTGCCGCCGAGTTCGAGGGTCACCGGCTTCACCTGCGCGGCGCAGCCCGCCATGATCTCCTTGCCGACCCGGGTCGAGCCGGTGAACACCACCTTGCGGACGTCAGGGTGGGTCACGAAGCGCTGCCCGACCACCGGGCCGCGGCCCGGCAGGATCTCCAGGACGCCCTCCGGCAGGCCGGCCTGCAGGGCGAGTTCGCCGAGCCGCAGGGCGGTCAGCGGGGTGAGCTCGGCCGGCTTCAGGACGACGGTGTTGCCCGCGGCGAGGGCCGGGGCGAGGCCCCAGGCGGCGATCGGCATCGGGAAGTTCCACGGCACGATGATGCCGACGACGCCGAGCGGCTCCTGGAAGGTCACGTCGATCCCGCCGGCCACCGGGATCTGCCGGCCGAACAGCCTTTCGGGGGCGGCCGCGTAGTACTCGATGACGTCGCGGGCGTTGCCCGCCTCCCAGCGGGCGTTGCCGACGGTGTGGCCGGCGTTGGCGACCTCCAGGGCGGCGAGGTGCTCGCGGTCCGCGTCGACCGCGGCGGCGAACGCCCGCAGCAGCCGGGCGCGGTCGGCCGGGGCGACCCGCCCCCACTGCTCGAACGCCGCCCTGGCCCGGGCGATCGCGGCGTCCGTCTCCGCCAGGCCCGCCATGTCGACGGTGGCGATCACCTCCTCGGTCGCCGGGTTGACCACCTCGTAGCGGTCGGGGTCGGTCATCAACGTGCTCCTTGACTCGAAGGAAGGAATGCGCCGGCCACTGCAGGGGCGTGTGGGGGTGCCGTCCGGCCGAAGGCCGGGGGAGATCTGCGCGGGGCGGTATGTGCAGCTCCGTCACTTCCGATTCGCGCAGTTCCCCGCGCCCCTGAGAGCACCATGTGCGTACGGCTCACCGGTCCCCTGCCGCGTTCGTGAGGGCCTCGAAGAGGCGGAGGTCGTCGGGGTGGGTCTCGGGGTGCCACTGGACGCCCAGGGCGAAGCGGTGGTCGGGCAGTTCGACGGCCTCGACGGTCTCGTCGGCGCTCCAGGCGGTGGGCTGCAGGCCGGTGCCGAGGCGGGCCGCCGCCTGGTGGTGGTAACAGTTGACCTTGGTGTGCTCGCCGAGGATCCCGGCGAGCCGGCTGCCCGGCCGGATCCGTACGGGCTGCCGCACGAACACCGCCGGGACCTGCTGGTGGCTGCCGTCGGGCAGGTGCTGGAGGAGGCTTCCGCCGAGCGCCACGTTGAGCAGTTGCAGGCCGCGGCAGACGCCGAGCAGCGGCAGGTCCCGGTCGAGGGCGGCGTGCAGCAGCTCGAACTCCCAGTCGTCACGGGCCCGGTGGGGCTCGCCGGTGCGCGGGTCGGCGGCGGCCCCGTACCGGGCCGGGTCGATGTCGGAGCCGCCGGCCAGCACGATCCCGTCGAGTGCGTCCAGCAGCCGGCCGACGCCGCCGGGCTGCGGGGGCAGCAGCACGGGTGTGCCGCCGGCCCGGGAGACCGCGTCGACGTAGGTCTGCGGGACGAGCGAGGCGTGCTGGCGCCAGACCGACCAGGCGGCCTCGTCCTGGTAGCTGGTGATGCCGATCAGTGGGCGGTGGTGCACGGTGCTCACAGCCGCTCGAATCCGCGGCGCCGCTCCCAGTCGGTCACCGCCCGGTCGTAGGCGGCGAGTTCGGTCCGGCCGGCGTGGGCGTAGTGCCGGACGACGTCCTTGCCGAAGGCCTCGGTGGCGGCCTCGCTGGCCTCGAAGGCGTCGACCGCGTCGCGCAGCGTGGACGGCACCCGGGGTGCGTCGGAGGCGTACGCGTTGCCGGTGAACTCCGGTTCGAGTTCCAGCTGGTGCTCGATGCCGTACAGGCCGGCGGCGATCAGCGCGGCGACCGCGAGGTAGGGGTTGACGTCGCCGCCGGGGACGCGGTTCTCGAAGCGCAGCGACGGGCCGTGGCCGACCACCCGCAGGGCGCAGGTGCGGTTGTCGCGTCCCCAGGCGATCGCGGTCGGGGCGAAGCTGCCGGGCACGTACCGCTTGTAGGAGTTGACGGTCGGGGCGAGCAGCAGGGCGAACTCGGAGAGGCAGGCGAGCTGGCCGGCGAGGAAGTGCTCCATGGTGCGGGAGAACCCGTGCGGGCCGTCGCCGGCCATCACCGGGGCTCCGGCCGCGTCGCGCAGGCTCAGGTGGATGTGGCAGGAGTTGCCCTCGCGCTCGTCGTACTTGGCCATGAAGGTGAGGCTGCAGCCCTCCTGGGCGGCGATCTCCTTCGCGCCGGTCTTGTAGACGGCGTGGTTGTCGCAGGTGGTGAGGGCGTCGGCGTACTTGAAGGCGATCTCGTGCTGGCCGAGGTTGCACTCGCCCTTGGCGGACTCGACGGTGAGGCCGGCGCCGGCCATCTCGTTGCGCAGCCGGCGCAGCAGGGGTTCGACCCGGGAGGTGCCGAGGATCGAGTAGTCGACGTTGTACTGGTTGGCCGGGGTGAGGCCGTGGTAGGCGCGCTCCCAGGCCTGTTCGTAGGTGTCGCGGAAGAGGATGAACTCGAGCTCGGTGCCGGCGTACGCCTGCCAGCCGTAGCCGGCCAGGCGCTCCAGCTGGCGGCGGAGGACCTGCCGCGGGGAGACGGTGACCGGGCGGCCGTCGTGGTGGTGGACGTCGCACTGGACCATGGCGGTGGCCGGGTGCCAGGGCACCGTGCGCAGGGTGGCGAGGTCCGGGGTGAGGACGAGGTCGCCGTAACCGCTCTCCCAGGAGGAGATGGCGTAGCCGTCCACGGTGTTCATGTCGGTGTCGACGGCGAGCAGGTAGCCGCAGCCCTCGGCGGCACCGGGGACGACGTCGGAGAGGAAGTACTCGGCGGCGAGCCGCTTGCCCTGGAGGCGGCCCTGCATGTCGGTCATGGCGAGGACGACGGTGTCCACGCTGCCGTCGGCGACCAGCTCGCGCAGCCGGTCGAGGGTGAGCCTGGGGCTGCTCATCGGATCTCCAGTTCGGCTTCGAGGGCGGCGAGTTCCTCGGACGTGCCGTGGACCTTGGGGCCGGTGAACCAGTGCCTGGCGGAGACCAGCCACCACAGGCCGGCGAAGCCGAGGACGACGGCGACCGCGACGGGTGTGTAGTTGAAGCTGACGGCGGTGACGGGGCTGACGGTGGGCAGCATGAACAGCACGGTGATCACGGCTGTCCAGCCGACCGCGACGATCCCGATGATCCTGCTCCAGCGGCCCAGATGCCAGGGGCCGCGCTGGAAGGCTTCACCCTGGCGCAGTCTGAGGAATGTCGGGATGACGTACGAGATGTACAGGCCGATGACCGAGATGGAGGTGACCGCGGTGTAGGCGGTGGAGTTCCACAGGGCGGGCAGGCCGAGCAGCAGGGCGGCGCCGGTGGCGAGCCAGACCGCGTTGGTGGGGGTGTGGGTGCGCGGCGAGATCCGGTGCCAGAGGGCTGAGCCGGGCAACGCGCCGTCCCGGGAGAAGGCGTAGATCATGCGGGAGTTGGCGGTGACGGAGGCCATGCCGCAGAAGAACTGGGCACCGATCACGATGAGCAGCAGGAGCTTGGCGCCGGTGGTGCCGATCGCGTCGATGAAGATCTGCGCGGGCGGGACGCCGGTCGGGCCTTCGAGGGCGCCCTTGTAGTCCTGGATGGCGAAGGTGATGCCGAGCAGCAGCACC
Organism: Streptomyces sp. TLI_235; assembly: GCA_002300355.1. NCBI lineage: Bacteria > Bacillati > Actinomycetota > Actinomycetes > Kitasatosporales > Streptomycetaceae > Streptomyces > Streptomyces sp. TLI_235. Next base: position 568,095 of record NSGV01000002.1, read on the forward strand.
CAGCCGGCGACCAGGGAGACGGTGATGGCGTTGACGATGCCGCGCGGGCCGGAGCGGGCGGCGTCGTGGGTCTCCTCGGTCATGTGCGCGGAGGCGTCGTACCCGGTGAGGGTGTACTGGGCGAGCAGCAGGCCGAGCATGGCGACGTAGAACTGGCTGTGGAAGCCGGTGTTGTTGACGAACTCGGTGAAGACGAAGGACGCGGAGGCGTGCTTGGCGGGCAGCAGTGCGAGCGCGCCGACGATGACGGTGACGCCGACCAGGTGCCACCAGACGGAGACGTCGTTGAGGCGGGCGACCAGCTTCACGCCGCGGGTGTTGAGCAGGCCGTGCAGCAGCAGGATCACCGCGAAGATCTCCACGGTGTGCGCCGGGGTGGCCGCGAAGTCGAACTGCAGGGCGAGGAAGGCGTTGGTGAAGAAGGCGGCGCCGTAGTCGACGCCGGCGGTGACGGCGACCTGGCCGAGGAAGTTGAACCAGCCGGTGAACCAGGACCAGGCGGCGCCGCGGCTGCGGGCGAGCTTGGCGGACCAGTAGTAGAGGCCGCCGGCGGTCGGGAAGCTGGAACAGATCTCGGCCATCGCGAGGCCCACGCAGAGGGTGAGCAGGCCGACCAGCGGCCAGCCCCAGATGATCATTGCGGGGCCGCCGGTGTTCATGCCCATCCCGTACAGGGTCAGGCAGCCGGAGAGGATCGAGACGATGGAGAAGGAGACGGCGAAGTTGGAGAAGCCGGACATCGAGCGGGTGAGCTCCTGGGCGTAGCCGAGCTCGTGCAGCCGCTGTTCGTCGGCGGAAACCGGTCCGGTCGGTGCCGGAAACACGGGTGCGGGAGTGTGGTGCGCTGCCTGGTCGGGTGTGGGGTCGGCGGACATGGGCACCCCTGGGGAGTGAGGCGGGCCTGGACACTGCGCGCAGCCACGGCGGTGTGGGTGCGGCCTCCGAACACTCAATGGACCGGAACCAGACCATTGGGTTGGGCAGCATCGTTCACCCTGGGTCCGACCGGCGTCAAGAGGGGCGCGCTGTTCTGTCGCCCGCTCGCCTCCGGGCCCTCCTGACCCGGCGCCGACGGTCGTCGCTCCCTCGCTCCTTCGTCGCTCCCTCGCGCCTCCCTTTCGGCACCGGCGGGCCCTTCGACTCGGGGCGGGTGTCGCCCGCTCGCCTCCGGGCGGAGGGCCGTGGGTACGATGCCCGCGTGGACGAGGCAGGGATCGACTGGCAGGCGGGGGCGATCTTCCGGCCCGTCCGAACGGGCAACGCCTTCGAGGAGACCGTCGAGCGGCTGCTGCAGGCGATCAAGCTCGGCGTGTTCGGCCACGGCGACCGGCTGCCGGCCGAGCGCGACCTCGCCGTCCGGCTCGGCGTCGGCCGCGAGACCCTGCGCGAGGCGCTCCGCTCGCTGCAGCAGGCGGGCGCGGTGGAGTCCCGGCGCGGCCGCTACGGCGGCACCTTCGTCACGTACCGGATGCCGCCGCCGGACGTCGCCGACCTGCGCCGGGCCGCCAGCGATCTCGGCGAGGAGCTGGAGGACGCGCTGACCTACCGGCTCGTCCTGGAGGCCGGTGCCGCCGAGACCGCCGCCCGGCGCGACCTCACCGGGGAGCAGCGGGCCTATCTGCAACGGCGGCTGGCCGATCTGGAGGGAGCCCCTCCGGAGGAGTACCGGCGGCTAGACTCCCGCTTCCACCTGGCGATCGCCGAGCTCACCGGCTCGCGCTCGCTCGCCACCGCGATCGCCGAGGCCCGGATGCGGCTGAACGACCTGCTGAACGCGATCCCGATGCTGGAGCGGAACATCGACCACGCCGCCCACCAGCACCGCGGCATGGTGGACGCGATCCTGACGGGCGACGCGGACGGCGCGCGGCGGGCGACCGAGGAGCACCTGGCCGCCACGGCCGCCCTGCTGCGCGCCTTCCTGGGCTGAACCCCGGCCGGGTCAGCGGTAGGCGGGGATGCCGGTGAGGGCCTGCCCGATGACCAGGGTGTGGATCTCGCTGGTGCCCTCGTAGGTGAGCACCGACTCCAGGTTGTTGGCGTGCCGCAGCGGCGAGTAGTCCAGCGAGATGCCGTTGGCGCCGAGCACGGTGCGGCACTCGCGGGCGATCGCCAGCGCCTCGCGGACGTTGTTGAGCTTGCCGACGCTGACCTGCTCGGGGCGGATCCGGCCCTGCTCCTTGAGCCGGCCGAGGTGGATCGCGAGCAGCGCGGCGTTGTTCAGCGAGACGGCCATGTCGGCGAACTTCTGCTGGGTGAGCTGGAAACCGCTGATCGGCCGGCCGAACTGGATCCGGTCGCCGCCGTACGCGAGCGCGGTCTGCAGGCAGTCGCGGCCGGCGCCGACCGCGCCGAACAGGATGCCGAACCGGGCCTCGTTGAGGCAGGCGAGCGGCGCGCCGAGGCCGCGGGCCTCCGGCAGCTGCGCGGAGGCGGGCAGCCGGACGTCGGCGAAGCTCAGCTCGGCGGTGGTGGAGGCGCGCAGCGAGAGCTTCTGCTTGATCTCCCGCGCCTCGAAGCCGGGGGTGCCGCGCGGGACGAGGAAGCCGCGGATGCCCTCCTCGGTGGCGGCCCAGACGGTGGCGATGTCGGCGATCGCGCCGTTGGTGATCCACATCTTGGCGCCGTTGAGGATCCAGTCGGCGCCGTCGCGGACGGCGCGGGTGCGCATACCGGCCGGGTTGGAGCCGAAGTCGGGCTCGGTGAGGCCGAAGCAGCCGATCGCCTCGCCGGCCGCCATCCGCGGCAGCCACTCCTGCTTCTGCTCCTCGGCGCCGTACCGGTGGATGGAGTACATGGCCAGCGAGCCCTGTACGGAGACGAAGCTGCGGAAGCCGGAGTCGGCGGCCTCCAGCTCCAGGCAGGCGAGGCCGTAGGCGACGGCGTCGGTGCCGGCGCAGCCGTAGCCCTCCAGGTGCATGCCGAGGACGCCGAGCTTGCCGAGCTCGGGGGCGATCTCCCGCGGGAAGTGGGCGTTCTCGAACCACTCGGGCAGGTTCGGGCGGACGTGGTCGGCGAGGAAGCGGGCCACGGTGGCCTGGATCTCCCGCTCCTCGTCGGTGAGCAGCGACGGGATGTCGAGCAGGTCCAGCGGGTCCTTCATCGGGCCGGTCACGGGAGGTCTCCGTTCGTGGGGTGGTGGGGTGCGTCGAGCCAGGCGAGGAGTTCGTCGGTGTGCTCGCCGAGCCGGGGCGGGGCGAGTCGGTAGGCGGGCGGGGTGCGGGAGAGGCCGATGGGGTTGGCGACCAGGCCCTGGTCGGTGCGGGGCGCGAGCCCGAGGCGTTCGGCGAGGCCGAAGGCGTCCGCGAGGTCGTTGACCGGCCCGCAGGGGACGCCGAGCGGGGTGAGGTGCTCGAACCAGGCGGCCGCGGTGCGCTCGCGCAGCCGCCGGCCGAGTTCCTCGGCGAGTGCGTCGACGTGGGCGACCCGGTCGGCGTTGGTGGTGAAGCGCGGGTCGTCGGCGAGGTCGGGGGCGTCCAGGCCGCGGCAGAGCGCATCGAACTGGCGGTCGTTGCCGACGGCGATCACCAGCGGCCGGTCGGCGGCCCGGAACACCTCGTACGGGGCGATGGACGGGTGGCGGTCGCCGAGGATGCCGGGCACGGCGCCGGCCAGGGTGTAGCCGGCCGACTGGTTGACCAGGCTGGACAGCAGCGTGGAGAGCAGGTTGACCTCGACCAGCTGGCCGCGGCCGGTGGTGTCGCGCTCGCGCAGGGCGGCGAGGACGCCGACCGCGGCGTGCAGGCCGGTGAGGACGTCGACGAGCGCCACCCCGGCCTTGACCGGCCGGCCGGGGCCCGGCCCGGTGACGCTCATCAGGCCGCCGACCGCCTGGATCAGCAGGTCGTAGCCGGGCAGCGCGGCGCCCTCGCCGGTGCCGAAGCCGGTGATCGAGCAGTACACCGCGCGTGGGTTCACGGCGGCGACGTCCTCGTGGGCGAGCCCGTACTTGGCCATCGTGCCGGGCCGGAAGTTCTCGATGACGACGTCGGCCCGGCGGGCGAGTTCGAGGGCGCGGCGGCGGTCCGCCCCGGTGCGGAGGTCGAGGGTGAGCGAGCGCTTGTTGCGGTTGACCGAGAGGTAGTACGTGGCCTGGCCGTCCGGCGCGTACGGCGGCCCCCAGGCCCGGGTGTCGTCGCCGCCGTCCGGGCGCTCGACCTTCACCACGTCCGCGCCGAGGTCCGCGAGGAGCATCGTGGCGTACGGCGCGGCGAGCACCCGGCCGAAGTCCGCGACCAGCACGCCGGCGAGCGGGCCGCGCGCAACCGCTGCCTCGGCGATCGATTCGGTCGGTTCTGTCCCCATCGGCACCTCCTTCGTTCGGTGTGGCGCACATTCTGTGCATCCGAACCGCGGTTTGGCAGGCGACGAAATGGAGTGTCGCAAGGGGGAGGCGCTGGACGTTCCGTCCAGGTCCGCCCCCGCGCAGCGGCCGGGTCCGGGAGGTTCTCGGTCGGTCTCGCCGCGGTTCAGGCAGGCGGTGCGGTGGACAGGTCCTCGACGACCTCGGCCCCCGGCAGGTGCGCCAGCAGGGCGCCCGGGGAGACCAGCAGCTTGCCGGCCCGGTCGCCGCCGCCCAGCACGATCTCGCCGCGGCCGAGCACCGGCGCGTCGACGTACACCGGCATGCCCGGCGGCAGGGCCACCGGTGTCACCCCGCCCACCTGCATGCCGGTCAGCGCCACCGTCTCCTCGGCGCTCGCGAAGGAGACCCGCCGGACACCGAGCAGCCGTTTCACGGCCCGGTTGACGTCCAGCCGCCGGGTCGCCTGCACCAGGCAGGCCGCGTACCGGCGCGGCTCGCTCTTGCCCACCACCAGGATGCAGTTGACCGAGTCCTCGAGCGTGTAGCCGTACCGCTCGCAGAACTGCGCGGTGTCGGCGAACTCCGGGTCGATCTCCAGCCACCCGTACGGCACTCCCCAGTCGTCCAGCGTGGCGCGGACGGAGTCGGCGGTGCTCTGCGTGCTCTCCATGTGGCCCGAAGCTACCAGCCGGTCGGCCCCGCCCGGCAGACCGGTCGCGACACGGCCGCCGCGCGGCGGGGCGTTCCGGTCAGTCGCCGGCGAACAGGCCGGCGGGGAGACCGAGGGAGGTCAGGAAGGCCGACACGAGGTCCTCCGCGAACGGGTCGCTCTCCGCGGCGAGGAGCGCGGCCAGCGCCCCGCGGTCGGGGGCCAGTCCGAAGGCGGCGGCCCAGTCCGCGGCGGTGTCGGCGGTCTCGGCCGGGTCGCCGAGCCAGTCCTGCGGGCAGTCGTGGTCGAGGGCCGTCTCCGGGGAGAGCACGCACGTCCAGGCCGGCCGGCCGCCGTCGAAGGCCTCCACCACGGCGAAGTCGCTGTCGAGGACGAAGGCGCTCAGCAGCGGCCCGGCCGTCTCCCGGGCGAGCGCGGACGTCGCCAGGTCGCCGCCCGCGGTCACCAGGAACTGCCAGCCGTCCGCGGCGGCCGAGCGGTCGGGGCGGGCACCCGCGGCCCGTACGGCGGCCGTTCCGTCGAGCGGGGCGTCCAGGCGGGCGACGGTGAGGTTTCCGGTGAATCCCATACCGCGCACGCTACTGCCGGGCACCGACAGGATCGGTGCCCGGCAGACGCTGCGTCCGAGGACGGCGGCTGCGGCCGCGGCTCAGGACGGCGGCGAGGCCGGCCCCTGGGAGGCCGGGGCGGAGGAGACCCCCGCCGCCGACTCGCTGGACGCTCCCGCGCCGCCGGCCGAGGACTGGCCGCCGCCGCTCTTCGGCGCCGAGCTGGGTGCCGACGGCGAACCGGACTCCGAGCCGGACGGGCCGGAGCTAGGGGTGCCGGAGGACGGCGTGGAGGTCGACGGGGTGCCGCTCGACGGCGAACCGGAGGAGCCCGAGGTCGACGGCGAACCGGAGGACGAGCTCGGTGGCTGCGTCGGCACGTGCGTGCTGTCGCCCTGGCCCGTGCCGCCGGTCGGCCGGGCGAACGGCTTGCCGCTGGTGGTGTCCACCAGCACGACCGTCTGGATCGGCTGCGGCGCGGGCGTCACGATGACCACCTGCTTCCCGTTGAAGCCGGCCCACGGCTGCCCGTTGTACGAGGCGGGCGCACCCGGGTCGACGGGCGGTGTCAGCGGGTTGCCGCAGGCGCAGCGGACCCGCGGCACGCCGTGCGAGTCGATCAGCACGGCCGTACCCGTCTGCAGCACAGCCTGGTAGGCGGTGGCCTGGCCGTTGCTGAAGCCGTGGTTGGTGACCCGGGTGTCGACGCGCAGCACCACCGGGGTGAGCCCCTTCAGGTAGCCGTCGATCTCGTTGGGCTGGATGCCCTCGACCCCGGCCCAGGCCTTGGCCTTGTCCGGGTTGGCGGCGAGGAAGGCGCTGAGCTTCGGGACGTCGCAGCTGGAGACGTTCATGGTGCCGCCGTACAGGCCGGCGTCACCGCCGCTGCGGCTGCCCCCGCCGGGCGCCGCGGCGGTGGCGGTACCGGTGGTCGGGGCTGCGCTCTGGTCGGTGACCGAGCCGGTGAAGGGGTCCTGTCCGGCGGAGCCGGCCGGCTGCAGGGCGACCTGCTGCGCGGCCGCCGGTGTGCCGGAGCCGCCGCTCAGCACCAGGCCGAGGACGACGCCGAGCACGACGGCCGCGATGCCCGCGGGCAGCACCGTGCGGGGGTTGCGCCACCAGGGTGGCTTCCGGTGCCCGCCGCCCCCGGCCTTGCCTCCTCCGCCGTCGCCCCCGCCGCCGCCTCCGGTGACCACGGTCCGCGGTCCGCTCGGCGGGCCGCCGGTACCGCCGGGGCCGCCCGGTCCCGTCCCGCCGGGTCCGCCGGGGTGGGCGCCCGGCCCGGAGGTGGGGCCGGACGGTGGGCCGGCGGGGGTCAACGAGGTGTGTCCCGGTCCGGCGGGCCGGTTGCCGGAGGACGGCGGCTCGGAGGCCGGGCCGGAGAGCGGTCCGGAGGGCGGACCTGCCGGTCCCTCGGGCGGCTCTGAGGGCTGGTCGGGTGACGGTGGCAGCGGACTCACGGGTGTTCCTCCCGTCCTGGGCACCCCCCGCAGGCCATTCTCCGCGCGCCCGCGCCGGCCCGCGCGACAGCTCGCGGTTCCCCGCCCGCGGACTCGCCCTTCCCCGCCCCCGGGCGGAGTCTGGAAGGAGACCCCACCGGAGCCGACCCGGCAGGAGCCGATTGTGCGGACGAGCAGCGGGCCCGGCGCCCGTACCAGCGGCGGGCCCGCGGCCCGCACCGGCGGCCCCGCGGGCGAACTGCGGCACTGGGGCGAGGCGCTGACCGCGGTCGTGGCGGCCGTCGTGGCGATGTTCGCGGTGGCCGCGGTCGGCCTGTACTTCGCCGGCGCGAACGAGCTGCCCTCCGGCGGCTACGGCTCGGTGGTCGCGGCGACGGTCCTGATGGCCTGCGGCGCCTCCGCACGGGTGGAGGGCGGGGCGGCCTTCGTGGCCGGCGCCAAGGGCGGGATCGAGGCGGTACCGCTGTCGGTCTCGCTGACCGGCGCCCTGCTGCTCGGCTGGCTGTTCCTGCGGCCGATGCGGCTGCACGCCACCGTCACCGGCCGGGAGCTGCTGGCCCGGGTCGGCCGGGTCGCCGTGCTGTGGGCGGCAGCGCTGCTGCTGGTGTCGATCCCGGCGGAGCAGAGCTTCGTGGTGTCGACCGGCGAGCCGCTGATCGACGAGCTGGGCGGGCTGATCGGGGCCTCCCCCACGGTGGGCTTCGCGGTGGACACCGGGCGGGCGGTCGGCTTCGGCCTGATCTGGCTCGCGGTGGTGCTGCTGCTCGCCCTGGCGGTCTCCCGGCGGACCCCGCTGCCGCTGCCGCTGCTGCGCTTCCACACCGCCGTCCGTCCGGCCGCGCACGCCGTGCTGACCCTGCTGCTGGTCTACGTCGTCCTGGCGCTGCCGGCCGGCCTGGTGGAGGCCGCCGTCGGCGGGCACGCCCGGCAGACCATGGCGGTGGTCTTCCTCGGCCTGCCGAACCTGGCCTGGCTGGCCCTGGGCATCGGCATGGGCGGCGCCTGGCACGGGCATGTCTCCGGCAGCCTCGGCCTGCCGATGCCGCAGCCGCTGGCCGGGGTACTGCGGGAGAACCAGAACGTCCGGCTGGACGCCGCCACCCTCGCCGACCAGGACTCCCGGGCCTGGCTGCTGGTCGCGCTCGCCGTGGTCGCGCTGCTGCTCACCGGCCTCGGAATGGCGATGCACGCCCCGCCGAGGGTTAAGGCCTGGCAGCACGCGCTGCACCTGGCGGTGGCGCTGGGGGTGGCGATGCTGCTGATCGGCGTGCTCACCCGGATCTCCGCCGCCTACGGCCTGACCCTGCTCGGCTTCGGCGGCAGCGGCGCGGCGATCCTGGAGCCCGACCTGCTGGTGCTGGTGGCGGTCGGCGCCGTCTGGGGCGCGGTGGCCGGGCTGCTCGGCGGCTGGACGGCGGACCGGGTGCGCCGGGACACCGCTCCCCCGGACCACCCGGACCGGCCCTCCTGACGTCAGTCGGTGCCGGTTCCGTAGACCGGCGCCGCCCACGACGGCGGCTCCAGAGGCTCCAGCGGTTTCAAAGGCTCCACAGGCGGGGCGACCGCGGACTCCGGCACCACCGCCGACTCGGGCACCGCCACGGACTCGGGGACCTGCGGGACGAGTTCGGTCGGCGTCGGCACCGGGATCGCCGCGACGTGCTCCACCCCGTGCAGCGCGCCGACGAAGGCCAGGCAGCTGTCGTACCGCTCGTCCGGGGTCTTGGCGAGCGCCCGGATCAGGATGTCGTCCAGGGCGGACGGCAGGTTGGGGCGCTGCTCGCTGAGGTGCGGCGGCGGGTCGTTGAGGTGGGCCCAGAGCATGGCGAGGTCGTCGTCGCGCTGGTAGGGCGAGGTGCCGGCGAGCATCTCGTAGACCACGCAGGCGAGGCTGTAGACGTCGCAGCGGCCGTCCACCGGCTTGCCGTTGATCTGCTCGGGGGCGACGTAGTCCAGGGTGCCGACGAACTGGCCGACGGTGGTGAGCCCGGAGAGCGAGAGGGACTTCTTGGTCAGCCCGAAGTCGGTGAGGTAGACGTGCTCGGGGTGCTCGGAGTCCGTGCCCTCGGCGACCAGGATGTTGCCGGGCTTGACGTCCCGATGGACGAGGTCGTGGCTGTGCGCGGCGTCCAGCGCGGAGGCGACCTGGGTGGTGATCCGCACGGTCTGGCGCAGCGAGAGCGGGCCCTCCCGGTCGAGCAGGGCGCGCAGGTCGCGGCCGCGGACGTACCGCATGGCGATGTAGAGCAGTCCGTCGGCCTCACCGGCCTCGTAGACCGGCACGATGTGCGGGTGGTCGATGGCCGCGGCGGCCTTGGACTCGCGGGCGAAGCGCTCCCGGAAGACGTCGTTGCGGGCGAGGTCCGGGGCGAGCAGCTTGACCGCGACGGTGCGGCCGAGCCGCAGGTCCTCGGCACGGTAGACGACGGCCATGCCGCCGCGCCCGATCAGCGCCTCCAGCCGGTAGGCGGCGAGTTGGTGGCCGGTGAGGTCGGCCGGTGCGGCGGTCGTCATCCGGTGTCACCCCGGCTGCCTGCCGCGGACCGCGGGGCGGCGGGCGGGTCGACGGTGGCGTAGGTCTGCAGCCGGGTGCCGTCGCTGTAGAACCAGCGGCCCTGGTCGAGGTCGAGCAGCCAGGCGGACGGGCCGTCGAGGACGGCGCCGACCCGCAGGTTGCGGGTGCGGTCGCGGAGGGTCTCCAGGTCGATCAGGCCGTCCGCGTACTCGCCGACCAGCCGGCGGTAGGTGGAGAGGGCCTGCTCCAGGGCGAGGAGCAGCGGCCGCGGGTCCTCCAGCGCGGTCAGCGGGTGGTCGGTGCCGGCCGGCGGGTGCGGCACGCTGACCAGCAGCCGGCCGTCGACCCAGGCCGACCAGCCGTTGGAGCAGACGATCCGCGCCCAGTTCCCGGTGCTGTCGGCGAGCCGGACGGGCAGGAGCGGGTCGAGCCGTACGGACGGCCGGGACGGGTCCGGGCTCGCCCAGGTCTGCAGCCCGTCGGCGGGCACGACATGGGTGGGCTGGAACTCGGTCGGGGCGGTCACCAGCGGTCACCTCCGCATCACGGCGGGCTCGTGACGGCGCAGCAGGCGGGCGACCAGCAGGCCGAGGACGACACTCAGTACCACCATCATGCCCATGTCGAGCAGCCAGATCGAAGCCTTGTGCTGGAAGAGCGGGTCGGAGGTCAGCGGCTTGGGCACGGTGGCGTGCAGGTCGATGGTGGCGGCCATGGCGGCGAAGGCCCAGCGGGACGGGACGAGCCAGGAGAGCTGGGCGAGCACGGGGGTGCTGTTGAGCTGGATCAGGGCGCCGCAGAAGACCACCTGGACGATGGCGACCAGCACCAGCAGCGGCATGGTCACCTCCTCCTTCTTCACCAGCGCGGAGATGAGCAGGCCGAGCATCATGGCGGTGAAGGCGAGCAGGGCGACGGCCAGGGTGATCTCTAGCAGCGGTGGCATGAGGACGCCGCTGCCGCCCTGGGGGCGTAGATCGACGCCGAGCAGCGCGACCATGGTAAGCACCACCGCCTGGATGACGGTGACCGTGCCCAGCACGATGATCTTGGAGCAGAGGTACGCCGATCTGGACAGGCCGACGGCGCGTTCTCGCTGGTAGATGACGCGTTCCTTGACGAGTTCGCGCACCGAGTTGGCGGCGCCGGTGAGCACCGCGCCGACGCAGAGGATCAGCAGGGCGTTGAAGATGCTGTCCTCGGCGAGCTTCTTGCCGGCCAGGGCCCGGGCCATCACGCCCATCACGAACGGCAGCGCGATCATGACCGCCAGGAAGGTGCGGTCGGCGGTGAGCGCGGTGGCGTAGCGGCGGACGAGGGTGGAGACCTGCTTGCGCCACCGCTGCGGCCGCGGCGGCTTGGGGGCCGGGGTCTCGGCGGCCGGGGCGTGCGGCGCGGCCGGCCCGGGGTGGTCCATGGCGCCGGCGATGTACCGGCGGTACGACGGCGAGGAGCGGTACTGGCCGGCCCAGTCGCGTTCGGTGTCGTTCTCGAAGGCGTCGAAGGCGTCCGGCCACTGCTCGAATCCGAAGAAGCCGAGGGTCTCGCCGGGCGGTCCGTAGAAGGCGATCCGGCCGCCGGGGGCGAGCAGCAGCAGCCGGTCGCAGAGTTCCAGGCTGAGCACGCTGTGGGTGACGACGATGACGGTGCGGCCGTCGTCGGCGAGGTTGCGGAGCATCTGCATGACCGAGCGGTCCATGCCGGGGTCGAGGCCGGAGGTCGGCTCGTCGAGGAAGAGCAGGGAGGGCTTGGTGAGCAGCTCCAGGGCGACACTGACCCGTTTGCGCTGGCCGCCGGAGAGGCTGGAGATCACCTGGTCGGCGCGCTTGTTCAGGCCGAGTTCGCCGATCACCTCCTCGACCCTGGCCTCGCGTTCGGCGGCGGCGGTGTCGTCGGGGAAGCGCAGCTCGGCCGCGTACTGCAGGGCGCGGCGCACCTGCAGCTGGGTGTGCAGGATGTCGTCCTGCGGGACGAGGCCGATCCGGCGGCGCAGCTCGGCGTAGTCGCGGTAGAGGTCGCGGCCGTCGTAGCGGACGGCGCCCTCGTCGGCTGGCCGCAGGCCGGTGAGCGCGTTGAGCAGGGTGGACTTGCCGGCGCCGCTGGGGCCGGCGACGGCGAGCAGGGTCTTCTGGCCGACCGGGAAGGTGACCGAGTCGAGCAGCCGGCGGCCGCCGGCCACGGTGACGGTGAGGCCGTCCACGTCGAGGTCGACGTCGCCGGTGTCGACGAACTGCTGGAGTTCGTCGCCGACCAGGCAGAACACCGAGTGGCCGATGCCGATGAGGTCGCCCTCGCCGACGACGGCGCCGAGCACGGGCTGTCCGTTGACGTAGGTGCCGTTGTGGCTGCCGACGTCGATGATCTCGAAGCGCCCGTCGGGCCGGGCGCGCAGCTCGGCGTGCCGGCGCGAGACCGACAGGTCGCCGACGACCAGGTCGTTCTCGAGGGCGCGGCCGATCCGGACGACCTTCGCCGGGAGCGGGCGGACGGTGGTCGGGGGCCGCAGGGAGCCGGTGATGGAGGTCAGCGCGGACGGCTGCCGGTCCGGTTCGGTGCGCACGGCCAGGGCGCGGAGGCTGCAGCGGGGGCCGTCGGCGGCGGCGCCGAAGCGCATCTCGCTGCCGGGGCCGACGTCGAGGTGCCGGATCCGGTGACCGTCGGTGAAGGTGCCGTTGGTGGAGCCGCTGTCGTCCAGCGCCCAGTGGTCGCCGTCGGCGTGCAGCACGGCGTGGTGCCAGGAGACCCGGGGGTCGTCCAGGAAGACCTCGCTCGTGGGGTCACGGCCGACGTGGTACGTGCGACTCGGGCTGATGACCTGCGAGTCGCCGTCGGTCTCGAGTACCAGCTGCGGCGCGGTGAGCGCGGCGGGTCGCTCTCCCATACCGCCGATGGTAGCCGCGCCCCGGACGGCACGCCCGCTTCCGGAGCCCGGCCCGACGTGCCCTCGACATGCCCACGGCAGGGTGATTCGGCCCGAATCAGGTGTGTCACCCGGTATGTCTTGGGGCATGACGTGTTCGTACTGTCGGCCGCACATCGGGGAGGCTCCGTGAACACCTGGGCGACCTGGACCACGCAGGGCATTCTCGCCGGCACCGGAGGGGTGCGGACGGTCGAGTTGGGCGTCATCAAGGGCGATCTGACGGTCCACACGACGTGGATCGACGGTGAGGCCCGGCTGACGGTGCAGTACAGCGGCGCGCTGGACTGGTTCACCGTGGAGGGCAGCCCGGTGCCCGCCGGGGACGAGGCGACGGCCCGCGAACTCCACCAGCGCATGGTGGAGGCGGTGAAGGCCGGCGGCGGCGCGACCGCTCCGACGAAGGCCGACGGTGGCGCGACCGCTCCGAGCTGACCGTCGGCGGACGCTGCCCGCGGTCGCCGCCGCCCTGGCCGGCCTGCTGGCCGGCTGCACTCTGGGCGGCGGCGCGTCCTCCCCCACCGCGGTGCCGTCCACCGTGGTCGCCACCGCGGCCTCCCCGACCCCGCTGAAGGCCGGCGACTGGTCCGGCTACCACCGCGACGCGCTGCGCACCGGTACGGCACCGGACGCGGCCCCGGTCGGGCCGCTCGGCACGGCCTGGACGGCGAAGCTCGACGGCGCGGTGTACGGGCAGCCGCTGGTGGTCGGCGACAGGGTGCTCGCGGCGACCGAGAACAACACGGTGTACGGGCTGGACGCGGCGAGCGGCGCGGTGCTGTGGAGCCGTCACCTGGGCGCCCCGGCCCGGACGGCGGACTTGCCCTGCGGCAACATCGACCCGCTGGGGATCACCGGCACCCCGGTCTACGACCCGGCGACCGGGCGGGTGTTCGCGGTCGCCGAGCTGGCCGGCGGCCGACACGTGCTGGCCGGGCTGAACGCGGCGACCGGGGCACTGGAGGTGCAGCGCGCGGTCGAACCGCCGAAGGGCTACCGGCCCGCCCACCAGCAGCGCTCCGCGCTCGCGCTGTGGAACGGCCGGGTGGTGATCGCCTACGGCGGGCTCTTCGGCGACTGCGGCGACTATGTCGGCAGTGCGCTGTCGGTGGCGACCAGCGGCGCCGGGCCGGTGCTCTCCTACGCGGTGCCGACCGGCCGCGAGGGCGGGATCTGGGCGAGCGGCGGCCCGGTGGTCGACGGCGACCGGCTGCTGGTCGCCGTCGGCAACGGCGAGTCGACGGGCGGCTCGTACGACGGCTCGGACTCGGTGCTCGCGCTCTCCCCCGAGTTGCGGCGGGTGGACTGGTTCGCCCCGTCGAGCTGGGCGGACGACAACTCCCGGGACCTCGATCTCGGTTCGCTCTCGCCGGTGCGGGTGGGCGGCCACGTGCTCGCCGTCGGCAAGCGCGGCGAGGCGTACGTGCTGGACGCGCAGCGCCTCGGCGGCATCGGCGGGCAGGTCGCGCAGGCAACGGTCTGCCCGGCGTACGGCGGCGCCGCCGTGGACGGTTCGACGGTCTACGTGCCCTGCCTGCACGGCCTGGCCCGGCTGACGGTGGGCCAGGACGGCTCGGTGCACCAGGACTGGCAGGTGGAGCTGGAGCGCGGCGGCTCGCCGGTGGTCGGCGGCGGCGCGGTCTGGGTGGTGGACGACGAGCGCGGTGTGCTGCTCGCCCTCGACCCGGCGACCGGCCGGACGCTGCAGCAGGCGAAGACCGGCCCTGCCCCGCACTTCGCCTCCCCGGTGCTCGCCGGCGGGCGGGTCCTGGTCGGCACGATGAACGGGGTCACGGCCTTCTCGGTCGGCTGATTTCCGCCCCCCGGGCCGGCCGTGCGCCCGGGCGGAAAATTCTCCGCGCTTCCGTGATACCTATCGGCCCACCGGCGCGTCTATGAGTGCGAGGGCCACCGACCGCCCCTGGCCAAGATCAACTGACAGCACGTCAGATGGTAATGTACAGGCCAAACGGGGGCGTGGGCGACAACACACACGCTCCCCGCCGGACCCGATTCCTGGAGCATCTGTGCCCGCACGCCTGTACCGCCGTGGCCTGCCGCTCGCGGCCGCGGCCCTCGCCGCCTCCCTGCTCGCCGGCTCGGCCCAGGCCGACAACCCCGCCCCGGCCGACGCGACCCTGACGGCCGACCTCGACGCCCTGCTGGCCGACGCCCGCCTCGCCAACGCGCAGGCCGGCGTCCAGGTCCTCGACGCGACGACCGGCCAGGTGCTGTACTCCCGCCAGCCCGGCGCGCTGCTCACCCCGGCGTCCACCATGAAGACCGTCACCTCCACCGCCGCCCTCGAACTGCTCGGCGCCGACCACCGGTTCACCACCGAGGTCCGCACCACCGGCACCACGTACGGCGGCAAGCTCGTCGGCGACCTGGTGCTGCGCGGCGGCGGCGACCCCAGCCTGCTCGTCCAGGACCTCGACGACCTGGCCGCCAAGGTCGCCGCGTCCGGCATCACCACCGTCACCGGCCGGGTGCTCGCCGATGGCAGCCGCTATGACTCCACCCCGCTCGGCCCGGGCTGGGCCTGGGACGACGAGCCGTACTCGTACAGCCCGCAGATCTCCGGCCTGACGGTCGCCAACGACCCCGAGTACCAGATGGACACCGTCCAGGTGACCGTCACCCCCGGTGCCGCCGGCGAGAAGGCCAAGGTCGCCCTGGTACCCGCCGAGGCGCCGATGAAGTTCACCGGCGGCATCACCACCGGCGCGGCCGGCAGCGGCGCCACCGCCGACGTCGAACGCCGCCGTGGCGCCAACGAGCTGCTGCTCTCCGGCAGCATCGCGGCCGGCGCCGCCCCGGCCACCTACTGGGTGACGGTCGAGGACCCGGCCACCTACGCCGCCAAGGTCTTCGCCGGCGCGCTCGCCCGGCACGGTGTGAAGGTGCAGCGCGGCGTGCAGACCGCGACCGGCTCCGAGACCTCGCAGCCGCTCGCCTCGCACGACTCCAAGACCCTCGCCGAGCTGGTCGTGCCGATGCTGAAGATCAGCAACAACGGCATAGCCGAGCACCTGACCAAGGAGATCGGCAAGGTCAAGGGCGGCAAGGGCGACTGGGCCACCGGCATCAACCAGGTCAAGGCCTTCCTCAAGGCCAACGGCCTGGAGACCCCGGCCGGCCGCCAGGTCGACGGCTCCGGCCTCTCCCGCTACGACCTGATCACCCCGGCCAAGATGGCCGGCCTGCTCAAGGTCGCCCAGGACAAGCCCTGGTTCAACGCCTGGTACAACGCCCTGCCGGTGGCCGGCAACCCCGACCGGATGGTCGGCGGCACCCTGGCCGCCCGCATGCGCGGCACCAAGGCCGAGAACAACGTGCACGCCAAGAGCGGCTCGATGAGCGGCGTCGACAACCTGATGGGCTACGCCACCGCGCCCGACGGCCACAAGCTGATCTTCTCGGTGATGGTCAGCAACTTCGCCGGCACCAGCCCCCGTCCGGTGATCGACGCCATCGCCGTCCGCCTCGCCTCCGGCCCCGCCGCCACCCCGAGCGTGCCGGCCGCCACGCCCGTCACCCCGAAGCTCAAGTCGCTGAACGCGCCCGCCCGCGGCGGCGACGAGGCCACCGGCAGCACCGCCGGCACCGGCACCCGCTGGGAGGACTGCGAGACCGTCGGCCGCTGCTGACACTCCCCGCTCCGGCACACCGCGGCCGGGCACCGTCGGGCGCATGCCCCGGCGGTGCCCGGCCGCGGTCGTGTCAGGCGGCGCCGCCGCGGCCGGGGTCGGGCTTCCCGGCCTGCGGCTTTCCGGACGGCTTCCCCGTGTGCGGCTTTCGGGTGAACGGCTTACGGGCAGCCGACTTTCCGGCAGTCGGCTCGGCGGCAGACGGCTCGGTGGCAGACGGCTTTCCGGCGGCGGTCGGGGGCTTGCGAAGGTCGGCCCGGCGGTCGGCGGTCCCGCGGAGGGTGCGGGGCGGCTTCACGAGCGGCAGGGTGCGGCCGCGGACCACCCGCCACACCCCCATCGGGCACGGGCCGGCGTAGCGGCGCAGGCGGTCCGGCTCCAGGGTGCGCAGCCGCAGGTCGAGGCAGCTGTCGTGGTCGGCCTCCGGGTTCCACGTCCGGGTGGGCAGCCGGATGTGGTCGCTGCGGCTGAGCCAGTCCTGGCTGGTGCTCTTCAGCACCTCCAGCCGGTCGTCCAGGACGCGCACCACCAGCACCGGCCGGTCCTTGGACTCGCCTGATTCGGCGAACGGCACGTCCGCCCACCACATCTCGCCGGGGACCGGCCGTCGTCCCGGTGGGTGGATGCCGCCGCCCGTCCACTCGACCGGGGGCAGGCCGGCCGCCAGCCTTACCCGGGGCAGCCGCCAGACCGCGGCCACCGTGGCCCCCAGGGCCACCACGACCGCCACCGCGGCGAGCACCGCGACCGTCGAACGCTCCGGCGACCGGGCCAGCCACACCGCGGACGCCACCAGGGCCGCACCGGAACCGACCACGGCGGGCACCGGGCCCCGGTTGAGCAGCCCCCAGCCGAGGATGCAGAGCACCACGCCGAAGGTGGTCACCGCGCCCAGCCCGAGCAGGTGGTCGAAGTCGGGGCCGCCGCGGTGGTACGAGAGCAGTGCGGCGAGCACGGCCGCGGCGGACAGGGCGAGTGCCCGGACGGCGAGCCGGTGCCAGGGGAACCGGCGGCGGCGGTCCGGCCGGTAGCCCCAGGCCGTGGCCACCGCGGTCGCCACCGCCAGGGCCGCCAGGGCCGGCCACTGGTCGGGGCTCTGCGCGACCTCGCGCTCCACCTCCGGGTCCGTGTGGCGAAGGTGGACGACCAGCACGGCGCAGGCCACATAGGTCAGCGAGGTCAGCCAGAGCACCGGCAGCAGAAGCACGAACCGCTTCGCGGAGCGCAGGATCATGCACGCAGGGTAGGGCAGGCCGGGCGCGCCCGACAGGGCCGTCCCGGAACCTGGTTGACACCGTGTCAGTAACGGGCCGGCACCCGGCCCACGAGGACCGGGTGCCGGGTGCCGGACGGCGAGGTACGCGTCAGCGGCAGGTGTAGGGGAAGGTCACCGAGGAGGTGCCGTTGCCCGGGCCGACGATCTCCAGGGTGGCGGTCGCCTGCATGCTGCCGTGGCCCTGGAAGGTCCACCGCAGCACCACGTCCGTGGTGCGGCGGCCGTTGGAGACCGGCTGGGTGAGCACGCCCGAGTCCGTGCCGTCGCTGCGCTTCCAGCGGTACCGGACGTTGCCCGCGCCGCCCTGGGTGGCGATCGAGCCGGTGATGACGGCCGTACCGTCGCAGGACGGGCCCTGCGCGTTGTCGGTGCGGACGCTGACGCCCGTCACCGCGACGGGCCTGCCGTAGCGGTCCCAGGCCAGCCAGGCGAGCACGGCGAGCAGCAGGAGCAGCGGCAGCAGCAGCCAGCGGCGGCGTCGGCGCTTCGCCGGCTCCGGGGCCGGCGGCACCGCGGTCGCCCCGTGCCAGACCGCGGCGGCCTGCGGGGGCACGCCCGGGCCGAACCGCTGCAGCCCGTCCTGCGGGGCGGGCGCGGGCTGGGCCACGGGCACCGGGGTACCCATGGCGGGGGTGAGGGGCGTACCCATGGCGGGGGTCAGCGGCGTGCCCATGGCCGGGGTCGGCGTGGGGACGGCGGTGCCGACCGGCGGGGTCGGCCAGACCTGCGGGTCGAGGAAGGTGGCGCTCTCGAAGCCCTCGGCCGGCGGCTGCTGCTGCGGGGGCGGCGGGACGTACGACTGCGGCGCCGGCCGCCCCTTCGCGGTGTCCAGCCGGACGGTGGCCTCGGGGTGAGGCTGCACCGGCCCGAGCCGGACGGTGCCCTCCGGGTCCGGCTTGGCGGTGTTCAGGCGCACGGTGCCGTCCAGGTCCGGCTGCTTCGCCGGGCCGAGCCGGACGGTGCCCTCCGGGTCGGCCGCGGGCGCGGGGGCGGCGTTCAGCCGCACGGTGGCGTCGGGGTTGGGCCTCGGCGCGTTGAGGCGCACGGTGGCGTCCGGGTTCGCCGCGGGGGCGTTCAGCCGGACCGTCGCGTCCGGGTTGGTCGCGGGAGCGCTCAGGCGCACCGTGGCGTCGGGCCCGGGTGCGGAGCCGAGCCGGACGGTCGACTCCGGGTCGGGCGCGGGAGCGCCGAGACGTACGGTCTCGTCCGCCGTGGGCGGCTTGGCGCCGAAGCGGACGGTGGCGTCCTCGTCCGGCTGCTGCGGGGTGCTCATTTCTCGTTCCTCAGGTCAGGATGACGCAGTAGCTCGTGTTGACGGGACCGGACGTGCTGCCCTGACCCGATTCGGCCGCCGGGTTCGAGCTCACCCTCGCGCTCCAGGAGCCCGAGGTGCTCGGAGCCGACACGGTGGTGGTGAAGGGCGTCTTCGCCCCCTTCGGAATGGTGATGGGGACGGTGGAGGCCGGGAGGCGGCTTCCACTGGCGTACCAGGCGACGGTCACCGTGCCGCTCGCCGCACCGTTGTGCTCGACCGTGATCCTGGCGACCACCTCGTAGGACCGGCTGCCACACGTGGTGCTGACACTCAGCCGGAGGACCCGCAGGGTCGGCGGCGGGGCGCTGGTGGTGGGCGTGGTCGGCGGGGTGGTGGGCGGGGTCGTCATCGGCGGGGCGACGGTGGGCTTCTTGGTCGGGGTGGGGTTCGGCGAGGCGAACGGAGAGGTGGACGGCGAAGCGCTCGCCGAGGGGGAGGCGGACTCCGAGGGCGAGGCCGACGGGGAGGCGGAGGCCGAAGCGGAGGGCGAGGCGGACTCCGAGGGCGCCACGGGGCCGTCGGAGCCGAAGGTCGTGGTGGCGCGCGGGGCGGCGACCTCGGTGGTCGTGGTGGAGTCGGAGGCGCCGGCGGCGGCGACCCCGGCGAGGGTTCCGCCGAGCAGGACGAGTCCGGCCGCGACGCTCAGCAGCTTGGCCCGCGGGCCGAACCGCCGCACCGCCGTGATCGGGTCCGGGGGCTCCGCCAGCGTGGTGGTGGCGACCGAGGTGTTGCCGACCGCGTGCCCGTGCGGGCTGGGCAGCAGCAGCGGCAGCAGGGCGACCAGGCCGGCCAGCTGGCGGCGGCCGCGCTCCTCCCACTCCGGCCCGTACGCGCCGGAGGCGACCGCGTCGAGCTCGGCGACCAGATCGGCCGCGCCGTCCGGCCGGTCCGTCGGGGTCTTGGCGAGGCCGGATCGGATCAGCGGCCGCAGCGCCTCGGGCGCCTGGTCGTCGGGGATGTCCGCCTCGGTGTGCTGGACGGCCAGTTCCATCAGCGTGGTGCCCGCGTACGGCTTGGCGCCGGTGAGGCACTCGAAGAAGGTCGCGGTGGCGGCGTAGACGTCGCCCCGCGGGGAGGCGGGCTCGCCGGTCCACTGCTCGGGCGCCATGTAGGCGGGGGTGCCGGCGATGTCGCCCTTGGCGCCGGTGGGTACCGCGATGCCGAAGTCGACCAGCTTGGAGACGCCCTCGGTGGTGACGAGGACGTTGCCGGGCTTGTAGTCGCGGTGCACCACGCCGGCCCCGTGGGCGTCGGCGAGGCCCAGCAGCGAGCCCTTGAGCACGGTCAGCGCGGCCTCGGGGCCGGTGGCGCCCTCGGCCTGCAGCAGGTCGCGCAGGGAGACGCCGTCGACGAGCTCCATGACGATGGCGGCGCCGCGCGGGCCCTCCACGTACTCGTACAGGCGGGTGACGTGCGGGGAGTCGAGGCCGGCGAGCAGCTCGGCCTCGGTGCGGAAGTTCTCGTGGTCGGCGTGCTCGCCGTTGAGGTACTTGACCGCGACGGGCATGCCGGTCGCGTCGTGGCGGGCCAGCACGACGCGCCCGGCCGCTCCCGCGCCGAGTTCGCGCTCGTGGGTGTAGCCGGGCAGCTCCCAGCGTGCGTCCTGCGGTACCGCAGCGTCCTGGGGGGCCTGGCCCTCCGGGCCGCCCTTGCCTCTGTTCTCGTCCACCGTTCCTGCCACCATGCCGTCGATACCGTACCGGGTGTACGGGCACCGACAGTGACGCACCCGCGGCCCGGAGGGTTCCGGTCCACGGGTGTTGGAAGGTCACGATTCAGCCGTTTCGCACACTACTTGTCGCCTTCGGCTACTTCCTTCCGGCGGCGGGCGGGTCGGTCGTGCACGGTCACTCCGTGTCGCGGCGGCGGGCCGACTCGGCGGCCTCCGCGGCGACGGACCCGGCGTGCACGAGGCGGTGCCCGAGGTCGAGCAGGGCGCGGCCGACGGCGAGCTCGTCGCCGATCGCGGGCACGGCGGGGTCGTGGCTGCTGCGGCGGGCCTCGGCATCGGCCTGCATCGCGCCGGCGCCCTCCAGGACGGTGCCGGCGGACTCGAGGACGGCGTGCGCCCGGGTGACGTCGCCGTCCTCGGTGACCATCAGCCGCACCTGCCACTCGCTGGTGTGCGGCCCCTCGGCCGCGAGCGAGCCGCTCACCGGTCGAGCCCCTCGACGGGCTCGTCGAGGCGGTCGCCCTCGGCCGAGGACTCGTCCTGCGCGTGCGCGGTCTGGTACGAGGTGATGCCCTCCTCGGGGTCGCGCGAGCGCACGTCCTCCTCGTCCCGCTCCGCCTTGTCGTTCATCCGCTGCTGCATGTCGGACATGGCCGCTCCCTGTGCTCGGGCGGTCGGCGGGCCCGTGGCACCCGGCGGAGGCTGGCCGCCGCGGCGGGCGGGGCCGGCCGCGTTCCTGGTTCCAGCGTGCTCCTGCCCGGGCCCGCGGGCCACAGCGCGCCGTCCGCCGGGTGGTGCGGCCGTCCGGGCCGTCCGGGTCGTCCGGGTCAGCCGAGTTCGTCCAGCAGGCCGGGGTTGACCAGGCCGACCACCGTGCGGACGTCCGCCGCGCCGACCGCCGGCCACAGCACCCGGCGCGCCGCCCGGTAGCGCTCGGCGAGCCGGTGGCGGTCCGCCTCGTCCAGCCGGGCGGCCCGGTCGGGCAGCGAGTTGTGCGCGTTGTCGGAGATCTTCAGCAGGGTCGCCGAGTGGTCGGCGGTGATCTGCTCCAGCATCGCCGGGTAGGCGGTGCCCGGGACCTTGGTGACCCGCCGGACGGTCGCCACCACCGCGGACGGCACCCCCGCCCGCAGCAGGTCCTCCGCGGTCAGCGGGGTGTCCTCCAGGACGTCGTGCAGCAGCCCCGCCATCTGCAGGCCGGTGCCGAACGGCGCCAGGCCGGCGGCCACCGCCCGGACGTGCTCCACGTACGGCACGCCGATCTTGTCCGTCTGCCCGGCGTGCGCGTCGGCGGCCAGGGCGTCCACATCGGCAAGGCTCAGCTCGGACACGGCGGTCTCCCCTCGGTGCGGGCGCCGGGCCCCGACGGCCCGTCAGCCGCGGCGAAATATAGTCGGCCGAGCCGACGGGAAGGAACAGCAGCGTGCGGGTGACACCGATCTCCCCGGAACGGCTGACCGCGCTGGTCGCCGACCGGATCGAGGACGCCGCGCGGGACGCCCCGTGGGTGCGGGTCGCCGTGGACGGTGCGGCCGCCGCCCGCCCGGACGCCCTCGCCGACGCCCTGGTCGGGCCGCTGCGGCTGCGCGGCCGCCCGGTGCTGCGGGTGTCCGCCGCGGACTTCCTGCGGCCCGCCTCGATCCGCCTGGAGTACGGCCGGCACGACACCGACGCCTTCCACGACCTGTGGCTGGACGACGGCGCACTGCTGCGCGAGGTCCTCGCCCCGCTCGACCCGGGCGGCAGCGGGCGGGTGCTGCCCTCGCTCCGGGACGCGGCCGCCGACCGGGCCACCCGCGCCCCGTACACCGAACTGCCGCCCGGCGGGGTGCTGCTGCTCGCGGGCCCGCTGCTGCTCGGCCGCTGGCTGCCCTTCGAGCTGACCGTCCACCTCGCGATGGGCCCGGCCGCGCTCGCCCGGCACACCGCCGAGGACGAGCGGTGGACCCTGCCCGCCTTCGCCCGCTACGAGGAGGAGACCCGCCCCCGGGAGGCCGCCGACCTCGCCGTGAAGGTCGACGACCCCCGGCACCCGGCCCTCGTCGAACCGTGACCCGCCCGGATCGGCGCCGGACCGGGCGGTGCGCGGCGTCAGGCGAGCATCTGCCGTGCCGTGTCACGGAGCTGGTCGTGCCGGTGACGCAGCTGGACGGCCCGTGCCGGAGGACCAGGCGGCGCCGACTCGTCGCGCTGCTCGTCACCGACTGTTGAGCCGGGCGGCCTGCCGCGTCAGGTGGTCGCGCTCGGCGAGATTGGCTGCCCGGTGGGCCGCCTCGGCGTACAGCCGTGCCGCCGTCGCGAGGTCGCCGTCGCGTTCGTGGAGGTGGGCCGCCACGGCGGTGTGGCGGGGCAGGGTGTCGTCCAGTTCCGCGAGCGCCGCCAGACCGGCGCGCGGTCCGTCGGCCTCGCCGACGGCGACGGCACGGTTGAGCCTGGCGATCGGGCTGTCGGTGAGGCGCACGAGTTCGTCGTACCACTCGACGATCTGCACCCAGTCGGTCTCCTCGGCGGCGGGCGCGTCGGCGTGCAGGGCCGCGATCGCGGCCTGGGCCTGGAACTCGCCCAGCCGGTCCCGGGCGAGGGCCGCCTGCAGGATCTCCACGCCCTCGGCGATGGTTGCGGTGTCCCACCGGCCGCGGTCCTGTTCGGCGAGCGGCACCAGGCTGCCGTCGGGCGCCGTCCGGGCCGCCGGGGCCCTGCGCGAGGAGTACCGCACGCCGGGGCGGGTGGTGCTGTACGGCGAGCTGTTCGGCGGCCGGTACCCGCACCCGCGGGTCACGCCGGCGGAGGGCGTGCCAGCCGTGCAGACCGGTGTCTGGTACGCGCCCGACCTGCACTGGTCGGCCTTCGACGCGGTGGTGGAGGCCGACGGCGGCCCGCGGTGGGTCGGCGACGCGGCGCTGCGGCGGGCCGCCGGCGCGGCCGGGCTGTGCTGCGCGCCGCTGCTGGCCGAAGGGCCCCTCGTCCGGCTGCAGGAGCTCCCGGCGGTCTTCCCGAGCCGGGTCCCCGCCCTGTTCGGCCTGCCGCCGCTGGCGGGCAACCTCGCCGAGGGGTACGTGCTGAAGCCCGCCGGGGACGTGCCGGTGGCCGCCGGGCGGCCGGTGCTCAAGGTCAAGCAGGCCGGATTCGCCGAGGACGCCCGGTACGCCGGGGCGCGCCCGTACACCGTGCCGCCCGGCGGCGCGGCGGGCGTCCCCGGCTGGCTGGTCGAGCAGGCGGCGGCGCTGCTCACCCCCGCCCGGGCCGCCTCCGCGGTCTCCAAGCTGGGCCCTGCCGCCGACCCGGCGGACCTCGCCGCCGAACTCGCACGGGACGCCGTCGAGGACCTCGCCGACCGGCTCGGCGGCCTCCCCGCCGCACAGGCCGCCCGCCTGGCCGGCTGCCTGCACGGCGCCGCGCTGGAGCTGGCCCGCCTGGACGCCCGCGACCGCACCGCATCACCCCGCACCGCATCACCCCGGATCGCCTGACCGCCGGGCGCGGCCCCGGCGGGCGGCTCAGGTCGGGGTGGGGCCGTGCTGGCAGTGCGGGCACCAGTAGGCGGGCCGGTCCTGCGCGTACGAGGCCGTCCGCAGCGGGGTGCCGCAGCGGGCGCAGGGGCGGCGGGCCCGGCCGTAGACCCAGGTGCGGCGGTCGGGGTGCGGGTCGCGGGTGGTGATCCGCTCGGCCCGTAGTTTGTTGGCCTCTAGCAGCTGCTGCGCCCTGGCGAGCATCCGGTCGAGCACGGTGACCTCACCGACCGGGGTCCACGGGGTGACGCCGGCCATGAAGCAGAGCTCGTTGGCGTACACGTTGCCGATGCCGGCCAGGTTCTGCTGGTCGAGCAGGGCCTCGCCGACCGGGCGCGCGGGGTCGACGGTGAGGCGGCGCAGTGCCTCGGCGGCGTCCCAGTCCGGGCCGAGCAGGTCGGGGCCGAGGTGGCCGACGGCGCGGCCCTCGTCGGCGGTGCGGAGCAGTTCGACGACGGGCAGGCGGTAGCCGACGGCGGTGCGGTCGGCGGTGCCGAGCACGGCGCGGATCTGGTGCGCGGGGCCGCCGTGCCACGCCTCGCCGGCCCGGAAGACGGCCCAGCGGCCGTCCATCCGCAGGTGGGTGTGGAGGGTGAGGCCGCCGTCGAAGCGGGTGAGCAGGTGCTTGCCGCGCGGCACGACGTCCAGCACCAGGCGGTCCGTCAGGTCGGCGGTGGCGTGCGCGGGCACCCGCAGGTCCGCCGCGGTCAGCCGGTGGCCGGCCAGGGCCTCGCGGAGCTTGGCCGCGGTGCGGTACACGGTGTCGCCTTCGGGCACTCCCCCATCATGCCGCCCGGCGGTGGCACCCGGTGTCAGGATGCGTCCGGGACGAAGGGGGCACGGTGACCGGTCAGGCTGTGCGCAGGACGGCGGAGT
Organism: Streptomyces sp. TLI_235; assembly: GCA_002300355.1. Classification (NCBI taxonomy): domain Bacteria; kingdom Bacillati; phylum Actinomycetota; class Actinomycetes; order Kitasatosporales; family Streptomycetaceae; genus Streptomyces; species Streptomyces sp. TLI_235. The sequence continues at coordinate 592,812 of NSGV01000002.1, forward strand.
GCGGGGCGTGCGGCGGTGTCGTCCTCCAGGAGATCGGCCAGTTCGTGCGGTCGGGGCGGCTCGGCTGGGGCGTCGACACGGACTGCGGCGGTTGCTCGGCCATCTCCTGCGACGACAGCTGGGGCCCGGCGCCCGACTCCGTCCGGCAGGCACTGCTGGCCGAGTACGGCGCTGCCACCGTCCGCCCGGCGGCGCCCCCGACGAGCCGGCTCGCCGTGCTCCGGGCCCTGCGCGAGGACGGCACGCGCTCCCTCGCCGAGGCGCGCCGACGCGCGGACGAGCTGGTGGGGACCGGCCTCTCCGGCACCCTGGTCGAGACGGAGTACCTGGCCGAGCGCCTCCGGCAGCACGGGGTGCCGGCCGTGGTCGAGCCGGCCGGCGCCGTGCCCGGTCAGGGGCCGGCCGGGCGGTAGACGGTGAGTGCGGCGGGCGTCTTCGCGAGCAGCAGGCGGTCGGGGGCGTCGACGACCTCGCCGTCGACGGCGGCGTGGGCGACGGCGCGCAGGTCGGTCAGTTCGAGCGCAGTCAGGCGGGCCTCGCGGTAGACCGGGGAACGGCCGAGGGTGCCGAGCAGGAAGGCGGCGACCAGCCGGGTGCGGGCGAAGGGGTGGCTGCCGTCGACCGCGCGGACGTCGAGCAGGCCGTCGTCGAGCCGGGCGCGCCGGGTCGGCGCGAAGCCGGGCGGGTCGTACACGCTGTTGCCGGCGAAGAGCAGCCAGAGTCTGCGGGGCACGCCGGCGACCGAGACCCGGACGGGTTCGGCGGCGGAGAGCACCTCGACGAGGGCGAGGGCCAGCGCGGGCCACTTGCCGATCCGCTTCTCGTGCTTCTCGCGGGTGCGGACGAGGTCGGGGTAGACGCCGATGCTGAAGGTGTTGAGGAAGGGCTGGTCGCTGCCGCCCGGGCCACGGACCTGTCCGAGATCGACGGCGACGGCGCTGCCGGACTCCACCGCGTCGGCGGTGTCGGCGAGTTCGGCGACGCCGAGGTCGAGGGCGAAGTGGTTGAGGGTGCCGCCGGGGAAGACGGCGAGCGGCAGGGCGGTGCGGCGGGCCACGGTGGCGGCGAGGTTGACGGAGCCGTCGCCACCGCAGATGCCGAGCGCGCCGCCGGCGTCGGCGGCCCGGGCGGCGGCCCGCTCGACCAGGGCGGGCAGGTCGTCCTCGGGCCCGCGTTCGAGGATCTCCGCCTCGGGCAGCAGCCGGCGGAGTTCGGCGAGGGTGGCCTCGGGGCCGTCCGGCCCGGAGTCGGCGTTGACCAGGACGACCAGGCCGGCGCCGCGCGGCAGGGCGGGGGCGGTGATCCGCGGCGGGGCCGCCCCGGCCGGCTCCTCCGCGGCGCGCGGCCACCACCGGGTGGTGAGCAGGGCGGCGCCGGCGCCGAGCGCGGCCCCGGCGAGCACGTCGCCCGGGTAGTGCACGCCGACGTACACCCGGGAGGCCATCACGCCGAGGGCGAGCGGTGCCGCGCAGACGGCGAGGGCGGGCGACTCCAGGGCCAGGCCGACGGTGAACGCGGCGGCGGAGGCGGAGTGCCCGGAGGGGAAGGAGGTGGTCACCGGCTGCACGGAGAGGCGCCGGGCGAGCGGGACGTCGTCGAGCAGCGGGCGGGGCCGCCGGGTCGCGTACTTCGCCGGGACGTTCGCCAGCAGCGAGGCGAGCGCCAGCGATCCCGCGCCGCGCAGCGCGGCCCGCCGGGCGGTGCGGTCGCCGGTGGCGGCGAGCGCGGCGGCGACGCCGAACCAGAGCACCCCGTGGTTGGCCGCGGCGCTCAGCCGGGGCAGCACCGGGTGGGCGCCGCGCAGCCGGCTGACGGCGACGCGGGCGAAGAGTCGGCGGTCGAGACTGCGCAGGGCCCTCATGGAGCCAGCGTAGGCCCTCTCTTCCGGATCTTGCCGGGCGCGCGACGCCGGACATCCCGCCTGGACGCACCGGCGAATCATCCAAGTACGGTCCAGTACAAGGACGATCCGCCGGCACGCCCAGCCGGGCGCCCAACGCCGCGCGCTGATCCGGCAAGATCCGAAAGAGCGGGCCTCGGCCGAGCCGCCCCCGCAATGCCTTCGGTCGCGCGCGGGTCTTACGAGGTGCTGACGGTCCGCCACGGAACCCGGACCGGCGGCGGCCGCCGGGCTAGCGTCGGCCGTATGGAGATTCTGCTGACCGGCGGCGCCGGCTTCATCGGGTCGGCCGTGGCGCGTCGGCTGGCGGCGGCCGGCCACGGGGTGCGGGTGCTGGACGCGCTGCTGCCCGCGGTGCACCCGCACGGCCGGGCGCCGGAGCTGCCCGAGGGCGTGCCGTTCGAACAGGCGGACGTACGGGACGCGGACGCGGTGGAACGGGCGCTGCGCGGGGTGGACGCGGTCTGCCACCAGGCGGCGATGGTCGGGCTGGGGCTCGACCTGGACGACGCGCCCGCGTACGTGGCCTGCAACGACCTGGGGACGGCGGTGCTGCTCGCCGCGATGGCCAGGACGGGTGTGCGGGACCTGGTGCTGGCCGGCTCGATGGTGGTGTATGGGGAGGGCCGGTACACCTGCGACGAGCACGGCGCGGTGGCGCCGGGGCCGCGCCGACCGGCCGACCTGGACGCGGGCCGGTTCGAGCCGCCGTGCCCCCGCTGCGGGGCCCCGCTGACGGCGGGTCGGGTGGCGGAGGACGCCCGGCCGGACCCGCGCAACGTCTACGCGGCGAGCAAGCTCGCGCAGGAGCACCTGGCGTCCGCCTGGGCGCGGGCCTGCGGCGGCCGGGTGCTGACGCTGCGCTACCACAACGTGTACGGGCCGGGAATGCCGCGGGACACCCCGTACGCGGGGGTGGCCGCACTGTTCCGGTCGGCGCTGGCCCGCGGCGAGGCGCCGCGGGTGTTCGAGGACGGCGGCCAGCGACGCGACTTCGTGCACGTCGCGGACGTGGCGGAGGCCAACGCGGTGGCGCTCGGCGCGGTCGCCGGCCGGCCGGCCGGGACGGCGCGCGCGTACAACGTGGGCAGCGGGCAGGTGCGGACGGTCGGCGCGATGGCCCGGGCGCTGTCGGAGGCCTGCGGCGGACCGGAACCGGTGGTGACCGGCGAGTACCGGCTGGGCGACGTCCGGCACATCACGGCGGACTCGGGGCGGCTGCGCGAGGAGCTCGGCTGGCAGGCGCGCACGGACTTCGCCGCCGGGATGCGCGAGTTCGCGGCGGCGCCGCTGCGGGGCTGATCAGCCGGGCTGCCCGGTCGGGCTGGGCGGTCGGTTCCGGCTCTGATCCGAGTCGGACCAGTCGATCATCGGCTGAACTGCGCTTCCCCGCCCGCGCTGCGAGGGCCAGGGATGCCTATCGTGGCGCGGTGAAGAAATCCGCGATGTCGCCGGCGAGCACGTCCGGCACTTCGGCCGCCGCGAAGTGGCCCCCGTGGGGGAAGACCGTCCAGCGCCGCACCTGGTAGAGCCGCTCGTACCAGGAACGCGGTGGTTCTCCTTCGGGCACGAGCTCGTTGGCGAACACCGCAATCGCGGTCGGTACCCGTACCAGGTCGTCGGGCCCGAATGCCGTGCCGTGCCAGCGGTTGTCGTAGTAGTCGCGCATCGACGAGGTAATGGAGTTCGAAGCCCACCAGATGGTCAACATGGTGAGGAGCGCGTCACGCCCGAACGTGGCGTCGAGGTCGCCGCCGCTGTCCGACCACGAGCGCCACTTGTCCAGCACCCAGGCGGCGAGGCCTGCGGGAGAGTCGTTCAGCCCGTATCCCAGCGTTTGCGGTCGGGTGGACTGCACGGCGCTGTACCCGCGCTCGGTCTCGTCCCAGCGAGCAACGTGGTCGACGTACGCAAGCTCCTCCGGCGACAGCGGCGGCGCACCCGGTCCGGTGTACGGTGACATCTCTGCCGTACTCAAGTGGATGCCGATCATCCGGTCGGGCTGGGACAGCGCCATACGGGTGGCGATGCCGGCGCCGAAGTCGCCGCCGCAGGCGCCGTACCGCTCGTACCCGAGCCCTTGCATGAGCTGGTGCCACAGGCGGGCGACGAACTCCCGGTCGACGCCCACCCGGGGTGGGCGCTGCGAGAAGGCGTAGCCGGGCAGTGAGGGCACCACTAGGTCGAACCGGTCGCCGAGGCGGTCGACCAGGCCGAGTAGTTCCACGAACGTGCTGGGCCAGCCGTGTGTCAGGACCAGCGGGATCCTGCCACCGGCCCCACGATGATGCACGAAGTGAATGCGGACGCCGTCGACCTCGGCCATCCGGTGCTCGTAGCGGTTGAGTGCGCGTTCTTGTGCCCGCCAGTCGAATCCGTCAGCCCAGTAGGCCAGCAGGTCATGCAGGTACTCCCGGTCGACGCCCTGGCTCCAGGGCTCCCCAGGCGCCCCATCCGGCCAACGCGTACGTAGGATCCGATCGCGCAGATCGTCCAGGACCGCATCGGGCACGACGATGCTGTAAGGCTCAACGTGCATCCACCGATGATAGGAAGCCACGAACTGAACCGCCCTCGCGGATGTTCGTGTCCTGACCGACCGGGCCGTGGTCGGCCCCGAGATCCCGAGCCGGGTCCGGGCCGACGTCACCTACCTGTGCGACAGCCAGGACGGCGAAAGGCCGTTGAACGTCTCCGTCGAACAGGCCACACCTCCTCCGCCGGCCGATCCGACCACGCCGCCCGGCGATCCCACGCCCCCGCCCACCGAGCCGGGTTCGGCGCCCGTGCGGTGAGGCCGCGCCGGCCCCGGGACGCACCCTGCGCCCCGCGGCCGGCTCCGCCGCTCGGACAACGCACCGCTCAGGCCCGGGCGGCGGCCGCCGGCAGCGCGATCTCGAAGCAACAGCCCCCGGCGACATTGCGCACCGACGCCCGGCCCTCGTGCGCCTCCACGATGCCCCGGACGATCGCCAGGCCGAGGCCCGCCCCGGAGTCCCCCTGGTGCGGGCCAGCGCCGCCGCCGCCGCTCACCGCACGCGGGGTCCGCGCCGGGCCGCCGCGCCAGCCGGTCTCGAAGACCCGCGACAGGTCGGACTCGGGGATCCCGCCGCAGCCGTCCGTCACCGAGACCAGCACCTCGTCCTGCTCGCGCCGGGCCGCGACCGCCACCACCCCGTCCGCCGGAGTGCAGCGGATCGCGTTGACCAGCAGATTGCCGAGCACCCGGGTGATCTCGCGGCCGTCCACCTCGATCGGCTCGGCGGCCACCCGGCCGCCCTCCAGCCGCACACCGCGCTCGCGGGCCAGCGGCGAGGCGCCCGCGATCGCGTCGCCGACCAGGTCGTAGACCGACACCCGGGACGGCGAGAGCGACAGCGCCCCGGCCTGGATCCGGGACAGCTCGAACAGGTCGTCCACCATGCCGTTGAGCCGGTCCACCTCGGTGCGCATCCGGGTCAGGTAGCGGGCCGGCTCCTCGGCGACGCCGTCCTCCAGCGCCTCCGCCATCGCCCGCAGGCCCGCCAGCGGGGTGCGCAGGTCGTGCGAGATCCAGGCGATCAGCTCCCGACGGGAGTGCTCCAGCGCCTGCTCGCGCCGCCGGGACTCCGCCAGCCGGGCACTGGTCGCCTCCAACTCCGCGCTGAGCTCGGCGAGTTCGCTGCCGAGCGGCTGCGCGGGGGCAGCGAATCCGGTGTCGCTGCCGACCGTTCGGGCAGCCTCGGTCAACGCCCGGCTGCCGGCCACCACTTGGCGGCCCAGCAGGGCGGCCGTGACCAGCGAGACCACGGCCGCCATCAGCGTCACCGTGACCACCACGCCGAGGTCGTGCTCGGAGAGGAACATCGCCTGCGCCACCGAGACGGTGCCCGCGGTCATCGCCACCACCGTCACCACGGCCACGCACAGCAGCGAGAGCGCCACCGACCGGCGGCGCAGCAGCCGCACCACGGGCCAGCCGAGCAGGCCGGCCGCGCCGGCGCCCAGCGCGGCGAAGGCGGCGATCAGCAACAGGTCGCTCATGGCGATTCAGCTCCCCACCGGATCGAAGCGGTAGCCCACGCCCCAGACGGTGCTGATCAGGCGCGGCGCGGCCGGGTCGTCCTCGATCTTCTCGCGCAGGCGGCGGACGTGCACCGTCACCGTGGACAGGTCGCCGAACTCCCAGCCCCAGACCTGCTGCATCAGCTCCTCGCGCCCGAACGCCTGCCCCGGGTGCCGGAGGAAGAACGCCAGCAGGTCGAACTCGCGCAGGGTGAGCGCGAGTTCGGCGCCGCCGCGGCGGGCGCGGCGGGCCTGCGGGTCGAGTTCGAGGCCGCCGCTCACCAGCACCGCGGGCGCGGGCGCGGCCGGCGCCCCGGCGCGGCGCAGCACCGACTGCACGCGCAGCACCAGTTCGCGCGGGCTGAACGGCTTGGTCACGTAGTCGTCCGCGCCGAGTTCGAGGCCGAGGATGCGGTCCGACTCGTCGCCCTTCGCGGTGAGCATCACCACCGGAAGCCGGGCGCCCCGCTCGGTGGCGCGCAGCCGCCGGCACACCTCCAGGCCGTCGATCCCGGGCAGCATCAGGTCGAGCACCACCAGGTCGGGGCCGCTCGCCGCGGCGGCCAGCGCCTGGTGGCCGTCGGCGGCCCGGTCGACCGTGTAGCCGGCGCGCTGCAGGTAGCCGGTGACGACCTCGGCCACCGTCGGATCGTCGTCGACCACCAGGATGCGGCCGGCGGTCGGGGGGCGGCTCGCGCCGTCGGACAGGTTCACACCTCCGAGGATAGGCAGTCCGCCGGGCCCGGCGGGCCTCGCGCGCGGTCCGTACGACTTCCGTAAGAAGCCCCGGGAAACCCCGAGAAGCCCTGTGCGGGCCCTTGCTCCGTACGACTTCCGTAAGGCGCGGAAGCGGTCCGCGGGCCTCGGGGCACGGGTACGTTCACCGGCGTGACTCCTCCCTCCGCTGCTGTCGACGTGGTGCTGCCGTGCCTGGACGAGGCGGCCGCGCTGCCCTGGGTGCTGGGCCGGATGCCGGGCGGCTGGCGGGCCGTCGTGGTGGACAACGGCTCCACCGACGGCTCGGCCGAACTCGCCCGCGAACTCGGCGCCACCGTGGTGCACGAGCCGCGCCGCGGGTTCGGCGCCGCCTGCCACGCCGGGCTGCTCGCCGCCACCGCCGACACGGTCTGCTTCCTGGACTGCGACGCCTCACTGGACCCGCGCCAACTGCCGCGCGTGGTCGGCCCGGTGCTCGACGGCACCGCCGACCTGGTGCTCGGCCGACGCCGCCCGGTCGAGCGCGGCGCCTGGCCGCTGCACGCCCGGCTCGCCAACGCCGAACTGGCCCGCCGGCTGCGCGCCCGCACCGGCGCCCACCTGCACGACCTCGGCCCGATGCGGGCCGCCCGGCGCGAGCGGCTGCTCGCCCTCGGCCTCGGCGACCGGCGCTCCGGCTACCCGCTGGAGATGGTCCTCTCCGGGGCCGCGGCGGGCCTGCGGATCGCCGAGGTGCCGGTGGACTACCGGCCGCGGGCCGGGCGGTCCAAGGTCACCGGGACGGTCCGCGGGGTGCGGCAGGCCGTGCGGGACATGCGCGCCGTGCTGGCCGCACCGCCGCCGACCCTGCTGGTCGTCGCCAAGGAGCCGGTCCCCGGCCGGGTGAAGACCAGGCTCACCCCGCCGTACACACCGGAGCAGGCCGCCGCCCTCGCCGAGGCCGCGCTCACCGACACACTGCGGACCCTGTCGGCCGTCCCGGCCGGGCGTCGGATCCTGGTGCTGGACGGCTCCCCCGGCCGGTGGCTCCCGCCCGGCTGGGAGGTGGTCCCGCAGCCGGCCGGCGGGCTGGACGTCCGGCTGGCGGCCGCCTTCGCCGCAGCATCCGCCGGCGCTTCCGCCGGAGGAACTGCGGCGCCCGCGCTGCTGGTGGGCATGGACACCCCGCAGATCGCCGCCCGCACCCTGGCCGAACCGCTCTCCGCCGCCCGACGGCAGGGCGTCGACGCCTGGTACGGGCCCGCCGCGGACGGCGGCTTCTGGGCTCTCGGCCTGGCCCGGCCCACCCCGGAGACCGCCGCGCGACTGCTGGTCGGCCTGCCGATGTCCACCCCGCACACCGGCGCCGCCCTCGAGGAACGGCTCGCCCGGGCCGGTCTGGTCGTCGGCCGGCTGCCGGTACTGCGGGACGTGGACACCGCCGAGGACGCCGCCCGGGTCGCCGCACTCGCCCCGGCGGGCCGGTTCGCCGCCCGCTGGCGGGAGCTCGGCGGTGCGGGAGCCGCAGCGGCCGGTACCACGGCAGGGGCCGCCGGTACGCAGGCCGAGGCGGCCGGCCGATGACGGCTCCCGCCGCGGCACCCGCCGGCCCGGTGGCCCTGCCCTGGGTCGACGATCCCTTCGCCGAGGCGATCCGGGCCGAACGCGGACCGCTCTGGCTGCGCTGCGCGGACGGCCGCCGCATCGCGCTCGACGTGGAACGCTGGTGCGCGCCGGTCGCCGGTGCGGACCACGGGCTGCTCCGGCGCTGCGTCCGGGCCGGGCAGCCGGTGCTGGACATCGGCTGCGGGCCCGGCCGGCTCGTCACCGAACTGCTCGCCCAGGGTCTGCCCGCGCTCGGCGTGGACGTGACCCGGGCCGCGGTCGCCCGCACCGCCGGCCTCGGCGGGGCCGCGCTCTGCCGCTCCGTCTTCGACCGCCTGCCCGGCGAGGGCCGCTGGGGCACCGCCCTCCTCGCCGACGGCAACCTCGGCATCGGTGGCGACCCCGACGCACTGCTCCGACGCGCCGCCGAACTCCTCGCCCCGGCGGGCCTGCTGCTCGTCGAGGTGGAGCCGGAGGAGGTCGACGAACGCCTGTTCGTCCGCGTCGAAGGCCCGGACGGCCGCACCGGCCCGGAGTTCACCTGGGCCCGCCTGGGCGCCCGCGCCACCGCCGCCCGCGCGGCCACCGCCGGCCTCCCCGAGGTCGAACGGTGGCACGCCGACGGGCGGGCCTTCCTCGCACTGCGGAAGAGATGACGGCCCGCTGGATCTGCTGCGCCGGGCACCGACGCAGCGGGCCCTGGCGGCTTCCGGGCGGCTTCCGCCGAAGCACGGACGTTCGGCCAATACAGCTACACCGACGACCAGGGGGCCGACCGCAGGTCCGCGAGGGTGCGGCGGTCGCGGCGGTCGGACGGGCCGCCGAGGGCCTTTCCGAGCGCGATCATGCAGACGATCGCCCAGCCCGGGTTCGGGCGCAGTTCTGCGGTGAGGCCGTCCAGGTCGAAGGCCCGGAACTGGTGGGCGGCGAGTCCCATCGCCTGGGCCTGGACGGTCAGATGGGCGACGGCCTGGCCGAGGTCGTAGTCCGCGAACTCGGAGTACGGCAGCTTCAGGTCGTCGTCCACGTGGCGGCGTGTCAGCGCGACGACGAGCAGGCCCGCGTGCGTCGCCCACCGGGCGGAGCTGGGCGCGAGATGGCGGACCAGGCGTTCGTGCTCCGGCTCGCCGGGTCGACCCGTGAAGAACGCCCACGGCTGGGAGTTGCCGGCGGACGGCGCCCAGCGGGCCGCTTCCAGCAGCAGGCCGAGCGCGTCGTCGTCGACGGCGGCCGACGGATCGAACGCGGCCGGGCTGAACCGTCCGGCCAGCAGGGGATGGAGACCACCGGGCCGCTCCGGATCACGATGCATGATCGACTCCAACCGAACACCCTCGGGGCGTATTCCGGCGCCTCGCGCCGCCGCAGGCGGCAACCCCTCATCCGGATCATCTCAGAACTCCGGCGGGCGGCGTCCATGGTGGCCTGCCGGCCGGCCCGGGCGAAGCGGACGGCGGAGGTGGCGGCCCGCATCAGTGAACCGTTGCCCGCCGCACGGAGGTTGGTCTGGAAGTGGATGGCGGCCGCCAAGTCCCAGGGCAGGCCTCCGGTGAGGACGTCCTCGGTCTGGATGCCGATGTCCTTCGGTCCGGAGGCTGCCCAGTGCCGGAACCGGTCGAACATGTCGGGCAGGTCCAACGTGCCCTGTTCCACCAGGGATTCGGCGACGAGCACCGCCATCTGGGTGTCGTCGGTGGCCTCGCCCGGCTCCCAGCCGCCCCCGCCGCACATCTCACCGCCGGCTCCTGGTGCCGGGAAGCGGGCGGAGAATGCCCCGGCCGGCCCGAACTCGAAGGGCGCGCCCAGGGCGTCGCCGACCGCCGAGCCGGCCACCGCTCCCGCGGCCCGGGCGGACCGGTCGGCCCGGGCGGTGCGGGCAGTGCGGTCGGCGCGGCCCGGGCGGTCGGCGCGGCTCATGCGCCGTCCGCGTTCAGCCAGTCGCCGGGGAGGGTCTTGCGCAGCTCCGCCAGCGCCTCGGGCGTGCGGGCCCTGGCGTACAGCAGGCCGCCGCCGTCCGCGCGGAGCAGTACCTCGTCCCCGGCGAACCACCGGCTGCCGTCCGGTGCGGCGAACACCGGGTAGTCGGGGAAGGGCAGTTGGACGTACTGCTGCTCGACCGTGCGGAGCGTCTCCTCGTCGAGTGGTTCGAGGAGGTCGCTGAAGTCCTCGGCGGCGTGCAGGGACTCGGAGAGGACGAGTTCGACCAGGGCGACGGACAGCCGGTCCAGCCAGGGCTGCCAGCCTTGGCCGCTGGTGTACAGCACGGCCGGGTCGGGCCGGTGCAGTTCGTCGAGCCCGAGGCCCCAGGAGGCGGCGCCCTGGTTCTCGTGACGGAGGACCAGCACCCGCCCCTCCTCGTCGAGGTGGAGTTCGGCCGGGCCGAGCAGCACGTCGTGCCGGGCGGTGAGGTCGGTGCGGCGGCCGAACAGCCCGTACGCCTCGCGCAGCGCCGCAGGCAGCCGGAGGCCGAGCCGCTCCTCGGCGGCGGCCAGGTCGGCCTCCGCCCAGCCGTCGCCGTCCCCGAGCGGAGCGGCCCAGTGCTCCGCGAAGTCCTGCACGAACCACCAGGCCGCGGCGCGGTCCTCAAGACCGGCCGCGACGCCTTCGACGAGATCGAACCCCTGTGTCATACCCCGGACCCTACCGGCCGGTTCCGACGGGCCGGCACGGACCGGGAAACCGGGACGACAGTCCGTCAGCGTGCGTGGCAGTCTGGCCGGATGGACAACGAGGAGTGGGTGAGGATCTTCACCGTCGAGAACGCGAGCGGCCTGCCGCGTCCGGGGTTCGCCTTCGCCGTTTGACTGCGCGACCACGGCATCGACTGGTGGGCGGTCGACGAGCGGGACGTCCGCTGCGACCTGGCCTGCGGGCCCGACCGCGAACTGGGCCGCTGGCGCGGCTTCGTCACCGTGTCGGTCCGGGCCGGCGCCCTGCGCCCGCTGGGCCTGCACCCGGACCAGCCGACCTCGCGCGCCGACCCGCCGTTCGCCCCCGACTGGTGGGGTTCCTGGACGCGCAGCCGGAAGGCGAACGTCCGGCGCGAGGAGGTCGCCGAGGCCCGGCGCCTGTGGACGGACACCGGGCCGGGTGCCGACGGCGGACACCCGCAGCCGGTGCGGTGACGCCCGAGGGCGGGCGCGAACTCAGTCGCCCGTAGGACGCCACCGGTCGGCCTCGCGGGCGGCTACGGCGCCGCCCCAGGCGGCCAGGCCCGCCGCCAGAACGGCCACCGCGGCGGCGCACAGCGGCAGGGCGCGGTCCAGCAGGGCGGACGCTCCGGCGGAGGCGGCAGGCAGTGCCATCCAGACGCCGGCCGCTCCGCCGACCGCCCCGGCGGCGGCGATCGGGAGGAAGACGCCGATCACCGCCGTCGCGAGGTGGATGCTGCGGCTGCCGGTCAGCACCCCGAGCCGGCCCAACGCCCGCCCGTTGCGGACGAATTCGGCGAGACCGCTGGTCCCGGCCGCGCCGGCGACGGCCAGCACACCGACGACGCCGAGCAGCACGAGCCACCGCCCCTGGTCGGCGTTGACGTGCGCCGCGGTGAGCCATTCGCCGCCGATCGCGTCCACGGCGCCGCCGCCGGGCAGGACGTGGAAGAGGACGGACAGGTCGCGCCCGTCCGTGGAGACGAGGACGAGTTGGGTGCTGCCGCCCGGACCGTCCGCCGGTCGGTGGCTTCGCCGTACCAGCTGACCAGTTCGGCCACCCGGGGGTCGGCGGGGCGCGCGCCGAGCGGTGCGTCGCCGCCGGGCGGCGCACAGTCGAGCCGGAGGGTCCGCAGGGCCGCGCAGTCGCCCTCGATCCGGAACTCGTGGCGGTCGGGGCGGCCGACCAGGGCCACCGCCGCCGCCCGGGCACCGGAGCGGCGGACGATCTCCGCGAGTTGCCCCGGGGTGGGCGGGGGCGAGGCGTCGAGGACCAGCGCGCTGTCGCCGATCCTGTCCCGGGTGGCCTGGGCGGCACGCGCCGCGTCGCCGAACTGTCCGTACCAGACGATGACCTGGACCAGCAGGCAGACGGCGACCAGGACTCCGGACACCAGCCGTGCGGTGGCGGCGGGGGCGGCGGCGGCACGGCTGCCCGCCACGATCACCGCCGGCCGGCCGGTGCGCCGCCCCAGCCGGGCGGCCAGCCTGCCCCAGGCCGCCGCGCCGACCGCCAGGGCGGCCGGCAGGGTGAGGACGGCGCCGGCCACCCCGCACCAGTTGACGAGGACGTACGGCGGTGTGCCGGGCCTGCACAGGTCGGGTCCGCGCGCGGCGCGGCATAGGGGCGTCGCGCGGGGCAGGGGGTGGCGGCCGTGGCCGCTGCCCGGGCGGGATGGAGCGCGTACGAGCCACCGGGCCCCGAGGATCATTGAACGGATGTGACGGGAAGTCAACCCTGAGTGACGGTGGGCCTGATGGGCGAGATGGGGCGAACTGTCAGCTGCCGCCCGGCAGTTCTGCCGCCTCGTCGAGGAGGGGGGCCAGCAGGTCGCCGTGGTCGGCGATCCGGGCGAGGACGTCCTCGGGGGTGAAGGCGAGGTCGGCCGGGGAGGTGCAGGTTTCGACCTCGTCCCAGCCGATCGGGGTGGAGACGCCGGGGACGGCGGTGGCGCGCAGGGTGTAGGGGGCGGCGGTGGTCTTGGCGGTGGTGTTCTGGGACCAGTCGACGAAGACCTTGCCGCGGCGCAGTGCCTTGGCCATCTTGCTGACCACGTGGCCGGGGAGGTCGGCGGCGAGCCGTTCGGCGAGGGTGCGGGCGTAGCCGACGACGGCGGAGGCGTCGCTGGGCCGGAGTGCGGCGTACAGGTGGAGGCCCTTGCTGCCGGAGGTCTTGGCGTGGGCGGTGAGGCCGTCCTCGGCGAGGCGTTCGCGGACGAGCCGGGCGATCCGGCAGCAGTGGGTGATGTCGGCGCCCGGTCCGGGGTCGAGGTCGATGACCAGCCGGTCGTGGGCGGCCGGGCCGGTGTCGGCGCTCCACTGCGGGACGTGGAGTTCGAGGGCGTAGCCGTTGGCGAGGGCCATCAGGGTCGGGAGGTCGTCGACGGTGACGCGCTCCTTGGGCCCTTCGTGGCTGTCGACGACCATGGTGCGGACCCAGTCGGGCAGGCCGGGCGGCGGGTTCTTGGCGAAGAATCCCTCCTCGCCGACGCCCGAGGGGAAGCGGAGCAGGGTGGCCGGACGGCGCCGGATGTGCGGCAGCAGGTGCGGCGCGACCTGGGCGTAGTAGTAGAGGGCCTGGCCCTTCGTCCAGCCGGTGGCCGGCCAGAGCACCTTGTCGAGGTGGGAGAGGACCAGGCGGCGGCCTTCGACTTCCGTGACCTGTCGCTCCGGCATACCGTGGTAAATCCCCATGAAAGGGACAGGTCATGCCACAGGTCACCTGGAAAGGTGTCATCACGTTCGGGCTGGTCAGCGTGCCCGTTCAGCTGTACGCCGCGACCGAGGAGCACAGCGGCCCGGCCCTGCACCAGGTGCACGCGAAGGACGGCGCCCGGATCCGCCAGAAGCGGTTCTGCGAGGCGGAGGGCGTGGAGGTGCCGTACAGCGAGGTGGCCAAGGGGTACGAGAGCCCGGACGGCCGCCGGGTGGTGCTGGACGAGGGCGACCTGGCGGAGCTGCCGCTGCCGAGCAAGAAGGTCATCGACGTGCTCGCCTTCGTCCCGGCGGACGCGATCGACCCGCTGATGTACTCCAAGGCGTACTACGTGGCCACAGCCGACAAGGCGCCCGCCAAGCCGTACGTGCTGCTGCGCGATGCGCTGGTGGAGAGCGGGCAGATCGCGGTGACCAAGGTGGCCATGCGGACCCGGGAGTCGCTCGCCGTCCTGCGGGTGCACGGGAACGCGCTGGTGCTGCAGACCTGCCTGTGGCCGGACGAGGTGCGCTCCGCGGAGGGCATCGCCCCCGACGAGACCGTCTCGGTGCGGCCGCAGGAGCTGAAGATGGCCCGGTCGCTGATGGACACCCTCTCCGAGGACTTCGACCTCTCCGCGCTGCACGACGAGTACCAGGCGGCGCTGGAGGACCTGATCGAGGCGAAGCTCGCCGGGGTGGCGGTGCCGCACGGCGAGGAGGAGCCGGCCGGCGTCGGCGGGGACAACGTGATCGACCTGATGTCGGTACTGCGCAGCAGCGTCCAGGCGGCGAAGAGCGGGCACGCCAGGTCCGCGGTGGCCGGACCGGCAGAGGCGGCGGCGGAGACGGCCGGGACGGCGCACGCGGAAGGCGACGAGCCGGCAACCGAGGAGACCGCCGCGAGGAAGCCGGCCGCCCGGAAGGCCCCGGCGAAGAAGAGTGCCGCACGGAAGGCTCCCGCCAAGAAGACCGCCGCCGCCAAGAAGACCGCGGCGAAGAAGGCGGCCCCCGCCGGGCGTCCTGAGCGCGGTCGTCCGCCGGGCGGGCCCGGGGCCCGGTCGCGTCGGGCGGGCCGAACCCCCGGAACCGCCACCCTAGAGGGCGCCCCGGGCAGCGAAACGGTTCTCCCCGCGGGGCTCGCGCGGCGTGCCCGCGGAGCCCGGCCCCAGCAGCCGCCGGAACAGCGCGCCGGTCAGCACCACGGCCGCGGCCGCCGCGTAGCAGGCCTGCTGGGCACTGCCGCCGAGCAGGTAGAGCGCCTGCCCGGCGGCCGGGACGGCGAGCCACTCCCAGCGGCCGTCCAGGGCGACGAGGGCGACCACCAGCAGCGCGTACCAGGGGTATCCGGGGGCGGCCAGCAGCAGGGCGGTACCGGTGACCAGCAGCGCCCCGGACCAGGGCCGGGCCGGGTCACCGCGCCGCAGCACCCACAGCACGACGGCGAGCAGCACCAGGGCCGCCGCGTACGGGGCGGCGCCGCCGGGCAGCAGCAGCCGGGGAAGCCCGAAGCGGCCGCCCGGGTCCCGGTATCCCTCCTCCCGCAGGTAGCCGGGCAGGTACCCGAGCACGGCGGTGCCGGAGGCGAGCAGGTGGGGCAGGTAGGCGAGGGCGAAGGCGGCCAGCGCCGCCGCGGGCAGCAGCAGGTCGCGGGGGCGGGGCCGGCGGGCCAGCAGGCCGGACATCGCCCCCGGCAGGGCGAGGCCGGGCAGCAGTTTGACCGCGGTCGCCGCGCCGAGCAGCGCCCCGCCGGCGGCCGTCCGGCGCCACCGCGCGTCGGGAGCGCGCGCACCGGAGGCGGTGAGCAGCAGGGCGGCGGTCAGCAGCAGGGCGCCGAGGGTGTCGACGTGGGCGTCGTTGACCGCCCAGACGGTGATGCCGGGGAACCAGCCCCACAGCGCCGCGTGCGCCGGACGCCGGCGGGTGAGCAGCAGGCCGGTGGTGCCGACGGCGAGCAGGGCGCCGCCGGCCTGGGCGGTACGGATGCCGCCTCCCGCCGCGGCGAGGCCGCGGAACCAGGCCTCGGCGACCGGCGGGTAGAGGGTGTGCACGGCGGGCCGGTTGAGCCGGCTGCACTGGCCCGCGGCGGTACGGCGCTCGTCCCAGCCGGTGCACGGGCCGGCGGGCGGAAAGAGGTCGGGCGATGCGGCGCGCAGCCCGGCGAGCACCGGGTCGTCCGGCGCGTAGCGGTAGGGGCTGGTCCCGGCCGCCTGCACCCGGCCGTCCCAGAGGTAGCGGTAGGCGTCGTCACTGGTGCGGGGCGGGGCGAGCAGGCCGACCGCGGCGACCGCTACCGAGCCGGCCAGCACCAGGGCGGCGCGCCCACGGCGGGGCGCGTACCTCAGCAGGGCGACGGCGAGGGCGAACAGCGCCAGGTCGGCGGCGTACCAGCCGTACAGCGGACGGGGGTTGCCGAGGGTGCCGCCCGAGGTGACGGTCAGCGCGAGGGCTGCGACCAGGGCGAACAGAGCGGGGAGAACGGCGAGGCGCACACCGCCACCGTGCCACCCCGCGGCGGCTCCGAGCCGGTGGGCGGGGCCGCCGTACGCGTTCCGTAAGCCTTCGGAGCAGTGCGCGGACCGCCCGGCAGGTCGCTGCGGCTCGGGGCCAGCGGCGGCTGCGCCGTTCGACTTCCGTAAGCACGTCATTGGGGTCGGCGGGGGCCTGCGGGCGGTGTCATGGAGCGGTGGACGACGACACTACCGATCCGGGCCCCGCTCCCCGCCGCAGGCGGCTCGACCTGCCGTTGCCGGCCCCGCCCGAGGCGCTGCGGCGCGGGCCGCTCCGCGAGGGCACCTTCCGCTCGCGGCTGCACGAGCCCAGGACGGCCGTGGTGCTGGGCCGCTGGCTCGGCGCCTCCGTGCTGCTCTGCTTCCTGACCGGGCTGCTCAGCCATGTGCTGCAGCAGCCGCCCGGGTGGGCGGCCGGTCTGCTGCCCAGCAGACCGGTGAACGGCTACCGGGTCACCCAGGGCCTGCACGTGATCAGCGGCACCGCCGCGATCCCGCTGCTCGGTGCCAAGTTGTGGACGGTCTACCCCCGGCTGTTCGAGTGGCCGCCCGCCCGCAGCGTGGCGCACCTGCTGGAGCGGCTGGGCATCGCCGTGCTGGTGGCGGCGATGCTGCTGGAGCTGTTCACCGGGCTGCTCAACACCGTGCAGTGGTACCCGTGGCCGTTCCCGTTCCGGCAGACGCACTTCTGGCTGGGCTGGCTGGCGACCGGCGGGCTGCTGGTGCACGTGGGCGCCAAGGCCCCGCTGATCGCGGCGCACTGGCGGCGGGTGCGGCCCGAACTCGCGGGCCGGCGCGCCTTCCTGGGGGTGGTGGCGGCCTCGGTGGCCGCGGTCACCGTCACCACGGCCGGGCAGACGGTGCCGTGGCTGCGCGCCCTGGACCTGTTCGCGCCGCGCCGCCCGGACATCGGCCCGCAGGGGCTGCCGGTCAACCGCACCGCCGCGCAGGCCGGCACCACGACCGTCCCCGCGGATTGGCGGCTGCAGGTCGACGGGCCGCACCCCTACTCGCTGAGCCTCCGCGAGCTGGCCGAACTCCCCCAGTACGAACACGACTTGCCGATCTCCTGCGTGGAGGGCTGGAGTGCGTCGGCGCGTTGGTCCGGGGTCCGCCTGCGCGATCTGCTGGACCGGGCCGGGGCACCTGCGGACGCCACCGTCCGGGTGACCTCGCTGGAGGCCGACGGACCGTACCGCGTCATGGATATGCCGGCCGGCTACGCCCGCGACCCGCTCACCCTGCTGGCCCTGCGCGTCAACGGCGAGGTGCTCGCCGCGGACCACGGGTTCCCGGCCCGGATCGTGGCGCCGAACCGGCCCGGTGTGCTGCAGACCAAGTGGGTCCAACGGATGGAGGTGCTGTGATGCGGCGGGTGCTGCGCACGGCGGCCGTGGCCGCCGGGGCCGCGATGATCGGCTACGGGGTGTACGGCCTGCTCGCCGAACCGTACATCGGCGATCCGCTCGGCGTGCTGCGCTGGGCGGTCGGCGGCCTGCTGCTGCACGACGGCCTGTGGCTGCCGCTGGTCTGCGCGGCGGGGGCGGTGGCGGTCCGTGGGACCGCCGTCCGGGCCGCGCTCGCGGTGGCCGCGGCGGTGACGGCGGTCGCCCTGCCGGTGGTGCTGCGGGCGAACGACGACCACGGCAACCCGTCCGTGCTGCCGCTGCCCTATCTGCGCAACTGGCTGCTGACACTGGCCGTGATCGCCCTGGCCACCACGGCGGCGGCCCTGCTCCGGCGTCACCGGCGGCGGCGCGGCCCGCGCTGACATGCCGCGGCGCCGGTCCACCCGTGACGGGTGCACCGGCGCCGCGGCCGTCCGGGTCTATTCGGGGACGCCGGCCAGGCCGGTCTCCAGGCCGTCGAGGGCGTGCGAGCAGACGCAGTCGCGCGCCGCCGGGAGGCCGGCGAGCGCCTTGAAGAGGACGGTGCGCAGCCGGTCGACGTTGCGGGCGAAGACCTCCAGCACCTCGGCGTGGGTGACGCCCTCGCCGGTCTCCACCCCGGCGTCCAGGTCGGTCACCAGCGCCAACGAGCTGTAGCAGACGCCGAGTTCGCGGGCGAGGACGGCCTCCGGGTGACCGGTCATGCCGACCACGGACCAGCCGTTGGCGGTGAACCAGCGGGACTCGGCGCGGGTGGAGAACCGCGGGCCCTCGACGACGACCAGGGTGCCGCCGTCGACCGGCTCCCAGGCGTTGGCGCGAGCCGCGGCCAGTGCGGCCCGGCGGCCGTCCGGGCAGTACGGGTCGGCCATCGAGACGTGCACCACCTCGGGCACCGAGCCGTCGGGCAACGGGAGGCCGTCGTAGAAGGTCTGCACCCGGCCGAGGGTGCGGTCGACGAACTGGTCCGGCACCAGCAGCGTGCCCGGCCCGTACTCGGTGCGCAGGCCGCCGACCGCACACGGGCCGAGCACCTGCCGCACCCCGAGGGAGTGCAGCGCCCACAGGTTGGCGCGGTAGTTGATCCGGTGCGGCGGCAGGGTGTGCCCGCGGCCGTGCCGCGGCAGGAAGGCGACGGTGCGGCCGGCGACCTCGCCGAGGAAGACCGAGTCGCTGGGCGCCCCGTACGGGGTCTGCACGGTGACCTCGGTGACGTCGTCGAGCAGGGCGTACAGGCCGGAGCCGCCGATCACGCCGATCTCGGCCCGGCCGGGGGTGCCCGCGGCGGGCGGGGTCGAGGGGGCGTCAGGCATGGCCTCTCCTTCGGTGGTGACGGTCACTCGTCGAACGGCTGCCGCCGGTGCCACGACCGGTCGGCGCCCCCAACCCTACGAGCCCGCGGGCCGTCGGACCGGAACGGCGGCCTTACGGTCCGCGGACGGCTCCCGGCGGGGCGACCGGGGCGCCCGGCCCGTCCTTACCTCCGGCCCGGGGGGCCGCGTACAGTGACAGCCCCGGCTGACAGGAGTGACGGTGAAGGACGGACAGGCGGTGCCGGCGGCACCCGGCCACCGGGCACTGGTGTGGCGCGAGCGGCCCGAGGCGCCCGATGCCGCGGTGCTGGTGCTGCACGGCGGCCAGGAGGCGGGTCTGCACCGGCCGGGGCCGGTCAACCTGCCGGGCCTGCGGATGCGGCCGTTCGCCCGCGCCGTGGAGAGGGCGACCGCGGGCGCCGGGGTCGCCGTCGGCGTCGTCCGGTACCGCTGCCGCGGCTGGAACGGCGACCGGGCCGACGCCGCCCAGGACACCCTCGCCGCACTGCAGGACCTCGCCGAGGAGCTCGGCCCGGTGCCGACCGTGCTGATCGGCCACTCCATGGGCGGTCGGGCCGCCCTGCGGGCCGCCGGGCACCCCTGCGTGACGGGCGTCGTGGCGCTCGCCCCGTGGTGCCCGGAGGACGAGCCCTGCGGGCACCTGGCCGGCCGCCGCCTGCTGATGCTGCACGGCGACCTCGACCGGATCACCGCGCCGGACGCCACGCTGCGCTTCGCCGCCCGGGCCCGCGGCGCCGGCGCCCAGGCCGCCGGCTACCGGGTGGCCGGCAGCGGTCACACCCTGCTGCGCCGCGCCGGCGACTGGCACCGGGCGACCGCCGACCTCACCGCCGGCCTGCTGGGCCTGCGCGCCCTCCCCCCGGACGTCGCCGCCGCCCTCGACCACCCGGCCTCCGCCGAGGGCGGCCTGCAGCTGGCACTCGCCCACCGCTGACCGCCGACCTTCCGGAGTCGTGCGGGAAAGCGCTGTCCGGCCTCTGGGCGCGGCCGCCGAACGGCGCTACGGTGTCCCGGCCGCCCCGCCCGCGCACCCCTCGGCCGGACCGGCAGCGCACGGCACTCCTGATGGCGCGCAGGTCGCCCCGACCGGGGCGGAAGGGCGGCAGCGATGGGTTCCGCGGTCTGGGCGAAAGTGACCGGTGCACTGGGCGGCAAGGCCGCCGTCGCGGCGGTGACCGGTGCCCTGGTGGTCACCGGGGCGGTCGGTGCCGGTGTGTGGTGGGCGGCGGTGGAACCGCAGCTGCAGGTCGTGCAGCGCAACGCGCAGGTGGCACTGGCGGCGGGCGGGCAGCAGACCGCGGTGGCGGCCTGCGCCGCCAACGAGACGGCGCTGGGCGGCGGTTACGCGGTCGACGGCCCCGGGTACGCCACCACCAGCGAGTTCGTCGGCAGCAGCGCCTGGCTGGCGGCCGCGTACAACCCCGGCAGTGCGCCGGTGACCCTCACCGTGTACGCGCTGTGCGTGAATGCGCCGGTGGAGTTCGCCCCGCGCGGTGCCTACACGCGGCGGGCCCTCGCCTTCCGGGACCGCGTGGACAAGGTGACCGCCGGTCACGACGGCGGGATCCGCGACCTGACGACGGACGGCCCCTGGGCCGGGCTGGCGGCCACCGCGCTGGGCACGGACACCTGCATCCCCGGATTCACCATGACCGGCATGGAGTTCCGGGCCGGCAAGGCCGTCGCCGGGCGCGGCGCGGCCCCGCTCCCGCTGGACCGGCTCTCTCCGCTCGACGGCTCCGGCACCGCCCCGTTCGCCTGGGCGGCCTCGGTCAACCCCGGGACCGAGCTCGCCACCCACACCTATCCGTTGCAGAGCAGCGACCTCGCCGAACGCCGGACCCGGATCGAGGACCCGCAGCCGCCGCAGGCCAACTACGCGGTCGACGTACGGGCGATCTGCGCCAAGCTGAAGGACGTCTCCGTGGTGACCGCGCAGGCGGCCGTGGCGGCCGGCGGCGCGGCCGAACTCACCGTGCACTGCCCGAAGAAGACCTTTGCGGTGGGCGGCGGCTTCGGCTTCACCGTGGCCGCCGCGAACGGCGGCACCCGGCCGCAGCCGTACGTCGGCGACGGCCTGCTGTACGCCTCCGCGGACGGGCCGGCGCCCGGCGGCTCCGGGCACGTGGTCAGGGAGTGGCACCTCACCGGCCGCAACGAGCAGGCGGCCGGCACCGAGTTCCGCAACTCGGTGTGGATCGAGCACAGCAGCCGCGAGGAGCTCACCGGCAACGGCTACTTCGGCTCCCGGGCGCGCGGTGCGGACGACCAGGAGCTCCGCGGCGCCACCGTGCCCGCGAGCCAGCAGATCACCGGCAGCGCGATCTGCGGCACGGTCGACGCCCGGCCCACCCGGCCGGGCCCGGTGGTGCCCGCGCCGACCCCGGCCGTGTCGCCGCCGGCCTGGGACCTGCCGTCCGTGCCGGGC
Source organism: Streptomyces sp. TLI_235 (assembly GCA_002300355.1). Lineage (NCBI taxonomy): Bacteria > Bacillati > Actinomycetota > Actinomycetes > Kitasatosporales > Streptomycetaceae > Streptomyces > Streptomyces sp. TLI_235. The sequence goes on from NSGV01000002.1 coordinate 614,062, forward strand.
CTGCCGGCCTCGCCGACGGCCGGGCCGCCCAGCCCCTCCGGCTCGTCCGCCTCCGCGTCCGCCGCCACGCCCTCGGCCGGACGCTCGGCCACCGGCGGCGCCTCCCGCACCCCCGGCGCCACGCCGCGCCCGGGCAGCAGCAGCGTCACCGCGCCCGCGCCGGGCGGCAGCACCTCGGCGCAGCCGCAGCCGCCGGCGGTCTCCATCACCGAACCGCACCAGGGCGGGACACTCCGCCGCGGCTGCGAGGAGGCGTTCACCGGTACGGCCCGCACCCGGCCGGGCGACCGGCCGATCACCGATCCGCAGCACATGCTCTGGCAGATCACCGGCCCGAACGGTCCGGTGACCGTCGGTACGGGCAGCTCCGGGCGCTTCACCGTCCCCCTGCTCGCCGACGGTGACTACACCCTCGTCCTCACGGCCACCGACCCCGGCAGCGGCCTCGTCGGGTACGCCCGGACGGCTGTCCGGATCACCGGCTGCCTGCGCTGACACCCGGACGCTCGGGTGCCTCCGCGCTCACGCCGGGCCCCGGGCGTCCAGCTCGCTCAACCGGTCGGCCAGGAACTCGCGTTCGACGGTGTTCGCGGTGAGCATCAGCGCCTCCTGGTAGGCCAGCCGGGCCTCGGCTGTGCGGTCCAGGCGCCGCAGGAAGTCGGCGCGGGCGGCGGCGAGATAGCCGTAGCCCGCCAGTTGCGGTTCGGCGGCCAGTGCGTCGAGTGCGGCGAGCCCGGCGGCCGGGCCGTCGGCGAAGCCCACCGCGACGGCCCGGTTGAGGGCCACCACCGGCGACGGCCAGATCTGGACCAGCAGGTCGTAGAGCGCGACCACCTCGCGCCAGTCGGTCTCCTGCCAGCTCGGCGCCTCCGCGTGGACGGCCGCGATGGCCGCCATCAGTGCGAAGCGCCCCGGCGGCCGCGGGCGCAGGGCCTCACGGACGAGGGCGAGGCCCTCCTCGATCTGCCCGTGGTCCCAGCGCCGCCGGTCCTGCTCGGCGAGCAGGAGCAGCCGTCCGTCCGCGGCCGACCTGGCCTCGCGCCGGGCGTCGGTCAGCAGGATCAGGGCGAGCAGTCCGGCGGTCCCGGCGTCCTGCGGCAGCAGGTCGCGCAGCATCCGGGCGAGGTCGACGGCGCGTTCCACCAGGTCGCGGCGGACGAGGTCGTCGCCGGCGGGGGCGGTGTGCCCGGTCGTGAAGACCAGGTGGACGACGGTGAGGACGGCGTCGATGCGTTCGGGCAGTTCACCGGCGGGCGGCACCCGGTAGGGGATGCGCGCGGCGGCGATCTTCTTCTTCGCGCGGGTGATGCGGGCGGCCATGGCCGGCTCGCCGACGAGGAAGGCCCGGGCCACCTCGGCGGTGGTCAGGCCGCAGAGCAGCCGCAGGGTGAGCGCGACCTTGGCCTCCTCGGCGAGTGCCGGGTGGCAGCAGGTGAAGATCAGCCGGAGCCGGTCGTCGGGAAGGTCCTCGCCCTCCCCGGCCGGCTCCGGGACGGGTTCGTCCGGCCCGGGGCCGGCGGAGCGGTCGAGCAGGAGCGGCAGCGTCCGGCGCAGGGTGGCGCGGCGGCGCAGCTCGTCCGTGGCCCGGTTGCGGGCGGTCGTGGTGAGCCAGGCGCCGGGGCGCCGCGGGATGCCGCGCTCGCCCCACACCGTCAGTGCCTTGGCGTAGGCGTCCTGCACGCACTCCTCGGCCAGGTCGAGGTCACGGGTGACGCGCGCCGTCGCGGCGAGCACGAAGGCCCACTCGTGCCGGTGCGCGTCCGCGACCGCGGCGGCGACCGCGGGGTCGGTGGCCATCGGCAGCCACCGTCAGTCGAACACCCGGACGGGCCGGACCTCGACGCCGCCGCCGAAGTGGACCGGGACCTGCTTGGCCAGGGCGATGGCCTCGTCCAGGTCCGCGGCCTCGACGAGGTAGTAACCGCCGAGCGCCTCCTTGGTCTCGGCGAACGGCCCGTCCGTGACGGCCAGGCCGCCGGAGCCGTCGGGGCGGACGGAGGTGGCCGTCTCGGTGAAGTGCAGGGCGTTGGCCCCGAGGATGGCCTCCGCGTTGCGCTCCTGGAACGCGAGGTGGTCCTTGAGCGCCGCCTCCCACTCCTGCGCGGAGACGGCGGCCACCCGGGCTTCCTCCCGGTAGACCAGGATCAGGTACTGCGCCATGACGCGATCCCTTCTCGATCGGGCCCGCCGGCCGGGCCCTCCCGTCATGCCGACGGTCGGCGCCCGCCCGGATCGACACCTTTCCCGGGCAATTCTCCGTCCTGGGACGTTTTCCGGCGGTTCCTGTCGATCCGGGGCCCGGTCGTCCGTCGGTCCAGTGAGACCGATTCCGGCACCCGATCCGCAAGGAGCGCATCCCATGCCCCCCGCAGCCACCCCGCACGCCCCCGGGCCCCGTGCACCGGCCGCCGGTCGGCCGCACCAGACGTGGACCCTGGTCCTGGCGTCCCTCGGCCTGTTCATGGTCGCCCTCGACACCCTGGTCGTCACCACCGCACTGCCGGTGCTGCGGGTCGACCTGGGCGCGAAACTCACCGATCTGGAGTGGACGGTCAACGCCTACAACCTGTCCTTCGCCTGCCTGCTGCTGACCGGGGCGGCACTCGGCGACCGGTTCGGCCGGCGGCGGATGTTCGCCGTCGGACTCCTCGGCTTCTCCGCCGCCTCGGCCGCGGCCGCGCTCTCGACGTCCGTCGGCGCGCTGATCGCGGCCCGGGCGGTGCAGGGCGGCTTCGCGGCGATCGTGATGCCGCTGACCCTCACCCTGATCAGCCAGGCCTTCCCCGCCGAGAAGCGCGGGGCGGCGATCGGGCTCTGGGGCGGCATCGCGGGCCTCGCCGTCGCCGCCGGGCCGGTGGTCGGCGGAGCCATCACCGACGGCCTCGACTGGCAGTGGATCTTCTGGCTCAACGTTCCGATCGGGCTCGTGCTGGCCCCGCTCGCGCTGCGCCGACTGACCGAGAGCTTCGGCCCGCGGCCCCGCCTCGACCTCCCCGGACTCGCCCTGGCCGGAGCCGGGTTCCTCGGCCTGACCTGGGGGCTCGTCCGGGCGAACACCGTCGGCTGGGGCAGCGCCGAGGTGGTGCTCTCCCTGCTGGCCGGAGCGGCGCTGGCGGCCTGCTTCCTCGCCTGGCAGCGGCGGACCCGCTACCCGATGCTTCCCCTCGGCCTCTTCCGTCTGCGGGGCTTCGCCACGGCGAACGGCGTCAGCTTCTTCATGTACGCCTCACTGTTCGGCGCGCTCTTCCTGATGTCGCAGTTCCTGCAGGTCGGGCTCGGCAACTCGCCGCTCGCCGCGGGCCTGTGGATCCTGCCGTGGACGGCGACGCCCATGGTGGTCGCCCCCATCGCCGGCGCCCTCTCGGAGCGGTGGGGCAACCGGCCGTTCATGGCCGCCGGCCTGACGCTGCAGGCCGCCGGGCTCGGCTGGGTCGCCGCGATCGCCGACCCCGGCATGGGCTACGCGCAGCTGAGCATCGCCCTCACGGTCGCCGGGGTCGGCACGTCGATGTGCTTCCCGACCGTGGCCAACGCGGTGATGGGCGCCGTCCCGCCGCAGGAGGCCGGGGTCGCCTCGGGGGCGAACAGCGCGATCCGTGAACTCGGCGGAGTCTTCGGCGTGGCCGTGCTCGCGGCCGTGTTCACCGGCCCCGGCGTCTACGGCACGCCCGACGCCTTCGTCGACGCCTTCCGGCCGGCCCTGTGGGTGGGCGCGGCACTCGCCGCCCTAGGCATCGTCTCGGCGCTGCTCGCACCCCGCCGGACGGCCCCGCCGACGGACGCGGGCCCGCAGGCCGCACCACGGCCGGTGCCGGCCGGACGGTCCGCGGTCGCAGCGCGGTCCGACGGGTGACCGAGGACCGGTCCTGCCGGACGCGGCCCGGAGCACGGCTCCCGGGCCGCGTCCGGCTATCCCGCCGATCGGCGGAGGCCCCACCCGCCGAATGGCGGGTGGCAATTCCGGCATCCGCACCGCAATCCGGCGGACGCACCTGAAATGTTTCTCCTTCAACTGCAGAATATGCGAGAAATCCGACCGCCCAGCAGCGGAACCGCGCTGCACCTGAGACGTAACTCACCACCGCATTCCGGTCGGCCGGAAAACCGCTGATTGAGGCTCAGGCAGGGCTCTCACGGCACCCCCGGGGATCTCACATGGTGGAATCCGAAGGCACATGAAGGTGCTAGCCTCTGTTTCATCGAACGGGAGGCCCCGCACTCCTCACTTCGTGTCAACTGCCTGACGATCCGCGCGCATCCGGACCAGCGCGGCCCGACGATCGATCGTTTCCGATCCAGTGGCCGCCGCCGGGTACCGGTGAATTCCGAACTCCGCGGACTGTCGGCCCCCTTCGCGTCCGACCATTCGGGCGAGGTCGCCGTGCCGCGATCTCGCTCCACCCTCGCATGCCTCAAAGCAGGAATCGATGCCCGTTCACCCACCAGCGGAACTCATCCGCTTCGTCCGCCGCAATTCACCCTTCTATGCCGAGCTGTACTCCGGCCTGCCCGACCGGACGGAACGGCTGACCGATCTACCGGCCGTTCCGCAGGCCGCGTTCTGGCTGGCGAACACGCCCCGCGGCAACCGGCTGCTGACCGGCCCGCTGGAGGAGGCCGTGGTCTTCAAGAGCGGCGGCACCACCGGCTCGCCGAAGTTCTCGTACTACAGCCGGGACGAGTGGCGGGAGTTCACCACCTCGTTCGGCGCCGGGCTGGTCGACGCCGGGCTGCGGCCGGGCCACCGGGTCGCCGATCTCTTCTACGCCGGTGACCTGTACGCCAGTTACACCTTCGTCCTCGACGCGCTGCACCGCTCGCCGGTCGCCAACGTCCGGCTCCCGATCGGCGGAGCGGCGCCGCTGGAGTCGACCGCGCGGACCCTGGAGCAGTTCGGCGCCGAGGTGGTGGCGGGCACCCCGACGACGCTGTGCGCGCTGGCCGACCACCTCCTCACCTCCGGCCTCGAACTCCCGCACGTGGAGCTGCTGCTGTTCGGCGGCGAGGGCCTCTACCAGGACCAGCAGCCGCTGTTGGGCAAGGTGTTCCCCAACGCCGGGGTGTCGTCCATCGGTTACGCCGCCGTCGACGCCGGGCTGCTCGGCCGCCCGGTGCCGGGGGCGGACACCCGGGTGCACCGGGTGTTCGCACCGGAGACGGTGGTGGAGATCCTCGACGACCACACCGGCGAGCCGATCACCCGGGAGGGCGTGCCCGGCCGCGTCGTGGTGACCGACCTGCGGCGGCGGCTGATGCCCGTCCTGCGCTACCCCGTCGGCGACCGCGCGGAGTGGACCGACGCCGCCGCCGGGCGGTTCCGCATCCTCGGCCGGGCCGAGGAGGGCGTCCGGGTCGGCCCGGTCTCGCTCTACACCCAGGACGTCCTCGACCTCGTCCGGACCACCGACCCGGGAGGCCGCATCGCCGGCGTGCAGTTGGTGGTGCGCCGCTGGGACGGCCGGGACGGGCTGGTGCTGCGCCTCGCCTACGACGGCAACCCCGCCGGGCTCGCCGAGCTGTCCGCGTCCGTGGTGGCCGCGCTCCACGCGGCCCGTCCGCTGTACCCCGAGGCGGTCACCGCCGGCCACGTCCACCCGCTGTCGGTCGACTGGGTCCGCCACCACGAACTCGCCGTCAACACGCGGACCGGCAAGCTGGTCCGCGTCCTCGACGAACGGCCGCACTCGTGACGGCCACCGGGGCGGCCGCGCGCCGCCTGCCGCTCGTCGTGCGCAACCGTCGCTTCGGCGCCGTCTGGGCCGCGCAGGTGCTCACCCAGGCCGCCGGACGGATGTTCCAGGTCGGCGCGGTGTGGTGGCTGGTGGGCTACGCCGCCGGCGCGGACCGCGGGCTCGCCTCCGGCCTGCTGCTCGCCGTCGGCACGCTGCCCGCGGTGGCGCTGGCGCCGCTGGTGGCGGCGATCGTCGCCCGCTGCCCGCACCGGACGGTGCTCGGCGCCGCGGCCGCCGTCGCGGCCCTGGTCGCTCTCGGCACGGCCGGCTGGACGTACGCCGCGGCGCCGCCGATGGCGGTCGTGTACGGCACCGCCCTGCTGCTGGCGGGCTGCCAGGCGATCTTCGACCCCTGCCTGACCACCTCCGTCCCCGACCTCGTCGAGGACGCCGACATCGAGGCCGCGACCGGGTTCGAACTCGCCACCCAGTCCCTGGCCGGGCTGGCCGGCGGGCTGCTCGGCCCCTTGGTGGTCGACGCGGCGGGCCTGGGCGGCATTGTCGCCGGATGCGCCGGCGCCTACCTGCTGGCGGCCGCGCTGATCGGCGCGACCCGGTTCCCCGCGACGGCCGCCGCCGAAGGCGGTGCGAGCGCCGAACGGCGGCCGCTGCGGCGCATCCTGGCCGGTCTGCCCTTCGTGCGGCGGGTGCTGCTCTGCTTCACCGCGGCGAACCTCTTCACCACCGCCGTGTTCGTGGTGATGCCGCTGTACACCCGGGCGGTGTTGCACGCCGACGGCTCGACCGTCGCCGCCCTGGAGGCGGCCCTCGGGCTCGGCACCCTGGCGGGATCGGCCACCGGCGGCCGCCTCCCGGGCGCTCCGACCGCGGTCGGCGCCGGCTGCCTCGGCCTGATGGCCGCCGCACTCGGCCTGCCCGGCCTGGCTACCGGCCGGATCGCGGCGCTCGCGTCCATGGCGGTGGCCGGCTGGTGCGTCGGCGTGATCGGCGTCCGCTTCGTGGCGCTGTTCCAGCGGACGGTGCCGGCCGAGGACCGGCCCGGCTTCTTCGCGGTGATGCAGGCGCTGCTCGGGGCGACCTTCCCGGTCTCCTCGCTGGTCTTCGGCCTGCTCGGCGACCATCTCTCGCCGCGCACGCTCTGCCTCGTCCAGGCGCTCGGTGTGCTGCCGGTCGCCGCCGCGCTGTGGTGGTCGGGCCGACGCGAGCCGGCCCCCGCCCACGGGGTACCGGCCCCGCAGCCGGTCGGGGGCGCGCGATGACGGTGACGATCGGCCCCGCCGCCGCGCAGGACGTCGCGCAGCTGCGGCAGCTCTACTTCGACGTCTACGGCCACGGCTACCCGGTCGCGCTCGGCAGCGACCCGCGGGAGATGCGCCGCCTGATCGCCGACCCGCACACCCACTGGCTGACGGCCCGTCAGGAGCGTACCGGTCAGCCGGTCGGATCCGTCGCGGTGCAGACCGACCCGGGCAGCCGGATCGGCAAGCTGGTCGGTCTGGCCGTCCACCCGGAGCAGCGGGGCGGCGGACTGGCCGGGCGGCTGACCGCCGCGGTGTGCCGGGACGCCTTCGCGACCGGCTCCCTGGACTCGGTGTACGCGACCGTCCGGGTGGTCACCCCGGGCCCGCAGCAGGTCTTCGCCCGCAACGGATTCCAGGCCCTCGGCCTGCTGCCGAACGCGGTCGAGGTGGCCGGGTGCGAGAGCCTCGCGCTGTTCGCCCGGCATGCCGACGGCGTACTGGCCCGGCGGGAGAGCGTCGACGCCGTGCCGGGTGCCCTCGTCCCGCTGCTGGAGGCGGCCGGCCGCAGCACCGGCCTCGACCACGGCCGCCCGCTCGCCGTGGACGGCCCGGCCCGGCCTGCCGGGCCGGGAGCGCCGTCGACCGCGCCGATGGAGCTGGTCACCGCGCCCGGCTTCGTCCGCCGCCGGTTCCTGGAGCTGTTCCCCGACCCGGCGGAGCGGTTCTTCCCCCTGCACGTGCCGAACGCCGTCCTCACGCCGCCGGACGGCGCGTTCGAGGCGTACGCCGACCTGGACCCGGTCGCGGCGAGCTGCTCGCTGGTCGCCGTGCACCCGTCGCCGGCGGCCGTCGCGGGGGCGCTGGAGCCGCTGATGGCGGCCGTCACCCGCGCGGGCGCCGACTACGTCGAGACGCTGCTGCCGCTGGCCGACACCGCCGCGCTGCACGCCTTCCTCGCCGCCGGGTTCATCCCGAGCGCCGTCTACCCGGCGATGCGCCGGATCGGCGAGCGGTTCCACGACTACGTCGTGCTGTCCCGGACCAGCCGTCAGATCGACTTCCGGACCACGGCCGTCAGCGACCGGCTCCAGCCCTACCTGCTGGCCTACCTGACCGCCTGGACCTCGACCTACCTACCCCTTCCCGAGGTTGCCCCGTGACCGTCCATCCCGTGAACGCCCATCTCGCGCCGGTCGAGGTCCCCGACCCCGCCGCGCTCCCGCACCTGCAGCAGCTGTGCGACCTGGCCACCCCGTACGCCGCCGGTCCGGAGGCCGACGCGCTGTTCGCCGCCGCGATGGCCGAGACCAACGCCTGGCACGCGCAGCGCTCGCCGTTCCTCCGCTCGCTGCTGGACGGCCCGGCGGAGACCCCGGCGCCGACCGTCGGCGCGGGGATCCGCACACCGCTGGTGCACGCCAACTTCTTCAAGCGCCACGAGGTGCTGTCCATCCCGCGGGAGGAGGTGTTCCTCCACCTCACCTCCTCCGGCACCACCGGCCAGAAGTCGCAGATGTTCTTCGACACCTGGACGATCCGCTCCGCCCAGCGCATGGTCGCCCGGATCTTCGACCACTACGGCTGGATCACCCCCGACCGGCCCGTCAACTACCTGCTGTACAGCTACGAACCGGCCCCTCAGCTGAAGCTCGGCACCTCGTTCACCGACAACTACCTGTGCGACTTCGCCCCGGCGAACGACACCACGCACGCACTGCGGCACACCGGCAGCGGCCACGAGTTCGACGTGCACGGCTGCATCGAGGCGCTGCGGCGGTACGCCGCCGACGGGCTGCCGGTGCGGATCCTCGGCTTCCCGGCCTTCCTGCACTTCACCCTGGAGCGGATGCGCGCCCTCGGTCTGCCGCCGCTCCGACTGCCCGCCGGCTCGCTGGTGCTGCTCGGCGGCGGCTGGAAGGGCCACACCGACCGGCAGATCGGCAAGGACGAGTTCTACGCCGAGGTCACCGAGCGGCTCGGTGTCCCCTCCGAGCGGATCCGCGACACCTTCGGCTCGGTCGAGCACTGCGTGCCGTACATCGAGTGCGGGCACCACCGGCTGCACGTCCCGGTCTGGTCGCGGGCGGCCGTGCGCGACACCCGCACCCTGGAGCCGCTGCCGTACGGCGAACGCGGCTTCCTCCACCTGGTCTCCCCGTACATCACCTCGGTGCCGGCGCAGAGCGTCGTGATGGGCGACCTGGCCTCGCTGCACCCCGCGCAGGAGTGCCCCTGCCCGCTGCCGACGCCGTGGTTCACCGTCCACGGCCGCGCCGGGGTCAGCCGCAACCGGACCTGCGCGGCGGCCGCCGCCGAACTCATGAAGGGAATGTCGTGACCACCCGACCGCACTTCTGGCAGGGCTCGTTCGTCGACGACGAGGAGGCCGCCCGGCGGCTCGCCGACCTGCCCGCACTCGCCGCGCGGACCCTCGCCGAACCGCTGCCCACCGAGCTGGTGCTGGCCGCCTGCGAACGCCTCGCCGACGCCCTCGGCACCCCGGGCGACCCCGCCCACACCCGTCTGCTCGCCGAACTCGCCTCCGGCAACGGCGACCTGGACGAGGCCGCGGCGACCCTCGCCGAGATCGCCGGTGCGATCGCCCGCCCCGCCCTGGAACGCAAGCTCCGCCGCGAACTCGGCGGGCTGCGCCCCGAACGGTTCACCCGTCCCGACGCTCGCGAGACGGTCTTCGAGGCCTGGTCACCGGTCGGCCTGCTGGTCCACATCGCCCCCGGCAACGCCGCCGCCGTCGCCCCGCTGAGCGTCGTCGAGGGCCTGCTCACCGGCAACCTCAACGTGCTCAAGACCAGCAGCGGCGACACCCTGCTCGCCCAGCACCTGCTCGCCGAACTGGCCGCCGCCGACCCCACCGGCGCACTCGCCCGGCGGATCGTCGCGCTGCGCTTCCCCTCCGCCCGCACCGACTGGCTGCGGCTGCTCTGCGAGGCCGCCGACGCGGTGGCGGTCTGGGGCGGCGAGGAGGCCGTCCGCTCGGTCGCCGGACTCGTCCCGCCCGGCTGCCGCCTCGTCGAGTGGGGGCACCGGATCTCCCTCGCCTACCTCACCCGTGACGCCTGGTCGGACGCGGCGGTGCTGGACGCGCTCGCCGCCGACGTCTGCCGCTTTGAGCAACAGGCCTGTTCCAGCCCGCAGGTGGTCTACCTCGACACCGAGGACGAGGACGAGGTCTTCGCCTTCGCCGAGCGCTTCGCCGGCCATCTCGCCGACGCGTCGGCCACCTCGCCCCGGCCCGAACCCGACCCGGCCGAGCACGCCGAGATCACCACCACCGAACTCGTCGCCCGGCTGGAGGAACACCTGGGCCTCACCCGGGTGATCGCCGCCGAGGACGGCTCCTGGCGCGTCCTCGCCGACACCCGGCCCGCCCTCGCCGCCTCGCCGCTCCACCGCAGCATCTGGGTCAAGCCACTCCCCCGCGCCTCCGTCATGACCGTCCTGCGACCGATGCGGCGCTACCTGCAGACCGCCGCGATCGGCGGCAGCCGCGCCGACGTCGCCCGGCTCTCGCAGGCGGTCGTCGCCGCCGGAGTCCTGCGGGTCACCCCGGTCGGCGGGATGCTCGACAGCTACCACGGCGAACCCCACGACGGCGTGTACGCCCTGCAGCGGTACAGCCGCCGGGTCGACGTCCGCGCGGACGACACCTTCGCCACCACCGCCTGCCTCGACGACCTGGCCGGCCCCGAGCCCGTCCCCGCCGCGCCCGGCGGCCCGCTGCTCGACAAGGCCGGGGTGCAGGAGCAACTGCGCACCCTCGCACCGGACCACGCCCAGCTGTACTTCCGCAGCGGCGGCAGCACCGGGGCCCCGGCCCTGTCCGTGTTCACCAACGCCGACTACGACACCCAGATGCGGGCCTCCGCGCACGGCCTCCTCGCCGCGGGCTTCGACCCGGCCCGGGACCGCGCCGCCAACCTCTTCTACTGCGGCGGCATGTACGGCAGTTTCATCAGCTTCTTCTCGATCCTGGAGCGGCTCAACGCCACCCAGCTCCCGATCGCCGCCGGCCCCGACCACGCCGCCACCGCCGAGGCCCTGGTGACGTACCGGGCGGACACCGTGTTCGGCATGCCCTCCTACCTGTGGCAGCTGTTCCACGCCCAGCGCGACGCGCTGCGCGCGTACGGCGGGATCCGCAAGGTGTTCTACGGCGGCGAGCACTTCACCGCCGAGCAACGCCGGGTGCTCACCGAGGAGTTCGGCGTCGAGGTGATCCGTTCGGCCGCCTACGGCAGCACCGACCTGGGGCCGCTCGGCTACCAGTGCACCCGTGCCGAGGGGTCGGTCCACCACGTCCTGACCGAGTTGCACACCCTGGAGATCCTGGACCCGCAGGCCGACCGCCCGGTGGCCGCCGGACAGCCCGGCCGACTCGTCTTCACCACCCGCACCCGGGCCGGCCAGCGCCTGGAGCGCTACCAGATCGGCGACCTCGGCCGCACGGTGGACGGCCCCTGCCCCTGCGGCAGCCACGCCCCCCGGATCGAACTCCTCGGCCGCCACGGCGACGTCGTACGCGTCGGCACCTACTTCCTCAACGTCCGACGCCTCGGCCAGGTCGCGGAGGAGCACCTCGGCTACCGCGGCGAACTCCAGCTCCTCCTGGACACCGACACCGACCGCGAACGGGTCACCGTCCGCCTCGACGAGCGCTACGCCCCCGACCCCGGGACCGCCCGCGCCGCCTTCCTCACCGCCGTCCCCGAACTGGGCTCCGCCGTCGCCGAGGGACTGCTCACCTGCACCGTCGAGACGGCCCCCACCACCGTCTTCGAACGGACCCCCACCAGTGGCAAACTCCGCACGGTGATCGACCGGAGGTCGGCCACGGCCTGACCTCCCGAGCTCGGCGGGGCCCGGGCCCGCCGAGCTCGCTCCCGTCCGGCGGCGTCGGGCGGGGCCGCGTCAGCCGAAGGCGCGGCGGTAGGCGTGCGGGCTGACGCCGGTGGTCCTCTTGAACCGGTCGCGGAAGGCGGTGGCGGAACCGAAGCCGACCTGGGCGCCGATCCGTTCGACCAAGTGCTGGGTGGTCTCCAGCAGGTACTGCGCCTGCCGGATCCGGGCGCGGTGCAGCCACTGCAGGGGCGTCACCCCGGTGTGCTCGTGGAAGCGCCGGATCAGCGTACGGGTGCTCATGCCCGCCTGCGCGGCCATGTCGGCCAGGGTCAGGTTCCGCGAGAGGTCGGCCTCCAGCCAGCCGAGCAGGGGTTCCACCACCGAACCCCGGGGCACGGGCGGGTGGTCGTGGATGATGAACTGGGCTTGCCCGCCCTCGCGTTCGAGCGGCGTGACGGAGAGGCGGGCGGCGTCCGCGGCCACCGCCGAGCCGTAGTCGCGGCGGATCATGTGCAGACACAGGTCGAGACCGGCCGCGGCCCCGGCCGAGGTCAGGACCTGCCCGTTGTCCACGTACAGGACGTCCGGGTCGACCTCGACGGCCGGGTGCAAGGCCGCCAGGAGCTCGGCGGCGGCCCAGTGGGTGGTGGCCCTCAGGCCGTCGAGCAGGCCGGCCGCGGCCAGCGGGAAGGTGCCGGTGCAGATGGAGGCGATCCGCGTGCCGTTCGCGGCGGCGACCCGGAGCGCGGCCTCGACAGCAGGGGTCAGCGGGGCGGTCGGAGCCGCGGTGCCCGGGACGATCGCCGTGTCCGCCAATTGCAGTCCGTCCAGCCCCCAGGGCGCGCGCAGGGTGAAGGCGCCGGCGTCGACCTCCGGCCGCTCCGCGCAGACGCGGATCTGGTAACCGGGGCGGCCGTCCGGGAGACGGGTGCGGGAGAAGACCTCGATCGGGGTGGACAAGTCGAACGGGATCACCTGGTCCAGCGCGAGCACGGCGACGGTGTGCATGGCCGGAACATATCTCGCCGCCGTCCCGGAGAACCGCGCCGGGAGCCGATGGATTGCTCCGCACCGCAGGTGAAAAGCCCTCGAAGACACCTGGCACTTTTCCGTTGAAAGGTGTCGATCACGCCACTGGGAGAGGTGCGGGCACGGCGGTTACGTTCGGATCGTCTCCGGCACGCGGCCGGACCTCCCCCTCCCGAAGGAGCCACTCGTGCACGCCCAGATCGTCCTGTTCGACGGCTTCGATCCGCTCGACGTCATCGCCCCGTTCGAAGTGCTCTGCGCCGGCGGCGCCGCGTCCGGCGGTGCGTTGACCGTCGAACTCGTCACCGCCGAAGGCCCGCGGGAGGTAGTCGGCGGAACCGGCGGGCTGGCACTGCGCGCCACCGCCGCCCTCGACCCCGGGCAGGCCGACCTGATCGTGGTCCCCGGTGCCTCGGGACGTGTGGGGGAACCCGGCGAGGTGCCCGACCAGGACGCCGGGGCCAGGCAGGGGCAGCAGGACGAGTCGATCCCGGTCCTGCTGGCCCGCACGCTCGGCACCGGCCTGCCCGCGCTGCTCGGGGCGGCGATGGACGACCCCGGGGTGACGGTCGCGACAGTGTGCGGGGGATCGCTCGTCCTCGCCATGGCCGGCCTGCTGGAGGGCCGCCACGCCACCACGCACCACCTGGGCCTGGACATGCTCGACGCCACCGGCGCCCACGTGGTACGGGCCCGGGTCGTCGACGACGGCGACCTCGTCACCGGCGCCGGCGTCACCTCCGGACTCGACCTGGGCCTCTACCTGCTGGAGCGCGAACTGGGCCCCCGCATCGCCCACGCCGTCGAGGAGCTCTTCGCGCACGAGCGCCGCGGCACCGTCTGGCACGCCCGCGGACCGGAACCCGTCGCGTTCTGACTCCCCCCACCCCTGCACCGAGAGAGAGCACCAGCATGACCATCGAAGGCACCTGGGACCTGACCATCGCCACGCCCGTCGGAAGGATCACCGCCGTGGTGGAACTCCGCCGGGAGGGCGGGATCCTGACCGGAACCGCCCACGGAGCGGGCGAGGAGGCACCACTCACCGACGTCGCCCTGGACGGCGACCGACTCACCTGGAAGCAGGCCGTCACCCGGCCCCTGCGGCTGAACCTCGTCTTCGACGTGACGGTCGCGGACGGCACTCTGACCGGCACCTCCAGGGCCGGACGCCTGCCGGCCTCCAAGGTCACCGGGGCACGCCGCACCGATCCGGCGGGCACGGGGCAGACCAGACGAAGCTCCTCCGCTCCCCTCAGCCCCTGTGCGGGAGAGGCAGCCCGTACGCTGCCTGGAGCCCGGGCGGGTGATCGTCGCTGACGACGTGAGCACACCGAGCAGCGACCGACCGCCGGACGGTCACCCGACCGCCCGGACGCACCACCGAGGAGACAGCTTTTGGAGTTCCGCGTCGCCGACCTCACCCTCCACTGGACCGGCACCGACGACACCACCCCGCCCGGCCACGTCATCGCCGCCGGCCACGATCCCTTCGGCGATCTCCGCATCTTCCTCTGGTCCGGCAGCACGCCCGATGACGACGCCTACCTCGGGTCGCTGCTGATCAAGTACCATCGGACCGTCGCCGCCTACGGCCCCGACGGCGCCTACGTCACCGGCCTCGGCGACCAGACCACCCTCCTCGCCCTGCTCGCCGACAACGGCTCCCGCCGGCCCGGTTGCTGAGGAGTCGTCCCCGGGCCGACGGAGCTTCGGGCGCGCCCAACGACGAGGCCAGGGACAACAACGGCACCGTCATCCCGAACTGCTGATCCTGCCGGTCGAATCCGGCAACGCGGCCAGCTCACCCGCCGAAGGCCCGGCCCGTGGACGATCCGTCCCGGACCGGGCCCTCCGGTGTGTCGAGTGCCCGAGACCGTCCACTACCTGAACAGGCTGTCTCCGCCGGTGGCCATGCGGCGGGTGGCGCCGTGGCGGTTCACCCAGTCACGGACGAGGTTGACGGCGTTGGCGCACTGCCAGCTGCCGTCGTACTCACGCACTCCCGCGAAGGCACCGTAGCCCGCGATGATGCCGTCCACATGCGCATCGCCCAGCAGTTTGTCGACGTACCACGGGTCGTTGTAGGTGGTCGTCCAGGACAGCGTGGCCGCGAGCTGTCCCGCGGCGCGGTCTCCGGCGCCCTTCTTCAGCTCCGCGCACGTGTTGTAGCCGGCCTCCGTGCAATTGCCGAAGCCCTTGGTGATGTCGCTGTCGCCGTAGTCCATCCCCCGGCGACCGGCCGGGAATCCGGCGCTCGACCGGTTGAAGGCGTTCCGGACCTGATCGCGGGTCCCGGTCGTCGTGATGCCCTCCAGACGGCCGAGCCTGCCTTCCAGGCTCTTCCAGCCCCTGTCTCCGACGTCCGGGGTGCTCCCGCCGTGGTACTCGTAGAAGCCGTAGAGCACCTGGATCCCGGCAGCCGTCAGCCTCTGTGCCTTGTCGCGCAGTCCGGCGACGCTGCACCCGCGGTTCTGCTGTTCTCCGCAGTAGTTGGGGTCCTTGATGTCCAGCCAGACCAGAGCCAGCCGGCGCCCTGCGCTGGCATTGGAGAGGATGCGGTCGATCACGCTGTCGAAGCTGGGGCCCAGCCGGTTGTCACCGGCCGAGGAACAGTCGTGGTAGGTGACGGCGCCGTCCGACAGAACGCAACAGCGGATCTGCGTCGGGCTGGCCGGGGCGAGGACATCGTCACCTCCGTTCCCCCGGTCACCCGACCAGGTCGGCGTAGCCGAAACGGCGAGGCCTGGCGGATGGGTGGCTCCGGGGCTCAGCCGTGGTCTATCACCGAGCCCGCCGACCTGCTCCACGCCATTCGAGCCCTGCGCCTGCACGCCAACAAAACCCCTCACTGCGCGAACTGGAGAGGCGCGCCACCGAACACGGGATCAGCTTCCTGCCCCGCAGTACCCTCGGCGCGGTCCTGCCCGGCACCCGCGGCTGCTCGCGCGACCTCCTGCTGCACTTCGTGCGGGCCTGCGGCGTGACCAGCCCCACCCAGGTCCGGCAGTGGACCGCCGCGTGGGACCGCACCGAAACCCACCGCACCGGCTCCGACACCGACCACCTGTACGACCTCATCACCACCTTGGAGGAAGAACTCACCATGACCAAGGCCGCAGTCGCCCGACTCACGATCCCCGTCCCCCACGGTCGGCAGCAGGCCGACGAACCCACCCGGCCCGGCGGGCACCTGCCCGGGCCCCGGCGGATCTCGCAGCTCGTCCGAGCCCTCGCCGCCGCCTACCTCTGACCGGCCGGTGGGGCCCCAACCGGGCCCCACCGGCCGCCCCCACGACGGGTACGGCAGCCCGGCGCTCTCCTTGCCCGGCCGGCCCCGGTCCTCACACCGGGAAGTGCGGATCTGCCCCCGCCCGCCGCCGCGGGGCCGGGCACAGCCGGAAGTCCCGGTCGAATCGGGACAGGTTGAAGGCCGAGTACCAGCGGCATCGCGCTGCCCGGCCCGGCACCCGCGAGATGCCGACGCCTGGCGGCCGGCCCGCACGGACCAGTCGACCCTCTACCGGGCACGGCGCTTCTGCACACCACCCAGGGCCGCAATCACCCCCGGCCGGACCGCAGCGCGCGAGCCACGCGGCAAGACCCCCGCCCCTCGGCACGGGGGTGCCGGGGCGGCGGCCTCGGGCGGCGTAGTGCGGCCGAGTGGCCGGGCGCGGCCGGGTGGGTGACCTGTGCGGGATGTCGACCGGGCGTGCGGGGTGGGGTGTGGCAACGGTTGAGATGCGGTGCCCCCGGGGCGCCGGCCGCCCGATCGCCGACCTCTCGGGGAGTGTGTTCCGCCGTGTCCATCGCCCACCGGATCCTGCAGCTACTCCTCGCCCTCGCCTGCGCCGCGGGCCTGTGGGCCGCCTTCGCCGCCCCCGCGCAGGCCGCCCCCGCGCACGCGGCGTCCGCCACCGCGGGCGCCGCGGATACGGTCGCCACCGCGGCGAACGCAGCGACCGAAGCCGCACCGGCCGCCGGACAGGGGATCGACTGGGACAAGGTCGCGGCATGCGAGAGCGGCCGCCGCTGGCACCTCAACACCGGCAACGGCTACTACGGCGGCCTCCAGTTCAACCAGCAAACCTGGCGCGCCAACGGTGGCACCGCCTACGCGGCCCGCCCCGACCTCGCCAGCCGCGAGCAGCAGATCGCCGTCGCCGAACACCTCGCCGCCCGCCGCGGCACGGCCCCCTGGCCCACCTGCGGCGCCCGCGCCGGCCGCACCTCCCCCGGCCACCACACCGTCCCCGCCCCGCGCCCGGCGCAGCGGCCCGCCGCCGAGCAGCCCACCGCCTCGCAGCCGGCCGCCGGCCAGAGCGCGGCAGCCGTCGAACCGGACACGGCTGCGGCCACAGACCCGGCGGACGACGCGACGACCGTCGTGGTGCAGGACGGCGACACCCTGGACGGCATCGCCCAGACCCTGCAGATCCCCGGCGGCTGGCCCACCCTCTACCAGGCCAACGTCGACATCATCGGCGACATCCCCGACCTCATCCTGACCGGACAGACCCTCCGCCTCCCCTGACCCAGCCGCACGGTCACGAGACCGGCGCAGAAGCACTCCAGGCTCTGCCACCGACCGACGCAGGTGCACGAAACCGCACGTGCCGGTCCATCCCGCCTTCAGTAACAGGAAGGACAGCGGCGGCGTCCACTGCTGTCGCAGTTCTGGCAGCCGACATCGACGGACACGGTGCTGGCACCGCGGCAGGCCGGGCAGAGGGTGTAGCCGTCGCGGGTCCGGTTGCCGTTGCAGGCAGGGCAGGTTGCGGTGGTGGCGATCTGCCCGGTGCCCTGGCATTTGAAGCAGGTGATGGTCCTGGTGCTCTGGCAGGTCGTGCAGCCCTTGACCGCCTTGTAGGTGAGGTATGCCGCCGTCCCAGCCACGAGCCACCAGAATCCAGTAGATCCGTTTGGGTTCGGCACGGCGGGGCTGCTGGTCGGCGCCGGCATCACCGTGCCGCCTGCCGGGGCCTGATTCGTGGGCGGCAAGTCTTCGACGGCTTGGGCGTCCATCGCTTCTTCGGGCGTCTCATCCACCGGCGAAGGAGGCGGGAGCAGCTCTGCTTCGACGATTTCCAACGGCTCGGGGGCTGAGAGGACGTTAAGTCCGTTTCTGGTAGCGGCCGCGTCCGGGTTGGTCGAGGAGTCCTTGCCGAACGAGTCGGCCCAGGCGGGAGCGGGTGACGTTGATCGAGGGCTCGTCGGTGGGCAGGCCGAGGAGTTCGTGTAGGTCGCGAACCCGGAAGACCCGGCTGGGGTGCTCGTTGAAGGCGGTCACGATGCGCTGGTAGACCGTGGCGGTTTCCGCGGGGGCCGGTTCGTGGTCGGGCAGGGTGAGGCCGTCGATGACCTTGCCGGTGGTGACGATCTCTGCGAGGCGGGCCTCGGCCTGGGCCAGGGCGCCGGTGAGTTGCTCGATCTGTTCGTGCAGGTAGTCGGCGTGTGCGGCGGTCTCGTCGTGTTCGGCCTGCAGCAGCCGCAGGAGTTCGGTGACGTTCACGCGGCCAGCTCGACGTCGTCGCGCCAGGCGGGGCTGGGGGTGGTGAGGCGGCGGAGCATGCCGGCGGTGGAGGCCCAGTAGACGCGGGAGGCGGCGTTGTCGGGCCGGTGGTCGTAGTCACGGGCGAGGCGCCGGTGGAGCATGAGGGTGCCGTTGACCTGCTCGACCACCCACCGCTTCGGTTGCGGGACGAACCCCTTGCCCGCGTCGTCGGAGTTGCGCCGGACCACCTCGACGGTGATGTCCTTCACCGCCCCGTGGATGATCACGGCGTCCTTGAAGCCCTGGTCGACCAGGGCCTTCTCCAGGCGCATCCCGCACCGTTCGGCCGCCTGGTCCAGCAGTGCGATGCCGGCCTCGTTGTCGTGGGCGCTCGCGGCGAGGACCACCACGCCGATGATCAGGCCCAGCACGTCGACGGCGAGTCCCCGCTTCCTGCCGGGCGTCTTCTTGTTCGCGTCCAGTCCCGTGGTCTCCTTCGGCACCCCGGCCGCCACGCGGACGGACTGGGTGTCGATGATCACCAGGGACGGGTCCTCTAATCGTCGGGCCCGCTCCCGCACCTGGCAGCGCAGGATTTCCTGGATCCGCTGGTCAAGGCCGTCCTGGCGCCACAGGGTGAAGTAGTAGAACACCGCCGACCAGGCCGGTAAGTCGTGCGGCAGGAGCCTCCACTGACAGCCCGTCCGGTTCTGGTACAGCAGCGCGTTCACGACCTCGCGCAGGTCGCAGGAGCCCGGGTCCCCGGTCGCCGACCGCGACACCCGCTCCTGCTTCCTGGCGGTGACCAGCGGCTCGATCAAGGCCCACTGCCCGTCGGACAAGTCCGTTGAGTACGGCATCCGTTCCATGCCCCGACCCCATCATGCACACGACACGCGAGTCAGCCCGAATGCCTCCGTACCCACGAACGGGCGACACCATATCATCTAGAAACGGACTTAACGTCCTCTCAGTGGGCGTTTAGAGAGCTCTGTTCCGTCATGCGGCTTTCATCCCTGACCGCATTGTGATGTTTTGGCCGGTATAGGAAGTCCGTCCTTGCCTCGACCGCCAGTATGACTGTCCGTCTCATCCGCTTCTGCGTCTGGAAGTCCGTCTGGTTTGAAGAAGTCATAGAACCGCCGATAAGGCAGCGGAACGGAGTCTTCCGCCACGTTCATGCAGACGCTGTGCCGTGAGCCAGCGGAAGCCGTACCCCAGCGACCTGTCCGACGCCCGATGGGCCCTGATCGAGCCGAAACTGACGGCCTGGAGGAAAGCCCGGCTCGACCGCAGGCCCACCGGACAGCCGGCAAAGGTCGAACTGCGCGACGTGTTCAACGCGATCCTCTACGTCAACCGCACGGGAATCCCCTGGAAGTACCTCCCGCACGACTTCCCGAACCACGGCACCGTCTACGCCTACTATGCCGCCTGGCGCGACGAGGGGATATTTGCCCAGCTCAACTACGACCTGACCGGCCTGGCCCGCGTGAAGGAGGGACGCAACCCCGAGCCGACAGCATCCGTGCCCCTGACCAGCCAGGGAACCGACGCCGCGAAGAAAATCGTCGGCCGGAAGCGCGGCATCCTCACCGACACCATCGGGCTGATCCTCGCCGTGGCCGTCACCGCCGCGAGCCTGTCCGAGAACGCCGTGGGAATACACCTCCTCAACCAGGCCAAGGAGACCTACCCGAGCATCTCCAAAAGCTGGGTCGACACCGGCTTCAAGAACGCCATGGTCGAGCACGGCGCCAGCCTGGGAATCGACGTCGAGGTCGTTCACCGGAAGTCCGACGTCCCCGGATTTCACGTGGTGAAAAGGCGGTGGGTGGTCGAACGAAGCCTTGGGTGGATCATGCTGAAAAGGCGCCTCACCCGCGACTACGAGACCCTCCCGGCCAGCTCCGAGGCCATGATCCACATCGCCTCGATCGACAACCTCGCCAAGCGCATAACGGACGAGAGCACACCAACCTGGCGAGGCACCTACTAGGACATAAAGGGCAAACTACTCTCATCAAATGCCCTCTCAGTGTTGCTGCCCCATCTGAACGAGAGGCAGCGGCGCTTGGCGGTGGCGGCCGAGGCGAGGCTGCTCGGTCACGGCGGGGTGCGCGTCGCCGCCCAGGCGGCCGGGATGAGCGAGACCACCGTGCGCCGGGGCGTCGCGGAGCTGGAGTCCGGAGCCGGGCCACTGCCCGACGGGCGGACTCGTGTCGCGGGCGGAGGCCGCAAGCGGGCCGAGGCGATCGCCCCGGGTCTGGTGGACGCGCTGATGGCCCTGGTCGAGCCCGATGAGCGCGGAGACCCGCAGTCCCCACTGCGTTGGACGACGAAGTCGCTGCGGCACCTGGCCGAGGAACTGGGCAGACAAGGTCATCCAGTCTCTGCGCCGACGGTAGGCCGGCTGCTCAAGCAGGCCGGCTTCAGCCTGCAGGGCAACGCCAAGACCCTCGAAGGCAGCCAGCACCCCGACCGCGACGCCCAGTTCCATTACCTGAACGAGCAGGTCAAGCAACATCAGGCGGCCGGCGGCCGGTCATCAGCGTGGACACCAAGAAACGCGAGCAGATTGGCCGCCTACCCATGGCCGGACGCGAGTGGCGCCCCAAGGGCGACCCGGTCCAGGTCGAGGACCACCACTTCTTCTTCAGCGGCCCGGACGTCGAGCAGGCCATCCCCTACGGCGTCTACGACATCGCCCGCAACACCGGCTGGGTCAACGTCGGCGTCGACCACGACACCGCCACCTTCGCCGTCGAGTCGATCCGCCGCTGGTGTAAGACGCGCGGACAGACCGACTACCCGGCCGCGACCCGCCTGCTGATCACGGCGGACGCCGGCGGCTCCAAGGGCTACCGCTACCGCGTCTGGAAGAGCGAACTGGCCGCACTGGCCGCCGAGACCGGCCTCGCGATCACGGTCTGTCACTTCCCACCAAGTACTTCAAAATGGAACAAGATTGAGCATCGGCTGTTCTCCCACATCACCCACAACTGGCGCGGCCGGCCGCTGACCAGCCACGACGTCGTGTTGCAGACGATCGCGGCCACCCGCACCGGGCTGACGGTGGAGGCCCACCTGGACACGGGCGACTACCCCACCGGCATCGCGATCAGCAAGGACCGCTTCGCCGCCCTGCCCCTGGTCAGGCACGAGACCCGCGGGCAGTGGAACTACACCCTGCTGCCCGAACCCGCCGAGTCGACGACCTCACCTGTCAGCTGCGAGGCGCACGGCGTCGCCGACCGGCGCCTATCTCTCCTCGTTCGCCTGGCCGATCCGCGGCTGACCGGGCTGAGCACAACGAAACTCGTCGATCTGTGCGCCGAGTTGGCGCCGCTCCAGGCGGCTCGCGCCCAGGAGCGCCACAGCGAGCAACGCGGCGGACGCGCCCGACGGGCACCGGCAACCAGCGGTCCAAGCCGCTGTTCGACGACGCGGCCCGGGTGATGCTCACCCTCCTCTATCAGCGACAGGTCTGCTCGATGAAGCTGCTGGCCGACATGCTGGAGGTGACCCCCGAATGCATCGGCCACCTCGTCGCCGAGACCCGACGGGTGCTGGAGGACCACGGCCACCGGCCCGGATACGCGCCGACCCGCTTCACCACGGCGGCTGCGTTGCATGCCTTCCTGGACACCGCAGTTACTCCGCGGCGCACCCAGATCACGGAGAGCCTGTCCCATCCACGCCTGACCGGCATGTCCCGGGAGGACCTGGAGGCACTGGCCTGCCGGCTCGCTCCGCGCCAGATCGCTCAGACCGAACGCGCGTCCTACCAGCGCCGGGGCGCCGATCGCCAGCCGGGCAGTCGCGGCGGAGTCTTCCCCCAGAAGATCGGCGACGTGGAACGCGTCGTCCTCGCTGTCCTCTACCTGCGGAAACTGTGCACCCTGGACGTCCTCGCCGACGCGTTGGGTGACGTGAGCAGATCGTTGATCGGCAACGTCGTCCGCGAGATCCGGCCCTTGCTCGTGGAAGGCGGGCTCGTCCATCCTCCGGCGACCATCCGTTACCGCTCCGCCACAGATCTCCTCGCCGCCGCACGAAGCGAAGACGACACACCAACAGGTTGATTCTTTACGGCTTCTGTGGACCCAGCAGCGCTGGTGGCGGGCGGCGGGGAAAACCTCGGCGAGGGCCTTCCAAAGGCCCATGGCGCCGTCGCCGATGACCAGCTCGGGGTCGCGCATGCCGCGTCGGCGGCAGTCGCGCAGCAGGTCGGCCCACGACTCGGTCGACTCGCGCAGCCCCTCGGCCAGGGCGATCAGCTCCTTGGTGCCGTCCAGGCGGACGCCGAGCAGGACCAGGACGCACGAGTGCGCCTGTCCGAGCCGCACCTTGGGGTGCACCCCGTCGGCCCAGACGTAGACGAAGTCCCGGTCGGCCAGGTCACGGGCCTGGAAGGCGGCGTGGTCGTCGGCCCACTGCTTGGTCAGCCGGGTGACCGTGGCCGGCGACAGGCCCGCGGTGCCGCCGAGGAACTGCTCCAGCGCCCGCACGAAGTCCCCAGAGGACAGTCCGTGCAGGTAGAGCAGCGGCAGCACCTCGGAGATCTTCGGCGACTTGCGGCACCACGGCGCAAGGATCTTCGAGGAGAACCTCTTGCGCTCGCCGGTGGCCTCGTCCACACGGCGGTCGTTCACTTGGGGTGCGGTGACCTCGACCGGCCCGGCCGCGGTGACCACGGTGCGAGGCCGGTGGTGGCCATTGCGGACCACCAGGCGGTGCCCTCGCTCATCGGTCTCGGCAGCCAACTCGGCTATGTACTGGTTGACTTCCGCCTCCAGCGCGGCGGCCAGCATCCTGCGGGCGCCCTCGCGGACGATCTCGTCGATCAGGGAGCCGGACTCAGTGGAACCGTCGGCAGTGACTACGCTGAGCACTGGGCGTGCCTTCCCGACCCGCGCTGCAACGCGGGCCTACTCGGAGACCTTACGGATCATTCGGGAAGGTACGCCTTCCGCGTTCCTGCCGGAACTGATCCACAGGTCTCCAGCATTGCTCTGGGCCAACGGGCTGCGAATTCGGCAGCCACATAACTTAACCCCGACGCTCAGCTCGCCAGTTGAAGGACCAGGCACGGCCTGGAACGCAGCTCGATGGAGTGCGCGCGCGCTGGCAGAGCGCAGCCGCCTCGGCGGGGCTTTCCCCAGCCTCGACCATGCAGCCCACCAGCTCCAAGTGCCGCTTGTAGGTAGGTTCCATGACCAGCGCCCGCCTTCGCCGTCGCGGACCAGCACGGTGACGGCCGTCATCGGCCCGGCCAGCATGCGGTAGTAGTCACGCAGTGGCACCCGCGCGGGCCCGCTGCCGCACAGCAGCCGCCAGGGCCAGCAGCTCAAGCGCTTCTTCATCGCCGACCCACCGGGCCTCGCGGATCCCCTCTTCCAGTAGCACCAAGTCCACCGGGCCGGTGGTGTGCGCGGCGTAGGCATAGGTCAGCATCGGTCGGCCGAGCCGGTCGGCAGGCACCGCGTGGCGTTAACGGCTTGGTATGGCCCCACTTTTCCGGGGTGAGTTCCAGACCTCGTAGCAACACCAGATGTGTGAGGTGTTGCAATGACCAGGGGACGTCGGGGAGTTGGAAAGCCCGGACCTGCTGCTCTCGCGGACAAGCGTGATCGCTACCTTCGGCTCATGGCGCAAGGGATGAGCAACTCGGCCGCGTGCCGGGAGGTCGGGATCAACCGCAGGACTGGCACCCGGTGGCGGTACGGACGGACGGTGACGACCAGGACCGGGCAGGACTACACCTACGCGCCCATCACGGAGGAGAAGGACGGCCAGGTCTCCGACCGGTTCCTGTCCGAGGACGCGCGCGTGCAGATAGCCGACCTGCTCCGCGCGGTGAACTTTCTCAGGAACCAGGAACGTGCCGCCCGGGCCCGTCGAAACGAGGAAGATCCTGAGTCCGCCGCCGAGGACACACATCGGCCCAGTACCCTGAAACCGCGTCAGTCCAGGCCCGCGCCCGAGCCCTTGCCCCTGCCACCCGGGTCGGCGCAGCAGCGAGTGCGGGACATCCTCAGCGACTTGCGGCGTCTGGGCAACCGAATGGGACCTCGTACCATGCTGCACGCGTTGGACTCGCTGACCACCGTAATGAAGATCGCGGGCAACCTGGTCACCCCGGCACAGCGGGCGGAGGCCGAACGGTGGATCGCCCGCGGCCGACGGCTGCGCGCCGCGAACACACTGCCGACGCCGAGGGAGACCACCGAGGAGCCGGCTCCCCGGAACCGTCCGGAGGCCGGAAACCGTGCCGCGCACGCCCGGATGAGTCGGGTCCTGAGTGACCTCGGACGCAATAGCCGCCAGATGTCGGACGGTGAGCTGCGCCACCAAGCGCTCCTCCTGGCCAAGGAAGCGAAGACGGCCGGCTCCCTCGTTACGCCGGGCCAGCGCCAGGCGGTCGACCGGTGGCTCGCCCGGGTCGAACGCCCGCAGCCGTCCGGTTCAAGGCGTCTCACCGGTCCGTTGAATTGAGTACTTGTACGGATACCGACTGTCAGGCCTCCTTCATATGCTCTGCCTTCGTGTCACGGACCAGGGGGGATCAGTGAGCGAACAGATCAGCGTCGACCCGAGCGAGCTCCGCGCATCGGCGGCTACCGCACGAGCCATCGCCGGAGAGTTCCAACCGTCGACTGCCAAGACCACGGCAGCAAGCCGGGCATCTGCAGGCGAACTTGCCGGCTGGTCGATCGGCCCGGCTCTGGGAAGCCTGGCCGATCAATGGGCCCCAGCGCTCGACAAGACGGCTGAGCGGCTGACCAGTACGGCAACCAATCTGGAGTCCACCGCCCAGGGCCACGAGTGGAACGACCAGCAGATCGCCGAGACCTGGCAGCAGCAGGGGGCCAGGTGAGCAACACCTTCACGCTCCTCCAGCGGTTCAACCCCGCAGGGCTGCACGACGCGGCCAAGGGCTGGCGGCAGCTGTCCGCCGCGGCAGAGGACGCCGAGAACCGGCACCGGCACCAGGTGAACGGGCCGCTTCGGCACTCGCACTGGCAGGGCAAGGACGCCGACAGCGCCTTCTACGCCATGGAGCGCACCGAACAGGTCCTCGAGATCCTCCGGGTAGAGGCCGAATCCGCGGCTCTGGTCCTGGACACCGTCGCGGACCGGATGGACCAGGCCAAGACCAACCTGCTGAACGCCCTGCGCCGGGCCGACGAGTGGCAGCTGCCCGTATCGGACGACGGCACGGTCGGGCTCCCGCAGCAGGCCGCGGCCGACCGGCACGACCCGGATGCTCAGACGGAACGGCAGAACCAGGTGATCTTGCGCAATCAGGTCCAAGAGCGCATCAACGCCGCTCTCACGGCCGCGCAGGAGGCCAGCGACCAGGGCGCCCACGCTCTGGGGCGCCTCGACGCGAGCATCCTCACCCAGCCCCGGACCTTCGGCGCGGCCGCGGAATCGGCGCAGGACGCCAAGGACGTCGCCAGGGACCTCGGACTCGCCGCGCCGTACATCCCGGAGAACAAGGACCCCAAGCAGGCTGCCGACTGGTGGAAGTCCCTGACTCCCGAGCAGCAGCGGAGCTACCTGGCGCTGCACCCCGAGGAGGTCGGGCGGCTCGACGGCCTGCCGTCCACCGTCCGGGACGAGGCGAACCGCCTCGTCCTGGAGCAGCAGCTCGATGCCCTGCACGCCGGCGATCCCCGGCACAGCGACCTGACGTACGAGCAGTACAACAAGCGCGAGAACGCACTTCGGGCGCTGAAGGACCACATGGACCAGCGGGACGGAGAGGACGAGCAGCACCAGCTCTTCCTCCTCGGCCTCGATCCAAAGGGCGACGGCAGGGCCATCGTGTCCACGGGAAACCCCGATACCGCCGACCACACCGCGGTCCTGGTCCCGGGTACCGCGACCACCCTGGAGAGCATGCCCGGGCAGATCGACCGGATCGACAAGCTGCAGAACGCCGCCGAGCGGTCCGCGAAGCCCGGGGAGAAGGTCGCCGTGATCTCCTGGCTCGGCTACGACGCACCGGAGATCCCCCCTGAGAGCCTGGGCGTCGCCGGAACAGGACGCGCCGAGGACGGGGCAGCCGACATGCGCCGCTTCACCGAAGGAGTGCGCGTGGTCCAGGGCGACCACCACAGCCACCTGACCGTCATCGGCCACAGCTACGGCACCACCGCCGTCGGCATCGCCGCCCAGGGCGGCGGAGGCCTGCACGCCGACGACATCATCGGCGTCGCCAGCCCCGGCATGGGCACCAACAACGCCAACAACCTCAACGTCGACCCCGGGCCACGTCTGGCTGGGCACAGCCCAGGACGACAACATCCGGCGGGTCGCCGACCTGTCCCTCGGCCCCAACCCCATTCGCGAGAACTTCGGCGGCAACAACTTCGTCGTCGACACCCACGGCCACAGCGGTTACTGGGACCCCGACAGCAAGAGCCTCGTCAACCAAGGACGCATCATCGCCGGCCAGCCACCCGCCACCAGCCCAAAAGAGCCCGAAGATCCACTCAACCCCAACGGTGACGCCACACTGGTGGTGGGATGACCACCATGCCCGCCACCCGCAACGTCTCCAGGCGCCCTTCGCCGCCGACCGCACCGGTCCGCCGACTTCTCGCCCTGACCCTGACCGCCCTCACCACCCTGACCGCCGGAGGATGCATGTCCACCCCGGGCAAGAACGACCCGCTGCCCGTCATGGCCAAGACCGACGCCCAGGCGTGGGCGCAGCACATGACCGAGTTCCTCGCGCAGACAGCGGGAGTGACCCTGACGCCGGCCACCGCGAAGCCGTTCTTCAGCAACTGCGTCGGCAAGAACGACGAGGTCGTCGACGACGGCCGCTACACCCTCAGCTACGCAGTCGACAGCACCGTTCCCCTGCAACAGCACCCCGAGGCCGTCAAGAAGATCCGCGCCGCACTCGAGCAGCAGAAATTCACCATCGACGGCTACCGGGAAACCTGGGAAGGCAAGCCGTCCGCACTGCTGGACGCCACCAACACCGACGGCCGCTACCTGGTCAGCGTCGAGACCGGCGGCGGCACCGACCGCCTGCTCTTCCGGATCAACACCCGCTGCCTCATGCCCCCGTCCACCCCGTCACCGACCCAGCACTAACACGGGACACCAGGTACGCCCCCTACACGGCACCTGCCTGAAATCGGGAACAACCGTGCGTCGGCACGGCAGCCCCCTGGCGAAGACGGGTCTGGCCAGGAGGTCGGTCGGCACGCTTGCCTGCAGACCGACTCCACGTGCCCGCGATCGAGCCCATCTGCCAGAGACGTCTGCCTCTTCGGCTTCGGGTCCTGACGTCCCGCCAGGACCCGAAGCCGAGGGCATAGCCGAAGTCAAATCGCCGAGTTCCGGCCCTCAGATGCATTCGCCATGAGCTGAGCAAAGGCTGCCGAGGCTTGTTCGGCTTCAGGACGGCAGGGGCCACAGACCCGGTCTTCGGGCACCGTGCTGTCGGGCACATACGGTCGCTCGCACTCCGCGCAGCACGGCCGGGATTCAGCTGCTCCCGGCACCGGCTCGGGAAGAATTTCGCCTCCGCCTCCACGACGACGGTGACGAAGTAGTCGCGACGGCCGCCAGCACCTGCGGCCCACACGGCGCTGCACGACACCGGCCGCCGGCTGCACCGGGATGCCTCATCGGACCGAGCGGCCGGCCCGGGCCGGAACAAGACAGGAGGCGTATCACCGAACGCCCGGTCGGCGGCTGGTAGCGCTCGGTAGGCTTGTCATGTACCTTGCGTAGCGGTGATGGGCAAGACGAAGGCCGCCTCTGCCTCCGTGGGGGGAGCGCCGGGGCGGCCCTGTTCCTCGCCTGGGCCCGGCTGTGTGTTCCGTGGGGGAGTGCCGGCCGGGTCCGATTTCGATATACCCGTTCGAACCTCGGGCCATGCCGACGACTGCGGTGCCGGGCCCGGAGAAGCACGCGATCCGGACGCCTTCGGCGAGCCGATCGACAACGATCAGGGCCACCTGGCCGGAGTGTTCCTCCGACCCGAACAGCGCGGCACGGGCCTGGCCTGCGTCTTGTTTCATGCAGCGATCGCCTTCGTCCATCAGCTAGACGAGCCCAAGGTCTCGTGTCCGGCTCTACGTTCACCCGGACAACCGGCGAGGCTGAAACCCTCTACCGAAAGATCAGTATTACCCGCAGCTGCCGCTCCGTCCCGGTCCCAGGCGAGTCGTCTGTAAGAAGTCGGCACGCTGGGTGCGGTTTTCACGCTCTGGGCATCGATCGCGCAGGCCGTCGGCTCGGGCTGCCGGCCCTCCTTCTCGCGGACCAGGCGGTGCAGTCGGATGCCGAGCTTCTCGATCGTGCCGTCGGCAGTCCAGGCGCTGAAGTGCGAGAACACGGTGGTGTGGGGCGGGAAGTCGTGTGGCAGGTAGCGCCCGGCGATCCCGGTGCGGTTCACGTAGAGGATCGCGTTCATGACCTCGCGCAGGTCGGCGACCCTGCCGCCGAGCCCCAGCGAGGTCTTCTGTCGCTCGGTCCGCCAAGCGGTCAGGACCGGCTCCACGAGGGCCCAGCGGGCATCGGACAAATCACTCGGATAGGCTCTGCGCTGCGACTGCTCCGTCATAACTCCACTGGTAAATCTGAGAGTTGGACACGGCCATCACTCGTCCGGGTGAACTGGAGTGGGATATCCGCGACCTTTTCGAACCGGACAGGAGCCTTCGGGACGAAACGGGACGAACTGCGGCGTCCTCGACTTCCGATCGGCTGCGACATTCCGGGCAACAAGCACATGAGCTGACTCTTCGGGCAGGCACCAAACGGACCAAACCTGCACGTCAGCGGCGCGAACGTCCTCTAACTGGGCGTTTCGTCCCTGACTTTGGACGTCAGGTTCCGCGCCAGGTTGGGGTGGATTCGCCGGTGAGGCGGCGGGTCATGAGGCCGATCATGGCGACGTGGACCATGGCTTCCGAGCGGGCCGGGAGTGCCTCGTAGTCGCGGGCCAGGCGCCGGTGGTTCATGAGCCAGCCGAAGGTGCGCTCGACGATCCATCTGCGGGGCTGGACGACGAATCCCCTGGTGGTGGGGTCGCGTCGGACGATCTCGAGGTCGATGCCGAGAGTGGCGGCGTGTTCGACGGCGGCGTTCTTGTAGCCCATGTCGGCCCAGGCCTTGCGGACGGTGGGGTGCTCGGCCGCGACGGCGGTCAGCAGCTGTCGGCCGGCGGTGCCGTCCTGGACGCTCGCGGCGGTGACCAGCACCACGAGCAGCAGGCCGATCGTGTCGGTGACGATGTTGCGTTTCCTACCGACGATCCGCTTCCCGACATCGGCGCCCTGGCCAGCGACAGGGACGTTCGTGGAGGTCTTGATGCTCTGCGAGTCGATGATGCACGCAGTGGGTTCCGGATCGCGGCCCTCGGCGGTGCGGACCAGCCGCCGGAGAAGGCCATTGAGCTGCTCGAACACTCCTTCCTTCTGCCAGCGGGCGAAGTAGGCGTAGACCGTCTCCCAGGGCGGGTAGTCGTGGGGGAGGTAGCACCAGGGGATGCCGGTTCGGTCGACGTAGAGGATCGCATCGAGGAGGTCGCGCAGCTCGTGCTCGGGAGGCCGACCGAACGCCAGGGCGCGTTCGGTGCGGGCTCGGCGCCAGGCGGTGAGGGTGGGTTCGACCAGGGCCCAGCGGGCGTCGGACAGGTCGCTCGGATACGGTCGACGATCCGTCATGATGACGGCATACTGCGGAATCTCGCTTCCGCCCAGAGGCAGCGGAACTCAGGGGACAACTGTGCTCCAGCCAGGCTTCCTGGGATGAGACAGGACGATGTACACAGTTCCGGCGGACATTCGTGTAACGGCGGCACTCCTGTCACCAGAGCCCCAAGCGTCACCGAAAGCGAGCAGTCTGGGCGCCTCGAAAACCGGCATAAACCGGCCCACGTAAGGGCAAAACGCCCAGTTAGAGGACGTTCGCGCCGCTGACGTGCAGGTTTGGTCCGTTTTGGTGCCTGCCCGAAGAGTCAGCTCATGTGCTTGTTGCCCGGAATGTCGCAGCCGATCGGAAGTCGAGGACGCCGCAGCTCGTCCCGTTTCGTCCCGAAGGCTCCTGTCCGGTTCGAAAAGGTCGCGGATATCCCACTCCAGTTCACCCGGACGAGTGATGGCCGTGTCCAACTCTCAGATTTACCAGTGGAGTTATGACGGAGCAGTCGCAGCGCAGAGCCTATCCGAGTGATTTGTCCGATGCCCGCTGGGCCCTCGTGGAGCCGGTCCTGACCGCTTGGCGGACCGAGCGACAGAAGACCTCGCTGGGGCTCGGCGGCAGGGTCGCCGACCTGCGCGAGGTCATGAACGCGATCCTCTACGTGAACCGCACCGGGATCGCCTGGCGCTACCTGCCACACGACTTCCCGCCCCACACCACCGTGTTCTCGCACTTCAGCGCCTGGACTGCCGACGGCACGATCGAGAAGCTCGGCATCCGACTGCACCGCCTGGTCCGCGAGAAGGAGGGCCGGCAGCCCGAGCCGACGGCCTGCGCGATCGATGCTCAGAGCGTGAAAACCGCACCCAGCGTGCCGACTTCCACCCAGGGCATCGACGCCGGCAAGAGGATCGTCGGCCGCAAGCGCAGCATCGTCGTCGACACGCTCGGCCTTCTTCTGCTCGTGATGGTGACCGCGGCCAGCGTTTCGGACAACGAGGCCGGCAAGCAGCTCCTCACCCAACTCGCCGAGTCGCATCCCACGATCACCAAGGCCTGGGTCGACACCGGCTACAAGACCCAGGCCGTCGAACACGGGGCGGAGCTCGGCATCGATGTCGATGTCGTCCCGCGAAATACCCAGGTCAAGGGCTTCTCGGTCGTTCCCCGGAGATGGGTCGTCGAGCGCACCTTCGGCTGGATCATGATGCACCGCCGGATCGCCCGCGACTACGAGACCAAACCCGAGCACTCCGAGAGCATGATCCGCCTCGCGATGATCTCCAACCTCGCCAGACGAGCAACGGGCGAAAGCACCATAACCTGGCACAAACCATGAACTACCCCGCACTCGAGCAGGACGTCCTCTGAGAACGCGGTCATGCTTCCGGTACCAGGTGAACGCCTCGGCGTGGTCACCGTCGCGCAGCCGCAGCGAGGCCTGCTTCTCGCCGGGGGTGCGGAAGCGGTGCACGGCGGTGAGGTGGACGGCGCCGACCTCGCTCTGGATCAGGCGCAGCACTCCGCCGGACTCGACGGCCGCGAGTTGGGCGGGGTCGCCGACCAGGCGGACGTGGGCGCCCACGTGCTTCGCGCGGGCGACGACGGCGGCGAGGTGGAGGGTGGCGGCCATGCCGGCCTCGTCGATGATCACCGTGTCGCCGCGGCGCAGCAGTTCGGCCTCGCCGAGGGTGTGGGTGCCGGTGTCGGCGAGGTCCTGGCGGTGCAGCCAGTGGTGGATCGTGTCTGCGGACGTGCCGAGTTCCTCGCCTAGGACCTGGGCGGCGCGGGCGGAGGGTGCGAGGGCGATCACGCGGCGTCCGGAGGCGGCCAGGGCGTCGGCGACCAGTCGCAGGGCGGTGGTCTTGCCGGCCCCGGCCGGGCCGATCGCGGCGAGCAGTTGGCGGGGGCTGGTGGCGAACGCGCGCGCCACCGCGATCTGTCCGGCGTCCAGCCGCCCGGTGTGGCGGAAGCGCTGGTATTCGAAGGTGGCCGGGGTGCAGGGCGGGGACACGACGGTGTGGGCGGCCGCGACGATGGCGTCCTCTGCGGCGAGGAGCGCGGGGGTGGTGTAGAGCTGTGCGTCGCGGCGGCGGTAGATGCTGGTGCCGTCGGTTCGCTGCAGTGGGGCGAAGGGCGGGTTGATGTCCGGTGGTGTCAGGTCGAGGCACAGCCGGTTCAGGGCGTACTCGGTGATCTGCTCGGCCCAGTGAGGCGGCGCGACCCGGCCCCGGCCGGCGCGGGTGATCTGCCGGTATGCCTCGGCCCGAATGTGGCGGCGGCCGAACACCGCCCGGTGGCGCCCTACGGTCTCCACGGTTGTGCGCGCCAGGCTCTCGAGGCCTCCAGCTGGCGGGCCGCCGCGCGGGCGTTGGCCAGCAGGTCGTCGACGGCCTCCGGACCGAAGGTGTCGATCGCCCGTTCGCGCCAGCGGGCCCGCAGCTCGGACAGTGGCCGAACCTCCTTCTTCGTGGGCCGGGTCTCCAGGGTGGCCTGACTGGCCAGCTTGACCCGGGTGGCCCGCGAAGGCTCCTTGCCGTGCTCGGTACGGTGCGCATCCGTCAGCTCTAGCAGGCGCCGGCGGATGGCGTGCGAGCGGCTGGACGCCGCGTCGATCAGGTCCTCGCCGACTCCGGCGATTTCCATGACTGGTCGCCGCCCGTCCGGGCGGGTCCGTTCCACGGCAGCCAGGCCCAGTGCGGCGCAGACCCGGTGCACTACCTCGGCGTTGTAGACCTCCGAGGCGCTGACGATGTGGGCCAGCAGGTGCCGTCCGTCGATGGCCCGCCACTTGCCCTGCGGGTTCTGCACCTTGTTCGCGACCAGGATGTGGTCGTGCAGTCCCGGATCACCTGCACGGGAGTCGAAGTGCCGGAACCTGACCCCGATCAGGCCGGTGGTGACGTCGTGCTGGGCGATGCCGTTGTGGCCGCTGCGGGTCGCCAACCCGTGGTTCTCGATCCAGCGCAGCGTCGCCACTACCGCTTCGTCGTGGCACCGCTCGACGACCGCTCGGACCGTCTCGTCCCCAAGAGCCCACAGCTGCCCGATGCTAGGCGGAGCCTGGGCGACGCAATGCCAGCCCGCCATCGGTTGCCGGGTAGCAGCCGTGTGCTGTCGGACGAAACGGTCGAGCTCCCGGATGCCCTTCGGTCCCCACCCGTACCTCTCGCGGAACGCCTTCATGCCCTCCACCCGCCGGATGCGGCGGTACTCGATGTGCGTCACCGGCCCGCCGCGCTGCTTCTCGATCGCGGTGGCGCGCGCCTCGATGCGCCGGGCGAGTTCAGTCGGGTTCTTGCCGAAGCCGTAGTACGAGGTGCCCAGCCGGATTGCCTTCAGGGCCTGCTTCACGCTGGCGCCCGTGCGTATCAGGTCGGCCGTTATGTCGTCCGCCAGCGGATGCAGCCCCTCCCCGAACAGAGCCAGCATCTGTCGCTCGGTCACCTCACCCTGAAGGCCCAGAAGCGCCGCCGCACGGCCCACCCACACACCCGGTGGCAGACCCACGTTCCGCTGATGCTCCGCGAGATCGAGGCCGCACGAACGCGGCTGATCACCGAAGGCAATCTGCCGCTCGAAGTAGAGGTATCCGTCCCCCGGCGTCATCTTGCTCACGCCGAGCACGACACCCCGCCCTTCGCCTCGCGCACGAAAATGCAAGAGGTGTTGTAACGCAAGTGGTGCCGGAGGACCGCTTCGACCTCTTCGTGGATGTGCATGCCCGCCCCCTTCGCCCAGATGGCTCCCTCGGCGTCTGAAAGCGCCACAGCCACTCAAGGCAGACGGGGCCGAAGCGGGAAGGCGGATCGGTCGCAGATCCCGTCACGCGGGATCACCAGGGCCACTCGCCACAGCGACTCCCGCCAGATGGGAGCACTCCGCTACGGCACGCCAGCCTCGCACTACCGAGGGAACCCGCCATCGGGGCAGAGGCCTTACGGAGGGCCAGCCAGGCGGAACCCCCAACTCACCGCGAGACGGCCCGGCGGTCCCCGCTCCGCAGGCATCGGCGCGGAGCAGTCGCCCCACTGCCACGCCACCACGCCCGGGCCGGCCCAGACAACGGCAACCGCAGCACGACCGATCGAGTCGCCCCGTGCAGTCCTGTGTGCCTACGCTCCGGCCCCGCACGCGAACGCCCGCCTCGCCGGCGTGCGGGTTGAGCGTGCTTCGCTTCGAGGAAACCTCCAGCCGCGTCCTCGCCTACTCCCGCTCCTCGGACTCCGACGAGGTGGACGACCTGCGGCGCCGCTCCATCCTCGGCTCGCAGGGCCCGGAGCCGTACCTCTCCAAGCTCCGTGAGTGGGGCATCTTCCAGCACCTGCGCAGCTCGGACAGCGTGATCGCGATCGACCCGCACCCCGAACTGGGGATCAGGCGCGGGAGCGCCATCGGCATCAGAGCGGGCGCCCAGCCGCTGGGCACCGTCTCGGTCCAGGAGGGCGCCCAGCCGCTCGCCCCGCTGGTCGGGCAGGCCCTGGTCGGCGCGGCCAGGGTGGCGGCGGCCCAGCTGGTCCGCAGGCGGCGCGAGCTCGCGGCGGACGTACGACTGACGCAGACCATGCTCACCGGCCTGCTGGAGGGCTCGACCTGCGCCGCCCGGCCACAGTGCTGGCGTACGCGGCGGGCTCGCCCTCCGAGGGCTCGGACCTCGAACTCACCCGGGCCGAGGTGCAGGAACGTGGCGGCCTGCGCGACCCCCGGCTGACCGCCCTCGTCGACTACGACCGCCGCCACGGCACCCGCCTCGCCGAGTCGGTGCTCGCCTGGCTCGACGCCCTCGGCGAGGTCCGTGTGGCGGCGGATGTCCTGCACATCCCCCCAACACCCTGCGCTACCGCGTCCGTCGCGCGGAACAGCTCACCGGAATCGACCTGGCGCAGCCACAGCAGCGCCTGAGGGCGATGCTGCAGCTGCGCCTGCCGACCGAGGATGTATGAGCCGAAGAGGCGGTCAGCCCACGCCGAGCATCGCGAGTCCCTTCCGGCAGTCCCCGATGATCCATTCCATGCCCTCCTCCTCGCCGATGGCGAGCGCCTGCCGCCAGCACTCCTCCGCCCAGGGGAACTCGCCGAAATCGAAGTAGGCCCGGGCCATGGCCTCCAGGGTGTCGGCGACACCCACGTGAATGCCGAGCGCCCGGCGGATGGCCATCGATTCCTCGAAGGCGGCGAACGCCTCCTCGCGTCGTCCCAGCTGCCGGAGGGTGTCGCCCAGATTGGTCAGCGTGGTGGCCACATTGGTGGGGAGATCCCGCTCCCGCCACCCTTCGAGGGCCTGCCGGTAGACGGCTTCGGCTTCAGCCGTCCGACCGGCCGTCAGCAGCAGATCGGCCCTGGCGCTGACGGTGAACAAGGGAGCCCCGAGCCCGGCCTTCGCCCGGAGGCGGTCCGCCTTGTCCAGGGCGGCCAGACCGAGGTCGACCTGCCCGAGCAGCTGATGGGCCATCGACTGGTTGGCGACGTTGCTGGCGAGCGCCTCGGTCTCCCCCGTCAGCTCGAACAGCCGGGCCGCCTCCCGAAGGTGCCGCAGGCTCTCCTCGCCGCGATGGGCCAACCCGTGGCTGACGCCGAGGCAGTTGTTCATCCAGGCCTGGCCCTGGAGGTCCCCGTGCTCGGTCGCCATTTCGAGAGCGGAGGCCAGGCACTGCTCCCATTCGCCGCTCTGCAAGTGGCCCTGGCTGTACCCGAGGAGCTCGCGGGCGACCCGCCAGCCGAGGTCGGGGCGGCGCAACGGCCCCGACCGGCGGATGACCTCCTTGAGGGCGGGCATTTCCGATCCGTACCAGGCCAGCGCCTCCTCGGTGTCCCCGAACAGGGGAAGCGGCGCAAGGCTTGGCTCGGGCGACGGGGTGATGGCCGGCGCGCTGGGGACGGTGAGGTCGCGCGCCCGGGTCACGGCGTGGACGTACCAGGCCAGCAGCCGCAGCACGGCCGCGTCCCGTTCTGCCTCCGGTTCCTCCCGCCGCGCCAGGTCGCCCGCGAACTCGCCGAGCAGGTCGTGGAAGCGGTAGCGGCTGCCGTCGTGGGTCTCCAGGAGGTGGGAGTCGACCAGGCTGTCGAGCAGGTCCATCGCCCGGTCGAGGGGTTCGCCGAGGAGGGCGGCGGCGGCCTCGGGCGACATCGGGTGAGCAGGCCAGAGGCCGAGCAGGCGGAAGGCGCGGGCAGCGTCCCGCTCGAGGGCGTGACGGCTGTGTTTCAGGGCGTGGTAGCTGACGCTCAGGGTGCCGGTGACGCTGAGGTGGTCGATGGCCAGGGCGCTGAGGCGGCCATTGGTGAGGGAGAGTCGCCGGGCAAGGGTGCTGAGCGGCCAGGCCGGGCGGCTGGCGAGGCGGGCCCCGGCGATGCGGAGGGCGAGCGGCATACCGCCGCAGGCCTCAAGGATGCGGTCGGCCGACTCTCGGTCCCCGGCGGCCCGTTCCTCCCCGCACAGCGCTGCGAGCAGCCCGCGCTGCGCGGTGTCGTCCAGCGGAGCGAGCCCGAGGTGGACCGCATTGGGAAGGGACGGGAGCCGGTGACGACTGGTCACGATCACCGCTGACCGACCGGGGCCGGGCAGCAGATCGGCGATCTGGGCCGTGTCACGGACGTTGTCCAGGATGATCATCACCCGCCGGTCGGCCAGGACGGCTCGGTAACGCGCGCTGCGGTCGTCCAGGTCCGCCGGGACGGCGGAGGGCGCGAGGCCGAGATCGGTGAGGAAACGGGCCAGCAGCTGCTCGGCGGTACGGGCATCACCGGAACCGAAGCCGCGCATGTCGGCGTAGAGGTGCCCGTCGGGGTAGTCCGGGCGGAGCCGGTGGGCGGCATGGACCGCGAGCGCAGTCTTGCCGATTCCGCCCATACCGGTGATCAGTACTGTGCCGCCGCCACCGCCGAGGTGCCGGATCAGGGCTGTGATCTCCTCCTGCCGTCCGGCGAAGACCGAGGGATCGGCCGGGAGTTGGGACGGCGCTGCCGACCGCTCGGGACTCGCTGCCGGGGTGACCGGCGGGGCGGACGGCTGGGCGTCAGCGGCCAGGATCTCGTGATGCAGCTGCTGCACGGACGCACTCGGCTCGACGCCCAAGTGGTCGACGAGGGTGGCCCGTAGGCTCCGGTACACGGCCAGCGCTTCGGGGGCCCGTCCGCCGCGGTGGAGGGCGATCATCAACTGCCGGTGGAACGCCTCGCGCATCGGGTGCTCGGCGGCAAGCCTGGCCAGGTCGGCGACCAGGCCGTGGTGACGGCCTGCCTCGATCTCGGCTTCACCGTGCCATTCCAGGGCCTGGAGCCGCAGTTCGGTGAGGTGCGCGGCCTCCGGCGAATCGGCGAGGCCGGGCAGGTCGGCCAGTGGTTCCCCGCGCCACAGGGCGAGGGCGGCGGCGGCCTCGCGGCCGGCCTCCGGCCAGTCCTGCCGCGTGTGAGCACTCCTCGCCCGCTGAACGTGCGCGGAGAACACCTCGGTGTCCAACTCGCCGTCCTCGACCAGCAGTAGGAACCCGGACGGCGCCGACCGCAGCCGGTCCCGGCCCGCCGGCCCGAGTGTCCGGCGCAGCCTGAGCACATGGTTGTGCAGGGAGGCGGCGGCGGTCTGCGGCGGGCGCTCACCCCACAGCACGGCCTGGAGCCGGTCCGTGGAGACCGGCCGGTTGGGGTTCAGCAGCAGTGCGACCAGGAGAAGCCTGCCCAGCGGGTTGCTCGGGGTGAGCTCTTCGGATCCGTCGTGGACGGTCAAGGGGCCGAGCAGTCCGAACCGCATCATCTGATCTTCCATCAATCGACTGTTAGTCGAATATTAATGCGCCATGAGTGAGCCCCGGCACCCTTCCCCTCGTCCGTCACGGGGATCTGTTGCTGAGGGAGTCGTGTGTTGATATCGGTCGGAAGACGCCGGGCGAGGCGCTCTCGCCTACGGCCCGCCATCGCGCTGGCCGTGGCCGGCGGACTGGGCCTCTCGGGCCTGGCCGTACCGGCCCTTGCGGGCGCGACCACGCGGCCTGCGGCAGCCCCCGCTGCAGCCGGCCCAGTGGACGACGGCTCGGTCAGCCCGGAGGACCAGGCGCTGAAGGATGCGAAGGCCGGCGGCGCACCGGTCGAGGTGACGGCCGCCCGGACCGAGCTCTCGGACACCTGGGCGAAGCCGGACGGCACCTTCACGGTGAGGCGCTACGGCTCGCCGGTCCGCATCTGGCGCGGCGCAGCGTGGGTACCCACCGACCCGGCGCTGGAGTTCGCGGCGGACGGGACGGTACGGCCGAAGGCGGCATCCGTCTCAGTGACCTTCTCGGGTGGCGGCACCGGCCCCCTGCTGTCGGGGGTGAAGGACGGCCGCACACTCACGTACTCGTGGCCGTCGGCGCTCCCCAGGCCGACCCTCAACGCGAACGTGGCAACCTATGCCGAAGTGCTGCCGGGGGTCGACCTCCAGCTCAAGGCCGAGGTCGAGGGCTTCTCCCAGCTTCTGGTGGTGAAGACCCCGGAGGCCGCGGCGAACCCTCAGCTGGCGACGCTCAAGTACACGATGTCAACGGTCGGGCTGACCGTGACCACGGACGCGACGACGGGCAGCATCAAGGCAGCCGATCCCGCCGGGCAGACCGTCTTCACCAGCCCGACGCCACTCATGTGGGACTCCGGCACGACCGCCTCGACGGGCACCACCTCGACCGGCAACGCCGTGAAGGCGTCCTACACCGTTACTGCGGCCGCTGACACGACCTCCCCGACGCCCGGCTCGGCCTTCGAGCAGCCGGTGGGCGCGAAGGACGCGCAGATGCCCACCACCGTCAGCGGCAACACCCTGCAGATCACCCCGGACCAGAACCTGCTGAAGGCGGCGGACACCAAGTATCCGGTGTTCATCGATCCCTCCACAGCCTGGGGCATCCGGCAGAACTGGACGCGGGTGTCGGCGAAGTACCGCACCACCTCGTACTGGAACGCCAACGAGGTCGCCCGGGTCGGCCACGAAGACGAGACCGGCGGACTGTCGCGCTCGTTCTTCCAGATGGACACCAGTAACATCGCCGGCGCGAAGGTGATCAATTCGACCTTCCGGATCAACAACGTCTGGTCCTGGTCCTGCCAGGCACGGCCGGTGGAGCTGTGGCGCACCGACGGCATCAACCAGTGGACGACGTGGAACCACCAGCCTGAGCGGCACGATCTGCTCGCGACGGTGAACGAGTCCAAGGGCTGGTCCTCCTCCGCATGTCCCGGCGGCAACCTCGAGTTCGACGTCACCGACAAGGTCCGCGAACTGGCGAACAACCGGCAGGCGAGCGTCACCTTCGGTCTGTACGCACAGGACGAGACCGACACCTTCGCGTGGAGGAAGTTCGACTCGCGCAGCTACGTGCTGGAGACCACGTACAACAACCCGCCGCTGACCCCGTGGGGCCTCGGCACCAACCCGTCGACCGACTGCGCCAACGGCGGCCTGATCGGCAACACCACGGTCGGCCTGCACGCGCACATCGACGACCCGGACGCGGGCAATCTGTACGCCGAGTTCCAGGTCTTCCGTAACGGCGCGAGCACGCCCTCGGTGGACCAGTACATCCCCGCGCTGAAGGACCGGATCGCCACCTTCACCGTCCCTGACTCCCAGCTCCCGGACGGCAGTTACCAGTGGAAGGTGCGGGCCAAGGACGAGCTGGGGGAGTTCTCCGGCTGGAGCGACACCTGCCGGTTCTCGGTGGACCGCACCCGGCCGAAGAACGTGCCCGCGGTCTCCTCGGCGGTCTTCCCCTCCGGCGAGAACGGCTGGCCGGCCGGCACCGGCAAGGCCCGTACCGCTGGTTCCTTCACGCTGTCGCCGAACGGCGAGACGGATGTGGTCCAGTTCGGCTACTACACCGACTTCGACCCGACCATCCGCAACGTCGGTGTCGCCAAGGGCAGTCCGGTGGATGTGCAGATCACCCCGCCCGGCTACGGTCCGCACTTGGTCTACGCCTTCAGCATGGACGCGGCGCAGAACCGGTCCGACACAGCCGTGTACGTGTTCTACGCGGCCGGCACCGGGGCCCGGGACAACCCGGGTGATCTGAACGGCGATGCCAACAACGACATCTGGACCGTCGACTCCAACGGCATCCTCCTGACCTACGCAGGTCAGGGCAACGGCAGGTTCTCCAGCGCTACCAATGGCGGCCCGAACTTCGCGGGCAGCCAGGTCACCTACCGCGGCGACTGGGGCCGGGACGGCTACACCGACCTGGTCACCCTGGAGTACGACCCAGTCGAGAAGCGCAAGCGTCTCTGGGCGTACCCCAACAACGGCTTCGGTCTCGCCATGACCAGCGGCGGCGGCCAGAACCGGCAGGAGCTCAAGGTCCGCTGCCCGGTGCCCGACCCCGACCGGGGCTGCGACCAGGGCGGTGCGGACTGGACCGGCGACGACCACTGGCGGGACGCGGACCAGATCGTCGGCTCCCCCGACCTCAACGGCGACGGCCGCTCCGATCTCCTGGTCAAGCAGGGCAAGTTCCTCTGGGCCTACTACGGAGACCGCAGCAAGCGCCTCGACTCCTACACCGGCCCCACCCTGGTCGGCGGCGGCAACTGGGACAAGTACACCGTCATCGCCCCCGGCGACACCGATGGCGACAACATCCCCGACCTGTGGCTGCGCGACGATGCCAGTGGTGACCTCTACCGGTCGCCCGGAAAGCTGGACGCCTTCGGCAAGCTCGACCCCACCGCCTGGGGCGACCCGGCCGCGCTGGTGCGGATCGGCTCGGGCGTCACGGCCGCCGGCTACCCCGTGATCGGCTCTGTCGGCGACTTCACCGGCGACGGACTCGCCGACCTGTGGGCCAGGAAGGCCGACAACACCGTTCTGCTGTGGCCGGGCAAGACTCCGGGGGCCGACCGCTACGCGTTCGCCAACAGCACGGTGATCGACGGCATCACCGGTGGCGCCCGGATCCCGTCCGGCACCACCATCTCGTCCGGGCAGTCGCTCACCTCGGCCTCCAACCGGCTCACCATGCAGGCCGACGGCAATCTGGTCGTCTACTCCAAGGCCAACAAGGCCCTGTGGGCGAGCAACACCGGCGGCACACCGGGAGCCACCGCAATCATGCAGACCGACGGCAACCTGGTGGTCCGCCGTCCGGACGGCAGCACCGCCTGGCAGTCCGGCACCTCGGGCAACAGCAACGGCTACGCGGTGCTCCAGGATCGCGGCAACCTGGTGCTCTACAACGTCAAGGGCCAGTCTCTCTGGGCCACCGGCACGGTCGTGCGGCACGACTACAACGGCGACGGACGCAGCGACCTGGCCGCCTGGTACAACTACGCGGACGGGCACGACGCCGTGCACACGCTGACCACCAACTCGGACGGGTCGTTCAACCGGCCGTTCCAGTCCCTCTGGGCACCCGACGGCTGGTACTACGTGGAGAACATGAAGTTCGCCACCGGCGACTACAACGGCGACGGACGCAGCGACACAGCCGCGCTGTACTGCTACGGCGACGGCTCGGTCAAGCTCCTCACCGGGCTCGGCAAACCGGACGGCGGTATCGCCGACCTGGTCGGCTCCTGGAGCTCCCCCGCCGGGAACTGGTACTGCCCCAACATGACGCTGGAGAGCGGCGACTTCAACGGCGACGGCCGCGACGACCTGATGGCCTGGTACTCCTACGGCGACGGCAGCGACCGCCTGTTCACGTTCACCGCCGACGTCCAGGGCGGCTTCAACTCCCCCTTCGCGTCGGCCTACCTCCCGGTCGGCTGGTGGGAGGTGAACCGCAGCAAGTTCGTCACCGGGGACTTCAACGGCGACGGGCGCGACGACCTCGCCGCCCTCTACGGCTACGAGGACGGATCGGTGAGGATGCACACCTTCCTCACCGACCCGACCGGCGGGTTCCGGCAGAACGCCGAGTCCTGGAGCGGTACCGCGACGAGCTGGGGCGACTGGAGCCGTTCCAGTGTCCATGCCGGTGACTTCAACGGCGACGGCCGGGACGACGTGGGCTTCTGGTACGACTACGCCAATGGCGCCGACGCGCTGTTCACGCTGACGGCCAGGCAGGACGGGGGCTTCAACTCGCCCTTCCGCTCCTGGGCCTCCGATCCGGGCAACTGGTACCTGCAGAACATGAAGATCGTGCCGGGTGACTACAACGGCGATGGCCGGGACGACCTCGGCGCCATGTACGGCTACGGCGACGGCAGCGTCCGGATGTTCACCTGGCTCACCCACCCGGACGGCGGGTTCGCCACTTCCTCCCCGTCCTGGAGCGACACCCCGGGCAACTGGTGGACCGGCAACAGCACCTTCCTGAAGCCCTACAACACCACCTCAACGGGCTGAGCCCATTCCGTTCCCGACCGCGGGCGGAGCGATCACGCTCCGCCCGCGGTCACTCTCCCACTCCCTGAGGAGTCCGGCGTGCGCCAAAGAAATCCCCGACTGCTGACGGCCTCCGTCGTCACCGCGCTGTGGCTGGGGGTGCTCCCTGCGTCGGCCGCGATGGCCCTCCCGGCCCGTGGCGGGCCCGACCTGCCCGCGCTCCACCAGCCGAAGGCCGTACCGGTCAAGAAGGTGGCCACCGGCCACGGGGCCCAGCGGCCCGACCAGGCGGCCGTGCCGCCGGGCCATCACACACCCCGGGCGACCTGGCCCAAGGCGGGCACCACCGCGGCAGGCCCCGGCGCTGCGGGACTGCGGCCGCCCGGCTCCGTTCCCGTCACCGTCACTCCGGCCGTGAAGCCCGCCACCGCCAAGTCGGCAGCCGCGACCAAGGTCTCGGTGACCGTCGCAGACCGGGCCGCGACCGCGAGAGCGGGCATCGAAGGCATCGTGCTGTCGGTCGACACCACTTCGTCCTCCGACGTCAAGCTCGACTACTCGTCGTTCGCCGACGCCTACGGCGGTGACTGGGCGGCGCGGCTGCGGCTGGTGCGCCTGCCCGGCTGCGCCCTGACCACTCCCGAGCGCGCAGAGTGCCGCGTGCAGCAGCCGCTGGCCTCGGTCAACGACCCCAAGGCGGGTACGGTCTCCGCCAAGGTCGACCCGGCACCCGCAGCGGCCGGCGCTAAGAACGAGCAGCTCACCCTGCCCGGCAACGGGACCGCCCCCGCCTCGGGACCGGTGCTGCTCGCGGCCACCGCCGCGCCCTCGGGCGACTCGGGCAGCTACCGGGCCACCTCGCTGCAGCCGTCGGGCTCCTGGTCCGCCGGATCCTCCACCGGGGCCTTCACCTGGTCGTACCCGATCGGTGCGCCCGCAGTGCCGGGCGGCCTCCAACCCACCGTCTCGCTCGGGTACTCCTCGCAGGCCGTGGACGGCCGGACCAGCGCCTCCAACAACCAGGCCAGCTGGCTCGGCGACGGCTGGGGCTGGGAGCCCGGCTTCATCGAGCGCCGCTACAAGCCCTGCGACGACGACCAGGCGAGCGGCAACAACACCGCCAAGGTCGGCGACCAGTGCTGGTACAACGACAACGCGACGCTCTCGCTGGGCGGCAAGAACACCGAGCTGGTGTACGACTCCGCCAAGGGCTGGCACCCGGCCAACGACTCCGGTGAGCGGGTCGAGAAGCTGACCGGCACCGTCAACGGCGACGACAACGGCGAGTACTGGCGGATCACCGCCACCGACGGCGTCCAGTACTACTTCGGCCTCAACCGTCCGCCCGGTTGGAAGGACGCCACCACCCCCGAGACCAAGTCCGCATGGACCGTGCCGGTTTACGGCAACCAGCCCGGCGAGCCCTGCTACAACGCTTCCTTCGCCAACAGCTGGTGCCAGCAGGCCTGGCGCTGGCAGCTCGACTACGTGGTCGACCCGCGCGGCGACGCGATGGCGTACTACTGGAACCAGGAGACCAACAACTACGACCGCAACCTCACCACCGCGACCCCGTACATACGCAGTGGCTGGCTGGACCACATCGACTACGGCCTGCGCTCCGACACCGTCTACAGCGCCAAGGCGATGGGACAGGTCAAGTTCGACGTCACCGAACGCTGCCTGACGGGCTGTGCCACCTTCGACCAGACGAATGCCGCCAACTGGCCGGACGCGCCGTACGACCTGAACTGCAAGGACGGCGACGACTGCCGCACCAACATCTCGCCGACCTTCTGGTCCCGCAAGCGC
Source organism: Streptomyces sp. TLI_235 (assembly GCA_002300355.1). Taxonomy (NCBI): domain Bacteria; kingdom Bacillati; phylum Actinomycetota; class Actinomycetes; order Kitasatosporales; family Streptomycetaceae; genus Streptomyces; species Streptomyces sp. TLI_235. Next base: position 658,161 of record NSGV01000002.1, read on the forward strand.
CTGACCGGGATCACCACCCGGCTGCTCACCGGCGGCGGCTACCAGGATGTCGACAACTGGGCCTTTGAGCAGAGCTTCCCGCCCTCCGGCGACGGCATCTCCACTCCCATGTGGCTGAAGTCGGTCACCCGCACCGGCAAGGTCGGCGGCTCCCTCCCGCTCCCCCCGGTCACCTTCGCGGGCCAGCAGCTGGCCAACCGCGTCGACAAGACGGGTGACGGCCTCGCTCCGTTCATCCGGCTGCGGCTGTCGCAGGTCACCACCGAAACCGGCGGCACCATCGGTGTCTACTACTCCGCGCCCGACTGCACCGCCACCACCCTCCCGCCCGCCGACGCCACCAACACCACCCGCTGCTTCCCCAGCCGGCGGTACGAGGGCAGCACGCCGAAGGACGACTGGTTCAACACCTATGTGGTGACCAGGGTCGTCGAGGGCGACAACCTCGCCGACACCCCCGACAAGGTCACCGAGTACAGCTACCTGGACGGCGCCGCCTGGACGAGGAGCGAGGCCGAGCTCACCAAGGACAGCGACCGTACATACTCCGTCGCTCGCGGTTACGGCCGTGTGCAGACCCGTACCGGCGCCGGCTCGGACGCCCGCACCATCAGCGAGGACCGCTACTTCCGCGGTATCGACGGCACCGGGGTGAAGGATTCGGCCGGTCAGGCCGTCACCGACCGCCCCCAGTTCGCCGGGCAGCTCCGCGAGACCGCCACCTACAACGGCGACGGCGGCCCGCTCGTCACCGCCACCTCCTACACCCCCTGGCGCTCCTCCCCCACCGCCACCCGCCCCCGCACCGGCCTGCCGGATCTGGAGGCGTACCTCACCGGCACGGGCACCGAGCAGACCCGCACCACCACCTCCACCGGTGAGCGCCGCACCTCACTCACCCGCACCTTCGACCAGTACGGCCTGGTCAGTACCGTCTCCGACCTCGGCGACGACGCCAGGACCGGCGACGAGCAGTGCACCACCACCACCTACGCCCGTAACACCGGCACCTGGCTGCTCGACCGGGCCTCCCGCACCGAAACCGTCGCGGCCAAGTGCGGCGACCCGGTGACCCGTCCGGCCGACGTCATCGCCGACACCCTGACCTACTACGACGGCGCGACCGCAACCGACGCCACCCCCTCCAAGGGCCTGGCCACCGAAGCCCGTGTCATCAATGGCAAGGGCGACGGCTACGACAGCAAGGGCACCGTCTCCTACGACGCCTACGGCCGTGCCGTCTCCACCACTGATGTCTACGGAAAGACGTCCACGCTGACCTACGTCCCGGCGACCGGCGAGGTGGCGACCAGCAGCATCGCCACCAACCCGCTCGGCCACCGGATCAGCACAGTCCTGGACCCACTGCGCGGCCAACCGCTCACGGTCACCGATGCCAACAACAAGGTGTCGACGACTGCCTACGACCCCCTGGGCCGAGTGGTGAAGGCGTGGACGCCCAGCCACACGGCCTCGGCGTACCCGAACGCCCCGAGCTACCGGTTCGACTACCAGGTGCGCAACGACGCGCCGGTCGTGGTGTCCAGCAGCACACTCGGCTTCGACTCGAGGTACTCCACGAGCTACACCATCTCCGACGGCCTGCTGCGCACCCGCCAGACCCAAGTACCCTCCCCCGACCGGGCCGGACGCCTCGTCCACGAGACCTTCTACGACACCCGAGGACTGGCCTGGCGCGACTCCGGCACCTTCTACGCGGACGGCTCCGCCGAAGGGGTGCTGGTCACGGGTCAGGAGACCAAGTACCCGGCCTCGACCGACACCCTCTACGACGGCACCGGTCGCCCGACCGCCGTCATCAGCAAGAAGTTCGGCGACGAGACCAAGCGCACCACCACGAGCTACGGCGGCGACAGTGTCACCGTCGTCCCCCCGCAGGGCGGCACCGCCCGAACCACCGTGACCGACGCACGCGGGCGGGCTGTGCAGCTGCGCGACTACACCGACCCCGGCCGCACCGCCTTCCAGAGCGCCACCTTCGACTACGACAAGCTGGGACGCCTCAGCCGGCACACCGACGCCGGCGGCGCCTCGTGGCAGTACACCTACGACATCAAGGGCCGTCAGGTACGCGTGGACGATCCCGACAAGGGCGTCTCCGAGAACACTTACGACAACGGCGACCGCCTCACCGACGCGAAGAACGCCCGCGGCATCACCTTGCACAGCGACTACGACGCACTCGGGCGTCGTACGGCGGTCAAGCAGGGCTCGACCACGCTCACCGCGTGGAGCTACGACACCGTAGCCAAGGGCAAGCTCTCTGCTGCCACCCGCTACGCCAACGGAGCGGCCTACACCTTCGCGGTGGGCTCGTACAACAGCGCCTACCAGCCGGTCCGCACCTCGGTGACGATTCCCTCGGCGGAGGGCGCTCTGGCCGGAACCTACGCCTGGATCACGGCCTACAACGCCAACACCGGCCAGGTGGAGACGGTCGACCAGCCGAAGCTCGGCGACCTTCCGGCCGAGAGCCTGGTGTACGACGTCACCCCGAGTGCGGGTCTGCCGTCCACCTTGGACATCTCGGGCAGCGACCCGATCGCCTCCGGCACCACGTACGACCACTACGGGCGGGTGCTGCGCGAGGAGTACGGCGACTTCGGCGTCCATCTCTGGCAGAGCAACAGCTACGACGAGCACACCGGGAGCCTCACCGAGACCATCTCCGACCGCGACACAGCACCCCAACGGATCGACGACACCCGCTACGGCCACGACCCGGCGGGCAACATCACCTCGATCAGCAAGTCCTCCGGACAGGACGCGCAGCAGGTGACCGACACCCAGTGCTTCACCACCGACGCCCTGCGCCGGATCACCGAGGCCTGGACCACCACCGGGGCCTGTCCGACCGCCCCGAGCACCGCCAACGTCGGGGGCCCGGACGCCTACTGGACGTCCTACACGTACGACGCCCTCGGCAACCGCAGGACCGAGAAGCAGCACCAGCCGACCGGGGACATCAACCGCACCTACACCACCCCCGCCCCGGCCACCGGCAAGCCACACAGCCTCACCTCCGTGGACCAGACCGGCCCATCCGGTAGCCGCAGCGAGACCTTCACCTACGACGAGACCGGCAACACCACCAGCCACAAGGTCGGCACCTTCTCCGCCCAGAACCTCAGCTGGGACGCGGAGGGCCACCTCGCCTCGACCACACAGGGAGCTTTGACCACCAGCTACCTCTACGACGCCGACGGCAACCGGCTCATCCGCCACGACTCCGGCGGCGCCACGCTCTACCTGCCGAACGGCAACGAAGTCGCCCTCACCGCAGGCGGCACCCCGACCGGGACCCGCTACTACGGCTTCCTCGGCAAGACCGTCGCCGTCCGCTCCCACGGGCAGCTCAGCTACCTGCTGAGCGACCACCAGGGCACGGCCACCACCTCGGTCGACGCCGCCACCCAGGCCGTCACCCGCCGCAAGAGCACCACTTTCGGCGCCCCGCGCGGCACCGCCCCCGCCACCTGGCCCGGCCGCCAGTCCTTCGTCGGCGGCACCACCGACCCCGACACCGGCCTCACCCACCTCGGCGCCCGCGAGTACGACCCGGCCACCGGCCGCTTCCTCAGCGTCGACCCCCTGCTGGACAGCTCCGACCCCCAACAGTGGAATGCCTACGCCTACAGCCGCAACAACCCGGTCACCATGGCCGACCCCAGCGGCAGGATGCAGTACGACCAGGCCACCGGGATCAGTGCCGGGACTTCGCGGCAGCTCCAGGCGGAGGTCAACAAGGTCGGCACGCATCGCTTCACTGGCCACCCGGCATCCGCCACGTCCTCGGACTCCTGCGACCTCGAGTGCCACATGAACCAGAAGTTCGACGAGCTGGCCCAGAAGGATACCAGCCCGATCATCCAGCCCAAATCGGCGCTGGACACCATGAATCTGGTGAACTCGTCCCAGCTCCTCGGATACGTCCCGACTGTCACGGAGCGGGTGGAGGGCAGCGAGCCATACCTCGACATGAAGGCCGGAAGGTTCATCGGCAGGCCCCTCCGGGCAGGCGATGAGGTCCAGATCGGCAGCTCGGAAGCCATCACCGAGAGTTTCTCAACCAGGCTCTCCGCGACCGTCGGCACCAAGATCGAGACCGACAAGCTCAAAGCACTGGGCATAGCCAAGATGGAAGTCAGCGGCAGTGTCACCGCGGAGACCCAATCCTCGACGCAGAAGCAGGTGACGAACAACATCAATGACACGTTCAAGGTCAAGGCGGAGGATGAAGGCAAGACCTTGATCCTCATCCCCGTCCTGCAGGACGTTGTGATCACGCAGACTGTCGAACTCGGCTTCGGCAAGATCGTCAATATCCAGCACCAGCACAACGTCATTGGCTACGAGAAGCAGGCGGCGACCAGGACACCCGACGGGATGATCTTCAGCTCCGCGCCGAGAGCGTCGCAGTAACCGCACAGCAGCGGGGCCGGTGGCCACGGGAAGACCCCGTGGCCACCGGCCCCGACCGTTGGACTCAGCGGCGGCGCCACCACGGGCCGGTGACGGCGAGCATGATGCCCGGCTCCTGGATGTTGGCGAACAGCGTGTGCCCGTCCTCGGAGAAGGTGACTCCGGTGAACTCGCTGAATTCGGGCGCCTCGGCCGTGCCCGTGTTCATCTCGCTGCGAGCGATCAGGAAGGTGCGGCCATCGACGGTGGTGCCGAAGAGGTGCTGGATATTCCTCACCGTCCTCGGCGATCACCAGGCCGCCGTCTGCACCCGGACGGCAGCGAAGCTGCCTGTGGTGACAGGACTGCCGGACATGCCCTGGAGCCAGCCGCCTCTGTCAGCCGCTGGCCAGTACCGCCATGCCGCAGCCGTTGGCAACGCCGCCACGTGGAAGCTCCCACCGCTCCTACGGCAGGAGCATCCAGGCTGCACGCCCACCAAACGGCACTTGGCAGTCCTGAAGTCGAGCCCCGTCGACCGGGTCGTACCTCCGCACCGCCACCCAGGCAGCAGCACCGCCACCCAGGCAGCAACACCTCTTGCATCCTCGGGGGCAACGATACGAAGCCGTATCTCAAGACCGCGCCCCATGCACCATGTCCTGGTAGCCCCAGTTGACGGTGCGCCAGCGCGTCGATAGACGGAGACACAGCCGGCCGTCCTCGCCGGCGGACGACAGGGACGCCCGTACATAGGAAGCCACCGGCCGGGTAGGTCTCCCCCGCGGTCCGGTGTGCAATGCCCGGCTCGGCCGCCTCCGGCCCCGGGAGCAGCACTGCCGAAGCGGCGGCGCAGCCCCGCACGGCCGTTCGAGGTGACGCCGCGCACGCCTCCCAGCGGTGGCCCTGCGGGATGGGTATCGTCCGCCTCAGTGCACCGGCCCTGCGGCGGCGCGGGCCGCACGGAGGAGGACACCATGGCTGACCACGGCTCCGCAGCACGGCCGCCGAAGAACGGACGGCCCGTCCGGACCGGCGGGGCGGGTCTCGCGCTGACCATCGGTGCGCTCGGGGTGGTCTTCGGCGACATCGGCACCAGCCCGATCTACACGCTCCAGACGGTGTTCAATCCGGACGACCCGCACCCCGTACCGGTCTCCACCGAGAACGTGTACGGGGTGGTGTCGCTGGTGTTCTGGTCGGTGGTGGTCATCGTCCTGGTCACCTACGTGCTGCTGGCGATGCGCGCCGACGTGGAGCACAACCACGTGCGGCACGACCAGGTCGTGGTGCTGTCCCTGAAGACGGAGCCGGTGCCGCGGCTGCCGGACGACCGGCGGATCGCCGTCGACGACCTCGGCTACGCGGAGGACGGGATCATCCACGTCACCGCCCGGTTCGGCTACATGGAGACACCCGACGTACCCGGCACGCTGGCGCTGCTCGACCCGATTGCGACCGAGGGCGAGCTGCGGCTCGACCAAGCGACCTACTTACTGTCGAAGATCGAACTCCGGCGCGGGAAGGAACCGACGATGGCACCGTGGCGCAAGCGGCTGTTCATCGCCACCTCGTACATCACCGCCGACGCCGCGGAGCACTTCGGCCTCCCCGGCGACCGCACCGTCATCATGGGCTCCCACATCGAGGTGTAGGGCCGAGAGCTCAGACCAGAAGCAGGCCGATCCCGATCAGCAGCGCCGCGCCCAGCAGGGCCGCGACCAGGACAAGACTGCGCCTGCCTGCGCCGAGGCGGCGCAGGGCGAGGGCAAGTGGACCGACAGGAGTGGTCCTGTTGTTCATGGCTGTCTCCTTGTCCGAGTACGGGTCTTTCAGGCCGTGTCTTTCCGTAGCGCGTCCCGCAGCCGCAGCAGTTCGCGGCGGCGGGACCGCGCCCGCACCAGCGCGAGCGATGCGGCGGCGACGGGGACGGCGCCGGCCAGCGCGGCGACGAGGACACCGGCCGTGCCACCTCGGGCAGCGGCCAGCACCGTCCCGGCAGTGCCGGTCACGGTGGTGGCCAGCAGGGCCAGCCGGGCTGCCAGCACCCGGTCCCGGGCGTACAGCGGTCGGCGCCTGCTCAGCACCCAGCCGGCGAGAACCGCCCAGGCCAGCCCAATGTGAGCCGAACCGCTGATCCGCCGGCGCTTGCGCCGGCGGCGGGGAGGAGGCAGAGCGTCAACAGGGCCGGTAGGAGTGCTACCAGTGAACGCCGGCGTCGGGACATGGGGTGATCGCTCCTCGGGATGAGCCGTGCGGTGATCGGACAGGGCGACGGTAGGCGGTGCCACCGGGCGCCGGGGAGTGCCGGACGGCCGGTCCTGCGGCACCCCCGGCACCCCCGGCCGTGAACACACCCCTGCCGATCAGCACATGGCCTGTGGCCACTCCTCGGGTGAGACCCGCGCGGGACGGTGGCGCTGACGTATCGCTTCCCGGTGAGCGGCCGTCTCACTGTCGCCCGATCACGGCAGCCGGTCGCCGTGACGGCGCGTTCGGCCTGCGCGACCACACACAGGCCGCCCTGTACGCGCGCGACCACGGCCTGATCCGATCCGGGCGGACACCCCGCCCGCACCACACTGTGCCGGTCGCAACCATGGACACCAACGTCCTTGTGGTGCAGGGCTGTTGGTCGACCACCGCCGCGTCCCGTGCGGCCGGTTGCACCCGTGCCGTGCCTGTCCCGTGGGGGAGCAATGGAGCTTCGAGGCGCGGGTGGTGCTTGCGGAAATTGCTTTCACCCGGGCCTGTCGGAGTCGGACGGTGCGGTGCTTAAATGTCCGCCACCAACCCCCCTTCCATTGCTGCCACTTGTGGCACACAGCATTGAGGATGCCCTGTGACTACGCGCGTTGACCTGTTACCCCGGCGGGCCCTTCCCGTTCTACGCCTCGCCGCGCTCCTGGCCGTACTGGCCTCCCTCGCCGTCTTCTTCGCCGGCGCGCAGCCGGCCCATGCGGCGCCCGCCTGCGGAGTCCTCTCCTCGGGTGCCGCGCCGCAGGCCAACTCGGCGGTGAACGCGGCCTGCAGCCTGATCGGCACGCCGTACTCGTGGGGCGGTGGCCACGGCGGACAGCCGGGCCCGTCGTACGGGATCTGCGACGCGTCCAACGGCGCCCCCAACGACTGCCACGTGAAGGGCCTGGACTGCTCCGGCATGGTCCGCTACGCCTACTACCTGGCCGTTGGCACGGACGTCATCAACGGTGTCACCACCACGCAGTGGACCTCCTCGCGTGCGGTGGCCAGATTCTACCGGGGCGACGGGACGGGCCCGTTGCTCCCGGGCGACCTGGTGTTCTACGGGAACACGCCGTCCACCATCCATCATGTGGCGATCTACCTCGGCCAGGGCTACATCGCCGAGGCACCGTACTCCGGCGGCCACGTGCAGGTGGCCGCACTGTCCTCGCACGGCGACTACTACGGCGCCATCCGCCTCTACGGCCCCGGCGGTTCCACCCCTCCCCCCGGCGGCGGCCGGTACTGGGTGGACACCTTCGCGAACGCGTCGGTGTACGGCTCCCCGACCAGCACGGCAAGCACCGGCACGCTCAACCAGGGCACCAACTACGTGTTCTGCAAGGCATGGGGACGCGAGATCCGCAACGGCAGCAGCTTCAACCACTGGTGGCTGAAGACCGACCCGGACGTCGGCCCGGCCGGCCAATGGGTCTCGGCGTACTACCTCTCCAAGTGGGGCAACGACGAAGCCAAGGACAACAACGGCACCGTCATCCGGGACTGCTGACCCGGCCGGTCGAATCCCTCCGCTGCGGCCCGCTGCACCGAACGAAGGCCCGCCCCGGTGGACGACCGTCCGCCGGGCCGGGCCTTGTCCCCACGTCGCGGAGACCTGGATCAGCCCGCCGTCCGGGCCTCCAGCAGCGGCGCCCACACGTCGGCGCCGGCCGCCAGATCCGCACCGCCGGGCCTGCGGCCGGTGGCCAGCACCACGCGGTCGGGCCGCAGCAGTACGGCCGCTGCACCGCCCATCCAGCGGGCGATGGTGCCGTCGTCGCCGAGGTCGGCCGGGGTGGTGATCCGGGCATCCAGGGCCTGGGCCAGCCGGGTGAGGGCGGGCCCGGGCGGACCGGTGGTGATCAGGGCGAAGGAGGTGCCCAGGCGGTCGTCCAGGAGGATGCCGTCCCCCTCGGCACGGGGCTGGGGGCAGAGAGTCCCGATGCGGGGGTGGCCCGGGCGACGGCGGCGGTGGACCAGCGGCCCCGGCCGCAGCGCCGGGGAGAGGCCGGACAGGGCGAGGGTGGAGACACCGGGAAGGCGGGATGCGGCCGGCAGCACGGCCCCGCGGGCGATCGCGAAGCGGGAGCCGCCGCCGGTCATCAGGGTGCCGACGACGACGGCTGTGCGGATCAACTGCTGGGCATGGGGCCTTCGTTCGGCCTGGTAGCTGTCGAGGAGCCGGTCCGGGGCGCGGCCGCCGAGGACACGGGCGAGCTTCCAGGCGAGGTTGTGGGCGTCGCGCAGGCCGGCGCCCATGCCCTGGCCGATGAACGGCGGGGTGAGGTGGGCGGCGTCGCCGAGCAGGAAGGTGCGACCGTGGCTCCAGTGATCGGCGATCTGCGCCCGGAAGGTGTAGGCGGCGGTCCGCAGGACGCGCAACTCGCCCTCGGGGATGCCGGTGGTCCACGGGGCGACGAGGCGGAGCAGGCGGGCCCGGTCGGTCAGGGTGTTGGGGCTCTCCCCCGGGCGCAGGCGGAACTCCCAGCGGTAGCGGTCCTCGCCGATCCGCATGTAGGTGGCGGCACGCCCGGGGTCGCAGACCTGGTGGACACCCTCCCAGGCCGGCAGTGGCAGTCGGCAGCTGATGTCGACGACCAACCACTGCTGGGGGGCGGCCAGTTCCCGCATACGGGAGCCGATCGCGGCGCGGGTGGGGCTGTTTGCGCCGTCGCAGCCGAGCAGGGCGTCGGCCAGCAGGGTGCGGACCGCGCCCGTGTCCTCGTCGCGGACGGTCAGCCGGACCGGGCCGGTGACGTCGTGCGGTGGCGTGACGATGGCGGTCACCTCGGTGGCGCCCCGCAGGGTCACCAACGGGTGGTGCCGGAGATTGTCCCGGAGCAGCTGTTCCAGCTCGGGCTGGTCGAACATGTTGGCCTGCGGGAAGCCGTGCTCGCCGCAGCTGCCGTCGCGCCGGAACTCGGCCAGTACCCGGTGGCTGCCGTCGAGCAGGCGCATACCGCGGGCGGGGCGGCTTATCGCGCTGAACTCCCGGTGGATTCCGACGGCTTGGAGGATGCGGTGGACCTCGTCGTCGAGGTGGACGGCGCGCGGCAGCGGATAGGGGGCGCGATGACGCTCCAGGACGAGGACGGGTACGCCCTGACGGGCGAGCAGGGTGGCGGCGGTCAGGCCGGTGGGCCCGGCGCCGATGACCACGACGGGCACGTGCTCGGGTGCGGCGACGGGGGTGTTCACGAGGAGAGTGCCTTCATCAGGCCGAGCAGGCGGCGGCGGTCGATCTCGTTGTCCTCGCGGAGGGCGGTGATCGCCTCGCGGAGCAGACGCGGGGAGGGGGTGCTGCCGAGGAAGTCGCGGGTGGCGGGTGGCCCCATTGGGAGAGGCCGGAGGTGCACATGGTGGCCCAGCCCGGTTCGAGGGTGGAGTCGAAGAGGTCGCCGTCGGTGAAGTGTTCGAGCATGAGGTGGTCCGGGTCGCGCCAGTAGTCGAAGATCTGGCTGCCCTGGATGTGGCGGCCGATGCCCCAGGAGCGGCGGTAGCCGCGTTCACCGAGGTACCGGCCGCCGGCGGCCAGAGCGTCGAGGTCGGCGACCTGGTAGGCGGAGTGCACGTACCCGGTCTCGGGGCCGAGGTGCATGGCGAGGGTGTGGTGGTCGGCGGGGCGGCTGCCGAGGTCGCAGCGGATGAAGGCCATGGTGGGGCCGCGGTCGCGCTGGCCGTCGAGGTAGAGGAAGTCGCTGACGATCAGGCCGAGGTGCGTGAGGTACCAGTCGAGGGCGCGGCGGAAGACCCGTGTGGACAGGACGAGATGGCCCAGCCGCTCGATCCGGGCGGGGGCGTGCTCGGGGCGCTGGGTGGCGTTGAACCTGGCGACGGCGGTGCCGGTGTTGACGACCAGGGGCTGCTGGACGGGCAGGGCGGGCAGCTCCTGGACGCCGTGCACCACGCGGACCGGCAGGCCGGAGGGGTCGAGGAGGTCGACGCACCGGCCGCCGCCGTGGTCGGTGATCGCGCGGACGCTGCGACCGGTGGCCCTGGCGAGGCGGTTCAGGTCCTCCGCGTCGGCGGCCTTGAAGGCGGGCCCGATGAACCGGGAGCCGGGCCCCTTGCGGATCACCAGGCAGTGCGTACCGGCCAGGGCGCCGCGCAGGTACAGGGCGTCATCGGTACAGGCGTCGACGGTGAATCCGAAGTCGCGGGCGAAGGTCTCGGCGCGGCCGAGATCCGGTTTGGTGAACTCCAGCCAGGCGATGTCGGTGACCTTGATGACGGGCTGGGGTGCGCGGCCGGGGTGTTCGCCGCGCAGCGCGCCCTGCTCGCTGTGCAGGCCCTGGTGGGCGTCCGCGGGGGTTGTGTTCATGGTCGGGTTCCGTTCACCGGGGGCGGATGGTGACTTCGGGTGTGCCCCGCCGGCCGTGGCAGCGGCCGGCGGGGCGCGCACGGTGGGGCGGCGGTGGCGGTCTACCGTGCGAGCAGGGTGTCGAGCGCGGCGGCGAGGTCGGCGGCGAGGTCGCCGTCGGTGTTCGCGGCACGCCAGCCGATGAAGCGGTCCGGGCGGACGAGGACGGCCCCGTCGGTCGCGTGGCCGCGGTCGCGGGTCCAGGTGGAGCGCGGGTCGCGGTGGTCACCCTCGACGTGGCCGATGCGGACCGCGTCGAGCGGGATGCCCGTGCGGGCGGCGATCTTGTCTGCGGCGTCGCACCAGGCCTGGCCGTCCTCGCCGGCGATCAGGAGGAAACGGCCGGGCCGCACCAGCCGGGCCAGGGCGAGTTCGGCGCCGTCCTCGTCGTGCAGGAGGGCGTGTGGCAGCGGGTGGCCGGGGCGGGCGGCCGGCCGGTAGAGCCGGACGGGGTCGGGGTTGTGCGGTGCCTCGGTGCCGTCGGGGACGACGGCGGCGGAGTCGTAGGTGTAGCCGAACTCGACGCCGAGTTCGTTGAACTCCATCGACTGGGCGGCGACGGTGCGCAGGAAGGTGCGGCGGAACGCGGTGTCGTCCGCCTCCCGGCTCCACAGCCGCCGGGCCTGTGCCCAGTTCTCCTCCTCGTCGGCCTGCGGACCGCCGCCGAACAGGGAGTTGATGTGGAGCTGGTTGAGCGCGTTCTCCAGGGCGCGCTGGACGTTGCGGGCGTCGACGGGGCGGCGCTCGGCCTCGTAGGTGTCGAGCAGCGCCTCACCGGCGTGGCCCTTCAGGACGGCGGCGAGCTTCCAGGTGAGGTTCTGCACGTCGTGCATGGCGGAGGTGAGGCCGAGGCCGCCGGTGGGCGGGTGGCGGTGCGCGGCGTCGCCGGCCAGGAAGACCCGGCCGTCGCGGAAGCGGTCCGCGGTCACGCCTTCGACGGACCATCTGGAGATCATGTGGACCGTGACCGCGTCGGCCGGGATGCCGAGGCCGACGTACATGTCGGCGAGCACGGCCTCGTCGTCCAGGGCACGGCTGTCGTCCGGGCCGTAGTGCAGGTGGAAGACCCACTCCTCGGAGTCCGGGCCCCAGTGGTCGGGACCCATCGGGACGAGCACGCCTCCGGCGCCAATTCGGGGCAGCCACATCCAGCGGATCAGCACCTCCGGGTCGCGGGCCCACCGGGAGAGGTCGGCGGTGATGTGGAAGGAGACCATGCGGGCGACGTCGCGCAGGCCCTCCTGCCGGATGCCGAGCGCCGGGCCGACGGTGCGGCCGCCGTCGGCGCCGATCACGTACCGGGCGCGGACCCGGTAACTCTCGCCGGTGCCCCGGTCGGTGACGGTGGCGGTGACGCCGTCCTCGTCCTGCTCGAATGCGGTCAGCTCCTGGTTGAAGCGCACTGCGTCGGGGGCGAGTTGCTCGGCGCGGGCCCGCAGGTGCGGCTCCAGGCGGATCTGCGGGAGGTTGGCCTGTCGTTCGGGGCTGGCGGCGAGCCAGTCCGGGGAGCTGCCGCCGCCGCCCCAGGCCTCCATCCGGACCAGCCGGCGGCCGTGGTCCTCACTGTCGCCGTTCAGGCCGACGTACCAGCCGGAGTGGGACATGTTGGCGGCGGGGGCGGAGGCGGCGTAGATCGCCTCGGCGGTGCCCACGTCGCGCATGATCTCCATCGCGCGCTGGTTGAGCACGTGGGCCTTGGGGAGGATCGAGGTGCCGGGCCAGGCGTTGACCAGCAGGGACTCGATGCCCATGGTGCTGAGCAGCATGGACGCGGTGAGGCCTGCTCCGCCGCCGCCGACGATCAGGACGGGTACTTCGAGGTCGTTCATGGGTGCTCCGAGGGTGGGGGTCAGGCCAGGCGGGGGAAGAGGGCAAGGGCGTTGCCGGCGTTGACGGCGGCCAGGCTTTCCCGGTCGAGGCCGTCGTACCGGTCGAGTCCGCCACTGAAGTGGGCGACGGCGATTTCGGGGGCGAACGGCCAGTCACTGCCGAACAGCACGTGGCCGGGGCGGGCGAACGCGAGCAGGCTGGGCAGTGCGGCGGGGCTGGAGGACAGCGCGGTGTCGAAGTAGAAGCCCGCGAGGTCCTCGAAGATCTGGTCCAGGCCGCGGCCGGTCTCGGCGAAGAGCGCGGCGGCGATCCGGTGCGAGGCGTACGGGAGGAAGCCGCCGCCGTGCGAGAGGACGATCTTCAGGTCGGGGTAGCGGCGCGGGACGTCGTTCAGGACGAGGTTGACGGCCGCACGGGTGGTGTCCAGCAGGAAGTCCGCGGCGAACGGCGGGATGCCCGGCACCGGCGGAGCGGGCAGGTCGGAGGGGTGGACGTGGACCACCGCGCCGCGCCGGTCGAGTTCGGCGAGCAGGTCGTCGTGCGCGGGGTCGCCGAGGTACACGCCGCCGTTGTTGGCCAGCAGGGACACCCCGTCGGCGGCGAGGTCGTCCAGCGCGTGGGTGACGGCGTCCAGCGCGGCATCGAGGTCGGGCAGCGGCACGGTGGCGAGGAAGCCGAAGCGGTCCGGGCGGTCCTTGACCAGTTCGGCGCTGTACTCGTTGACGACCCGGGCCATCCGGGCGGCTTCGACGCCTTCGCCGAGCCAGGTGCCGGGGGTGGACAGCGAGAGGACGGCCGTGCGGACGCGGTAGGCGTCCATCAGCGCGAGGGCGCTGTTCGGGCTCCAGCCGGGCAGTTCGCGCCCGCCGGAGGCGTCGATGCCCTTGGCGCGCAGCCAGGCGGTGTACTGCGGTGGGAGAACGTGATGGTGGACGTCGACGCGGCTCACGGCGTTCCTCGGCGAGTGGGGGTTTGAGGGGTGGGTGGGATCGTCGGCCGCGGGTCAGCCGACGGCGAGCAGGACGAGGTCGGTCGGGCCAGCCGGCGCGGGCGGGCGGATGTCGAGCGGTCGGAGGTCGAGCGGTCGGAGGTCAGGTCGCGTACTGCCAGTCGAGGGCGTATCGGTCCAGGGCGGCGGCGACCTCGCGCTGCCGGGTCTCGTCGCCGGGGCGGGGCACCAGGACGCGGATGCCGCCGTCCAGCGGTGTACACGTGATGTCGTCGAGCGTGATGTCCGGTGCCAGCGCGGCGAGTTCGGCGTGGACGACGCGGCGGGCGGCGTCCATCCGCAGACCGAGCTTGTACGGCTTGCCGACGGCGGTCAGCGGCAGCGCCCCGAGGACGACCACCTCCTTGGGCACCGCGGCGCGCTCGGGTACCCGGTCGGAGGCCCAGGCGAGCAGGTCGGCGGGCCGGGCCGGGGATGCGGCGACGAGGGTGACGTAGACGACCGGTACCTCCCCGGCGTGGATGTCGGGCCGGCCGACGGCTCCGGCGCCGGTGACGTCCGGGTGGGCCAGCAGGGCGTCCTCGATCGCGGCGGGGTCGATGTTGTGCCCGCCCCGGATGATCAGGTCCTTGGCGCGGCCTACGAGGTACACGAAGCCGTCCTCGTCGACGCGCGCGAGGTCGCCGGTCTCCAGCCAGCCGTCGACGACCTTGCCGGTGTGCTCCAGCCGCGGCCCGTCGGCCGTGCTCCCGGCGACGTATCCGGCGAACACGGTGGGGCCGCCGATCGCCAGCGTGCCGACCTGACCGACCGGCAGGTCCTGCCACCGGCCGGTGTCCGGGTCGATCCGCACCGTCTTGACCCGCTGGTACGGCAGGCGCTGGCCGACCGATCCGGGGCGGTGGTGGGCGGGGAAGCTGCGGGCGGAGGCGCAGGTGGCCTCGGTCAGGCCGTAGCCCTCGCAGAGCGGGACACCGGTGTGGTGTTCGAACGCCGCGCGGACGGCGGCCGGCAGCGGGGAGGCGCCTACGGCGGCGAACCGCAGGGTGGAGAGATCCGCGTCGACCGGGATCTGCGCGAGAACGGCGTAGACGGTCGGGACGGCGGACATCGCAGCGATCCGGTAGTGCTCGACCAGCTTCCAGAACACGCCGTACAGGGCGGGCTCCCGGTACCCCAGCGGCCCCGCCCACACCACCTGCTGGCCGCGCAGCAACGGCGCCAGCAGCGTGACGACCAGGGCGTTGACGTGGAAGAGCGGGAGCGCGGCGAGCATCACCGAGTCGGCGTCCAGCATGGTGGTCGCCGCGATCATCCACGCGTCGGTGACCTCGTTGCGGTGCGTGTGGGCGGCGAGCTTGGGGGTGCCGGTGGTGCCGCCGGTGTGGAAGTACGCGGCCAGGTCGTCGGCGCTCGGCGGCTCGATGCCGTCCAGCCGGTCGTCGGGGTGACCGTCGGCCAGCTCGCGGAGGTAGCCGACCTCGGTGCCCGCCAGCGGTTCCAGATCCGGCGCGGGCCCTTCGGCGCGGGTCGGCGCGAGGGCCAGCAGGGCGTCCAGCCCGAGTGAGGTGGCGACCTGACGGGCCGTGCGCCACACCTCGGCGTCCAGCTGCGGGCCGGCGGCGACGAGGACTCGGACACCGCTGCGCCGCAGCAGCTGCTCGACGTGTTCGGCGGCCAGGCCCGGGTTGACGGGTGCGGCGATACCCGCGGTCTGCGCGCCGAGCAGGGCGGCGGGCAGCTCGGCGGTGTTGGGCGAGAGCAGGCCGACCGCCGAGCGGCGGGTGACGCCGAGCGCGCGGAACAGGTTGGCGTTGCTCCGCACCCGGCCCAGTAGGTGGGCGAAGGTCACGGTGAGCGGATCCAGGTACCGCTCGGCGTCGGGCAGGGTGTGGAGTGCGGGCCGGTCGGGCCACCGGTCGGCGGCGCGCAGCAGGGTCTCGTAGGTGGTTCCGGGCAGGCCGCGCTCGCTCAGCGGTACGGCTTCGACGGCGGTCAGGTCCGCGGGTGTCTCGTAGGCGGGCCAGAGCAGCGGGGTGGTCATGATCGGCACCGTGCGCCTTCGCAGGGTCGGAGGTGGGGAGGGTGGTCAGAGAGCGCGCACGACCGTGCGCTGTTCGCCGAGGTCAATCGCGCGGTCGGCGGTGGCGATGCGCGTGGTGACGACGTCGCCGGGCTGCAGGTAGTCGGGGTTCTTCGCCTGGCGGTCGAAGAAGACCTGCCAGCGCTTGTGCGGCGGCAGCAGGGCGCCGAGGGTGGCGGCGAGCCTGCCGGGGGCCTTGAGCGCGGTGCCGCCGGGGGTGCCGGTGAGCAGTACGTCTCCGGGCTGCAGGGTCTGGAACCGGGCGAGCAGGCTCAGCGCCCGGGCGGGGCGCACGATCATGTCGGTGGTGCCGTGGTCCTGCCGGGTGACGCCGTTGACCTGGAGCGTCAGCCGCAGTTCGGCGAAGCGGGCGAGGTCGGCGGCGTCGGTGAGGACCAGCCGGGGGCCGAGCGGGGTGAAGGTCGGGTAGGACTTGCTCTCGTAGAACTGGGTCTTGGGCAGCTGGAGGTCGCGGGCGCTGATGTCGTTGGCGACGACCAGGCCGTGTACGTAGTCGGCGAGGTTCGCCTCGGTGACCTCGGTGCCGATCGGCAGGTGGGCGCCGATCACCAGGCCGAGCTCGACCTCGTAGTCGAGGAAGCGGACACCGGCCGGGCGGATGACGTCGTCGAACGGGCCGCTGACGGAGCCCGAGGCCTTGCGGAAGAACGCGGGCGGGACGGTGTCCGGGTCGAATCCCGAATCCACGGCGTGTGAACGGTAGTTGACCATCTGCGCGACGACCCGGCAGGGCGTGGTGACCGGGGAAGACAGCTCGTCGCCCGCCGGCTCCTCGCCCGCGAGGCCGGCCGCGGCCTGCCGGGCGGCCGCGTCGACGGCGGTGCGGTCGGCCAGCAGTTCGGCGGTGGTCGCGGCCCGGGTGGCGATCGCGTGCCACCTGCCGGCCGCGTCCTCCACCCACCATCCGGTGCTGGTCCGTACGACGGCGATGCTCATTGGCTCTCCTGCGTCCGTGCGCTCGGTGCGGATGCGCGGCCGGGCTGCTGCGATCGGATAACTGATACAACCATCAGCCTTGATGCCCTCATTCGTCAAGAGCCGTCAATGCTGATGAAACAATCAGATTGCTGGGCACGCGAAGCCGAGGTCGCTTCTGCCGCATGTACAAATCCGTCCGAACACGGCGGAAGGAGCCCGCTCCCCGCGCCGATGTCACGTCCCACACGCGCCCGGCCCCGGCGGCGGGCCGTGGAGGCCGGGGTGCGGAGGCCGGGGTGCGGACGCCGGGGTGCGGACGCCGGTCCGCCGGAATGCCGGGTCGTGATGCCGTCCATCAGCCGGACCGCACGGTCACCCCGGTCGTCCGCCGGGCCCGGCCCGGGCCCGGCCCGGCCCCGCCCGGGCCGGGACCCTCCGCGCTACGCGGGGGTGGTCGGCAGCGGCCGCCGGGCGATCTCGTGCGCGTCCTCGACTGCCATGCCCAGCATCCGCAGGACCAGCTCCGCCATCTGCTCACCGGCGTCGGGGGCGGTGCGCTCCGGGTGGCGCAGCCGGAGATCGATCAGGCCGAGCAGTGCCCCGCCCACCGCGGCCAGGGCGACCTGCGGGTCCGCGACGGAGAAGCGGCCGGACGCCGCCGCCTTCTCGATGTCCCGCAGCGCCCGCGGTGCGAGCCCGCTGTCGGAGTGGATGTGGCCGAGTCCGCTCCGCCGGAGGATCCGCATGATCTCCGGGTGGGACTCCACCATGGCAATGGTCAGGCGGACGCTGGCGGCGAAGGTCTCGGCCGGGTCCTCGATGCCGCCGACGACGGTGTCCAGCGCCGTCCCGTACTCCTCCAGGGCCTGGCCGACGGCCGCGTCGAAGAGCTCGCCCTTGGAGGAGAAGTGGTTGTAGAACGAGCCGAAGCCGACGTCGGCCCGCTCGGCGATCTCCTGGATGCTGACCTCCCCGTCACCGTCCGCGCGTTCGGCGAGGATCTGCCGCGCGGCCGCGATCAGCGCCTGGCGGGTCGCCGCTCGGCGGCGCTCGAACCGGTTCGGGGAGGAGGTGCTGGGCTGCTCGGCCATGAGCACATCGTAACCGGTTCGTACAGATGTGATGGGTTCATCACATCTGCTGCCGATTCAGGCCGGGTGGCCTCGGGCCGGGCGGGGCCAGGGGTGGGGCCGGCCGGGTCAGCGGGCCGGACCGTCCACCGTCGACAGGTCTCGCGCCACGTCCGCAGCCGTCTCCGTCGGCACCCCCAGGGCGATCAGGGTCTCGGTGGCGGTGGCCGTTCCGGCGGGATCCTCCCAGGCTCCGGCGTTGACGGCCTCCAGCAGGGCCAGGGTCAGCGCCTCCAGCGCCGATCCCAGGACGGCGGCCGGCAGGTGACGGTGGAACACCCCCGCATCCTGACCGCGCTCCACGGCCGCGACGACCGCGTGCCGCGCCGGCCTCAGCAACTCGTCGACCCGCTCGGCCCCCAGGTCCTGGAGGGCCAGCGACAGCAGCACCCGGTAGCGGTCCCCGACCTGCCAGATTCCGACGACGAGCCGGGCCAGCGAGCGCTCGGGTCCCTCGGCGGGGCGGGTCGGCGCGGTTGCGACGGTCAGCGCGTCCCGCAGGGCCTGCGAGGCCTCCTCGGCGAGCGCCTCCAGCAGCGCCGCACGCCCGTTGAAGTGCCCGTAGAGCGTGCGCCGCACCACGCCGGCGGCACGCGCGATCTCGTCGAGGGTCACCTCCGGGTTCGCGCCGAACTCCTGGCGGGCGACGGCAAGGATGCGGGCCCGGTTGGACCGGGCGTGACTGCGCCGGACCACGAACTCGGCGGACTCCCCCATGACGTCCCCTTCCTCTCCATGGCGACTCCTTCGCGTGAGCCGATCTCACGCCAATACTTGCACACGGGCGAGCAAGGAAACTAACCTGCACACGAGTGAGCAAGTATGGGATCCACCCCCGCTCCGCAAAGGACCTGCCATGCCCCTGATCGCCTCCACACCCGTGGCCCGGATGTCCCGCCCGTACCCCCGGCGCAGGTGGGCACTACTGGTGCTCTGCCTGAGCCTGCTGATCGTGGTGATGGCCAACACCTCGCTCATCGTCGCCGCCCCCGACATGACCCGTGACCTGGGCCTGGACAGCAGCCAACTGCAGTGGGTCATCGACGCCTACACCGTCCCCTACGCCGCGCTGATGCTCGTCCTGGGCGCCGTCGGCGACAAGTACAGCCGACGCGGGGCCCTGATCACCGGCCTGGCGGTCTTCGGCGCCGGCTCGGTGATGGGCAGCCTGGTGCACGACGCGAACGCCGTGATCGCCGCCCGCGCCGTGATGGGCACCGGCGCCGCCGTGATCATGCCGGCCACCCTGTCGCTGCTCGTCGCAACCTTCCCCCGCCACGAACGCGCCAGGGCGATCACCGCCTGGACCGCCACCTCCGGCCTGGCCATCGCGCTCGGCCCGCTGCTGGCCGGCTGGCTGCTGGAGAAGCACGCCTGGGGCTCGACGTTCCTGATCAACGTCCCGATCGCCGCACTCGCGATCGGCGCGGCGCTGGCCCTGGTGCCGCCGTCGAGGGCGACGGGCATGGGCCGGCTCGACCTCGTCGGCGGGCTGCTGTCCATCGTGTCGGTCGGGTCCCTCGTGTACGCCACCATCGAAGGCCCGCACTTCGGCTGGGGCGTCGGGCCGGTCTCCGCCGCCGTCATGGCCGGCGCCGGACTGCTTGCCTTCGTCGGCTGGGAACTGCACCATCCGCACCCGATCCTCGACGTCCGCACGTTCCGCTCCCGCGGCTTCACCGGCGCCGTGATCGCCGTCCTGATGTTCTTCTTCGGGACGTTCGGCGCCATCTACTACGCCACCCAGCACCTGCAGTTCGTCCTCGGCTACGGCCCGCTCGCCACCGGTGTTCGCCTGCTCCCGCTGGCCGGCGCGGTCTTCGTCGGCGCCGCACTGACCGGCGTCCTGACCCCGCGACTCGGCATGAAGTCGATGGTCGTGGCCGGCATGGCCATCGGCACCGCCGGCGTCCTGCTGCTGACCCGCATCGACACCGGCTCCACCTACACCGACTTCCTCGCGCCGCTCGCCATGCTCGGCTTCGCCATCGGCCTCAGTGTCTCCCCCTGCACGGACACCATCATGGAGGCGTTCCCGGAGAGCCGGCTCGGCGTCGGCGGTGGCGCCAACGACACCGCGCTGGAGCTCGGCGGCGCCCTCGGCATCGCCGTCCTCGGCTCCGTGCTCAGCACCGGCTTCCGCGCCGACCTCACCGACACGGTGGGCGACCGGCTGCCCGCAGCCGCACTGGAGACGGCCACGGACTCCATCGGCGGCGCCCTCGCGGTCGCCCGGCGCATGGCCCGGGACCCGCAGGTCGGGCCCGAGCAGGCCCGGGCCCTGGTGTCCGCCGCGAACCACGCCTTCGCCGACGCCGTCGCGCACACCAGCCTGGTCGGCGGGATCATCATGGCCGCCGCCACCGTCCTCGTGCTCGTCGTCCTGCCGAACCGGACGCCCGAGCACAACGGCATCAAGGCCGACGCCGGAGCCGACGCCGAAGCCGTCCCGATCGACGCCCGGCCCGGCCGTGGGTGACCGACCCGGGTGAGCCGGCTCGGAGGCCGAAGTAGCCGCCGCGAAGGCGCACTTGACCATCATTGATCGTGACCGGACAATCGCCGGGTGGTGATGCCTCTCGCGCTCCTCCGGATCCGCATGCTCGCCGCCGGAGCCGCCCTGGGCCTGGTCGTCCTGATCGGCTCGGTCGGCCTGCCTGCGAGGGCCGTGGCGGCGTCGGCCTTCCCACTCCCGGGCACCGAGCGGGACGGGCCCACGTACCCCACGAGTGTGTACCGGTACGACAGCGCCGACGCACTCAACACCGTTCCCGAGCCCAAGGCGGCGGACCTGCTCCCGATCGGGCCCAAGGAACTCTACGAACACGGCACACGGGAGCACATGCTCGCCCGTTGGAAGGCGTACGACAAGAAGGGCCTGACCTGGGAGAAGTTCCGGACCGTGTTCGCGACGAAGGTCTTCCGCGAGCCCGACGTGCTCGACGACGTCCCCATGCCCTCGGACCAGGTGCTGCAAGGCATCGGCATCCCCAAGCAGTACACCTGGGCCTCCCTGGACTTCATGTACGCGCACTGGAAGATCCAGAAGGAGGGCAGCGGGGTCGCGGACTGGACGGTGTGGCGCGCGGGGTACGTGAACGCGGCCAACAGCAGGCGCAAGGGCGAGGCGTTCGAGCAGCTGGTCCGCCAGGAGTACATCGAGAAGGAGAAGCCTCTCAAGGGAGGTGAGTGGCAGTTCAACAAGAGGGTGCCCAGGGACAAGCTGCCGCTCCTCTCGGGTCTGGGCCTCAACAAGGCGGACCGCCCGCTCGACGCCGCGGACTTCGACAGACTCAAGGTCATCCTGGAGATGAAGTCCGGCAAGAACGTCAACACCAAGGAGGGCAGGAAGCAGTTCGAGGACCTGATGAAAATCGCCAAGGCGACCGGCTGCCGGCTGATCGTCGCGTTCGGCGAGGAACCCACCGAGAAATCGCACACCGTGATCCGCGGTCTGGCGGCGCAGTTCGGTGTCCAGACCGACGTCCGGTACTTTCCGGCGATCGGACAGAAGGTGACACCGAAGTCCGGGGGCGGCACGCCACCACCGACCCAGGACACGGGCGGTGCCCCGGTCACCCCGGTCACCCCCGGCCCCTCCGGCGGGCCGAGCGGCGGGCCGGCCGGCGACGCGGCCACACCGCAGGTGCTGGCCGCGCCCGGCCAGATGCCGGCCGACAGCCCGATGGACGAGGCAGTGGAGGCCTCGGCCGACTCATTGCAGGACGCGATCCGGACCGGGTTGATCCAGGGCTGGCAGGACGAGGAGCTCGCCGCCGAGGGCGGTGACACGTCGTCGACCACCCAACCCGACCTCGGCGGCGTCGACTTCTCCACGCTCCAGCTGCGCTACGTCTCCGACACCTACCACAACGGGTCCGGCGTGCAGTACGCCTTCAAGGCCGACAAGCCGACCACCGACGAGCAGTCCTTCGGTGGACGACGCGCGGCCCGGCTCGCCTCGGACTCGTTCTTCGTCTGGCTGGAGCTGCCGCCGTCCGCCTTCACCGTCAACCTCAATCCGGACGAGCCCGACCGGATCATCGACGCACAGTTCGGCAGGACCGACGCCGGACGGGTGCTGCTGGAGGCCGACCTGGCGATGAAGAAACTGGTCGCGAAGTTCATCCACCCGGACACCCCGGGCGGCCGGACGTACTGGGACTCCCTGCAGGGCGACACCAAGTGTCTGTCCATGCGGCAGTGGATCGTGCCCGACACGGCCACCGTCCGCGACAACGGTGCCGAGCTCTACATCCTGGACGCGCCGCTGCTGGTGAAGATGGAGACGGACGTCATCAAAACCCAGGGCGTCGGGGACGCCGCCGGGTGCACCCAGCAGGACAAGGCCACCACTCGGTACAACGAGACCGTGTACCGCACGACGATCCTGCCGCAGGTCCAGGACGCGGTGAACCACGCGCCCGAGTTCGCCGACCTGCGCCGGGTCTACGCCAGCCGGGTCGCCGCCGAGTGGTTCCGCCAGCGCAGTGCCACCAAGCACACCGCGTACTCCGACCTCATCGGCAAGGGCGACATCGGCCGCTGGACCTCCCGGCAGCCCTGGACACCCCGTGAGGTCTTCGACCGGTACGTCCAGTCCTACAAGAACGGCGAGTTCAACGTCACGCACACCACCGCGCAGGGCGACACCGTCCGCACCCACACCTACGTCTACGGCGGGGTGGACTTCAGCCGGATCAACCAGAACCGGCTGAGCGCCGACGCGTTCGCCAAGGAACACCCGGCGGCGGCGGCCTCGGCACACGACGCGCTCTACGGCCCGAGCGGGGCGGGGCACGAGGTGTGGCTCGGCGGCCTGACCAGCTCCAAGCCGCTGCCCGAGGCGTACGCCAGGCCGGCGCCGGCGACCTCCAACCCACTGTTCTACGCGCTGGTACCCCTGCCACTGATCGCCTGGCTCGTGGGGGGCGGAGCACTGCTGCGCCGCCGCCGGGCGCTCGCACCGACGGAGGTCTGACCGATGACCACGAGGACGATGAGACCGTCGCCACCGCGTCCGGCCACCGAGGTCGCCGGGAGCTTCCTGTTCGCCGGGGTGGCGGCGCTGGCCCTGGTCGCCGCGGTCGGTGCGTTCTTCGCCGTTCCCGAGTTGAGTGACTATCAGAGCCAACGGGCGGCCGACGGCGCGGCGGGCGACCGCGCCACGTTCGGGCAGGTCGCGTTCGGGCTGGCCGCGATCGTGTTCGGTGCCGTCTGCCTGCTGCCGGCCTACCTCGACGGGCGGGGAATTCACCGGGGCCGGGTACTGACCTGGGTCACCGGAGGGCTGTCCGTCTGCTTCGGCGTCGTCCTGCTCGCCGTCGGCGCCAATGACGCCGTGCCCTGGTACGGCGGCATGACCCGGATCGTGGCCATCGGGATGCTGCTGCTGACGATCGCCGCTCTCACGCTGTCGGCGCGCAAGTCCGCGCCGACACCGCCTCCCCCCGGCCTTCCCGCGCCGACACCGCCTCCCCCCGGCCTTCCCGCGCCGATACCGCCTCCGCCCGGCCTTCCCGCACCGATACCGCCCGCACCTCTGCCGAGCCCTCCTGCGGCTCCGCCCGGCTACCTGCCCGCACCGCCGCCGCTCCGGCAGGCACGCCGGCCGGTCGCCGTCACGGCAGCCGTGGCCGTCCTCCTGGGCATGGCGCTGCTCGCGATCGCGGGTACCGTCGTGGAGATCCTGACGTACCGGGCCATGGTGCACTGGCTCGACACGTACGAGGCCCGCTTGCAGCAGCAGGTCGCCCAGTACGGAGTCACCGTGGCCTTCCCCCGTCTTCCGGACACCGCCGTGGCGCCGACCGTCATCGTGGTCGGACTTCTGGTGGCCGTCGCCGCGGCGCTGGTCGGTCTGGCGCTCGCCATCCGGTTGCCCAGGCCACGGGCCCGCGTCACGGCACTCGTCGTCGTCGGGTTGCTCGCGCTGCTGGCCACGGCCCGGGGCATTCTGACCATGACGTCCCAGGCCACTCTGCACCAGATCGAAGCAGAGTCGCGGCAGCTCAGGGAGAGTATGGGTCAGGGTCAGGGGCAGTACCGGGACATGTTCCCCGGCATCACCGAGATCTACCCGCCGTGGTCGTACGACTCCGTCTATCTGAGCTCGGCCCTCGCCGTCGTCGGGTGCACCGCGGTCTTCGTCCTGCTGACCCTGCGGCGCTCGGCTGCATGGTTCGCCACGGCAGGAAGCGGTGCACAGTGGCACGCCGCGCCACCGCCACCCCCACCTCGGCCCGCCACGGCGCACCCCTGGCAGCCCGCACTCGCGCCGCCGGCGCCGGGCACCGACCAGCCCGCCGCCGACATGGCGGTGCACCGTGCGCTGGCGGTCATCTCCCACCCCTGGGCGCTCCCGATCATCCGTGCGCTGGTCCTGGGCCCCAGGCCCCTGACCGACCTCGCGCCGGGGCCCCTCGGAGAGGACCGGGACACCGTCCAGGGGCAGCTACGGGAACTGTGTGCCGCCGGCGTCGTCCGCGAGTCCGCACTGCAGGGTGCCGCCTCGCCCGGCTATGAACTGACCGAGCTGGGCGAAGGCCTCCCGTCGATGCTCCGCGAACTCAACCGGCGGGGCATGCGGCCCCCGGACCCCCCGGCCGACGGGGGCGGCACGCCGACTGCCCCGCTCTGAGGGCCTCCGCGCCGACGGGACAGGCCCGTCCGGACGGCGCCGCCGCCGACCGGAGCGACGATGGCCTCACGAAGGCCATCGAGTCGCCGTGCGAGGACGACGCGACCGCCGAGCCGAGGAGTGGCCCCTGACCGAGCAGGTGCTGGCGAGCTGGAACGAGGGCCCGGCCAGGCAGGCGGTCCTGGACTACGTGCGCCGGGCGACGACACCGGGGGGCGGCGTTCGTAGAGCCGGCCGACCGGGTCGCCACGTTCAACAACGACGGCACGCTCTGGGTCGAGCAGCCGCTGCCGCCGCACTTCGACTTCGTGTTCCGCACCTGGGAGGAGCCGGTCGCCACCGCGTCCGCCTTGACAACACGGTCAGCCGGACGTAGATCGGGAGGCATGGATCGGCACGACCCGGTGGAGCGAGCGAGACCGCGTGTCGCGAACGACACGGCCACCTCCCCGGGCGCGGGCGCGACGACGGGTGCCGGCCGTCCCGTCCGGGCAGCCGAGGCCGGGGAGGCCGACGGTGTGAGGGCGGAGCACGAGGACGCCCTGGTGGCGGCCGTGGTCAAGGCCGCCAGGGAGACCGGCGGCCATGTCGGGACCGTCTTTCTCCGGTCCCGGGACAACCGTTCGATCGTGCTGGCCGCGACCTGCGGCGCCTCGCCGGCCCTGCTCGGTGGCTGGCGGCTCATCCCGGTCAACAGCCCCATTCCGGTGGCGGCGGCCTACCGGTCGGGGCGGACGGTCCATCTGGCCGACGCCGACGAGACGATGCGACGCTATCCCCAGCTCGCGATGGCCCTGCCGTACGCGTTCGGCTCGGCGTCGGTGCCGGTCAGGGCCGGGCAGGAGAGCCTGGGCGCCATGGCGGTGGTGTGGTCGGCGCCACCCGGGCACTCGGGGCTGTCCAGGGTCCAGCTCCGCCATCTGCGGGCCATCGCCAACCGGCTCGGCGCCGCCCTCGCCGACCTCCGGGCCCGCGGGGGTGTCTTCGACTACGACGCCGCGACGGTGCCCATCGAGGTCCCGGCTCCCACCGCGCCGGCCGTGCGGGTCGGCCTGTTCGACTGGCGGCTGGACACCGGGGTCGTGGTCGCCGACGACGAGCTGTGCGCGATCTTCGGTCTGGCGCCCGGCGCGTTCGACGGGCGGGCCGACACGCTGGCCTCCCGGCTCCACCCGGGCGACCGGGTCTCGCTCCGGGCCACGGCCCGCGCGGCCGTCGCGGACGGCAGGGTGCTCGCCCGCCGACTGCGCATCCGCGCCGCCGACGGGTACCACACCGTCGAGCTGTGGGGCCGCGTACCGGAGGCACCCGGGGAGGAGCTGCGGAATCACCTGGTCGGTTGTGTGCTCGACGCCGCGGCCGGCGCCGCAGCCGTCACCGCGGTGGAGCGGCTCCGGGACGGACTCTTCTCCCTCGCCCCGGACGGGCGGGTCACCTACGCAAATCGCAGCCTGGAGCGGCTGCTCGGGGCGGGCGTCCGGGAGCTGCTCGGCCGCCGCCTGTGGGAGGTCCTGCCCTGGCTGTCCGATCCCGCCTACGAGGACCGGCACCGAGCCGCGCTGTTCTCGCAGCAGCCCACCACCTTTCTGGTCTGCCGCCCGCCGGACCAGTGGCTCGCCTTCTCCCTTCATCCGGACACCAACGGTGTGACCGGCAGGGTGGCACCTTCCGCGCCGCCGCACCCACCGTCGGAGGTTTCCGGGCCGACGGTGGAGTCCGGGGAATCGTCCACCGCGTCGTCCGGTTCCGGGCCCGGGCATCCCCCGCCCGGCCCGCCGACGGCCCGGGCGGCGCCCGCGCGCCTGGGCGCCATCTACCGCGTGCTGCAGCTGGGCAGCGCACTGACCGAGGCGGTCACCACCTCGGTCCCGGGCTGCTCGCCAGTTGCTGCTACATCCGCATCGAGCCGGGCGCCGACCATGCCTCGCCGTCCGCGCCGGGCACTGCCCACCGCTGCTGCGCCGTCCCGACGGCAGCACCGACGTGCTGGAGCTGGCGGCCGGACCGCTCCTCGGCGTCGACGGCACCAGCACCTATCCGGAGACCCGGCTGGACCTTCCCCGCGGGTCGGTCCTCGCCCTCTACACCGACGGCCTCGTCGAGGAACGCGGCAGCGACATCGATCCGGGCATCGACGACCTGCGGGCGTCGCTGGCGCACGCCCGCGCCGGGAGGCTCGAGGAACTCGCCGATCAACTGCTGCGGAAGGCCCGGCGCTCGCCGCACCTTTCGGACGACATCGCCCTGCTGCTCACCGGCTACCACCCGGAGCAGATCCGGCCCCGGTGAGGCGGTGCACGCCGCTGGAGGCGGGAAACCGGCCCTACGCCGGGTCGGCGCCGAGCATACGGAGGACGAGGTCGGCGTACTGCTCTCCGAGGGCCTTGGGCGAGGTGCGCATGCGGTCCTCGTACCAGCGCGCGACGTCGATGCCGAGCGAGAGCACGGCGCGGCTGGCGGCCCGCACGTCCCGGACCTCGAACACACCGGCCGCGACCCCCTCGCGGACGAGGTCCTGTGCACGTTGCTCGATCCTGCGCCGCAGGTCCACCACGACCCGGTAGTCGTCCTCGGGCAGGGACTGCAGCTCGTACGCCACGACGCGCGCCACGGCGTGGCGGTGGGCGTGCCATTCGGTGAACTCCTCGGCCAGGCGGCGCATTCTCGCCGCCGGGTCGCCGTCCCCGGTGACGGCCCGGTCGACCACGGCGAGGATCTGCTCGTGCCCGCTCCGTACGATCTCGAAGAGCAGGGCCGCCTTGGACGGGAAATGGACGTAGAGCGCCGCCGAGCTCATTCCCGCGGCTGCGGAGATGTCCCGCGTGGTGGTGGCGTGGTAGCCCTGCCGGGCGAAGCACTCCAGACCGGCCGCCATCAGGCGGCGGGCGGTCGCCGGTTGGACGTCCGGCCACAGGTCGTCCGCGAGCGTGGTGGTGGCGGGCACTGATCTTCCCTCGCTCCGACGCATGGGCCGACCCTATCAACCGCTCGGTTGTGGGCCTTTCCCGTCCATAAATTACCGCTTAGTAACACTGACTGAGCGCTTGCTTAGCGCGTGGGAGGGTCGTAGCCTCCGTCACACGCCGGCCGGCCGAGGCGGCCCCTCGTCCGACCCGGCCACCACCCTCCCTCCGCGTCCACCCGCGCACCGGGGAAGGGGTCACGCACGAGTACGAGCCGGCTCTCGCCGCAGACGCTGCGCCCATCCGATCGGGAGTGCCCTCATGAGCTTCAACCTCGCGACCATGCTGCGGGAGTCACGCCATGCCCACCCGGACAAGCCGTTGTGCCACTTCGCCGGCACCTCCTTCAGCTACGCGCAGGTCGACACGGTCTCCGGCCGCGTCGCGAACAGCCTCCGCGCCCTCGGGCTGCAGCGCGGCGACAAGGTCGCCGTCCAGCTGCCCAACGTGCCGCAGTTCCTGTTCACCTACTTCGGGATCCTCAAGGCCGGGCTGACGATGGTCCCGCTCAACCCGCTGCTCCGCGCCCCGGAGATCGCCTATCACCTCGAGGACTCCGACGCGAAGCTGCTCGTGACGTTCGAGTCCTTCGCCGACGAGGCGCTCAAGGGCGCACAGCAGGTGGACGGCGTGACGACGTACGTCGTCACCACACCGGGCGGCGGCTGGCCGCCGGAGGGCGCGGTCCACTACGACGAGCTCTACTCCGCGGAGGACACCGGCGACATCGAGCCGACCGATGCGGACGACACCGCCGCGCTGCTCTACACCTCGGGCACGACCGGTCAGCCGAAGGGCGCCGAACTCACCCACTTCCAGCTGTACATGAACTGCACCGTCGCGGGAGAACTGTTCGGCTTCCGCGAGGACGACGTCGCCGTGGCGGTACTGCCGCTGTTCCACGTCTTCGGGCTGTCGAGCGTCCTCAACACCTGCGTGCGCTACGGCGGCACGATGGTCCTCGTGCCCCGCTTCGACCAGGAGTCGGTACTCGACGTCATCGAGCGCCACCGCTGCACGGTGTTCTCCGGCGTTCCCACCATGTACGTCGCGCTGCTGTCGGCCGACACCGCCGGCCGCGACCTCGGCTCGCTGCGGGTCGGCGTCTCCGGCGGAGCCGCGATCCCCGGCGAGGTGATCCGCGCCTTCGAGGAGAAGTTCCCGGGAGTCGTGATCCTGGAGGGCTACGGGCTGTCGGAGACCGCGAGCACCACGACCTTCAACATCAGCGCCGAGGCCCGGAAGGTGCTCTCGATCGGCAAGCCCGTCTGGGGCGTCCAGGTGCGCGTCGTCGACGAGAGCGACGAGCCCCTGCCGCCGGGGCCCGACCACATCGGCGAGATCGTCATTCGCGGCCACAACGTCATGAAGGGCTACTACAAGCGACCCGAAGCCACCGCCGAGGCGTTCAGGAACGGGTGGTTCCACACCGGCGATCTCGGCTACGCCGACGACGACGGCTACCTGTTCATCGTCGACCGCAAGAAGGACCTCATCATCCGCGGCGGCTACAACGTGTACCCGCGCGAGATCGAGGAGGTCCTCTTCACGCATCCGGCCGTGGCCGAGGCGGCCGTCGTCGGCAAGCCCGACGGACGGCTCGGCGAGGAGGTCCTGGCCTACATCGCGCTGAAGCCGGGCGCGTCCGCCACGCCGGAGGAGATCACGGTCTACTGCAAGGACAGGGTCGCCGCGTACAAGTACCCGCGCGAGGTGCGCCTCCTCGACGCGCTGCCCAAGGGGCCGACCGGGAAGATCCTCAAGAAGGCACTCCGCGTCTGACCGTCAACTGCACATTGCTCCGCCGTAGTTGAACCATGCTGCGGCGGAGCTGACGCATGCCCGCGTGCGGCGGAAGGACCCGTCCGGCGAACCCCCGGCACTGCCGCGTCGAGCGGCCTGGGATGTGACGTGGTCCACACCGACCTGCCGAGTCGGACCGGTTGACGCCGGTGTCGTCCTGCTGCAGCCTGAGGAGCTAAGCAAGCGCTTAGTAAGTGCCGAAGGGAACGTCATGCCCGAAGCCGTCATCGTTGCCACCGCCCGCTCGCCGATCGGCCGGGCCTTCAAGGGCTCACTGAAAGACCTGCGCCCCGACGAGCTCACCGTCCGGATGGTCCAGGCCGCCCTCGCCAAGGTGCCCCAGCTCGACCCGAGGACGATCGACGACCTGGTGCTCGGCTGCGGCCAGCCGGCCGGGGAGTCCGGGTTCAACATGGCTCGGATCGTCGCCGTCCTCGCGGGGCTGGACGAGGTGCCCGGCACCACGGTGAACCGCTACTGCTCATCCAGCCTGCAGAGCACCCGGATGGCGCTGCACGCGATCAGGGCGGGCGAGGGCGACGTGTTCATCTCCGCCGGTGTGGAGACCGTGAGCCGCTACACCCAGGGCAACGCGGACGGTCTGCCCGACACCAAGAACCCGGCGTTCGCCGAAGCGGAGGCCCGCACCGAGCAGTTCGCCGCCGGCGGCCGGACGTGGGCCGACCCGCGCACTCAGGGATGGCTGCCGGACGCGTACATCACCATGGGCCAGACGGCGGAGAACGTCGCCCAGCTCAAGGGCGTCAGCCGCGCCGACCAGGACGCCTTCGGCGTCCGCAGCCAGAACCTCGCCGAGAAGGCGATCGCCAACGGGTTCTGGGAGCGCGACATCACCCCGGTGACCCTGCCCGACGGCAGCCTGGTGACCAAGGACGACGGCCCGCGCGCCGGGGTGACGCTTGAAGCGGTCTCCGGGCTGAAGCCGGTGTTCCGGCCCGACGGCACCGTCACCGCCGGCAACTGCTGCCCGCTGAACGACGGCGCCGCCGCGCTCGTCGTCATGTCGGACACGAAGGCGGCGGAACTCGGCATCACCCCGCTGGCCCGGATCGTCAGCACCGGCGTCTCGGGACTGTCCCCGGAGATCATGGGCCTGGGACCGGTCGAGGCCTCGAAGCAGGCGCTGGCCCGTGCCGGCCTGACCATGGCCGACATCGACCTGGTCGAGATCAACGAGGCGTTCGCCGCCCAGGTCCTCCCGTCCGCGCGCGACCTCGGCGTGCCGGAGGAGAAGCTCAACGTCAACGGTGGCGCGATCGCCATCGGCCACCCGTTCGGCATGACCGGTGCCCGGATCACCAGTACCCTCATCAACTCGCTGCAGTGGCACGACAAGCAGTTCGGCCTGGAGACCATGTGCGTCGGGGGCGGCCAGGGCATGGCGATGGTGCTGGAGCGGCTCTCGTGACCACAGTGGATGCCGTGGTCTTCGACTACGGCGGCGTCCTCACCGGCCAGGTCCGGCACTCGATCGCGGCCTGGCTCGAGGCCGACGGCATCGAGCCGGAGTCGTTCTCCCGAACCCTCAGGGCCTGGCTGTCCCGCGACGCCGAGGACGGCACTCCGATCCACCGGCTGGAGACCGGCGAGCTGACGATCGAGGAGTTCGACGCACTGCTCGCCGCCGAACTGGTCACGGTCGACGGCACGGCGGTCGACCCGGTCGGTGTCCTCGCCCGCCTGTTCGCCGGGATGCGGCCCGACCAGGCGATGTTCGAGTTGGCCGGCGAGCTGCGTGATCTCGGGATCCGGGTGGCCCTGCTGTCCAACAGCTGGGGCAACACCTACCCGCGCGAGCGAATCGACCCGCTCTTCGATCCCGTCGTGATCTCCGGCGAGGTCGGCCTGCGCAAGCCGCTGGCCCCGATCTACCGGTACACCTCGGACCTGCTCGGCGTGCGCTCCGACCGGGTGCTGTTCATCGACGACGCCGAGCCGAACGTGCTCGGAGCCCGGGCCGTCGGCATGCAGGCTCTGCTGCACACCGACGCCGACACCACCCGGGCCGCACTCGCCGACCTGGTCCCCGGACTGTCCCGGCCGCTCACGGCCGCAAGGACCTGATCACCAACACCCGGCCTTCCGCCGAGAAGACGAAGGAGAGAGAGCACATGAGGATCTTCCAGGGCATCGAGGAGCTGGCGCAGGCCGCCGGCACCCACCTCGGGTACTCCGACTGGCACACCGTGACCCAGCAGCAGATCGACACCTTCGCCGAGGCGACCGGTGACCACCAGTGGATCCACGTCGACCCCGCGAAGGCGGCGCAGGGCCCGTTCGGCTCCACGATCGCGCACGGCTACCTGACACTGTCACTGGTGCCGATGCTGATCTGGCAGGTGTACCGGGTCGAGGGGCTGACCATGGGCGTCAACTACGGCGCCAACAAGCTCCGTTTCCCCTCACCCGTCCCGGTGGACTCCAAGGTGCGCGCCGGGGTGGAGCTGCTGTCGGTCGTGCCGGGTGGCGGTGGCTACCAGGCGACGGTGAAGGTGACCGTCGAACGGGAGGGCGCCGACAAGCCAGCCTGCGTCGTCGAGACCGTCAGCATCCTGGTGCCCTGACAGGGGCGGCCCCTGCCGTGGGCCTGCCATGTGTTTGCCATGGGCCCGCCATGGGTTGCCCGACCACCGCCCGCGCCTGTCCTGGCCTGCCAGGCGCAGGGCGGTGCGGCCCGGCCCGAGACCGCCCACTACCTGAACAGGCTGTCTCCACTGGTGGCCATGCGATGGGTGGCGCCGTGGCGGTTCACCCAGTCACGGACGAGGTTGACGGCAGCGCCCAGATCCTGGAGTACTTCCCGGCCCTCGAGCGCGCCTTCGACTACAGCACCTCCAAGGCCGCCCCCGTCCTGCTGAGTCGAGTAGCCGAGGGGAATCTCACCCCCCGGCTCTCGCAGATCGGAGCGTGACAATCTCTTGTCACTCCGCTCTTGTCATCCTGATCACCATGCCAATGCGGCCAGTGTCGTGTCCGGCCAGTGCGCGAACAACCGCGGATACCGCTTGGCGATCTCCTGGAGCTTCGCGATGGCCTTCCGCAACGGCGACAGCCGTCGATACTTCCTGCGGATCCAGCGCACCAAGTAGGCGTTGATGCGCTGAAGGAACGGGATCAGTGCCCAACGGCCATAGCGGCCGTAGTAGTTGATCCACCCCGCGACGACGGGGTTGATCCGCCGCACGAGGTCCATGAGGGTCGAGCCAGTGCGGTGTTGCAGCCGCCAGGAACGGACTTCCGCACTGATCTTCTTCAGGGCGTCCTTGCTGATCGCCGGGGAGAAGGACAGGAACGTCCGCCCACTCCGGGTCCGGCTTGCTCTGGCTCGGAACGTGTAACCGAGGAACGTGAACTCCATGTGCTCGTACGAGCCTTGGCGCTTCGCGTCCCGGCAGTACACGATCCGGGTCTTGGCCGGGTGCAGTTCCAGCCCGACCTCCTCCATCCTGTTCCGGAGCGCGGCCAGGACCTGGCGGGCCTGACGCTCGGTGACGCAGTGCAGCACCGCGTCGTCCGCATAGCGTTCGAAGGTGACGTTCGGGAACTCCCGGCTCATCCACACGTCGAATGCGTAGTGCAGGAACAGGTTCGCCAGCACGGGAGAGACCGGGGCGCCCTGAGGCGTCCCGCGCTCGCGTTCCAGCAGGCTGCCGTCGGGCCGTTGCATAGGTGCCGCGAGCCACCGCCGCACATACAAATTCACCCAGACGGCGTCGGTGTGGGCTTCCACTGCCTTGACCAGCAGGTCCCATCGGACGCTGTCGAAGAACTTCCGGATGTCGACTCGACCACCCAGTCGCGTCTCCAGCAGCGTTCCCGGCAGGCCCCGACCGCGTCCAGCGCTGACCGTCCAGGCCGGTATCCGTAGCTGTCCGGATGGAAAATGGGGTCCACCCGCCGCATCAGATGCCGTGCCACCACGGTCTGCGCCACCCGGTCGGAGACATTCGGAATGCCGAGCATCCTCATGCCATCGCCGTGAGGCTTGGGAATCTCCACCGCGCGCACCGGAGAGGGAAAGTACGAGCCCGACCTCATTCGGTTCCAGACCTTGTAGAGATTGTTCCTCAGGTCCTTCTCGAACTCGTCAATGGACTCTCCATCCACGCCCGGGGCACCCTTGTTAGCCCTGACTTCCTCCCATGCCTCTTTCACTTCCCACTTCGAAATCTCGAACGGCTTGGCCTGTGACTTCAACCGGCCCATCGAATTCCTCCCAGAAGTCCTCTGGTTGATACGACATGCACGGTCACGGACGACCCGGCCCCTTCGCTCCGCCTCCATTACAGAGGCTTCGTCACTACTACGGGCCAGTCCGCCAGCGCACTCCGCATCGGTACTCGACCCCTTGCGGTTTCTGCCGCTTGGGGTGCTCCCTCTCGCCACCCGTACCGGGTGGGCAGTGTCGGAGCGCGCCTTCTCCTGTTCCATGCGAGAGCAGCAGATCGGGCTCACGTCGCCTTCATGCCGGACACCGCCTGGCCAATAGGTGGGCTCCCGCCAGGCTCATCCCGAGACAAACCGGAGCGCCTCGGTTTCGATGTCATCTGTTCTGTTTTCGACACGTCAGCAGCGATTCGCTTGCGCTCGTCTTCCCGATCCCCACCTGACACCTCTTGGGTGCCTTTTCCTCATCGCTCACCACGACGGTCTTCAGCCAACGCAGCATGAGGTGGTTTGAAGCCTCCCCCCACAGGGCGACTCCGAAGGGCCGAAATCCTTCATCTCTCGCACAGCACCATTTCCAGAAGCTGCCCTACTACCAACTCCTATCCATGTTCAGGACACACCCGGCTACCAGACACCCGCCGGCCTCCGCAGAATCGGCGAGGCCCGCCTCGCCGCCTGGCTGGCAAACCGAAAGGTCCGAAACGCCAATGCGGTGGCTGCCACCGCGCTGGAGGCGGCACGCGCTCAGCACACGGTGATCCCAGGAGAGAAGACCGCCGCGGCCATGGTGCACACCCTGGCCAGGGCCGTGATGGCCCTGGACGAGGAGATCACCGCCACCGACACGGCGATCGAGGCCCGGTTCCGCGAGCACGAGCACGCCGAGGCGATCACCAGCATGCCCGGCATCGGCACCCTGCTCGGCGCCGAGTTCATCGCCTGCACCGGCGGCAACCTGGACGCCATCGGCACATCCGGCCGCCTGGCCGGCATCGCCGGCCTGGCACCCGTCCCCAAGGACTCCGGACGCATCAGCGGCAACATGCGCCGACCACACCGCTACCACCGCCGCCTCCTGCGCGTCTTCTACCTCTCCGCCCAGGTCGCCGCCCGCTGCTGCCCAACCTCCAAGGCCTTCTACGAACGCAAGAGGAGCGAGGGCAAGTTCCACAAGCAGGCCGTCCTCGCCCTCGCCCGCCGCCGCCTCGACGTCCTCTGGGCTGTCTCATACGCGACCGCCGCACGTTCACCACCGAGCCACCCCGACGCGATCCCGCAGCGGCGTGAAACGCTCACCCACCGTCACCCAAGGGCTTGACAAACCCGGTTGGGAATCAGTGGTCGGCGGAGGCGAGACCGCGGGCCTCGAGAATGGGGCGCAGGGCCCGGACGGCGTAGAAGCTGCGGGACTTGACGGTGCCGACGGGGACGCCGAGGACGGCGGCGGCCTCGGCCATCGAGCGGCCCTTCATGTGGAGTTCGACCAGGACGTCGCGGTGGTGGGGTGGGAGTTCGGCGAGCGCGACGGCCATGTCGCGGGCGTCCAGTAGCTCGTCGTAGGGGTCGTGGGCGCCGGCGTCGCACTCGGGGGTCTCCCCCGCGACCTCCTGCGGGCGGGCGGACTGCATCCGGAAGTGGTCGATGGCGATCCGGCGGGCCACCGTGAACAGCCACGGGCGGCTGTGCTCGGGGCCGCGGCGGATCGCGTCCGGGTTCTGCCAGGCGCGCAGCAGGGTCTCCTGGACGATGTCCTCGGCCTTGCCCCGGTCGCCGCTGGTGGCGCGCAGCATGGCGCGCAGCAGGTAGCCGCCGTGCAGGCGGTACAGCTCGGCCAGGGTCTGCTGGTCGAGGGTGGGACGTCGCGGCGCGCAGGCGGCGCCGGGGGCGTCCGCGGTCGGTGCGGTCCCCGGGGTGGTGTCCGGTCGTGCGGCTGTCGCTCCGTCGGTCGGCCCGGTGGCCGGGAGGGTGTCCTTCAGGTGAGCAGTAGCGTCGATGACCACGGCGGTAGAGCCCTTCACAACAATCGTCGGCATCGGGCAAGCCGCCCCGCATGGCCTACCGTCTTCTGCCGCCCACCGTCGCGGGCCGCCCCAACGTCGCGCCAACGTCGCGCCAACGCGGGCGCCGGCCCGGCCGGGACGGACGCATCGGCCCGGGGCTGCGAGTCTGCTGCGGCGTCGTGGGGCCGTGCGTTCACGCGGGGTTGCAGGGGCGGGTGTCGGCGATGTCCTGCGGGAGGAGGAGGCTGAGTTCGGAGACGTCGGCGAAGTCGAGGCGGCCGAGGCGGCGGGCCTGGCGGGTGATCATGCCTTCGAGGGTCTGGCGGGCGTAGCGGCCGTTGCCGAAGGTGCGGTCGCGGGGGACGGCGGCGAAGTGGTGGGCGAGGGCGGCGACGGTCTCGGGGGCGCAGGTGTACCCGGCCTGCTCGGCGTGGCGGCCGACGATGGTGACGAGTTCCTCGTCGGTGTAGTGGCCGAACTCGATCTGCCGGGAGAAGCGGGAGGCGAGGCCGGGGTTGGAGGCGAGGAAGTGCTGCATCTCGTCCTCGTATCCGGCGACGATGACCACGACATCGTCGCGGTGGTCCTCCATCAGTTTCATCAGGGTGTCGACGGCTTCCTGGCCGAAGTCGTTGCCTCCGCCGTTGCGCGGGGTGAGGGTGTACGCCTCGTCGATGAACAGGACGCCGCCGCGGGCCCGGTCGAAGGCCTCCTTGGTGAGCTGGGCGGTGTGGCCGATGTAGCGGCCGACCAGGTCGGCGCGGGCGGTCTCGATCAGCTGGCCGGTGGGCAGCACGCCTAGTTCGGCGAGGAGTTGGCCGTAGAGCCGGGCGACGGTGGTCTTGCCGGTGCCGGGCGGGCCGGCGAAGACCAGGTGCTGGCCGATCCTGGCGGTGGGCAGACCGGCCTCCTCGCGGCGACGGGTCTGCCGGAGCAGGTCGACCAGGTCCTCGACCTGCTCCTTGGCGGCGGGGAGGCCGACCATGGCACGGAGTTCGGCGAGCAGCTCGGTGCCGTCCTTGCGGGCGGCGGGGTCGGGTCCGGCGGGGGTGACGTCCTCGGCGAGCAGCCGGGCCAGGTCCTCGTCGGAGATCTCGGGACAGGTGGCGAGGCGGGTGGCCTGCCGGTCCACCATCTCCTCGAAGACCTTGCGGGCGGCCCGGCCGTTGCCGAAGTCCTCGCCCTTGGGGAGCCGTTCGAACAGGGCGCGCAGGGCATCCCGGGTGCCGTCGGCGAGGGCGTAGCCGTGGCTCGCGGCGGCGCGTTCGACGATGGTGACGAGATCTTCGTCGGAGTAGTTGGCGAACTCGACGGTGCGGCTGAACCGGGAGGCGAGGCCGGGGTTGGAGGCCAGGAAGTCGGTCATCTCGGTGGAGTAGCCGGCCACGATGACGACGATCTCCTCGCGGTGGTCCTCCATCAGTTTGACCAGGGTGTCGACCGCCTCCCGGCCGAAGTCGGGGCCGCTGCCACCGGAGCCGGCCGAGAGGGTGTACGCCTCGTCGATGAACAGGACGCCGCCGAGCGCGGAGCGGAACACCTCGGTGGTCTTCAGGGCGGTGCCGCCGATGACGGAGGCGACCAGGTCGGCGCGGGCGGTCTCGACCAGCTGGCCGCCGGCCAGCACGCCGAGTTCGGCCAGGATGCTGCCGTAGAGCCGGGCGACGGTGGTCTTGCCGGTGCCGGGCGGGCCGGCGAAGACCAGATGACGGCTCATCGGGAGGGCGGGCATGCCGGCGAGTTCGCGGCGCCGGGCCAGCTTGTTGAGGTTGACCAGGGTGGCGACCTGCTCCTTGACCTCGGCCAGGCCGACCAGCGACTCCAGCACCTCCAACGGGCCGGGCGGGGCCGCGGGCGGGGCGGGCGCGGCCGGCTCGGAGAGGGCGGCGGTCGGGTCGCCGGGGGCGGGGTCCGTCCCGGCCGAGGGGGCGGCCGGGACGGACGACTGGGTGGCGGCGGCGGTGCCGTGCGCGTCGGGCAGGCCGTTCTCCTCGCTGACCAGCTCCTCCAGGGCGAGCCGCTCGCTGGGGACGGTCTGCCGCAGGCCGGAGCCCTTGTTGCGGGAGAACGTGCAGCCGGTGAGCCGGACGGCCTCGACGGAGTCCGTGCGGACGCCGTCGCCGGTGTTCTCGGCGGCGGCGACCCTGACGAGGACGGCGCGGGCGCCTCTGCCGAGCCGGAGGCCGTGGCGGCGGTTGCCGATGGCGCGAACGCGGGTGCAGTTCAGGTCGGAGTCGTCTTCGGCGGTGATGCCGTCCTCGCCGGAGCCGGTGATCTCGCAGTCCCGCAGGTGGGCGGTGCCGACCCGGCCGACCGACACGCCGGAGCCGGCCGCGTCGCGCACCGCGGTGTCGCCGATCCGGGTGTCGGCGCCATCGGCGATCCGGATGCCGGAGCGGCCGGCGTCCAGCACCTCGCACCCCTCCAACTGGCCGCGCCCGTCCCGCAGAACGGCCACCCCGTCGCCCTCGGCGCGGTGCACGGCGGCACGGCGCAGCCGCGGGTTGGCGCCCTCGGTGATCAGCACGCCGGTGCCGGCTGCGTCGCGGACCTCCAGCCGGTCCAGGTCGGCGGCGCTGTCGCCGGTCAGCTCGAGGCCGTCGCCGCCGCAGTCCCGGACCACGGTGCGGAACAGGGTGGGGCCGGAGGATTCCCCGATCCAGATGCCGGTGCCCTGGGCGGCGGCGACCTCGCAGTCCTCGAAGGTGCCGCGGGAGCGGCCGGTGACATGGATGCCGTGGCCGGCGGTGCGGGCGGTGCGGCAGCGGCGCAGTTCGGGGTCGGTGCCGGCGGCGAGCGCGATGCCGTGGCCGGAGGTGCCGGTGACGGTGCAGTCCTCCAGCACGACCCGGGCGGTGGAGCTGACGTAGATGCCGATGGTGGTGTCGCGGACGTCGGTGCGCAGCAGCCGGGTGGAGCTGTTCTCCTCCAGGGCGATGCCGGGCTTGTCGGTGACGGAGATCTCGCAGCCCTCGAAGGTTCCGCGGGCGTTGCCGTTGGCGCAGATGCCGTTGCCGCGGGCGTCGCGCAGCACGCAGTTGCGCAGCATCGGGTCGGCACGTTCGCCGATCACCACGGCGGAGCTGCCGAGGTGTTCGACGACGCAGTCCTCGATGACGCTGTTGCCGGTGGAGGTCTCCACCAGGCCGGCGCCGGCCGGGTTGGTGACCCGGCAGCCGCGCATCGCCAGCGAGCCGTCGCCGCGGGTGAGCAGGGCGGTCCAGGAGTTGCCGACGACCTCGCAGTCCTGGAAGGCCGCCTGGCCGCGCGGCACGTCGACAGCGGGCAGTTCCTCGTCCTGGCCCTGCAGGATCAGGCCGGTCAACTGCACCGCCTCGGCGGTGACCTGGACCACACAGCCGCGCCGGGCGGTGATCCGGACGGTGCCGCGGGCCTCGGCGGCGGTAATGGTGACCAGCTTGCTGATCACCAGGTTCTCCTCGTACCTGCCGGGCCGGACCGAGATCACCGCGCCGCTTCGGGCCTCCGCCAGTGCCTCGCCGATCGTGCGGTAGCGGCCGTCCCGCTGTTCCGGGCACACCGTCAGCACGTGGCGCGACATGGCGTGGGCTCTCCTCTTCCTGGGTGGGCTGGGCGGGCTGGGTGGCGTTGCGAAGGCCGACGGACCATCAGGTTGTGACGTTTCGTCAGGAGCAGTCGGCCCGGACGGCGGAGGCGGCGTGGTGGGCCTGTTCGGCGCCGGAGCCGAAGTCGATGCCGCGGTCGTGCAGCATCACGGCGATCTTCCCGTTGGTGACGGGGAAGGTTCCGGCGTTGACCCACTTGCCGCGGTTGGCGGTCTGGTCGATGGTGAACGCGCTGATGGTGCCCTCGCCGGTGGTGAAGTACCGCTGCACGGTGTAGTAGGCGGGCTTGCCGCCGACGGCCTTCACGTCGCCGTTGTTCGGGATGTACACCGAGATCTTGCAGTGACCGGAGGGGACCGGGTCGGTGGTGAACGCCCACAGCACCGACTTGCCCGCGTCCTTGCTCGCGCTGCCGGACATCGGCACCGACACGTACTTGCCGCTGCAGCCCGAACCGGCGTACCCGCCGGTCGTGTTGGTGGTCCAGCCGCTGCTGCCCCCGGTGTACCAGCCGTTCTGGTCGTAGCCGATGCCCGCGTTGGTGCAGCCGGTTCCGGCGACGGCGGTGAAGGTCGGCGCGGCGGGGGCGCTCTTGTTCGGCAAGGGGACAACCGGGGCGCCGCCGCCGGAGGTGGAGCCGCCCGCGCTGCCGCCGGTGGCCGCGCCGCCGGAGGTGCCGCTGGAGGTGGAGCCGCCGGGGGTGCCACCGGTGGCGCTCTGGTGGTTCTGCGCGCCGGTCGCACCGGTGGTCAGGTCGGCCGTGCCGTTCGCACCGCCAGCCCCGCCCGCACCGTTCGCACCGTCGGTCGGCGAGGCCGAGCCGCTGGGGAGCAGCGTCGCGTCGACCGGCACCGCGACGGCGGTCGGATCGTCCGGCCCCGGGGTGGGCAGCGGGTCGCCGAGCCCGCTGACCCCGGCCGGCGGCTGGTCGGCCGCGGCGCCGGGGGTCTTCGAGCCGCTGCCGGGCAGCACGAACGGCAGGCCCAGCAGCAACGCGCCGACGGCGACGGCGGCGAACACCATCGGCTTCTTGGACCGGCGGTGCTCTGGCTCGTCCTGGTCGACCCCGTCCGGGACCTCGCCGTCGATGCCGACGGCGGTCGGGTCGGGCATGGGCGCGGCGCGGGGCTCCGGCTCGGGCGACAGGAACGGGAACACCCCTGGCGGGGTGCGGGGCGGACGGGGGGCCGGCCGGTCGTCGGCCTCCGAGCCGGGCTCGACAGCGGCGGGCTCGGAGGCTGCGGGCTCGACGGCGGCGGGTTCCGGCTCGGCGGGCGCGGGCCGCCGGTGCACCGCGTTGGGGTCGGGCAGCACCCGGCCGTACTTCGGCGCGGCCGGCGCCTCCGCCGCGGCCGGCTCGACCTGCCCGTACGAGGGCGCGTCGGCCTCCGCCCCCGCCGCGGCGGCTGCCGGGCCGTCCTCGATCTCCCAGGCTACCGTGGGCAGTTGAATGCCCCCAGTGCCGGCCTGAGAACCGTTTCCACCCGTGTTCGTACCCACCGGAACTCCTCGGCTTCCCATGCGGTCCTGTCAACGGGAGCGCCCCCTCTGCGGACGCTCCCTCCCTCGTTACGGCCCGGACCCGCTCGGCGGTTCACCCGGTCGTGCGGCCGGTCGCGGGACCCGCGATCGGGGTTTTCCCGAGTCGCGGACCGGCCGTTCGAACCCCTGGGGCGGGGGAGCCGTTCGCCTGGTCGGAGAGTCCGGTCCCGGGCTCGGTCGGCGCGAGCGCGGGAGGTTGCCCATGACTTGGTACGAAGGCCCTTGCAGGATCACCGTCGTCGGGGTGGACGCGGACTGGCCGCAACGCATCGTGGTGGACATCCGGCGGGGGGAGACCGTGGTGATCCGCGGCACGGTCGGAGCGAGCGAGCTCATCGACGACAGCGCTTGCGGCCACGGGTGGGACCTGTCCCTGGAGCACGAGTACAACGGCGTCTGGCGGCCGAACGTCCGTGCCACGCAGGGCAAATGGGCGGACGTGGACGGCGTCCGCAGCCAACTGGTCTGGAGCAAGGACCACGACTGGCCGGACCGCGCCAACCGCGAACGCAACGTGGTGATCCGGATCGACCGCGCCGAGGCCCGGCGTCCGGCCGCCGAGCGGACGACCCGGGCGGTTCCGGTCGGCACCGAGTCCGCGGCGCGGAAGGCCCGAACGACATCCGCGGTGGCGCGGGGCGGGCGGACGGAGGCCGGGTCCGGCGGGCGGGTGGCCACCAGCGGGGGCGGATGGGCCGCCGGCGCGGACGCCGTGGCCGGCGGCCGAGCGGTCACCAGCAGCGGCGGGGGCACCGACACCGGTGGCCGGACGACCGCGACGGACGGGGGCGGGGCCGAGGTGTCCTGGTGACCCGCCGGAATCCGGCCCGGGCCGACGGCCGCCGCCGGTCCCGGCCGACCGGGACGCCGCGGAGCAGCGCGCGGCCTACCTGTGCGGGACCGGGCCGCGGCCGAGGGGGCGCTGGGTGTCCGGGTCGGTGCGGCTGTCCTCGCTGAGCCCGCTGAGCGCCTCGGTGAGCAGTTCCCGGGCCTCCGCGGCGCGGCCCTGCTCGATCAGCGCGGTGCCCAGTTCGGTCAGGGTCTTGGTCATGCTGTCGGGCCGGCCGGCCTCCTCGTAGTGCACGAGGGCCTGCCGGTAGGCCGTCTCGGCGGCCGACCAGTGCTTCAATGCCGCGCAGTCCAGCCCCAGTTCGTGCGCGGTCATGGCGGCCAGCAGGTG
This sequence comes from Streptomyces sp. TLI_235, assembly GCA_002300355.1. Classification (NCBI taxonomy): domain Bacteria; kingdom Bacillati; phylum Actinomycetota; class Actinomycetes; order Kitasatosporales; family Streptomycetaceae; genus Streptomyces; species Streptomyces sp. TLI_235. The sequence goes on from NSGV01000002.1 coordinate 700,024, forward strand.
CATCGGCGGCAAGGGCCGGCGCTCCACCAGTTCCAGCGCGCTGGCGAGGACGCGCCGGCGGGTGCCCACCGCTTCCTCCGCCCGGTCGGACTCGCGCAGGCAGGTGGCGGTGCCGCGCAGCGCGACCAGCCGGCCGATCGCCGCCGAGCGGTTGTCGATCCGGGCGAACGCGTCCGCCGCCCGCTGGAGGGCGTCGAGGGCCTCGTGGTGGCGTTGCAGGTTGCGCAGACCGGTGGCGAGGTAGACCAGCGCCCAGCCCTGCTGTTCGCGGTCACCAAGCTCCTGTGCCAACCGCAGTCCTTCGGAGGCCAGTTCGACGCCCCGCCGGTAGCTGTGCAGGCAGCTGACGTACGTCCAGGCGAGGTAGTTGACGTGCACGGTCTCGGCCTGCCGGTCGCCGAGCGCGCGGGCCGCGTCCACCGAGAGCTGGAACACCTCTTCCCAGATGCCCCAGCTCATGAGCCGGTCGGAGAACCAGTGCACCGCCTCGGCGGTGTCGATCACCTCGCGGTGGTGTCCGGTCCGCTGCGCCAGGTGCAGGGCGGCCAGCCAGTCGGGGTGCTCCCGTTCCAGCCACCGTCCCGCCTCGGCGGTCCCGGTGTCGTCCTCGGCGTGCTCGGGGTCGAACCGCAGCCCGCAGGCGATGGTGCGGCCGAGCAGCAGGCGGGCGGCCCGGTCACGGGCCTGCGCCACCTCCTCGGGCGTCTCGTCGACGGTCAGCCGCTCGCCGGCGCAGAGCCGTACCAGGTCGTGCAGCCGGTAACGGTCCGCGCCGAGCGCCTGGACCAGGCCCGCGTCGGCCAGTTGCTCCAGGAGCAGTTCGGTGCGGCCCTCCGAGAGGCCGGTGTGGGCCGCGGCGACGGCTGCCGTGAAGTCGGGTCCCGCCGTCAGGGCGCAGCGCCGGAGCACCAGCCGGGACTCGGCGGGCAGCCGCCGGTAGGACAGTTCGAAAGCGGGGCGGATCGCCAGGTCGCCGGTCTGCAGCAGGTCCAGGCGGTTCTCCTCCGCGGCCAGTTGGCGCACCAGGTGGGCGACGGTCTGCTGCGGCCGGGCGACCAGTCGCTGACCGGCGATCCGCAGGGCCAGCGGCAGGTAGCCGCACAGCCGGGCCAGCTCCGCGGTCGCGGCGGGTGCGGCCGCGATCCGCTCGCGGCCCGCGATCCGGGCGAGCAGGTCGGCCGCCTCGGCCGCGGTGAGCACGTCCAGGCTCAGCCGGCGCACCGACTCCAGCCCCGGCAGCAGGTTGCGGCTGGTCACCATGGTCACCGTCGGCCCGGAGCCCGGCAGCAGCGGGCGCACCTGGCCTTCGTCGGCGGCGTCGTCCAGGACCAGGAGCAGCCGCCGCTCGCGCACCAGTGCCCGGTAGAGCCCCGCCCGTTCCTCCGCCCCGACGGGCACGGCCGCGTCCCGGACCCCCAGGGCACGCAGCACCTGGCCGAGGGCGTCGTGCGCGGACAGGGGCTGCGCGGACATGCCGCCGAGGTTGAGCGAGAGCTGACCGCCGGGGAAGCGCCCGGCCAGGACGTGGGCGGCGTGCAGGGCGAAGGCCGTCTTGCCGAGACCGGGCTGGCCGTTGACGAGCACCACGCGGGGGTGCGCGGGCAGGTCCTCCGAGGCGAGGGCGACGAGTTCGGCGAGGACGCCCTCGCGGGCCGTGAAGTCGGCGATGTCGCGGGGCAGGGCGAGGGAGCTCTGCCCCGCGCCGACGGCGGCCGCCCGGAGCGCCGGGCCGCGGTCCTCGACCGGGGCGGGTTCGGGCCGCACGCTGCGCGGACGCCCGGACTGGGCGGCCCGGTCCAGCGCCCGGGCCCGGTCGTCCGCCAGGTGCAGGGCGGCGGCCAGCGCCCGGACGGTGCGGCGCTGCGGCCCGCGCGTGCGGCCGCGTTCCATGTCGCCGAGGGCGCGCAGGCTGACACCGGCGGCTGCGGCGAGCTCCTCCTGGGTCAGACCCGCCGCCGTCCGGTACCCGGCCAACAGGCGGCCGAACTCACCCGCGTCCGTCCTGCCGCCGTCCCCACCCGCCATGCCCCGTCTCCCGCCCGTCCGGTCACGCCGTGCCCGCACGCGTGCTCGCGTTCGGCACTTCTGCCTGAACAGGCAGAATATCCATGATCGTGAAACGTACCCGGCGCCACCCGGCGTCCGGGGCCGGGCCGGGCCCCGGACGGATCCGCCGGCGAGGGCGTTCTGCCTGCAGAACCGCCAGTGGTTCCTCACTCGGTTCTGCCTCTTCTTTTCCCCAAAACTGCCGGTGCCCGGGTGCTGAGGGGCGCACGGGGCCGCGTCGGGGCGGGTGGGGCGGACCGGGTCAGGGGGCGGCGGTCGGCGCTGCGGCCCGCCGAGGGGGCACGGGGCCCGCGAGGCCCCGGCCGATCGCGCCCAGCAGGTCCGCGAGCAGTTCGTTGGCGCGCTTCTCGGCCGCGGGAACGCCGGCGGTCCGGCCCAGGGCGACCGCGAGCCGGGCGGAGGAGATCGCGGCCTCGCGCCGACCGAGCACGTGCAGGGCCCGAGCGCGGCTGTGGAGCGCCAGGACGGCCGCGGCGTCCTCGGAGCGGGTGGTGGCGGCCCGGACGGCCTCGTCGGCATGGGCGAGGGCCGGACCCGGTTCCCCGGCCAGGACCAGGGCGTCGGCGAGGCCGGTCAGTGCGGGCACCAGCAGGTGGGCGGTGGCCGGGGTCCGGGCGGCCTCCACCAGGTCGACGAGCATGGGCAGGGCCCGGCGGTGCTGCCCGGTGCGCAGCAGCGCGGCGGCCACCCGGCTGCCGCAGTCGTGGCGCAGGACCTCGTCCCCGGCCCGGTCGGCCGCCGCGATTGCGAGGTCCAGTTGGACGGCGGCCGCGTGGTGGGCAGCCCGCACGGTGTGGAGGACGGCGAGGTCCGTGCCGAGCCGGGCGACGGCCGCGTCGTCGTTCCCGGCCCGGGCCGCGCGCAGTCCGGCCTCGGCGACGGTCCGCCAGTGGGACCGGTCGTGGTCGGTCTCCTCGTGGAGCAGGGCGGTGCGGTGGGCGAGCCGCCAGGTGCCGGGGGCCGGGCCGTTGCGCTCGCCGAGGAGCACGAGGGCGCGCAGGCTGCCCTCCTCCTTCTCGAACGCGCCCCTGATCGACGCCGGCCCGCCGTCCGCCGTGCACGCGGCCGTCCAGTCGGCGGTGACGTCCAGGTAGTGGTCCATCAGCCGGTCGAGGGCGGCGGACCGTTCGTCCCGGCCGAGCTCGGCGGCGTACCGGGCGGCATAGCGGCGCACCGATTCGCGCCTGGTGTAGCGGCCGGGGGCCGCCTCGTCCAGCAGGTGGACCGCGTCCAGTTCGGCCAGCAGGGTGCGGGTGGCGGTGCGCGGGGCGCCGGCGAGGGCGGCCGCGGCTCCGGTGTCGATCACCTCTCCGGGGTGCAGGCCCAGCAGCGCGAACAGCCGGGCCGCAGGGGGAGCCAGCGTCCGGTGTGTCCGGTCCAGGGCAGCGACCAGGCCGGCCGGGGCACCCGCCGGGCCGGTGCCGGCCCCCGAGAGGGCCGTCAACCCCGCCTCTGGGTCGGCGAGTTCATCGGCGAGAGCGCTCGCCGACCAGTCCGGCCGGGCGGCCAGCCGGGTGGCGGCCAGGCGCAGGGCGAGCGGCAGGCGCTCGCAGCGTTCGATGAGTTCGGCGACGGCGCCCGGGTCGTCCTCGGCCCGGTCGGGCCCCCAGGCGCGGGCGAGCAGCGTGACGGCGTCCTCGTGGGTGAGGGAGCCCAACGGCACCGGGACGCCGCCCTCGTGGACCAGCAGGCGGTGCAGTCGGCTGCGGCTGGTGACGACGGCGACCGGGGTCGGCCCCGCGCCTTCGGCACCGGGCGGCGGCGGGTCGGGCAGGAGGGGGAGGATCTGTTCCCGGGAGGCCGCGTCGTCCAGCAGGACCACCATCCGCCGGCCGGCGACGAGTTCGCGGTAGCGGCGGGAGCGTTCGGCCGTCGACGCGGGGAGGTCGTCCGGGGCGACGCCGAGCGCGGTGAGGAAACCGCCCAGGACGTCGGCGGGTTCCCGTGGCCCGCCCGGGTCGAACCCGCCCAGGGCGGCGTCCAGGACGCCGTCCGGGAACTTCCCGGCCCGCTGCGCGGCCCAGTACCGGACCAGGGCGGTCTTGCCCGCCCCCGCCGGGCCCGTGACCAGGACCGGGCGGCCGGTCCGGGCGGCGGGCAGCGCCTCGTCCAGCCGGGCGAGTTCGAGGCTCCGGCCGCAGAAGCGGCGGTCGGGCACGGGGGGCCGGGCGACCGGCGGCGTTCCCGCGCCGTGCGGCCCGGCGGGGCGGACCGGCATGCGGTCGAACCGCTCCCGCGCCTCCGGGTGCCGCCCGTCCTGCTGCAGGCAGCGCACCAGCATGGCGGCCAGGGTCCGCCGGGACGGGTGGGCGTCGGCGACCTCGGTCAGCGGGGCGACGGCCTCGCCGCCCCGGCCGGCCCGCAGCAGGGTCTCGGCCAGCCGTTCCAGCGCGTCGAGCCGCAGGCCGGTGAGGTGCGGGAGTTCCCGTTCGCGCAGCCGGACCGAGCCACAGTCGGCGAGCGCGGGCCCGCGCCACAGGTCAAGCGCGGTCCGCAGCAGCGGAACGGGGCCTCCCCGGGCCGCCGCCGCGGGGCCGACCGGCTCGCCCGGCAGTGCCGCCGTCTCCTCGCAGAGGCGGGCGAAGCGCAGGGCGTCGACCCGCTCGGGGTCACCGGCCAGCAGGTATCCGGAGCCCCGGGTCTCCAGGGCGAACCCCGGCCCGTCCAGCAGTCGGCGCAGTGCGGCGACGTGTCCCTGCAGGGCTGCCCGCGCGGTGGGCGGCGCGGCGCCGTCCCAGACAAGTTCGATCAGTTCGCCGGTGGACACCGTCCGGTTGAGTTTCACGGCCAGGGCGCTGAGCAGCGCCCGCCGTTTCAGCGCCGAGGGCGTCACGACGGCGCCGTCCGGCCGCCGCACGACCATCGGTCCCAGCAGATCGATGTGCACGCGCCTCTCCCCCGTGCCGGGCCCTTCCGGGCCTCCCCCCTGCACGTCCGCCCACCGCGGCCCCCGCCGGTCGCTCCCGTGCCCGCCGCGTCCACCCGCAGGGCCGGACGATGACACATCCCGGACAAGTACGCACACTACACTGCACCCCCCGGCGCCGACCTGTGGCGCCGGACGGTGTGGACAGGGGGGTACGGGGTGCGGATCCGGCTGCTCGGTCCGGTGGAGCTGCGGACCGGACGGCTCGGTTTCACCACGGTGTCGGGGGCCCAGCGCCGGGCGGTGCTGGCTCTGCTGGCGCTGGAACTCGGACGTGTCGTGCCCGTGGAGCGGCTCTGCGAGGTGCTGTGGGGCGACCGGCCGCCGACCAGTGCGCGGGCGGCGGTGCAGGGGCACGTCGCCGCCCTGCGCAAAGCCCTCGTCGACACCCCGTTCGACCTGCACACCCGGGCCGGCGGCTACCTGCTGACCGGGCCGGCGGACGACGTGGACGCGCTGCGCCTGGACGCGCTGGCGGCCCGTACCGCGGGACACGCCGCCGCAGCCGGCCCGCTCGACGACGCCGAGGCCGCGGCCCTGCTGGAGGAGGCTCTGCGGCTGTGGCGCGGCGAAGCCCTGGCCGACCTCCCCGACACCCCGCTGCGCACCGCTCTGGTGGACCACCTGAACCGGACCCGCACCGACGTGCTGCTCCGCTGGGGCGCGCTGCAACTGCGCCGGGGCACCGGGGCGGCCGCCGTCGCCGTGCTGGAGCAGCACGTGCGGACGGACGGGCTGCGGGAGGAGCTGGTGGCGCTGCTGATGCGCTGCCTGCACCGGGCCGGACGGCCGGCGGACGCGCTCACCGCGTACCACCGGACCCGTCGGCGGCTGGACCGCGAACTGGGCATCCGGCCCGGCCCCGCCCTGCAGGCCGCACTCGCCGAGGTGCTGGCCGACGACGGCCCGGAGCGGCCGGCCGGAGCGGCCGCCCCGGCCGGGCCCACCGTGCGCGTCCCCGGCCGGCTGCCGCGCCGGCCGACCGGGTTCGTCGGGCGGCGGGCGGAACTCGACCTGCTGGACCGGGCCGGCCTCCCCGAGCGCACCGCCGGCGGCCCGATCCTGGTGACCGGGCCGCCCGGTGTCGGCAAGAGCGCGCTGGCCGTCGCCTGGGCGCACCGGGCCGCCGCCCGTTTCCCCGGCGGCCTGCTGTACGCCGACCTGCGCGGCCTCACCGTGTCCGGCCCGGCCCGGCCCGAGGACGTCCTCGCCGATTTCCTGCACGCGCTCGACGTCCCCGCCGGGGCCGTTCCCGCGGACCGCGCCGACCGGGCCCGGCTGTTCCGCGAACGCACCGCGGGCCGGCGGCTGCTGGTGGTCCTGGACGACGCCCACGGCGCCGACCAGGTGGTCGATCTGCTGCCGCAGGACCCCGGCTGCGTGACGGTCGTCACCGGCCGGGGGCCCCTGCAGGACCTGCTCGCCCTCGACGGGGCCGTCGTGCTGCAGCTGGCCGAACTGCCGCAGGACGACGCCCTGCTCCTCCTGGAACGCGCCCTGACTCCCGAACGGGTGCACGATGATCCGTTGGCCGCCGCCCGCCTCGTCCGGCTGTGCGACCGGCTGCCGCTCGCGCTGCGGATCGCGGCGGCCCGGCTGGCCACCCAGCCGGGCTGGTCCCTGTCGGCGCTCGTGGACGAACTCGCCGACGAACCAGGGAGGTTGACCGCCCTGAGCGCGGACAGCGCGTTCGGCGTCCGCAGCCGACTGGACCTGACGCATCGTCGGCTCTCCGCACCGGCCGCCGACCTGCTCGCCGCCCTGGCCGCGCACCCGGGCGACCAGGTCGACGCCCTCACGAGCGCCGCACTGCTCGGCACCGACACCCCGGCCGCCCGCCGGGCGTTGGACGAGCTGGCCGCCCACCACCTGCTCACCGGCACCGGGCCGGGGCGTTACGGCCGCGCTCCCCTGGTGCGCCCGTTCGGCGCCGGGCTGCTCGCCGAACGGGCGGAGCCGCTCCGGCGGCTGCCGGGCGAGCGGCTGGCGGACTACTTACTCGCCGTCCTCCGGCGCTGCGGGCGCTTCCTCGACCCCTGGCAGGAGGGGGCCGGGGCGCCGGCGCACCCGCCGCAGGCCCTGCCTGCCATCGCCGACATCCGCACCGCACTCGACTGGTTCCGCGCCGAGGAGCCCACCGTCCGCGCGCTGGCGGACACGACCGCCCGCACCGATCCCGGGCGCGCCTGGCAGCTCGCCCTGTTCAGCGGGGCGCTCTACCACGGCCTCGGCCGCTTCACCGCCTGGCTCGACTGCGCCGACGTCGGCCTGAGGGCGGCCGAACGGTGCGGCGACCCTGTGCCGGTCGCGCTGCTGCACAACTGCCGGGCCCAGGCCCTGGTCGCGCTGGAGCGGCCGCACGAGGCGGCCGAGGCGGCGCGCCGGGCCGTCGCGGCCCTCGACACGGCGGAAGGCCCCGGGGCCGCAGCCGCCCGCATCCGGTCCCTCGCCACCCTCGGCATGGCCACCTCGCTGGTCGGCGGGCGCGCCGAGGCCGAGCGGCTCACCGCGTCCGCACTCGCCCTCGCCCTCGCCACGGGCGAGCGCCGCCACCTGGTCGAGGCCAAGGTGCACCAGGGGCGAGTCGGCCTGGCCGCCGGTGACCTGGAGGGCGCGCGGCGCCGCTCGTGGGAGGCCCGTGAACTGCTTCCGGCCGTGCCGATCACCCGGATCCACCTCTGGTGCCTGCTGACCGAGGCGCAGACGCTCTCGCCGGTGCTCCGCGACGAGACCGCCGATCTCGTCTGGCACCGGCTGCTCGCCACCTGCGGGGAGGCCGGCCTGCTGGACCTCCACGCGGCCGCCGAGCTGTCGTACGCCGCCCACCTGACGGCCCGTGACCGGGCCCAGGAGGCCGACCGGCGGCTGCACGCGGTGCTCGGCCACTTCCGTGCCGAGGACCGGCGCGGCGGCGGCCCGAGCGAGATCACCACGGGCCTGGCTGCGACCCTGGGGCTCGACCCGGCGGACTGGTCGGCGCAGGGCTGAGGACCGCCCGCCGGCCCCGGTCGCCGTCGGCGGCCGCGCACACCTCACTCCCCGGCGGGCCGTCCCGGGCGCCAGCCGCGTCCGCGGGCGCGGGGGACGGCGGCAGCCGCCGCGACCGCGGCCGAGCCGCCGAGGGCCGCGAAGGCGATGAGCACGGCCTGGGTCGGGGCGCGGGTGGCGGGGCGGGCCGGCGGCATGACGACGGCGGCGGCGGGGGGCGGGGTGCCGGGCGCGGCCTCGGCGAACCGGGTGACGGCGGAGACCGGGTCGACGGTGCCGTAGCCGTACCTCGGGTCGGTGCTGCGGTAGGCGGTGCCCTCCAGGCGCCGGGTCAACCGGTCGACGGTGAGGTCGGGGCGGTAGCCGAGGACGAGGGCCGCCGTGGCGGCGACGAAGGCGGTGGCGAAACTGGAGCCGGTACCGATGTAGTAGCCGCCCGGCCCGGGCCCCGGTCCGGTGACGGCGTCGCCGGGGGCGGCGAGGTCGACGCGACCCCCGACGGCGGTGGACGAGGAAATGCCGGGGAGGGCGCCGCCGGGCGCGAGACCGCGGACGGCGAGGACCTCGGGATAGGCCGCCGGGTAGGCGGGTCGGGGCTCGGCGGTGCCGGACGGGGCAGCGTCGGGGGCCGCCGGAGCGACGATCAGCGCGCCCCTGTCCCGGGCGGCCCGGACGGCGGCGGCCAGCGCGTCGTTGCCGGCGGGCAGCGCCACGGCGACCGCGAGGACCCGCGCGCCCCGGTCGACGGCCGCGGAGACCCCCCGGGCGAGGAGGTCCGGCGAGGAGGCCCCCGTCCCGTCGGTGACCGAGACCGCGAGGATCCTGGCCCGCGGCGCGAGGCCCGCGAATCCCGTTCCCTCCCGCCGGTCGGCGGCGATCAGGTCGGCGAGGAAGGTGCCGTGGCCGACGCAGTCCTGCGCGGGATCGGCGCCGCCGGGCAGCGGGGCGCGGTCGAGGCGGCCGGTGAGCAGGCCGTTCCCGTCCTCGACCCCGGAGCCGAGGACGGCGACGGTGACGCCCTCGCCCTGGCTGAGCGGCCACACCCGGTCGGGCCGCAGGAAGGCCTGCGACCACGGGGTGAGCTGTGTGCCCCTGGTGGACCGCGGCAGACATCCGTTCTGCCCGTCCTCGACGTCGCGCCGCTGCTGGGTGACGCCGGGCAGGGCGTCCGGGGTGTCGGCGGCCGCACCGGCCGCGGCCGGCAGCAGCAGGCCGACGGTCAGGAGCAGCACCGCGCCGCGCGCCGCGGGCCGTCCCCCGGCGCGGAGGGATGCTCCGGTCGGGCGGGACGAGCCGGGTCCGCGCTGCTCCGCGCGGACCGTCGGTGCCGGGCGCGGCATGTCGGGGTTCCCTTCGTCGGGGGTCGGGAGGTGCAGGTGGCCCGGGTCGCCGCCGGTGGGGATGCGGGCGGGCGGGGCGGCCGGTGGCTCCGGCCGTTTCAGGACCCGACGGTCCAGACCGCCTCCCGGGGCTCCTCCTGCGGAGCCAGCACGAACGCGACCGCCTGCTCGACGGTCTCCGGGGAGGGCTCCGCCCACGGGCCGTCGCCCTGCGCGCGGACGTGCGCGAGCAGTTCCGGGTCCGGCGCCAGCCCGTACTCCTGGAGGTAGTACGTCACCGTGTCGGTCCAGATCCACCGGCCGTCGGTGCGGAAGCCCATCGGCACGACGGCCCGGCGGCCCGGGTCGACCACGTCGTCCATCAGCATCGTGGTCAGCAGCACCGGCGCCCCTGCCCGCAGGTAGCGGGCGACCGCCTCGCGCTCGCCGTCCTCCTGGAGCCGCGGCCGGTCGGGCGCGAAACCGGGGCCGGTCGCCGGGTCCACGCTGTCGAACACCGCCGCGAGCCGGAACCCTTCGTGCACTGCCCTGATCATGCCGTCCTCCTCCTACCGATCCCTGGTCCGTACACCTTGTCCGACGGGCGAACGGGACCTCGAGGTTCACCGCGCCAGGAGCGCGGTGCGTCCGGCTGCGCGCGGGGACGTCGCGGGGAACGGCCGTTCGGCTGCCCCACGCCCCGGGGCGGTGGGCGCCGCGGGTCCGTTCAATCCTTCCCCTCCTCCGCGATGTGTCCGGTCTGGACCTGGACCGTCCGTCGCCGGGTGATGTAGTACCCGCGCCCGGTGGCGAGCTGCCGGGGCTTGAAGTTGCCGAACAGGTAGCCCTCCGACGGCGGGCAGGACATCAGCAGCGCGGGCGAGTTGACCTCCTGCAGCTTGCGCAGCAGGGGGTCCGCGAGCCCCCGGCCGATGCCGTTGGCCCCCCGTGCGACGACCAGGTGCAGGCCGATCTCCGTTCCCTGGGAGAGGTATTCCAGCAGGGCGGCGAAGGGGTGGCTTCCGCTGCCGGAGCCCACCAGGTCGTAGTCGTCGACCAGGACGAACAGTTCCGGGCCGGTCCACCAGTCGCGCAGCCTGAGCCTGGCGGGGGTGATGTCGGCCGGCGGGACGCGGTTCTTCATCGCCCGGGACGCGCCGTCGACGATCTGGCGGACCTTGTCGACGGCGACCGCGTAGCCGAGCCGGTACTCCTCGGGCACCGCGTCGTACAGGCCGCGCCGGTAGTCGACCAGCATGATGCGCGCCTGGGAGGGCGTGTAGGCGGTGGTGATGGCGTCGATCATCAGGCGCAGGAGGTTGGTCTTGCCGGATTCGGTGTCGCCGACAACCAGCAGGTGCGGGTTCTCCTCGAAGTCGTGCCACAGCGGGGAGATCTCGGTGTCCTCCAGGCCGATGGCGACCCGCAGGCGTCCCTGGGGGGCCGGGAGGCGTTCGGCCTCCAGGCTCAGCGGGAGCATCCGCACCCCGGGGGCGCGGGGCCCGCTCCAGTGCGCGACCACGGCGTCCACCAGGTCGGCGATGCCCTCGCCGAGGTCGTCGGTCCGCCCGGAGCCGTCGATCCTGGGCAGCGCGGCGAGGAAGTGCAGCTGCTCCTCGGTGAGGCCGCGGCCGGGGAGTTTGGGGACCTTGGTGGCGGCCCGCATGTTGATCACGGAGTCGACGGCGTCACCGAGGCGCAGCTCGAACCGGGTCTGCAGTTGGTCGCGCAGGCCGCCGGCGATCTCGCCCCAGCGGGTGGTGCCGATGACCAGGTGGACCCCGTAGTTGAGGCCGCGCTGGGACATCAGGGTGAGCGGCTGGACGAGGTCGTTGAACTCCTGGCGCAGGGTGTTCCAGCCGTCGATGACCAGGAAGACGTCGCCGTGCTGCTCCTCCTCGGGCAGGTCGCCCGCCGCCCGGCGGCGGCGGAAGTCGGAGACCGAGTCGATGCCGAGTGCGGCGAAGTACCGCTCCCGGCGGGTGATGACGGTGTTGACCTCGGCGACGGTGCGCAGCACCCGCTCGCCGTCGTGCCGGCCGGTGACACCGCCCACGTGCGGCAGGCTGCGCAGGGTGGAGAGCGTGCCGCCACCGAAGTCGAGGCAGTAGAACTGGACTTCGGCCGGGGTGTGGGTGAGGGCCAGGCCGGCGATCAGGCTGCGCAGCAGCGTGCTCTTGCCGCTCTGCGGGGCGCCGGCGACGCCGACGTGCCCGCCGGCGCCGGCCAGGTCCGCAATGAGCAGGTCGCGCAGCTGCTGGAAGGGGCGGTCGACCACGCCGAGGGGCAGCCTGAGGGTGCCGTGGCTGCCCGCGTGCTCGGTGGTGAGACCGCGCCGGGGGTGCGGAACGAGCGGGGGCAGCAGTTCGTCGAGGGTGGGCGGGACATCCAGCGGCGGCAGCCAGACCCGGTGGGCGGGCGGGCCGGCGTCGTGGAGCCGGCCGGTAGCGACCTCCAGGAGGGAGCCGACGGGGCCCTGCTCCTCCTCCGGCTCGACCGGGCTGGTCTGCGGTCGGCGGGGCATCACGTAGTCGGTGCCGTAGGCGACGACCTGCCCGGCGATCGCGGCCTGTCGGGCCGCACTGCGCTTGGGCCGGTACGGGCCGGAGACGTAGGCGGCCTTGAACCGGGTCAGGGTGGAGATGTCGCTGCGAAGGAAGCCGTTGCCGGGCTGGGAGGGCAGCTGGTAGGCGTCGGGGACGCCGAGGACGCCGCGGCTCTCCATGGCGGAGAAGGTCCGCAGGCCGATCCGGTAGGACAGGTGGGACTCCAACGCGCTCATCCGGCCCTCGTCGAGCCGCTGCGAGGCGAGCAGCAGGTGGACGCCGAGGGAGCGGCCGAGTCGACCGATCATGATGAAGAGCTCCATGAAGTCCCGGTGCGCGGACAGCAGTTCGCTGAACTCGTCGACGACGACGAAGAGCGTGGGCAGCGGACGCAGCACGGTGCCGGCGGCGCGCGCGGTCTCGTGGTCCAGCAGCGAGGCGTAGCCGGCGTCGCGCAACAGCTCCTGGCGCCGGACGAGTTCGCCGTGCAGGGCGTCGCGCATGCGGTCGACGAGGGAGGACTCGTCCGCCAGGTTGGTGATCACCGCGGAGGTGTGCGGCAGGGTGTCGAGGCCGAGGAAGGTGGCGCCGCCCTTGAAGTCGACCAGGACGAAGTTGAGCACCTCGGAGGAGTGGGTGACGGCCAGGGCGAGCACCAGGGTGCGCAGCAGTTCCGACTTGCCGGAGCCGGTGGCGCCGATCAGCATGCCGTGCGGGCCCATGCCCCCCTGGGCGGATTCCTTGAGGTCGAGGTCGACAGGCCGCCCGTCGGGGCCGAGCCCCAGCGGGACGCGCAGCCGCTGCGGGATGCCGCGCTGCGCCCAGAGCGCGTCGACGTCCAGGGTGTTGAGGTCGGCGATGCCGAGCAGGGCGGTGAGGTCGAAGTCGGTGGCGAGCGGTTCGGCGGCGTCGACGCCGTCGGCGATCCGGTAGCGGGCGAGCCGGGCCGCGAGCCTGGTCGCGGCGGGCAGGGCGAGCGCGTCGGGCCGGCCGAGGTCGGTGACGACGTCCTTGCGGTTGCTGTCCGACCCGACCATGGTGAGTCGGCCGTCCTCGATCCGCAGGCGCAGGGTGGTGCGGGCCGGGGACCACTCCAGGGTGTCGGCGAGGTCGATCAGGACGGCGTTGCGGTATCCGGCGAGGGCCGCCCGGCTCCCGGTGTGCGCGCCGGGACCGTCGAGGACCACGACGGTGAAGGGTTCGTCGCGTTCGGGCGCGGCGTCCGGTTCGAAGCCGGGACGGCCGGTGAACTCCTCGCCGAGCAGCTGCTCGACCTCGCCGAGGCTGCCCGCAACCAGCCGGACCGGGCCGGCGCCGTCCGTGTCGGTCGGGTGCAGGGCGTGCGGCAGCCACTTGGTCCACTCCCACTCCGCCCGCTGTTCGACGGCCGTGACGACGGCGACGGTCAACTCGTCCGGGCCGTGCACCACGGCGAGTTGGGCGAGCACGGCGCGCAGCATGGCTCGGGCGGTCGCGGGGTCGTCGGAGCGCAGCAGCACGTGGGCGAAGCCGCGCAGGTGGATGGCCATCGGCTGGTCGTCGACGGTGCCGTAAGCGTGGATGAAGCGGCGCAGCGCGTGGGCGCACAGCGGCTCCAGGTCCTCGACCGGCTTGGTGGCGAGCGGGGCCAGCGGGGTGGCCAGGCGCTGGGTGCCGAGGCCGATCCGGACGTCGCTGAAGTCCGGGTGGGTGAGTCGGCGCTCCCACAGCCGGCTGGTGCCGACCAGCGTCCACAGTTCCTCGGGGGCCGGGTGGCGCCAGGCGAGCGCCAGGCGCTGCGCGTCGATCGAATGGCGCACCTGGCGGCGCATCTGGGAGAGGTAGCGCAGGTAGTCGCGCCGCTCGGCGCGCAGTTGCTGCTTGCGGTCGCTGGAGCCCCGGATCAGCTGGGTGAGGAGCATGCCGACGGCGGAGAGCGCCATCATGCCCATCGCGAGGTAGCTGAGCGCACCGCCCCCCTGGGTGCCACCGGGGTGCAGGAACATGAAAACCATCGACAGCGAACCGAGCGCCATCGGGGCCATGGTGAGCACGCTCGACATGCCGCTCTGCTTCTCCGGTAGACCCGGCGGCTCCTGCAACTGGACCTCGCCGTCGGGCATCGCCGGCCCCGGCCGCCGGGGCTTCCGCTTGATCAGCACCACGCCCACCTGAGCCTCCTCGCCGCCGTAGCCGTCTTCCAGGCTGACGGACGGCGGGGGGCGCCGGGTTCAGCCGGTTTGAACACACGGCGCCCGACCGGCCGTTCTCCGGAGCGGAGAGCGAAGTGCGCCCGAAGCACGGGGTGCGCCCACCGAGCCGAAGGACGGGAATGAGCAGCAGTGTCGTCGCAGGACTGTGCCGATTGAGGTTCCACGCACCGGGTACGGCGTTCGAACTGGCGGTCCCCGCCGACGTTCCGCTGGCCGACCTGCTGCCCGCCGTCCTGGGCCATGCCGGCCCCGACCTCGCCGAGGACGGGCTGGAGCACGGCGGCTGGGTGCTGCAGCGGCTGGGCGAGGAACCGCTGGACGAGGAGCGCAGCGCCGAGGCGCTGGGCCTGCACGACGGAGAGTCCCTCTACCTGAGGGAACGTCACAAGACCCTGCCGCCGGTGCACTTCGACGACCTGGTGGACGGCGTGGCCACCGGTGTGCGCGGGCGGGGCGACACCTGGCGTCCGGCCGCGACCCGGGTCGTGTCGCTGGCCCTGGCGCTGACCGCGTTCGCGGCGGGATGGGCGCCGCTGGCCGCGTCCGGTCCGGGCGCCCCGCGTACGGCGGCTGCGGCCCTGGTGGCGCTGCTGCTGCTGTTCGGCGCGGCCGGCGCCTCCCGGGCGATGGCCGACGCGGGCACCGGCGCCGCGCTGGGCGCGGCGGCCGTGCCGTACCTGGCCCTGGCCGCGTTCCTGGTCCCGCAGGGGCCGAGCGGCGACGACCTGCTCGGGGCGCAGACGCTGGCGGCGTCCTCGGCCGCGGCCGGGGCCGCGGTCCTGGCCCTTGCGGCGGTCGGCGCGGCGACACCGCTGTTCCTCGGGGTGGTCCTGACCGCCCTGCTCGGCATGCTGGCGGGGGCCCTGCTGCTCGTCGGGCTGACGCCGTCCGCCGTGGTGGCGGTGATGGCGGTCGCGGCGGTACTGGCGGGCGCGTTCGTGCCCTCGACGGCCTTCCGGCTGTCCGGGCTGCGGCTGCCGATGCTGCCGCGCAACGCGGAGGAGCTGCAGGAGAACATCGATCCGGTGCCGGCGTCCGCCGTCCTTCCCCGCGCGCTGGTGGCGGACGACTACCTGATGGCCTTCCACACCGCGATCGGCGCGGTCTGCACGGCCTGTCTGGCGGTCCTGCCCTTCGTCGACGGCTGGGCCGGGCCCGCCGAGACCGCCGCCCTGAGCCTGCTGCTCCTGCTGCACGCGCGGGCCGTCGGCAGCATCCGCCAGCGGCTGGTCGTCCTGCTGCCGGGCGTGTTCGGCGTGCTGCTCCTGCTCGCCGGCACCGTGGCCACCGTGTCGGCGACCGGGCGGCTGGCGCTGGCAGGTGCGCTGCCGGCCGCGGGGGCCGTGCTCCTCGTGGTCGGCTGGACGGTGCCCGGCCGGCGGCTGCTCCCGTACTGGGGGCGCGCCGCCGACATCCTGCACACCCTGTGCGCCCTCTCCCTGCTGCCGCTGGCGCTCCAGGCGTGCGGCGTCTACCGGACCCTGCGCGGTCTGGGCGGCTGAGCCGGACGGCGTCCCGGTCGCCGCCGTCCGGTTCAGTCGAACGGGCGCAGCGGGCGTCCGCGTCCGCCCTCGCGGTCGAGGGCGTCGACGGCTTTCCAGAGCGCTCCGGGGTCCAGCCGCATCGCGGCCGGGGCCCCGGGGTTGACCACGATCCCGAGTCCCGGCGGCAGTCGGCCCAGCAGCGTGCCGGGGCCGATCACGGCGTGGCCGGGGTCGCCGGCCGCCGCCAGCCACGACCGGGCGGAGTAGACCACCACGGCCGGGTCGCCGTCCGGGAGCGTGAAGCCGCCGACCTCGCCGTACTCGTCCAGCAGGACGGCGACCCGGGCCCCGGCGAGCGCGCGGTGGACGTCCTCGGGCAGCCCGTACCCGGTCGCCGCCGCCCGGACGGCGGCGTCCACCGGGTCGGTCGGCGGAGGCCAGCCGCGCGCGGTCGGCGACGGGCGGTACGCGGCGTTCTCCGCGAACTCCCGGACGGAGCCGTCCTCGCCGGCCCGCCACCGCCCGATCACCGCCCAGGGCGGCGGCTCTCCCTCGCCCCGCCAGTGCGGGTCGACCAGCCCGATCCACTGTCCGGGGGCCGCCGCGGCGGCGGCCCGGATCCGGTCGGGCACCGGGCCCGGGTCCGGGTCCGGGTCCGTGCGGTCCTGGTCGGCGGTGGTCATCACGTTCCTCTCGGTCGGGGGCGGGGGCGGGGGCGGGTCTACTGGTCGTGGTACTCGAACTCGTCGTCGGAGAGCGGGAGCGGGTCCTCCAGCCGACCGTAGACGACCCACTGGTTCTGCGGCAGCACGGTCCGCTCCCCGCTGTCCAGCGGGACGTTCAGCGGGTGCTCCGGCGGGATGATCCGGACGGGAATCCAGGTCACTCCGCTCCCGAAGAGGATCTCCAGCTCCTCGGGGCTCACCGAGATCGCCGGCAGGTACGCGCCCTGGACGTTCTCGGGCACGTAGAGGTGCATGCGGATCAGCCGTTCGGCGAAGGACCCGTGCAACTGCTCGCCCACCGTGGCGGAGACGAAGGTGGGTTCGTGGACCGCCACGCCGACCTGCAGGCCCACCGGGTGCCCCCAGTTCCCCACGAACGGAGCGCCCCGGCTCACCAGGAGCGGCGCCGTCACGGGGCACTGCGTGATCGCGTCGCCGATGGCCTCGATGTACTGCAGGACGGTCGGGCCGTGGGGGTGGGCAGCGATGTCCGCGCCCGGGTCCAGGTCCAGCGTCCACTGGGCTTGCTTGATCTGGTAGTACGAGAGCTCGTCGGCCGCGCCGCCGTCCCCGTCCTCGCTGGGGTTCGTGTAGAACTCCAGCGCCGACCGGTGGTGGTCGTCCAGTTCGGCGACGAACTCCGTCATCCGCTCCAGCGCGGCGGCCCGGTCCTGTGCCGTCTGCTGGTCCCGGGCGATCGCCGTGTGGAACTCCAGTTGCGCGTAGCGCAGTCGGAAGTCGCGGGGCATGGCCTCGAAGTGGTCGTGGGCCAGTTGCCAACCGCCGCTCTGGTGGAAGAACGCCTCGGCGGCCTGCGTGCCGGTCACACCGGGCGGCCAGTTGGCCGGGTTGAGCCATCCCGCAGCCGGCGGCATGTGCTGGCCGATCACCGGTGGCACGTCGAGGGCGTTGTCCGGCTCGGGCCCCACCAGGTCGTTCAGCACGTTCGCGATGTCGTCGGCCGAGTGGTCGAGGTGCCGCCCGCCGTCGTTCCGGGCGGCCGGGGCGTCGTCGGCCGGCTCCGGGTGGAAGGTCCGGAACAGCCCCGCCGCCCCGTCCGGGCCGGCCTTGACGTAGAGGCTCGCGGTCGGCTGCTCGCCGCTGACGCCGGTGCGGCCGGTCGGCGCGTGCACGGTCAGTCCGGTCAGCCGGGCGACCTCCCGGGCCTGCTCGGCGGACTCGCAGCTGAGCAGGGTGATCGAGGCCGGTCCGCGGCCCTCCTCCGCGGGCCCGTCGGCGACCTTCCGGGCGAGGTCGGCGAGCTTGCGCCTGAGCAGCAGGCCGACCTCGGAGCCGGTGACGTTGCGGGCCGTGGTGCCGTCGGCCAGCGGGAGGTCGAACCCGTGCGGTCCGCCGTGGGCCGCGAAGAAGTACGTGTGTTTCCCGTCCCACGGCACCTGCTGCGGCGAGCCGACCGCGGAGCCGTCGGCGGAGCGGGGCACGAAGGTGGTGACCGAGCCGAGCTCGGGGTAGAGCTCCGCCCGGGACGCCCAGTCGGCCTCGTCGAACAGCGCCTGGCCGAACTCCCTGCCGGCGGCGTCGGTGATCGAGTGCGCGAGCAGCTGCCCGTCCGGGACGGTCCGCCCGTCGGGCAGCCGTACCCCGCCGTCGGCGGGGGCGTCTTCCTCGGCCGAGACTTCGTGCGCCTTGAGCCGGACGTACGGGACGCCGTCCTCCGCCTGCAGGACGGTGCGCCCGGTGACCCGCATCCGGGCTCCGGGCAGGAACAGGACCTCCTTCTCCTGCATGTGGGAGGAGAACGGCGCGATGTCCCGGCCGTTGACGCCGGTCGCCTCCACCTCCAGCAGGACCCGGTACTCCTCCGCGCCGTCGTACTTCTTCATGAAGCCCAGCGAGACGCTCTCGTCGCTGCTGAAGCTCGCGAAGGTCCGGTGCAGGACGACGTCGCCGTGGTACTCCGGGCCGGGGGGACGGCCTGTCGGCCTCGACGGGTCCTCCAGCGTGCCGTCGCCGCGGAACAGCGTCCCGCGCGCCGGGGGCAGCAGCTCCAGGGCTTCCCTCAGCAGGTGGCCGTGGAGCGCCATCTCCTTGCGGATGCTCTCCAGCCGGGCCTCGTCCAGGGAGTCGGCGAGGCGCCACGGGTCCTGGCGCTCCGCGCCGTCCGGCGCCACGAGGTCCTCGATCGACCTCGGGAGGACGGTACCGTCCTGGTGGTGCTGGGCGAGCAGCGCCGCGATCTTCCCGCGGAGCACGGGCCCGGCGCCGGGGCCGGGGTTCTTCAGCAGCACGTTCATCAGCGAGTGGGCCGGCCCGGTGTAGGTGTACAGGGCGACGAAGTGGGCGTGGCCGAGCGCGCCGGTGACCTGCTTGGCGTCGGTGACGCCGTTGCGGGCCATCCAGTCCTGGTAGTCCTTCACCCCCGGCGCGGGGGCGGGCAGGGTCTCCGCCAGCATGTCCCGGCGGCTCCGCGTCTCCGCGAGGACCTCCTCGTCGACCTCCCGCGAGCTCCCGGCCCAGTCCAGGTAGGTGCGCTCGTGCGGCAGGCCGGCCGTCAGCGCGGCCGGTGCCGGGTGCTCGGAGACCTGCCCGATCGGCACCCCGTCCCAACCCTCCGCGGTCGGGCGCAGCTCGTGCACCGGCACGCCCGGCAGGTTCCGGTACATCCCGGCCCCGTCGGTGTACCCGTGGTCGGGGAACGCCCCGGCGAGCCGCATGCCCGCCACCACCTCGTGCACCGTGTGGGCCCCGGTCGGCAGCAGCCACCCGTACAGGGCCCGGGCGAACGGCCCGGGGTTGCTCCCGCCGAGGCGCAGATAGGCGTGCACGGCGTCGGCGGCGGCGCGGGACACCCCGGCGGCCGTCCGGATGCCCCGGCCCGCGAGGTCCGTGTGCCAGGCGTCGTCGGCCACCGGGACCTCGGGGCGGTCGGCCCGGAAGTGGGCGGCGGCCCGCTCATGGAACGCCTGCATCACCTCGTACAGGGTCCCCCCGGCGAGGAGGTGGGCGGACTCCGCCGTCCCGGTCCGCTCCGCCATCAGGCGCAGTGCCTCGCGGGCCGCGTGGAGCGCCCGGGGATCGCTCGCCGTCCAGGCGCCGAGTTCCCGTTCGAACTGCTCGGCGTGGCTGCGGTAACCCGGTTCGTCGAAGACCGTGTGCCGCTGATCGACCTGCGTCGGCAGGGCGAAGTGCACCGCCCCGTCGAGTTCGGCCCGCCCGGTCGGCGCGGTGGAGTCCTGCGCCGCTGCGGCGTGGTAGCCGGGCGGCAGGTCCACGGGGACCTCGTGCGGCGGCGCGGACGCGCTGTCGAACTCCAGCAGCGGGCCGTCCGGGACGATCATCGGCCGGCCGTCCAGGCGGAACACCTGCCGGGCCGGGACGAGGTGGCCCTCGGCGCCCGGCGCCGAAGCGCCCGCGCCCTCCTGCGGGACGACCCAGAACAGGCCGGTCGCGGCCCTGGCCGTGGCCCGGACACCGTGCCCGGCCAGTTCGTCGAGCAGCTTCGGCAGGTACCGGCCCCCGTCGGCGGCCCCCAGCGAGCAGGCGAGGAACACCAGCCGGTCGGTGCCGTTCCACACCCCCTCCGCCTTCCAGCGCAGCAGCATCCGGGCGAACTCGACGGGCCCGACCTGCTTCCCGTCGACCACGGGCAGCTTGCTTACGGGGTCGGTCTGCACCGCGACAACGAACTCGCCGTCCCGGTGGGGCGTGCGGGCCAGGGCCTCGTGCACCGCCGCGTCCCCCGCCGACTCCTCGGTGGAGCTGCGCAGGTAGCGCCCGTTCGCCCGGCTGCCGAGGTCCGACAGCGGCACGCCGTCGTGCGCGGGCAGGGACGCGGCGTCCGACGTCGGGCCCGTGGTGCGCACGTGGTCGGCGAGCGGCTCCGCCCCGTGCGGGCCTGGCCTGTCCTGGTCGTGCGGCACTGCGGCGAGTTGGGTCGCCCCCGGCTGGGGCTGCGGCAGGGCCTGTCCGTCGCCCTCGTCGTGCCCCTCCTGGAGGTCGCGCTCGTGCTGCCCGTCCTGGGCGTGAACGGTGTTCTGCGCCTCGGTCTCCGTCGGCCTGGCGGCCCAGTAGTAGAGGTTCCCCTCCACCGGGACGGGGTCGCCGTACGGGCCGTCCCCGTCGACCCGCCGCAGGGTGAACCGGACGCGCTGGCACAGCAGGGCCTGCTCGCCCGCCACGGTGGCCTTGCCGGGCTCGGTGGGCGTCTTGCCGTGCGGGACCTCGCCGATCGGGAGGTCCCCGTGCGGCGTGCCGGGGGCGTACGTCACCGGGCCCGGGCGGTCGAACGTGCTGGTGCCGCCGTAGCGGGCGGTGTTGGCCGGGACGGTCACGATCGGGGCCGTCGTCGTCGCGGTGAAGTCGAGCGGGGAGGCGTTCCAGGTCACCGTGCCGGTGCCGGTCGTGGCCGACTCCAGCTCGGTCGTCCCGGTGAGCTCGTCCTCGCCCTCGGGGCGGACCGCGATCTCGGTGACGTCTCCGATGGCCTCCAGGCTCACCCGCAGCTTGGTCCGGCCGTCCTGGCCGAGCGCCACCGTCTCGTACCCCGTGCCCTGGTCCTTGAGCCGGTGGAACACCGCGTACAGGGTCTGCGGCGAGAGCGCCTGGCGCAGCGCGCTCTGCGAGGCCAGGGGCAGCCCGCTCTCGACCCGGAGCGGGTGCTCCTCGGCGAGCCGGGGGTCGGCGACGAAGGAGGTGACGGCCTTCTTCGCCATCGCCAAGACCCGCTCCGGGACGACGGCCGACACGGCGTCGGCCGCCATGCTGCCGACCAGTCCGTGCACCGGCTCGTAGACCTTCGCCGCGTTCCGGCCCAGCGTGCCCAGCATGCCGTCGCCCCAGGGGCGGGGGGCGTTCAGCAGGGTGACAGCGCTGTCCAGGAGCGTGTTCATCCCGTCGAAGCCGACCAGGTCGTGTCCTGAGGCCAGTGACCGGGCCCACGCCGCGGAGTCCTGGACGACGATCTGCTGGAGCATGATCCCCTCGCCGTTCGCGGGCCCGTGGACCGGCTGGTCGCCCTCGGGGACGAACGGCGCCACTGCCCCGGGGGCCGTGGTCATCGACTCGGGGACCCATGCCTTCACCGGCCGGTCCGGGGTGACCGGCACCGGGGCGTCCAGTTCGACGTACCGGCCGTGCTCCTGCCGGGTGACGGTCACCTCGAAGCGCATCCGGGCGGTGAACAGGCGGGTGGCCCCGAACTTCGACGTCTTGTGCCCGATCTTCGTGGTGACCCCCGACTCGTGGCCGGTGCCGCCGCCGAGATCGCCGCCCAGCGTGGGGGCGTAGGTGAGGTTGCCGAAGTGTTCGGCGGCCCGCGGCACCCCGTACGAGGGACGAAAGTTGAGGTCGCCGCCGCCGGTCCAGTTCTTCCCGTCGTTGCCCTTGACGGTCCGGGCGATACCCGTTCTGCGGGTGATCTCCACGGTCGACTGCTGCTGCTCGTCGTGCCAGTTGCCCTCGACGACGCCGCGCACCAGGACCCGGGTGACGATCCGGCTGGTCCGGGTCTCCTGCACGTGGTAGTCGAGGATGCCCTTGTTGACGAGGTCGTCGAAGTTCGCCGACAGGCTGTGCGGGGAGAACGCCTCGGCGAAGGGCAGGGCCGCGTCCGGGTCCCTGGGCTGGGCGCCGTCCGGCTGCCGGCCCCGGATCTGGCTGTCGATCTCCCGCAGGATCGCGTTCGTGTCGTGGAACTCGACGACGGCGCCGGCGCCCACCCGCGACTGCAGCAGGTGGGCCTCCCGGGGTTCCGGGCCGGGCGCCGCGCCGTCCACCGGCTCGGCGGGTGGCGTCGCCGCCATCGCCCGGGCGTCCGCGTCGGAGAGCAGGACGAGCACGGTGTGGTTCTCGCTGAGCACTCCGGCGCCGTGGCTGACGTTCCCGTCCGCGTCGGTGACCCGGCCCTTGACGGTGATCGTCGCCCCGGCCTCGTAGACGTGCCAGGTCCCTTCCTGCGCGGACTTTCGGGTGGTCGAGGTCTGCTCCTTGACCGTGTCGCTGTACTCGTCCCCGAGGGAGCCCTTGAGCTTCCCGCCGCCCCGGACCTGGTAGGTCGAGGTGTTCAGGCCCTCGGGGGTCTCCGGGAAGCGCCCGAAGTCGCTGCCCAGGTTCCCCTTCTCGGCGGTGGTCTTCTTGTCCGCCGTCGCGCTGGACGTGCTGGACTTCAGCTCGAGGGCGAGCTTGCCCTCACCGGACAGCGTCTCCCGGTACTGCAGCATGTCCAGTGCGGTGTGCAGGGACAGTCCCACGGTGTCCCGGTTGCGGCCCGAACCGACGTGCAGATCCATGGTGTTGACCCATCCGTGGCGCGAGGCCTGGATGATCCCGCGCAGCCACCGGCGGTCGGCGAGGACGTCCAGGGCGTCGCGCAGGTCCGGTGGCTCCGTCCCGTCCTTCCGGGCGGTGTAGGCCGATGTGAGCGCTTCCTCGGCGCGGCCGCGGAAGTTCGCGGTGTCCACGTCGCGCACCAGGTGCAGTGCGGGCAGGTTCGCCAGCTCCAGCTCGTCGGGGAGCCCGTAGGTCCGCTGCACGTGCTGCACGCCGACGACGAGGTCGCCGACCGGCAGCGGGTGCTGGGGCTCCTCGGATCCGAGGTGCGTGCGGGGGGCCCGCGGGTCCAGCGGGCCGATGTGGACGCCGAAGGTCACCGGGTAGGCGATCCGGTCGGTCGTGGTCTCCAGGCTGAAGTCGTGCTTGACCTCGGTCTCGGCCCCGGTGGTGAGCTGGTGCGAGTTCCCGCGGGAATACTCGAAGCCGGCCGTCACGAAGGCGCGCTGGGTGTTGGGCGGGTTCAGCGCGGTGCGGAGGGTACCGCCGAGGGTCCAGGCGTGCTTGCCGCCGTGGCTCACCGACTTGTCGGCCCCCACCGTCCGGGTGACGACCTCCTTCGCGGTGGCCGGGCCGGTGCTCAGCAGCCGGCCGTCCCCGAGGTCGGCCCGGACCAGGATCTCGTACGCCGACTCCGAGAATCCCGGCAGCCGAGGGGCGTCCAGCACGATCCGGAAGGCGCCCTCCAGCAGGTCCGGGCCGGCCGAGCGCAGCGCGGAGGGCGAGAGCTGCTCGTGCAGGCTGCGCAGGTTCGCGTGCGCCTGCGGGGTGAGCGCCGTGGCGTGGCGGCCGCCCGGCGGCGGCAGGAGGCCCGGGGCCTGGGTGTGCAGGTACTGGACGACGTGGGTGACCAGCTCGGTCGACCCCGGGACGTCGAGGTAGGTGGTACGGCTGCGCAGCCCCGGGGTGATCAGGGCGTCCTGCTGGGGCGGGGCCCCGGCGGGCGCCTCGGTGTGCTCCCGCACCGGGCTGATCCGGACGACGTCGCCGGTGGTGTGCTCCGGCAGCGGGATGTCGGTGACACGGCTGTGGAACAGGCCGTCGGCCCCGGGCGACAGGCGGTCCTCGATCAGCCGCACCCGGAAGCGGACCGTGGTCGACACGAGGTCGGCCCTGGTCTGCTCCTCGTGGCCGTGCTCCAGCGTGAGGGTGGTCTTGCCCTTCGAGCCGTGCGAGGCCGAAGCCGTGTAGCCGTAACCGAGGTTGCCCGTCAGCCACTTGCTCTCCTTGGAGACCGGTGACTTCCAGACCTGGCCGGAGAGGCCGTGGTTGGTGCCCAGGCTCCGGCTGCTCCCCTCCGAGCGGTTCGCCGCCTGCTCGGCCGACCACTTGGCGCCCCGGACGCTCTTGCTGTCGGTCAGGTCGTGGACGGTGCTCTCCAGCGGCTCGAGCGTCAGCCGCAGCCGGCCGGTCCGCCCGTTGGTGAACGTCAGGTGGGGCGAGTGCAGTCCCCAGCTCGACGCGTGCTCGAAGCCGTCGATCACGTTCTTCGTGCTGAGGAAGTCAAGGATGGCCCGGTGCGCCGTTCCGTCGGGGTGCTGCTCGCGCGGCAGCGCCGCGAAGACCGCGTCCCGCACGGCGTGCAGGCCCCGGATCGCCAGCGGGTGGCCGCCGTCGGGCCGGACGGCGCCGGGCGGCAGGGCCGTGGGGCGGTCCCAGCCCTGCCACTGGAACCGGGGGCCGTTCACGGCCGAGCCGCGGGGGATCTCGGCGGTCACCTCGGCCGTGATCGGCGCATCGTCCCCCAGCGGGAGCACGAGTTCCTGCCCCTGCTCGTCGATCACCCGCACGTGGTAGGTGAACTCCGAGGCGTAGGTGTCGGTCCGGCCGACCAGGGCGACCTTGTTCACCGCCGACGTGGTGACCTTGAGCGCGGACTCCGTGCCGTGGCTGGCGCCGCCCAGGGCCACGGACACCGTGTGCACCGACTGGAGGACGGGGTTGATCGGGTTGATGTGGGTCGGTGCCAGGTCCAGACCGGCCTGGCCGGTCGTGAGCTGAACCTTGCGAGGGTCGGACTCGTGGGCCGCCTGGGAGACGACCTCGAAGCCCTCCCCCGTGTTCCTCGCGTCCGGTTCGCCGATGGTCCGCAGCTGCCAGGCACCGGCCTCCGCCGTGACCACCAGTTCGTGCTGCCTCCCCTTCACCCACACCGTGGTGCGCCAGCCGCCGTTCACCATCTCGGCGTGCTTCGCCCGGAAGTTCGCCGGATCCAGCACACCGTCCAACTGCCGACGCACCTGCCGGTCGTTCCCCGCGGCGCCCAGGAGTTCATGGACCCGCGCACGCACCGCGGCCGGTCCCGGCTCACCGACGATCTTGATGCCCTCCAGATACTGCCAGTGCCTCCCGTCCAGCACCGCCGGCGGCTCGGGGTCGGGCTGCGGTTCGGGCTCAGGCTCCTGGCGCTCGAGCTCCTGGCGCTCCAAACGCTGGCGCTCGAGCTCCTGATGCTCCAAACGCTGGCGCTCGAGCTCGCGCCGCTGTTCAAGCTCGCGCTCACGCTCCTCGCGCTGAAGCCGGCGCTGGCGTTCGAGCTGACTCTGGCGTTCAAGCTCCCGACGCTCCAAACGCCGGCGCTCGAGCTCGCGCCGCTGTTCAAGCTCGCGCTCACGCTCCTCGCTCTGAAGCTGGCGCTGGCGCTCAAGCTCGCGCTCGCGCTCCTGACGCTCGAGTTCGAGCTTGCGCTCAAGCTGGCGCTGGCGTTCGAGCTGACTCTGGCGTTCAAGCTCCCGACGCTCCAAACGCCGGCGCTCGAGCTCGCGCCGCTGTTCAAGCTCGCGCTCACGCTCTTCGCGCTCAAGCTTGCGCTGGCGTTCGAGCTGACTCTGGCGCTCGAGCTCCCGACGCTCAAGCTCAGGGTCAGGCTGCAGCTCGGGACCGGGACGCGGCTGCGGCTGCGGCTGGTGCTGCCCCTGCTCGTCCTCGGAGGACAGGCCCGAACCGTCCTCGGACTCCGAAGACTCCAGGTGTTCCGAACCCGAGTCCGAGAACCAGCCGCTGTCGCTCCCGCTCAGGGACTCCACGTCACCGTCGTAGCCGGGATCCTCGTCCGGAACACGAACCGACGGCCCGCCACGCCTGGCGAACCTCACGTGCTCGGGCAACTGTGTGGCGACCTGGCCGAGGTCGACCACCGAGTAGAGCCGCGGGGGAACCTGCTCCGTTTCCTCTTCCCTCTGGGCTTCGATCCTCACTCGCTTACCGGGACCGCTGATCACCGGGCGGCCATCGCCGTCGTAGCCGACCTTGGCCGCAGTCACGAAGGCTCGGCCCCCGAGCTCCTCGAGGGGACCGCCCTCCCGCTGTACGAAGGTGGGGGCGAACCAGACGTCGTCCGTGAAGGCGTGGAAGTTGGCGGATATCTGCCGCTCGCGCAGCACGGTCTTCAGCTCGCCGAGGTAGTCATTGCCCTCGGCGCCGAGACGGCAGGCATCGAACTCCAGAGGGTCCTTGCCGTTCCAGTACTTGTTGTCCCGCAGCGAGACGATCAGGTCGGCCATTTTCTCGACGGAGAAGAGCTCCCCGTCGATCACCGGACGACCGCCCTGGTCGGTGTGGACCACGATCTTGAACGTAAGGTCCGGACCGGCAACGAGGTACCTGAATTCGGGCAGCGACATTTCGCCGTCCAGCACCCATCCGTACGGATTCCGCTCGGCGTCCTGGAGTGAACGGCCGTGAGCCGGCGGCTGCACGACGGGACCTGCCGGCCTGGGAGTTGTCTGCGGTCGCTGCAGGGGCTGCTCGTCCCCCTGGCCCTCGCTCTCCGATCGGTCATCCTCGTGCAGGGAATCAGCCGTATGCTCACTACTGATTGCGCGGAGCAGCGAGTAGCGGCCGTCACCCAGGAGGACTGAGACCTCCCGTACCGATTCGCCCTCAGGTCCGTACGACCTGGAACTCATTCCATCGAAGATCCTCAACCGCACCCGGAAAGCTTCGGCGAGGATTTCCGGGATGACATCCCCCAACTTACCGGCCCACTGCCCGCTGGTACCGACCAGCCACTCAACGTCCGCCATGGCATCGATGCGGAGACCGCGCCGCTCCACGATGTCATCGAAAACGTGCTTAAAGTTTTCCTTGATCCACTTCCGCGCATCCTGGCGCATCTCCCTCGCATCGCGGGAGAGTTCGGCAGTCGAATACGGACCTCTCTTCCCCGAAAGGGCCAATGCCTTGTAGAGGCAGTTTCCGTCACGAGACATGGATTCGATGCGATAGCCCTCCGCAGACATGTCGGAATAGTCCTCGAAGTCGCGCTTGATCCTCCAGAGATGCGCGATTTCGGGCAGCGCCTTGTCGACCAGGTATTTATAGTGCTCCTCGAACTGACCCTTCGACAGCCCGTCGACGGCGAAGATGTCGTCCAGTCGACCGACCACTCGATGGAATTCACCCCGCCGCCTCTGCACTTCCTGCGGGTGAATGTCGGACTTGAGGGCCAGATCCACCTCCGAACGCACTTTGCGGAACTGGCGCCGGAGCTGGGAAATACGCCTCTCGTGGAATTCGTCGAACTGCTCTGCCGAGAATTTCTCCCCGTGCCCGAGCGCGCGCAGGATTTCCACCATCGACGTGTGGTCGAACCCGCGCTCGCCTCCGTAGACGCCGGCCGGCTTGTGCCGCCGGTTCGCCCCTCCTGTCGGGAGGTAGGAGAGGGGTTCCGGGAGATCGTTGCGGTGCGCGTCGAACGGTTTGGCGTAGCGGCCGGACGCGGTCGGGGGAACGGTGATCTGGATGCGCTCATATCCGGGAGCCACGCCCCCGAGCTTGGTCAGGCCATCTCTCGTATCATGCCAGTGGGTCATTCGGTAAGCGCCACTGGCACCCTTCTCCTCCAGGTAGCGGACACTCTGCTTGATCAACGCCAAGGCTTCCAGATTCCCGGATCGGGCGCCGATGTGCTGCACGACGTGATTTCTGCCGAGGTAGTCGTACAGCCTGAGCTGCCCGACCCTCATGCCTTCCGTCCAAGCGCGGACCGCCACACTGTCCGACTCACCGGCACCCCAGAAACCGGTGATGTCATGGAAGCGGTTGTCGTTCATCTCCGCAAGCAGCTGACGCCATTTCCCGGCCTTGCCGGCGTCCGGGTGCGGATCGCCCGTGATGATCACCGCATCGTACTTGTCCCCCAGCGCTCGGAGGAGCTGCCGGGTTCCCTCGAAACTCGTGTCGTGCTCCATTCGGCCCCGCACGTCGAGCCACTCGGTCTTCTTCCCGGTGAAGCGGGACCAGATCACCAGCACCTTGCTACCGGGCTTGAGATCGATACCCCGCCCCTTCAGCCAACTCCCGACCTCTTCGCCCTTGATTCCATTGCCGTCTTCGTCGATCAGCTTCCACGCCTTGCGAATCATGTCGGGCGAGTCCGCGTCGAAGTATCGACTGACCATCTCCGTGCCGTAGTAGATGGTTTTTACCACGTGCTCCCGAGGCTTTTCCGGGGTGAAGACATAACCACCGCCGTCCAGAATTTGGTTGACCTTCTCCTTGATCTTGTCGTACTGCTCCCTCGTCTCCATGCTCAGGGCTTCGGCTATATGAATGCGATCATCCCCGATTCCGGAGAATTTGTAGAACGCCTCGAGCTCCCGAGACTTGTCGCCCGCGAGGGGGTTGCCGTTCTCCCCGGCGGGAGCCCGCCCGATCACGACGTGCAGATTTTCGTTGAGGAGCAGCGCCACCGCGATGCCGAACTGGTCGCCGGAGGCATAGCCAGGCTGCTCGATGACCGCCTTCTCGCTCTTCGCGTCCGACTCCCTGTAGGGGATCTTCTTGAACCTGTTGTTCTTCTTCCTCCCTTCCGGGGCGACCTCCGTCGCCGCGTGCTCGCTGCCGTGGAGCTCCGGCCGGGAGACCGGGTCGACCCAGACGTGGCTGCGCGCCTGCGGGGCGGCGGCGTCGCGGGCCTCGTCCCAGCTCCGGTGGACGGCCCCGCTGCCGGGGTGCCGGTCGAGATGCCCGACCACGGAGGAGATCAGCTGCAGGTGGCGCTCGCGCAGACCGCCCTGCCGCAGACCCTGCGGGGCCGGCGCGTCCGGGTTCCCGACCAGGCTGCCGTCGACGTCGGGCCGGTGCGGCAGGTCCGCCGTCCGGTACTCGTCACGCAGACCCAACTGATGACCCAACTCGTGCACGTAGTCCAGCGGCTCCGCGTCCGCCCACCACGCGCCCTGGTCCATCTGCCGGTCCCGCCCGACCAGGTCCACCGTCAGATGGGCCTCAGCGCCCGGCTCGACCCGCACCACCGTGACATGCATCCGGTCACCGCCGGCCACCCGGTAACCCGGCGCGTTGAGGTGCTCCTCCACCCCCTCGACCAACTTCTCCCACACCGCCGCGACATCCCGCCCGCCACTTTCCCGGAACGCGATCCGTACCGTCAGATCGGTGTGCACCTCCCCACCGTGCTCGAAACGCCGGGCATCGAACGACGACCGCACCACGAAACGCGGCGTCCGATCGACCCGCGCCGGCGGGGGCTGCGGCCCCACCTCGACGTGCTGCTGGTCCGGCCGTCCTGTCGGTGCGTTCTGCGCCGTGGCGTTCGCCATGAACTCCCGGAATCCGTCGAACAGTTCCTCCTCAGCCTCGGTGCGGCTGATCGGGTTGGCCGCCTCGGGGTGGTCCGCTCGCGATCCGGGGCCGAAGAGGTGTTCCAGCACGGGCACGAGGTCCGGCACGTGCGCGCGCACCCAGTCGGCGCCGTTGTTGCGGGGCAACCCGGTCATCGGGTCGTTCCCGTGGTTGTACCCGAAGTACGCCGTGACCAGCTGGGCGAAGAACTCGTGCTGGTTTCGGGCCGAGTAGTTGCCCACCGGGTTGCCGTCCGCGTCCAGCACGCCGCCGTCCGGCCAGGCCGTGACGTTCTCCTCACCGGACAGTTCGGACCGGGAGTCGGCGGCGTTCCGGTTCCGATAGGCCTGAACGACCAGGTCCCGCTGTTCCCGGGTGAGACCGAACTCGTGGATCGTGTGGGCCAGTTCGTGGACAGAGGTGGAGTACCCCTCAGGGTGTTCCAGGTTCGGCCCCACCGTCGTCCGGGCACCGAGCAGGTTCTCCTCAGTGATCAGGACGAACCCGTTCCCGCTGGAGCCGCGGACCACCGACCAGGCACGGCCGTCGCCCGTACCGCGCGCGAACCCGACGAAACCGGGCACCTCCGTCATCGGCACGTCCCGCGGCACCACCACGACCCGCACGCCCGCGTTCACCAGACGCTCCGCGAGCTCCTGGTTCGACAGCATCCGCGCGACCAGCGCCTCCGCTGTCCGGCGGGCAGCGACCGGCTGCTGAGAGCGGGGGTCGACGTCGATGAGCAGCCTGGCCGCCGCCTGGGCGAAGTCCTCCGGGCCCAGTTCAGCGCGCAGCCCCGCCAGGAAGTCCTGGCCCGCGGCGAGCGTACGGCGTTCCTCGCCCGACAGGTGCTCCAGTCCCTGCACCCGCTCGTGCAGCGGCCCGGGCACCGGCATGTCGCCGCCACCGAGCCCGACCGGCGGCCGGCCGAGCACGACCTGCCCGTCCTGCCCGGTCGTCGGCGGCGCCGGCAACGTCGAAGGGTCCTGCATCTCGGTGTCCGACGGCGACTGCTCCTCCGTCTCCATCGGCTGCGGCTCCACCTTGAGCTTCCGCGTGGACGGGCCTTCGCCGTGGTCGCCGGCTCCGCCGTCATCAGCGTCCTCCCGGCCCCGCTTCTGCTGGGTGGGGACCCACGCGCTGTAGTGGTCCGCGTCCAGTTGGAGGTGGACCGTCCCCGCAGGCGCCACTCCGTTCAACGGGTCCAGGACAACGTCGGGCTGACCGGTCCGGTGGATGTGCAGGTGCACCCCCAACGCGGAGGCGACCACCCGGGGCGCGAGGTCCCCGGCCACCGTGTTCCAGTTGCCGGTCCGGCCGATGGTGCGGGCGAGTTCGTCCATGCTCGTCCCGAAGGCCCGGGCAAACCCCCTGACCACGGGGAGGTTCCCGGCCTCCAGCATCCAGTTCACGACCCGTGTGCGCAGGGCCGCCGCGTCTCCGTCCTCAGGGGACAGGACGGCGTTGACGGCGTGGTAGAGGCAGTCACCGTCCGGGGGCACGTCCTGCCACCGGAACAGCTCGGGC
Source organism: Streptomyces sp. TLI_235 (assembly GCA_002300355.1). Taxonomy (NCBI): domain Bacteria; kingdom Bacillati; phylum Actinomycetota; class Actinomycetes; order Kitasatosporales; family Streptomycetaceae; genus Streptomyces; species Streptomyces sp. TLI_235. The sequence continues at coordinate 730,671 of NSGV01000002.1, forward strand.
CGCTGGTCCTCGTCGGAGCTGTGGTGGTAGAGGTCCGTGCCCTCCGGATCCGCCGAGCCCTCCAACAGCCGCTCCAACTTCCGGTCGAAGGCCCGAGCCGCCGCGGAACTGCGGTTGTTGTCGGTCGCGGCCAGCTGACGCTCCCGGAAGAAACGCTCGGACCTGCGCAGGGACTGACCGAAGGGCTCGTCCCGGCCAGGCTGATTGGCGTCGTTGGCCCCTACCAGGAAGTACGTCTGGCGCTCGACGAAGTAGTGAGTGGGGACACCGAGGGGGAATCCGAGGCTGCTGGTGACGACCAAGGGGTCGTTCAGGAGATCGAACAACCGCCCGACCACCTCCGTGTAGTGGTCACCGAGGTGGTCCGAGGAGCCGACCGCGATGCCCATCTGGGCCATCCAGTGGTCCACCAGCAGCGGTCGGTCGGCCATCGAGGGATCGATCACCATCGGCTCCGGCCGGCCGTTGTCGTTGATGTCGACGTCGATGACCACCGCGACGTGGAAGCCCCAGCTGACCTGCTGCGGCTCCAGCATCCCGGTCCGCGCCGCGTTCTGGGAGTTGACCACTAGACCGGCCGCACCGTCCATCGTCCGGTGCTGGACGAAGATCTTCCTGTTGGCGATGCCGAGTTCGGTGAGCCGGACGGCCATCAGGTGTGCCCGGTCGTAGCAGCCGTCGTCGGGGAAGTCGAAAGGAATCCGCGCGTCGCTGCCGTCGGCGGCCCGGTAGTGGAGTTCGCTCAGCTGGTGGAAGAGGTCCAGTGCGTCGTGTTCGTCCACGACCGGACGCTCCCACAACTCGCCGTTCCTGATGTAGGCGTGCAGTTCGGTCGCCTCGGGGAACCGGGATTCGACCTGTTTCAGGAAGGAGCGCTCTCCCCCCAGGTCCTGGAAGTCCAGGACCTGCCACAGCTGCCGGAGGTCGCCCCGCAGCGGCTCGATCAGCGCCAGCACGCCGTCGGCCTGGCCGGAGCCCATGAGGAGCGTCCGGAGCTGCCCGGACACCGCCAGCTCGTACGGGTGCAGGGAGACGTCGATGAGGTGGGCGGGCGGAACGAGGTCCGTACGGCCGAACCGGTCCAGCACCCGCGGCACGGCCCCCTCGCCCAGGCGTCCCGCCTGCGCCGCTTCGTTCAGGACGAGCACGATGTCCTGACCGCCGGTCCGTTCGGCGTAACGGACCACCAGCCGGTCGAAGTTGCGCGGATCCCCGTCGAGGCTGTCGAGGAGCCGGAACACCTCCGCACCCCGCGACTCCCCGGCGGCCAGGTGCGCCGACAACGACTCGGCCACATCGTCGACCGTGCGATCGGGGGAGACCCACGGGCTGTAGTGGTCCGCGCCCAGTTGGAGGTGGATCGTTCGAGCGGGCGCCGACTCGTCCAATGGGTTCAGGATCACGTCGGGCTCACCGGTCCGGTGGATGTGCAGCTGCACTCCCAGCGCGGAGGCGACCACCCGCGGCGCGAGGTCACCGGCCGCCGTGTTCCAGTTGCCGGTCCCGGAGATGGTGAGGGCGAGTTCGTCCATGCTCGCACCCCCGGCCCGGGCGAATTCCCGGACCGTGGTGAGGTTCTCGGCCTCCAGCATCCAGTCCACGCTCCGGGTGCGGAGGGGCACCGCGTCTCCGCCCGCGCGGAAAAGGACGGCGTTGACCGCGTGGTAGAGGGAGCCGCGGTCCGGGGCCACGTCCCGCCACCGGAACACCTCGGGCCGCTGGCCGTCACCGGAAGCGTGGTGGAAGGGGTTCGTGTGGGTCGGATCCGCCGACTTCAGCTCATGCATCCACTCGGAGGCCCGGGTCTGCTCGGAAGCGCGGTTGTTGTCGGTCGCGGTCAGCTGCTGCTCGCGGAAGAACCGGTCGGACCTGCGCAGGGACTGGCCCGAGGGCTCGTCCCGGCCGGGCTGGTTGGCGTCGTTGGCCCCGGCCAGGAAGTACGTCTGGCGCTCAACGAAGTAGTGGTTGGAGGAGCCGAGGAGGAACCCGAGGTCGCTGGTGGTGAGCGAAGGATCGTTCAGGTCCGCGGCCAACCGGCCGACCACCTCCGCGTACCGGTCGCCGAGGTGGCGCGAAGTCCCGACCCCGATGCCCATCTGGGCCATCCAGTGGTCCACCAGCAGCGGTCGGTCGGCCATCGAGGGATCGATCACCATCGGCTCCGGCCGGCCGTTGTCGTTGATGTCGACGTCGACGACCACCGCGACGTGGAACACCCAGCTGACCTGCCGCGGCCCCTGCGGCCCCGTCCGCGCCGCGTTCTCGGAGTCGACCACCAACTCGGCCCTACTGTCCAACGCCTGGCGCTGGACGAAGATCTTCCGGTTGGCGACGCCGAGTTCGGTCAGCCGGACGGCCATCAGGTGCGCCCGGTCGAAGCATCCGTCGTCGGGGAAGCCGAAGGGTACCCGTGCGGCGCTGCCGTCGGCGGTCTGGTACTGGAGGTCGGCGAGCTGGTGGAACAGGTCCAGCGCGTCGTGTTCGTCCACGATCGGACGCTCCCACAACTCGCCGTTCCTGATGTAGGCGTGCAGTTCGGTCGCCTCGGGGAACCGGGATTCGACCTGTTCCAGGAAGGAGCGCTCTCCCCCCAGGTCCTGGAAGTCCAGGACCTGCCACAGCTGCCGGAGGTCGCCCCGCAGCGGGGCGAGCAGCGTCAGCACGCCGTCGGCGTCGGCCGAGCCGGGTTCCATGAGGAGCGTCCGGAGCTGCCCGGACACCGCCAGCTCGTACGGGTGCAGGGAGATGTCGATGAGGTGGGCGGGCAGGATGAGGTCCGTACGGCCGAACCGGTCCAGCACCCGCGGCACGGCCCCCTCGCCCAGGCGTCCCGCCTGCGCCGCTTCGTTCAGGACGAGCACGATGTCCTGACCGCCGGTCCGTTCGGCGTAACGGACCACCAGCCGGTCGAAGTTGCGCGGGACCCCGTCGAGGCTGTCGAGGAGCTGGAACACTTCCGTGCCCCGCGGTTCCCCGGTGGCCAGGTGCGCCGACAACGACTCGGCCACCGTGTCGATGAAGAGATCAGTGGCCGGCATCGGCTGCAGGTTCATGTCCTCGAGCAGCAACGTCACCAACGCCTGCTCGGCCGCGCCGGCCTGCAGCTCGGCATGCAGGTCGTCACCGACCAGGTCCTGGTAGGGGTTCACCGTAGGCTGCTCGCCATTGCCGTTGTCGTCGGCGTCGTGGACGCGCGGTGCCACGGTGTTCTGGTCGCCGTCCCGTCCGGGTGGCTTCGGCACCGAGACCGGATCGACCCAGACGTGGGTGCGCAGCTGCGGGGCGGCGGCGTTGCGGGCTTCGTCCCAGCTCCGGTGGTCGGCTCCGCCGCGGGGGTGCTGGTCGAGGTGTCCGACGACGGCGGAGATCAGCTGCAGGTGGCGTTCGCGCAGGCCGCCCTGCCGCAGCCCCTCGGGGGCCGGGGCGTGCGGGTTCCCGATCAGGCTGCCTGCGACATCGGGCCGGTGCGGCACGTCCGGCGCCCGGTACTCGTCGCGCAGGCCCAGCTGGTGGCCCAACTCGTGGGCGTAGTCGAGCGGATGGCCGTCGGCCCACCACGTGCTCTGGTCCATCTGCCGGTCGCGCCCGACCAGGTCGACCGTCAGGTGCGCGTCCTGGCCGGGATCGACCCGCACCACCGTGACGTGCATCCGGTCACCGTTGGCCAGCCGGTAACCGGGCTGGTTGAGGTGCTCCTCGACGCCCTCGACCACCTTCTCCCAGACCTCAGCGTCGTGCCCACCACCGTCCCGGACGGCGATCCGCACCGTCAGATCGGTGACCGGGCCCTCGTGGTGGAAACGCCTGGCGTCGAAGGACGACCGGACGACGAAACGCGGCGTGCGGTCGATCCGGGGCCGGACGGGTTGCGGCTGCGGCACCCGGCTCACGGCGGACTCGGTGGCCGGCGCCGGCAGGCGGGCCGCGGTGGAGAGGTCGGCGGGCGGGTGGAAGAACCACGGGCCGGGCCCGAAGTCGGCGGCGGCGAGCGTCACCTCGTCGGCGGCGACCAGGACGACCTCGTTCGCCGTGAACCTCCCCTCGTCGTCGGCCACGCCGAAGCTCAGCACCAGCGGGCGGCCCTCCTCGTCGACCCGGCCGGTGGCGAGGGCCACGTGGTTCATGACGTTGCTGGTGATGACGATGTCGCCGGCGAGGGGCAGTGTCCTGGCGTGCTCGGACTGCGCGGTGTACGGGGTGGTGCTGTCACGGCGGAGCAGCCGGCTGCGCAGGTGGTCGTGCCAGTTCTCTCCGGAGTGGCTGTAGGTCTCGCGGATCCACTGCTCCGACAGCAGTCCGGTGTGATGGGCCGTCAGCAGCACGGCCTCCCAGCAGTTGAGCGTGGTCTCCTCGGCGAGGGGCGGTGCCGCTTCCCGGGCGCCGGTCGCCCATTGGTGGAACGCGCTGCCGCTGCCGTCTACCTGCCAGGTCATCCGCCGGCCGGGGCGATCGTTCCCGGCCGTCAGCTCGTGCATGGCCGCGACCGCCCGGTGACCGCTGTCGGGCGCGGGCAGCCGCAACCGGCCTCCCAGGTACTCCGCGTGCAGGCGCCGCACCGCGTCGTGGAGCGTGGCGCGCGCCTCCTGGTCCGCGGGATCCTCCTGCAGGCGCCGGTGCACGGCATCGTCGATCCGGTGCCGGCGGTGCAGCACTCCGGCGAGGCTCCGCACGTCCTCCGGGTCGGCGGTCGAGGTGCGGCCGATCGGCGCGGTGAGCTCGAGGCCCATCAGTACGGCGGCGTGGTCCGGCCGGAGCGGCCCGTCGAGCACCTCGGCCGCTGCCGCCACTACGGAGTCCAGCACCGCGAGTTCGGCCGGTGTCTTCAGCTTCTGGGTGCTGCCGACCGGCTGGTCGGCCAGATGCGGGGGCCGCTTCTTCTTCGCCGCGACGTCGTGCAGCGCCTGCACGCCGGCCTCGTCGTGTTCCGCCTTGAAGGTCTTGAGCTGGTCGGACAGCACGACGACGTCGCGGAGCATGTTGTGGCCGGGCTCGTTGAAGCCGAGGTGCCGGCCCGAGGCCATGGGCAGGCCCGTCCGTCCTTCCGGTCCGCCCATGACCCGGTTGACCTCGTGGAGGACGGCAGCCTGCTCCTCGGCGCCGAGCGGGCTGCGCGGGGCGACCTCCGACCGGGGCCGCGGGGCCTCGCCGACGTCCCGAGCGGAGCCGTCCGTCTCCCCGGCGGTGTGCGGGGACAGGACGTCGGCGATCAGGTCGGCGGCCTCGGCGGTCCGGCGCTCGCCCTCCCGTCCGGCCGGCCGGTCCGTGACGGTGAGCGCGCCCTCGTCGGCGGAGCGGTCCGCGTCCTCGTCGGGCCGCGGCTGCGCCCGGCGGGCGAAGGCGTCCTCGTGGGTGCGTTCGTGGGCCTGCCAGGAGACCGCATCGAAGTGGTCGAGGGTCCACAGTTCGCGGTAACGGGTGAAGAACTCGTCGCCGTAGGCGCGCTTGAGCGCGGCGGCCCGGTCCTCGGCGAGGACGTGCGGCCGGGCCAGGTCGTCGAAGGCCCGCGCGGCCTCGCGGAGGGCGGGCGCGGCCTGCCGCTCGAAGGCGGCGTGGTCGACCAGTTCCCGGTCCAGCTCGCTCCGGCGCCGACCCCACTCCTCCTGACGTGAGGTCAGATCCTCAGAGGTGCGGAACAGTTCGTCGAAGGCGCGTTCGGTCCGCTGGGTGTGGCCCTCCGTGAGCCGGTCGCGGGCGTGCTCGGACAGGACGCCGTGCTCGTGGGCGGCCGACTGCGCGGCGGTCTCGGCGGTGCGGTGGGCCGCCGCCCGGGAGGCGCGGTACAGCAGCAGGTCGCGGACGTTCCCGGCCTCGGTGAGCCCTTCGACCGCGCGGCGGAGGACGGCCGGGCGGTCGGCGTGCTCGAGGACCTGCTGGTGCAGCGCCTCGGCGAGGTCCCGGACCACCTCCTCCTTCGCCCGGTGGATGTCCCCCGCGGTGACGCCGAACTGCTCGGCGAGCGCCCGGTGCTCGGGCTGCAGGTGCCAGGAGCCGGCCGCCTGTTCGGCCTCCGCGGCGGCCCGCCGGATCGCGCTCTCCCGCGCCAGTTGGACGGCGAACTCATGGGGCAGGCCGCTGACGTGACCGCCCAGGGCCACCTCGAACAGCTTCACCGCCTCGGCGCGCCCGCGCCGCCGCCCGGTGGCGTCGAGCGGACCGGTGATCTCGGCGAAGTCCTCGATGACCCGCTCGCGCACCTGCTTCTTGATCTCCGCCACGGCGGCGTCCGAGGGCTTGGGCCGCCCCGTCACCCCGGCCGCGTCGAGCAGGTCCCGGCCCGCCGCCGAGAGCCGGTCGTGCCAGCCGTTGTCGCGGACCGCCCGGTCGACCAGGCGGTCGGCCTCGGCGAGGGCGCGCTCGCGGTCGCCGTGCAGGGCGAGTTCCTCGCGCAGCCGGACGGTGAGCCGCTTCAGGGAGGCCTCCGCCTGCGCCCGGGCCGCCTCGGCGGTGTTCTCGCCGGCGCCCTCGGGCACGGCGTGGAGTCGGGCGGCCTCGGCCTCGGCGCGGGCCAGGAACCCGCTCTCCGTTGCCGTGCGGACGGCCCGCAGCGCGGCCTCCGGGAGCGGGGCGGGCGCGCGGGTGGGGCCGGTGCCGTCGCCGAGGAGCCTCGCGGCCCCCGTGGCCTCCAGCGTCTGCTCGAAGCGCTCGCGGGCCATCCGGACGTAGCTCTCGCGCACCGCCGCGACGCGCACCAGTCCGTCCAGGTCGGCGAGGATCCGCTCGCGGTCCTGCGGCCGGGCCGCGAGTTCCTCGTGCAGCATGTCCTGGGCCCGGCGGCGCACCGCCGCGGGCAGATCCGCCGGCGCGTGCTCGGGGAAGTGCACGGATCCCTCGGCGAACTGCTCGGCCAGCCGGTCCCCGGCTGCTTCGTCGAGCGGGTGGCCGCTGTTGTCGGGGTCCTTGCGGTGCTGTTCGGCGGCTTCGGAGAGCTTGGCGTCGTAGGCGTCCTGGAGGTCCCGCTGGGTCTGCCGCCACTGCTCGGCCCGGGTGCCGTCCGCTTCGGCGCGGACGTGCTCGGGGGCGTCGGCGTAGCGGTAGGCGGGTCCGGCGGGTGTGTGGTCCGGCCGCGCGCCGTCCCGCGGCGGGTGCGCGGGCCCGTCGGTGAAGGCCAGCGCCCCGGGGAGCCGCCGGTCCGGGACGGGCTCGTGCTCCGTCGGCACCGTGCGGTAGCCCTCGGGCACCTGCCGGAGCGGGTCCGACGGGTCGAGCGGGACGGGCTCCGGGTGCGGATCCTCGGCGGTCGGGAGCCGGAACTCCGTCAGCTTCGGCACCGCTTCCTCTCCGCCGACCGTCGCGACCGGCTTCGGGGGCGCGGGGACCTCGGCCGTCGTCCCCTCCTCCCCGTTGCTCCCGCCGGTCGTCTTCGTCGTCGCGCCGTCGGGCGCCTTCCCCTCCCCGGACGACTCGGAGTCCGCGGGCCGGCCGTTGGAGGACAGCTTGATGTTCTCCGGCCGGGTGGGAGGGCCGTCGAGGGGCTTCACCGAAGACCCGCCGCCGACCTCCGTCCCCTCCGGGCCGGAGCGCCACAGCGCGGTCGGGTGGCCCATCAGGTTGGAGACCACGGCGAGCGGGAAGCGGGCGTAGTTGGGGAGGGTCAGGTCCAGTTCCTGGAGCTTGAGCCGCAGGGGGCCGCCCGCGATGTGCCCCAGGTGTCCCAGCGCACCCATGGAGACGCCGCCGTAGAAGCTCTCGACGCTGACGGTGAACGTGTGCTCCTCGCCGAAGGCGAGGTTGTAGGACCCTTCGGTGAGGACGTTCTGGACGCCTCCCCTGATCCAGACGCCGACGCCCTCGCCGAACCGGTACAGGAACTGCCCGGCGGTCTGCGGGTGGAGTCCGTCCATCAGGCCCACCGCGCTCCGGGCGAGGTCCTGGGTGGCCTTGACGGTGTCCTTGAGGCCCTGCAGCTCCAGGTTCTTCGCCTCGTTCGCCGCCACGTTGCCGGCGAGGCCCTTGAGTTCGTTCTGCAGATTTCCGATGCGCTTGGTGAGGCTCTCCAGGGCCTTGCCCTCGGCCTGGCCCGCGGTCTCGACCAGGGTCCGCGCCAGCTTGTTGAAGGCTCCGAGGTCGATGGCATAGCGGCCGCCGGCGGCGGCGGCCCGGGCTGCGACCAACCGCCCGGCCGCGTTGGCGAGTTGGGCATCGACTCCCTGCTTGACGAGGTCCCGCTCGAACAGCTCGCCCATCCGGTGGGACAGTCGCTCCACCTTGGTGAACCCGTGCCCGAGGTTCTCCACCGCCCCCAGGGCCGCCATGTCCAGCTTCTTCTCGGCCTGCGCGACGCTCTCCCCGGCGGTGTGCGCGAGCTCGCCGAGCTCCCTGCGCCAGGTGACCCCCAGGGTGTCCTTGGCGGCGGTCCTCGCGGCCTGGTCCGCGAGGTCCTTCCGGACCATGTTCAGGACTGTCTGGAAGCTGCTCGTCGGGGCGTTCCGCAGGCCCTTGAGGACCCCGTCCAGCTCGGCCGTGGTGAGGGACTTCAGCTCGCCCTTCAGATCGGACCCCGCCAGGGTCTTGATGTCGGCCAGCAGGTTCTTGGTCAGGCCGCTCCCGAACATCCGCCCGAACAGCTTGCCGATGCCGAAGGTGAGCAGCTCCAGCGGGCCGGTCAGCAGGCCGTTGATCGCGCCCATCTCGATGGACTGGATGAAGGACTCGCTCTCCCAGTGGTCCTTGTGGCCCTTGCCGATCTGGATGCCCTGGATGATGCCGTCCATCACCATGGCGGTGGTGATGGAGAGGAACTCGTGCAGCAGGAGCTGCTTCAGCAGCCAGATGAAGATCTGCTTGATCAGTTCGCCCGTGACCTTGTAGGCGACGAAGATCTCCGCGATCGAACCGCCGAAGGTGATCGGTATCATCGCGATGGCCCAGGCGATCTGCGCCACGAGCTGGATGAGCTGAGCGATGATCATCCACTTGGCGTACTCGACCTGGTTGGCCACCTTGTGGGCGAAGTCGCCGAGCTGCTTGGCGACTTCGCCCGAGGACGACACGTAGTCGGTGCTGCCGGTCTCACCGATGAGGCGGCGCATCTGGAGCAGGAAGGCGTCGGCCGCCTGCCCCTCGAAGCTGTCCCTGCAGCAGTTGACCAGGTCGACCAGGTAGCCCCGCAGCTCGGGGACCTTCTCGGCGATCGCCAGGTAGTCGTCGCCCGCCGCTCGCAGGTCGTCCTCGTTCGCCTCCGGCCACTTCATGCCGGTGGCGATGCTGAAGAACTTCGCCAGACCCGGCGGCAGCATGATCGACACGGGACGGACTCCTGGCGGGGAACGGGCACGGCGGCGCCCGGGGGTGGACGGAGGGCGGGCGGCCCGCCCCCGGCAGGGTGGGCCGGACGGTGCGTCAGGGCAGGTGCGCGGCCTGGTCGTCGCCGTCGTTCAGGATGTCGGCGGTGTTCTTCCCGCCCTGTCCGGCGTTCTCGACGGCCTGCTGCACCTTCTTGAACAGCTCGGTGATAGTGGCGGTGGGCTCGTCGACCTGCTTGTGGTACGTCTTGCCGAGGTCGTCGTTGCCCGCCGAGTTCTTGTTGTACCGGTTGATCTCCCGGGTCTTGGCCTCGATCTCCTTGAAGAGGTCGGCCAGCTCCGGGTACTTGGCGAACTTGCTCTTCAGGTCTTCCAGCGAGGTCAGCTGCTCACCCACGGAACTCCTCCTGCCGGTCGCGCCTGCGCCGCTCCTCGGCCGCCTCCTCGTCCGCGAAGCCGGGCCGCATCTGCCGCAGTGGGGCGAACAGGGACTCCAGTTCCGTGCCGCCGGTCATCGAGGCCGCCAGGGTCTCGCCCAGGCCCTGGAACTCGCCCATCGTCGCGGCCACCCGGTCACCGAGGTCGGCGCGCGCCGTGTTGAGCACGTCGGTGACGGCCTTGGCGAGTTCGGCCGGCGCCATCGAGCGGTAGCCGGTGGTGTGGAAGGTCAGCGACACCACCTGTCCCTGTGCGCCCACCACCGCGGTGACCAACCGGTCCTTGGAGGTCGCCGAGGCGGTCGCCGCCTCCAGTTCCTTGGCCGCCGCGGCCATCTTGACCTGCTGCTTCTCCAGCGCGGCCATCGTCTGCTCGATCTGCTCGGCGAAGGACAACTCCATCGGCCCGCACCTCCGTCTCTTCCCGCGGGCGCGCCCCGGGCCCGGCGGCGCCGGGCCCGGGACCCCCGGTCCATGGGGCTGTACGGTTCTCTCTACGGCTGGACGGGACCCGCGGGTTCGATGCCGGCCCGGGGAGGCCGGCGGTGTTCCGCTCAGCGGCCGATGACGCCCGTCACCGCACCGGACTCGGTGCCCCAGACCTCTTCGTCCTCGGTCAGCCAGGTGGTGCGCTGCCGTTCCTTCTCCGTCTGGCCCGTCCCTGCGCCGCCGAGTCCGCCCATGCCCATTGGGGGCATCATCGGGCCGCCCATGCCGCCGGTGGTCGAGATCCCGCGGCCCAGCAGCTGGGACTCTTCGGCGGCCTGTCGCGCGGCGGCTTCCTCCTGGGCCAGGGCCCCGGCGGCCGAACCGCCGTTCAGCTCCGCGAGCCGACCGCCCGTGCCGACGGTGGGCGGCCCGGCGGTGAGGGAGCCGAGCCCCTTGCCGCCGGATCCGCCGAGACCCCCGAAGGAGCCGCTGGAACCGAGGCCGTCGGAGCCGCTCCACGACAACGGCGGGACGATGAGACCGCCCGTACCGGACCCGCCGGTGGACCCACTGCCGCCGCGCAGGCCGAGCGCGTGCTCCTGGTCGGACAGCAGCTGGGAGAACGGCGAGACCGTCCGGCCGCCGGCGTCCCGGACGGTGCCGTCCTTGTCGACCGTCGAACCCTTGTCGAGCACCACGGGGTTGCCGTTGGAGTCCAGCACCGGCTTCCCGTCCGGGCCGGTGACGGTGCCGTCCTCGTTGACCTTGGAACCGGCCGGGACCTTGAAGACGCTCCCGGCGCCGGTCGGGTCCGGCTTCCCGACGGTGGTGCCGGGCGGGACGGTCCGGGGCTTGCCGTCCGGGCCGAGGAGTGGCTTGCCGTCCGGCCCGATGAGCTCGCCCTTGCCGTTGACCGTGGTGCCGGGCGGCACGAGCAGCGGGTTGCCGTTCTTGTCGAGGAGCGGTTTGCCGTTCTTGTCCAGCAGCGGCGACTGCCCACCGCCGGTACCGATGCCGCCTTTGCCGGTGTTGCCACCGATGCCGCCGAGGTTTCCGGTGAGCGGGGGCGGGGTCCCGCCGCCGAGGTCCTTCTTGCCGTTCGGGTCGTCCTTGAGGTCCGGGCCGCCCTTCGTGTCCGGACCGCCCTTGGTGTCCGGGCCGCCCTTGGTGTCCAGGGTGGTCGGCTTCTCGGTGGGCAGGATCATCCTGGGCGGGTCGAACGCCCCGAGCTCACCGGCCGCGGCCTCGAAGGAGGTCGTCACCAGGCCCTGGACGTCGATGGCAGGCATGTCCAGCATGAAGACCACGTAGAGCTGCCACCAGTTCTTCGCCGCCTGCTCAAGGGCCTGGGCGAACCCGTGCTCCAACCCGCTCTCCGGCGTCGGCCCCCCCAAGGTGTCCACCCAGGTGACCGTCCCACTGGCGGCCCTGGTCGGCGTCAGCGTCGTGGTCATCCAGATGAAGGCCAGGTGAAGGCAGGCGTGCGGCCACGCCAGCTGCCAGTTGTCGTTCTCGTACACCCACTTCTTCGGGTCATTGAAATTGCCGGGGGGCGAACCTGCCTGCCACTTCTTCCAGGAGTCGTACAGGCGACCATGGGAGATGTGCATATCGCTTCCGGCCTTGCGCAGTCTGTCCGCAATGACGTTCGCGCCAGGTTTCCCGCCCTCGGCACTGCTCCCCCCGGTTCCGCCGAGCCGCCGGTGCAACTGGTCGAATTCGCTGCGCAGCCCCAGCAGGACCTCTCGGAACCGGTTCGCCGCACTTCCCTGGAAATCGCTGTCGGCACCGTCGACGCGGTTCGCCCAGGCGGCTATTTCATCAATTCTGGAAAGGCACCAGGTGTCGATATCAGTAATGGTCTGGGCCATCAGACCGAAAGTCGACTGGTCCGTCGTGTCACTGCGGCCGCCCTCCTGGGCCAGCGGCTTGAATATCTTCTCTCCGGCCCATTCGAACCTGCTGAGAATGCTCCCTTCCTTGTCCCAGAGGTCCCAACGGTACGTCGAGCCGATCAACGTGCTGTAACGATTGCCGTCGGAGGCTGTACCGGGGTAGATCCATTCGGCCCACATGTCGAGACCGGCGTTCTTCTTCAGGTCGAAGCCGTCGGTCTTGCGCTTCTCGTTCTGGGGGACCGTGTCCGTTATGACGGTCAGGCTGCCGAGCCATGCCTCGGCCATCACGTCGTCGCGGCTGGCGCTGTCGGTCATCGAGGTGGGCGCGAACGCCCGCAGCATGTCCTCCCACGGGTAGGACTTGGAGGACGCCTTCGGTTCTGCCATCGTGCTCTTCCCGGGTGTGTGAGGACGGTTCACCGCCGGGGCCGGACGAGGACTCCGGCGAGCCCGGCCCCGGCGGCGGTCAGCTGGTCTTCGGCGGAGTCGAGGTGGAACCCGTACCGCCGCCCAGCACGTCCTGCAGGATTTCGAGCATCTGGGCCTCGCTCAAGGAGTCGTCCTCCCCTTCCCAGAGTTTCGCCTTCGCGTTCTGAAGGTCGACGACGATCTTGTCGACGCTCCCGCTGATCGTCACCAACGCGCCGCTCAGGCTGGTGCGGTAGTCGTTGAGCTCCTTCCGCAGGTGCGCGATCGGCAGGAAGGTGTCGTTCCCCGGCAGGAGGGTTGGGCAGTCGGTGACCTTGCCCTTCTCGGTCTTCACTTCCACTTCGAACAGGTGCAGCGTGTCCGCGAATTTGTTGAGGCCGTCGAACGAGACCTCGATGTTCTGCTCGACCATGGATGGACGCCCCGATCCGTCAGGTGAACTGTTTGCCGGCCTGGCCGTCCGATTCCGTCATGATCTCGTGCATCGTGGTGAGCGTGGCCGCTGCGGCGGCGATGTCCGCGTTCATCGCGCTCGCGTTGTTGTTGACCTCCCGGGAGAAGTCGTGGAAGGCGACGGCCGCGGCGCCCTGGAAGTGGCCTCCGTCGATCACGTCCCCCAGCTTTTTCATGAGGTCGCGCAGGCTGTCGTCCATCATGTGGCCCGCCTGCTTCAGTTCGGCCGCCGCCTGCGAGACGGTCTCGTGGTGGAGCTTGATGCTGCCGAATTCCATGGGAAACGGTTCTCCTTCCTCGGTAGGGGTATCAGTCGCCCTGCAGGCCCTGGTAGATGCCGTCGGCGGCGTGGGCCCGAGCCTCCTCCTCGGCGTGGTTCAGGATCTGGTTCGCGCCCTGGGTGGACTGCATGAAGTGCTCGAAGGAACCGGTGACCTTCTGGTAGCGGGTCATCCAGTCCCCCACCTTGTTCTGGAACACGGTGGAGGCACCGGAGATGTAGCCCGTGGCCAGCTCCTCCTTGATCCGCTCGACGGTACGGCCGGCGGTCACCATGTTCTCGATCTGGTGCTCCAGGTCGGCGAGGACCTTGCGGATCGCCTCGTCCTCCTTGGCCAACGTGCCTTGGTCAACCATGGTGTTCTCCCTTCCCTGCGCTCGCCGGGCGGACGGCCCGGCGGGGATTCCTGTTCAACACAACGGCCCTGCGGCACAGGGTGGTTCAGCCGCACGGAAGAACGGCCCGGGCCGCGGCCGACGCGGTCGGCGAAGTGCCCGTGCCGTCACCGAGGGCGGCCGGGTCGAGAGCGGGCCCGGACGGCAGCAGCCCGAGCACCGCCGAGGGCACCCCGACCGGGGTGAGGCCGCCGTAGCCGAGTTGCTTCGCCACGGCCGGCGACGGCAGCGGATGGCGCACCCCGGTCTCGGTGACCAGGTACTCCGCGGTGCCGACGCCCGCACCGGACAGCGCCCGGACCAGGGCTCCGCGGCCGGGCCGGAGGGCGATCAGGTCCGCGGTCGCGCAGGCGCCCGCCGGCGTGCCGGCCGGAACGGCCGGGGCGCGGCCCGCTTCGGCCTGTTCGGCGGGGAGCACGGTGACGGTGGTCGTGGGGGGTCCGCTCCCGGCGTGCACATCGGCGCAGACGCCCTCTCCCCGCTGCGGCACCACCAGGGCGGGCGGCCGTTCCGGGAGGCCGGCGCCCGGCGGGGCGCCGGGCGCGGTGTGCCCGGCGAGGTCCATCGCGCCGATCGGCGCGGCGATCGGCGCGGCGCCGCTGTAGGCGTCCTTCTGGGTCCGCGGGTCGCCGAGCACCAGCCCGTGCAGGGTCGGGGTGAGCGGCACGAGACCGCCCCGGGTGAGCAGGTAGTGCGCGCCGCCGGGCCCGTCGAAGAGCTGGCCGACCCGGGTCGGCTTCCCGCCCAGCGCGGGCCCCGCCTCGCCCCGTCCCGGGACGGGCGGTGCGGCGAGGTCCGGCCCGGCGGGCAGCGCGTCCAGCAGGCCGGGCCGGACGGGCAGGGGGGTCGCTCCCCCGTAGCCGAGCGCCTGCAGTGCCTGGTTCCCGGTGTCGACCCGCAACTGCTGGCCCTGCCAGAGCAGGTGCACGGAGCCGTCCGGCAGGGAGACCAGCAGCCCCTGGTCCCTGGTCAGGGCCCGCCCATCGGTGGACGGGTCGACCAGGAGGCCCAGCCGGGGCACCGGCGTGCCGGCCGGGCCCGGCCGGGCGGTGCCGCAGACCAGCCAGACGCCCCCCGCCAGGTCGGCCGCCTGCGGCAGGCCGTCGGGCGCGCCGACGATTCCGATCGGCAGGCCGCGCGGGGCGTCCGCGAGCGAGCTCCGGCCCACCTGACGCACCGTCATCCGGTCGCCGGCCACCAGTCGGGCGCTGGCGTCGTTCAGCACCGGGTGCAGCTGTCCGCCGACGTAGAGGTAGCGGGCGCCGGTCTCCTCGACCACCACGAGGGTGCCGGGCGTGGCCCAACTGTCGTTGCCCCCGGGGCTGATCATGCCGTACACGGCGATTCCCAGTCCGGCCAGCACCGCCAGTGCCAGCCCCGTCATGGTGCCCCGGGTGGTCCGCCCGTTGGGGGTGTCCGGAGCATCGGGTTCCGCGCGCAGCATGCCCGAGGCCATCCTGCTGAGCACGAACATGTGCGCCTGCACCTGGTCACGACGGGACTGCATCCGGTTCCTTCCCGGCTCACGGGGCGCGTTCTCGGCTTCACCGGACGCGCGTCCTGCACGTCCTCTCGTGTGTCACGGGCCGTGGGCGCCGTACGGTTCACGGGGACCGGAACGGCGCGGCCGGCGGAGCGGGAGCCGGGGCGTCGCGGGCCCTGCCGGCGAGCGGCGGACCCGCGCCGGGCCCGGAGGCGCCGACCCGGGCGGGCCCGGTGAACCCCGGGGCGGCCCGGGGCCGTAGAACCCGGCGATGAGTGCCTTCCGTTCCGGCTCCGCCACCAGCGACGCCCCGCAGCCCGACCCGCCCCGCCGACGGTTCGGCCGTCGACGCGGGGCGGCCGCCGCGCTGCCCGGCGGGACCGGCCCGGCGCCGGAGGTCGTGCGGCCGGAACCCACCGGGTCGGCGCACCGCTCCGAGCTGCGGGAGCTGGGGTCGCACGTCGTGATCGCCCCGGCCTCGGCCACCTACGACGACCTGTGGGCGGCGGTCGGGGTCCTGCGGCCGATCCCGGACAGCCTGGTGGTGGTGGCCGCCGCCGACGACGCCGCGCCCGTGCTGCGCGACCGGATGGGCGAGCTCGGCGACCTCGCCCGGGCCCGCGGCGCGAACGCCCTGGTACTGGCCGCGTCCGGCCTGGCCGCGCTCGCCCCGAACGGCCGCCGCCCCGCCGAGGTGGTCGCCGCCCGGGCCGGGCTCCCGGTGATCGCCCCCGACGGCCTGGTGGAGATCACCCCCGACGGCGACCTCGACGTGCTCGCCCCGGACGGCGGGTCCGGACCCGCCTCCTGGTGGTACTGCGCCCCCGACGCCGCCCCCCGCCGCGCCCGCCGGGCGGCCCGCGTGCCCACCGCGGTCCCCGCGCTCCGGTCCTCCGTCCCGCCGACCGTCCGGGTGCGCAGGCTGCCCGCCGGATACTGGCTCACACACGTCGCCGCCCCCGCCCCCGACCCGGTGCCCGGACTCGCGATGGCCGCCGGTCCGCTCGGCAGCACCGTCCTGGTGGTCGGTACGCCCGCCGCGCCCGTCCTGCTGCCCGAGGACTTCGTCGCCGCCGTCACCGCGCTGCCCGTCGCCCCCGACCGGCTGGTGGTCAGCGCCCCGTGGGCGGCCCCCGACGAACTCACCGCGCTCACCGCCGCGCTCACCACCCGGCTGGACCGGCCCGTGCACGCCTCGATCGGGGTGCCCATGGCCGGGGCCACCGGTCCCACCTCGCGCGTCCTGGACGCCCAGGGGCACCCCCGCTGGGAGCCGTTCCTGCTGCGGCTCGCCGCCGTTCCCGGCGACGCCGTCGCCCCCGTCGCCTGGCACAACGGCGGCGCCGACTGGCGCACCGAACGGCCCGCCGTCTTCGCCGCTTTCCCGCACTGGGCGCTGGAGGCCATCCCGGCCGGCCTCTGGCTGCGCCCCGAACCGCCGCACGTGCTGACCCCGCGGTTCCGCCGGCCCGAGGCGACCCGTCCGCTGCTGATCGTCGGCGAACGCGACCGCCCGGTCGCCCCGGACGTGTTCGAGGAACTCGGCTGCCTCCTCGACCGGCTCCCCGCCGTCGGGGTGCACGGCTTCGGCCTGCTCGTCCACGGCCTGCTCGAACCGGCCGCCGTCCCCGTCGCCCGCTTCGTCGCCCGCACCCACGACCTCGACTGGCTCGGCCCCGAACAGCCCGTCGGCGCCCCGCCCCACCCCGTGCCCGTCCGCTACGGCGCCGTCGCGCCGCCGCCACCGCCCGTCCGGCACCACCACCGGCCCGTGCCCCCGCCGGCCACGGCCCCGCCCGTCCGGACCTCCACCTCCGCGGCGACCGGACCCGAGGCCGTCGCACCGATCGGCCCGCCCGCCCGCACCACGGCCTCCGGCGGCCCCGGCCTCCCCGCCCTCGGCGCCACGTCCGCGCCGGAGACCGGGGAGCCCACCGCGACCGCCTCCGCCGGCTCCCCGTCACGGCCGGCCGCCGAACCGGCCCGACCGGCCAACGCCCCGGCGGAGTCCTCGTGGACCGGAGCGCCACCGGCATCCGCGCCCCCGTGGGCCGACCCGCCGTCAATCCCCTCGCCCGGCACCGCCCCTGTTCCTCCGCCCGATGGGCAGCCCGAGCCCGGCGCACGACCCTGGCCCGACCCGGTGTCCGCGCCCCCGCTCGGGGGCACCCCGGGCGCTTCCGCGTCAGGCAAGTCCGTGCCGCGCCTGCTCCGGCCCGAGGACCTTTCCGCACCCGCACCCACCGGGGTCAGCACCGTCGAGGACCGGGACGCCGTCCGGTCGCTGCTCGGCGAGCACTACCGCCGGTGCTCGGGGAGGGTGGAACAGCTTTCGACCCGGCTCCCCGGCCTGCGGTTCACCACCGGGGACGACATCACACCGGACCTGGCGGCCGTCCTGCTACACCACACCGACGCGGGCGTTCCGGCCGACCGGGACGAACTGGTCGCGGCGGCCCGCTCCGGCGACCCCCGGCTCGCGCCGTTCCTGCGCTGCCTGGGCTCCGGGCTGCGTCGGCTGCCGAGCCACCACGGCGCCGTCCTGCTCACGGCCCCGCCCGGACCGGATCGGGACGACCTGCTGGCGCAGTACCGGGTGGGGCAGCAGCTGACCGAGCCGGGCCCGGTCACCGGCCTGACCACAGCCGCCGCCGGACTGCCGGGCTCCCCGGTGGAGTTCGTGATCTGGTCGGTCACCGGCCGACGCACCTCCGCGTTCGCGGTCGGCCCGGAGGAGACCCGGGTCACCTTCCCCCCGGCCACCGCGTTCACCGTCCTCGAGATCCTGCCGACCGCCGACCCGGCGGACGGGCCCGCACGGGTGCTGCTGCGCGAGTACGGCGGCACGGACGCCGATCCGGCCGGGCGCGACCGCGACACCCTGACCCGTCTGCACTCCTGGCTGGACCGCCGCGACCGGCTGAGCACGGCCGAACGCCGGACGATGGAGCACCCCGGCCGCTTCCACCTCACGCCGGGAGTGGAGCTCTGCCCCGCACCGGCTCCCGGGTAATCCCGACCCGGCTGTCGACGGCGGCCCCGGACAGCACCCGGCGACCGCCCCCGGCCCCGCCGGACGGACAGGCTCGGCCACCCACGCGGGTCAACATCTCGGGTACGCAGCCATGCTGACGCCACGTCATGGCTATCGCCCGTGGGACCGCCGGGTCACGGAGCCCGAGCAACCACGGCGCGCCCTGTTGCGGTCGGCGTCGCCCCGGCGGCCCGCCGCTCAGCCGACCGCTCAGCCCGGCGGGCCCGACACCCAGACCTCCGAGCGGCCGAGCACGACGGTGCGCGCCGTCGGCCCCGTGGCCTCCTCCGCCGCCGACAGGCGGCCGGCCGCAGGCAGAACACCGCGCGCCTCCCGCCGCGGCCGACCGGGCTCCACGGCCCGCTCCGCGGGGCCGCTGCTCGCGGTGCGCCGCGCACCGGGCGCCTCCCGCCGCGGCTGGCCGCCGGCCGTCTCGGACTCCTCGGC
The DNA here is from genome assembly GCA_002300355.1 of Streptomyces sp. TLI_235. Taxonomy (NCBI): domain Bacteria; kingdom Bacillati; phylum Actinomycetota; class Actinomycetes; order Kitasatosporales; family Streptomycetaceae; genus Streptomyces; species Streptomyces sp. TLI_235. The sequence continues at coordinate 749,198 of NSGV01000002.1, forward strand.
CTCGACGTCCCAGAGCGCGGGCGTCCGGCGCTCCTCGGGCTCCGGGGCATCGCGTTCCGCCTCCCGGGACGCGGGCTCACGGCGCGGCGCCCGCGACGACTCCCCGGCGGCGGCCGCGCGGCGCGGTGCCGACCCCGCGCCCGCGTCGTGCCCGGCCAAGGCGTCGAGGACGGTCTCCTGTTCGGTGGCCTGCCGCGCCGGAGTGGCCTGCCGCGCCTCCACGCCGCGCATCAGGCCGAGAGGCCGGCTGAGGGCCCGGACCTGCTTCGGGCGGATCGTCCGGACCTCCGCCGGTCCGAGCATCGACTCCGGCACCGGGGCCAACTCCCAGCCTTCGGGGACCGGGGGCTGCTCGAGCCGCCGGTGCACCGCCCCCGCGGCCGGGGTCTCCTGCTGCTCCGCCCGCCGCTCCCGTTCCTCCCGGTGCCCGCCCGCCCCGGCCCTCGGCCCGGCCATCGGCGCCGTCCCGCGCTGCCCGCCGTCCGCCGACGGCTCCCGGCGCCCGCCGTCGAGCGCCCCCGACTCCGGCTCCCGCCCCGAGCACTGCGCAGCACCGCCTCCGCCACCACCGGGCGTCGAATCGCTGGAGGTCCGCACCACGGGCCTGGTGGCCGGCGCCAGTGGCGGGGCGACCCGGCTCGGGGTGTCGAGGCGGTGGAAGTGCAGGGTGAGGCCGTGGCTGCGGACGGTTCCGGCCCTGGTGTCCTGCCATGGGGACGGCTGCCAGCCCGTGCCGGGGGCGAGGTGTTCCGGCGTCAGGTGCCATTCGGCGGCGGCGGGGACGTCCAGGACCGCACCGACCCGGCCGGGCAGGATCCAGGTGCCGCGGGGGGTGCGGGCGACCGCGCGCCGCTCCTGCCCGGTGTCGGTGCCGAGCACCGTGATCCGCCACGCTCCGCTCATCCGCGGCAAGGCTGCCTCCCCGAGTCCGCGCGGGGCGGACGGTCCGGCCCCGCTACCTGCTCGACGGACCGCGGGACATCCGGGGTTCAGCCCGGCCCGGGGCATGGGCCGGGCCGCCCGGCACGCGCCGGCTCAGCGTGACAGCTCGGCCACCAGCTCCTGGACGCCGTCCTCGCCGAAGCGGTGGACCAGCAGCGCCACCCACCGCACCGCGTCGGCCCGTTCCGGGGCCGTCCAGTGCGCGGCGGACGGGTGCTCGTCGACCACGAGCGCCTCGGCCAGCGCGCTGAGCACGGGCGGCGCCGCCGCCGACGGCGACCCGTCGAACTCGCGCAGGGCCAGCCGGCGGGCCGCCTCGGCGACCTCGGCACCGGTGGCGGGCGGCACCGGCAGCGCGCCGCCGCAGTCCTCGTCCGCGCAGGGTCCGACCCCGGACGGCTCCGGGACCTCCTCCGCCGCCAGCCAGGACCCGATCAGTGCGCGCATCGCCTGCTCCCCCTCATGCCCCCAGGATGCCAGCACCGCCGCCGGCCATCACCACCGTTCCTGTCGACGAGAACGGCCGCGCCCCGTCCGGCGTTCATCCGGTGGCGAACCACCCGGGCGTCCGGCCGGCCCGCCGCCGAGGGGGACGGCCGCTCTGCCGGTGGCGAATCCGCCCCGGGCAGATCGGGCAGCCCGTCGGGCCGTCCGGGCCGGGGGAGGGCCTTCGCGGCCGACCGCCTCCGTCCGACAGGGCGTTCCCGATGAGTCCACTCGCCCCCACCGTCCGCGCCCGAGGACGACCCCGCCGAGCCGGTTCGACGACCACCTGGCGGCGCAGCTGCTCGCCCAGTGGATCGTCATGCCGGGCACCGAGGTCGACGAGGTGTCGGCGAACCAGGTGTGCGCGCAGCAGCAGCTGCTATCCACCGAGGACCCGCGCACCGACGGCCCCACCGAGGACTGGCCGATGTGACCCGGCGACCACAACGCGACCACCAGCTGACCATCCAGCAGAAAGAGCCGATACCTGGCTTCCCGAGTATCGGCTCTCACAACCGACTCCACAGTCACAGGGATCACACCAACTTGGTTGGCACCCATGCACCTTATGCCCATGGCAGGTACCGGCATGAGGAGAGACGAGCCGTCACTGGCGGAGCCTCGCCGAACCTGCATCCGGCCCTACGGGTTCCACCCCCGTCCCGCAGTCCGACTACCGCCTGTGCCGGGCGCGGTGGGCGGAGATGACGTCCCGGTGGACGAGGCGGAACCGCTGCTGGTAGCCCTCGGTGCCCGCGGCGGTGAACAGCGACGCTGGTCCGCCCATCCCCCGGACCGCGACGTGTGCGCACGTGAGCAACCCTGAACATCTACGATGTCCGCATGGACACACGCACGGCGCTCGCAGATGCGAACCAGTCGCAGCAGCACCCCGGCGGCGTGCGCCTCGAGGTCGCCGCCTCCGTCCTCGCACTGCTCGCCGACCGCACCCGCCTCTCCCTGCTGGAGCGGCTCGGCCGCGGCGAGGCGGACGTCACCACCCTGGTCGAGGCCACCGGGGCCGCCCGCCCCTCCGTCAGCCAGCACCTGGCCAAGCTCCGCCTCGCCGGCCTGGTCACCACCCGCAAGGACGGCCGCCGCGTCGTCTACTCCCTGCGCCACGGCCACCTGCGCCGCCTCGTCGACGAGGCCCTGAACGTCGCCGACCACCAGATCGGCGCCCTGCCACCCCACGACTGACCGACTCCTCTCGGCCCCTCACCAACCGCTTCGGCACAGACATGTGCATAAGTACGCACTTATTGCCTAGGATGGTGGTTTCACCACGCCGAACCGGGACGGGGCCATGCTGACCGTGCTGCGCAACCGCACCTACCGCCACCTGTTCACCGCGCAGGTCGTCGCGCTGGTCGGTACCGGGCTGGCGACCGTCGCGCTGAGCCTGCTCGCGTACGACATCGCCGGCGACAACGCCTCGGCCGTGCTCGGCACCGCGCTGGCGATCAAGATGGTGGCGTACGTGGCGATCGCCCCACTGGCGGGCGCCGTCGCCGACCGAATACCGCGCCGAGCCCTGATGGCGGCGATGGACCTCACCCGGGCCTGCGTCGCGCTGACACTGCCGTTCGTCACCCAGGTCTGGCAGATCTACCTCCTGATCTTCCTGCTCCAGGCCGCCTCGGCCGCGTTCACGCCGACCTTCCAGGCGACCATCCCCGAGGCGCTCCCGGCCGAGCGCGACTACACACAGGCGCTGTCGCTGTCCCGGATCGCGTACGACCTGGAGAGCCTGTTCAGCCCCGCGCTGGCCGCCGGCCTGCTGGCCCTGGTCTCCTACACCTGGCTGTTCGCCGGCACCACGGTCGGGTTCCTCGCGTCCGCCGCCCTGGTCGTCTCCGCCGTGCTGCCCAAGCCGAAGCCCGTCGAGCGCACCGGCGACATCTACGCCAAGGCCGCCTTCGGCACCCGGCTGTTCCGGGCCACCCCCCGGCTGCGCGCCCTGCTCGCGCTGGACCTGGCGGTCGCCGCCGCCGGGGCGATCGTCTTCGTGAACACCGTCGTCCTGGTGCAGGGACACTTCCACCGGCCGGCCGGGGCGGTCTCCCTCGCCCTGGGCGCCTACGGCGCCGGGTCGATGCTCACCTCGGTGGCCCTGCCCCGGTTGCTGCGCCGGCTGAGCGACCGCGCCGTCATGCTGCCGGCCGGGTACGCCCTCCCGGTCATCCTGGCCGCGGTCGCGGTGATCACCGCCGCCGCCCCGTCGACCTGGTCGTGGACCGCCATCCTGGTGGCGTGGGCCGCGATCGGGGCCGCCTGCTCGGCCGTCCTCACCCCGGGCGGGCGGGTGATCCGCCGCTCCGCCGCGGATGCCGACCTACCCGCCGCGTTCGCCGCGCAGTTCTCCCTCTCGCACGGCTGCTGGCTGCTGACCTACCCGCTCGCCGGCTGGCTCGCCGCCGCGGCGGGCCTCCCCGTCACCGCCGCCGTCCTCGGCGTGATCGCGCTCGCCGCGACCGCGGCCGCGACTGCGGCCTGGCCCAGACTCGACCCGGCCCGCCTCGGCCACGTCCACCACGACCTGCCCGCCGACCACCCGCACCTCGCGGCCGCGCGGCGGACCGAGGACGGGTGGCGGCACGGCCACGACTTCGTCATCGACTCCCTGCACGGACACTGGCCCGGCCCCGCCGACCGTGCCCGTGAACGGCCGCCCTGGTCCCCGCAGGCCGACCGCGCGCGGGGCTCCGGGGCGACGACACCGGCCGGAACGACCACGAATCGGAGGAGAACCGCGCGATGACGAGTGGACCCACCGAGCGTCCGGAGCCTACGTGCGGCGACGAGACCGCCGTGGCGGCGCAGCGCGCCGTCCGGCCGCGGCTCTGACCGCCGGTCGGCGGCACGCCCGCGCTGACATGCGGCCCAGACCTCCGCCGTGGTGGCCGACGCCCCGGCCGCCGCCCGCTACTGCCGCGACATGATGATCCATCACGCCGAGGCCGCCGACGACAGCACCCGGATTCGGACGGGTCCGCGGCGCCACATGCGCGTGGCCGACCGCGACGGCGGTACGGATCCGACTCACCGGGAAAGCCCGGGTGGCGACCCACCCGGACCCGACCGCCGCAGGCGCCTACTCGCCGCGGCCTCCCCGTCGACGCAGCCACCTCCGACCGAGCGTTCCCGCCGCCACATGGCACAGGGCGCCCACGGCGGCGAGAGCCAGGCCCGCCTTCGTGCCCAGCCAGAGGTGGAGCGCGAGTCCGGCCGGCACGAGGGCGATCGCCGACAGTCTCAGGACGCCTCCCGGTGGTGTGGCGCTCATCGGGCGTGCTCCGGCTTCACGCCCTGCACGTAGCGGATCAACGGGAGGTCTCCGGCGACGACCTGCCCGAAGCCCGCACGACGGACCAGGGGTTCGAGCAGGTGGACGGGGTTGTGCTCCATCGCCGGGCCGGTGACGGCGCCCACCAGGTGACGTGCGATCCGCCCGCTCGGCGGGCGGAAGTCGGCGACCAGGACGCGCCCGCCGGGGCGCAGGACCCGCAGCATCTCGGCGACCGCGCGCTCGTGGACCTGCTCGGGCAGGTGGTGGATCACCAGGCTCGTCACCACCACGTCGTAGGTGCCGTCCTCGGCGTCGAGGTCCTCCGCGATGCCGTCGGCGAACGTGCAGTTGGCCAGGCCCGCAGCCAGGCGTCGGGCGTGGGCCACGGCGTCACCGGAGGGGTCGATGCCCAGGACGGACCCGGAGCCGGTGACCGCCTCGGCCACGGCTCGGGTGAGGTAGCCGGTGCCGCAGCCGACGTCCAGGACCCGGTCGCCGGGCCGGGCGCCGCTCAGCCGGGCGAGCCGGGTGAAGACGGCGCGTCGGCGGCCGAGGAAGAAGGCGGTGCTGAGCGCCTCGTATCCGCGCCCGTGCGCGATGGTCGTACCGGCGGTCCGGCTGTCGGGACTGCCGTGCAGAAAGCGTGCGAGCTCCATGGCCCACCCTTTCTTAGTCGTGACTAAGTACTCTTAACTTAGTCACGACTAAGTTTCTCTGCAAGAGGCCCACTAGGATGCAGATGTGCCAGAGCCGACCCCCGCCGCAAGCCCCCGCCGGACCAGGCTGAACGCCGCCGACCGCAGAGCCTCGATCCTCGCCGCGGCCACCGAGGTCTTCGCGGAGGCCGGCTACCAGCGCGCCAAGATGTCCGATGTCGCCAGGCGGGTCGGGGTCAGCGAACCGGTCGTTTTCCAGAACTTCGGCTCCAAGGCCGCAGTCTTCGCGGCCGTCCTCGACACCGCAGCCCTGCGCGCCACGCAGATGATGCGCGAGTGGGCCGCCGCAAGCGGGTCCACCGGCGCCTGGCTCACCCAGTTCCTGGCCCCCGACCACCTGGCACAGGTCCATGCCCGCGGCACGCTCAGCGTCCTGTTCTCCGACGCAATGGCCCTCGCGGCGGACCCGACGATCGCGCGGGCCGCCCGCAACGCGAACCAGGCCGTGGCGGAGGTGCTCACCGAACTCCTCGCCCGGGGACAGCAGGACGGCAGCGTGCACCCGGACCTCGACCCCGCCACCGCGGCCTGGTGGCTGCTCTCCCTGCTCGCCTCCCAGGGCTTCCGCCACGCGGCCTCGCCCGAAGCCGAACGCGTCGAAGCCGGCCTCGCCGAGATGACCCTGCGCCTGCTCACCACTCCCGAGCGCAGCTGAGGGCCGTCCCGCGATCGACCTTTGAGGGTCGGGGCGGTGCCGGGCTCGGCGGCCAGCAGGTCACGCCATCTCCACCGTCCGCCGGCCCACCGGCTTCTGACGTCACGTCGGCTCCGCACCCGCCCGCCGCGGAGGGCCCACCCCTCTCAGCGACGCCCCGCCAGTGGTGGTGCCGTCGGCGGTGACTGCGGCGAGCACTGACGTGCCTTCCCGACCAACGCACCAACGCACCAACATCGGCCTTGAGCCGATCCGCAGGTTCCCAGCATTGCCTTCTGTGCCGCCGATTCACCGAACCACTGCCGCCGGACTCCTGTGCAATGTTACTGTCGCGCCGTGTCCAAGAGTGAGATCGACCTGCTGACCGCCGAGTTCTTCGGCGCCTTCGACAACCGGGACGGAAAGCCCGCCGACGTGGCGCGGATCCGCCGCCTGATGCTTCCTGGTGGCGTGATCGTCAGCACCAACCCGAATTTCACGGCCTACACCGTCGAGGAGTTCATCGAGCCACGGGTGCGACTGCTGGCCGACGGCCGACTGGTCGAGTTCTCCGAATGGGAAACCTCCGAGCGGACCGAGGTCGTGGGCGACATCGCCTCGCGGTTCGGCGAGTACCGCAAGTCCGGGATCCTGGACGGCGAGCCGTTCGAGGGCGGCGGCACCAAGACCATCCAGTTCGTCCGCACCCCGGACGGGTGGCGAATCTCGGCCTTCGCCTGGCACGACGAGGTCTGACCGACCCGGCAACGCGACCCGCTGCTCGGCCGAGCGCCCCGACCACAAAGGCAGGGTCCTCCTCGGCCATGAAGTGGCCGCAGGCGAGTCCCCGTCGGTCGTCGAAGAGCCCGATGCCGGGAAGCCGATCCGCCTCAACGGTTGCAGCCGGGCGGCTTTCCGGTACGGCGGTCTAGTGTCCTGCGCCGCAAGTTGCGGCGTTTATTTAGTCGCTTGTTTTCGTGTCGGCTGGCTTGATCTTGGTGAGGTAGTCGGCGAGGGATTTGAGGATCTCGTCGGCGGTCTTGGTCCAGGTGAAGGGTCTGGGGTTCTGGTTCCAGGTGGCGATCCAGGCCTTGATGTCGTTCTCGAGGGCTTTGACGGAGGTGTGGACGCCGCGGCGGATGAGTTTGTCGGTGAGCAGGCCGAACCAGCGCTCGACCTGGTTGAGCCAGGAGGAGCCGGTCGGGGTGAAGTGCACGTGGAAGCGGGGGTGCTTCGCGAGCCAGGTCTTGATCTCGGCGGTGTTGTGGGTGGCGTAGTTGTCGCACACCAGGTGGACGTCGAGCTCCCGCGGGACGGCCTTGTCTATCGAGACGAGGAACTTCTTGAACTCCACGGCGCGGTGGCGGCGGTGGAGTTCACCGATGATGGTGCCGTCGGCGATGTTGAACGCGGCGAACAGGCTGGTGATGCCGTGCCGCAGGTAGTCGTGCGTGCGGCGTTCGGGCATGCCCGGCATCATCGGCAGGACCGGCTGGGAGCGGTCCAGGGCCTGGATCTGGGACTTCTCGTCCACGCAGAGCACCACCGCCCGCTCGGGCGGGTTGTGGTAGAGCCCGACCACGTCGACGACCTTCTCCACGAACAGCGGGTCGGTGGACAGCTTGAAGGCGTCCTGCAAGTGCGGCTTGAGGTCGAACCTCTTCCAGATCCGCCCGACCGTGGATTTCGACAGCCCGGTGCGCTTCGCCATGGAGGCCCGCGACCAGTGGGTGTCGTGGCCCGGCGTGGATTCCAGCGTCGCGACGACGACGTCCTCGACCTGGTCGAGGAGGATCGACGGCGGCCGGCCGGGCCGGGGCTCGTCCTGCAGACCGTCCAGGCGGTCGGTGACGAACCGGGCCCGCCAGCGGTTGACCGTGCCCGGCCCGATGCCGAGTTCGGCGGCGACCTGCTTGTTCGTGCCGCCTTCGGCGCAGGCCAGCACGATTTTCGCGCGCAGTGCGAGGTACTGTGCGGTCTTCGCCCGCCGGGCCCATCGCGTCAACTGGGTGCGTTCGTCCTCGGTGAGCACCAGATCCGGCTTGCGCCGGCCCGGCCGGGGCTCATCGGCCAGGCCCGCCAACCGGTCGGCGGCGAACCGCGAGCGCCACTTGCGCACCGTCGCCACGTTCGCACCCAGGGCCGCCGCCACCCGGGCACTTGGCGCCCCGTCCGCACAAGCCAGGACGATCCGGGCGCGCTCGGCCAACCGGGCCCCCTCCCCGCCAATCGACCAACGCGACAACTCGGCGCGCTCCTTTGCGGAGAGCACGATCTCTACGGCCTTCGGACCTCGCTGCGACACGAAAAACAGCCTACATACTTATGGCTGAAATTTCAGGCGCAGGACACTAGTGTCCTGCGCCGGAGATCCGTCGGCAGAATCGGGCGAGGGAGTCGAGGATCTCGTCGGCGGTCTTGGTCCAGGTGAACGGTGTGGGGTCCTCGTTCCAGTTCTTGATCCAGTTGCGGATGTCGCGTTCGAGGGCCTGGACGTTCTTGTGGGATCCGCGGCGGATCATCTGGTCGGTGAGGAAGCCGAACCAGCGCTCGACCTGGTTGATCCACGATGACCCGGTCGGGGTGAAGTGCATGTGGAATCTGGGGTGTTGGGACAGCCAGGCTCGGATCGCCGGGGTCTTGTGGGTTCCGTAGATGCCCCTATGTTTCGTCAAGCCGCAGAGGAAGTCGTGACGATCCCGCTCGTTGCCTGGATGTGCCGGTAGAGCTCGCGGGCGACGTAGCGCTTGAGACAACGGATGATCTCTCGCTTCGAGAGGCCTTGGGCGGTGCGGCGGTGCAGGTAGGCCTGGGTGCGTTCGTCCCAGCGTATGCGGGTCATCACGATGCGGTAGAGGGCAGCGTTGGCCTGCCGGTTTCCGCCGCGGTTCAGGCGCCGGCGCTGGGTCTTGCCGGAGGACTGCTCGACCGGGCTGACCCCGCACAGGGCCGCGAAGGACGCCTCGTCGGTGAGCCTTTCGGGATTGTCGCCAGCGGCGATGAGCAAGACGGCGGCGCTGTCGGGCCCGACACCCACGAGCTCCAGCAGTTGCGGCCGACAGGCCCGCACGGCCTTGGTGGTGCGGCGGGTCAGCTCCTTGACCTCCTCCGACAGGTTCTGAACCCGGCAGGCGAGCAGGCGCAACGTGAAGACGGCTTCGCCCAGGTCCCCGGCCAACTCTGCGCACGTGGCGATCAGGGCCCGGTTGGTCAGGCCTGCGAGCGACTCGCGCAGGTCGGGATCGACGGCCAGGAGGACGGCCTTGAGCTGGTTCATCGCCTGAGTACGGGCCTTGACGGCCGACTCCTTCGCCAACCGCAGGACGCGCATGTCCGCAGCGGGACCGTCCGCGGTCTTCGGCGTGGTCGTAGCGCGTCCGGACAGGACCGCGCGGGCTGCCGCGTCCGCATCGATCGCATCGGTCTTGTCGCGCTTGCGCCGGGTGGCGCGGTCGGGCTGGTTGACCTCGACGACGTCGATGCCCTCGCGGCGCAGGACGCGGGCCAGTGCGGCTCCGTAGGACCCGGTGCACTCGACTCCGGCACGGCGGAGTGTGCCGAAGGACCTTGCCCAGATGACCAGTTGACGGTATCCCAGAGCCGTGGTCGGGAACTCTTGGTGCGCGAGTGACGCTCCCAATGAGGTGATCACCGCGGCGACGTGCACGTCCTTGTGGGTGTCGACCCCGAGAACCACCTCCTCCACGACGGAGGACTGCCGCGTGGGCAGGATTGGCTGGGGCATGCTGGTGACGGTCACAAGGCTCCTCGGACTGGGGCTGGTGGCCGAGCCGGTCCGGTGGGCGGTCAGAACTGTGACGGTGCTTTGTATGCAGCAAAGCCCCTATCGGGACACGTCCACCGGGCTGGCTCCGGCAAGTGCCGCAGGGGGCCGGAAGCCGACAGATCTACACCAAGGCAGCAGACGCCAGTTGTCACACGGGTCAGGCTCCGGCCCCCTGCGGCACTCCATGATCCTCACAGTTGTCACAGATGAGGTGGATGTCCAGGCCGTCGGGGACCTCCTGGTCGATCTTGACGAGGAACTTCTTGAACTCCACCGCACGGTGCCGGCGGTGCAGGGAACTGATGACCCTCCCGCTGCCGGTGTCGAATGCGGCGAACAGCGTGGTCAGGCCGTTGCGCACGTAGTCGTGGGTCCGGCGCTCGGGCATCCCGGGCATCATCGGCAGTACCGGCTGGGACCGGTTCAAGGCCTGGATCTGCGACTTCTCGTCGACCGACAGCACCACGGCCCCCTCGGGCGGGTCGAAGTACAGGCCGACCACGTCGTGGACCTTCTCGATGAATAACGGGTCGGTGGAGAGCTTGAACGTGTCCGCCAGGTGGGGCTTGAGCTGGAACTTCCGCCAGATCCGCCCCACCGTGGACTTCGACAGGCCGCTGTGGGCCGCCATCGAGCTCCGCGACCAGTGCGTCGCGTTCTTCGGGATCTCCTCCAGCGTCGCCACCACCACCGCTTCGACGTCGTCCACCGCGATGCTCGGAGGCCGGCCCGGCCGCGGCTCGTCCACCAGGCCGTCCAGCCGCTCGGCGAGGAACCGGCGACGCCACTTGCGGACCGTGTCCGCGGTGATCCCCAACTCCCTTGCGACACCAACGATCGACGGCACATCCGGGCCGTCGCAGGCCAGCACGATCCGAGCCCGCAACGCGAGCGCCTGGGCGGACGTCGCCCGACGGGACCACCGCGTCAGCACCGCCTGCTCCTCGCTGGACAACAACAACGGCTCCAACGCAGGGCCACGACGACGCACCGGCACATCCGAAGAATCACTCACGCAAGATCTAACGACGGATCTCCGGCGCAGGACACTAGTGTCCTGCGCCTGAAATTTCAGCCATAAGTATGTAGGCTGTTTTTCGTGTCGCAGCGAGGTCCGAAGGCCGTAGAGATCGTGCTCTCCGCAAAGGAGCGCGCCGAGTTGTCGCGTTGGTCGATTGGCGGGGAGGGGGCCCGGTTGGCCGAGCGCGCCCGGATCGTCCTGGCTTGTGCGGACGGGGCGCCAAGTGCCCGGGTGGCGGCGGCCCTGGGTGCGAACGTGGCGACGGTGCGCAAGTGGCGCTCGCGGTTCGCCGCCGACCGGTTGGCGGGCCTGGCCGATGAGCCCCGGCCGGGCCGGCGCAAGCCGGATCTGGTGCTCACCGAGGACGAACGCACCCAGTTGACGCGATGGGCCCGGCGGGCGAAGACCGCACAGTACCTCGCACTGCGCGCGAAAATCGTGCTGGCCTGCGCCGAAGGCGGCACGAACAAGCAGGTCGCCGCCGAACTCGGCATCGGGCCGGGCACGGTCAACCGCTGGCGGGCCCGGTTCGTCACCGACCGCCTGGACGGTCTGCAGGACGAGCCCCGGCCCGGCCGGCCGCCGTCGATCCTCCTCGACCAGGTCGAGGACGTCGTCGTCGCGACGCTGGAATCCACGCCGGGCCACGACACCCACTGGTCGCGGGCCTCCATGGCGAAGCGCACCGGGCTGTCGAAATCCACGGTCGGGCGGATCTGGAAGAGGTTCGACCTCAAGCCGCACTTGCAGGACGCCTTCAAGCTGTCCACCGACCCGCTGTTCGTGGAGAAGGTCGTCGACGTGGTCGGGCTCTACCACAACCCGCCCGAGCGGGCGGTGGTGCTCTGCGTGGACGAGAAGTCCCAGATCCAGGCCCTGGACCGCTCCCAGCCGGTCCTGCCGATGATGCCGGGCATGCCCGAACGCCGCACGCACGACTACCTGCGGCACGGCATCACCAGCCTGTTCGCCGCGTTCAACATCGCCGACGGCACCATCATCGGTGAACTCCACCGCCGCCACCGCGCCGTGGAGTTCAAGAAGTTCCTCGTCTCGATAGACAAGGCCGTCCCGCGGGAGCTCGACGTCCACCTGGTGTGCGACAACTACGCCACCCACAACACCGCCGAGATCAAGACCTGGCTCGCGAAGCACCCCCGCTTCCACGTGCACTTCACCCCGACCGGCTCCTCCTGGCTCAACCAGGTCGAGCGCTGGTTCGGCCTGCTCACCGACAAACTCATCCGCCGCGGCGTCCACACCTCCGTCAAAGCCCTCGAGAACGACATCAAGGCCTGGATCGCCACCTGGAACCAGAACCCCAGACCCTTCACCTGGACCAAGACCGCCGACGAGATCCTCAAATCCCTCGCCGACTACCTCACCAAGATCAAGCCAGCCGACACGAAAACAAGCGACTAAATAAACGCCGCAACTTGCGGCGCAGGACACTAGCATGAAAGCGAGGTCCTGCCGGGTGTCCTCGGCGGCTGTGTGAGGAGGCCGATATGGCACGCGACAGCGCGACCTTCGAGAGGCTGGACGGCTCGCGGTACATGCCGATCTCCGAGCACGGCCTGATCGGCGATCTCCGCACCGCCGCGCTCGTCGCCACCGACGGCACCATCGACTGGTACTGCTGCCCGCGCTTCGACGCGCCCAGCGTCTTCGCGTCCATCCTCGACGCCGACAAGGGCGGGTCCTTCGAACTGGCCGCCGACGTGCCGACGCGTACCCGGCAGTTCTACTTCCCCGACACGAACGTCCTCATCACGCGGTTCTTCGCCGCGGACGGGGTGGCGGAGATCCAGGACTTCATGCCGGTGGTCGACGAGTCGCGCGAGGCGGACCGGCACCGGCTGATCCGGCGGGTGATCTGCGCTCGGGGCACTCTCCCGTTCCGGGCGAGGATCGCGCCCCGCTTCGGCTACGGCGCCGAGCGCCACACCGTGCAGCTGGAGGCCGGCCGGGCGGTGTTCCGCGCTCCGTCGCTGGCGCTGGCGCTGACCGCGACGGTGCCGATCGAGGGCGACGGTGTGGACGTGCAGGCGCACTTCAAGCTCCTCGAGGGCGAGTCCGCCGTCTTCGCCCTCGACGTGGCGAGTGCCGACGTCAGCCCGCGCGGGTGCCCCCGCGTCGAGGCGGAGGAGCAGTTCGGGGCGACGGTTCGGTTCTGGCGCCAGTGGCTGGCCCACTCGCGCTACCACGGACGGTGGCGCGAGATGGTGCACCGGTCCGCACTCCTGCTGAAGCTGCTCACCTACGCCCCCACCGGCGCGATCGTCGCCGCACCGACGACCAGCCTGCCGGAGCAGATCGCCGGCGAGCGCAACTGGGACTACCGCTACGTCTGGGTCCGCGACGCGGCCTTCTGCCTCTATGCCATGCTGCGTCTCGGATTCACCTCGGAGGCCGAGGCGTTCATGGGCTTCCTCTCCGAGCGCGGAATCCTGCGGGGCGCCGGCCCGACCGGCCCGTTGCAGATCATGTACGGCATCGACGGGCGCAGCGACCTGCCCGAGTACGAACTCCCCCACCTTGAGGGGTACCTCGGATCCGCCCCGGTGCGGGTGGGAAACGCCGCCACGGGACAGCTCCAGCTCGACATCTACGGTGCGCTGATCGACTCCGTCTATCTCTACGACAAGTGGGGACAGCCGATCAGCAGCGGCCATTGGGACGAGGTGGGTGCCGTTGTGGACTGGCTCTGCGACCACTGGGACCAGCCCGACGAGGGCGTCTGGGAGACCAGGGCGGGCCGGAGGAACTTCGTCTACTCGCGGCTGATGTGCTGGGTGGCCCTGGAACGGGCGATCCGGCTGGCCAACCGACGCGGCCTCCCTGCTGACCTGCTCCGCTGGCGGCGGTCCCGCGACGCGATCTACCGGCAGATCATGAGCCGCGGCTGGTCGGTCGAGCGGGGTGCGTTCGTCCAGGGGCTGGACGACGATGTGCTCGACGCGTCCCTGCTGATGATGCCGATGGCGAAGTTCATCTCCCCGACCGACCCCAAGTGGCTCTCCACCCTGGACGCACTCGGCGCGGACCTGGTCTCCGACTCGCTGGTCTACCGCTACGACCCGGTCGCCAGTCCGGACGGTCTGCGGGGTGACGAGGGCACCTTCTCCATCTGCTCCTTCTGGTACGTCGAGGCATTGGCCCGCGCCGGGCGTCTGGAGGAGGCCCGGCTGGCCTTCGAGAAGATGCTCACCTACGCCAACCACCTCGGACTGTTCGCCGAGGAGATCGGCCGGACCGGCGAGCAGCTCGGCAACTTCCCGCAGGCTTTCACCCACCTCTCCCTGATCAGTGCCGCCTTCAACCTCGACCGAGCGCTCGGCTGATCCACCGTCATGCCGGCATGTCCTCCGCCGCACAACCGCGGGCGGACGACGCTTCATCCGAGACGGGCGCCGGCATGTCCGATCGCCCCTCCCGTCTCGGCAAGTCGGGTGATCCGCTCTCGGTGATACTGGCGGTATGGACGCACCGGTGCCCGCATTCGGCGAGGCTCCCGAGGACCCCTTCGCGGTGGCCCGTTCGGCCTGGGCGGTCCTGGACGACCGTGGCAGGGTCGTCGGCTGGAGCGAGCGAGCCGAGGCCCTGCTCGGCTACCCGCCGCGCGAGGTGCTCGGTCGCGCTGCCGCCGAGTTCCTGGTCCACCCCGCCGATCGGGATGCGGTGCTGAACGCGGTTGCGGAGTGTGATCACGAGCGCGGCTGGTACGGAGTGTTGCCGGTGCTGCACCGTAACGGCCGCCGAGTGGAGCTGGGCTTCCGCGCCCGTGCTGTGACCCGGGTCGACCTGCGGTCCGAGTGGTTCCTGGTCATGGCGCCGGCCGAGGAGGTGGTCCAGTGGGAGACGGACCGGTCGGTCCTGGACGGCCTGTTCCGGCGCTCTCCGATCGGCCTGTCGGTGCATGCCCCCGACCTGAGCATCCTGCGGGTCAACAGGGCGATCGCCCGGTTCAGCGAGGTCCCGGTCGATGAGCACCGCGGCCGGCTGATGAGCGACTTCCTGATCGGTCCCGACGTGGAGACGATCGAGGCACTGCTGCGGCAGGTCCTGGAGACGGGCGAGCCGCTGATCTTCACCGAGCAGCCCTGCCGGGTACGGCGGGATCCCGACCGCGAACGCATGGTGGCGATCTCGGCCTTCCGGATGCACGACCCTGCAGGCCGGGTGCTCGGGGTCACCCAGATGGTCGAGGACGTCACCGATCGCCACCGGGCCCGGCGCCGGCTGGCGCTGCTCAACCGAGCGAGTGCCCGGATCGGCACCACCCTGGATGTGGCGCAGACCGCCCGGGAACTGGTCGACGTCGCGGTCCCCGATCTGGCCGACGCCGTCGCGGTGGACCTGCTGGAGCCTGTGATCCGGGGCGAGGAACCCGTCCAGAGGGCATCCGGGCCGATGCGCAGAACGGCGATCCGGACGGTCGGGCAGGACGCGCTCGATGTGATGTACCCCGTCGGCGAGGTCTTCTCCTTCGATCACCGCACGCCGCAGGCCAAATGCCTCACCATGCAGGCGCCGGTCGTCGAAATCGAGCTGGAGACCAGCCCCGGCTGGTACTTCCAGGACCCGGAGCGCTCCAGGCGCGCCGCCGCTCTGGGGGCCCACTCGCTGATCGTGGTACCGCTGATCGCCCGCGGCCTGCTGCTGGGCATCGTCAGCCTGTGGCGGGCCGGGCGGCCCGAACCGTTCGAGCAGGACGACCTCACGCTCGCCGAGGAGTTCGCGGCCCGCGCCGCCGTCTGCATCGACAACGCCCGCCGCTTCACTCAGCAGCACCAGGCGGCGCTGACCCTGCAGCGCAGTCTGCTGCCACACGCTCTGGCCGAGCACCGTGCCGTCGAAGTCGCCCACCGCTATCTGCCGGCCGATCCGGCCGCGGGCATCGGCGGCGACTGGTTCGACGTGATCCCGCTCTCCGGCGCCCGCGTCGCCCTGGTGGTGGGCGACGTGGTCGGTCACGGCCTGCACGCCGCGGCCACCATGGGCCGACTGCGCACCGCCGTCCACACCCTGGCCAACCTGGACCTCGCGCCGGACGAGGTGCTCTCCCATCTGGACGATCTGGTGAACCGCCTGGCCGATGAGCAGGAGGCGGCCGACGGAGGTTCACAGACCCAGCAGATCGTCGGAGCGACCTGCCTCTACGCGGTGTACGACCCCGTCGCCGGGCAGTGCACGCTGGCGCGGGCCGGCCACCTGCCGCCGGCGGTGGTGACTCCGGACGGCCGCTTCAGCCTTGTGGACCTACCCCCCGGGCCCCCGCTGGGCTTGGGCGGGCTGCCCTTCGAGGCCGCCGAACTTCATCTCGCGGAAGGCAGCCTGCTGGCGCTGTACACCGACGGGCTCATCGAGACGCGGGACCGCGATCTCGACATCGGGCTGCAGCGGCTTCGCGAGGCACTGTGCCGGCCCGCCGAGCTGCTGGAGGAGACCTGCCAAGCGGTGGAGGACGCCCTGCTTCCGGAACTCTCCCACGACGACGTCGCGCTGCTCATCGCCCGGACCCGGGTACTGGCGGCGGAGTCCGTGGCCACCTGGGAGCTTCCCGCAGACCCCACCGCCGCCGGCCAGGCCCGCAAGCTGACCACCGCCACGCTGGCCGAGTGGGGGCTCGACGAGCTGGCCTTCACCGCCGTACTGGCCGTCAGCGAGCTGGTCACCAACGCCTACCGCTACGGCGGGGCACCGGTGATCCTGCGGCTGATCCGCGACCGATTCCTGATCTGCGAGGTCTCGGACGGCAGCAGCACCTCACCCCACCTGCGGCGCTCCCGTATGACCGACGAGGGCGGGCGCGGTCTCTTCCTGGTCGCCCAGCTCACGGAGCGGTGGGGCACCCGCTACGCCCGGGACGGCAAGACCGTATGGACCGAGCTGCCGCTGCCGTAGCCAGGACGACGAGGGCACGGTGCTGCGGGTCAGCCTGCGTGGTGACGGCGACGGCCCGCCGCACCACGCAGCGTTCATGGTCGCCGCGTTCCCGAACCGGTAAGCCAGGCGGTCACACGCGGGGGTGGCCGAATGCCGTGAGACTTCGTCAACACGGCCCGGTGAAAAGCTTGTTGGCGCAGACATCTGCCCCTGCGCCGCGCGTGGGCGCTGGTGCCGCACGTCACCCCTGGTTCGACTGTGGATCGGGTGCGTGAATCGCCACGCTCGGCTTGAACCGGGATAAGTTACTGCTTAGTAGCTGTCGCTCCGCAGGCCGTCGTGCATCCGCTGTCGCGGCACGACCTGGTCCCCCAGCCGCACACCACCCCGGTCCTGTCATCATCCCGTGCGCCTTCCGGGACCGGCGCGATTCCCCGCGCCCACGGTGGCCGGGTGCACCGTGGCCGCCACGGATCCGCGGTACGCCGATACGATCGGCGTGTGATCGTATCGGGACAAGTGCCGACGGCTCGCGAGGCTGCGATCCGGCGATGGCTGCCGATCGGGCTGCGGGCGGCCGCGTTCCTGCTGGTGCCGTGGATCGTGGTGCTGGGCCTGTCGGTCCGCCGTTTCGGCGCGCGCAACCTCGCCAACTCCTGGGTCTGGCTGGACGTCATGGAGGTGGCGGCGCTGCTGCTGCTCGCCGTACTGGTGCGCCGCCGCCACCGGGCCACCAGCCCCCTGGCCGCCGCCACCGCCGTCCTGCTGGCGATGGACGCCTACTTCGACATCTGGTCCGCGCACCACGGTCCCGACTACCTGCTCGCCCAGGTCCTCGCCTATAGCGCCGAGCTGCCCGGCGCGACGGTCCTCGCCGTCCTCTCCTGGTACTCGCTCCCCTGGGCGGCCCAGGGACCGGTCACGCCGTAGAGAGGGCCCCGGGCAGGCCCGCCCGACGCGCCCCGGCGCGAGCCGTGAGACTCGGCTGCGGGCCGCACACCGCCGGTCCCTGTGCCTGCGGCAGCGGCCTTGCGCCGTCCGGGTGGCGGATCGCGGGGAAGGCAACCGCGCGGGGGGCGGCGGGAACGCATCGGACCGAGCGTCGGCAGGAACAACGAGAGGGGAGCGGTTCATGAGCGCCCACGCAGGGCAGCGCGGCTCCCCGGCCAAAGGCCTGGCACGTCGCTGGAGCCAGGCTGCCGATACCCACCTGACGCCGACCAAGCGGTCCCTCCTGGTGACCTGGACCGCCTTCGGAACGACCTTCGGCACCGTCCGGCTGATCACCCACGGCATCCGGGGCGGCTGGCTGCCCTGGGGCAACATGTCGGCGGGCGGGCGGCACCTGCACCACTACAACATCGGCATCGCGGTCCTGGCCGGCGTCGGCCTGGTCGCCGTTCGCGGCGACGAGCGGGCCGTCCGGCATCCGCTGGTCGCCGCGGGCTACGGAGCCGGTACGGCACTGATCGCGGACGAGTTCGCGCTACTGCTGGACCTGCAGGACGTGTACTGGACCGAGGAGGGCCGGATGAGCGTGGACGTGGCCCTGGGGATCATGGCCGCGCTCGGCACTTACCTCACCGCGGCGCCCTTCTGGCACGAGATCGTCCGGATCACCCACGAGCACGCGAGGCGCCGAGGCGCCGCCCTCCTGGCGCGCTCGACGCCGTACGACTGACGCCGCCGCCGAACGGTCCGACGGCCTGTCAGTCCTCGGCGTTCCGACTCGGACCGGCCTCGGTATCCCGGCGGTCCAGAGCCTCCGCGGTGACGGGGTACCTGGCGCGGAGCCGGTCCCGGAGCGACTGGGCCGGCGGGCCGCCCACCGATGTCACGTCGGGCTCCACCCCCGGGCCGGCGGGCAGGACACCGGGTGCACGCAACCGCGTCACCTCCGCTTCCAGCTCGGCGACACGGGCCTCGAGCAGCTGCACGTCCCGGGCCGCGTCCTTGTATCCCTCCTTGTGGCGCCTGGCGACGTGCGTGAGGGTGTCCACCCGGTCCGCGAAGGCGTCGCGTTCGGCGGCGATCGGCTCCACAACGTGGCCGGCGATGACGGCCGCAATCCAGTCGACCCATTGGTTGATGCGCTCGGCGCCCGGCGCGCCGATCAGGTCGGCGTCCTGCAGACCGTTGAGCATCGCTGGTCGGATGGCGTCGGCGATGCGCTGCTGCGGGCCGGGCTGCTCGGTCACAGCTGCTCCTCGATGACGATTCGGACGGCTTCGCCGACCGCTCTGGTGCGGATGGTGTCGGGGAAGCGATCTTCCCATGCGCCGGCCCTCCGGGTTCGATGCGGGCGAACCTGCCGGCCGATGCGTCCGGTGACGAGGTGGTGACACCACGGACACGCGACCCCGGCCGGTCCGTCGGTACAGGCGCGGCGAAGCAGGACGTCGAGAACGCCGCACCGGTTCACGCCCAGGTGTGGCCGACGTCGGCCGGTCACTCGTCGTCGGCGCAGTGGCAGTCGTAGTAACCCGGTGCCCAGTCGCCGCGGCGGTGGCGCCGCCGATCGGCGGGCGGCCGTCACTGCGGCCGACGCAGACGTCGCGGTGACCGGCATCGGCGTACTGGCGACCGCCGGCCCCATCGGACGACCATGATGGTATACGCACGGCCGCCCGCAGTCGATCAGAGGAAGTGAATCAGATGGCCGCCATCTCCACCCTGGTCCCACTCGGGACACCGGCGCCGGACTTCTCGCTGCCCGCGATCGACGGCCGGGTCGTGGCACAGGACGACTTCGCCGCCGCACCGGCCCTGCTGGTGGCCTTCCTGTGCAACCACTGCCCGTACGTACGGCACGTCGAGCAGGCTTTCGCCGAACTGGTCGGCGAGTTCCCGGACCTCGCGGTCGTCGGGATCTGCAGCAACAGCCCGGCCGTCGCACCCGCCGACGACATCGACGGGCTACGCGCCCAGGTCACACGCACGGGGTGGGCCTTCCCGTACCTCATCGACCTCGACCAGTCCGTCGGCCGGGCGTACCAGGCTGCCTGTACACCGGACTTCTTCCTCTACGACGCCCACCGCGAGCTGGCCTACCGGGGAGCAATGGACGACTCGACGCCCGGCAACGGGAAGCCGATCACCGGGGGCCTGCTGCGGCACGCCATCGACCTGGTGCTGGCCGGCCGGACCGTCCCGGAACCGCACCGGCCGAGCATGGGCTGCTCCATCAAGTGGGCGTGACGGACGACTGCCTGACGCGCTGGGCGTGCCGCCGGGCAGGCGGGCCGACGGCAGATTCGCGGTGTCCTCGGCGGTACCACCCGTACGACACCTTGGGCGTCCGCATCTGCGCCTCGAAGTCGCCGTGGACGAGGCTGAAGCGCTGATGGAACCCTTCGGCCCGTCGAACACCCTGTTGCCGCATCCGCAGCCCCACGCTCCGGGCGGACCACCGAGTGCCGGCGCCGATCCAGCGGCCCGGTCCGGCCGTGGTCGTGGACACCACCGAGCGGCTCCAGCCGCAGTGGCCCCGGGTTCGGCATCCGCTTTTGAGGCTGCACTGCCGGCCCGCGATGCAACCCGGATCATTGTCGTCCCCCAGACGCGACCTGGCGAAGCGGCACCGTACCGGTCGTTCTTACCGATGGACGCCGATGTCCGGGTGACATTCCATCCGGACCGGAGGCGACTCGCGGTGTGATCTCCGTTGACAGCGTCAGCCCCTGGCCATCTCCCTTGATAGCGTCAGCGCGTGGCAGACCAACAGCCTGACCGAAGCAGTGGTCTGACCCGGCGTAAGGCGCTCGCCGGACTGGGCGGAGGAGCCGCCGTCTGGCTGTTGCGCGGCACCGTCGGGCCGGACAGTGCGCAGGCGGTCGGCGCCGCGCCCGCCGGGCTCCCGGCCGGGGTGACGCCCTACCAACGGGTGTACGAGAACTGGGCCGGTGAGGTCCGAACCGACCCGCTCTGGGTCTGCGCGCCGAGCAATCCGCGCCAGGTCGCCGACCTCGCCGACTGGGCCCGCGCCGCAGGCTGGCGGTTGCGTCCGCAGGGGTACCGGCACGGCTGGGCACCGCTCACCATCACCCCTGGCACCCCTGCCTCGGCCCAGGTGCTGCTGGTCGACACCACCCAGCACCTCACCTCCATCGCCCTGACGGGAAGCTCGGTGGCCGGAGCCCCGACCGTCCGGGTGCAGACCGGCGCCTCGATGGAGGACCTGCTCGCCCAGCTGGCCGGTCACGGCCTCGGTGTCACTGCCTGCCCCGCGCCCGGCGATCTCACCGTCGGCGGCGTACTCGCCATCGGCTGCCACGGCACCGCCGTGCCGGCCACCGGCGAGACCTCGCCCACCGGTCACGGCTTCGGCTCGCTCAGCAGTCACGTCGTCTCCACTCACCGCCGTGGTCTGGGACGACTCGCAAGCCGGTTACGTGCTGAGGGAGTTCGACCGGAGCCAGGCCGACAGTGCTGCCTTCCTGGTCCAACTGGGCCGGGCCTTCCTCACCGAGGTGGTACTCCGGGTCGGCGCCGACCGGAACCTGCGCTGCGTCAGCCGCCTCGACATCCCGGCCGTCGAACTCTTCGCCGCACCGGGCAGGTCCGGCAACCGG
The DNA here is from genome assembly GCA_002300355.1 of Streptomyces sp. TLI_235. NCBI lineage: Bacteria > Bacillati > Actinomycetota > Actinomycetes > Kitasatosporales > Streptomycetaceae > Streptomyces > Streptomyces sp. TLI_235. The sequence continues at coordinate 770,533 of NSGV01000002.1, forward strand.
ACCTTCGCCGACTTCGTCGCCCGGGACGGCCGGGCCGAGGCGATCTGGTACGCCTTCACGACGCACCCTTGGCTCAAGATCTGGCAGGTCACCCCCACCCGCCCGTTCGCGGCCCGTACTGTCACAGAACCGTACAACTACCCCTTCTCCGACAACATCCCCAAGCCTGTGGCCGAACTCGCCGGCCAACTGATCGAAGGAGCCTGGCAGTTGGCTCCAATCTTCGGCCAACTCCAGTTTCTGATCACGAAGATCGGCCTCACCGGCGACCTGACCGACGTCCTGCTCTCCACCGGCCTGCTGCGCAGTCTGCTCACCGGCGAGCTGCTCACCCACCTGCTCGCGGACGGCCTGCACTCCGACCTGTGGGGCCCGTCGCGGGCGGTGCTCCAGTACGTCCGGCCGACCACCCTGCGGGTCACCGCCAGCGGGTACGCCGTACTCGCCCGACGGGCCGATCTCCAGTGGGTGGTCAGCGAGTTCACCACCCACTACCAGCGGCTGCTGACGGAGTACCAGAAGCGCGGCGAGTACCCCGTGAACGGAGCCGTCGAGATCAGGGTCACCGGCCTGGACGACCCGGCCGTCTCCGGCGTACCCGGCGCCCGACCACCACTGCTCTCCGCCCTGCGGCCCCACCCGGACAAGCCCGAGTGGGACACCGCCGTCTGGGTGGACGTCCTCAGCCTGCCCGGCACCCCCGGCCTGCGCCGGTTCTGCCGGGACCTCGAACAGTTCCTGCTGCGCACCTTCGACGGCACCCGGGCCGGCCTGCGGGTCGAGTGGTCCAAGGGCTGGGCCTACACCGAGGACGCCACCTGGGCCGACCCGGACGTGCTCGGCCGCATCATCCCCGACAGTCTCCGCACGAGCGGCGGCCCGGGCTGGGACGAGGCGATCGCCGTCCTGGACCGCCACGACCCGCACCGCGTCTTCGGCAACGCATTCCTGGACGGACTGCTCCGCTCCCAGTACTCCAGTGTGACTTCGCGATCTACGCGCTGGAGGGGGCGGAGAGCTGCTGCCGGTAGTGGTCGCGACGTGCCGAAGCTTGGTGGCTTCTGCGCCAGTTCGACCAGTGCAGGAGTGCGTTCAGGGCTGTGATCGGTGGGCTGAACAGTGCGCCGATCAGGCGGCGGATCTCCGGGACGGTCAGGTCGACCGGGTCTCCGCTTCGGGCCGGGCGGCTCGCATCCGCACGTCTGGTCGGCCTCGCGTCGTCGACTGCCACGGCAAGGAACGCGTCGCGCGGGTGCGGCGCTGCTCCGTTGGCTGGTATGCGTGGCGCCTATGTCACACCAGTGCCGCGCCGCCGTCTATCGCGAGCGTGGTGCCGGTGACGTAGGCGTTGGCCAAGACGAAGAGATAGGCCGCCGCGGCTTCCTCGGCAGTGCCGACACGCCGCGTGAGCAGCTCGGACCCGGCGCCCTGGAGGAAAGCCTCCGGGTCCGGGACACTGCCGTCCCACAGCTCGGTGCGGATCACACCGGGCTGGATCACGTTGACGCGCAGAGGGGCGAGTTCGACGGCGAGTGCCCGGGACAGGGCCTCGATGCCGCCGGTGATACCTGCCGTGAGCGCGGTTCCGGACAGGGGGCGGATCGCGAGGACGCCGGAGCTGAAAGTGATCGAGCCGCCGTCGCGCAGTCGCGGTGCAGCGTACTTGGCGGAGAGGAACGCGCCCCAGAACCGGCGCTCGAAGACGGCCCTGGCCTCCTCCGGGGTGGTGTCGACCAACGGCTTGATCAGCAGAGATTCGCCCGCGGTGTAGACGAGGTGGTCGAACTCCCCGACCTGCTCGAAGAACGCGGCGATGGCGTTGCCGTCGGCGACGTCCAGGCGGCGGCCTTCGGCCGGCTCGCCCAACCGCCTCGTCGCGGCGTCCACGCGGTCCTGATTGCTGGAGGCGACCACGACGTCCGCGCCAGCCGCCGCGGCCTGTTGGGCTACCGCGAAGCCGATGCCGGAGGTTCCGCCGATGATCACGATCTTCTTGCCAGCCAGAGACATGGGATCCATTCCTTCGTCGATGCAGTGCGGGGTTCGGCACTGCCACGGCAAGAACGTACGCCTCCGCATCGAGACGGTGAATGACTTAAGATCTCGATTCCCTGTCATATCGTCTCGCCATACAGGCACTAGAGTGGCGCTATGGACATCCTGAGCGACACCCTCGAAGTCCTGCGGACGGGACGCCCGATGGTGACTCGCACCGACGCGCACGCCCCGTGGGCCCTGAGGTTCCAACCCATCTCAGGAGCCGGATTCCACGTGGTCGTGGAAGGGCACTGCCACCTGCTGCCACTGCACGGCCAACCGCTCGCGCTCGGACCCGGCGACATCGTGTTCCTGCAGCGCGGCAGCGGACACACCCTGTGCGACGTGCCGGGCCGCGATCCGGTGGACTTCGTACCGGAGCGCGTGGACCGTTCTTCGCCGATCGGCCAGGTCACCGTGGACGGACCGGGGCCGCACACGGTGCTGGTGTGCGGCGCGTACGCGATCGACGTTGATCGCCCGCATCCGCTGTTCAGCGATCTACCGGAGGTCATCCACCTCCCCGCGGTTCCGGGGCGCCACCCGGTGCTGCGCTCGGCGGTCGATCAGCTGTGCGCCGAGTTCCACACGCCGCAGCCGGGCTCGGACGCGGTCGTCACGGCGCTCATCGATCTGCTGCTGCTGTACATCCTCCGGTCGTGGTACGCCGAACTGCCGAAGGAGCGGACCCGGGGTTGGACGGCTGCGCTGACCGACCCGGCAGTCGCCCCGGCCCTGAAGGCGATCCACGACGATCCCGGCCATCCCTGGACCGTGGAGTCGCTGGGCACCCGCGCCGGGCTGTCCCGCGCGGTGTTCGCCCGCCGCTTCGCCTCGGTGGTCGGCGAGCCGCCGTTGACCTACCTGACCAAGTGGCGGATGGCCACCGCGGCGCGGTTGCTGCACCAATCGCCGGCCCCGCTGAGCACAATCGCGCAGCACACGGGGTACACGTCGGAGTTCGCCTTCGCCAAAGCTTTCAAACGACACTTCGGATCGCCGCCGGGGGCCTACCGCAAGCAGGTCAAGACGGCAGGCGACGAACCACGCGGATACAACTGACGGTGAGGGCCAGGACATCACCGCAGCGGGTGGGGAAGCGGTGGTCGCTGCCGATCCCGGCCTCGCGGTGGCCCCGATGTGGTGGAGCGCCGGGCGGACCGTGTCCAAGAACCCGAGCGATGCGGTGATCGCGACGATGCGCGAAGTGGCGGATGTTCTGGAGGCCAAGGTCCAGGGTGACGACGGCGAGTACTACGACGCCTGATGCGTGCGGCCACCGCGAGATGATCAAGGGTTTGTGTGGACTCTTGAAGATCGTGCGGTGGCCGCGGGCCGTAGCGTAGACCCTGTTCGATGGCAGGCGTTGTTCGACCAGGCCATGGCTCGGATTGCGGGCCTGTTCGGGCGAGTGGAACCTCGGGCCGCGGCCCGCGCCTATCTGCTCGGGTTGCTGTCCGGGACCGAGCGCAAGAACTGCTGGCAGCTGGCGGAGCACGCCGGCCATAGCCGTCCCGGTCCGATGCAGCGGCTGCTGCGGTCCGCCTGTTTGGGACGCGGGTGCGGCGCGCGACGAGGTCCGCCGCTACGTCGTGGACCATCTCGGCGCCGGTGACGGTGTTTTGATCGTGGATGAGACGGGCTTCCTGAAGAAGGGTAGTGGTTCGGCGGGTGTCCAGCGCCAGTACTCCGGCACCGCCGGGCGGATCGAGAACAGCCAGGTGGGCGTCTTCCTCGCCTACGCCTCCAGTAGAGGGCGGGCGTTGATCGACCGCCGTCTCTACCTGCCCGAACACACATGGAGCCGGGACTCCGAGCGGCGCCGCAGGGCCGGAGTACCCGAGGACGTCGTCTTCACGACCAAGCCCCGTCTCGCCCTGCAGATGATCGAGCAGGCGTTGGACGCCGGAGTGAGCACGTCGTGGGTGACCGGCGACGAGGCCTACGGTCAGGACCCCGGCCTGCGGGCCGGGCTGGAGGCCCGCGGGGTCGGCTACGTGCTGGCGGTCTCCTGCGCGACCAGAGTGCGGATCAACCAGGGCCGCACGGCGATCCGCGCGGACGAGGCCACCTTTCGCCTGCCCGCCTCGGTCTGGCACCGGCAGAGCGCCGGCTCCGGGGCGAAGGGGCCCCGCTACTACGACTGGGCCTGGGTGCGCTGACGAGCACCGCCACGTGCTGATTCGCCGCAATCCCACCACCGGCGAGCTCGCCTTCTACCTGTGCTGGTCGCCCCGGATCGTGCCGCTGTCGGAGCTCGTCGAAGAGTGCTTCCAGGCGGCCAAGGGTCAGGCCGACTTGGACCACTACCAGGTCCGGAACTGGACCGCCTGGCACCGGCACGTCACCCTGGCCATGCTCACCCTCGCGTTCCTTGCCGTGGCAGTCGACGACGCGAGGCCGACCAGACGTGCGGATGCGAGCCGCCCGGCCCGAAGCGGAGACCCGGTCGACCTGACCTGGTCGAACTGGCGCAGAAGCCACCAAGCTTCGGCACGTCGCAGCCACTACCGGCAGCAGCTCTCCGCCCCCTCCAGCGCGTAGATCGCGAAGTCACACTGGAGTACTAGGAGCAATACCGGTGACTTTGGTTGGTCTGAGTCGTTGGACGGGTTGTGCCACGTCCTGGACGTGCAGGAGTGCGTTCAGGGCTGTGATCGGTGGGCTGAACAGTGCGCCGATCAGGCGGCGGATCTCCGGGACCCAGGTGAAGTTGCCGGTGGGTGACCGGTTGTCGGATCGGATCGCGTTGGGTGTGTTGACGCGGGCTTTCCCGCCCGAGTTGATCGACGAGGTGGTCGCGGAGTGCGGTCGGGTCGAGCAGCGGCATCGGCTGCTTCCGGCGCGGGTGGTGGTCTACTTCGTGCTGGCGATGTGCCTGTTCTTCGGGCAGGGCTATGAGGAGGTGGCCCGGCTTCTCGTGCAGGGGTTGGAGCGGGAGGGCCGGTGGGCGAAGGTGTGGCGGGTGCCGAGGACGGCGGCGATCGGCCGGGCCCGTCTGCGGTTGGGTCCGGAGCCGTTGCGGGCCCTGTTCGGCAGGGTCTGCCGGCCGGTGGCCATCGCCCGGACACCGGGCGCCTGGTATCGGGGTTGGCGGCTGGTCGCGGTGGACGGCACGGTCTTCGATGTTCCGGACACGGCGGCGAACGCGGAGTTCTTCGGCCGGCCGGGCACCAGTCGCGGTCAGGGCCGCAGCGCATACCCGCAGGCCAGGGTGGTGGCGCTGGCCGAATGCGGCACGCACGCGGTGTTCGCGGCCGAGGTGGGGCCGCTGTCCGTCCACGAGACCGTCCTGGCCGAGGGGCTGTTCCCTGCGCTGACCGAGGGCATGCTTGTGCTCGCCGACCGGGGGTTTTGCGGCCTGGATCTGTGGCGGGCCGCAAAGGCGGGCGGCGCCGATCTGCTGTGGCGGGTGCGGAGCGTGGTCGTGCTGCCGGTCCTTGAGACGCTTGAGGACGGCTCCTACCTGTCGGAGATCGTCGCCGCGCGGGATCACTACCGGCGTGCGGACCCGGAACGGGTGCGGGTCGTCGAGTACACACTCGGCAGCGACGGCACCGTCTACCGACTCATCACCAGCATCCTCGACCCGCATGAGGCGCCGGCCACGGAGCTCGCCGCCCTGTACGCCCAGCGATGGGAGATCGAGACCACCCTCGACGAGATCAAGACCCACCAGGGCGGACCCAATCTCGTCCTGCGTTCCCAGCACCCGCGCGGCGTCGAGCAGGAGGTCTTCGCGTTCCTGCTGGTCCACCATGCCCTGCGCGACCTGATGCACCGGGCCGCGCTGCGGGACGGCCACGACCCGGACCGGATCTCCTTCACCCGTACCCTTCGCATCGTCCGCCGCCACGTCACCGGGCAGGCGGCGCTTCCCCCCTCCCGACTCGCCCGGGCCACCACCCGGAGCCTGCGTGAGATCACCGAACGACTCCTGCCTGCACGGCGGTTGCGCTCCAACCCCCGCGTGATCAAACGCAAGATGTCCAACTGGGCACTCAAACGAACCGAACACCACAACCCGCCCGGGCCGCCCGCGTCAACCGTGCATCTGGTCGCCCCGACCAAGGCCCACTCCAAACGCAACAAAGCAACCTAAATCACCAGTATTGCTACTAGGAGCTGTCTTGCGGGACTCGCGGGTCCTGCCGTATCGGGGCTCCAGGACTTGCCGACCGTCCTGCCACCGCGCCCCGAACGCGGTACGCAAGGTTGCTCGACAGCCTTGAAGGTCACACGGGCGGCATCAAATCGCTCTCGCTGATGGTGTACGTCAGCAGTGGGTAGATGAAGTCCGTTTCATTGTTCTCACGGCGCCGCAGCCGGTAGAACTCGTGCCTCTGCTCATCGTCGGCCGACATGAGGCGCGCACCCTGCGGCAGGTATGCATGTCCGTCGCGGAACCGGACAAAGGTCTTTGACGTTCGAAAGGTTACACCCAACCATTGATTGTCCGGCATCGGGACGGGCGCGTCCAATACTATTTTGTGCCTGAGTCGCCGATTCGAGTCGACAGAAAACGCGACGGCACTGTTGTGGGTGAGGGGGATCTCGAAATTCTCGCCGCCGGACCCCTTTGATTCGAAGATCAGCTTCCTCGGCGGGCTCGCTTCGGGACGTTGATAGCAGGAGAAGACCGCAATAAACGACTCGCCGGCCCAGGGGCATTGCATGATCGCGGTCTGTCCGGATTGATCACGTGAGGCCGAGGATTCGCAGGGGCCGGGTGTAGTCGCGGCCGGTGTGGCGGAGGGCGGCGGCGATGTTGGTGTGGCCGTTCTGACGGAAGATGCTGATGGCGAGGTTGCGTAGGCCGGCCATGGTGCGGGGCAGGTGGCCGGTGCGGACCTTGGAGGCGTCCTCGCGGAAGGTCCGGTCGCGGACGTGGTGCAGGAGGTTCTCGATGCCCCAGTGGCCCCTGATCCAGGTGGCGAGCTGGGCGGCGGTGGCGTCGTAGGTGTCCAGGCTGGTGATCAGGTAGACCCGTTCGATGGTGAGCTTCCCGGTCGAGCGGTCGCGGCGCCATCGGACGATCTGGATCGCCTGGCGGGCGCCGGGATAGTCGAGGTGGTGGAAGGCGGCGGTCTTGAGCCGGCGGATCTCGTCGCGGTGGTGGGCCCGGTCGCGGGTGCGGTAGTCCAGCCGGATGTCCGCCCAGGGCAGCGTTTTGACCTGGGCATACAGCCCGGGGTGGTTCTTCTTCACGATGGCCAAGTAGTGGGCGCCGCGCTCGCGGAGGTACGTGCCGTGGGCGTGCTGGGTGTGCAGGGCATCGCCGGTGATCACGGTGTCGGTCAGGTCGATGCTGTCCAGCAGCGGGGCGAAGGCGGGGATCTCGTTGCTCTTGGAGGCGACCTGCCGCTGGGCCAGGACCACGCCGTGGTGGCCCATCGCGGCCAGCAGCTGGATCGCGGTGCTCGTGACGGTGCGCGAGCCGCGGACCGTCTTGCCGTCGACCGCGATCGCCCGCAGCACCGGCTTCGCCGACCGCTCGGACTCACCCGGGTGTACCCCTCTGGCCTGTAGGAATGCCCCGATGGCAGCGTCCAGTGCGTCGCCGTCCAGCCGCTGGAGTAGGCGCCGGACGGTCGCCGGGTGAGGGACGGGACGGACACCGGTGAGCGGATCGGCCGGGAAGTCGAGGATCTCCAAGGCCGACTGCGGGGCGTCCGCTATCCACTCCCCGATCGCGATGAGGGAACGGGCGCCGGCCAGCACGGCCGAAGCTGCCGCGCACAGCAGGGGGAGCATCGGATACCGCCGCCCCCGCCGACCGCGTGGGTCGGGCACCCAGATCAGGAAGCGCCGCAGGTCAGCGGCATCCTGTCGGGTGACAACGCGATTCTGGAGGGCCAGGTGTCCCAGCCCGGCGGGCATGGGCGATGATGTTCGGGCAGGCACGGTCTCGCTCGGTTCTCATGGGTCTCGACAACCACATGATCACCGGCACCGTGCCTGCACTGCGTTCCGGGGAACAACCATGTCCAGAACGAGACATGACGTCACATCACGCCCGAGATCGGCGAACCGGACCGATCTCGAACTTGCAATGCCCCTGCTCGCCGGCCAGATCGAGGGCTTGGTCGGAATGACTGCCCATGGTTCTGTAGGCGTTCGTGTAGCTCTCGATGAGAGCGTTGTTGAAGCCGACCGGAGGCGCCGCACGATCTTGAATCAGTTGCGCCAGCAGTTCGTGCACCGACTGGAAACGCTGCGCCGGACTGCTGTATCGAGTGGTAGTACGTACGAGAGGCACATCGCCCGCCTGGTCAATCTTGGTAAGCACCGCGCCTCGTCGGCCTTTTCCTACGTCTTCCAAACGAGCCGACACGGACAGCTCCGCAAAGAGATTCTCCTCGATCGGCAAAGCGTACGAGAGAATCTCGTCCGAGATCCTAGACCCGGGGGGCAACATAGTCTCCCGTGTTCATGCTGAAGAGAAATCCGTCGCCATAGTCAACGAAGGACGAGGTCCTGTTCTCCTCGGCGTACAGCCTGCGCAGCTCGTCCATGTCGGCCGGCGTGGGCCGCCCCAGCTCCACCAGATCTCCGGCCACTTTGAGGAACGTGCGGCCGTCCACGTGAACGGCTTCGGCGCTCGAACAGCGCACCACGTATCCCAGGCGGGTCGGGAGCAACTCGGCATCCAACATTGAGGGCCGGATTTCGTGCGTACACAGGCGGTTGGTGGACAGCGGCATGAAGAACACGGAGCCGGGGTAGAGAGTCACGGTGAACTGCGGGGGGAGCACGACCCCGCCCCGTTCTTCGGCCGGCTCCTTGAGGCGGAAGTGGAGCCTGGTCAGCCCACTGGCGCCCTTCACCCCGTAGTCGAAGGCGTCTTCGGCCAGGGGCTGCAGGTTGTCGAGCCGGTCATAGAAGGTGCAGAAGGCCATGATGCCGTTGACGGGCATGTCCTTGGTCTTGTCGGCATGGGCCGAGATCTTGGCCTTCGACTGCTTGCGCTCGGCCGTGGCAAGGGTGTTGTGGTAGATCTGAGCAAGAACGTGATTCAGCGGTGCCTGGTTCCGGAAGACGGCAGCGGCCTCGCGGTTCAGAGCCTCGACGATGCGCGTGTCGGTCGGGCGAAAACCCTCAGTCGGCCCCGAGAGATTCGTGGAGCACCGGAGCAGGCGGAAATGCAGTTCGTCACCGCTTCGCATGACGGGTGTCAGATAGATTCCGCTGCGATGGGCTGTTCCAGGCTTGGTGGACTCCGTCAGGGACTGGAACGCGTGCTCCGCACGGATCCGCCCGAAGTGATCGGCGCCGAGTCCGAAAAAGCGTCGATAGTACACGCCGACGCCGTGTACGCGGATGGGAACTCGGCCGAGATCGACGAGGGCCCAAGGTTCGTCGGCACCTTCGCGGTAACCGTGTGAAAGCTCCCGGATGACGAATACCCGGGCGGCCGCATGCAGGTGGTGGCCGCTGATCCCGGACATGTTGCCACACAGGTACACGGTCTTCTGCTTGAGGTCGGGCGAACCGGAAGCAAGGTCCTCCGGCGTGATCACGGACCCGAAGAAGTCCCTGATCAAGTCATTGTCGTGCAACACCGAAGGCGCAACCAAGATGTTGCCCGCATCCTCGATTGAGCCTTCCCCCGGGACGTGGACACCGGAGTTTCATGCGGCGAGGGTGATCCTACGGGACGCCACGGTCTGCTGTTCGAATTGGACCGGGCTGAGGTAGCCGAGCGTGGAGTGGCGCCTTCGAACGTTGTAGAAGGAGATCCAGCGGAACACCTCCAGCCTCGCCTGATGCTGGCTGGTCCAGCGCACTCCGTGCATCAACTCCCTTTTCAGGGAGGCGAAGAAGCTCTCCGCTGCGGCGTTGTCATAACTGGAGCCGACCCGTCCCGTGCTCCGTTGGACACCGTGGCGCCGGCAGAGTCTCGCGAACTCGGCCGAGCCGTATTGCGAGCCCCTGTCCGAGTGGAAGATCACGCCGTCGACCCGGCCGCCGCGGGTGGCCACCGCGGCCCCCAGGGCATCGGCGACCAGCTCGGTGCGCATGTGGTCGGCCAGCGACCAGCCCACCAGGCGACGCGAGTGCAGGTCGATGACGGTGGCCAGGAACATCCACGAGCCACCGACCGGCAGATACGTGATGTCGCCGACCCACCGGGTATCGGGCTCCGTCGCCGTGAAGTCGCGTCCGATCAGGTCCGGTGCCGGTGGCGCGCTCCTGTCCTGAACGGTTGTTCGGCAGCGTTTGCGCAGGTAGCGGCCGATGATGCCGTGCTCGCGCATCAGGCGGGCTATCCGCTTGCGGTTGACCACGAGGCCCTGGGCCCGCAGCTCGGCGTGCACCCTCGGCACCCCGTAAGCCCCGCGTGTCTCCCGGTGGACCTTGCGGATCTCGGCCACCAGCGCCGCCTCCGCCGCCGCTCGATCGGCACGGACCCGGACACCGGCCCGCCAGGCGTAGTACCCGGAACGGGCGACGCCAAGAACCTTGCACAGCCGCTGGACGCCGAACTCGGCGGCATGAGCGGAGATGAAGTCCCAGCGGCGGGCCCTCACTTCATCTCCCGCGCGAAATACGCTGCTGCCCGGCGAAGGATCTCCTTCTCGACCTGCCACTCCCGCTCGGCCTTTCGCAACCGGGCGAGCTCGGCCCGCTCGTCCGCGCTCAGGGCCTGCTCGGTCGCAGTCGGCTCGGCGTCGGCGGCCCGCACCCAGTTCCGCAGGGTCTCGTGGTTGACCCCGATCTCCCTCGCGACCGCCGCGAACGTGCGCCGGCCCTCCGAGGCCCGGTACAGCGCGACGGCATCACGACGGAACTCGTCCGAGTACTTCGACGGACGTCCCACCTGGACTTCCCTTCCTGGATCTACAAAATCCAAGTGTCAGGGTGTCCACGTCACGGGGCAAAGCTCAGATGCAGGCTTCTGCCAGCTCTTTTGTGCGCATCAAACGGTACCTGCCATTCGCAGATCTTGGTGGATTGCTCAGAACCGCGGACATGGCAACGGCCCGCACGCTTTCATTTGCACTGCGAAGCGCAGACGAAGGAGGCGGACCGTTGACCCTTGATGCTCTCACGGGGCCCGACAGCGGACAAACGGGTTCTGCCGCACAGGCGGTGTGCGGAGCTGCTCGGCGAGGTCGTGAGACCGGGCAGACAGCCCGCGGCGATCGGGCTGTACCAGTCGGTGATGCCGATGGTCTGTCTGACGCACAAAGAACCTCTCGCGAGCTGTACCAGCTCACCCACCGGCTCCCGCGAGCCGTCAGCCACCACAGACGGGCTGCGTCTCGAAGTCGACGTGCATCAGGCCGAAGCGCTGATGGAACCCCTCGGCCCGTCGAACAGTCATCGTGGACGCGACCATCTGCCGCCTGTCGGCTCCCACGCACGCCAGGCCCGAGGCGCCGCCGCTGATCACGACGAGTGCCTGGCTGGAGGTCTGCCATGACAGCAACGGGTTGCGCACAGCGTGCCGGGCAGTTTGCGGCCCTTCAGTCTGAGGCCCCTTGCGGGAGTCCGCCAGGCCCGGGCGGCCCCGACACGGTGACGACTGGACACCGAGCGTGATGCAGGACACCCTGGCCGACGGACCCGAGGAGCTGCCCGGTGAAACCCCCGGCGCCCCGCGTGCCGACCACCAGGGCCAGGGCATGCTTGGAGGCCTCGGCCAGGACGGCCACCGGATGTCCGCGCACCACCTCGTGCCTGAGGTCCACTTCCGGGTAGGGCTCCCGCCGCCCGGCGGCTACCTCTGCGAGCACGCGGCGCGACTCCTGCTCCACTCGGTACTCATCGGCCGCCGAGAGACGCGAAGGGTTCCAGGCGTACAGAGCGCGCAGCCGTGCGCCCCGCAGCGCCGCCGCTTCGAACGCGTAGTCTACGGCGTCCTGTGACGTTCGACTGCCGTCGACGCCGACGACGACGTACGCCGGCTGCTGGGTGATGTGCTCCGGGTCCCGGACGACCACTACCGGGCAGCTCGCATGCGCGATCAGCGGCAGAGTCACCGCCCCGGAGTGGAACACCTCCCGGACGCCGGAAAGCGGTCGTGAGCCGAGGACCAGCACCATGGCACGCTCGGCCTGCCGGTTGAGTACCTCGGCCGGGTCCCCCTCGATGAGCCGGGCTGACACCTGCAGGGTGGGGTGGCGTTCGCTGATGAACCGGGTCGCCTCGTGAAGCGCGTGCTCACCTGCGGTACGGAGTAGTCGGGCACGTTCGTGGAGTTCGGGCCAGAGCCGGGGCCAGCTGCCCTCCCGGGGTGCGGGTTTCCACGCCTCCACGACACGCACCGGCAGGTGGCGCCGGTTCGCCTCATCGGCCGCCCAGCCGAGCACCATGCGACTGGGGCGTTCGGGATCGACGCCGACCACAACGGGACGTTGTCCGTCGGGACTCATCATGTTTCCCACCCACCTCCGCATCCGATCGGCTGGTCCCCGGCGACCGCGACGCCTGCACGGTCACCGGGCGAGGAAACGAACATGCTTCCGCGGTGTTCCCGAGCTGCTCGGGCATCCGCCGGATCGCAGCGGAAAGAAACGGCCGGAACGCTTGTGGCCACGAGATGGGATCGCGCCGCGACTACCACTTGGCGGAAACAACAAATAGGCCGCCTCCGCATCCCTGCGGAAACGGCCCACGCCCTGAATGAACGCTCTACTGAACAACAGGATATGCACCTGCGGCCCCCGCCACCTCGGCAGTCCCGTTATCTGCCGACCGAAAGGCCGGCCTGGGATTTCGCGATTGCGAGTCGCAGAATCAGGGCTCCTGCTCCACTGTTCTGCATATGCACCTCCTCGCGATCGTCCTACCGGTAAGTCCTCCGGCACCTTCCAGGTTACTCCGGCAAAGCGCGCAATCGGGCCTTTCAGCTGCACGAATAACGTCGCGTGGTTCACCGCCGCAGCTGTCTGCCCGATCGAGCCGCCCGGGAAAGGCGCCGGCCGTGCGGCCGACAGCCCCACAGCGTCCAGACGAACCGGCTCCTGAGGTGAATCCGTTGCCGACACTCCGCGTTGCGCATTGCCGCCGGTCGCCCGCGAGGACCGCCGGAACACCTCACCCGTTCTCTGGCGGTTCGCCACCGCGAAGGAGGCCGGGGACCGCAGCAGACGCTTCCGGGACAGCTGTCGGGCCGGGCTCAAGAGACGCCGCCGCAGCCCGCCTTCAAGGAGGCCTGCGTACGACCCGGTGGCGACCCGCCGGCCGCCCCCTGTCCGCCCGAGGCCGAGACTGTGGCGGGAGTACGGTGGAAGAGCCCACCGTCCACGGCCTGCGGATTCCTGCGGTCCCCCGGCGGCAGCACCAGGCCGTCCTCAACGAGCCCATGGCAGGTGTTCGACATGACCGCGACCTTCGACCCCGCGTCTGCCCAGCCACCGGGGCAAGAACCGCCGGTCCGGCTCTCACTGACACCCGAGGGCGCCACTCCCGGTCGGCTGGACGGTGCCTGGTGGCCCCGCTCGCACGACCTCCTGCGCGAACTCCCCCCGCTGGCGGCAGCACTGGACCCCACATGGGGGAAGATCACCCGTGTCACCGTGAATCCGACGCACTGGCCGGTCATCCCCCGGCGTGTCCCGGTCGCAGGCCACGTCATCCACGTCGGGTGGTTCGAACAGGAGCAGGACGCGGACCAGGTGATGGTGTGCTCCTTCGTCCCTCTGCGCCTGCAGCTCCTGGTGATTCCCCCCGAGGCCGAGGCCTCCGCCGCCGAGTGGCTGATGACAGCGGCGTCCGACCCGGCCAACACGCTCACCGGCACCGACCTCCTGACGGCTGCGGGTGCGCCGCCGGCGGACCCGCGCGCAGACGGATGAGAGCGGTCGGCAGCGGACGACCCACGCGGCTCGCCGTCTGCCCCGACTCCGGCTCCTGCCGTCGGCGTCCACAACCGCCGGCACCCCGGATCGGGCGGACGGTTGAGCGGAGTGCCGCCCCTCCCAGGCTCGAATCCTGCATCGCCCGCGAACCGGCGCTTCGCGCCGGTCGCGGGCGGTGAACGCCGGCCGGCACGCCGACAGGACCCGGCAGACCTCGAAGGAGGCCGAAGATGGCCCTGGTGCTGTTCCTGATCATCCTGGCGATCGTGCTCGGCATCGTCGGCGTCGTTGCCGAGGGCCTGCTCTACCTGCCGTTCATCGGCATCGCCGTGCTGATCATCGCCATCTCCGCCGTCCGGTTCCGGCACGGCGGCCGCTCCCCCAATCGTTGAGCCGTCCGTCGGCGCACCCGCCATGCGAGTGCGCGGCGGACGCACCGATGGTCAGCGGAAGTACCCGGAACCGCTTCGCGCACAGGTGCCCGCGACCTGGAGCCACTCCGCGGGGCTGAAGCACGCCTCGACCACCTGCGGAGCGTCCTCGAAGACGCGCAGGATCCGTAGCGCTCCATTCGGGTGCAGGTCGTACTCGTACGTGACGCCACCAGGTTCGTCCTGGTACTGCCTGTCCAGCGGCCCCGTGGACGGCTCCGCCGGCGACCGGGCCTCGGCCGGGCCGGCGCACGGACGCCGGGCGGGCGTGCGCTGGTGCCCGTGCACGGACAGGCGCAGGCTGAGAAGCACACGGGTTACCAAGCTCTGGTCAGGCCAGCTGGAACTACCGCCCTCGGCGACGGCCGAGCAGGGATCCGCAGTGGTTCAGGGTGCTCCGCGCACGCGGCGACCGAGCAAAACGCCCGCGACGTCCTCAATCCTCGCTCCGCAGAGATCGCGCCCCCGCCGAATCGCCGGAGGTCTCCGATGACCGATACTCCCGCCTCTCGCCCGGCCCACCCGATCGTGGTCGGCACGGACGGCTCAGCCCCAGCCCGACAGGCCGTGACCTTCGCGCTCCGCGAGGCCCAGCTTCGCGGTACCGGCCTGCGGGCCGTCTGCGCGTACGAGTACACCCCCACCCAGCACTCCGGATTCGAATGGACGGCTGACTCCGGCCCCGGCACCGGCCCCATCCCGCAGCAGCGCGATCTCGTCACGCAGGCCGTGGCCGACTCCGTCAAGGAGCTGCAGCAACAGCTCGGCGGACCATCTGTGGACGTGGAGATCGTCTGCGAACGCGGTCGTCCGGCGCAGGTCATCCTCGAAGCGAGCAGGGACGCCTGCCTGCTCGTGGTCGGTTCCCGAGGCTCGGGCGCCTGGGGACGGCTCACCCTCGGGTCAACCAGTACCGAGGTCGTCCACCACGCCCGCATCCCGGTCGTTGTCGTCCCGGCGGAACACGACACCGCATCCTCCTGAGCGTCGATTCCCACCACGGCTCCGCCGCCCCCGGTCGGATGCGACACACTGCACTGCTTGATCACGGTCACGACAGGCTGCCGGACTGCCACCTTTCAGCGCCGGCAGGCAAGGAGTGGACGTCGCTACGACATGGCCACGACGGCGCGTCGGATCTCACCTCCGCCGATTCAGCGCACGTGTCACGCGTGGGAGTTCCACGTGGAGCAGTCGGCCGACCAGCGCACCGCCGAAGACGACCATTCCCACGCCGACCAGCCAGGACTGAATGACCAGAACGGTCCCGAACGGACCGTAGGTCACCGTGTTGGACGCGATCAGCGGTGAGAAGACGAGCCGGGAGAAGAGCCGCAGGCCGAGCAGTCCGACCACGGTCACCACGGCCCCCGGCAGCAGGGCATGCCAACGCACCCGCCCGCCGAGCAGCAGCCGTTGCGACCACCAGACGAACACCACCGCGCTCAGCGCCGCCGCCAGACCGCCGACCGGGGACCGGCGCCAGAGCGTGCTGGTGGCGGACGCGAAGAGGAATCCGATGAGTGCGGCGAGCCACAGCACGTGCCGCCACCGGGCCCACCAACGGGCCGGCGGCAGGTTCCAGGCCTTCTCGTACCCGCTCTGCACCGCGGCCCCGAACGACAGGCCGAACACCGCCAGGGCGGCGAGGCCGAACGCCGTCGTCCGCAACCAGCCGCGCCCGGTCGGCGAACGGCGGATCACCCGCCGCAGTCGTCCGAACAGGGACGAACGACCCGTGGCACTGGAGGTTTCTTCGGCATGCACGTTGACTACCATGGTCGAGATGCCGCTGGTGGAGGGCACGATCCCAGGAACCGAGCCCGGCCCTCGGGTAGGGCCCGTCGGCAGAACGGCCCGGAGGATCCGGGACAACCGACCGACCCCACCGTGCTCACGGTGACCACGGCGGTCCTGGCGGCACTTGAGTCCGATCCGGTCGCCGGCAGCTTCCCTGCCCGCCGAGCGGCGCCCTGTCGGGCATATCAGTTCAGGAACCGCACGGTGGTCGACACGACGCCGCCGGCGTCGTCCAGCCACGGGTAGTGGCCCGCGCCCGGTTGGACGACAAACTCGGCGCGCGGGAACAGCGCGGCGAAGCGGGCCGTCACGTGCGGGGGCGCGGCCAGATCGAACTCCCCGGCGAGGACCAGGACCGGTGTGTCGAGCGCGGCGAGCGCCACCCGGGTGGCGCCCGGGTCGAAGGCTCCCTCCGATCCGAAGACTTCCGCCGCCGCCGCATTCCATTGGGTCTCCTCGGCTGCCCGGTGGGCCTGCGCCATCTCGTCCCAACGGCCGTAGAGGAACGGCGCGATGGTCGCCCAGTCATCGGCCGCGGCTTCGCCGGCGTCTATGGCGTCGAATGCTGCCGACGCCGCCGCGAACCAGGGCTCGTCCCTGCGGAACCGGGCCACCACACGCCGGTCGTCGCCGTTGACTTCCAGGCCGGCGGCGTTGGTGCCTGGCGTGATGAGGCCCCAGCAGGTGTGCGGTGTCATCGTGGGGTTGAAGCGGTCCGGAGCGCCGGGGAGGCCGCCCGGAGGCCAGCCTTCGCCGATGAGATGGCGACGCCTGCCGATCCGGCCGGGCCCGCCCGCTCACTGCGGGCCCGGCCGACTGCGGACGGCGAGCCGAACCCGTGTACTCGACCATCGGTGAAACGGACTGCTGTCGGGCCCGTGGGCCGCCTCGCGCGACATCACCGAGACGGTGTCGGCCTACGCCCGGGGACCCGCAGTAGGTGGCAGTCCGTCAACCGCGCAGTGCGGCGGTCTCGGCTTCGGGGGCCAGCCCCAGGATCGGGCGGTCGGGACGCTGCGGCGAGACTCCGCCAAGCCCCTTCAGCCATTCCCACGTGTCGGCGACGGTCTCGGCGACCGGCCGGCAGCGCAGCCCGTCCGCGAACGCCTTGGATGTCTCGGCGCCGTACAGGAACTCGTGCAGCTCGCCTGGCGGTGCCCAGATCGGCAGCTCCGTCCACGGTGCGATTCCGGCGGCGGCGATCCGCTCGGGGTCGGTCCAGCGCAGCTCCGCATCCGATCCGGTCGCGGCCACGCACGCCTCCAGAAGCTCACCCATGGTGGCGTGACCGGGCCTGCTCACCAGGTTGTACGGGCCGGACAGCCCGCGCACGGCGGCGTCCAGGGCCCAGATCGCAAGGTCACGCGTGTCGACGTACTGGAGTGGCAGGTCGCGCGGGCCGGGGGCGAGCACGGGGCCGCCACGGGCGATCCGGTCCAGCCACCAGGTCAGCCGGCCGACGTCCTCTCCCGGGCCGAGGATCAGACCGGCGCGCAGCAGCAGCGAACGGTCCGCGCCGAACGCGCCGGTGACGGCGAGCTCCCCGCCGCGCTTGGCCTGCGGATAGGGGACATCGCCGTCGTCGGGCGAGCCGTCCACCAGGACGCCGTTCTCGGCGGCACCGTGGTCGACCGGGTCGGCGTACACGGAGCCGCTGGAGATGTACACGTACCGACCGGCGCGCTTCGCGAGCGCGTCCGCCGCGTCACGTACGGCCGAGGGCCGCGCGGACCAGGTGTCCACGACCAGGTCCCACTCGCCGTCGCCGAGCGCGGCCAGTCCGTCGGGGGCGGTCCGGTCGCCCCGAAGGACGGTGGCTCCGGACGGCGGGTGGCGACTGCCGCGATGGAGAAGAGTCACGTCCCAATCGCGGGACAGGGCCTCGTTGACAATGGCGCGTCCGACGAAGCCGGATCCACCGAGCATGAGAAGTCGCATGCCAACCACTGTCCTCACCGATGTGCCGGTTGGTCCACCCGCATCCGCCGTCAGCGGAATCGCCGTCAGCTGAACCTGGACCGGCAGTGCCCGGCCGGGCGTTCCCCACCCGAGGTCCAGATCGCCCCGCAGCAGGAGATCCCGGATCACGCCGTCGATCAACGGATCCGGTCGCGACAGCCGTACGTCATCTGTGCCGTCGCGGGCCTCGCACCGCGGCCGGCGGTCGTCGAGGTGACTCGTGCTCTGTCGGCGGTCAGGCGGAACTGATGCTTCGTCGGCAACTGACCGCGCAAACTGGGGCGCGCCGATCGGCCGGCTCCATCGGCGCCGGGTACGGGCAGACTGGCCGTGGCGATGACCGGTCGGCCCCTGTCCGACCTGGCGGCCGACCTGGCGTCCGTGCCGCGCCCGGTGGACGGCGATCAGCTCGCGGTACCGGGCGTATGACGCCTTCGGCGTCCGCTGCGTCTTGAAGTCGACGTGGACGAGGCCGAAGCGCTGGTGGAACCCTTCGGCCCGTCGAACAGGCTGTCATGTAGCGAGGCCTCATCTCCGAGCACGCTGTACTGACATCGCTGGGGCCGCATCCGGCCGCCGTCCCCGGCGTCGTGCCCGAGTCCCGAGTCTGCGAACGCGGCGGCTTGGCACCGCGGCGTGTCCTGAGCCTGCCTCAGCCCGCCGCGCCCGCGTGCAGGAGGTGCCCGGCGCGGGCGGGCCAGGCCGTCGGCGCCACAGTGGGCGGCCAGCTCGAGTCCCTGAGCCAGGGCGGTACGGGCGGCTGGAGTGGCGCCCAGCGCCCCACCCAGGTCGATCGAAACTCCGCGAGCCTCCGGGAGCGGGCCGTCCCCCTGGGGCAGGGTCTCCAGCAGGTGCCGGGATGCGGTCAGCAGGCCGAGGCCGGCGTTCTCGGTCTCGACGGCGGCGACTCCGTGCCTCCCGGTCCGGGTGGCCGGCGGCATCGGCTGGTAGACCGATGTGGCGACCAAGGACGCCACCGACGACGAGTAGGCCGACGGCTGCGGCCGGCGCCGTTGGGCGTTTGCTGCGGCCTCGGACATCGCCAGACCTCGGCTCCACTCGCTGCGCTGCACGTGTAAGGTGCCCCCCACCCGCATCCGATCCCAGCCTTCGACACGCCGGGTCATTGCAGGTCGCGGGGCACCTTTTCCAGCTGGTGACGGACGGCCACCAGCCCTGGAAATCGCGGTGAAACACCGAGGGCTGGAGGTTCCGGTCGGCGGCGGAGGCCCAACACTAATGATCGCCGGAGTCATCAGGGAGCCCGCAGCATGACCGGCACCACGGAGGCCCTCAGCGGGCCGGCTGCAGTCGACACTGCAGCACGAAGTGTCACGCGCCCGTTCTACGTGTACGCCGTGCTCACCAACACGCTGTTCCAGCGCGGCGTATTCGTCCTCTTCCTTCAGCAGCGAGGCTTCTCCGCCGAGCAAGTGGCCCTACTGCAGACACTGCTCTACCTGGTCAGCGGACTTGCGGAATTACCGACGGGAGTCATCGCCGACCGAATCGGCAGGCGTGCCAGCATCGTGATCGGCCAGATGCTGATGGCTGGATGTCTGCTCGGTCAGGTGGCCTTCTCCGACTACTGGTTGTTCCTGGCGCTGTTCATCGGGCAGGGCGTGGGCATGGCATGTGTGTCGGGTTCGGACACCGCCCTTCTGTACGACCTGCTCGTGCGTCGTGGTGCAACGGCCGGCTACGTCAAGATCAAGTCCCGGTTCACCATGCTCGGGACGGTCACCTCGGGAGCCGCCATCGTCCTCGGCGGCCAACTGCAGCGGATTTCCTGGGGGGTCGTCTACGTCGGTTCGGCGGCGTGCCTCGCCCTGGCCGTGGTGGTGCTGATGTCACGGGTGCCCGAGATCCGCGGCGCGGACGCGGTGGACGAGCAGGAGGACGGAGCCGAGAAGGAGCAGGGCGACGCCACAGCATGGCGGGCGATGCTCCGGGTCGCCACGCCGGCGCTCGTGGCGCTTGTCGTGGTGTCCGGATTGATGCATGCAACTCTGACGCCCTACATCATTTTTACGCAGAAAACCCTCTCTGATCAGGGAGCGGGCACCGCAATGGTCAGCGTGGTCATATCGGCGGGATTCTTCGCCGGCGGGCTCACTCCGCTGCTGTCGCACCGCGCGGACCGGCGCATCGGGTATCGGGTCACAGTCCCGGTGTCTCTCCTGACGCTCGCTGCGGTACTCGGCCTGAGCGGCCTCGGCCTTGTCTGGGTCACCGTCGCCGCGTTCCTGGCCCTGGTCGGGATTCCCGAGATCACCGCCGTGATCGTGGACAACGTGTTCAACGAGGCCGTGCCGTCGCGCCACCGGGCGAGCCTGCTGTCGGTGATCGCATTCGTGGAGTCGGCGCTCATCGGCATCGGCTATCTCGTCCTCGGCGCGCTCATGGACGGGCTGGGCTCCAGTGTGGGCATGGCCACCTACGCCGCGGTTCCCCTGCTGGCATGTCTCCTGTGGCTCCCGGTGCTCTTCCGAGGGGCACGGGTGACCACCGAGATCGAGAAGCCCGCCGACCAAAAGGCATCCTGAAACAGACCAGGACCCCGGTAGAACCGATCCACCCTCATGCTCGAAGGCGCCGACAACGACCGCAACCTGGGCAGCGCCCGCTGAACCACACACCCATCGACAAGACCGCCCTCGCGTTCCAGCGCATCTGCCGTCGGCCGGGGCCGGGGGGAGGTGCGGGGCGCCCGCCCCGCGTTGGCTGTGGACACCGGGCGGACGCGGCGAAGCCGGTCCAACCCGCCGCGCCCTCAGCGTGGTCAGGCGGGATACTGATGTGGAATCACGGCAGCTGCCCAGAGACGCTGCCAGGCTTCACTTCTCCGGGCAGCGGAGCCTGCAGGAGCGTCCGCAGCCCGAACGGCGGGAGGCCCGCCCTCGGGCGCGACACGACAATCGCCACCACGTCCTACCGGTCCCGTGCCGCGGTGCCGACCCAACGCTCCAGCCTCATCGCGCCCTTCGAGCTTCCGAGGGCAGGCCATGCTGCTTGCTCGGCTCTGTCCAGACGCCGGCCCGCGGTCGGAGGGAAGGGCACCGGTGCGGGCGGGGCGCACGGAACGGACCCGTGGTCGACCGGCCCGACCGTCGCACTACGCGGCCGACCCGAAAGGCGCATGCGCTCCCACCAGGCCGTTTGCCATCCTCTGGGCTGTGTCAGCCCGCAACCGCCGCCTGCCGCGGGATCTGCCGTGGCCGCTCACCGCGACCGACATCCGCGCCGTCCTCGGCGAGTCGGAGACCAATGCCGACTATCTGACGTTCGACCAGCAACCGCGGGAGGACGGAGCCGTGCCGCGCGTCGAATGGACCATGCCGATCGCCACCCCCTGGCACTGTGATGCGGATCACGATAGATGCAGAACCCGTGCGCCGGATCCGGCGTCTGGCTGGTGTGAGATCACTCAGGAGAGCACTGGACGAGCTGGACGAGGAACGCCTCGTCCGGCTGGTGGCCAGAGGCGACCGCGGGGCGTTCGACGAGTTGTACCGACGCACGTCACCATGGCTGGCGGTGCGGTTGCGCCGCCGCTGCGCGGACGAGCAGATCGTCGCCGAGGTCATGCAGGAGACCTATCTGGCGGTGTGGCGCGCGGCCGGCGCGTTCGCCGGGAGCGCGGTCGGCGGGACGGCCGTCGGGTGGCTGTGGACGATCGCGGCGCGCCGCCTCGTCGACGCGTTCCGGCGCCGTGCCCACCACGCCGAACCGCCGGTCGCCGCCGCCGAGCGGGCGCTGGTGCCCGCGGCGGAGGAGGAGGTACTCGCCGGGACGGTCGGCGGCGACGTCGGCGACGCCCTGCGGCGACTGGCGCCGGAACTCCGAGAGGTACTGCAGGCCACGGTGCTCGACGGGTTCTCCGTCAGGGAGACCGCCGTCCTGCTCAGACTGCCCGAAGGCACGGTCAAGACCCGCGCCCGCCGGGCCCGGATCGCGATGCGGGAGGCGCTGGCATGAGTGCGGAACACGCGTCGATGCGGTTGATCGACGACTATGCACGTGGTGACGCGACGATGGCGGCGGACACGGTATGGGCGCTGGAGGCCCATCTGGAGACGTGCGCGCCGTGCCGGAGCCGCCTGGCGGCCTCCGTGGCCACCGAGGCGCCCGGCATCGCCGCGCTCGTCGACACCGTCCGGGCCGGTCTGGAACCGCAGCTGGACGCGGCCGTCCCGATGCCCTCGCGGCGACACCGCCCGAGGTGGGTGTCGGCCTGGCTGACACCCGTCATGGCCCCGTGGCTGGCCATGACCCTCGCCGTCACCCTGATGGCGCTGCTGCTGGACGCCGTCGCGTCGCCGACGCTCTTCGGCGACGCCTCACCGCTGTTGCTGGTCGCGCCCGTGCTGCCGCTGTGCGGTGTCGCCGCATCGTGGTCGCGCGGCCTGGACCCGGCGCACGAACTGACGGCCTCCACCGCCCGGGCCGGCCTGCCCCTGCTCCTCAGGCGCACCACGGCCGTCCTCGCGGTGGTCCTGCCCGGGCTCCTGGCGGGGGGATGGCTGACCGGAACCATGACGGCCGCGCAGTGGTTGCTGCCCTCCCTGGCCTTCACCTCCGCCGCCCTGGCGCTGGGCAGCGTGGTCGGCGTGACCCGCGCCGCCGCCGGGCTGGCGGTCGCGTGGGGCGTCGTCGTCGTGGCACCCATGTGGGCCACCGGCCGCGTCCCCCTTGCCCTGCGGCTTGCCCTGCAGTCGGACCGGCTGCCCGTGTGGGGACTGCTCCTCGCCCTCGGCACCGGCGCCGTGATCGCCCGCAGAAACGCCTACTCAACGCTGTGAAACCATCGTCGACCCTCGAAAGGGACCACCGCATGACGCCCACGACGAGCGCGGCTGACACCGCGCCGAAGACCTACGCCTGGGAGATCCGGGCCAGCGGCCTGAGAGTACGCGTCGGACGGAAGAAGATGGCCGTCGACGGGCTCGACCTCTCCCTGGGCACCGGCGCCCACGGCCTCCTGGGGCCCAACGGAGCGGGAAAGACCACCCTGATCCGGGCACTGGCCACCGTGCTGCGCCCCGCCGAGGGCGAACTGGAACTGCTCGGCACCTCCGTGGGCGGAGTGGGCGACCACCGGGCCCTGCGCCGCCGGATCGGCTACCTGCCGCAGGACTTCGGGTACTACAAGCGCTTCACGGTGCGTGAGTTCGTCGAGTACATGGCCTGGTTGAAGGAGGTTCCGAAGGCGAACGTCCCCGCGGCCGTCCAGCGGGCCGTGGAACGGGTGGGCCTGGCGGACCGCGCCGACCATCGGATGAAGACCCTGTCCGGCGGCATGGTGCGGCGCGCCGGCATCGCCCAGGCCATCGTCAACGACCCCGCGGTGCTGCTGCTGGACGAGCCGACGGCCGGCCTGGACCCGGCGCAGCGGCTGCGGTTCCGCGAGCTGCTGCAGGAACTGGGCCGCGACACCTGTGTGGTCGTCTCCACCCACCTGGTCGAGGACGTCGCGGCCGCCTGCTCCGACGTGGTGCTCTTCGCCGACGGCCGCCTCGTCTTCCAGGGCACGCCGGACGACCTGGCTGCGGCGGGCGGCCCCGAGTACCCGGGCGACAGCCCCCTGGAGCGCGGCTACTCGGCGCTGCTCCAGGGCTCCGGGCAGCAGGGAGGCACCTGGTGAACGGACGTGTCCTGCGCATCGAGTTGAAGCGCTCCGTCGCCCCGTGGCCCGGCGTCGTCGTCCTGGGAGGTAGCCTGGCGGTCTTCTGCCTGATCGACGGGGTCTGGTGGAAGGGCACCGCGGGGTGGACGGCCCAGTGGACCTCCATGGCCATGTGGACCCGGTCCCTGCTGGCCTTCTGGTGGCCGCTCGTGGCGGGCATGGGGGCGGTGTACGGGCTGCGCGATTCCCGCTCGCGGATGGCCGAACTGCTGACGACCACGCCGCTGCCGGCCTGGCGCCGTGCGGCGCTGCCGGCCGGTGCGATGGCGCTCGCGCTGGCGGCGGGCTTCGGCCTCCTGGTCCTCGTGGGCGGAGTCCAGGTGGCCCTCGGCCGTACCACCTACACGCCCCTGGGTTGGCTGCCGATCTCGCTCGTGGCGGCGCTGGCCCTGGTCGCGGGGGCCGTGTTCGGCATGGGCGTCGCGCGGGCGCTGCCCTCCGTGCTCACCCCGCCGGCCCTGGTAGTGCTCTTGCTCATGCTGACGGGCCTCCTCCTGCGGCAGATCAGCGATGGGGCACTGCCGTCTGGCGTCGCGCCGAACCGGCTCGCCCAGCTGTCCCCGGTGACCGTGGAGCCGCGGGAGATGCTGCTGACCCTGTCCGGTGCCGTGCACCTCGGCCAGACGCTCTGGCTGCTCGGCCTGCTCGCCACCGGCTTCGCACTGCTGTCGGCCGTGACCCGCCGGGCCCGGCTGCTCGCGGTGATCCCCGTCCTGGCCGGCGCGGCCGTGGCCCTGCTGGTCCTCCCGGCCGCTGCGCGCGACACCTACGTCGTCGACAAGGCCGCCGCCGCGCTGGTCTGCGACGGCCCGGTGTGCGTGACGCAGGCGAACCGCTCACGCCTGCCCGAACTAGCGCTGCGCAGCAAGGAGGCGCTGCGCGTGCTGCACGACGTCCTGGGTGACAAGGCGCCGAACTCGGTGCGGGAGGACACCGAGCTGCGCGCGCTCGGCGACGAGCGCGAACTCTCCGGCGACGTGGTGCTGGTCGACTTCGACGAACGGCTGCTCGCCGATGCGACGGGCGGGAAACTGACTCGTGCGCTGATCGCCCAGGGCCTGGCACCGAACTGCCACGGGAACAACGACCGGGAGCAAGGAGGATATGCCGACGTCGCCCTCCAGAGCATCGCCGTGAGCTGGGCCCTCCATGATTCCCAGCTCCAACCGCTGGAGGAGAAGGGCAGCGACGCGTATTCGCTCAAGGTCTGGGCGGACGCCGACGTCGCTTGGCCGAGGCTGACGGCGCTGCCACCGGCCGAGCAGCGCTCGCGGATCGCCGAGGTGCGCGCCGCCGCTCTCTCCTGCACGGGGTACATCGAGCTTTCGGTGCTGGCGGGGGAGGCGTCGCGATGAAGTGGCTGATCCTGTACGCGCGTTCACGGCAGGTGCCCGCCTCGGCCGCCGCGGTCATGCTCGTCGCGCTGGCGGCGTGGGCCTTCAACCAGGACGACGCGGGCCCGATGGACCTGGGGATTTCGGTCCTGGTCCTCACCGCGAACGTGACGGCCGCTTCCGTCGGGCTCGGTGGGCGGGATGTCGCGCTGGAGAGGACGGCCGCGATCCGATGGGTGCCCCGCCGGGCGGCGCACGTGCTGCTGATCGGCGCGTTCGCCGGTGCGGCGCTGCTGGCGGTCCAGGCGGCGGGAGCGAAGCTCGCCCCCGCCGACACCGTCATCCGGGACAGCGCGGGCCTGATCGGCCTGGCCGGGCTCGGTGCGGTGCTGTGCGGGGCACAGTTCGCATGGACCCTGCCGGCCGGCTGGCTCGCGTACACCCTCCTCGTCCCGCCTCTGCCCGGCACCGCGGGAGAGGTGACCAGCTGGATGATCCTTCCCCCCGGCACGACGGCGTCCACCGTGACCGCGGGGGCCCTGTTGGCGACGGGCACCGCGCTCTACGCCGTGGCAGGCCCGAGACGGTAACGGGCACGCCCCCCGCCTGCGCCCCGATCGACTCGGTGCGACCTGCAGCTCACGCCTCGCCCTCTCAAGGACCCGCTCAGCTACGGGTTCCAAGTCCGGCCAGAGCGTTGGGATGCCGGACGGCTCCCTTCTCGTGGCTCACGTCCAGCGGCGCCTCGCGCAGGCCTACGAGACCGGTCCGAAGCACGCAGAGACGGTGATCCGCTGGGCTGTGACCGGCCTGACGGCCCGTCGGCTCGCCCGGTGCCGGGCAGCAGCCCGGAGCGCCCGCGACCTCTCGCCGAACTCGGGATCAGACACCAACAGCGTGCGCTGCGCACGCATCTCCTGCTACAGTCACAAGCGTGCTTCAGGCACGCATCTCCAACCCACTCACGGCGGGACGCCCCCGCACGCAACCGAAGGAACCCCCATGACCCGCACCGACATCCGCACCGCCCTCACCGACCTCCTCCTCACCCCGGGCCTCGACCTCGACGAAGCCGCCGACCGGCACTTCGCCCCCGACTACCGCCAGCGCACCGACGGCGACTGGGCGGACCGTACGGAGTTCCTCGCCCACATCGCCCACCTGCGCACGGTCGTGGCCGACGGCTCGGTCGAGGTGCACGACGAGCTGTCGTCCGGCGACCGCTACGCCGACCGCCACACGATGGAGATCATCAAGTCCGACGGCTCCACCGTCCGCATGGAGGTCTACCTGTTCGCCGAGTTCGCCCCCGACGGCCGCTTCCGCCGCATCGAGGAGACCACCCTCATGCTCGAAGGCGCCGACAACGACCGCAACCTCGGCAGCGCCCGCTGAACCACAAGCCGTCCGCCCGTTCCCACATCCCCAGGAAACCGCTGTGAAGCCGTTGCTGTTCCCCGACAACCCCCAGTTCTGGTACGAGCCCTGCGCTCGATGAGTCACATCGCCTACGGGGGCGCCGACTTCGGCGAGGTGGTGTCCACCGGCGAGCGCATCGAGGAAGGCGACCACGGCAGCTGGCACGACGAGTGGCTCGCCACTGCCGACCGGGTGGCCGGCGAGGCCCAGCAGGCCCTGGACGCCGGCCACACCATCAGCGCCCGGGACGGATTCCTGCGGGCGTCCAACTACTACCGCTCGGCCGAGTTCTTCCTCCACGGCCACCCGTGCGACCCCTGCCACGACCACGCCTACGACCGCAGCGTGGCCTGCTTCCGGGCGGCGGCGGCCCTGTTCACCCCGTGCATCGAACCGGTTGCCATCCCCTACGAGAGCACCACCCTGCCCGGCTACCTCTACCGGGCCGACACCACCAGGGCGCCGCGGCCGACCCTGATCATGCACAGCGGCTTCGACGGCACCGCCGAGGAACTCCACTTCCAGCGGCGCGCTGGCGGCCGTCGAACGCGGCTACACCGTGCCGACCTTCGACGGACCCGGACAGCCGGGACCGCGGCACCGCGAGGGTCTGCTCTTCCGCCCGGGCTGGGAGAACGTCATCACCCCCGGTGGACTTCGCCGAAAGCCTCCCGGAGGTCGACAACAGCCGTATCGCACTGTTGGGTTCCAGCATGGGCGGCCTGCTCGCCCCGCGGGCGGCAGCATTCGAACACCGGCTGGCCGCGCTGATCGCCGTCGACGGCGTCTACGATCTCGGTGCGATATCCGTCCGCCACATCCCCGGCGACCGCGAGGAAGCCGAACGGCGCCTGCGCGCGGACTCCGACCCCCGACTCGACGCCCGCTTCCAGCAGCTCACGGCCACCGACGCGACCGCGCGGTGGGCGATCAACCACGGCATGTACGCCATGGGCGTCGACACCCCCCGGGCCTTCAGCGCCTCCTACCTCGGCTACACCCTCCGCGACGGCATCGCCGAACAGATCCGATGCCCCACGCTCGTGTGCGACGCCGCCGAGGACGAGTTCTTCAAGGGACAGCCCCGGCAGCTCCACGACCACCTGACCGCCCCAAGACCCTCATGGTGTTCACCGCCGAAGAAGGAGCCGGCGCCCACTGCCACCCCGGCGCCATGCGCCACTCCCTAGCCCGAATCCTCGACTGGCTCGACGACACCCTCACCACAACCCCCTGAAGCAGCCGGCGACCCAGCGGTGGCAGCCCTCCGGTACTGCCCGAACTGCCCAGCCCGCGGATGGCGGTGCCTTCAAGGTCGACCAACCGGCCGAGCGACGGCTTCGAGGGCGAGGGCGAGGGCCTTGGCATTCCGTCGACGGTCGGGCCGCGCTCCAGCAGGACGGTCTTGGCGGTCGCCTCGATGAGCTGCTTGGCGCTACCGATGGCGTCTCACGCCCGCACCGTGGGACCGGGCACTCTGGCAGGGACGTGGGCCGCGATCCGGATGCCGTCGCCGCCGAAGTCTCCGTGGTGGTGCTGGGAAGGCACCGTCTTCGGCGAGCGGGCGCAGTAGCGTGCGCGGGGACTATGACCCGTCTCACACCGGTTGTGACGTCGCGCCATCACCCCTGGTCGTCGGCGACCCGCAGGGACCCCTGGCCGGATTCGTCAGTAAGCCGTCATTGCGGCCACCCCCCGACCGGACACAGGCTGTGACGGTGCTTGAGCGACGAGTTGTTGTGGTGGTCTATCCGGGTACCCAGGCCCTCGACATCGCGGGCCCGATCGAGGTGTTCGACACCGCCAACCGGCGGCGTCCCGGAGAGGAGGGTGAGTACCGGATCGAGATCGTCTCGGCTTGTGCGCCACGGGTGCGGACCAGCACGGGAATCGTCATCGAGGCGGAGCCGCTTCGGACGGGCGGGGGCCCGATCGACACGCTGCTCGTGCCGGGCGGTTGGAGCCTCCCCGACGCGCTGGCCGACCGGGAGCTGGTGTCCTGGATCGGTCGGGCCGCCATGCGTTCGCGGCGCGTGGTGTCCGTCTGCGGCGGTGCCTTCCTGCTCGCCGAGGCGGGGCTGCTCAACGGGCGGAGGGCCACCACCCACTGGGCGTTCTGCGACGAACTGGCCCGACGGTACCCGGAGGTGGCCGTCGACCCGGATCCGATCTTCGTCTGGGACGGCGACTACGTGACCTCGGCCGGTGTGGCCACCGGGATCGACCTGGCTCTCGCTCTGGTCGAGGCCGATCACGGCGCCTCCTTCGCGCTGGAGGTGGCACGCTTTCTGGTGCTGTTCTTCAAACGGAACGGCGGCCAGTCGCAGTTCAGCACGATTCTCGAGGCCCAGCTGGCCGACCGACCGCCGATCCGGGCCGCGCAGGAGTGGATCCTGGAGAACCTCGAACAACCGCTGCCCGTACCCGAGGTGGCCCAGCACGCCAACATGAGCGTACGCAACTTCGCCCGGGTGTTCCGGCGCGAGGTCGGCACTCCACCGGCCCAGTACATCGAGCAGATGCGCATCGCCCGGGCCCGGAAACTGCTGGAGTCCACCGATCTGCCGGCCGGCCAGATCGCCCGCCGCTGCGGATTCGCCTCCGCCGAGACCTTCTTCCGTTCGTTCGGCCGGACGCTGGAGCTCACCCCGAGCGAGTACCGCCGGCGCTTCCAGTCCCTCGCGCCGGCAGGTCTGGTCCTCGGCGCCGGGCCGGCGGAGAGGAGTACCACCCCGTGACCACCGACATCCGGGAGACCCCGTCCGCGGGCACCACCGACGGGACCGCCGATGTCCGCGTCGTGGACCACCTGGCGGCCGCTCTGGCCGAGGCCGGAGTCCGGCAGGTGTTCGGCGTCGGCGGCGCGAACATCGAGGACCTCTACGACGCCCTGAACCTCGTCCGGGGACGGCCGCGCACCGTCCTGGCGAAGCACGAGTTCTCGGCCGTCACCATGGCGGACGGGTACGCCCGCACCACCGGGCGGCTCGGTGTCGTCGCGGCCACCTCCGGCGGCGGCGCGATGAACCTGCTCCCGGGGCTGGCGGAGGCGTACGCCTCACGCGTCCCGGTGCTGGCGCTCGTCGGGCAGCCACCCACCGCACTGGACGGGCTCGGCGCCTTCCAGGACTCCAGCGGACTGGCCGGATCGCTCGACGCCCACGGACTGTTCGCGCAGGTCAGCCGGTTCTGCGCCCGGGTGGAACGCCCGGATGCACTGCCACGGCTGCTCGCGGAGGCGATGGCCGCGGCCCGCTCGCACCCCCGGGGACCGGCCGTCCTGCTGCTGCCCAAGGACGTCCAGCGTGCCTCCCTGACACCCCACCGGCCGGCACCGCCCACCCCGGCGCCCGGGCCGCGCACGCCACCGGTGCGGCTGGACCGCGCGGCGGAGCGGCTACGCGGTGCCGACCGGGTGCTGGTGATCGCCGGCGAGGGCGTCGCCGCGGCCGCGGCGAAGCAGGAACTCGCCGACCTGGTGGCAAGGTTGGGCGCATGGGTGGCGGTCACTCCGGACGCCAAGGACGTGTTCGACAACGCCGACCGGCATTTCGCCGGCGTGGCCGGGGTGATGGGGCATCCGAACGTCCTGGACTGTCTTCGGCGGGCCGATCTCTGCCTGCTCGTCGGCACCCGCCTGCCGGTGCTGGCCCGTGGCGGACTGGAGCCGGCACTGGCCGCGACCCCCGTGATCTGCGTCGACCCCGAACCGCCGTTCGTCCCCTCCCTCCCCGGACTCCATCTGTCCGGCGGTCTGCGCGACACCCTGCGGCAACTGGCCGGCCGGCTCGCCGCCGGCGTCCGTCCCGCCCCCGGGCACGCCGGACCGGTTCCGCTGGCGACCCCGCCTCCCGGCGCCGACGGCCTCTCCCACACCGCAGCGGTGGCCGCGGTGGCGGATGCCCTGCCACCGGACGCCCACGTCTTCGTGGACGCCGGGAACACCGGCGCCAGTGCGATCCACCGGCTCCCTGCCACGCGGCGGGGGCGGTTCGTGGTGGCCGTCGGCATGGCCGGCATGGGCTACACCTTCGGCGCGGGCATCGGCGCGGCCCTCGGCACCGGGAAGCGCACCTACGTGCTCGCCGGGGACGGGGCGTTCTTCATGCACGGCATGGAGGTGCACACCGCCGTCGAGTACGACGCGCCGGTCACCTTCGTGATCCTCAACAACAACGCCCACGCCATGTGCGCCACCCGCGACCAGCTGTTCCTGGGATCCCCGCACCCGGCCAACCTCTTCCTTCCTTCGGACATCGCCGCGGGCGCAGCGGGCATGTTCCCCACCCTGGCCGCGAGCCGGGCCGCCAGCGGTCCGCAGCTGCGGCAGGCACTGCTGCACGGCAACACCACGAGCGGTCCGGTCCTGGTGGCAGTGGACGTCGATCCCGCGGAGATCCCCCCGTTCCTTCCGTTCCTGAACGCCACCGGCCCGGTGCCGGCCGACCACGAGGAGACCGCTCATGAGCGTCGCACCGTCCACCCCGGCTGAGCCGCCCGGCCCGTCCGGAGTGCCCGGCCTGACCACGGTGGAGAACACCGCCCCGGCCGTCCTGGCGGCCCGCTGCGCGGAGCTGACCCGCCCGGCCTATCCCCACCAGGATGTCTACGGGCAGTACTGCACGATCCACGAGTACGTCGACTGCCCGCCGGACGACGCGTACACCTACCTGCGACAGGGGCACCACCTGGAGGAGTGGACGTTCAGTCTGCGGAACTTCGAGCCCGGCGGCACCCCCGGTCTGTGGGTCGGGGACGACCTGCTGGAGGCGCGGACCAGGATCTACTGCCGGGTGGCGTCCAACGCCGAGGCCCGGACGGTGGACTTCCACTGTGCCTGGGACCAGGGCGAGCGACTCTGGATGATCTACCTGATGCGGGTCGTGCCCGCCGAACCGGTGCTGGGACGGCCCGGTTCCGTCATCACCTGGACCAACTGCCGGCACCCGTACTACGACGCCAACCCCCGCCCTGAGCTCGCACCGAGCCCGGACCGGGCCTGGGTGGGCACCTACTGGGACCTCTTCTACGCCGGCCACACGGTGGAGATGGCCAATCTCAAGGCGATCCTGGAGCACCGGTACCGCAATGCCCTGCCGGTGAGCGTGCCACCGCGTTCGGCGGCCGCGGCTGCGGATCCGGGGGCGAAGTGAAGACCGTCAGCCTCACCGGCGTCTCCGGGCACCTGCCCGGGGAGCCGGTGCCCGCCTCGTTCTACACCGACCACCCGGGGGCGGAGGACCGGCTCAGGGACAGCCCGATGTTCCGGGTTCCGGCGCTGCGGCACCATGTCACCGGGGAGAGCAACGTGGACCTGGTGGAGCGGGCCGTCCAGCCGCTGATCGAGCGGCACGGCCGGGCCGAGATCCGCGCGGTGGACGTGCTCCTGGTACACAGCCAGCTGCCGGACAGTCCGATCGTCGGGGCCGGCACCGAGGTCGCACGCCGGCTCGGCCTGAACCCGGAGTGGCTGATCGACGTGGCCAACGCGGGCTGCGCGTCCTTCGTGCACATGCTGCAACTGGCCCGGCAGATCCTTCGCACCACCGAGGCGAGGACGGCGCTGATCTGCAACGCGCAGACCGCCGCCGGGCAGCTCTTCACCCAGTCCGAGGTACGACGGCTCGCCCAGGCCGCGATCCCCGGGGACGGCTGCGGAGTCGGCTACGTCACCACCTCGGCGGCCTCACCGGTGCTGGCAGTGGCCGGCCGTCACATCGGCGCCCACGGCGGAGACATGACCGTCGTCCTGGAGGACGGCCGGCGTTACTGGGAACCGGGGCGGTCCCAGCTGCGGATCGGCTTCACCGAGGAGAGCGTCGGTACCGTCCTCGAACGCGGCAACCGGCTGGTGCCCGACATGGTGGCCGAGGTCTGTGCGCGGATCGGAGTCCCCACGGCGGAGATCGACGTGCTGGTCACCAACCAGCCCAACCGCACCTTCCTGGGGAACTGGCGGCGGTCGCTGGGGCTTCCGCCCGAACGGCATCCCGACACCTTCGACCGGTGCGGCAACCTCTTCGGCGCCGCGGTGCCCGTCACCCTGGACCTGGCGCTGCGGTCCGGTCGGGTCAAGGGCGGCGACCTGGTGGTGCTGGCCGGCTTCGCGCACGCGGGCGACTACGCGGGTGCGGCGGCCATCCGCTGGGGCGGCGCGAGCAGCTGACGGCAGCTCCGTGACCGGACGGGCGCGCGAGGGCGGTGTGCCGTCTACAGCAGCCCGTGCAGACGGTGCTCGGACCCGTCGGTACGCCGGATGGCGACGACGGCCGCGTCGTCGCCGAGCCGCCCACCGGCGTGAGCCAGCAGGTCGCGGCGGATGTGGTTGACCAGCGCCTCCGGCGCGCTACCGGTCCAACGGGCGACCCGGTCCGCGAACGGGTAGAACGCACCGGAACGGTCGCGGGCTTCGATCACGCCATCGGTGTGGAGCAGGAGCGTGTCCCCGATCTCGAAGGGGAACGTGTCGTCCGGGTAGTCGGCGGCCGCCAGGACGCCGAGGCCCAGGGGTGGCGCGGTACCGGCGCCGTCGAGTCCGATCACGCGGTCGTGGTGCAGCAGCAGTGGTGGCGGGTGTCCGCAGTTGGTCATGCGGGCCACCGGGGCGTCGTCGGGGATGTCCAGGAGCAGGGCGGTGACGAAGTGCTCGGCGGTCTCCCTGTCGGTCTGGGCGAAGTCGTGCAGGTACCGGCTGACGTTGTGGTCCAGCGTCCAGGCGAGGTCGGGCAGGGTGGCGTGCTGGGCGGCGACGAGCCGGAAGGCGCTGAGCAACGGGGCTGACTCCCCGACGGCGGCCAGGCCCTTCCCCCGGACGTCCCCGACGATCATCCGTGCCCCGCCGTCCGTGCGGGTCGCCGTGTAGAGGTCACCGCCGATCTGCGCCTCGTGCTCGGCGGCCAGGTACACGGTCGCGATCTGCAGCGGGCCGATCCGCTCGGGAATCGGGCGCAGCAGAGCGCGCTGGGCCGCCTCGGCCACCGACTGGGCGCGGGCGAGCTGCCGTTCGCGGCGCTCCCGGACCACCGCGAAGACCACGATCATCATGGACAGCGCGGCGAGTGCGGCAAGCTGCGCCGGGTGGTTGCCGGTGGTCAGGCCACCGCGCAGGACGGCGATGAGGACACCGGCGGCGACGGTGAGCGCCGCGACGGCGGCGGTCACCCGTGGCCCGGCGAAGGACGGGGTCAGTGCGGGAGCGATCACGAGCAGCGGGCCCAGACGGATCGAGTCGGGCGACCGGATGATCACCACGAGGAGCACCACGAGGAGACCGATGGGCACCAGCACCAGCGCCGGGACGCGACCCCACGGCCTCTCGCCGGCCGAGCGCCGTTCGACGTCCATGCCCTCAAGAATGCGCCGCGCCCCGGGCCCGGTGCATCCGGCACGTGCGGGGTTCGCGGCAGGCCGCCCGTACGGCGCACCCCCGGCGGGCTTCCGATCGGCGGGGCTTCCGCCGACCGGCGGCCTACTTCCCGAGCCGCTCGGACACCCGCCGGATCGCAGGGGAAGGAAACGACCCGAACGCTTGTGACCGTGCGATGGGATCGCGCACTGCGACCACCGAGTGGCGGAACAACAAAAAGGCCGCCTCCGCATCTCTGCGAAAACGGCCCACGCCCTGAATTAACACTGATCTGAACAACAGGATTTGCACCTGCGCCCCCGCCACCTCGGCGGTCCCGTCATCTCCCGGCCGGAGGGCTGGGCTGGGATTTCGCGATCACGAGTCGCAGAATCAGGGCTCCTGCTCCACTGATCTGCATATCCACCTCCTCGTGATCGTCCTACCGGTAAGTTCTCCGGCACCTTCCAGGTTACTCCGGAAAAACGCGTAACCGGGCCCCTCAGGTGCACGAATACCGCCAGGTACACGAAATACCGTCGCGTGGTTTCACTCACCGGGGCCGCGAAGCGCGACCCCGGAGGGCGGGCGGCTGCACGCCCGGGCCCTGAGCCGCCGACGCCGCCTCACCTGACCCCGAGCCGGCGATCCGGGGCGAGGATCAGGGCCTCCGCCTGGTCGGACGGGAGCGGCCGGAAGAACAGGAAGCCCTGGCCGAGCGGGCAGCCCATGGAGATCAGCAGCTCCCGCTGGGTCGTGTTCTCCACGCCTTCGGCGATCACCTTGACACCAAGGGTGTCCGCCAGATGGGCGATTCCCTCCACCAGGGCGTACTGCTGCGGGGAGCGCCCGAGCTTGTCGATGAACGACTTGTCGATCTTGAGTATCGATATCGGGAACTCGCGCAGATAGCTCAACGAGGAGTAGCCGGTTCCGAAGTCGTCGATCGCGATGCGGATACCGAGGTCGGTCAGATCGCGCATCACGGTCCGGATGCGGTCGTCGTGCCTCATCAGGACGGTCTCCGTCAGTTCGAGGATCAGGCTGGACGGCTCGATGCCGGACAGCTCCAGCGTGTGGTGCACCGCGTCGAGGAAGCCGTCGTCCCGGAACTGCCGAGGTGAGACGTTGACGCTCACGTACGGCGCGCTGGACTGTGCGTCGGAACGCCCCGGCCGCTGCCGCCAGCGGACCGCCTCGGCCGCCGCCTGGCCGAGCACCCAGGCACCCAGGGGGACGATCTGGCCGCTCTCCTCCGCCAGGGTGATGAACTGTTCCGGGAGCACCATGCCCCGCGACGAGTGCGGCCAGCGGACCAGCGCCTCGAACCCGGCGATCTCCCCGGTGGCGAGTACCACGATGGGCTGGTACAGGACCAGGAACGACGTTTCGACCGGCGAACTGTCGAGGCTCTCCTGGAGCTGGTGCCGCTCGGCCATACCGCTCTGGAGGACGGGCTGGTACCCGCGCCACTGGCGCTTGCCGGCCGTCTTCGCGGCGTACAGGGCCAGGTCGGCATGGGTCAGGAGTTCGACCGAGTCGATGCTGTCCTCGGTGGTGGCGATGCCCACGCTCGCGTAGACGCTCACCGGACCGACGCTGAGGCGGAACGGTTCCGCGAACACACTGATCACGTGATCGGCGAAGGTCTCGACGTCCCCGGGCGTCACCGAGTCCTGCACCAGCAGGGCGAACTCGTCGCCGCCGATGCGGGCCGCGGTGTCGGACGCCCGGACGGTCGACGACAGCCGCAGCGCGACGGCGACCAGTAGCTCGTCGCCCACGCTGTGCCCCTGCATGTCGTTCACGACCTTGAAGTCGTCGATGTCGACGAAGAGCACGCCGACCACGGTGCCTTCGCGCTGGCTCTGGGTCAGCGCATGGGAGACCCGGTCCTGGAACAGCACGCGGTTCGCGAGGCCGGTGAGCGAGTCGTGGAAAGCCTGGCGGGTGAGTTCACGTTCGAGCGAACGCTGCTCGGTGACGTCCCGGAGGGTGAGCACCAGGCCACCGACCGTCGCCTCGGTCCGCAGGTCACTGCATCTGACCTCGACCTCAATGACCGCGTGGTCGACGCGCGTCATCCTCCAGTGGTCACGCCTGCCCTGGCAGTCGCGGATCCGCATCTGCGCAAGGGTGTGGACCACCGAGCCGCTGTCCTGCGCAGCGATCAGGTCCGTCAGCCGGACGCCTTCCAACGAGGGATGGCCGAGAACCTGGTCGGCCGACGGGCTGGCGTACCGGATCCTGTCGTCGTCGTCGAGGATCAGGATGACGTCGGATGCGTTCTGCACCAGGGTCCGGAAGTAGGCCTCGCTCTTGCGCCGGTCGACCTCCTCGCTGAGGGCGATCCGTTCGATCGCGAGGGCGGTCTGGGCCGTCAGCGTGACCAGCGCTTCCTGCAGGACGATGAGATGATGCTCGTCCGCGGCCACGATCAGCGCCCCGGTGCTGGGGGCCGCGGAGCCGTCCGGCTCGGTCTGGTCCTCCGGCCGGTCCGGCAGGGCCAGCGGGCAGACCACGGCGCTGGGTGCCCCGCCGAGTTCCGCGGCGAGGTCGTGCTGCAGTTCGGCGCGGCTCACCAGACGGGCCTCGACGCTCCGCGTCAGCTCCTGCACCGCCCGGGCGGTCTCCGGGGACGCCGCGCGGCGCGCACCGTCGTCGACACGGATCAGCCATAAGACGGCGCCCTCCCTGATGGCGAGCAGCGCGCTGTGGCTCCGGTCGTCCGGCAGCAGCGAGGCGAGGACGGTCCGGACCGCGGCGGCCGTGTCCCGGATGTCGGTCGCTGACCCCAGCGAGGCCACGGCGATGCGCAGGACACGCTCCCGGCCGACGCCTTGCCGATGGGTCGCCGCGACGCCCGCCAGCCGGTAGAGCACCAGCGCGAAGAGGATGGCCGAGAAGGCTCCGATGACGCCGACGTTCGTGGTCACTCCACGTGCATCCTGCAGGAGGAGCATGGCCGGCGCGATCAGTGAGGCGAGCGTGAGCAGGCCCAGGCGGCCGCGCGCGGTGTCGGCACGCCACCGGACGGGCTGGGTCAGCGTGACCATGGAGGGGTGGATGGCGGCGGCGCCCCAGGCTCCGTAGAACACCGCCCAGCCCAGCTCCACCGCCGTCCCGGTGTGCCAGGTCCCGTGCAGGAGGATGAGGGCGTACAGGACGTCGGAGGTGAGCAGACCGACCGTCCCCAGGGCGAGCAGCACCAGCGCCGGGCTCTTGCCGCCGCGGGGGGCGAGCAGGCGCAGCAGCATCGCCAGCACGAGGATGTCCCCGAGCGGGTAGGCGACGGAGATCGCCTTCTGCAGCCAGGTGAGGCCGGCAACATGGGTGGAGGGGACGATCAGGTAGATCCAGGACAGCAGGGCCAGGCCGGCCGTCAGGATCAGCGCGTCGATGAAACTGGCCCGGTCACGCCCGGCCGAACGCCAGCGGACGAATCCCAGGAGCCCCACCGCGTACAGCCCGTACGTCGCGAGGTAGAAGACGTCGGCGGCTGACGGGAACGGGTTCTCCTCGTGCAGGAACTGGATGAAGACGATCTGGGTCGCCTCGCCCGCCGCGAAGCTGAGGTTCGCGGCGGCGAGCACCAGCCACGGCAACCGATGGGACGGACGGTTGACGAAGACGCCCACCAGCATGCCGATGACACCGGTCAGTCCGATTCCGAGGAAGATCAGCCGCTGCGCGGAGAACGCATAGTAGAGGGCCGTGAGCAGGACCACCAACACACCGAAGCCGGTCATCAAGGGGACCCAGCGCCGTTGGGTATTCAAACCCGTCACCTCGCGCAAAGGAGGTTCCGAGACCCGTGCGGGGACTCGGTACCAGGGAGTCGGTAAGCGGAGGAAGCCGCTTCGATAGGGGGAACAGGGCCCCTCGGGCTCCGCCTTTGAGGCTCCTCGAGCCAGACTTTTCGACACAAATCCGGTCTCAGTATATCCAGTTCACGAAATTCGTACGCACACGGATGGTAGCCCGCCGCCCTCGGCACGGACAGCCGCCGACGAGCACGCCGTCGTGACGCAGTGTCATGTCCCTCCCGCCGGCCCTCCCCGTCCGGCCCGGCCAGGAGCAACGGCCCCTACGGGCCGGCGGAGGCCGCCGTCTCCGGCCCGTGGCCGCGCGTCGGCATGCGGACCGCGTCAGCCGTCATCCGGGCACCCTGACGGACCGTGGCCGCGCACCGTCCGTGACGGGTGACGGAGCGTCCGATCCCCGTACCCCGTCCCCGCCGCCGCCCCCACCGCCGGACGGCGCAACAGGAGCGTCGGGGTGACGGATCCCGTAGTGGAAGACAGAGCGTCAACGATGCAGAGGCCCGCGGCACGGCCTGTGCACCGGCCCCGGCGGCCCCGGCCGCTCTCCGCGTCACCTGCCCCGCAGCGTCATGTCGCACGCCCCACCGGCCGCTCCTAGCATGAACCTGAGACCGCCCGTCTCCCCGTGCCGGAAGTGGCGGGACGAGAGCCGAACAGCGACCGTCCGGGACCGGAACCCTCGCTCGATGCGCAGGCCACAACGTCTGCGGCTCACAACGGCTGTGGCGCATTCACTCCCGCCGGGCTCGCCCCGAGGAGGGACGATGGCATCCATTCTGGTGGCCGACGACGACGCCGACATCCGTGACCTCGTGGCCTACAAGCTCACGCAGTCCGGCCATCAGGTCACCGTGGTCGACGACGGTCTGGGCGCGCTCAAGGCCGTCCGTGAGCAGACCGTGGATCTCGCCCTCCTCGACATCAGAATGCCCGGGATGTCAGGTCTGGACGTCTGCCGGGAACTGCGGGCCGCGCCGGAGACGGAGAGGCTGCCGGTGATCCTGCTCACCGCTCGATCGCAGGAGTTCGACATCGAGACCGGCTTCGCGGCCGGTGCCGACGACTACATCATCAAACCGTTCAGCCCGCGTGAACTGAGCAGCCGGGTGCAGGCGGTCCTGGCCAGGGCGACCCGATGACCGGCCGCGGCATTGTCAACGACAGCATGCAGGTGCTGGCCGGGTCGGCCGTGGTGCTGCTGGTACTCCTCGTCTGCGTGCGTGCCGTCCGGCGGGAACGGGAACGCCGCAGGGAGCGCGCGGCCGAGCCGCTCCGGGTCCTGCTGCTTGAATTCCTCTGTGCGGAGGGGGACGAGGAAGCGGGAAGCCTCCGGGCGCTGTCCGCTCTCGACGACCGGAGCTGGGCGGCTCTCGAACCCACGGCGCGGGCGATCCTCGCGAAGGTGAGCGGACAGGCCAGGGCCTCGCTGGTGGCCCTGTTCGAGCAGCGGGGAGTCGCCACGCGGGCGATGGCGGACCTGCGACGGCGCGGGCCGGTCCGGAAGGGCCGGGCTGCGGAGGTGCTCGGGCTGCTGCGGCACCGGGCGGCCACCCCACGGCTTCGCGTCCTGCTCTCGGACGCCGACTCCGAGGTCCGGACGGTCGCCGCGCGGGCTCTGGGCCACATCGGGGATCCTGCGGACGTCCCCGACCTGCTGGCCTGCCTGCACGGTCCGCATCCGGTACCGCCCGCGGTCGTCCTGCAGGCGCTCACCGCGTTCGGAGCCGCCGGGCACGACCAGATCGCCACCGGTCTGGACGATGCCGAGCCGCTGGTCCGGGCGGTGACCGTCGAGGCTCTCGGAGCCACCGGAGGAGTGGGGTGGACCACCAGGGTCGCGGCCGCGCTGAGGGCCGATCCGCATCTCGAAGTGCGGATCCGGGCCGCGCGTGCTCTGGGCGCCCTCGGCACGCCGGCCGGCCTGGAGCCGCTGCTGCACGCGGTGCGGCGGGGCCAGCCGGAGTCGCTGCGCGCGGTGGCGG
This sequence comes from Streptomyces sp. TLI_235, assembly GCA_002300355.1. Taxonomy (NCBI): domain Bacteria; kingdom Bacillati; phylum Actinomycetota; class Actinomycetes; order Kitasatosporales; family Streptomycetaceae; genus Streptomyces; species Streptomyces sp. TLI_235. Next base: position 810,157 of record NSGV01000002.1, read on the forward strand.
CCAGGGCGCTGGGCCGTCTGGGGGCATCATGCGCGGCCCCACGCCTGGGGGAACTGCTCGACGACCCCGTCCACCGTGTGGCCGCGACCGCGGCCCGGGCACTGCTGCACGTCGGGCCGGCCGGGCGCGACGAACTGCGCCGCGCCGCGGACGGGGCCCGCGGAGGGCACGCGGCCGCTCATGCGCGGGCCGCGCTGGCGGAAGCGGCGATCGGCGAGAAAGGCGCACACTCCGCCGCCGGGCGTGCGGCGGTGGGACCGTGACGCCGCCACTCGCGACGGCCGTCCTCGGCGCGGCCGCTCCGGCCACGGCCACGTCGACGGCGAGCGGCGCGCACGACGTGCTGCTGGACGTGATCGCCGTCAGCAACGTCCTGGTTCTCGGGTACTTCCTGGCGATCAACACCGGCTATCTCACGCTGGTCCTCATCGCGGCCGGCGACTTCGTCCGGCATCTGCGCCGCACGCCGTTCGCCGGCTACGACGATGCCTCCGCCAGTCCCTTCACGCTTCCGGTGTCGCTCATCGTGCCCGCGTACAACGAGGAGGCCGGGATCGTGGACGCGGTGCAGGCGCTGCTCCTGCTGCGCCATCCCTCGTTCGAGGTGGTCGTGGTCGACGACGGTTCCACCGACGCCACCCTGGACCGGCTCCGTGAGGCCTTCGACCTCGTCGAGGTGCCCCATGTCGTCTCCACCGAGGTGCCCGTGCGCGGCGCCGTGGAGTCGGTCCACCTGCCCAGGAGCGGCCCGGTGTCGCTGATCGTGGCTCGCAAGCGCAACGGCGGCAAGGCCGACGCCCTCAACGTCGGCATCAATCTGGCCCGCTATCCGCTCCTGTGCATGGTCGACGCGGACTCGATCCTCGACTCGCAGGCGCTGCTCGCGATCTCCAAGCCCTTCGCCGACGACCCGCTGCGGGTCGTGGGCGCCGGGGGTGTGATCGGCATCGCCAACGGCTGCACCGTCGTGGCCGGCCGTGTCGTGCGGGTCCGCATGCCCCACCGGCTGCTGGCGAAGATCCAGACGGTGGAGTACATGCGGGCCTTCCTGCTCGGCCGGACGGGCTGGTCGCGGATCGGCGGCCTGCTGGTGATCGCCGGTGCCTTCGGGATGTTCCGGCGCGACGCGGTGGTCGCCGTCGGCGGGCTCGATCCGGACTGCCTCGGCGAGGACGCCGAGCTGGTCGTCCGACTCCACCACTACCTGCGCGGGACGGGCCACGACTACCGCATCGTCTTCGTGGGCGAGCCGATCTCGTGGAGCGAGGCCCCGGAGACCCTGCGGGTGCTCGGGCGCCAGCGGCGGCGCTGGCACCGCGGTCTCACCGAGGTCCTGCTCAAGCACCGGGGCATGATCGGCAATCCCCGGTACGGCCGGGTAGGGCTGGTGGCTCTGCCCTTCTACGTGCTCTTCGAACTGTGCGCACCGGTCGTCGAACTCGCCGGCCTGGTCCTGGTACCGCTGGGCCTGCTGATCGGGGCGGTCGACCTGGGGTTCCTGTGGCGCTTCCTGCTGGCTTCCTACGGCTATGCGATGGTGATCAGCCTGCTGTCGATTCTGGCCGAGGAGTACGCCTTCCACCGCTACAGCCGCTGGCGGGACATCTCCTCCGCCGTGCTGGGAGCGGCGGCCGAGAACCTCGGGTACCGGCAGTTCACCGCCTGGTGGCGGGTCCGGGGCATCTGGGACGCCGTCCACGGCGCGCCGAAGGTCTGGGGCGTCATGACGCGCCGTGGCTTCGCCGCGGAGCCGACCGAAGGGGACCGGCAATGAGCGGCTTCCGGCCTGCTCGATCCGATCGGCGCGACCGATCCGTGGTCCGGAGGCTCTCCTGGTCGTTCGGCCTGCTGATCGGACTCGTCGTGCTCACCGGCGTCGTCGCCCTGACCGGCGCGCTGCTCCAGCACTCGGCGCTCGACGACCTGACGCACCGGGTGACACCGACCCAGGAGGCCAACCTGCGCCTGCGCGGGGAACTCGCCGACAGCTCACGCCGGATGAACGCCTACCTGCTGACCGGCGATCCCGCGCAACTGGCCGCGTTCCTCAGCTCGCGCAACGACTTCCGGGGCCCGCTCACCGAGGCCTTCACGCACGCGCCCGCCGACGCCAGGCCCTACCTGTCGGCTCAGGAGCGGCCGATCCAGGACTACCTGCGGATGACCGACCAGGTGCAGACGGCAACGCCCGGGAGCCCCGGAGCTGCGGCGCTCGCCGTGGCCGCGCAGGTCCCGTACGACGCCTTCGAGGCCACCAACGCGGAACTGGACGGACGTCTCACCCACGACGCCGACGAGCTCTCCGACCGCGCCGATCTGATCGCGTGGAGCGCGGGCGCCGCCACCTGCGCCCTCCTGGTACTGGCGACGGTGCTGGCCCTGATCGCGGGACTGCACACGGTGCGGGCCATCACCCGGCCGCTCGCCGGCATCAGGACGGTGCTCGGCCGGCTGGCGCAGGGCGACCACGGGGCCCGGGCGCCGGACCGCGGTCCGGCCGAGGTCCGGGCCGTCGCCCACGCCGTCAACGTGCTCGCCGACGAGAACGACCGGCTGCGGCGTCTCGACGCCGAGCGCGGCCGGCTGGCCGCGGCGGCGCGGCAGGCGGGAATCGGCATCCGGTCCGGCCTCGACCTCGACCAGATTCTCGACGAGGCCGTGCGCGGCCTGGGCGAGGCGCTACGGGCGGACCACGTGCTGGTTCTGCAGGCGGACGACGGCGGCGGGCCCGACGTGCCGGTCGTCCGGGCCTGGAGCGCGGACCGCGACAGCCTTCCGTCGGAGGAGTTGCTCCGGCTGCCTCCGGCTCCGGCGGAGATCATCCGGGAGCACTACGCGCAGGACACGAGCTGGTCCGTCGACGACATCCGGCCGCACCTCGCCTCCGGATCCGCTCTGCCCGGCGCCCCCGGCTCCTTCGGGACCACCGGACCACCGCCCGAAGTCCGCGCCGCGCTGACCGCGATGGGCGTCGTCGCCGTCCTGGTGACCCCCTTCGGATCGGGCACGGAGGCAATGGGTGCGGTCATCCTCGCCCGCTGCCGGCCTGGCGATGTCTGGCTGCCGATGGAGGTCGAGGCCGTCGAGTCGATCGCCGCAGGACTCGGCCGTGCGGTGCGGCAGTCCAGGACCTACCGTCAGGAGACCGAACTCGTTGACCGGCTCAAGGGCTTGGACAAGGCCAAGAACGACTTCCTCTCCACCGTCTCGCACGAGCTCCGCACCCCGCTGACCAGCATCGTCGGCTACGTCGAACTGCTGGCGAACGACTCCGGCCCGCTGAGCGACGGCCAACGGCACATGGTGGAGGTGGTGGACCGCAACGCGGCCCGGCTGCGCAACCTCATCGAGGACCTGCTCACCATCTCGCGGGTCGAGTCGGGCGCCTTCACCTCCGAACGGCTGCCGGTCGACCTGCGCCAGCTGGTGAACTCCTCTGTCGAGGCGATCCGCCCGGCGGCCATGGCCGTCCCGGTGACCCTGAACCAGGTGCCCGCCGAGGACGACCTGATCGTCCTCGGCGACGTCCACCAGCTGGACCGCGTCCTGATGAACCTGCTCACCAACGCCGTCAAGTTCACCCCGCCCGGAGGACTGGTCACGGTCAGCACGTCCCGCGGGGACGGCGAGGCTGTGCTGACCGTGGGCGACACCGGGATCGGCATCCCCGAGAAGGACCAGAAGGACCTCTTTCACCGGTTCTTCCGCGCCTCCAACGTCACCGAGCTCGCCATTCCCGGCACCGGCCTCGGCCTGGCGATCGTGCGGAGCATCGTGACCAACCACGAGGGCAGACTGGAGATCCACTCGGCCGAGGGCGAGGGGACCACCGTCATCACCCACCTCCCGCTGCTCCCGGACACGCCCGGCTGAGCTTGTTGTTTGATCTCGCAGGTCGCTCGACCTGCTGATCTGCGGTTCTTTCCGGGACAGCAGAGGCGGCCGTTCTCCACGCTTCGAGATGTCGAGCCACGAAGAACCAGAGAACGGCCGCCGCCTATGAGTCTCCCTGCCGAGGCGCCCTCGGGAGATGCTTTGGGCATCTTGTCCCGCTTTGGGTCGAGTTCTACGAGAGCCTGTACAGGCGGGCGGATGTGCTCTTCGAGCTCACCGACGCGCTGCTGTGCACGGACGGGCCGGTCAAGACGCTGGTGGACTTGTCGTTGGCGGCAGAGCACCGGCGCGGGCACGGGGCGATGTACGCCGCGCTGGACCGGGGCTGGCTCGAGCCGACCCGGCTGCGACGCACACTGGCCGCCCTGCCGATCCCACGCCTCGCCGAGGGGCGCATCGCCCTGGCCGTGGACATCTCCAACTGGCTCCGACCCGACGCCCCCACCAGTGACGACCGCCTGTTCTGCCACGTCTACGCACGCCGCCGCGGCGCCGATCAGATGATCCCCGGCTGGCCCCACTCCTTCGTCGCCGCCCTGGAATCCGGCCGCACCTCCTGGACCGGCCTGCTGGACGCGGTCCGGCTGGGACCGGCCGACGACGTCCTGTTCTGGCTGCTGCCACCGACCGCGTGGCGGGACGGCGGACCGGGCGGGCAGCCCTGAGTGCACCCCCTGGGCCGGTGCCGGGAGCGGGGGAAGGCTCGGGTTTCAGCGGGGCGGCGGAACTGCGCGGGCCGACCGACTCGTCTTCGTAGGTGCCGGAGTCTCTGATGGCCGGCTGCGCGGAGGTGAGCTCGGATGAAGACCTTCGAGCGTGAGCTGGGCTGGTGGAGGTCCCTGCCTCCAGCCCGGCGGATCGCCGCCGTCGCCGTCAGCGGCGGCGCCGTGCTGCTCGCGGCGCTGTGGGCGGTCGTGCTCACCATTGGCGGCGGGGGCTCGCCGGATCGTACGGGGGCCGGCCCGCAGCCCACCCCGACCAGTCCCGGCAGCACGGGTGCTGTGTCGCCGCTCACCGGGCTCCCCGGGGAGGCGGGCAGGATCATCGCCGTCAAGGTCGACAACGCGGCCGCTGCCCGACCGCAGACGGGCGTGAACGCGGCCGACGTGGTCTACGCGATCGAGGTCGAGGGCGGCATCTCGCGGTTCCTGGCGATCTACGACTCGAACCACCTTCCCGCCGGCGACCGGATCGGCCCGGTGCGCAGCGCCCGGGAGAGCGATCTGCCGATCCTGCAGCAGTACGGGCGCGTGGACTTCGCCTACTCCGGGGCGCAGACCCGGTTCCTGCCGGTGCTCGCCCAGGCCGATGTGTTCAACTGCTCGCCGCAGCAGGACAATTCGTTCATCCGCGGGCAGTGGAACGTGCCGCCGTTCAACCAGTACGTGGTGCCGTCCGGGATTCTGCGCCACTTCCCGGACGCGACCGCGGCCCGCGACGTCGGCTTCCGCTTCGGCGACGCGCCGACCGGGGGCGCGCCGACGGCCTCGTTCACCGCGCGGATGCCCGCGGCCTCGTTCACATTCACCTGGTCCGCCGCGGAGGGGAGGTACCTGGTGGCGCTGGACGGCAGGCCGGCCATGACGACGGACGCCGGGCAGATGGGTGCGCCGACGATCGTGGTGCAGAAGGTCGCCGAGACCACCTCGCCCCGCAGGCTCGTCGACTCCTCCGGTGAGCTTCTGCCCTTCGCGCCGACGGTCGGCAGCGGCGAGGCGGTGTTCCTTCGGGACGGCACGGCGTACCGGGGCAGCTGGTCGCGGCCCGACGCCGCCGGCGGCACGGAGTTCAGCTACGCGGGGCAGCGGATGGCGTTCCACCCCGGGCAGGTCTGGGTCGTCCTCGAACCCGCGTGACGCCGGCCGTCGGGCCAGGTCGCGGGCGGCCCCACGACCACCGGCGCCCAGGTTCAGGCCGCGGGCGGGGTCTCGACCGGGGTGAGCAGGACGAAGTCCGCGCCGTTCGGGTCGACGCAGACGGCGAAGCGGCCGACGCCCTCGGCGTCCACGGGGCCCATCTGCCGAAGTGCCTCTGCACGGCCGTGATGAGCCTGGACCCGACTGGTCAAAGGCAAACGCTGGACCATGCGATGGAAGCCCGCACTCCATGCCTTCGACATCGCCTTCGACGGCCACCGACTCTCCGTCGGCCGCCGGTAACTCACATCCCCGAGATACACCGCTGGCTGTACAGGGCCACCACTGGCGACGGCCTCCGCAACTGTCGAACACCCTGTCTTCAAGCCCTGACGGCTCCACAGCCATGGGGGCACCCCGGTCCGCGATGCCCATCGGCTGGGTCGATCCTGACGAGCACCGACGCCGTGGAGCATCCCAACTACGCCTTCCGGCTGGCTCGCTGATTGGCAATCGTGTCGCGGTACCAGGCGTACGAGGTCTTGGGTGTCCGCCGCTGCGTCTCGAAGTCGACGCGGACCCGTTGCATTCACCGCTGCCGCGGTGCTTCGCCCAGAACTCCGATGCAGCCGCCGTGCGCGGGGATGCCCCTGATGGGCGAGCAACTCCACCACCTTGTCGACCGCGGCCCCGACGACCTCGTGCTCCCAGACCCTCAACGGAAGCCAACCCAGCCGAACGAGGCGTGCATCGGTGTCCTTGTCGCGGCGTACGTTGTCGTCGAGCTTCCGCCACCACCACTCGGCATTGTGCTTCGGCGCATGCAGGTGCTCGGGGCACGCATGCCAGAAGCAACCCTGCACGAACACTGCGGTACGCCAGCGTACGAACGTGATGTCCGCCCTCCGGCGCCTCATGCTGGGAAGGGGCAGGTTCGCTCGGTAACGGAAGCCCAGTGCGTGCAGTGCCCGCCGGAGGGCGAGTTCGGGTCTCGTGTCCACGCCGCGCTGCGCCCGCATCACCCGGCGGGCATTGGCGTCCCTCGGTCGCGGGAACGCCCTGCCGACACCCATCTCTTCCATGCTCCGATCAACTCCGGTCGAGGCACGGCGGTCACCAGGACCCGGTCACCCATCTGGCTGGCGGTCAACACGACGCGCCTCCGAGACCTCGGGCATCGAGCCCCTGCGCCCGCCGAGCATGGTGTGCTCCTGGCCAACTCCCGCCTCCTCGCAGATGATTGTCGCCACCAGGAGTGTCGGTCCGCTCCGTACACTGGAGTCGCGAGTACGTCGTCGAGTGTTTCCGCCGATTCGAAGGCGAGGCCATGTCCGACTCCTCCAGCCCGCTCCCCCCTCCCCGCACATCCGCCCGACGTCCGACGGCCCGCGCCACCTTCCAAGCCCGTCTCGACCAGCCCGAGTTGCTCACCGACCGGTTGCTGATCCAGGTGGACGCCTCCCGAGTGGGGTTCGTACGGGACCAGCTCGATCCCGTCCGGAGCGGGCTCGTGATCAGTGGGCCGAAGGCCTTCAGGAAGGCATCGGAGCTCCGGTACGAGGACTTCTCGGGTGTGCTCATCGCCGACCCGGCGCTCTACGAGGACGGCGTCGCGACGGCGGAGGGGCCCTTCCTGTCGCGCTCCGACGAACTGCCCGCCGCAGATCCCCTCGGCCAGGCGGTCCAGGACCAACTCGCCGTCGGCGCGACGGCGGCACTCACGCCGACCGGGTACCTCCGCGCCGGAGACACGGCCGCGGTACGAGCTGCTGTGCGCGCCGTGGCGGCGCGCGAGGACCCCCGGATCGTGCTCGCTCTCCCGATCGACGTCGGCTGGCTGCGCAGCGACCTGGTCGGCCGTCTCGTCGAAGAACTGGGCCCGGCACCCGGCATGAAGGCCATCATGCTCGGCGGCCGGCTGGACCCACTGGCGAGCTTCCCCGAGGCCCTCACCGGGCTGGCGCGGGTACTGGCCCAGGTGCCCGGAACCGCGCTGCTGCGGGCCGATCTCGCGGCGTTCGGCGCGCTGGCACGGGGTGCGGCTTTCGCCGCCTACGGGCTGTCCGGGCGTTTCCGGCACGTCGTGCCGCCCGGTGAGCCCGCGAAGAGCTCGGGGTTCCCCGACTCCCCGGCCGTGCTGTTCCCCGAGCTGATGGCCCTGTTCCTCGGCAAGACCCTCGCACGCCGCTTCGCCGCGGCGCACGCACCCGTGTGCGAATGCGCTGCCTGCGGACGCCGGACGTTGGACAGCTTCCCGAGCAACCGCGACGTCCGGCCGGCAGCGCAGCACAACACGGCGGTACTGATGTCCTGGCAGCAGACGTTGCAGTCCCTGGCGGCCGGGCCCGACCGCCAGCGGTGGTGGCAGGAGCGCTGCCGTGCCGCAGTGGATCGGTACGCGCTGGTCAATGCCGCCATCCGGCAGCCGAACGGCTTCAAGGTCCAGCCACAGCTGCTGAGATGGTCCCTCCTCGACGCGGCGAACTCGGCACCGGCCGCCGCGGGAGCCGACTGACGGGCGGACGGGCGGCTCAGACCAGTCGTCCGTACAGCTCCTCGACGAAGTGCCAGGCCGCGGCGGTGTGCCGCTGCGGCCGGTACGCCTCGGGTTCCAGGGCGATCCGGATCCCGTCCGGCTCATCGACGAGCACGCCGATGCCGTAGAAGGAGGCCTCCGCCAAGGTCTCGTCCCGCCCTGCGCGCGGGACCTCGTCGAGCAGGACGGCCCGGCGGCAGAACGGCGCGAACCGGCCCGCGCGCTCCAGACCCGTCCGCCATCCGGCGGCCCGCACGACCGCGAGGTCAACGGCGAGCGGCCGAACCGCCCGGCGCGTCACCAGATCCGCGTCCCACTCGACTGCTCCTCGCGGGAGGTCACGAATCCCGGCCTGCTCCGGCAGGGAACCCACCGGAACCGGAAGGCCGACCGGCAGGCCGAGCAGGCGCTCCAGCGCCGGGATGCTGTCCAGCGGCTCGGAACCGGCCGCCTGCCGCCTGCGGTGCTCGGTCTCATCGACCCGGTACAGCAGGAGGGCACGGCTGCCCAGGACCGAGAGCATGACGCCTTCGCCCTCCGACGACACCTGCGGCAGCACCTCGCGCACCGAGCGCCACGCCACGGGATTCGCCGCACTCGCCATGGGCCTACCCTGCCCTACCGGCCTGCGCGACGGCCAGGCGCCCCTCCGCCCGCGCCGCGTACGAGTCCGCCCGTGGACGTCGCTGACGGGCCGGCACCCGGAGGCCGGATCCCGGGAGCCGTGGGCCCCTCCGGGCTGACCAGCAGTGGCCCTGAACCGCGCCCTCATGCATGACCCTCATTGAGGTCCGCGTTGTGGAACACCCTGCCTCGTCACCTCCGCCAGCGCAGCGCCTTCGGCGTGCGTACCCGGGTCTCGGAGTCGCGGTGCACCGGGCCGAAGCGCCTCGGTCGGAGTCGTCCGTGTCCTCGCCCGGCCGAAGGTCCGACGGTCGGGCCGTCGCCCGTCGAACCCGTCCGGTGACACTGCGTGAGCCTTTCGGGAGGCCCGCCTCCGGTTGACAGGACACTCGACGAGGAGGCTACGTTGGGTGTCGAGGCAGTCTCACTTTGTGATCGGTGCTGCCTGTCACCCACCGTGAGGAACCCGAGCGTGACCACGGCCCCCACCCGTCCCCCCGGATCGCCCACCTCCGCCGCACCCACCCGCACACCTTCGCCGGCGTCGTCGACAACAAGCCGAAGAGCCACCGTCTGATGCGCCGGGGCATCCCGTACGGCCGGAGTTCTTGCGCGGAGCGGACGACGGCAAGGGCCGCGGGCTGAGGTTCGGCCGCCGCGGCGCCTCTCTGGAGGAGCAGTTCGGGCCGGTCCGACAGCACTGGTCCAACCCCCGAGTCCAGCGCCGGAGACCCGAAGTCCCCCGCACACGTCCCCAACGGGCTTCGACAAGGCCGAGACCGGACTCGCGGACGGCACCTCCGGCACCGTCGACATGAAGCCCTTCGTCCGCACGACGGGGGCGTCTACGCCTCGCCCCCTCGATCACCACGCTGCGAGCCCTCGCCGAGGGCGAGGACCCTCCCCAACGAGCCGGCCGGTCCCCGACCGCCGAGCGCCCCGAGGAGACACCATGGAGAACCCTGTCATCGAAGGCACAGCTGGCGACCGCGCCCGCTGGCAGACCTGCCGCCAGCTGGCGCGCGAGCTGCTGCTGGTCGGTCCGGACGACAAGGACCTGAAGCTCCGCTACCTCGATGTTCTGATCAAGGACGGCATCCCGGAGACCGACGAGCCCAAGGACGTGCTGATCATCGGCGCGGGCATCGCGGGCCTGGTCGCCGGCAAGCTGCTCAAGGACGCCGGACACAACGTCACCATTCTGGAGGCCAACGCCAGCCGGGTGGGCGGGCGGATCAAGACCTTCCGGTCCACCGACGACACGGCCGACGGACCGTTCCGCGACCCGGAGCAGTACGCGGAGGCCGGGGCCATGCGGTTGCCCGGCTTCCACCCGCTCACCCTCGCGCTGGTCGACAGCCTCGGCCTGCGCCGGCAGCTGTTCTACAACGTCGACGTCGATCCGGACACCGGAAACCAGAACGCACCCGCCCCGCCGGTGGTCTACGAGTCGTTCGAGCCCGGCAAGGTCTGGAAGTACGGCGCGGACAGCCCGGACTTCCGCGAACCGGTCAAGCGCTTCAACTCCTGGATCCGCACCAACCGGGTCCAGGCCCGCCGCAAGGACTACACCGCCGATCCGAGCTGCGTCAACGAGGGCTTCCACCTCACCGGAGACGAGGTGCGGATCACCGCCGCCGACATGGTCAACCAAGCCCTGGAGCCGGTCCGCGACTACTACTCGGTCATCAGGGACGGCAAGCGGGTGAACAAGCCGTTCGCCGAGTGGCTGGACGGCTGGGCCCGGGTGATCCGCGACTTCGACGGCTACTCGATGGGCCGCTTCCTGCGCGAGTACGCGGGCTTCAGCGACGAGGCGATCGAGGCGATCGGCACGATCGAGAACATGACCTCGCGGCTGCACCTGGCCTTCTTCCACACCTTCCTGGGCCGCAGCGACATCAACCCGAACGCCACGTACTGGGAGATCGAGGGCGGCAGCTGGAAGCTGCCCGACGCGCTCGCCGAGGAGCTCCGGGAGGAACTGCGGATGGGCCGGCGCATGGTCCGGATGGAGTACTGGGACCCGCGCCGGGACGGCGGGGGAGCCCGGAGCGTCGGCCCGGTCGGGCCGCAGGTCGCCGTCGAGACCGTCCCCGAGGACGACCCGGAGGCCGAACCCACCGTCTGGAAGGGCGACTTCGCGATCGTCACGGTCCCGTTCTCCGCCCTGCGGTTCGTCCAGGTGACGCCGCCGTTCTCCTACAAGAAGCGCCGGGCGATCACCGAGACCCACTACGACCAGGCCACCAAGGTGCTGCTGGAGTTCTCCCGCCGGTGGTGGGAGTTCACCGAGGCGGACTGGAAGGTCGAACTCGACTCCATCGCACCCGGCCTGTACGAGTACTACCAGCGGGCGGGCGAGGACGACGCCGAGGCGGCCCTGGCCGCCGCCCAGAACGGCCACCGTCCCCCGCGGAACCTGCCCGAGATGCTGCTCGGCGCGCACGCGAGCGTGGACGAGCGCCGGATCAGCCAGGCCCAGCGGGAGGTGTACCGGCACACCCCGCTGCTCCGGGCCAGCGTGCGCCCCGCCACCAACTGCTTCGGCGGCGGCTCGACCACCGACAACCCGAACCGCTTCATGTACTACCCCTCGCACCCGGTGCCCGGCGCCGACGGCGGCGGGGTGGTGCTGGCCAGCTACAGCTGGTCGGACGACGCGGTGCGCTGGGACTCGATGGAGGACGACGAGCGGTACGTCTACGCGCTGCGCAACCTCCAGTCGGTGCACGGCCGGCGGATCGAGGTGTTCTACCCCGGCTACGGGAAGACCCAGAGCTGGCTGCGCGACCCGTACGCCTTCGGCGAGGCGGCGGTGTACACCCCGCACCAGATGACCAGCTTCCACCTCGACGTGGTCAAACCGGAGGGCCCGGTGCACTTCGCCGGCGAGCACGCCTCGCTGAAGCACGCCTGGATCGAGGGCGCGGTGGAGACCGCCGTCCGGGCGGCCATCGCCGTGCACGAGGCGCCACCGCCGCCGGCCCCGGCGGAACCGGAGGTCCGGCCCGAGGTCCAGCTCGGGCGGGAGAGCCGACAGGAGGCCCTGCGCGGATGAGCGGCGACGGCGAATGGACGGTGGCCCGCTACCTGGCCACCAGGCTTGAACAGTTGGGCATCCGGCACCTGTTCGGGGTACCCGGGGACTTTCTCGGACCGTTCCTGACGATCATGCAGGCCACCACAGCCGTGCGCTGGATCGGCACCCCGACCGAGATGGGCGGCGGCTACGCCGCGGATGCCTACGCCAGGGTGCGGGCCGCCGACGCCGCCCCGGACGATCGCGAACAGGGCGTCGGAGCCGTTGCGGTGACCTACGGGGTGGGCGCGTTCAGCCTCCTCAACAGCATCGGCGGCGCCTACGTCGAGGACGTACCACTGATCGCGATCAACGCGGCGCCGTCCTACGAACAGTGGCTCAACCACCAGGCGGTCGGCCTGCTCACCTCGCACATGAGCTCGCGCCGGGAGAGCAACCTGGAGGTCTACCGGCAGGTCACGGTGGACGCACAGGTGCTCTCCAATCCGGGACTCGCACCCTCGCAGATCGACAGCGCGATCACCGCGTGCCTGACCGAGCGCAAGCCGGTCTACCTGGAGGTCATGGAGGACCTCTGGCACGCACCGTGCGAGCCTCCGCAGGGCGAACTCCGTGCCCACGAGCGGCCGTTCACTCGACGGAACGAGGAGATGCTGGAGAAGGCCGTCACGGCAGCGGTGGAGCTGATCGGGAAATTCGGCACACCGATCGTCTGGGCCGGCGAGGAACTGGTCCGCCAGCGGCTGGAGAACGAGCTGCTGGACTTCGTCCGGACCACCCGGATGCAGTTCTGCACCACGGTCGGCGCGAAGTCCGTGGTGTCCGAACGGCACCCGCTGTTCGCCGGCGTCTACAACGGCAGGGCGAGCCTGCCGGAGATCCGGACGACCTTCAAGAACGCCGGGTGCCGGATCGGCCTGGGGACCTGGTCCACCTCCAAGAACCTCGGCGGCGAGCAGTCGATCGGCGACGACTGGATCGTGGCGGCACGCGACGGCGTCAGCGTCGGTGCCGGATACTTCCCCGATGTCCGACTCGGCCGGTTCATCACGGCGTTGCGCGACGCGCTGGCGGGACGGACATTCCCGGCCGATCACTTCGCGCTGGCGCACGCGGCTGGCCTGGACGTCCCGGCCAGCACGGCCGAGTTCCTGGACTCGCTGAGCACCGACCGCTACCCGCCCGAGCTGACCTACGACAGCTTCTTCCAGCACATCAACTTCTTCCTGGAGCACCAGGCCACCGGCGGGGACCCACAGGCCCCCTCGCCGTTCACGGTGGTCTCGGACGCGGCGTTCGCGCTGCTGGGCTCGATGAACCTGCGGATCACCGAGCGGGCCGGGTTCCTGGCGCAGAACAGCTGGCTGTCCATCGGCTACTCCGTCGGCGCGGCCACAGGCGTGGCGCTGGGACGACAGCAACCGATGAAGCGCCCGCTCGTCTTCGTCGGGGACGGCTCGTTCCAGGAGATCTGCCAGGAGCTGTCCACCCACGTGCGTCACCATCTGAGGCCGGTGGTCTTCGTTCTGGACAACGAGGGCTTCTACGGCATCGAGCAGATGCTGGTCAGCCCCTGCTACTACAAGGAGAAGCCGTCCAACGGGGCCGACTTCTACAACGTGCTGCACCCGTGGCGCTACGAGAAGCTGGCCGAGGTCTTCGGCACGGACAAGGACCGGATGCACGGGTACGAGCTCACCACCCACACCGAGCTCGACTCGCTGCTGCTGGACATCGCCGATCCCGGCAACGACCTCAACCACGCGCCGATCCTGGCCCGCGTCCGGCTCAGCCGGCACGACTACCCGAAGGCGCTCCAGTACAAGATCGACGAGAAGTGCACGTAGCCGCCCGGATCCACCGGCCCCCGTCCCCGACGGGGGCCGGTGCGCGGCGAACGGCGCGGTGGCCGTCCGCCCGTCGCAGCCGGCCGGTCGCTACGGGGTCGTGCTGCGGTTCCGGACGGCTCGATGAGCAGCAATCAGCTCGCGGTACCACGCGTACGACGTCTTCGGGGTGCGCACCTGCGTCTCGAAGTCCACGTGCACCAGGCCGAAGCGCTGGTGGAACCCTTCCGCCCACTCGTAGTTGTCGAGGAGGGACCAGGTGTAGTAGCCGCGGACGTCGACGCCTTCGGCGACTGCGGCGGCGAGGGCGTCGAGGTGGCCGGCGAGGTAGCTGATCCGGTCGGGGTCGCGGACGGTGCCGTCGGGGGCGGGTTCGTCGGCGACGGAGCAGCCGTTCTCGGTGATGGTGATGGGCGGGAGTGCGGCGCCGTAGCGGTCGCGGAGGCCGACGAGCAGTTCGCGGAGGCCGTCGGGGACGACGGGCCAGTCGAAGGCCGTGCGGGGGACGCCTTCGATCGGGGCCTCGCTGAAGGGGAGGCCGGGGTCGGTGGGGGCGGCGATGCGGGTGGGGTTGTAGTAGTTGACGCCGAGTCCGTCGAGCCCGGGGCCTGCGATGAGCTTCAGGTCGCCTGGGCGGACCACACCGCCGAGGTCCTCGGTGAGGCCGAACGCCGACAGGTCGGGGTAGTGCCCGAGCAGCAGCGGGTCGGTGAACAGCCGGTTGTGCAGGGCGTCGTAGGCGGTGGCGGCCGCCGCGTCCGCCGGGTCGGGGCCGGCGGACCACACCGGGGTGAGGTTGTTCGCGATCATCACTCCCAGGCCGCGCTCGCGCAGCACCGCGGCGGCCAGCCCGTGGCCCAGCAGCTGGTGGTGGGCGGCCGGCAGGGCGTCGAGCATCAGCGCGCGGCCGGGGGCGTGGATGCCGAGGGCGTAGCCGTAGACCATGTGCACGAAGGGCTCGTTGAGGGTGATCCAGGTGGGCACCCGGTCGCCGAGGCGGTCCACGACCACCGCGGTGTACTCGGCGAGGCGGTACGCGGTGTCGCGGTCCAGCCAGCCACCCACGTCTTCCAGGGCCTGCGGGAGGTCCCAGTGGAAAAGGGTGGGCAGCGGGGTGATGCCGGACTCCAGCAGGGCGTCGACGAGGCGGTCGTAGAAGTCCAGCCCTGCGGGGTTGACCGGACCGGCGCCGGTGGGCTGGACGCGCGGCCAGGCGATGGAGAACCGGTAGCCGTCGAGGCCGAGGCCCTGCATCAGGGCGATGTCCTCCGGGTAGCGGTGGTAGTGGTCGCAGGCCACCGCCCCGGTGTGGCCGTCCCGGACGGCGCCGGGGCGAGCGGCGAACACGTCCCAGACGGACGGCCCGCGCCCGTCCTCCGCCACCGCTCCCTCGATCTGGTACGCCGCGGTGGAGGCTCCCCAGCGGAAGTCGGACGGGAGGTCGAGTCGGTTCGGCACAGCCTGACTCCCTGCTCACGGCAGCGACGGATGAACGGCAGTAACATGAGTAGAGCTCATGTTACTGCAATGTCGCGAAAACACACCAGCACCACGGGACCGGTTCAGGGCTGGTACCGGTAGCCGATGCCGGGTTCGGTGATGAGGTAGCGGGGCCGAGTGGGGGTCGGGCTCCAGTTTCCGGCGCAGGCCGGCCAGGTAGACCGGCAGGTAGTTGCCGCGGTTCTCCGCCTCGGGGCCCCAGATTCCGCGCAGTATCTCCTTCCCGGGGACCAGTCAGCCGGGTGCCGCTAACAGCATTCTGAGGATCTGCCACTCGGTGGGTGTGAGGCGCACGACTCCCCGCGGTCCGGTGACGGTGTTCGCCGCGGTGTCGATCGTGTGGTCACCGATGAGGACGTGGGGCGGCGCCACGGCGGTGGAGCGCCGGAGCACGGCCCGGAGTCCGGCGAAGAGCTCGTCCACCGCGAATGGTTTCGTGAGGTGGTCGTCGGCCCCGGCGTCGAGTGCGCGGATCCGCTCGCCGACCTCGGCACGGCCCGACAGGACGATGATCGGCACGGAGAGCGAGGCACGCAGGCCCCGGATGATGTCCATGCCGTCGAAGTCGGGCAGCCCCAGGTCCAGCACGACGGCGTCCGGGCTGTTCCGGCCGACGGAGTCGAGGGCCTCCTGTCCGGTGGCGGCGGTCAGCACGGAGTAGCGACGGGCATGCAGGTTGATCTTCAGCGCGCGCAACAGTGCCGGTTCGTCGTCCACCACCAGGATGTGACTCATTCCGTCTCGCCTCCGCCCGTCGGGACCGGATCCGCCGGGACGGTCTCGGCCGGGACCGTCGCCGCGGGGAGGGTGAGCAGCATGGTGGTGCCGCCGCCGGGGGTGTCCTCGACGTCGAGGGAGCCGCCCATGGCCTCGGCGAGGCCGCGGGAGAGGGCGAGGCCGAGGCCGACGCCGGTGGTGTTGTCGGCGTCGCCGAGGCGCTGGAAGGGCACGAAGACGCGGCCGCGGTCCTCGGGCCGGATACCGGGGCCGCGGTCGATCACGCGGATCTCGACCCGGTCCTGGTGGTGGCTGGCGGCGACCAGGACCGGTGCGCCCGGGGCGTTGTAGCGCAGGGCGTTGGTGATGACGTTGGCCAGGACGCGTTCGAGCAGCGGCGGGTCGGCGAGCACCGCGGGAACGGTGTCCAGGTCCAGGGGCTGGACGGCGGCGTCCGGCCTGGCGAGGGAGTCCACGGCGCCCCGCAGCACGTCGTCGAGGCCGGCGGGTTCCAGGTGGAGGGTGAGGGCGCCGGCCTGAAGGCGGCTCATGTCGAGCAGGTTGTCCACCAGCCGGGTCAGCTTGACCAGGGACTCGTCCGCCATGTCGAGGAGTTCGGCCTGGTCCTCGGGGGCGAACTCGACCTCGGGACTGCGCAGCGATCCGACGGCGGCCATGGCGGCGGCCAGCGGGGTGCGCAGGTCGTGGCTGACGGCGGCGAGGAGCGCGGTGCGCATCCTGTCGGCGGCCTTGATCGGTTCGATCTCGGCGGCGACGGTGGCGAGCCGGTCGCGTTCCAGCGCGGCGGCGACGTGCGCGGTGAACGCGGCGAGCACGCGCTGGTCGGCGGCGGGCAGCTGGCGTCCGGCCAGGATCAGCAGGGTGTCGGTGCCGACCGGGACTTCGGTGACCACCCGGTCCGCGGCCGGGGTGTCGCCGTCGGCGTCGCTGCGCGCGAGGGCCTCGCCGCTCGCCCGGTCGAGCAGCGCGACGGAGTCCATGCCGAACGCCGTACGGGTCTTGTCCAGCAGGGCGGGTACGGCGTCGGCGCCGCGCAGCACACTGCCGGCGAGGGTGGAGAGCGTCTCGGCCTCGGCGGTGGCGCGGGCTGCGCGGGCGGTGAGCCTGGTGGCGTGGTCGACGACGGTGGAGACGGTGAGTGCGACGACGGCGAAGACCACCAGGGCGATGACGTTGTTGGGTTCGCCGATGGTGAAGGTGTGGACGGGTGGGATGAAGTAGTAGTTGAGCAGCAGGGAGGCGACCAGCGAGGCCAGCAGGGCGGAGGTGGCGCCGCCGAGCAGGGCGACCGCGACGACGCCGAGCTGGAAGATCAGCGCCTCGGTGGTGAGGTTCAGGGTCCCCGTGAGCTGGGAGAGGACCATGGTGAGCAGGACGGGGAGCAGCAGGCCCGCGGCGTAGCCCGCGACCGTCCGCCGCCGGGAGTGCCGCCGTCCGAGGGTGGGGAGGCGGCCGCGTCCGGTGAACTCGTGGGTGACCATGTGGACGTCGATGTCCTCGGAGAGGTCGACGATGGTCTGGCCGTTGCCGGGCCCGGTCAGGAAGCGGTTGAGCCGGCCGCGTCGGCTGGTGCCGAGGACGAGCTGGGTGGCGTCGTGGGCGCGGGCGAAGGCCAGCAGGGAGCTGGGGATGTCGTCGCCGACGACGACGTGGTAGCTGCCGCCGAGGGTCTCCACCAGCTGCCGCTGCTCGGCCAGTGCCCCGGGGGACGCGCCGGCCAGGCCGTCGCTGCGGGTGACGTGGACGGCGAGCAGTTCGCCGCCGGCGGTGCGGTCGGCGATCCGGGCGGCCCGCCGGATGATCGTCTCGCCCTCGGGACCGCCGGTGAGTGCGACGACGACGCGTTCGCGGGTCTCCCAGACGCGGTCGATGTTGTGGGTGGCGCGGTAGTCGCGCAGGCCTTCGTCGACCCGTCCGGCGACCCACAGCAGGGCGAGTTCGCGCAGCGCGGTGAGGTTGCCGACCCGGAAGTAGTTGGAGAGCGCGGCGTCCACCTTCTCCGCCTTGTAGACGTTGCCGTGCGCCATGCGGCGGCGAAGCGCCTGCGGGGCCATGTCCACCAGTTCGATCTGGTCGGCGCGGCGGACGACCTCGTCCGGGACGGTCTCGCGCTGCGGGATTCCGGTGATCTTCTGGACGACGTCGTTCAGCGACTCGAGGTGCTGCACGTTGACCGTGGTGATCACGTCGATGCCGGCGGCGAGGAGTTCCTCGACGTCCTGCCAGCGTTTGGCGTGCCGTCCGCCGGGGATGTTGGTGTGCGCCAGCTCGTCGACCAGGGCGACCTGCGGGCGGCGGGCGAGGATCGCGTCGAGGTCCATCTCCTGGAAGTCGGCGCCCCGGTAGCTGCGGGTCAGCCGGGGGACGAGTTCCAGGCCCTGGAGCAGGTTCTCGGTGTGCCGTCGGCCGTGGCACTCGATGAAGCCCACGACCACCTCCGCGCCCCGGTCGAGCCGTCTGTGCGCCTCGTCCAGCATCCGGTACGTCTTGCCGACGCCGGGGGCCGATCCGAGGTAGACCCTCAGTTGCCCTCGGCGGACACCGGTGCCGGGGGTGAGGTCACGGGACATGGGCGCTGCTCTTTCCATGCGAAGGGCGGCCGGAAACGACGGTGGGCTCTCCGTGCGCGACGCCGATCGGGTGCTTTGCTCCTGCCGTCGGGTGCAGCACACGGGCGACCGACCCGGGTGCTGGGGGATCCCAGCACCCGGGTCGGTTCGGTCATTCGCGCTGCTGCGCCATCACTTTGCTTCGCTCACAGCCTTGTTGAGCTGGACGACGTTGACGCCGTTCTGGCCGAGGAAGCCGAGCGAGCGACCGTCGGTGTGCTGGTCGATCAGCCGGTTCAGCGTGTCGGCGGGGATGCCGCGGGCCTTGGCCACCCGGGCGACCTGCTCCTTGGCGTAGGCCACGGAGATGTGCGGGTCGAGGCCGGAGCCGGAGGCGGTGACCGCGTCGACCGGGACGCTCGCCGGGTCGACGCCGTCGAAGGCGGCGATCGCGGCGCGGCGCTCCTGGACGGCCTTCAGCAGGTCCTCGCTGTTCGGGCCGAGGTTGGACGCGCCGGAGCTCCTCGGGTCGTAGGCGTAGGCCGAGGGGCGGGGCTGGAACCACTTCGGGTCCGGCCGGGCCTGCTCGTTCGGGTCGTCGCCCGTTTTTGAATCCGAAGAGGTCTTCTTCGGCAGGTCGAAGTTCTGGCCGAGCAGGCCGGAACCGACCTCCTTGCCGTCGGACTTCACGATCGAGCCGTTCGCCTTCGCGGGGAAGGCGGCCTGGGCGATGCCGGTGACCAGCAGCGGGTAGGCGAGGCCGAGGATGACGGTCATCACCAGCAGCATCCGCAGCGCGGTCAGGTGGGTGCGCAGAATGGTGGGCATGTGTTCTGGCCTCTTTCAGCTCAGGCCGGGGATGAACTGGACGACGAGGTCGATGAGTTTGATGCCGACGAACGGCACGACGAGGCCGCCGAGGCCGTACACCCCGAGATTCCGGCTCAGCAGCGAACTCGCGTTCGAGGGCCGGTACTTGACGCCGCGAAGGGCGAGCGGGATCAGGCCGATGATGACCAGGGCGTTGAACACGATCGCGGAGGTGATCGCCGACTCGGGGCCGTGCAGGCCCATGATGTTCAGGTGCCGCAGGCCCGGATACACGCCGGCGAACATCGCCGGGATGATCGCGAAGTACTTCGCGACATCGTTCGCGATCGAGAACGTGGTCAACGCGCCCCGGGTGATCAGCAGTTGCTTGCCGATCTCGACGATCTCGATCAGCTTGGTCGGGTTGGAGTCCAGGTCGACCATGTTCCCGGCCTCCTTGGCCGCCATGGTCCCGGTGTTCATCGCGACACCGACGTCCGCCTGCGCCAGCGCGGGGGCGTCGTTGGTGCCGTCACCGGTCATCGCGACGAGCTTGCCGCCGGCCTGCTCCTTCTTGATCAGGGCCATCTTGTCCTCGGGGGTGGCCTCGGCGAGGAAGTCGTCCACGCCCGCCTCCTCCGCGATCGCCTTCGCGGTCAGCGGATTGTCGCCCGTGATCATGATGGTCTTGATGCCCATCCGGCGCAGCTCGTCGAAGCGCTCGCGCATGCCCTCCTTGACGACGTCCTTGAGGTGGATGACACCCAGGGCGCGGGGAGCGGCGCTGCCGATCCGGGAGGCGACGACCAGCGGGGTGCCGCCGGCCGCGGAGATCTGCTGGACCAGGTCCGTCACGTCCGTGCCCACGGTGCCGCCATTGGAGCTCACCCACTCGGCAACCGAGTTGGAGGCACCCTTGCGGACCTGGTGGACACCGCCGGCCTCGTCCAGGTCGACGCCTGACATGCGGGTCTGCGCGGTGAACGGGACCCAGGTGGCATGCGCCAACTCGCCCTGAGCGCGGGCCCGCAGGCCGCACCCGGTCTTGGCGAGGACGACGATCGAGCGGCCCTCGGGGGTCTCGTCGGCCAGCGAGGACAGCTGGGCGGCGTCGGCGAGCTCGTCGACCGTCACACCCGTCGCGGGCAGGAACTCGGCGGCCTGCCGGTTGCCCAGGGTGATGGTGCCGGTCTTGTCCAGCAGCAGGGTGTTGACGTCACCGGCGGCCTCGACCGCCCGGCCCGACATCGCCAGCACGTTGCGCTGCACCAGCCGGTCCATGCCGGCGATGCCGATCGCCGAGAGCAGCGCGCCGATCGTGGTCGGGATCAGCGCGACGATCAGCGCGACCAGCACCACCATCGACTGCGGCGCACCCGCGTAGGTCGCCATCGGCTGCAGGGTCACCACCGCGATCAGGAACACGATCGTCAGCGACGCCAGCAGGATGTTCAGCGCGATCTCGTTCGGCGTCTTCTGCCGGGCCGCGCCCTCGACCAGGGCGATCATCCGGTCGATGAACGTCTTGCCCGGCTCCGAGCTGATCTTGACGACGATCCGGTCCGACAGCACCCGGGTGCCGCCGGTGACCGCGGAACGGTCGCCGCCGGACTCGCGGATGACGGGCGCGGACTCGCCGGTGATCGCGGACTCGTCGACGCTCGCGACGCCCTCGACGACGTCACCGTCGCCGGGGATGATCTGCCCGGCCTCGACCACCACGTGGTCGCCGAGCCGCAGCGCGGTGCCGGACACCTCCTCCTCGGCCTGCGAGGCAGGCCAGCCGACCAGGCGACGGGCCATGGTGTCGCTCTTGGTCTTGCGCAGGGTGTCGGCCTGCGCCTTACCGCGGCCCTCGGCGACGGCCTCGGCCAGGTTCGCGAAGACCACCGTCAGCCACAGCCAGGCCGTGATCGCCCAGGCGAACACCGACGGGTCGGCGATCGCCGCGACGGTCGTGACGACCGAGCCGACCTCGACCACGAACATCACGGGGTTCTTCACCATGACGCGCGGGTCAAGCTTCTTCACCGCGTCCGGCAGCGAGGCGACGATCAACTTGGGGTCGAGCAGACCTCCCTGAACTCTGTGGGGAGTCGTGCCGTGTTCAACCGGTGTGGGGGTGAGCGTGGTGGACATCAGTGGAGACCTTCTGCGATCGGCCCGAGGGCCAGGGCCGGGAAGTAGGTGAGGCCGACGACGATCAGCACCACACCGGAGAGCAGGCCGACGAACAGCGGCTTGTGGGTGGGCAGCGTGCCCGCGCTCGCCGGCACCGGCTGCTGCTGCGCGAGCGAACCGGCCAGAGCCAGCACGAACACCATCGGCAGGAACCGGCCGAACGCCATCGCCAGTCCGAGCGCCGTGTCGTACCACGGCGTGTTCACCGTGATGCCCGCGAAGGCGGAGCCGTTGTTGTTCGCGGCGGAGGTGAAGGCGTACAGCACCTCGGAGAAGCCGTGCGGGCCGCTGTTGAGCATGCTCGCCCGCTCGCCCGGCAGGGCCATCGCTACACCCGTGCCGACCAGCACGATCGCCGGCGTGGTCAGGATGTAGAGGGAGGCGAACTTCATCTCCCGGCCGCCGAGCTTCTTGCCCAGGTACTCCGGCGTCCGGCCGACCATCAGACCGGCCACGAACACCGCGACGATCGCCAGGATCAGCATGCCGTACAGGCCCGAGCCCGTACCGCCGGGCGCGATCTCACCCAGCATCATGTTGAAGATCGTCAACCCGCCGCCGAACGGCGTGAACGAGTCGTGGAACGAGTTCACCGCACCCGTCGACGTCAACGTCGTCGACGCCGCGAACAGACTGGACGCCGCGATGCCGAAGCGCTGCTCCTTGCCCTCCATCGCCCCGCCCGCAGCCTGCAGCGCCGTGCCCGAGTGCTGGGACTCGGCGAAGGTGATCAGCGCGGCCGAAGCCACCCAGAAGATCGCCATCACGGCAACGATCGCGTAGCCCTGGCGGTTGTCGCCCACCATCTTGCCGAAGGTGCGTGGCAGCGAGAACGAGATCACCAGCAGCAGGAAGATCTCCAGCCAGTTGGTGAAGCCGTTCGGACTCTCGAAGGGGTGCGCGGAGTTGGCGTTGAAGAAGCCGCCGCCGTTGGTGCCCAGCTCCTTGATGACCTCCTGCGAGGCCACCGGACCACCCGGTATCGCCTGCGCGTTGCCGCTCAGCGTCGCCACCTCGTGGAAGCCGTGGAAGTTCTGCACCACGCCGTTGGCGACCAGCACCAGCGCGAAGACGATCGACAGCGGCAGCAGGAGGCGCAGCACGATGCGGGTCAGGTCCACCCAGAAGTTGCCCACCCTGTCGGTGCGGTTGCGCGTGAAGCCCCGGATCAGCGCGGCCACGACCGCGATACCCACCGCGGCCGAGACGAAGTTCTGCACCGCCAGGCCCGCCATCTGCACCAGGTGCCCCATCGCGGACTCACCCGAGTACGACTGCCAGTTGGTGTTGGTGGTGAACGAGACCGCGGTGTTCCACGCCTGGTGGGCCTCCATCTCCGGCACACCCAGGGACAGCAGCAGGTGCGTCTGGAGCCGGATCAGGCCGTAGAGGAAGAGGATCGACAGGGCGGAGAAGGCCAGGACCGAACGCAGGTACACCGGCCAGCGCTGGTCGGCGTCACCGTCCACGCCGACGACCTTGTAGAGGCCGCGTTCGACTCTCAGGTGTTTGGCGGAGGCGAGGAGCTTGGCGATGTAGTCGCCCAGGGGTCGGTAGCACAGGGCCAGCGCGCCCACCAGGGCGAGGGCCTGCAACCACCCGGCAGCAGTGGAGCTCATGATCAGAACTTCTCCGGGTAGATCAGCGCGACGACGAGGTAGCCGACCAGCGCGACGGCGACGATGAGACCTGCGATGTTGTCGGCACTCACAGCTTCTCCACCCCCTTCGCGATCAGGGCGATGACGGCGAACACGGCGACCGTGACACCGACGAAGACGAGATCCAGCATGGGCTCCACCAACAGGTGCGAACGTTGGCCGCAGGCTCCCCCGGAGGGCCTGGCGGCACCGGCGGCAGGCCGGCGAGAGCAGCAAACCAGCGGATCCGCCACGTTCCGCGGTCCCTGACACCGTCCATACGGATGGGTCCGGATTATTGACACGGCCTTGACGGCCACGTCACTCCACCGAGACCACGACTTGGCCAGAACGTGTCGCCGGTCCTCGCCCGGAGCGCCGGCGGAGGGGCTGGACCGACGGTCTCGGATCACATCCGCGGCCACACCGCCTGTGGTGTGGCCGGGAGCCCGGGCTGGGCGATCTGCCGGTCTCTTCGGCGAGCGCGCCTCAACGGGTAGGTTTACCTGCCGTTGAGGGCGCCGGGCGCCGTGGCTTGGGAAAGCGGTGTGGGGAATGGTTGCACGGGCCGTTGTGGACTGCGCGCTGTACGAGAACGGGCTTCGCCTGCCGGAGCAGGTGGACCTGTCGGAGGTACTGCAGCGGATAGGTGAGAAGGACGGCCGGTTCGTGTGGATCGGCCTCTACCAGCCGGCCGCCGAGCAGTTCGCCGAGATCGCCGCAGCATTCGACCTGCATCCCCTGGCGGTCGAGGACGCCGTGCGCGCCCATCAGCGACCGAAGCTGGAGCGCTACGGTGACACGCTGTTCCTGGTCCTGAAGACGATCACCTACGTCGAGCACGACAAGGTGACGGCGACCAGCGAGATCGTCGACACCGGCGAGATCATGGTCTTCGCCGGCCCCGGATTCGCGATCGTGGTCCGCCACGGCAGCGCCCCGCCGCTCGCGGCCGTACGGCGCGACCTGGAGGCCGCACCGGAGCTGATGGCCCTGGGCCCGACGGCGGTGCTCCACGCGGTGGCCGACCATGTCGTCGACCGGTACCTGGAGGTCGCAGACGCCTTCGAGCGGGACGTGGAGGAGTTGGAGACGGCGGTGTTCTCGCACGAGCGCACCGACGATGCGGGCCGGATCTACCAGCTGAAGCGCGAGCTGCTGGAGTTCAAGCGGGCGGTCGTGCCGCTGGGCGCGCCGCTGCAACGGCTGGCCGACGGCACGCTGCCGCTCGTGCCGGCCGCGATAGCCGCCTATCTGCGGGACGCCGCGGACCACCACGCGCAGGCGAAGGAGCGGATCCTTGCCTTCGACGAGCTGATCTCCAGCATCCTGGCCGCGAGCATGGCGCGGCTGTCGATGCAGCAGAACACGGACATGCGCCGGATCAGTGCCTGGGCCGCGCTGGCGGCGGTGCCGACCATGACGGCGGGCGTGTACGGCATGAACTTCGACCACATGCCGGAACTGCGGTGGACGTTCGGCTACCCGGCGGTCCTGGCGTTGACGGCTACCGTCTGCGTGCTCATCTTCCGGGCGTTCCGCCGCAACGACTGGTTGTGACCGGTGCCGGCCTTGCGGGCCGGCGCCGGGGGTTCACCGGTCGTGGTGGATCCATGCGGCGACGAACGCGATCCAGGCGAACAGAGCCGAAAAAGTCAGCAGCGGGGCGAGGCGGCGCATGGTGGTTCCTCCCTGGGGTGCATGTGGCGAGGGGCCGCGTCAGGCCAGGCCGAGCCAGCCGAGGACGGTCTGGGCGAGCAGGATGGTGGACATGGCCGCGACGCCCACGACCACGGCGGTGGCCGCGATGCGGTAGCGGGGACCGTTGGCCGCATCGCCCAGGACGGAACGGCGATTGGTGAGGACGAGGAGGTAGACCAGGACGATCGGGCTGATCAGGCCCTGGAGGACCTGGGTGCCGATCAGGAGCTGGATGACGTCCACGGGGGTGAGTGCGACGATCGCGCCGAGGGCGATCTGGGCGGTGAACAGGCCGAGGAACAGCGGGGCGTCGCGGAAGCTGCGGGACACCGAGCGCTCCACGCCGGCGGCCTCGCCGATCGCATAGCTCGCGGAGAGCGGCACGACGGCGCCGGCCAGGGCGGAGGCGCCGATCAGGCCGAAGGCGAACAGCAGCTCCGCGCTCTGCCCGGCGACCGGCTTGAGAGCCTCGGCGGCCTGGGCGGCGGACTCCAGCGGGCCGGTGCCGCCGATCACGGAGGCGGTGGCGATGATGATCGTCAGGCTGATCAGGCAGGCGAAGACGGCGCCGAGGACCGCGTCGGCGCGGATCAGTCTGTAGTCGGCCGGTTTGGCGCCGCGGTCGACGACGCCGGCAGCGGCATAGAACTGCATGTAGGGGCTGACGGTGGTGCCGATCAGGGCGACCGCGAGCAGGACGAAGTCCTTGCTCGGCTCGATGTGCGGAATCGCCAGGTGGCCACCGACCTGCCCCCAGTCGGGGCGGCCGAGGATCATGGCGACGGGGTAGGCGAAGAACGCCAATGACATGATGAGGAAGATGCGTTCGGCCCACTTGTACGAGCCGAAAAGCACCAGTGACCACAGGAGGACGGCGGCGGGTGGGATGACCGCCCACTTGGGGACGCCGAGGAGCTCGAACGCGGCGCCGATCCCGGCGAACTCGCTGACGACAAGTCCGGTGTTGGCCAGCAGCAGGCAGAAGACGGCGAGCGCGGTCAGGCGGAGGCTGAACTGTTCGCGGATCAACGCTCCGAGGCCCTTGCCGGTGTGGGCACCGAGCCGGACCGCCATCTCCTGGACCATGACCAGGGCGATGGTGACCAGCACCATGAAGAACAGCGTGCCGTAGGTGAACTGGGAACCGGCACTCGCGTAGGTGGCGATGCCGGCGGCGTCGTTGCCGGCATTGGCGGCGACCAGTCCTGGTCCGGCGACCATCGCGACGGCTCCGATGCGCCGCCAGCCCCGACGGCGGGCGGCGGGTGCAGCCGGCGCCGGGAGTACGGCGGCCGGGGAGACGGTCGCGGTGGGCGCGGTTGGGGCGTTGACGTCGCGGGTCACTTGAGGAGCCTCCGGAAGTGCAGGCGGCCGCGCTCGGGCAGCAGGGCGTCGAGGATGTCGTCGGCGAGGATCCGGCCGAGCGGGCGGCCGGCGTCGTCGACCACGAGGAGGGAGCTGGCGCGGGCGGCCACCAGATGGTCGGCGGCCTCGGCCAGGCGGGAGTCCGGGCGCACGGTGACCGGCGGTGCGAACTGGGCCAGCCATTCCACCACGTCCCCGACCAGCGCGGTGTCCTCGGCCACCGCCAGGTCGAACAGCGGAACGTCGCCGGCCAGGCGGCCGTCCTCGTCGATCACGGCGATCGCGTCGATCTCGGTGCGGTGCTCGGCCTGCGCGGCCAGCTCCGCCCGCACCTGGGCGATCGTCTGATCGGGGCGGGCGGTCACCAGCACGGTGGTCATCGCGCCACCGGCCGTGCCCTCACGGTGGGTGAGCAGGGCGCGCAACTCGGCGGCCTCGCCGGCGGGCATGCGGGTCAGCAGTGCTTCGCGCTCGCCCGGGTCGAGATCGCGCAGGGCGTCGGCGGCCTCGTCCGGTTCCATCTCGTCGAGCAGCCGGGCGGCGTGCTCGGGTGCCGCTTCGCGGAGCAGGTTCTCCAGTTCGGCGGGTTCCATCTCCTCCAGGGCGTCTGCGGCGTGCTCGGGCTCCAGCCAGCCGAGCAGCTGCTGGCGTTCGTGGCGGCCGAGGTCCTCGAGGATGTCGGCGAGGTCGGCCGGGCGCAGCCGGTGCAGTGCGGACCGGGAGGCGCGCAGCCTCACCTCGGCGGGCCCGTGGGTGGCCTGCTCGCCGAACGGGGCGACCGACTGCCAGTCCAGGACGCGGTCCGGGGTGGGCCGGACCTGCCAGCGGCGCGGGCCGAGGCGGCGCAGCAGGGTGGGCAGGGAGACGTCCACGCCGACCAGGACGGTGCGGTCGGCCAGCGGCGTCAGGTAGAGGTCGGCGGCGCGGGTGACCTGGATGCCGTCCACGTCGACGAGCTGGTGGTCCATCACGTCCCGTGCGAGCAGGACCTCGCCGGGGCGTCGGAGGTAGTCGCGGAGGTCGACGCGGGCGGTACGCAGCCGTACATGCCCGGCACCGACCGTGTCGACCGCGCTCGCGGCGAGGAAGGCCCGGCGCCGTCCGATCCGGATGATCAGGCCGGTGACCGGCGGATAGGGCTCGGGCCCGTAGAGGCGGGCGACCACGTCGACGACGCGGCCCACCTCCTCGCCGGACTGGTTGGCGACCGGGCCGCCGATCAGTCCGGCGAGGGACACCAGGGAGGCACGGACGGCGCGGGTCGCGGTGGTGCGGCGCGCCCCATCGGTCCTGCGGTCGCGCAGCCGGGCCGTGGTGGACATGAGCAGAGTCGTGGCAGGCACGGGGAACACCCCCTTGCCTCGGTCGGGACGAGGCATCGGGCGGCCCGGGGCACGCTGCTGCATCCGCTGGCCGGCCGCGCGCCCGGACGCACGGCGGCGTATCCCGGCAGGGCAGCCGGGCGCGGGAATTCGCCGTGCGCAGGGTGGTCAGAGGAAGAGAGGTTGCCGCGGGTCGCTGAAGGACGGCGAGGACAACACGGTGGAGGGCCGACTATGGCCCGGACTACTGTCCATCTCGCCTCCTCACGATCCCGGCCACGACGGGATGTCGCGGCGGCACGGCAAGGGGAAAGCCGGCAAAGACCCGGCACACCCCAACTCGTCAGAGCTTTGGCACTCCACGGCGTGTCTCCGCATCGAGCGGAGAAGCCACTTGGGGTCACCCCTTGGGCCGGGGAGACCTGTCCTGATCCGGAGCGTCTCTCGACGGGTGGGATCAGTGGCCTGTGTCCATGAAGACGCCTCACCGAACGAGGTGTCTGTTCAAACCTGCACAAGCATAGGGCCCCGTCGACCCGGCGACCCAATCCTTGACCGGACGTTGACCTCGTCCGCCCGGCGCCGTCCTCGTGTCGGTCACCGCCCGGCCGAAGGTCAGGGTGTGCCGAGGGCGGCGTCCTCACGGTCGAGGTCGTGCTGGAGGCGCCGGCGGGTGGTGTCGCTGATGCGGTGTTCGTCGTACAGGCGGTGCAGTTCGATGCTCTGGACGGTGATGACCTCGTGCCGCAGCTGGCGGTACGCGGCGTCGGCGGTGCTGCCGTCCGGTCCCTCGGGACTGCGGTCGAGGCGGGCGCTCAGTCCTCTGCGCACCCGGTCGACTGCGGTCTCCGGCGCCGCCTCCAGCGCCGCGAGGTGTTCGACGTGGTCGAGGGCAGCGCGGTTGAGGGCGTCGCGGGCGTCGTCCTCCTCGCGCGCGGTGTGCTCGGGTTCGAGCGCGAGGCCGGAACGGTTGACCACCGCGGCCAGGGTCAGGCCCTGGACGACCAGGGTGAAGACCACCACGGCCGTGGTCAGGACGAGGACCAGCTCCCGTCCGGCGAGCGCGGTGCCGTCGTCGGCGACGAGCGGGATGGAGAGCGCGGCGGCCAGCGGCATCACCCCGCGGGTGCCGGCCCAGGTCACCACGCCGGCGACCCGCCAGGAGAGCCGGCCCCGGGTGGGCTTGACGGCGCGGGTGAGCGGCAGCGTCGACAGCACCCGGACGGCGATCAGCACGGCCGCCAGGGCGAGCGCCTGCAGCGGCCACCAGCCGGTGCCGGCCGGCAGGTCGCGCACCAGCGCCGGCAGCTCCAGGCCGACGATGCTGAAGACGACGCTCTCCAGCAGGAACACCACGACGGCGTACACGGCGTGCAGTTGGAGGCGGATGCGGGCGTCGGTGAGGCGGTGGCCCGAGCGGCCGAGCAGGACACCCGCGACCACGACCGAGGTGACGCCGGAGGTGTGCACGGACTCGGCCAGCACATAGGCCGCGTACGGCGTCACCAGGGCGATCACGGTCTCCAGCACCGGATCGGTGGTCCGGCGGCGGACCAGCCACACCAGGCCCGCGACGGCGGCGCCGACCAGGCTTCCGCCGCCGCCGAGCAGCAGGAACTCCCCGCCGGCCGCCGGAACGCTGAAGGTGGCACCGACCGCGACCGCGACGCCGATGGCCACCTTGAACAGCACCAGCGAGGTGGCGTCGTTGAACAGGCTCTCCGCCTGCACCAGCACCTGCACCCGCCCGGGCAGCGCCAGGCGGCGGCCGAGTGCGGTCACCGCCACCGGATCGGTGCTGGACAGCACGGCCCCCAGCACGAACGCCATCGCGGGCGGCAGGCCGGCGATCTCGACGGCCGCGAAGCCCACGGCGGCCGCGGAGGCGAAGACCAGGCCGAAGGAGAGGATCGTCACCGGCCGCCACACCGTCCGCAGGTCGCGCAGCGACAGCTCCTCGGCGGAGGCGTACAGCAGGGGCGGCAGCACCACCACCGCGATGGCCTCCGGCAGGATCTGCAGCGCGGGGACGCCGGGGATCAGTGCGACCGCGATACCAGCCAGGACCAGCAGGGAGGGCGCGGGTATGCGCAGACGCCGGGCGACGGTGGCCACGGCGGTGGCCAGTACCACCAGAACGAGAATGATCCCAACGACGCGCATCGGCGGCAAAGACCCCATCACGACGATCGGGGCCACCGCCGCCCGATCGCCGCGGTCGTCCCCCGAGCCGACCAGGCTTCCCGGCACACCAGGACATCATCTTATCGGGACATGAGCGGGGAGCGGCAGTGCATGTGTTCGCTCCGGCCCGCGCACCGGGCCTGCGGGGCACGCAGGTCCGGGACGACCATGGGAGACAGAGACGGCCCGGCCCCGCTCGTGCCGGGTGCTCGGAGCAGGAGGGCGCAATGCCACGCGGCCGGTTGCGGGTCTACCTCGGGGCCGCCCCCGGGGTCGGCAAGACGTACGACATGCTCGGCGAGGGCCGGCGCCGTGCGTCACGGGGCACGGACGTGGTCGTCGCCTTCATGGAGGACTACGGACGGCCGCTGACCCGGCAGATGGCGGAGGGCCTGGAGACCGTGCCGCGCCGGACGATGCCGTACCGGGGCACCGCATTCACCGAGATGGACCTCGACGCCATCCTCGCCCGCCGGCCGCAGGTCGCCCTCGTGGACGAGCTCGCACACACCAACGTTCCCGGCTGCCGGAACCGGAAGCAGACGGCCGCGCCGACCGCCGCGACGGCCCCGGCCAGCCGGTGGCCGAGCGCGGCCACCGCCACGACCACCACGACCAGCAGCAGAGCCACGTTGGTGTTGGCCATGCTGTCGCGGAACGGCAGCAGCACCGCACTGAGCAGCACCGGGGCGGCCGCTTCCGCGAGCAGGGAGGACGGGCCCCGGAGGGCGGGGTATGGGCGCATGGTGCACCTCCTGCTCCCCGGTGTAGCACGTGCGGGACTGAACGCCGTGCCGGCCGGCCCTTCGTTGACGACGTCTTGGCGCCCGGTGCCTTCGCCCGGGAGCGCTCGCCCCACTGCGGGGCGCGGCCGCCCCGGCCCCAGGTACGTCAGCAACCCGTCAATGACCGTCGACCGAGCATCAACATTGCGTCAGGGGTCGGGAATCGGATCACGCGGCCGCGCTCGGCTGGACGTGCCCGAAATGCTCCGTATGGTGCTTTCCGCATGCGGATATTGACGATCCATTAACGGCCTCCTCACGCACCCAAACCGGTGCCGAATGGGCACCTAGACGCCTCTCACCTGCACAAACATCCGCCGAACGGGGCAACGGAAGGGGCCGTGCGGCAACGTGGCAACCAGGCGCCCGAGCCATACGCTCGATCAGTGTTCAACCTGCCCCAGGCGCTGAAGCGTCTCGTGATCGGCCGCGCGATGCGCAGCGAGGAACTCGGCGAGACGCTGCTGCCCAAGCGCCTGGCGCTGCCGATCTTCGCCTCCGACCCGCTGTCCTCCGTCGCGTACGCCACCGGCGAGATCCTGCTCGTCCTCACCGTCGGCGGCACGGCATTCCTCTACCTGACGCCGTGGGTCGCCGCGGCGGTCGTCGTGCTGATGGCCGTCGTGGTGATGTCCTACCGCCAGGTCGTGCACGCCTACCCGAGCGGCGGCGGCTCCTACGAGGTGGTGTCGAAGAACCTGGGGGCGAACGCCGGACTGGTGGTCGCGGCCTCGCTCCTGGTCGACTACGTGATGACCGTTGCCGTGTCGGTGGCCTCGGGTGTGGACAACATCATCTCCGCCTTCCCGAGCCTGGCGGACTACCGGGTCGGCTTCGCGCTCGGCTTCGTCGTCCTGCTCACGGCGATGAACCTGCGGGGTGTCCGCGAGTCGGGACGGGCCTTCGCCGCGCCGACGTACCTGTTCATCACCGCGATCATGCTGATGATCGTCACGGGCGTGATCCGGGTGGCGTTCGGCGAAACCCCGGTGGCCGAGAGCGCGGCATTCGGGATCGAGCCGGAACCGGGCAAGGCGAACCTCGCCGGGCTGGCACTGTTGATCCTCGCCCTGCGGGCCTTCGCCTCCGGCTGTACGGCGCTGACCGGCGTGGAGGCGATCTCCAACGGCGTGCCGGCCTTCCGCAGGCCGAAGTCGAAGAACGCCGCCAACACCATGGCGGTGATGGGCCTGACCGCGGTCGTGATGTTCGTCGGCGTCACCTGGCTCGCCATGGTGGCCAAGGTCCACTACGTGGACGACGCCTGCCAGCTGACCGGTATCTCCGGTGACTGCGCGAACTACACCCAACCCACCGTGATCGCCCAGCTCGCCGCCTCCGTGTTCGGAGGCAGCGACAGCATCCCGTTCTATGTGGTCCAGGCCGCCACCGCACTCGTGCTGGTCCTCGCGGCCAACACCGCGTTCAACGGCTTCCCCCTGCTGGCGTCGATCCTCGCCCAGCACCGCTACCTGCCCCGGCAGTTGCACACCCGCGGCGACCGCCTCGCGTACTCCAACGGCATCATCGCCCTGGCCGTGGTGGCCGGCGCCCTGCTGTGGTTCTACCGGGCGGACGTCACCAGCCTGATCCACCTGTACATCCTCGGCGTGTTCACCTCCTTCACCCTGTCGCAGTTCGGCATGGTCCGGCACTGGAACGACGTGCTGCGCACCGGCACCGACCCGGCGGTGCGCTCCTCGGCCCGGCGTTCACGGGTGATCAACGCGTTCGGCGGTGTGTTCACCGCCCTCGTGCTGGTGATCGTGCTGGCCACCAAGTTCACCCAGGGGGCCTGGCTGGCGGTCCTGGCCGCGGCGGTGCTGTGGCTGATGATGCGCGGCATCCGCCGCCACTACGACGCCGTCGCCGACGAACTGGCCATCGAGGACGCCCGGGCCGAGTCGGTGCGGCCGGCCAGGGTGCACGGCGTGGTGCTGGTCTCCAAACTGCACAAGGCCACCCTGCGTGCCCTCGGCTACGCCCAGGCGTTCCGGCCGGACAGTCTGGAGGCCCTGACCGTGGCGGTCGAGAAGGACGCCACCGAGGAGCTCGGCGCGCAGTGGAGCAACTACGACGTCCGGGTGCCGTTGAAGGTGCTGGACTCGCCGTACCGGGAGATCACCAAGCCGGTCGTCCAGTACGTCCGCGAGTACCGGCGCAACCACCCGCACGAGGCGATCGCGGTGTTCATCCCGGAGTACGTGGTCGGGCACTGGTGGGAGCAACTGCTGCACAACCAGTCGGCGCTGTGGCTCAAGTCCCGGCTGCTGTTCACCCCGGGCGTGATGGTGATCAGCGTGCCGTGGCAGCTGTCCTCCGCGCCTCGCGCCGACCGTCCCGCGCGACGGGCGCCCGGGGCGATGCGGCGCGGCGAGCCCGCTCCGGTACTCGACGTTCCGCAACCCGAGAAGCTCTGAGGCCGGCCGGCCGGCCCGCGGGCAGATCCGGGCACCGTGCCGGGAGCGGTCAGGCGAAGACTGCCAGCACGAGCGCCCCCAGCATGGCCGCGACACCCGATCCGACGAACAGACGCTCCAGCCACTGCCGCTCGCCTCCGTCCACCAGGACCTGGCCCGGATCGGCAGGGTCGTAGCGGAGCCGGACCTCCGCACCGTCCGCCAGAGGCAGCGCCCGACCGGCCGGCACCGGGGAGAACACCTCGACCACCTGGCCGGCCCCGGTGGAGAACTGCAGCAGCGGACGCCGGCCGGCCGGACCCTCCCCGGCGCCACCGGCCCGGTACCGAACCAGGGCAAGAGTCGGAGTGCCGACCCGCCGCAACCGGCGGATCTCGTGCAGACCCGCGAGACCGGCCAGGTACGCGACCAGGCCGCCCATCCCGAGGAACACCGCAAGAGCCATCGCCGCCGCTCCGCCGTCCATGGCCACCGACCTCCCGCCCGCGCCCGCAACCCCTCCGGCTTCCAGTCTGCGCCCCACGGCGCCCGGTGCCCACGACGGCCGGGAATCACGCGCCGTCAGAGATCCGTCGGGAGCGGGCGGCCCGCACGGCGCGGATCCTCGTCGTGAACGGCGGGAACCGGGGATCGTCCCTCCGGAGCCGGTGGACCTACACCTCGATGTGGGAGCCCATGATGACGGTGCGGTCGCGCGCGAGGCCGAAGTACTCCGCGGCGTCGGCGGTGATGTACGAGGTGGCGATGAACGGCCGCTTGCGCCACGGCGCCATCGTCGGTTCCTTCCCGCGCCGGAGTTCGATCTTCGACAGGAAGTAGGTCGCTTGGTCGAGCTGCAGCTCGCCCTCGGTCGCCATCGGGTCGAGCAGCGCCAGCGTGCCGGGTACGTCGGGCGTCTCCATGTAGCCGAACCGGGCGGTGACGTGGATGATCCCGTCCTCCGCGTAGCCGAGGTCGTCGACGACGATCCGCTGCTCGGCCGCGACCCGGGGCACGGTCTCGGTCTGGATGGAGAGGATCACGACCTGGTCGTGCCGCACGTGGTTGTGCTCGACGTTGGCGCGCATCGCCAGTGGCGTGGTCTGCTTGCCCCGGTTGAGGAAGACCGCCGTGCCGGGGACCTTCAGCGCCCGCACCTGGCCGCTGTGGAGCCGGTCGACGAACTGGCGCAGGGGGCCTTCGTGGCGTTCCCGCTCCGCGGTGACGAGTTGGCGGCCGCGCTGCCAGGTCGTCATGACGGTGAACGCGGTGACGCCGATGAGCAGCGGCAGCCACGCGCCGTGGAAGAGCTTGGTCGCGTTGGCCGCCACGAACAGCAGGTCGACGAAGAGCAGCAGCGTCGCGCCGGTGGCGACCAGCCACACCGGTGTGCCCCACCTCGCGCGGGCCACGTAGAAGAACAGCAGGGTGGTGATGGTGATGGTGCCGGTGACCGCCATGCCGAACGCGAAGGCCAGTGCCGTGGAGCTGCGGAAGGCGAAGACGAGGGTGAGCACCGAGACCATCAGCAGCCAGTTGATCCAGGGCACGTAGATCTGGCCGATGGTGGACTCGGAGGTGGGCGCGATCCGAAGCCGCGGCAGGTAGCCGAGTTCACCCACCCCGTCCTCGCCGGCATCGGCGAGACGCACGGCAAGTCCGTCGCCCAGGTCGTGCTCCGCTGGCTGATCCAGCGCGGCATCGTCACGATCCCCAAGTCGGTCAACCCCGACCGGATGGCGCAGAACTTCGACGTCTTCGACTTCGAGCTCACCGACGACCAGGTGGTCCGGATCGCCGCCCTCGACACCGGCGCCACGCTGTTCTTCGACCACCACGACCCCGAGATGGTCGCCTGGCTCAGCAAGCGCCGCCTGGACAACTGACCCGGCGAGGGTGTGGGCATACCCACCCAGAGGGTGCCGGGGCTGATCCCGAGGCGCTCGGCGATCGAGGGGATCGAGTGCTCGGGGTTGGGCAGCATGTCGCGGGCGGCCGGGATGATGTCCGGGTTGACGACGGTGGGCCGGCGGCCGACCTTGCCGCGGGCGCGGGCGGCGGCCAGGCCCTCGCGGGTGCCGGAGACGATCAGCTCCCGGATGAACTCCGCCAGTGCGGCGAAAACGTGGAACACCAGCCGCCCGCCGGGGGTGGTGGTGTCGAGCC
This sequence comes from Streptomyces sp. TLI_235, assembly GCA_002300355.1. Lineage (NCBI taxonomy): Bacteria > Bacillati > Actinomycetota > Actinomycetes > Kitasatosporales > Streptomycetaceae > Streptomyces > Streptomyces sp. TLI_235. The sequence continues at coordinate 845,296 of NSGV01000002.1, forward strand.
GTTCGTGCAGCGAGGTGAAGCGATCTCCCGGCGACGCAGCTCGGCGACCATGGTGATCAGGTCCTGCAGGAAGCGGCCGTAGCGGTCCAGGGCGGTCCGCCGCGGCCTACGCTAACGGCTACTCCATTGATCCAAGCGCGCAAATTCATGCTCTAGCGGAGGCGGGCCAGCAAGTGGGCATCGAGGAAGCCCCGCTCAGAGGCCGGGTCGTGGAGCAGCCGGGCGAACGTGACGAGCCCGGCTCCGGCCAGCAGCTCGACGAAGCGGTCCGCAGGCCAGCTGTAGGCGGGCGTCACCTTGTGGTCGAAGCGGACCGGCTCGGGTGCGTCGGTCGCGAACAACGAGACCAGGAGCAGGCCACCTGGTGCCAGGACACGAGCCTGCTCGGCGAGCAGCGCGGACAGTTCCCCAGGAGGGGTGTGGATCATCGAGTAGTGGGCCAGAACGCCACCGAGCGCGCCGTCCTCGACTGGCATGGCCTCCATCCGCGCCTCGTCGAACTGCAGCGCCGGATGGGCCCGCCGGGCGTGGTCGACCATGCCTGGGGAGAGGTCGAGCCCGAAGGCGTCCAGCCCCAGGCCGTGCAGCATGGCCGTCAGATGTCCGGGCCCGCAGCCGACATCGGCTGCCCGCAGGTTCCCCGTCGCGCGCACCAGCTCGGCAAAGATGCCGATCATGTTCCGCGAGAACGGCCGCGTCTCCAGCCGATCGGTGAACATCGACGCATACAGCTCGACGACCCCGTCGTAGGCCGCCCTGGTCTCGTCCTGGTGCTCCACCACGGGAAGGAAGTTAACACCCGCCGTTCGCAGCTGTTCTCCCGCCCCGTACCGAATCCCGCGCCCGTCGTCGCGGACGCTCTCGGCCACCACGACAGGACCACCATCCGGCTGCGCAACGAGGCCGGTGGGACCTGGAGCCGATGCGCCACTGGCGACCACGGTCGGTCACCAGCTGGTCGGGTTCCTCGGGGAACCGGCGACAGTCGATCAGGCGATCACACCGGTAAAGCCACGCGTCGGCCATGACAGCACTTGATCACGCCGCACCCGAACTGCCGCACCGGCCTCAGACGGTGGCCGTCGGAGCGGGCGAAGCCGCGCCGTGGCAGGGCAGGGTGACGATAACGCGCACGCCCTCGCCGGACTTCGCCCCGCCCATCAGGGAAACGGTGTAACGGTCGGGCTCGTGAACGGCCTCGAAGGCGTCCAGCACCCGCTCGGCGGCGTCCTCTTCACCGGCGAAGCTGATGTTGTGCAGCTCGTCGCCGAGGAAGCCGCCGAACGGGACGTCGCCGTGGTCGGCGCGGTGCGCCTCGGCGGCGGCCGCCAGGCCGCCGGTCGTAGTCGCCGAGCGCGGCGCCCTCGATCCGGGCGAAGGCCTGTGTCCTGTCGAGGAAGCTCTGCTCGTACGCGGCGGCCCGCGAGGGGTCGGTGAGGTAGCGGCTCTCGTCCGCGTTCATGTCGTAGGCGACGGCCCGGGCACGGCTGAGGGCGAGGACGGAGTCGTAGGCGTTGCTCTTCGCCACCACCAGGTGCCGGTCGGCCTGCGTGGTGAGGTGCAGCCCGATGATCAGGGCGACCACGGTCAGCAGGGTGACGACGGCCAGCAGCGGGTTGACCAGACGGCGGAAGCGCACGGTGAGGGTGCGCTGCAGTACGGCGAGCGCCACGAGGGCCGACAGTCCCGTGGTCAGGATCCACCACCAGCCCGCCGCGAGGTCGTCGCGCTGCTGCGCGAGGACGCGGTCCACGGTGGCCGCATTGGCCGCGGTGACCTCGTCCGCTGCGGGCAGCAGGCGCTGGCCGAGGAGGTCCGTGGCCTGCCGGTAGGCCTCCAGAGCCTCCGCGGGAGGCTTGCCGGCGGGGGCGTGTGCGTGGTCCTCCAGCAGTTGGGCGCGGGCCACAAGCGCCTCGTACCGGCCGAGTTCGCCGATCACGGTCTGTACGGCGCGCTTTGCCCGGCCGGGTCGTCGGCGGCGGCCTCGGCGACGCGCTGCAGGTCCTCGCCGGCCTCGGCGCGGCGCTGCTCGTAGGTGTCCAGGGTCTGCGTGTGCACGGCGAGGTAGTCCGGGTCGGCACCGATCAGCAGGAGGTTGGCGGCCTGGGCGTCCATGTCGCTGAGGGCGAAGTAGAGGTCGGCGGTGCGGACGGCCTGCGGGGCGGCCCGGTGGCCGATGGTGTCGATGCCGTCCCGCGCACCGGCCAGCACCGAGGCGACGGCCCCGCCGAGGCCGAGCACGCAGGCCAGGCAGAGCGCGGTGAGCGCGCGCACAAGCCGCGGCGTGCTCCAGGAGGAACGATCGACGAGCCTGCGCACGGCAGATGCCGCGGCAAGGGGAGCCCACGGGCGGGGTGGTCCGGCAACCGCTCTCGGGTCCGCCACCTCCGGCGAGCCCGTCTTCCCAGTTCCGCTCGTCACGTGCAGTGCACCCGGTGCCATGACCGCGCGTCCCCTCCCCCTGTCCGTGGGCCTCCGGAGCCCTCCCCCGGTGTGTCCGTCCGGGGATCGGGGCTCCGGCACGGCTGCGGGCTCCTTCCGCACGAAGGCGCGCGGGGCCGTTCGGCGCAGCTCACGCTAGGGTCCGACGGGTCGCGGCCAGCTGCTCCCTGACGCCCCCCTGACGCCCGAGCCACGTTCTTGACGGATCGTTGAGGAGCGAAGTCATGGTCGCCGGCAGGAGACGCCGGCGTGCAGACACTCCCTGCTCACGGCGGCGCCGGAGGAAGGGACAGGGAGATGAGGCGATCTCATTTCGCCGCCTTGGAGGCGCACCGGATACCGCAGGTGCCGAAGGGGCCGTCACCACCCGGAAGGGACAGGACGGATGGGACGGTCACCCCGTCGCCGCCCTCCGCTATCGATCTCGCTTCAGGCCAGTTATTAATACGATGATCCGATGATCAGGCAGCGGGCTCACATGTCGCGGTGCCGCACCGCGAGTGCGGCGAGTGCGACCGCGGGCAGCGGCCAGAGCGTGTACACGAGCCAGGCTCCGGTGCCGGCGGCGGTGTGGCCCGGGGAGCCGGGGTCCGGCTCCCAGCTTTGGACACGGTGACCACCGCCAAATCGCACGTGTCACGGTTGCTCGCCGAGCTCGGCGCCCGCGACCGCGTCCACCTCGTGATCACCGCCTACGAGACGGGGCTCGTCACGCCGCCGCGCTGACATCATCCACCCCGCCCGGAACAGGGCCACGTCCCGGTCGACAAGACGCGCACCGCCCGGGCCTGTCCCGTGCACCCGCAGGTGAGAGCAAGTGTCGGCGGCGGGCCTGGGCCGCCAGTTGCCCGTCTCCAGCAGATCGGCGAGTACCCCGTCGGTCATCCCCGTCGGCTCGCGCCGCGAACGGTCGGGCCGCCTCCGGCTCGGGCGGCTACGACGCGGGGCTCGGCCGGTCCGCGGGCGGGGCGGGCGGACCGGAGGGCGTCGGCGGCGCGTAGGGCGGAACCGGCGGCGGAGCGAAGGGCCCGCCGTAGCCGGGGCCCGGCCGTGGCGCGCGCGTGGCGACCGCGACGACCGCGACGGCGGTGGCCACGCCGAGCGCGAGGTACGGCTGCAGCATGATGAACATCGCGTCGAGCGGCAGGTCGAGAAGGCCCTCCAACCGCCCGTTGGTCAGCTGGAAGAAGAGTTGCTGGCCGGCGGCGGAGAGGGTCGTCACCACAAGGAGCACCGCCGCGGTGGGCCGCACCCAGGACACCCCCCTGAACGCCAGGACGGCGAGCGCCGACGTCGAGACCAGGGTGGCCGCGAGCGGCGTGAAGTAGACGGCGATGGCCAGCCAGGGCAGGTCGGCATTCTTGTCGGCCATGTCGATCAGGTAGTTGTAGCTGCCCTGGGTGATGCTGATGACCAGGGCGATCGCGAAGATCCCGAGGTACACCAGCAACAGCACCCCGATCGCGATCAGCCCGCCCCCGGATCCCTTCTGCGGACCGTTTGCCGGCAGCGCGTCCCCGCCGTACGCCATGAGCCCCACCCCTCGTCGACGTTCCTGGCGAGAGGGTAGCGCCCTGGGGTGACAGCCGGGGCGGATTAGACCCGCCCGGAGCGCGCGGGTGTTCGACTGCGTCAGGTTCGGGTGGGACCGGACACGCACCCTCGGCCATGGGAGCTCCCGTCAGCTGGAGTGCATCGCCCTAGGCCGACCGGCGACGGCCGGTCAGCCGGCCGGGACCGCCCGGTGGATGGCGGGGAGGGCTGCCCGGGCGGTGGCACCCAGGCGGTCGAAGAGGTCGGCGGTGGATGCGGCGTCCCACGGGCGGCCCCGGGCGGCGAGGACGCGGACGCTGATCCGCAGGTTGTTGTGCCGGACGGTGAGCGCGAGGACGGCCTGGGTCTCGTTGCTCATGGTGTCGACGATCCGGTAGCCCTCGCTGCCGATGCCGGTCTGCGGCTCGTACCGGCCGTCCTTCGCGGTGTCCTTGACGTCCTCGTCCCGGCCCGCCTCGAACTGCCGCTTCGCCGTGGCGCTGTCGGACCAGACGGTGATGTAGGTGCGGACGGCCCCGCCGGGGCCGCTCTCGGCCCCCACGCCGAGCTTCTGCCCGCAGGAGGCCGTCCGGCCCGAGGACGGGTCGGGGCTCTTCTCCTCGGCCTGCGGGACGCCGGCGGCCTTGCCCAGCACCGGCGCGAGGGGTGCGTAGTCGAGCAACTTGCAGAGGCCGGCCACATCGACAGGGGTGCCGTAGGTGGTCGTCCCGGCCGCGGCATCGGCCGCGCTGCCGGGCGCGCCGGCCCCGGAGGGTGCCGCGACGGTCTGGTGCGGCGGCCGGGACTGCACATCCGGGGGTGTGCTGGCGCAGGCCCCGGCCATGCCGGCGAGTACGAGCAGGAGCACCGCAGGGGCATGTCGTCGAATCCGCATGGTCCGGAGCCTAACCAGGGGATCCGACAGCGAGGGCCGAAATCCCCTCCCCCGCCGGGCCAGTGACGGCGTGTCCGGTGGCGAAACCACAGCCCACGGCACCTGCCACCAGCGGAACAAACGGCCGATGAGCCGGGCACCGTGACCCGCCCGACGGATAATGGCCGGGGCCACAGGCCGGCTGCGTCGGCGGCACCGATCGATGGAAAGGCAGAGGACGGATGACCCTGGAGGCAGGCCTGCGCGTCAGGTTGGCAGAGGACCTCGGGATCGGTGAGGCAGTCGCCGGGGAGCCCGGGGCCGTCGTCGGGTTCCTCTCGCTGGGAGCCGGGATCGAGGGCACCGTCGAGCGGGTGGACGGGGAACTCCCGGAGAGCGAGGAGGTCCGCGAGTACCAGCGACTCAAAGCGCTGTTCGAGGACTACGGGCACACCATGCCGGAGGCGAGCCGGAAGCGGCTGGAGGCGGAGATCGCCGCGCTGGAGCCGCAGTGGGCCGCGCACCGGGAGCGGGGGAACCTGGTGACGGTCCGGGTCCGGTTGGACAACGGCTTCGTCCTCGACGGGGCGCACCAGGACATCCTCACCCCACTGTGAAGCCGTTCGCCCTCCCGCCGGCCAGGTGATCCACCCCGCCCGTCGGCTATGGATTCCCGCCGTCGAACGGGCGGGGCGCCGCCCGGTGAGACAGGCGCGCACGAAGCGCTCCAGGCCGCTCCGGGGGCGCAGGGGGGCCCGGCGGTCGGCGGCCTCGATCTGCAGGGCATTCGAGGGAGTTCACCAACGCGGTGGGGATCTGGGCGGCAGGTAGGGGTGCTCCCGTCCTGGCGGACAGTCAGGGCCGGGGCATCGTCCCGGACTTCCCGCATCGCCCGACCACTCGCGCCGACCAACCACAACAAAACCCACCAGCAATTGACCTGCCGGGGCGATTCCACGGCGACGAACTGATCGTGACCGCGATGGTCGCCGACAACGCGGCCGAGGTCGCGCGCCATGCCCGCTCGCGCCACCCCGAGCAATGGGGACTTTCGCCGTCCAGCAGCGGGAAGACCGAATTTTCGCCACCGGGGAACTTCTACCGTCCATTGACACTCGTTCTGAGCGATCAATGACGAGCATCGTTCGCGCCACTGCCTGCTGCGCGCCGGCCGCGTGGGAGCTCCGCTCGGAGCAGTAGGGCCTGGCAGGAAACGCAATTGGGGAGGTGATTCTCGTGAGGTTGAAGGACGAGACCACCTCACCGGCGGTTGGGGCTGCAGCGGCAACCGCCATGGTGGCGCCCGCGACCACAGCTCACGCGGTCAAGGCCAACCACCTTCGGGTCGGTGTGCCGGTGGTGGCTCCGTTCAACGAGCGGTCGCCGGCCGAGTCCCGCCTCGGTGGACGGATCGGGCCAGGGCCGCTTTCGTCCGCCCGGAAGCCCTTCCACCGGTCCTGACCAGGCGCGAAGCTAGTACTCGCCAGCAGGGAACACCGCCCGGCGGTGAACCGGACGAGGCGTCAACTGTTGGACGCACGAACGGTTCCGCCCCTTCAGCTCAGATCTCCCAGAGGACCACTGTCATGCTTCGCAGTCCCGTCGCCAAGGCCACCGTGTCGCAGCTCTCGCCGCTCGTGTCCCGGCACTTGCCGCGCTGAGCGCTCCCACGGTCCCCACCGCGATCACCGCCTGGTAAAGGCGCACTGCGGGGACCACAGCCCGGGAGTAATCATTCGGCCCGCGCCCCCGCCCACCGACTTTGTCGGCTTTGTCGGCGCACCAGCGCTTTTCGCCGGATCCGGCGGCCCACCCCTGCTTCCACCGGGCCCGCGAGTCCTCACTCGCTCTATCCGGGTGCATTCCGACCGCTGCCCCTGCACGGCAGCCATCACGGCCGCACCCGCCTCCATTCCTCTCCTTTTCTCAATGATTCCGGAGCACTTCTGTGTCTGCCAACGCTTCCAAGCTGACCCGATTCGTCCTTGCCGCCGCTATCGCCGCTTCCGGTGCGATCGCCACCACGGCCTTCACCGCAACCGCCGCCCACGCGGTGGGAACGTCAGCGGTCGGTGGTCAGATCAGTCGCTCCGAGGTCCTCGCCCGGGCTCAGTCCTGGGTCGACGAAGCGGTTCCGTACAGCCAGAGCGCGTACAAGACCGACAGCAACGGCACGTACCGGCAGGACTGTTCGGGTCTGGTGTCGATGGCCTGGCACATCGACACGACCGGAACCAACATGGGATTCACCACTACGTCGATGGGACAGTACGCGACGCAGTTGGGGAGCCTGGACGATCTGCAGCCGGGTGATGCCATCAATAACATCAGCAGCCACACGGTGTTGTTCAGCCGGTGGACGGACTCCGGTCACACCGCGGCCGTGATCTACGAGGAGGCCCACACCGGAACGGACGCGCGGAGCCGCACCATGTACCGGTCCGAGATGACGGACGGCGGCTTCAAGCCGTTCCGCTACAACAAGGTCATCGACGATGTGCTGGCCTCCGGTCAGGTCGTGATCACGGGCGTCGGTGACATCAACAACAACGGCGTCGCCGACCTCATGGTCCGCCGCAAGTCCGACGGCCACGCCCTCATCTACTGGGGCAAGGGCGACGGCACCTACACCAACCCCACCGACGCCGGCGGCGGCTGGGACGCCTACGACATGATCACCGGCATCGGCGACATCAACAACAACGGCGTCGCCGACCTCATGGTCCGCCGCAAGTCCGACGGCCACGCCCTCATCTACTGGGGCAAGGGCGACGGCACCTACACCAACCCCACCGACGCCGGCGGCGGCTGGGACGCCTACGACGCGATCACCGGCATCGGCGACATCAACAACAACGGCGTCGCCGACCTCATGGTCCGCCGCAAGTCCGACGGCCACGCCCTCATCTACTGGGGCAAGGGCGACGGCACCTACACCAACCCCACCGACGCCGGCGGCGGCTGGGACGCCTACGACGCGATCACCGGCATCGGCGACATCAACAACAACGGCGTCGCCGACCTCATGGTCCGCCGCAAGTCCGACGGCCACGCCCTCATCTACTGGGGCAAGGGCGACGGCACCTACACCAACCCCACCGACGCCGGCGGCGGCTGGGACGCCTACGACGCGATCACCGGCATCGGCGACATCAACAACAACGGCGTCGCCGACCTCATGGTCCGCCGCAAGTCCGACGGCCACGCCCTCATCTACTGGGGCAAGGGCGACGGCACCTACACCAACCCCACCGACGCCGGCGGCGGCTGGGACATCTACGCCTGACCTCGATTCCTCATGACGGCCCGTCGGTTCCTTCGGCGGGCCGTTCGGGCTGGTCCAGGCAAGTGGCGGGCAGGCTGGCGACCCGGCTGTCGCGTCGGGTGGCCGACACTCCCACCGCACATCGACGGAGGCCAGTCATCGGCTCGGCGAGCGCCGCCCCGACCGGCCGGTACCGCCGATGGCCGGTACCGCCGCGATCGGGGCGGTTGTGCACCTGCCGGCCACCGCCATCGAGGAGGGCTGCGACCTCTCCTCGATGAGCTGCATCCCGGCCCGCACCGCTTACCGTCTGCTGCCGGCCTGACGGCCCGGCCTCACTTCAGGTGCCGGACGAAGAACCGGGCCGCGTCGTCTCCCGCGAACTGCGGGACGCCGGTGTGCCCGCCCATGTTGGCGTGCAGCGTCTTCTCCCTGGAGCCGAAGGCGTCGAACAGATCCAGGGCCACCTGCCGGTCGTTCCCTTCGTCGTCCCACTGCAGCAGGACGTGCAGCGGAATGGTGACCTGGCGGGCCTCCTCGAACATGGCGCGAGGGACGAAGCTCCCGGCGAACAGAACGGCGGCCGAGATGCGCGGCTCGACCACCGCCAGCCGGGTCCCGATGGAGATCACTCCCCCCGAGTACCCGACCGGGCCGCCGATCTCGGGCAGCGAAAGGAGGGCGTCCAGGGCGGTCTGCCATTCCGGGACCGCCCTTTCGACCAGCGGGAGGACGAGGGCGTCGACGATCTCGCCGACCGGCTCGCCGGCCTCCATGGCCCGGCGCAGGTCTGCGCGGGCCTGCTCGGCGGCGGCCCAGCGGGGCCGGTCACCGCTCCCGGGGAGCTCGATGGTGGCCGCGGCGAAGCCGTCCGCCGCGGCGTGCCGGGCCCGCCCCGCCAGCCGGGGGTACATCTTGTGCAGTCCGAGCGGGGGGTGGCCGAGCAGGATCAGCGGCGCCGGTGCGGACGCGGATGCCGATCCGGGCGTCCACAGGATGCCGGGGATCTCGCCGAGCGTGAATTCGCGTTCGAGGACGCCGTCGTCGAGGCGCTGTTCAGAAGTGAATCGCATGGTCGTGCCTTTCGGGAGTGCTCGTGAACGGCGCTCCCGGACGACCTATCGCCCGACCGTGACCCCGGAGGGGAGCACCCATGTCGATACTGCGTTCACGGGTACCACCTTCTCGTTCTCTCGCACGGCCTCCGGAAAGCTAGCAGTGGTCGCCGTGGTTCGCCAACGGGTTTGTGCGTGGCTCCGTGGCGCGACAAGTGGCCAGGGGCGCCCGGGTCCTCGCTCCGACCCAGGTCACCGGATTCCGGTGGCTCCGGCCACCCATGCGGCGATGACCGGCGCGTCGGGCGCGTGCTGCCGCCAGGCCTCGTTGAGGCGCACGAGCCGGTCCGCGGCGGCGATGCCGCACAGCGACGCGACCTTGCCGTCGCTGACTTCGAACACCACGACGCCCACGACCCGGTCGTCGACCACGGCGAGGACGGCCGGGGAGCCGTTGACCGGCGCGATGTGGAACGCGGGGGTGCCGCCGGCCAGCCGCAGCTTCGCCGGAGTGGGCTTGAAGCCGGCCCGCACGAAGGAGGCGACGCGCTCGCGCGTCCGGTACCGCAGCAGCCGCCTGGCCAGTCCGGCGCCGTCCGAGACCGCGGTCGCGTCGGCGGTGAGCAGCTCTACCAGCCGTTCGGTGCGCCCCGACGTGGCGGCGGCGAGGAACTCCTCGACGATCCGGCGCGCGGAGGCGGGGTCGACCTCGCCGCCGCTGCGGCGCTCGGCGGCGACCCGGCGTCGGGCCCGGTGGACGTGCTGCTGGCTGGCGGACTCGGTGATGTCGAGGATTCCGGCGATTTCGGCGTGGGGGTAGGAGAAGGCCTCGCGCAGGACGTACGCGGCCCGCTCGACCGGTGAGAGGCGCTCCATGAGGGTCAGGACGGCCATGGACACCGATTCGCGCTGCTCGAAGGTGTCGGCAGGGTCGAGCATCGGGTCGCCTTCGAGGAGTGGCTCGGGCATCCGGTCTCCGACGGCGCGTTCATGGCGCGCCTGCGCCGAGCGGAGCCGGTCGAGGCAGAGGTTGCTGACGACCTTGGTCAGCCACGCCTCGGGCACCTCGATGCGTTCCCGGTCGGCGGCCTGCCAGCGCAGGAACGCGTCCTGTACGGCGTCCTCGGCGTCGGCCGCCGATCCGAGCAGACGGTACGCGAGCGAGGCCAGCCGGCCCCGGCCGGCCTCGAACCGATCGATGGCTGCGCTGTCCATGCGGAGCAGCCTATGCGGCGACCCTCACACCGGCCCGGTCGGGCGCGGTGGCCAGGCGGCGCTTGCGCTTCGGCATGCCGAAGGTCGGGTGGGCGATGCCCCACCCGGCCCCCTTGAGCACGCCCGACTTGAGCCGCGCGGCGGTCCGGCCGCCCAGGTACCAGGACTTCGACCGGACGTCCCCGTCCACCATCTGGAAGATCGCGTCCCGGCGCCCGAGGCTGATGTGGTTGCCGTGGTACTTCAGCCCGGTGGTCGGGACCTTGCTGTCCGTCAGGCGCGCGATGATCGCGGCGGTCGCCTGCAGGGTGGTGAATCCGGCCGAGGCGCAGGACATCGGCAGCGGCCGCCCGCTCTCGCCGATCGCGTGGGCGCAGTCGCCGGCGGCGTAGACGTCCGGGTGCGAGACCGAGCGCATGGTGCGGTCGACGACGATCTGGCCGGTCTCGGCGACCTCCAGGCCGCCGGCGGCCGCGATGGGGTGCACGGCGAACCCGGCCGACCACACCGTCACGTCGGCCGGGATGGAGGTACCGTCGGCGGCGATCGCCCGTGTCGGCTCGACGGCTTCGATGCCGGTGTGCTCGTGGACGGTGATGCCGAGCCGGTCGAAGGCCTGGCGCAGGTGACGGCGGGCCTTCGGGGAGAGCCAGGCGCCCGGCTCGCCGCGGGCGGCGAGCGCGACCGAGAGGTCGGGCCGGGACTCCGCGAACTCGGTGGCGGCCTCGATGCCGGTCAGCCCCTCACCGACGACCAGCACGGTACCGCCCTCGCCCAGGCCGGCCAGGCGCTCGCGCAGACGCAGCGCCGAGGACAGGCCGGTCACGTCGAAGGCGTGCTCGGCCACGCCGGGGACGCCATGGTGGGCCACGGAGCTGCCGAGCGTGTACAGAAGCGTGTCGTACGCGATCTCGCCGTCGCCGTCCTTGCCGGTCACGGCGACAGTCCTGCGCTCGGCGTCGACGCCGGTGACGCGCGCCAGGCGCAGCCGCACCCCGGTGCCCGCGAACACGTCGGCGAGCTTGCGGAACGCGAGGTCCTGGCCGGTCGCGAGCTGGTGGAGCCGCATCCGCTCGACGAAGTCGGGTACGGCGTTGACCACGGTGATCTCGGTGTCGGCGGGCGAGAGCCGACGGGCCAGGTTCCCGGCGGCGAAGGCCCCGGCGTATCCGGCGCCGAGTACGACGATGCGGTGCTTCATGGCGTTGCTCCTGTCTCGTTCGCGTGCCCCTTGAACGAGACGGCGCCCCGATTGCTGACAGGAGTCGGGTGTGACGCGGGTCACCGATGTACAGGTCCGCCCGTTCGCTCCGCATGGCCTCTCGGGGGTGGGAACGATGCCTACGGCGTGCCGGGAAGACGGACCGTCACAAGGAGACCGCCGGCGGGGCGGGGGACGAGGTCGAGGGTCCCGTCGTGGGCGCGGACGATGCTGTGCACGATGGCCAGGCCGAGGCCGACGCCGGCGTGCTCGTCGGTGCGCACGCGTTCCGTTCCGCGGTGGAAGGGTTCGGTGAGGGTCGGTACCAGGTCCGGTGGGAGCCGACGGCCCGTGTTCTCGACCCGCAGCACGCTCGTGTCGCCGTCCGCCTCGGTGTGGACCGTCACGGTGCCGCCGGCGGGGAGGTTGTGGACGATGGCGTTCTGGACGAGGTTCGTCACCATCCGCAGCATGAGCTCCGCGGAGCCGCTGGTCCGGGCCGCCCCGCCGGTGACGTCGAGCGTGATCCGGCGCTGTTCGGCGAGGGGAAGCAGCGTTTCGGCGGCTTCTTCGGCGATGAGGGAGAGGTCGACGCTCTCGCGGGTGAGGTTTCCGCGGTCGCCGCGGCTGAGCACCAGGAGGGCCTCGGTGAGGTCGATCGCCCGCGTGTTGACGGCGTGCAGGCGTTCGATGAGTTCATCCCGGTCCCGCGTGGGGTCCTTGCGGGCGACGTCGAGGAGCGTCCGCGAGATCGCCAGCGGGGTGCGCAGTTCGTGGGAGGCGTTCGCTGCGAACCTCTGCTGCTCGGCGACGTGGGACTCGAGTTGTTCGAGCATCGAGTCGAACGCGTCGGAGAGTTCGCGGAACTCGTCCTGGCGGCCCTTCACGCGGATCCGGTGGGACAGCGACCCGCTCCCGGCCGTCCGTGCCGCATCCGTGATCCGGGTGAGTGGTGCGAGCATCCGGCCGGCGAGGACCCACCCTCCCACGAGGCCGAGCACCAGCAGGAAAACCAGCACTGCGGCCGCCCTCGGAGCGAAGACGTGCAGGAGGTTGGACCGGATGGGAAAGACACCGGGGGTGAGGGTGCCGGTGGAGCCGGGGACGATGAGCGCACGATCGGGGACGTACCGCAGGAGGAACACCCACACCGCCGCGAGCAGCACGACGCCGGCGAGCATGAGGAACCCGGCGTAGCTGAGAGTGAGCTTGAGGCGAACGCTCAACCCGGGCGCTCTATCCACGGCCTCCTCCCTCGGGTCCGGCCTCCGGTTGCGTGTCGATGCGGTAGCCGACGCCGGGCACCGTGGCGATGATCCATGGTTCGCCGAGCCGTTTGCGCAGGGCGGAGACGGTGATGCGCACGGCGTTGGTGAGGGGGTCGGCGTTCTCGTCCCAGGCCCGTTCCAGCAGCTCCTCGGCGCTGACGACACCGCCCTCGGCGGCGACGAGGACGTCCAGCACGGCGAACTGTTTGCGGGTGAGCGCGACGTAGCGTCCGTCGCGGAAGACCTCCCGGCGGAAGGGGTCGAGCCGCAGGCCCGCGATCTCGCGGACCGGGGGCCGGGCGTACGCGCGTCTGCGGTCGAGCGCCCTCAGCCGCAGGACGAGCTCGCGCAGGTCGAACGGTTTGGTGAGGTAGTCGTCGGCGCCGAGTTCGAACCCGGAGGCCTTGTCGTCGATCCGGTCGGCAGCGGTGAGCATGAGGATCGGGATGCCGCTGCCGGAGGCGACGATGCGCCGGGCGATCTCGTCGCCGGAGGGGCCGGGGATGTCGCGGTCGAGGACCGCGAGGTCGTAGGAATTGACGCTGAGCAGTTCCAGGGCGGAGTCGCCGTCGCCGGCGATGTCGGCGGCGATCGCCTCCAGCCGCAGCCCGTCACGGACGGCTTCGGCCAGGTAGGGCTCGTCCTCCACGATCAGTACGCGCATGTCGGAAGCCTAAGCAGCAGGCCGTATCGCCGACGTATGCGGGGACGGGTGGACCACCGGACGCGACTCAGCCTGCCGGTGCCGGCACGGGGCGAGACTGGTCCGACGGCGCTTGCGCCGTGGTGCACCACCAGCGGCGCGACGCCAGCGCGGCCAGCACGGCGCCGGCGGCGTTGACCAGGACGTCGTCCACGGAGGACACCCGGTCGAGCCGCAGGACGTACTGCGCGGTTTCGACCAGGATGGAGCAGCCCGCCCCGAGTGCCAGGATCCGCGGCACGGACGCCAGCGCCGCGACCCGCATCGGGGCGAAGAACCCCAGCGCCGCGAACACGAGCAGGTTGCCGGCGATCCCGAGCGACCCCATCGTGACCAGGTCGCGCAGCGGTACCAGGCTCACCCGGGCGGGGGCGGTGCCGGCCCCGGCGCCCGGCATCATGGTCAGCCACAGGAACGGCACCGTCCCGTGGACCATGCCCACCTCGGCCAGCGACGTCCGCCAGGCGGATGCGAGGCCGGCGGCACGCCGACGTCGCGCCAGCGCCCACACCACCAGCGCGGCCAACGGCACCGTGACCAGCGTCATGAGCACCACGCCGTTGAACGTGTCGAAGCAGCCGTGCCACCGCCCGGCCATGCACGTCGGAGCGGACATCATGAGCGGCCTCCGCACGACGAACGCGGCGCTCGCCATGCCGAGGACCGCCAGGCCGAGGAGCACGATCCTGCGCGCGCGGCGGGGCGGTGCCGACAGGGATGCGTTGTGAGTCATGCCCCCATGGGAGCCGAAGGGCCGTTGTGGTGGCGTATGCGATTTTCGATACGCCCGCGATACACGGAGTCCCCGGCATCAAGGAACGGGCGCAAGCCGGCAGTCGACCGGGTTCGGTCCGGCGAGCCTCCGCACGGTAGGAGTGGTGCGGCGGGAACGCCCGGTCGTTGTGCGGCGAATTCGTGATTCGCGCCTGGAACACCCGATGCGGCACAGTGATCCCATGAAGGCGCAGACGGGGACAGACCATCGCCCGCCGTCCGGGGCGGTCCGCCGTCGGCCCGTCCAGCAGCGCAGCCAGGAACGGTACGAGCGACTGTTGGACGCCTGCGCGGGCCTGCTGGACGAGGTCGGCCCGACCGCGCTGACGACCAAGGAGGTCGCCCACCGGGCGCAGGTGCCGATCGGCACGCTGTACCAGTTCTTCTCGGGCAAGGAGAGCCTGTTGGGCGCGCTCGCCGAGCGGAACCTGGAGAGCTTCCTCGCCCGGCTGGCCGTCCGGATCGAGGCGGCGGAACCGGTCGGCATCCCCGGTTTCGTCGACCTGGCGGTGGACGAGTTCGTCGCCATGAAGCGCAGCGTGGCCGGGTTCGGGCACCTGGATTTCGGGCTGGTCGGCTCCGTGCCCGGCGATCTGCGGGACGACCAGCACCTGCTCGACCGCGACCTGGACAACAACGCGGCGGTGGCGGAGCGGATCGGTGCCCTCGGTGGCGAGTTGTTCGCCTACCCGGGCTTCGCGCTGGCCCTGCGGGTGGCGCTGGAGTGCGCGGACGCCGTCCTCAAGGTGGCGTTCCGGCTGGACCCGCAGGGCGATCCGGCGCTGATCGCCGAGTGCAAGCGGTTGCTGCGCGGCTACCTGGCGGAGCGCCCGGCGGCCTGAAGCCCGGACGGAAAGGCGGATGCCCACCTCCGGCGAGGTGGGCATCCGCTGCCAGGTCTTCGCCGTCAGGAGGCGAAGGCCTGGAGTTCGGAGAGCTGGCCGGCGGGCCAGGCGGTGTTGCCGGTGACGGTGATCCGCAGGTAGCGGGTCGAGTTGGCCGGCAGGTTGATCGTCACCGTGTTGCCGGTGGCCGGGTCGAAGGTGTAGCCGGCCGAGCCCACCAGGGTGGTGAACGAGGATCCGTCGGTGGACCCGGAGACCGACAGCGTCTGCGTCCGGGCGTTCCACGCCGAGGCCGGCGGCAGCTTCAGCACCGCCTTGCCGAGGCTCACCGCACAGCCCAGGTCGACCTGCACCCACTGCGGGAAGGCGTTGTTGGCACTCTCCCAGTACGAATTCGCGTCGCCGTCCACCGCGTTGCCCGCACCGTAGGACTGGATGGTGCCGGAGGCGGTGGCCGGGCGGCCCTGCGCGATGTTGCCGGTGCCGGTCGGGCAGGTCGGCGACGGCGAGGAGGTCTGGCCGCTGCCGCGGTAAGCCTGGAGTTCGGAGAGCTGGCCGGCGGGCCAGGCGGTGTTGCCGGTGACGGTGATCCGCAGGTAGCGGGTCGAGTTGGCCGGCAGGTTGATCGTCACCGTGTTGCCGGTGGCCGGGTCGAAGGTGTAGCCGGCCGAGCCCACCAGGGTGGTGAACGAGGATCCGTCGGTGGACCCGGAGACCGACAGCGTCTGCGTCCGGGCGTTCCACACCGAGGCCGGCGGCAGCTTCAGCACCGCCTTGCCGAGGCTCACCGCACAGCCCAGGTCGACCTGCACCCACTGCGGGAAGGCGTTGTTGGCACTCTCCCAGTACGAATTCGCGTCGCCGTCCACCGCGTCTCCCGCACCGTAGGACTGGTTGGTGCCGGAGGCGGTGGCCGGGCGGCCCTGCGCGATGTTGCCGGTGCCGGTCGGGCAGGTCGGCGACGGCGAGGAGGACGGGCTGGGCGACGGCGAGGAGGAGGACTGCGACGGGCTGGGCGAGGGGCTGGAGGTGCCCGGGTCGGAGGGCACGCCGTTGTACGTCCAGACCGGGTTCGGCCAGGTGCCGGTGCAGGTGGAGCCGGTGAGGCCGGAGTTGCCGCCGCCGTCGGTGATGACGAAGCCGGTGCCCACGCAGTTGTGGATCGGCGTGGCGGACTGCGCGATGTTGGTGGCCTTCACGTTGGCGAACTTCAGGGTGGCGTTGGCCTGCGCCTGGACGGCGTAGGTGCCGGCGCCGTTGATGTTCACATTGGTGAAGTTGATGCCGTTGGCCGCGCCCTCGATGGTCTGGATGGCCTCGTAGGAGCTGTCCAGGATGTCGGTGTCGGTGATGTTGATCGTCGCGCCGCTGATCGGCTCGTTGAGTCCGCTGAACCAGACCGCGCCGACGCCGAAGTTCCAGTTGTAGTCGCTGTTGCCGGTGCGGATGAGGGTGTTGCGGGCGGCGGTGATGGTGCCCGCGACGGCGGTGCCGCTGCCGGAGTTCACGCCCGGGTAGCGGTTGGCGATGTGCAGGCCGCCGCCGTTGGTGATGGTGTCCGACATGACGTTGTCGGAGATGGTGAAGTCGCGGCCGCCGTAGGTGACGATGTTGTTGGCCAGGATCGGCAGCACCACGGTGTTGTGGGTGAAGCTGTCGTTGGTGTTCGGCTTGTCCTGCGGCCAGGACGCGAGGCCGTCGTCGCCGGTGTTGCGGACGAAGGTGTTGGTGACCGTCGAGTTGGTGACGCCGGTGTGGAAGTTCACGCCGTCGGCGGTCTGGTCGAGGATGCGGCTGTTCTTGATGGTGAGGCGGTCCATCGGACCGTCCATCCAGGCGCCCACCTTGGTGTGCTGCAGCCACAGGTTGTCGACGGTGGAGTCGGACATCGCGCCGCCGAGGGCGTTGACCTGGTCCTCGTCGACCCGCTCGCGGATGTCGCCGATGATCGCGAAGTCCTTGAGGGTGACGTCGGAGCTGCCGCCCTGGTTGGCCCACTTGCCGTAGATGCCCGCCGCGTTGGCGCGGTTGATCGGGTCGCGTCCGCCGAGCACCGAGTACCACGGCCCGGCGCCGACCAGGGTCACCTTGTCGACGATCACGTGGCTGTACAGGGTGAAGGTGCCCTGCGGGATGTAGACGGTCCTGCCCTGCGCCGCGCCCGCGTTGACCGCGGCCTGGAACGTGGCGGTGGAGTCGGTGGCACCGGTCGGGTCGGCCCCGAAGTCGGCGACCACGTCGAGGGCGCCGGCCGGCCTGGCGATCGGCGCGGCGACGTTCTCGAAGTCCGCCAGGTCGATGGTGAAGGTCGGCGACTGCGCGGTGGCGGCGACCTGCAGACGGATCTTGGTGCCGGCCGGGTAGGTCTGGCCGAGCAGGGTGCGGGTCTCGTCGTAGAAGTGGTGCGGGTTGGTGTCGCCCGGGTTGTTGTTGAACGGGTAACCACCGTAGTACCAGCTGTACCTCGAGGTGACGGGGACGCTCTTCAGCTTCGCGCCGTCGACCAGCAGGTCGATCGAGGCGTCGCGGCCCTTGCCGTCCGGGGAGTCCGGCAGGCTGTACCGGAAGTCGATCGAGTTGGCCGCCTGCGGCAGCGTGAACTCGACGTACTGGCCGGTCCCACTGAGGGTGACGGCCTGGCGGCCGGACGCCTCGGACGGCAGCGAGCCGTACTTGCGGTCCGGGCCGATCACGGTGCCGTTGGTGGCGGCGTACTCCGCCTCCTGCTCGACGAACGGCACGGTCGCTCCACGGCCCGGGACGTTCAGCGGGGAGACGGCGGGCACGCCCGCGGCGTGCGCGGCGCCCGCGTTCGCCAGGACGGCGGTCAGGAGGCCGACGGTGCCGAGGGCTGTCGCTGTCAGGGCGGCGACGGTGCGCCTTCCGTGCCGTGTGGGGGGTGGTTGCTGCATCTGCGGCTGCACATCCTTGCCGATGGTGGGGGTGCTCCGGATGGAGGGCAAGTGCCCGACTGCCGCACCGCACTGACGCCGCGTCGAACCCGCGCCGGGGCGGCCCGCGACTTCCGCCGGGCGTGGCGAGACTACGAGCAGCGGATGCACGAAGTCCATACCCGTGCGCAAAAAATCGATCGAAGTCTGCAATTTAAATGCTGTAGGTCGGCAAGGATGTGATCAGTGCTCGGACGTAGGGAGTTGGGATCCGGCCGCCCCCATTGCGGGCGGTGAAACCGCGCCGCAGAGTGGAAGCACAGTTCAGTGCCGAGAGTCACCGAGGAGCATGATCATGCAAGCCACCGTAGGCGACCAGCTCCACATCCACAGCCGGTCCGTCGGCATGGTGGACCGCAAGGGCGAGATCATCGAGGTCCGCGGCACCGACGGCGAGCCCCCGTACCTTGTCCGCTTCGAGGACGGCCACGACGGGCTGGTGTACCCCGGGCCCGACTGCGTCATCGAGCACCAGCAGGAACGCCGCTGACGGTTGCCCGCGCCCCCGCTGCCGGGCCCGCTGGCCCACCTGGCCCCACTGCTGGACGACTACGGCTATCTGGCAGTGGGCCTGCTCGTGCTGCTCGACAACTGCGGCATCCCGGTGCCGGGCCAGACCGTCCTGGTGCTGGCCGCCGTCTACGCGGGCACCGGCCGGATGTCCATCGCGGTCGTGGTCGCGGTGGCGTTCACCGCCGCTGCGGTCGGCAACTCCCTCGGCTACCTGATCGGCCGCACCGGCGGCCACGCCTTCGTCCACCGCTGGGGCCGGTACGTCGCGCTCACCCCGGCCCGGATGGCCAAAGCCGAGGGCTTCTTCCGGCGCAACGGCGTCAAGGTCGTCGTCGTCGCCCGGTTCATCGACGTACTGCGCCAGACCAACGGCATCATCGCCGGCACCACCGACATGGCCTGGCGGCGCTTCATGCCCGCCAACATCGTCGGCGCCGCGCTCTGGGTCGGCGTCTGGGCCGCCCTCGGCTACGCCCTCGGCACCGACATCGGCGCCCTCTACGAACGGGCGCTGCGCTACCAGGTCTACCTGCTGGTCGCGGCCGGCCTGCTGGCGGCCGGGCTCGGCCTGCGGGCCTACCTGCGGCGGCGTCGGAAGCGCCGGGCCGACGGCGGCGGTGACACGGGGGCACCCGCGGAGAACGGCCCGGCGAGGAGCGGACCGGCGCGCAACGGCCCCGCGGTGGACGGCCCGGCGAAGAGCGGCGCGCCCGAGGAGGCGCCCGGCGAGGACGCTCCCACGGACCGGGGCCCGCCCCCGCGCGACACGCGAGGGGGCGGGTCCGGCGCGGGCGGGCCGGGGCCGGACGGTCAGCCGAGCAGGATGACCTCGAACGGCGAGGCGTAGCGGGTGCCGAGCCGCTCGCCGGCCATCGCCCCGAAGGTTTCGAGGGTGCCGCGGGCGTCGGCCATGTCGCCGCCCAGCCCGTCCAGGTAGGCCCGGTGGGCCTCCAGCGAGGCCACGCCGCGGTCGAAGTGGTCGGTGGTGTCGACGGCGTGGCCGGAGTCCGGGGAGGCCGCGGCCCACAGCTGCCGGACGCCGTTCCACGGCTCGTGGCCCTCGTCCAGCAGGTCGCGGAAGACCCAGCGGTTGCCGGCGTCCCGGACGGCGTCCAGGGTGGCGCGGCCGACCGCGATGTGGTCCGCCTGGTTGGGCCACGTCCCGCCGTACGTCTCGCGGAAGTTGGTGGTGATCACGATGTCCGGGCGGTGCCGGCGGATCGTCCGGGCGATGTCCTTGCGCAGCGGCAGCCCGTACTCGACGACGCCGTCGGGGTGGCCGAGGAACTCCACCGTGTCGACGCCGACGAGTTCGGCGGAGGCGATCTGCTCCTCCTCGCGGACACGGCGGCAGGTCTCCGGGTCCATCGAGTCGATGCCTGCCTCGCCGCTGGTGGCCATCACGTAGACGACCTTCTTGCCCTGGGAGGTCCAGCGGGCGACGGCCGCGGCCGCGCCGTACTCCATGTCGTCGGGGTGCGCGACGACGGCGAGGGCGGTGCGCCAGTCCTCGGTGACCGGCGCGTACGGAGGTGGTGCCTGGTCCGTCATGGTCAGTCGGCGCTCCTGATCGAGTAGTTGAAGTCGGTGTGGCCGAAGTGGCCCATCAGCCTGAGCCAGAACGGCATCAGCATCTCGGTGCCACGGGCCGCACTGATCCCGCCGAGGTCGATGATCTGCTCCCCGGGCCAGCCGAACTGCTCCAACACGCCGCGGACCAGGGTCTTCGCCTCGGGGTCCTCGCCGGCGATGAAGAGCTGGTGCGGCCCGGGCACCCGGCCCGGGTCCACCATCAGCGGGGCGGACAGCGTGTTCAGCGCCTTCACCACCCGCGTCTCGGGGAACTCGCGCTGGATCTGCTCGCCGACGCTGTCGGTGTTGACCGGCTCCAGGCTGACCTCGCCGGTGGCCGAGAACACCAGCGCGTTGGAGACGTCGATCAGCACCTTGCCGGCGAGCCGTTCGGCGCCGGCCAGGCGCAGCGCCCGGAGCGAGACCGTGCCCGCCGTGGCGTTGACCAGTACCTCACCGAATTCGGCGGCGTCGGCGAAGGTGCCGGCGTGGCCGCTCGGGCCGGACTGCTCGGCCCAGGAGACGGCCGCCGGATTGTCCTTGGTGCGCGAGCCGAGGGTGACCTCGTGGCCCAGCGCGACGAGTTTGGCCGCCAGGGTGCGGCCGACGGTGCCCGTGCCGATGATCCCGAATCGCATCGCAAGTCTCCCGTGTGAGGGGTCCCGTTCAGGGGTCGCTTCGTTGGCTGAGGACGCAGAACTCATTGCCTTCCGGGTCTGCGAGGACGACCCAGGACGCCCCGTCCTGGCCGACGTCGGCGCGGCGGGCGCCGTGGGCGATCAGGCGGTCGACCTCGGCCGCCTGGTCGTCCGGCCGGAAGTCCAGGTGGAGGCGGTTCTTGATCTGCTTGCGCTCGGGCACCGGGACGAAGAGCAGACCGGGCAGCCGGTCCGCGGACGGGCGGATCTCGAACTCGTCCGGTGCGTCGTGGACCACCGTCCAGCCGAGGGCGGACGCCCACCAGCGGCCGAGCGCCACCGGGTCGGCGGAGTCGACGACGACCTGCTCCCACTCCAGTGCCATGCCCGCACCATAGTCCACCCGAGCTGACGGGGCATCACCACCCGCCGTCCGCCGGGTGAGGCTGCGACCAGCGGTGACGCAGCCGGTCCGCCTCGTCACGCAGAGCCTCCAGCAGGGCCCGGGCGTTGGCCGATCCGCCGGCGCGCAGGACGGCGACGCCGATCCGCCGGACCAGCTGCGGGCCGTCGACCGCGCGCACCGCGAGGTCCTCGCGGTGCGCGCCGAGGCCGAGCCGCGGCAGCAGCGCCACGCCGACGCCGGCCGCGACGAAGCCCTGCAGCACGCCGTAGTCGTCGGTGCGCAGCACCGGGACGGGTTCGAAGCCCTGGTCCGCGCAGGCCCGGAAGAGCACCCGGTCGACCTGGTCGGACTCGCTGAGGCCGAGGATCCAGCCCTCACCGCGCAGCGCCGCCAGCGGGACGCGCTCGCGGGCCGCCTGCGGGTGGTCGGCGGGCAGCACCAGCAGCAGCGGGTCCTCCAGCAGCGGGTGGACGACGAACTCCTCGCCGAGGTCGAGGCCGCCGTCCGGCCGGGAGTAGACCAGGGCGACCTGCAGCTGCCGGCTGCGCAGCCCGGCCAGCAGGGCGGGCAGCTCGCCCTCGGTCAGCGCGATGTGCACGCCGGCGCGGTGCAGGGTGCGGACCGCCGGGGGCAGCAGCAGGGCGCCCGCGGTCGGGAAGGTGCCGACCCGGAGGGTGGCGGCGCCGTGCTCGACCAGGTCGGCGATCTCCCGCTCGGCGACCTTGATCCGGTCGAGCACGGCCTCGGCGTGCGGGAGGAGGGCGAGGCCGGCCTCGGTGAGGACGGCGCCGCGGGCGCCGCGGTGGACCAGCGGGGTGCGGAAGTGCGCCTCCAGGGTGGCCAGGTGGTGGCTGACCGTGGGCTGGCTGTGCCGCAGGGCGCGGCCGGCGGCGGCCAGCGATCCCTCGCGGGCGATGGCGCGGAGCACCTGGAGGTGCCGGAGATCGAGCACGGGTGGGGCCTCGGCTGTCGGTGGTCCGGTCGACGGCCCGGGGCGGCGGCCATCGATGTTTTCTGGAGATATCCAGAAAAGTACCGGGTTCCTCGATGGGCGGCGCGGTGCGACGGTCGGGGGGTGAGCACCACGACCCTCTCCTCCCCCGTCCCCGCCCTCGCCGACCCGGCCCAGTTGCGCGCCCCGTACGCCGAGGCGGTGCGCGCGAGCGCGGACCGCGACTGGCTGCGGCTCAACGTGCCCGGGCACGCCGCCGACCCGGACCGGTTCGCCGGGCTGGCCGGCCATGTCGGCGAGGACGTCCTGCGGCGGGACCTGCCGCCGCTGCTGGAGGGCATCGACCTGGGCCCGGACAGCCCGATGGAGCAGGCCCTGCGGCTCGCCGCCGACGCCTGGGGCGCCCGGCGGACCTGGTTCCTCACCAACGGCGCCTCGCAGGGCAACCGGATCGCCGCCCTGGTCGCGCAGGCCCTCGGGCGGACCCTGGTCGTCCAGCGCAGCGTGCACTCCAGCGTGGTGGACGGCCTGGTGCTGTCCGGCCTGGGCGCGGCCTTCGTCCGGCCCACCGTGGACGGGCGGACGGGCATCGCGCACGGCGTCACGGCCGGCGACCTGGCGGTCGCACTCGCCCGGCACCCGGAGGTCGCGGCCGCGTACGTGGTCACCCCCAGCTACTTCGGCGCGGTCGCCGACGTGGCCGCGCTCGCCCGGGTCGCGCACGCCGCCGGGGTACCGCTGATCGTCGACGAGGCCTGGGGCTCGCACTTCGGCTTCCACCCGGAGCTGCCCGCGAACGCGCTCGCGCACGGCGCCGACCTGGTGGTCTCCAGCACCCACAAGCTCGGCGGGGCGCTGACCCAGGCCGCCATGCTGCACCTCGGCGAGGGCCCGTTCGCGGACCGGCTGGAGCCGCTCGTCGAACGGGTCTTCCACCTCACCCAGTCGACCAGTGCCAGCGCCCTGCTGCTCGCCTCGCTGGACGAGGCCCGGCGGGCGCTGGTCGGCGGGCAGCGGCAGATCGCGGAGTCGCTGGCGGCGGCGGATGCGGTGCGGGCCGCGGTGCGGGCCGGCGGGCGGTTCGCCGTGGTCAGCGACGGCTTCGCCCGGTTCCGGGACATCGTCGCGGCGGACCCGCTGCGGGTGGCGGTGGACGTCCGGGCGGGTGGCATCACCGGGCACGAGGCCCGGCGGCGGCTGATGCAGGAGCACGGGGTGCTGGTGGAGGTCGCCACCGACGCGGCCGTGGTCGCGGTGGTCGGGGCCGGTGCCGGTCCGGAGGCGGAGCGGTTCACGGCGGCCCTGCACGCGCTGCCGGTGGTGCCCGGGGTCTCGGCGGACTCCCTCGCGCTGGAGCTCCCCGCGCCGGGGCAGGTCCGGATGACCCCGCGGGAGGCGTTCCTGGCGTCCGGGCGGCTCGTCCCCGCGGCGCGGGCCGTCGGCCGGGTGTCCGCCGACACGCTCTCCGCCTACCCGCCGGGCATACCGAACGTGCTGCCCGGCGAGGAGATCACCGCCGAACTGGTCGACTTCCTCCAGCGGGTCGCCGCCGCCCCGACCGGCCACGTCCGCGGAGCCGCCGACCCGGCCGTCGCCACCCTGCGGGTCGTCGCGGACCGGTAGGACCTGTCCGGCGGATCCCGACGGCCCGCATCGCCCGAGCCCGCGTCCGCACGGGCCGGGGCGGTCGTCCTACTCGGGGGCGATGGCGTCCGCCACGGTGGTCTCGGACGCTGCCGTCGGTGTGCGGAGGGTCCGGCGGACGGCGTCGCGGAGCCAGCGGTGGGCGCCGTCGGCCGTGTGTCGGGGGTGCCAGGCCATGCCGATGGTCAGTGGTGGCAGTGCCAGGGGGATGTCGAGGAGGTGCAGTCCGAGGGCGCCGGCGTCGTGGGTGAGGGGCGAGGGGGCGGCGCCGGGGGGTGCGGCGGGTACGAGGCAGACGATGTCGCTGCGGGCGGCGAGGGTCATCGCGGCCAGGTGGCTGGGGAGGACGACGCTGACCCGCCGGTGGAGGTTCTGCTCGGCCAGGGCGGTGTCGAGGGGGCCGCTGAACCGGCCGCGCCGGCTGACCGCGACGTGCAGGGCGCCAGCGAGCCGGGCCGGGGTCAGCGGCCCTTCGGTGAGCGGATGGCCGGGCCGGACGGCCGCGACCATGCGGAGGCTGACCAGTTCTTCGATCTGGGTCTCGGGGTCCGCGTGGTCGATGGATCCGATCTCCAGATCGATCCGGCCGTCGCGCAGCGCCGGTCCGGCCTCCAGTTCTTCGGCCCGGATCCGGAACGAGACCCCCGGCGCCTCCCGCCGGGCCAGGTGCAGCAGGCCGGGGGCGAGTGCCGCGCCGACCAGGTCGGCGGCTTGGAGGGTGAAGGTGCCGCTGAGGCGGGCGGGGTCCACGCTCGCGCCGGGGCTGAGCAGCGCTGAGAGGCTGCGTACCACCGTGGCGGCTTCCTCGCGCAGGGCCTGCGCGCGCGGGGTGGGAACCATGGTCTGTCCGGCCCGGACCAGGAGGGGGTCCTGGAGGATGCGGCGCAGACGGGCGAGGGTGCGGCTCATGGCGGCGGGCGAGGTGTGCAGACGTGCGGCGGCGCGGGTCACGCTGTGCTCGGCCAGCAGCGCGTCCAGCGCGATGGCGAGGTTGGCGTCGACGACCGGATCGGGGCTGTTCAACAGCATCATTCCATTTCGAGCAATGATTCCGTGCTGAGGTTCCCATTGTGGCAGCACGGAGGTCCTCCGCAGGATGAGGGACGTACCGAACCAGTACGACCTGCGAGGTTTTCGTGATCGTCATTACCGCTCCCACCGGGAACATCGGCCGTCACCTGCTCCCCCGGCTCCTGGAGTCCGCTCCCGCCGCGGGCGAGGAACTGCGCGTGATCGTGCGCGATCCCGCCCGGCTCCCGGACGCGGCGCGCGGCCGCGTCGAGGTGGTCACCGGCTCGCACGCGCAAGCCGAGGTCCTCGACCGGGCCTTCGAGGGTGCGGACGCCGTCTTCTGGCTCGTCCCCCCGGACGCCTCCCTGACCCCGTACGACACCTACAGCGGTTTCACCCTCCCCGCCGTCAGGGCGCTCGCCGCCCACGGCGTCGGCCATGTCGTCGGCGTCTCCGCGCTCGGCCGCGGCACCCCGCTCGCCGACCGGGCCGGCCTCGTCACCGCCTCCCTCGCCATGGACGACCTCATCGCCGGCACCGGCGTCGCCTACCGCGCCCTGGCCAGCCCGTCCTTCTTCGAGAACCTCCTGGAGGAGTCCGACTCGATCCGCGAGAAGGGCGTCTTCACCGACTCCGTCGACGCCGACCGCAAGGCCCCCCTCGTCGCCGTCGCCGACCTCGCCGCCGCGGCCGCCCGCCTGCTGCTGGACCGTTCGTGGACCGGCACCGACAGTGTCCCGGTCCTCGGGCCGCAGGACCTGTCCCCCAACGACCTGGCCCGCATCATGACCGAACAGCTCGGCCGCCCCGTCCGCTACGAACGCCGGCCGCTCGACGAGCTGTACACCACGCTCGTCGGCCACGGCCTCAACGAGGCATTCGTCCAGGGCGTCGTCGATATGAAGCGGGCCAAGGACGAGGGCCTCGACGCCGGTGTCGCCCGCACCCCGGACACCGCCTCCCCCACCGGCTTCGAGCAGTGGTGCGCCCGGACCCTCAAGCCCGCCGTCCTCTCCTGACGTCCGGCGCCGCGAACACATGGAACCCGGCGAACCGGGACCACCTGCCACCTTGGAGGCACCTTGCTGCCCGTTGAACGGACCGAACCGCCGGTCACGGCGTTCCTCCTGGTCAAGACCACACCCGAATGGCTCGCCCTGACCGTCCAGGAACGCGTGGACGCCTTCACGACGCGGGTCCTGCCGGCCATCCAGGCCAGGACCACCGGCGTCCGGTCACGCTTCTACGACACGGAGTTCTACTCCGCGCGCGTCACCGACGTCTGGGTGTGGGAGGCCGACGACCACCACGCCTACCGGCTCCTCATCGACGCACTGCGCGAAACCCCGTTCTGGGACCGCTACTTCGCCGTCGTCGACCTCCTCCTCGGCACCGAGAACGGCTACGCGCGAACCTACGGCCTCGACACCGTCGCCACCATCACCACCTGACACACCGCCCACTCGCGCAACCGGGCCGATGCCCTCCGACCGGTGACGGCCGGAGGGCATCGGCTTCGGCTCCCGTCAGGCCCTGGCGCCTCACGTGCCCGGGAGGTCGCGGGCGGTGCGCAGGGGTGAACGGCAGATCGGCAGCCAGACCAGCGCCAGTCCGGTCGCACCCACCCAGAGGGCGGCCCGTTCGGAGAGGAGGGAGCCCAGCAGGCCCGCCAGGGCGCCGCCGACGGTGAGGGCGCCGGTGAGGATGACCCGCATGGTGGCGTTCATCCGGCCGAGCAGCTCGTCGGGGGTGACGTGCTGGCGGAAGCTGACCTTGATCACGTTGTCGATGCCGACCTTGAGCGTGGTCACCAGCCAGGCCCCGGCCGCCCACCAGAGCGCCGGCCCCCGGTCGACCAGCGCGACGCCGATGCCGACCGGCGCCACCGCGAGCCCCATCAGCCAGAGCAGTCGGCCGGCCCCGAGCCGGCGGGCCAGCGGGCGGGCGAGCAGGGAGCCGAGGAGGACGCCGACGCCGCCGACCGCGAAGAAGAGGCCGGTGGCGGCGTCCGGCAGTCCCAGTGTTCGGGCGAAGACCAGCGGCAGCACGGTCTGGCAGAGCTGGACGGACACGTTGGTGAGGGCGCCGGCGAGGGCGATCGGCCGCAGGACGGGGTGGGCGAGCACGAAGCGCAGTCCGTCCAGGATCTCCCCCGCGAGCCGGCGGCCCCGGGGGCTCGTCCGGGCGGGGGCCGGTTCGGGGCGCGGGATCCGCCGCAGCAGCCAGGCGGATCCGAGGCAGCCGGCCGCGTCCACGAGCAGCGTCACGGGGGCGGTGAGCAGGCCGACCAGGAGCCCGCCGGCGCTCCGTCCGCCGATCTGGGCGACGGCATCGACGGTCACCAGGTGGGCGTTGGCCCGGGTGAGGCCGGCGCGGCCGACCACGGCCGGCAGGTGGCTCTGTGCCGCGATGTCGAAGAACACGGTGGCCGTGCCCGCCAGCAGTGACACCGCGCAGAGCTGGACGAAGGTCAGGCACCCGAGCGTCCAGGCCGCCGGGACGGAGACGTACAGCAGCGCCCGCGCGACATCCGCGGCGATCATGACGGGCCGCTTGCGGAGCCGGTCCACCCAGGCCCCGGCGGGCAGGCCGACGAACAGGAAGGCGGCCGTCTGCAGTGCGGCCAGCAGTCCGACCTGCCAGGCGGGGCTGTGCAGGGCGAGGACGGCGGTGAGCGGCACGGCCAGGCTGCCGACCGCACTGCCGGCCTTGCCGGCGGCGGCCGCGGCGAGCAGCAACCGGTAGGCGTGGTCGGGCCCTTCGGCGGCATGCGGGGCTGGAACGGGTGGCGACGCCGATGTGTGAGTGGTGGTCATGGCGTCAGACCATGGCGGCCGGCGGTCCGTCGCGGCCATGGATTCAGCGTGGGCTAAATTCGGGACGGCCCCGAGCGGCCGCCGGCGGCCGACTGCGGAGGGCGAAGTGCCGATACTGGACCTGGAGTTCACCACCCGCGACCTGGCGCGGACCCGGTTCGCGATCTCCCCGCTGTGGGAGGCGGTGGCCGCCGCCCGCATCCTGAAGCGACCCGAGGGGCATCCGCTGTACCTGCCGTGGAGCGGGCCGGCGCGGGAGCGGCTGTCCGCCGCCGGGCTGGACTGGGGGCTGCTCGCCGACCTCGTCCCGGAGCCGCCACGAACCATCCCGGTCTTCGTCGCGCCGCCGCCGACCACCTCGGTGCCCGATCTGCGGGTGGAACTCGACGCGCTGCGGGCCACCGCGCCGGAGTCGGTCAGGGCCGGTCTGAGCGGTCCCCGTGCACCGCATTCCGAGCGGGTCGCCGCCCTGGGTGCGGACCCGGTCCGCGGGCTGGCCGAACTCGCCGACACCGTCGAGGCGTTCTGGGCCGTCGCGCTTGCGCCGCTGTGGCCCCGGCTGCGGGCGCTGCTGGAGGGGGACGTGCTGCACCGGGCCCGGACGCTGGCCCGGTCGGCGCCCAGGCCCTTCTCAACGACCTCGGCTCCCAGGTCGGTTGGGAGGGCGAGACGCTCAGCATCGGGCACCGGTATGCGCGCGGCGGCCGGCGACTGGGCGGGCAGGGGCTGCTGTTGGTGCCCTCGGCGTTCGTCTGGCCCACGGTGTTCTCGGTGACCGGCCCGGGTTGGCAGCCGACGCTGCGGTATCCGCCGCGCGGGGTCGCCACCTTGTGGGAGCGGCGCGAGCGGGAGCCGTCGCGCGCGCTGGCGGCCGTCCTCGGACGGACCCGGGCGCTGCTGCTGGCCGAACTGGACGAGCCGGCCTCGACCGGTGAACTCGCCCGCCGTACGGGGGTCACGCCGGGCGGTGTCTCGCAGCACCTGGGCGCGCTGCGCGAGGCCGGGCTGCTCGACGCGCACCGGGTCGGGCGCCAGGTGCTGTACGCCCGGACGGAGGCCGCCGAGGTCCTCCTCGGGGCGGCGTGCTCGTGAGGGAGCCGGCCGGCGGACCCGTGGTGGGCTCCGCCGGCCGGCCGTTCGCGTCCGGCTACTCGACGGTGACGGACTTGGCGAGGTTGCGCGGCTTGTCGACGTCGCGGCCGAGGGCGACGGCGGCGTGGTAGGCCAGCAGCTGCAGCGGGATGTTGAGGAGCAGCGGGTCGAGTTCGGGCTCGCTCTTGGGGACCAGGATGCAGTGGTCGGCGAGCCTGGTCTCGGGCGTGCGGTGGGCGATCGCGAGGACGCGGCCGGAGCGGGCCTTGATCTCGCCGAGGGTGGTGAGGTTCTTGTCGAGGAGCTCGTCGTCGGGGACGAGGGCGACGGTGGGGATTTCGGGGCTGATCAGCGCGAGCGGGCCGTGCTTGAGCTCGCTGGCGGGGTACGCCTCGGCGTGGACGTAGCTGATCTCCTTGAGCTTCTGGGCGCCCTCGCGGGCGACCGGGTAGCCGCGGACCCGGCCGATGAACATCATCCCGGCGTTGTCGGCGTACTCGGCGGCGAGCTTGGCGATCTCGTCCTGCTGGTCGAGGATCTGCCGGATGTGGTCGGGCAGGGCCTTGAGGGCGCTGATGATGCGGCGGCCGTCGGCGGGCGAGAGGTCGTGGATGCGGCCGAAGTTCAGGGCGAGCAGCGCGAAGGCGATCACCGTGGAGGTGAAGGCCTTGGTGGAGGCGACCGAGATCTCCGGGCCGGCGTGGAGGTAGATGCCGCCGTCGCACTCGCGGGCGATGGCGCTGCCGACGGTGTTGACGACGCCGAGGACGCGGCCTCCCTTGCGCTTGATCTCCTGGACGGCGGCGAGGGTGTCGTAGGTCTCGCCGGACTGGCTGACCGCGACGTACAGCGTGTCGGCCTCGATGACGGGGTTGCGGTAGCGGAACTCGGAGGCGGGCTCGCTGTGGGCGGGGATGCGGGCCAGTTCCTCGATCAGCTGGGCGCCCATCTCGCCCGCGTAGTAGGCGGATCCGCAGCCGAGGATCTTCACCCGGCGGATCTCGCGGAGCTCGCGGGCGTCGAGGTTGAGGCCGCCGAGGTGGGCGGTGGCGAAGCGCTCGTCGAGCCGGCCGGAGAGGGTGCGCTCGACGGCGCCGGGCTGCTCGTGGATCTCCTTGAGCAGGTAGTGCTCGTAGCCGCCGGTGTCGTAGGAGCCGACCTCCCAGTCGACGGTGGACGGCTGGCGGGTGACGGTGCGGGCGTCCTCGGTGAAGGTGCGGAAGCCGTCGGCGCGGACGACGGCGAGCTCGCCGTCCTCGAGGTGGACGACCTGGCGGGTGTAGCGGACGAGGGCGGCGACGTCGGAGGCGGCGAACATCTCCTTCTCGCCGAGGCCGAGCACGATCGGGCTGCCGTTGCGGGCGACGACGATGCGGTCGGGCTGGCGGGCGTCGACGACGGCGATGCCGTAGGTGCCGACGACGTGCTTGAGGGCGGCGCGGACGGCGTCCTCCAGCTCGGTCTCCTCGCCGGTGTGCGCGGCGATCAGGTGGGAGAGGACCTCGGTGTCGGTCTCCGAGGAGAAGACGGCGCCCTCGGCGGTGAGCTTGGCGCGCAGTTCGTCGGCGTTCTCGATGATGCCGTTGTGCACGACGGCGATGTGCTCGGCGTTGTCGACGTGCGGGTGGGCGTTGGCGTCACTGGGGACGCCGTGGGTGGCCCAGCGGGTGTGGCCGATGCCGGTGGTCCCCTTGAAGCGGGCGGGGACGGCGGCGGCGAGGTCGGCGACCCGGCCCTTCGTCTTGCAGACCTTGAGCGTGCCGGTCTTGCCGGTGACGGCGACGCCGGCCGAGTCGTAGCCGCGGTACTCCAGCCGCTGCAGGCCCTCCAGCAGGAAGGCGGTGGCGTCCTTGGGGCCGATGTAGGCCACGATTCCGCACATGGTGGGACTCCTTCGGTTCGGCGGTCGGGCGGCTCACCCGTACACGATGCGGCGCAGCTGCCGGGTGGACAGCTCAGGCGCCGCGACACGCCGGGACGCCAGTTCGGCGCCGAGGCGAGCGAAGATCATTTCGTTGGTCAGGCCGCGTGCCTGCAGCTCACCGTGGCGGCGGCGGACGTACTCCTCGGTGGTCTCGGAGAAGTACGCGACCACCTCGGCGACGACTCGCGCGGCCTCGCCCGGCCCCAGCGGGGTGGTGCGGGTGAGGTGGGCGAGGAGGTCCTCATGAGGGTGGGGTGAGGCGGGCACGGTCGAGGAGCCTATGCGCCCGACCGCCGAATACCCAAGAATCCTGCCCGAAATCGGGCAGGCATTCCGACGTTCGACGCCCTCGAACACCCTTGCGGCGCCCGAACCCGACCGCGTAGCGTCATGGTCCGCATACGCAAGGACATCGTCGGAGGCCGGCATGTGCGGGATCGCGGGATGGGTGGCGTTCGACCGGAACCTCACCCGGGAGCGTGCGGTACTGGAGGCGATGACCGCCACCATGGTCTGCCGCGGCCCGGACGGCGGGGGGCTGCACCTCGCCCGGCACGCCGCGCTCGGCCACCGCCGGCTCGCCGTGATCGACCCGCCCGGCGGCGCGCAGCCGATGGCCGTGGAGGAGGACGGCCACGCCCCGGCCGTCCTCAGCTACAGCGGCGAGGTCTTCAACCACCGCGAGCTGCGCGCCGAACTGGAGCGGGCCGGCCACCGCTTCCGCACCCGCAGCGACACCGAGGTGGTGCTGCGCGCCTACCTGCAGTGGGGTGAGCGCTTCGCCGACCGGCTGAACGGCATGTACGCCTTCGCCCTCTGGGACGCCCGGCGCGAGGAGCTGCTGCTGGTCCGCGACCGGATGGGCGTCAAACCGCTGCACTACCACCGCACCGCCGACGGCGTGCTCTTCGGCTCCGAGCCCAAGGCGCTGTTCGCCCACCCGTCGCTGCGCCCCGAGGTCGACCTGGACGGGCTGCGCGAGCTGCTCAGCACCGCGCGGACACCCGGGCACGCCGTCTACCGGGGCCTCGCGGAGGTCCGGCCCGGCCATGTCGTCACCGTCGGCCGGGCCGGGCTCACCACCCGCCGGTACTGGGCGCTGGAGGCCCGCGAGCACACCGACGACGGCCCGGCCGCCGCCGCGACCGTCCGCGACCTGCTGGCGGACACCGTGCGGCGGCAGCTCGACGCCGACGTACCGCTCTGCGCCCTGCTCTCCGGCGGGCTCGACTCCAGTGCGATCACCGCGCTCGCCGCCGCTGAACTGCACGCGCGCGGCGACGGCCCGATCCGCAGCTTCGCGGTCGACTACACCGGGCAGAGCGAGAGATTCCGGCCGGACACCATGCGCGGCACCCCCGACGGCCCGTACGCCCGGCTGGTCGCCGAGCACGTCGGCGCCGACCACCGCACGGTCGAGCTGGACAGCGACGCGCTCAGCGACCCGGCGCACCGGGCCTCCGTGCTGCGCGCCCGCGACCTGCCGTGGGAGTTCGGCGACATGGACACCTCGATGCTGCTGCTCTTCCGCGCGGTGCGCCGGGAGTCCACGGTGGCGCTGTCCGGCGAGGTCGCGGACGAGCTGTTCGGCGGCTATCCGTGGTTCCACGACCCGGCGCTGATCGCCGCCGAGACCTTCCCCTGGGCGGCCCTGCTGTCCCGGACGGCCGGCCTCGGCGCCGGCCCCCGGGAGGGGCTGCTCGGCCGGGACCTGCTCGCCAAGCTGGACCTGGACGCCTACCGGGCCGACCGCTACCGCGAGGCGCTGACCGCCGTGCCGCACCTGCCCGGCACCGACCCGGTGGAGCGCCGGATGCGCGAGCTCACCCACCTCAGCCTGACCCGCTTCGTCCGCATCCTGCTGGACCGCAAGGACCGCCTGTCGATGGCCTGCGGCCTGGAGGTGCGGGTGCCGTTCTGCGACCACCGGCTGGTCCAGTACGTCTTCAACACGCCGTGGCGGATCAAGTCCGCCGACGGCCGGGAGAAGAGCCTGCTGCGGGCCGCCGTCCGCGACCTGCTGCCGGCCGCGGTCGCCGACCGGGCGAAGAGCCCCTACCCGTCGATCCAGGACCTGCGCTACCCGCGCGCCCTGCAGGCCTCCCTCGGCCGGCTCGCCGCCGACCGGGACGCGCCCGCCGCGGCCCTGCTCGACCGCCGGGCCGTCGCCGACGCGCTCGCCCCCGGCGCCGACCCGCAGTACGCCCGGGCCGCCACCGAGGTGGTGCTCGGCATCGACGACTGGCTGCGAACGTACGCCGTGTCACTCGTGATGTGAGACGGTGGGGCTGAGGTGTCGACAGGGGGGCCTGTTGCGCCGTCCGGGGGAATCGCCTCCCCCGCCGGTGCCGACACTTCGCCGTTCGGCGGCGGCCGATCCGTGCAATCGGTACCGCCGGCGCCAGGATGGGTGTGCCGCCCGTCCGTCGTCGACCACCGGGGGAATCAGCACCATGCATCCGCGGATCTTCGCGATCGTCACCGCAGTCCTGCTCGGCGTGCTCGGCATCGGCGCGGTCACGGTGACCCGCTGGACGCCCGACACGGCACCGGTCGCGGCCGGCGTGCCCGCCACCACCCAGGCCGCCCCCGGCGCCGCGGCCTCCGCCTCGGCGACCCCGACCGGCGACCCGGCCGTGTGGACCCGCTCCACCCTGCGGAACAAGCTGATGGCGGAGATGGACGCCAGCGACCCCGGTGTGGCGCTCGCCGACCTCGACAAGATCAGCAAGGCGAAGCCGTACACCGTGCGGTTCTGCCACCCGATCGCGCACGAGCTCGGCCACGCCGCGGTGAAGCGGTACCACGAGGACTTCCAGAAGGTGATCTCCTTCCCGCACGAGACCTGCGCCGCGGGCTACCTGCACGGCGCGGTCGAGGAGATGCTCGCGGCGTCCAAGAACCCGCAGCAGGACATCCTCACGCTGTGCGCGCCCGCCAACACCGGGCCGTGCATCCACGGTGTCGGCCACGGGATCATGTTCGTCACCAAGCAGGACATCCCGTCCGCCCGCGACCTGTGCAACAAGTTCCCCACCACCAGCCGGCGGATCACCTGCTCCGAGGGCGTGTTCATGCAGCTCTTCGCCCCCGACGAGGAGGACGAGAAGGCCAAGGCCAACCTGCCCGCCGACAAGCTCGCCGCCGAGCCGCTCTACCCCTGCCCCGAGCAGCCCAGCCTCTTCCAGTCCGCCTGCTTCTTCTACGCGCCGACCTTCTACCTCAGCTCGCACGACTACGCCAACCACCCCGAGGCCTTCGCCGGCGCCCTCAAGTGGTGCCTGAACGCACAGGCCAGCGGCGGCGCCAACGACTGCAGCCGCGGAGTCGGCTCGCGCACCATGAAGTACAACCTGGACCGCGCCGACTGGGCCGCCCAGCAGTGCGCCACCGCCGCCGACGCCTGGCAGCGCAAGGCCTGCGCGCAGGGCCTGCTCAGCTACTGGACGGTCAACTACACCGAGTCCGGAGCCGCCGCCAAGCTCTGCTCGCAGATCACCGACAAGGAGATCGCCGGCTACTGCCGCTCCGCGGGCGGCCTGTCGAACACCCTGGACTAGACCCTTGCGGTAAGGAGCGTACGATCGGCACGCGGGTGCGCCGAGGAAGCCGCGCCATGGCTTCCCCCACCACGTCCGCTGGAGCGCACCCACCATGACCTCCGAAGACTTCCGCAGCGCGGCGCACGCCGCGGCCGACCTGGTCGCCGACTACCTGGAGGGCCTGCCCGGCCGGCCGGTCTGGCAGCCGATGGCCGACGCCGACCGGCAGGCCCTGCTCGACCTGCCGCTGCCCGAGGCCGGCACCGGCCTGGACGGGCTGCTCAAGACCGTCGCCGAGCAGGTCATGACGGCGCCCATGGGCAACGGCAGCCCGCGGTTCTTCGGCTGGGTGAACTCCGCCCCGCAGCCGGCCGGCGTGCTCGCCACCCTGGCCGCCTCGGCGATGAACCCCAGCTCGGCCGGCGGCGACCACGCCGACGTCCACCTGGAGCGCGCCGTGGTCCGCTGGATCGCCGAACTGGTCGGCTTCCCGCACCCGCCCGGCGGCGGCCTGCTCACCTCCGGCACCTCGATGGCCACCATCGTCTGCCTGGCCGCCGCCCGGAACCGGGCCGCGCTGCGCGCCGGCGTGGACGTCCGCGAGGACGGCCTGGCCGCGCTGCCCCCGCTGGTCGGCTACGTCACCGGCGAGACCCACTCCTGTGTGCGCAAGGCCGCCGAGCTGCTCGGCCTCGGCAGCCGCCACCTTCGCACCGTCGCCACCGACGCCGAGGGCCGGCTGGACACCGCCGCCCTGGAGCGCGCGATCGCCGACGACCGGGCCTCCGGACGGCTGCCGTTCCTGGTGGTCGCCTCGGCCGGGACCGTCGGCACCGGCGCGGTGGACGCCTTCGAGCCGATCGCCGACCTCGCCGAGCGCGAGGACCTCTGGCTGCACGTCGACGGCGCGTACGGCGCCTTCGGCGTGCTCGACCCGGCCATCGCGCACCGCTACGCGGGCATGGACCGCGCCGACTCGCTCGCCCTCGACCCGCACAAGTGGCTCGGCGTACCGGTGGACTGCGGCTGCGCGCTCGTCCGGGACACCGAGGCGCTGCGCGGCACCTTCAGCCTCGTTCCCTCCTACCTGCGCGACGAGGCGGCCGGTTCGCTCGGCTGGTTCTCCGAGTACGGCACCGAGCAGACCCGGCCGTTCCGCTCGCTCAAGGTGTGGGCGTCGATCGCGCACCGCGGCCGGGCCGGCGTCGCCGCGGACATCGCGCACACCACCGCGCTGGCCCGCCGGCTCGGCGAGCTCGTCGCGGCCCACCCGGAGCTGGAGCTGCTCGCCCCGGTGGAGACCTCGATCGTCGCCTTCCGGTACCGGCCCGCCGGGGCGGGCGAGGAGGACCTCGACCGGCTCAACCGCGAGCTGCCCTCGGCCGTCCAGGTGCGCGGCCGGGTGTTCGTCACCGGCGCCGTGCTCGGCGGCCGGGAGATGCTCCGCGCCTGCCTGCTCAACGCCACCACGACCGAGGACGACATCCGCCTGCTCGTGGACGAAGTACTGGCCGCGGGCGCCGGGCTGACGAGCCGTCCGGACACCGAGCGACCCGCCTGACGTGCCTCGATCATTCCGGCGCGGCGGCCGCGGAGACATTTACCGACAGGTCACGGGGGATTCGTGATCGTGAAACACCGACGCGACACGATACGTGCATGGACACTCGTGAACCCGTCACCGCACACGCCCCCTCGCGCGCCCAGCGGCGCGCCGCCCGGACCCACCGCTGGCGCAGAGAGACCGTCGAACTGGCAGCCGTCTTCCTCGCCGTGGCCACCGCCGACCTCGTCGCCAACGTGGTCGTGCACGGCCACGACGGGCCCGTGCTGCTCGCGGTGTCGGCCGTCGCCCTGCTCGCCACGGCCCTCTTCCACGGCTGGTGGGCGCACCGGCGGCCGCACGGGCCGCCCGTGCCGGACACCCATGCGCCGCCCGGGGAGGCCGCAGTGAGCGGCCCCCTGGACGAGCTGGAGGACACCGTGCTGTGGCGGGTCCGCACCACCGTCGAGGACGCCCCCGGCAGCCTGGCGCGGGTCTGCGCGGCGCTGGCCGCGCACCGGGTCAACATCGTGTCGATGCAGTCGCACCCGCTGGCCGCCGGCGCCGTCGACGAGTTCTTCCTGCGCGCCCCGGCCGCGCTGGACCGGGCCGCGCTGACCGCGGCCGTCGCGGCGGCCGGCGGCACGGACATCTGGACCGACCGCGCCGACGCGCACGAGCTGGTCGACGCGCCCACGCACGTGCTCGCCCTGGCCACCCGGACGGCCCTGGACGCCGCCGAGCTGCCCGTCGCGCTGCGGCAGCTGTTCGGCCGGTGCACGATCCGGCAGTACCCGGACCGCGGCCGGTCCACCCCGGCCGGGGTGGACGGCCACACCATGCGGCTGCCCGTCCCCGGTGGCGACCTGATCGAGCTCACCCGGCCGCACCTGCCGTTCACCCCGACCGAGTTCGCCCGCGGCCAGGCCCTGGTCGAGCTCGACAGCCTGCTCGGGCCCCGGGTGCCCAAGGTCGAGGCGCGGCTCGCCCGTCCCACCGGCGCCGACCTCACCGTCCGCCGCGCCGAGCCCGGCGACAAGGAGGCCGCGCTGGAGATGCACCGGCGCTGCTCCCCCGACACCCTGCGCAAGCGCTACCACGGGCCGGTCAAGGACGCCGACCGCTACCTGGCCCACCTGCTCGACCCCCGGCACGGGCAGACCCTCGCGGTCGAGGCCGCCGACCGGCGGATCGTCGCCCTCGCCCACCTGATGTGGGACGACGAGGGCGCCGAGGTGGCCCTGCTCGTCGAGGACGACTGGCAGCGCCAGGGCCTGGGCGTGGACCTGCTGCGCCGGATGGCCGCACTCGCCCTGGAGGCCGGGGTGGCGACCGTCTACGCGGTCACCCACTCCTCCAACACCGGACTGATCTCCACCATGCGCAAGCTGTCGGCGCCGCTCGACTACCAGGTCGAGGACGGCACCCTGGTGATCACCGCCCACCTGGCGGAGGCGGCCGACAAGCTGCCCACGCCCTGGCCCACCCGCCCGCGCCGCTGAGGCACCGGCTCCCAGCGCACACCCGCACCGCACCGCACACTCTCACCACGCTCCGCCCCGGCCGCACCTCGCGGCCGGGCCGGAGTGCCGTCCGCTGCGCCGAATGGGTGGACGCAGACGGGACGAGACCCCGAGAGCCGGAGCCGAGGACTCACGGAGGGCGTGGAGTTCGTCG
This sequence comes from Streptomyces sp. TLI_235, assembly GCA_002300355.1. Lineage (NCBI taxonomy): Bacteria > Bacillati > Actinomycetota > Actinomycetes > Kitasatosporales > Streptomycetaceae > Streptomyces > Streptomyces sp. TLI_235. Next base: position 882,752 of record NSGV01000002.1, read on the forward strand.
GCCCGACGAGCCACCACGAGCTGCTCGGGCGGCTCGCCGCCGCGGCGACCGTCCTGGTCCACCCGCCCTGGGTTCTCGACGAGGGGCGGGCCGGAGTCCTGGTCGACATCGACTCCCCCGGGAGATCGCGGACGCCATGGTGCGGCTCGGCCGCGACACCGCCCTGCGGGCCCGGCTGGCCGCCGCGGGCCGCAGCCGGGTACGCGGGCACTTCGACCTCGACGCGGTCGCCGACACCTACACCCGCTGGTTCCGCGCGGCCGCCTGAGGGAGCGTCGGCCGTCCGCCCGGACGGCCGACGCCCGGCAGCCCCCGGCTACGCCCGGGCCACCAGCGACTTGGGCAGGCCGGCGAAGCGCTCGAACCAGATGTGCGAGTCGGGGAAGTACGAGCGCATCTCGGTGGCCGACAGCAGCTCGACCTCGGCGACGTCCGTCACCGCCTGGGCGGGGCCGGCGGACCGGATGTGCCCGTGCGGCCAGTGCCGGGAGATCGCGACCCTCGCACGGAACGGCAGGAACTGCATGCCGGGAAAGACCCAGTGCGGTTCGATCGGGAAGTAGCGGAAGGGGGTCTGCACCCAGTGGTGGCCCGCACGGGTCCGCACGGCCTCGGCGAACCGCTGCCGGCGGCTGTGCCCGCCGACATGCTCCACGAGCGAGTTCGAGTAGACCAGGTCGAACCGTTCGAGCTCCAGGGACGGCGGCAGGTCGCAGGCGTCGGCGACGACGGCCGTCAGGCCGGGCTCGCCGAGCCGTGCGGTGCGCGGGTCCAGATCGACCGTCACCACGTGCGCAGGCCGGCACGGCGCGAAGCGCCAGGAGTCGGGGGTGCCGCGAGATCGAGGACGCGCATCTCGGCCAGGTCGGGGAAGCAGCGGAGGAGTTCCGTCCAGCGGCGGGCGCGGGCCGCGTGGGCGAGCGAGCCGGGCCGGCCCGGGCCGGCGATCATCGTCTTCAGCATCCCGGTCTCCGCTGTCCGTTCCTCGGTGGCCCGGCCAAGTCTGGTGCGCAGCAGCGGGGTGACCGCACCATTGCTCCAAGGGTGGCATGTCTGCCGGGCTCCCGGCCCGGCCACCCGCCCTCCGCTCCCGTCGCGGAAATGGCGTGCCCGCATGAGGACAGACGAGTTTGCGAAACGCCACCTCTCCGACCGCGAGCTGTGGGCGGACGACTTCACCCCCTCCCAGATCGAGGAGTGGTTCGCCGACGAGCGTGAGGCGTACGCGAATCTCGGAGCGGCGTCCTCCAGCTCCGAGGCCTACGGCTACAGCGGGTTCAACCGCCAGTACGGCTTCCGACGCCTGCCCGACCGCCGCTTCCGCCGGGCACTCGGGCTCGGAAGCGCCTTCGGCGGCGAGTTCCTCCCCCGTCCTGGACGGAATCGACGACATCACGATCCTGGAACCCTCCGCACGCCTCCGGTCGGCCGCCCCGCGGTCGACGCCCGTCCGGTACGAGGAGCCCGCCCCGTCGGGCGACATGCCGTTCCACGACCGGAGCTTCGACCTGGTGCTGCTTCGGTGTGCTGCACCACATCCCCGACGTGTCCAAGGTGGTCGGGGAGATCGGCCGGGTCACGGCCCCGGGCGGGTGGGTGCCCGCTCTGCGAGCCCGTCGTCTCCATGGGGGACTGGCGCTCGGCCGACCGCCCCGGGCTGACCAAGCGCGAACGCGGCATCCCGCGCCACCTGCTGGAGCGGGCCGTCCGCGACGCGGGCTGTCGATCCGGTCCAGCCTGTTCTGTGCGGCCACGCCGACCTCCCGGATCGGGCGCCTCCTGCGCTGCAACATGTACGCGAACCGGGTCGGCGCGGTCGTCGACCGGGCCCTCGCGCTCGCCACCGCCTGGAACTACCGCTACCACCCCACGTCGGCCTGGCAGAAGCTCCGCCCGTCGTCGGTCTTCATCGTCGCCCAGCAGCCGGGATGACCACCGGGGTCCGGGGGCCGAAGGTCCGCCGGGCGGGCACGCGACGGCCCGCGCCCCGGGCGGACACCGCGCGCCGCTTCCGCCCTGCCGGGCGGCCGGTCGCACACGACCGTCCGGGTGCTCCGACGGTGCGCGGCGGCGGCCGCGGCATTGCCGCCCGTCGGTGACCGGTCATCACGTCCGGGCCGGCCGACAGCGCCGCTGCGCCGCCCTGCGCGGCCGGAACCGGACGGCTGCCGAGGCCCCTTCGGGGCCCGTCCCGGCAGGCCGCGCAGGGTCCTGGGCTCTGAGCCGGCCGCCGGAGTGGGTAGGCTGACCCACGTCCCCGCCGTCCGACGGTCCTCGCACGACCCGGGCGGCGCCGCAGCAAGGAGGAACCACTGAGCATGGCAGGCACCGGTTCGGAAGCCACAGCCGCACGCGACGCCTCGCTGCCCGCCCGCGCGAAGATCGCTGTGACGGCCGGCAAGATGGCTGCCGCCCTCTCGCAGAAGGCGGGCCGCGGCAGTGGTTCGGTGATCGGCGGCAAGATCGCCCTCAAGCTCGACCCCGATCTGCTCGCCACCCTCGCGGAGCACCTCGACGTGGTGCTGGTCAGCGCGACCAACGGCAAGACCACCACCACCCGGCTGATCGCCGAGGCGCTGCGCGCCGCCGGCCCGGTGGTCTCCAACGCGCTGGGCGCCAACATGCCGGCCGGTATCACCGCCGCGCTGGCGGGCGGCTCGGACGCGCGCTTCGGCGTGATCGAGGTGGACGAGAAGTACCTGGCCACGGTCGCCCGGGACACCCGTCCCAAGGCCATAGCGCTGCTGAACCTCTCCCGCGACCAGCTGGACCGCGCCGCCGAGACCCGCATGATGGCGGAGAAGTGGCGCGAGGGCCTCAAGGACTCCGACGCGGTCATCATCGCGAACGCCGACGACCCGCTGGTGACCTGGGCGGCTTCCTCCTGCAAGAAGGTGGTCTGGGTGGCCGCCGGGCAGGCGTGGAAGGAGGACGCCTGGTCGTGCCCGTCCTGCGGCGGTGTGATGCAGCGCCCCGGCGAGGACTGGTTCTGCTCGCAGTGCGGCTTCCGCCGTCCGAACCCGCACTGGGCGCTGCAGGGCACCCACGTGATCGACCCGCACCGCGGCGCCTGGCCGATCCAGCTCCAGCTGCCCGGCCGCGCCAACCTGGCCAACGCCACCAGCTCGGCCGCGGTGGCGGCGGTCTTCGGCGTCGCCCCGCAGGTCGCGCTGCAGCGGATGCAGACGGTCGCCGCGGTGGCCGGCCGCTACGACGTGGTGCAGTACCAGGGCCGGGACGTCCGGCTGCTGCTGGCGAAGAACCCGGCCGGCTGGCTGGAGACCTTCACGCTGATCGACCAGCCGCCGGCGCCGGTGGTGCTGTCGGTGAACGCCCTGGACGCGGACGGCACCGACACCTCCTGGCTGTGGGACGTGGACTACGAGCGCCTGGCCGGCCACCCGATCTTCGTGATGGGCCAGCGCAAGCTCGACCTGGCCGTCCGTCTGGAGGTCGCCGGCCTGCAGTTCCAGGTGGTGGACTCGCTGGAGCAGGCCGTCCGCCTGGCACCGCCCGGGCGGATCGAGGCGATCGCCAACTACACCGCCTTCCAGCAGCTGCGCAAGGCGGTGGCGGTCTGATGTCGTACCCCGCCGACCCGCAGTTCCAGCAGCCTCAGCAGCAGCAGTACGGAAGGCCTTCGAGGATGAACGAGAGCAGCCTGCGCCTGGTCTGGGTGTACCCGGACCTGCTCAGCACGTACGGGGACCGCGGCAACGCGCTGGTCGTCGAGCGGCGGGCGCGGCAGCGCGGCCTCGGGGTGACCCGGATCGACGTCCGCTCGGACCAGGCGGTGCCGACCAGCGGCGACATCTACCTGATCGGCGGCGGTGAGGACCGCCCGCAGCGGCTCGCCGCGGAGCGGCTGCGCAACGACGGCGGTCTGGTCCGCGCCGCCGAGAACGGTGCGATCATCTTCTCGGTCTGCGCCGGCTACCAGATCCTCGGCCGCGAGTTCATCAACGACCTCGGCGAGCGCGAGCCGGGCCTCGGCCTGCTCGACGTGTGGACCACCCGCGGTGAGGGCGCCCGCTGCGTCGGCGACGTGCTCGCCGACGTGGACCCGCAGCTCGGCCTGCCGCAGCTCACCGGTTTCGAGAACCACCAGGGCGTCACCCACCTCGGCGAGGGCGTGAAGCCGCTGGCCTCGGTGCGCACCGGCCGTGGCAACGGCACCGGCGACAGCACCGAGGGCGCCTACCGGGACACCGTGTTCGGCACCTACCTGCACGGCCCCGTGATGGCCCGCAACCCCGCGGTCGCCGACATGCTGATCAAGCTGGCGCTGGACGTGAGCGCCCTGCCGCCGGCCGACACCACCTGGTACGACGCGCTGCGCGCGGAGCGCATCGCGGCGACCAGCCAGCCCGCCTGAGCCCGACCGGCAATCGGGGGGTGGTGAAGGAGCGACGTCAGGGCCGAGTCTGGGCGGTGCCGACGAGGGAGCCGCAGCGGAGCTGCGGCGACTGAGGAGAAACCGTTCAGGCGAGAGCCATGGCGTCGCGACGCCGCACCCCGATTGCCGGTCGGGCTGAGCCCGACGAGGGTGTCCGGTTGACCGCATTGCGGTCAACCGGTGCCCCGCGGGCGGGATGCATAAGAGAATAGGAAAGCTGGACGCAACCCTCCTCGGCGTCCGGCTGCAGATTGCGCGGACGCGTCGACGATGCCGCTCCCCGCTCGGCTCCTGCCCGGCCGGACGCAGGAACCGTATGCTGTGCCATGGTCGCCCCCGGTCGACGACGCACGGGAGCGACCAGTCCGCGGTGGCGACACCGAGGTGGTAGTCCGGCCTCCGGTTCTTCCCCCCAGCCCGGCGCTGGGAGGTGCCCCCAGGGGAGTTGCAAAGCAATGCGTATTGGTGTCCTGACCAGCGGCGGTGACTGCCCCGGCCTGAACGCCGTGATCCGTTCCGTGGTCCACCGGGGGGTGGTCGACCACGGCGACGAGATCATCGGTTTCCAGGACGGCTGGCGAGGTCTCCTCGAAGGCGTCCACCGTCCGCTCACCCTCGACTCGGTGAGCGGCATCCTGGCCCAGGGCGGCACGATCCTCGGGTCCTCCCGGGTGCAGCCCAGCCACCTGCGGGACGGCGTGGAGCGCGCCAAGAAGCACTGCCAGGACCTCGGGATCGACGCGGTCATCCCGATCGGCGGCGAGGGCACCCTGAAGGCCGCGAAGCTGATGAGCGACGCGGGCCTGCCGGTGATCGGCGTGCCGAAGACCATCGACAACGACATCGCGTGCACCGACGTCACCTTCGGCTTCGACACCGCCGTCTCGGTGGCCACCGACGCGCTGGACCGCCTGAAGACCACCGCCGAGTCGCACCAGCGGGTCATGGTCGTCGAGGTGATGGGCCGTCACACCGGCTGGATCGCCCTGAACGCGGGCATGGCGGCCGGCGCCCACGCCATCGTGGTGCCAGAGCGCCCCTTCCACATCGACAAGCTGACCGCCGTGGTGCGCGAGCGCTTCGACCGGCACAAGAAGTTCGCCATCGTGGTCTGCGCCGAGGGTGCCAAGCCCGAGCCCGGCACCATGCCGTGGGAGGAGGGCACCAAGGACATGTACGGCCACGAGCGGTTCACCGGCATCGCCACCCAGCTCTCCCGCGAGCTGGAGCACCGCCTGGGCAAGGAGGCCCGTCCGGTGATCCTCGGCCACACCCAGCGCGGCGGCACTCCGACCGCCTACGACCGGGTGCTCGCCACCCGCTTCGGCTGGCACGCGGTGGAGGCGGCGCACAAGGGCGCCTTCGGCCACATCACCGCGCTGCAGGGCACCGACATCAAGCTGGTGCCGCTCGGCGAGGCGGTGGCCGAGCTGAAGACCGTGCCGCAGGAGCGCTACACCGAGGCCGAGACGGTCATCTGACCCGGGGCTTCTCCCGGAGCCCCGCCCGCCGTGCCGCGGGCGGGGCTCTTTTCCCCGAACTTTCTTGACCGATCGATCCAGATAACGCTATGGTCTTCCCATGGCAAGGACCAAGGAGTTCGACCCGGACGCGGCGCTGCAGTCGGCGCTGGAGCTGTTCTGGGAGCGCGGGTACGAGGCGACCTCGATGGCCGACCTCACCGGGCGCCTGGGCATCGGCCGCGCCAGCCTGTACGCCACCTTCGGCGGCAAGCACGAGCTGTTCATCAAGGCGCTCGACCGCTATCGGGAGAACACCGACGCCAAGCTGCTCGCCGAGCTCTCGCAGCCCGGCGCGGCCCTGCCCACGGTGCGCGCCGTGGTGCGGCGCTTCGCCGACGAGGCGGTGCTGGAGTCGCGGCACCGCGGCTGCCTGATCACCAACACCGCCACCGAGCTCGCCGCCCGCGACCCGGACGCGGCCCGCCGCGTGCGGGCCAGCTGGGACACCCTGGAGACACTCACCGCCGGCGCGCTGGCCCGGGCCCAGGCCCAGGGCGAGCTGACACCGGAGAAGGACCCGCGGGCGATCGCCCGCCTGCTGCTGACCGTGATGCAGGGGATGCGGGTGATCGGCAAGGCGGGCGACGACCCGCAGCGGATCACCGACGCGGCGCGACTCGCACTGTCCCTGCTCGACTGAGCCCCACACCGGGCCGCCCCTGCGGCGGCCTTCAGCACGGCCTAATATTGGACCGAACGGTACAGAAAGAGGGGGAGACCATGGCCGCCACCGCCATCACTCCGACGTCCACCGCACCGGCACGACGCACCGCACCCGGCTTCGCCCTGCTGGGCACCGTCCAGGCGATGCTGATCTTCACGCTGATGGCGATCTCCGTCCCGCTGCCCGACATCGGCCGCGAGTTCGGCTTCGACCACAGCAGGCTCGTCCTGCTCAACGCGGCCTACGGGCTCTCCTTCGCGGCGCTGCTGCTGCTCGGCGGCCGGCTCACCGACCGCTACGGCGGCCGCCGGATGCTCACCGTCGGCCTGGTGGTGCTCGGTCTCTCCGCCGCGGCCGCCCCGATCGCCGCCGACTACACCGCCCTGCTGCTGCTCCGCTTCGTCCAGGGCGGCGCCGCGGCCCTGGTCGCCCCCGCCGGCATGGCCGTGCTCAAGGCGCTGCTGCCCGGGCCGGAGGCCTACGGGCGGGCCATGGCCACCTGGGGCGGACTCTCCGTGCTCGGCGCCACCACCGGCAACCTGGCCTCCGGCGCGGTCGCCAGCTGGCTCTCCTGGCGCTGGATGTTCGCCGTCCCGGTGATCGTCGCGGCCGCCGCCCTCGCCCTCGCCCCGAAGCTGCTGCCCGGCGACGCCGCGCGTGACCGCCGCCCCGCACTCGACCTGCCCGGCGCCGTCCTCGCCACCGTCGGCACCGTCCTGGTCAGCTACGGACTCGTCCGCACCGAGACCGGCGGCTGGCAGCTGCCGCTCGCCCTCGGCGTCCTGGTGCTCGCCGGCTTCGTGCTCCACGAGCGGCGCGCAGCCCAGCCGCTGCTGCCGCTCGGCTTCCTGCGCGGCGGCCGCCGCCTGCTCGGCCTCGCCGCCACCCTGCTCAGCGCCGGCGGCACCGCCACCCTCTTCCTGCTGCTGACCCTGCACCTCCAGCAGGACCTCGGCTGGACCCCGCTCGCCACCTCGGGCGCCTTCCTCCCCTACGCCGCGGCGCTGCTCCTCGGCGGCCGGGCGGCCGGTCCGCTGGTCGGCCGGGTCGGGCCGAAGGCCGTCACCGGGATCGGGCTCGCCGTCGGCGCGGCCGGCCTGTTCGCCCTCGCCCACCTCGGCGCCGGCTCCGGCTACCTGCCGCTCGTCCCCGGCCTGGTGCTGCTGCCCTTCGGCGCGGCCCTCGCCTTCGCCGGCGCCGCGGTGCTCGCCACCGACGGCGTCCCGGTGGAGCAGATCGGCCTGGCCGGCGGTGTGCTGAACACCGCGATGGAGCTCGGCCCGACCGTGCTGCTGACCGCGCTGCTCACGGTCGGCTCCGGCGGCGCCGCGCTGGCCGCGGCGGGCGCGCTCTTCGCCCTCACCGCGCTGGCCGGCGCGCTCACCGGCCGCCGCGGCTGACCCGCCGCACCGGCCCCGGGGCCGGCGGTGCGATCGGACGAACCCCGTCCGGGCGCCCCGCCGGCCCCGCGCGTTTCCCCCGCTCCCCCGGGCCCGCCCGGCTAGGTTGTGGAGGCGGCCGCCGGCCCGGCCGCCACCCGCGCGAGCAGGAGGAGCAAACCGATGGAGATCCTCGCCTACGGCGTGCAGACCGACGAACGGCCGCTGCTGAGCGCCGCGTTCGAGGGCCGGCACCCGCTGCGCATGCTGGACCTCTTCCTCACCCGGGACACCGCGCCGCTCGCCGAGGGCTTCCCGGTGGTCTCCAGCAGCGTCAACGACGTCCTGGACGGCGAGGTCCTGGCCCGGCTGGCGAAGGGCGGCACCCGGCTCGTCACCCAGCGCTCCACCGGGTTCAACAACATCGACCTGGCCGCAGCCCGCGAGCTCGGCCTGACCGTCGCCCGGGTCTCCTACTACTCCCCCTACGCGGTCGCCGAGCACGCCTGGGCGATGGCGCTGGCGGTGAACCGGCGGCTGGTGCGGGCGGTCAGCCGGACCCGCGAGTTCGACTTCCGGCTGGACGGCCTGCTCGGCCGGGACGTCCACGGGATGACCGTCGGGGTGATCGGCACCGGCAAGATCGGCGAGTGCTTCGCGAGGATCGCGCACGGCTTCGGCACCGAGCTGCTCGGCTGGGACCTCGCACCGAACCCGGCCTGCGTCGAGCTCGGCATGGCCTACGTGGCCAAGGAGGAGCTGCTGGCCCGCAGCGACCTGGTCAGCCTGCACGTCCCGCTGGTGCCGGACACCCACCACCTGGTCGACGCGGCGGCGCTCGCCCTGATGAAGGACGACGCGATCCTGGTGAACTCCAGCCGCGGCGGGCTGATCGACAGCGCCGCCCTGGTCGAGGAGCTGAAGGCCGGCCGGTTCCACGGCGTCGCGCTGGACGTGTACGAGGAGGAGACCGGGGTCTTCTTCACCGACCGGTCCGTCCAGGGCGTGACCGACGACGTCCTGGCCCGGCTGATGACCCTCCCGCACGTGCTGGTGACCTCGCACCAGGCGTACTTCACCCGCACCGCCGTCGAGCAGATCGTCGCCGCCACCGTGCAGAACGTGGCGGACTTCGCGGCCGGGCGCACCGGCGACAACACCCTCGTCCCGGGAGTCGGCGCCACCGGCTGACCGGCCCGCGACCGCCGGCCGGCCCGCCCGCCCGGGCCGAGGGGGGCGGGTGCGGTCGGTTCGTAAGCGCCGCCTAGGCTGACCCGGAAGCAAAGCGGACGAACCGGACCGGCCCGCGGTGGGCCCGGCCGGCACTGGCGAAGGCAGGACGCGCCGATGGGCGACGGCATGGCAGGGATGCACCACCACGGAGGAATGGGGACACTCGGCCCGTACAGCCCGTCCACCGCGCTCGCGTGGTCGCCGGACTGGCCCTTCCTGATCGGCGCAGTGCTCGCCCTCGGCCTGTACACGGCGGCCGCGATCCGGCTGTGGCGGCGCGGCGACACGTGGCCGGTCGGCCGGATGATCGCCTGGACGGCCGGCACCGGCACCATCGTCCTGGTCACCTGCACCGGGCTCAACGACTACGGCATGGTGCTGTTCAGCGCCCACATGATCCAGCACATGGTGCTGTCCATGCTCTCGCCCATCCTGCTGCTGCTCGGTGCCCCGATCACGCTGGCCCTGCGCGCCCTGCGCCCGGCCGGCAAGGGCCGCGGCCGCGGCCCGCGCGAGCTGCTGGTGGCGCTGCTGCACAGCCGGTACGTGCGGGTGGTCTCGCATCCCGGGGCCACCATCCCGCTGTTCATCGCCAGCCTGTACGCGCTGTACTTCTCGCCGCTGTTCGACTTCCTGATGCAGTACCGGCTCGGGCACATCGCGATGATGGTCCACTTCCTGGCGGTCGGCCTGCTGTTCTTCTGGCCGATCATGGGCGTGGACCCGGGCCCGCACCGGCCGGGCTACATCATGCGCATCCTGGAGCTCTTCATGGGGATGCCGTTCCACGCCTTCTTCGGCGTGGCCGTGATGATGGCGACCCACCCGCTGGTGACCACCTTCACCGACGCCGCCGCCCCGCCCGGCACCAGGCTGCTGGACGACCAGGAGCTGGCCGGCGGCATCACCTGGGCGTTCGGCGAGATCCCGACCGCGATCGTGCTGATCGCCCTCACCCTGCAGTGGGCGCGCTCCGAGGAGCGGCAGGCCCGCCGCCGGGACCGCGCCGCGGACCGGGACGGCGACGCCGAGCTCGCCGCCTACAACGCCTACCTGGCCTCGCTGGACCGGCGCGGCCGGGCCGCCGACGCGGGCTGAGCCCGCCGCCCCACCGCCTGTCACGACGAGCCCCGTCCGGTACCGCACCGGACGGGGCTCTCCGCTGTTCCGCAGGCGTGCTCCGGGCGGCTCAGTCCTCCAGGAGCGCCAGGTCGAGCCGGGCCAGGCGCTCCGGGTCGGCCAGGATGTCGATCGCGACGATCAGGCCGTCGGCGACGACGAAGTCCATGACCGAGACCGGCCTGCCGTCGACCACGGTGACCGTGCCGGCCCCGCCGTTGACCAGTGCCGGCCGGGAGAACGGCGCGAGGTGCCGGAACCGGAGGGCCTGCGAGGCGACCGCCTCGGCGCCGCGCACCACCACCAGCGGTGCGACCGGGCCGTCGTCGGCGCGGAGCACCACGTCCGGGTGGAGCACCGCGACCAGCGCCTCGAAGTCGCCGCCGCGGGAGGCGGCGAGGAAGGCGTCCACCACCTCGCGGCGGCGCACCGGGTCCGGGTCCGGCGCGGGCGCGGCGCCCTGCACCCGGCGCCGGGCCCGGCTGGCCAGCTGGCGGGCGGCGGCCGGGGTGCGGTCCACGATCGGGGCGATCTCGTCGAAGGGCAGTCCGAACATGTCGTGCAGCACGAAGGCGAGCCGTTCGGCCGGGGCGAGCTGCTCCAGCACCACCAGCAGCGCGAGGCCGACGGAGTCGGCGAGCAGCGCCTGCTGCTCGGGGTCGGCGCCGTCGGCGCCCGCCACCACCGGGTCGGGCAGCCGCTCGCCGATCGGTTCCTCGCGGCGGGTGCGGCGGGTGCGCAGCATGTCCAGGCAGACCCGGCCGACCACGGTGGTGAGCCAGCCGCCCAGGTTCTCCACCGCGTCGGCGTCGCTGCGGCTGAGCCGCAGCCAGGCCTCCTGCACGGCGTCCTCGGCCTCGCCGAGCGAGCCGAGCATCCGGTACGCCACCGCGCGCAGGTGGCTGCGGTGGCTCTCGAACTGCTCGGCGAGCCAGTCGTTGCGGTCCATCGGTGCCCTTCCTCGTCAGTCTGTTCCCACCTTCTCTGACGTTCCGGGCGCGGCGGATGTGACGAACGTGTCCGGGCGGATTCGGCGGTCCTCCGGGTGGAGGAGCCGGCGCAGCGCGAGGGCGTCCGGGGCGAGGGCGGTGAGCAGGGTGGCGGGCGGCGCGTCGGCGGGGCCGGGCAGGGTGAGCAGGGCGGCGTCGGCGTCGGCGGGGGGTGGCGGCGGGGCGGGCAGGCCGACGGTGAGCAGTTGTCCGGTGGTGCGGTGCGGGCCGAGGACGGCGGGACCGTTCCAGCCGGGTGCGCCGGGGCCGAGGTCGGTCTGCTGGTCGAGCAGGGCGCGTCCGGCCCGGTGCACGGTGAGCCGGGCGGTGAGGCGGCCGGGGGGTGCGCCGCGGGCGTGGTCGTGCAGCCGGCCGAGGACCTGTTCCTCGCGCAGCCGCAGCCGGGCGCCGGCGGCGAGGTGGACGACGGTGGTGAGCAGCAGGTGGCTGCCGGTGGCAGCGATGACGGGTTCGGGGCGCCAGTCGAGTTCGGCGTCCTCGCCGACGGTGAGGTGGAGGTCGTAGCGGGCGGGTGCGGCGGTGGCGCCGGGGAGGCTGACGGTGGCGGCGGCGCTGGTGACGGTGAGGGCGGCGCCGGGCCGGACCTCGATGTGCAGGGCGAGCCGGTCGCCGCCGAGCGGGGCGGCCATCGAGCCGATGACGCAGACGTGGGCGGTGCCCGGGGCTCCGCGGGTGCGGCGCAGGGCGAGCGGTCCGGCGCCGGCGAGGACGGGCAGGGCGGTGCCGCCGCGCCCGTCGGGTGCCGCGGTGATCCGGGCGGTGGCGTCGAGCGCGGCGGTGAGCGGGGCGGCGGCGCTCACCGTTCGGCGAGCCGGGCGCGGACCCAGGCGACGACCGGGGCGATGCCGTCGGGGGCGGTGAGGGCGGTGAAGACGGTGGGCAGGTCGCCGCGCTGGGCCTCGGCGTCGCGGGCCATCACGGCGAGGTCGGCGCCGACGAGTGGGGCGAGGTCGGTCTTGTTGACGACGAGCAGGTCGGAGGTGGAGACGCCGGGGCCGCCCTTGCGGGGGATCTTGTCGCCGCCGGAGACGTCGATGACGAAGATCTGGTGGTCGACCAGGCCGCGGCTGAAGGTGGCGGTGAGGTTGTCGCCGCCGGACTCGACGAGGACGAGGTCGAGCGGGCCGACGGCCTCCTCCAGGTCCTCGACGGCCTCCAGGTTGGCGGAGATGTCGTCGCGGATGGCCGTGTGCGGGCAGCAGCCGGTCTCGACGGCGGCGATCCGCTCGGGCGGCAGGACGGCGTTGCGCAGCAGGAACTCGGCGTCCTCGGTGGTGTAGATGTCGTTGGTGACGACGGCGAGGGAGATCTCCTCGCGCAGGGCGCGGCAGAGGGCGGCGACGGTGGCGGTCTTGCCGGAGCCGACCGGTCCGCCGAGGCCGATCCGCAGGGCGCGGCCGGGGCGGGTACGGGTCTGTTCGGCGTAGCTGTGCCGGGTGGGGGCGTCGTGGGGGTCGACGTGGTCACGATGCAAAGAGACGCACCTTCCAGGAGCGGTGCTGTTCGGCGTGGATGTCGAGCAGCGGGGCGGAGGCGGCGGGCAGGGTGCCGCGGGCGGCGTCGGCCGCGGCGTCGGCGGCCACGGTGTCGAGCTGCGTGGCGAGCCGGGCGAGCACGGCGGCGACCTGGTAGGGGTCGAGGCCGAGCAGCCGGACGCAGGCGGTGGCGGGGCCGTTGACGCTCTCGTACGCGGCGAGGGAGGCGGCGTCGGCGGGGGTGAGGCCGGCGGCGCGGGCGGCGGTGCCGAGGGCGACGGGCTGGTGCGGGCCGCGGGGGTGGACGGCCTGCAGCCGGTCGAGGACGGGGTGCGGCCAGGCCGCGCGGGCGGCGCGCAGGAGTTGGCGGCCGAGGCGGCGGCTGGTGTCGCGCTGGGCGGGCGAGGGGGTGCGGGCGTCGGCGGCCTCGTCGAGGGCTGCGGTGTCGGCGTCCTCGGCTGCGGCGGCCGCGGCGAGGGCGGCGGCGGTGCGGCCGGCGGTGTGCAGCCGTCCGGTGAGGAAGGCGGCGAGGCTGTCGGCGTCGTGGATCCGGCCGGCCCGGACGGCGGCCTCGGCGCCACCGGAGTGGGCGTGGCCGCCGGCCGGGAAGCGGCCGTCGGCGAGGAGCAGGGCGGCGGCGTCCATCGGCTGCCCGTCAGAAGAGGAAGTACCGCTGGGCGAGCGGGAGTTCGGTGGCGGGTGTGGGGGTGACCGGGTCGCCGTCGATGGTGACGGTGAAGGTGTCGGGGTCGACCCGGACGTCGGGGCGGGCGGTGTTGTTGACCATGTCGTCCTTGGTGACGCCGCGGGTGTTGCGGATCGCGGTGAACTGCTTGCGGACGCCGAGCCGTTCGGCGAGGCGGTCGGGCAGCCGGTCGTCGATCGCGGCCTGCGCGGTGAAGTTGAAGGAGTTCGCGGCGGGTGCGCCGCCGGTGGCACCGAACATCGGCCGGGGCAGCACCGGTTGCGGGGTGGGGATGGAGGCGTTCGCGTCGCCCATCTGGGCCCAGGCGATCTGGCCGCCCTTGACCACCAGGTCGGGTTTGACGCCGAAGAAGGCCGGGGTCCAGAGCACCAGGTCCGCGAGCTTGCCGGGTTCGACGGAGCCGATCTCGTGGTCGACGCCCTGGGCGGCGGCCGGGTTGACGGTGTACTTGGCGATGTAGCGGCGGGCCCGGTGGTTGTCGGCGCGGCCGTCGCCGGGGAGGGCGCCGCGGCGGAGCTTCATGACGTGGGCGGTCTGCCAGGTGCGCAGCACGACCTCGCCGATCCGGCCCATGGCCTGCGAGTCGGAGCTGATGATCGAGATCGCGCCGAGGTCGTGCAGGATGTCCTCGGCGGCGATGGTGGAGGGCCGGATCCGGGACTCGGCGAAGGCGAGGTCCTCGGGGACGTGCGGGCTCAGGTGGTGGCAGACCATCAGCATGTCGAGGTGCTCGTCGACGGTGTTGACGGTGTGCGGGCGGGTCGGATTGGTCGAGCTGGGCAGCACGTTGGGCTGGGAGACGACGGTGATGATGTCGGGGGCGTGGCCGCCGCCGGCGCCCTCGGTGTGGTAGGCGTGGATGCCGCGTCCGGCGATCGCGGCGAGGGTGTCGGCGACGAACCCGGCCTCGTTCAGGGTGTCGGTGTGGATGGCGAGTTGGGCGCCCGTCTGGTCGCAGACCCGCAGGCAGGCGTCGATCGCCGCGGGGGTGGCCCCCCAGTCCTCGTGGATCTTGAAGCCGAGCGCGCCGGCTCTCAACTGGTCGTGCATGGCGGCGCTGTTGACGGTGTTGCCCTTGCCGAGCAGGCCGATGTTGAGCGGCAACCCGTCCATCGCCGCGAACATCCGGGCCAGGTGCCAGCCGCCGGGGGTGATGGTGGTGGCCTTGGTGCCCTCGGCGGGGCCGGTGCCGCCGCCGATCAGCGTGGTGATGCCGGAGGCGAGGGCCTCGTCGGCGAGTTGGGGGCAGATGAAGTGCACGTGGGCGTCGATGGCGCCGGCGGTGAGGATCTTCCCGTTGCCGGCGATCACCTCGGTCTCCGGGCCGATCACCAGCTCCGGGTGGACGCCGTCCATGGTCTCGGGGTTGCCGGCCTTGCCGAGGGCGGTGATCCGGCCGTCGCGGATGCCGACGTCGGCCTTGACGACACCCCAGTGGTCGAGCACCACGGCGCCGGTGATCACGGTGTCGGGGGCGCCCTCGGCCCGGCTGGTGCGGGCCTGGCCCATCGACTCGCGGATGACCTTGCCGCCGCCGAAGACCGCCTCGTCGCCGCCGCGGCAGCGGTCCTCCTCGACCTCGATCAGCAGCGCGGTGTCGGCCAGCCGGATCCGGTCGCCGGTGGTCGGGCCGTACAGGTCGGCGTAGCGCTCGCGGCTCAGCCGCAGGGCGTGGCCGGCCGCGGGCCGGTCCTGGTCAGTCATCGAGTGCTCCTCCGGTCTCGCCGCGCAGTCCGTGCACCTCGCGGCGGCCGCCGATCGGCACGAGTTCGATCTCCACCGGGATGCCCGGCTCGAAGCGGACGGCGGTGCCGGCCGGGATGTTGAGCCGCTGCCCGCGGGCCGCCGCCCGGTCGAACTCCAGGCCCGGGTTGGCCTCGGCGAAGTGGTAGTGCGAGCCGACCTGGATCGGCCGGTCGGCGGCGTTCACGGCGGTCAGCCGGGTGACGGCTCGGCCGGCGTTCAGGCCGATCTCCCCCTCGCCGTACAGGACTTCGCCGGGGACGGGGCCGGTGCCCGCACCGCCGCCGGGCGTCGGGGCGGCGCTCACTGGATCGGCCCGTGCACGGTGACGAGCTTGGTGCCGTCCGGGAAGGTGCACTCCACCTGGACGTCCGGGATCATCTCGGCGATCCCCTCCATCACGTCCTTGCGGGTGAGCACCTGCCGGCCGGACTCCATCAGCTCGGCGACACTGCGGCCGTCCCGGGCGCCCTCCAGCACGTGCGAGGTGATCAGCGCCACCGCCTCCGGGTGGTTGAGCCGCAGGCCGCGGGCCCGGCGCGAGCGGGCGACGTCGGCGGCGACATGGACGAGCAGGCGTTCCTGCTCACGGGGGGTCAGCTTCATCTGTACGCACCTCGGGGTGGGAGGTCGGACGGTGAGGAGGAACCCATTCGATCCGCCCTTTGTTGTGCACCGGTTACGCCGGACTTTCCGAGGCGTAACCGCCCTGGCCCGCCGCTGGTTACGCGCGTCAACCCGATCGGGGCGCGGGGACCGGGTTGGCCGGCGGCTCAGAACCGGATCCGGGCGGCCACCGGCAGGTGGTCGCTGCCGGTCGCCGCGAGGGTCCAGGTGTCGACCGGGGTCAGGCCGCGGCACAGCACCTGGTCGATCCTGGCCAGCGGAAGGCCCGCCGGCCAGCTGAAGTCGAAGCCGGCCCGTGCCGGGGTCAGCCGGGAGGTGACGGGGGCGAGGCCGCGGTCGTCCAGGGTGCTGTTGAAGTCGCCCATGACGAGCAGCCGCTGCAGCGGCTCGGCGTCGACGGCCGCGGCCAGCAGCCGGGCGCTCTCGTCCCGCCGGGCCGAGGTGAACCCCGCCGTCGGCGAGATCCGCACCGACGGCAGGTGCGCCACGTACACGGCCAGATCCCCCTGCGGGGTGCGGGCCGTGGCCCGCACCCCGCGCTTCCAGTCCTGGTCGTGGACCTCCGCGGGCTTGAGGTCCACCGGCCGGACGTCCGCCAGCGGGAAGCGGGACCACAGGCCGACCGTCCCGGAGCGCGCCTGGTACGGGTGGACGCCGCCGAGAACCCGCTCGTACACCCCGGCGGCGGGCCCCGTCAGCTCCTCGACGGCCAGCAGGTCGGCGCCGGTGCCGGCCAAGCGTTGCGCCGTGCCCTCCGGATCGGTGTTGTCGTCCGCCACGTTGTGCTGGACCACCGTCAGGTCGTACCGGCCGCCGTCGCCGCCCGGCAGCAGCCGTCCGCCGAACAGCCCGGCCCAGGCGACGGCGGGCAGCAGCGCCGCGGCCAGGGCGAGCCGCGAGCGGCGCAGCAGCGCGGCGGCCAGCAGCACCGGCACCGCCAGGCCGACCCACGGCAGGAACGCCTCCAGCAGGCTGCCGAGCCGCCCGACCCGGTTGGGCACCAGCCGGTGGCCGGCGAGCAGCAGCGCCGTCAGCACCGCGAGCCCCGCCGTCACCCGACCCCGACCGTGACGCCAACCCCGACGCCGTGTCCCGGGCCGGACCGGCCCCGCCGTGCCCGCCCGCTCCCCGACCGCCACGCCCTGCGTCCGTGCCACTCGCCGCCCTTCCGCCGCACCGATACCGTCCGCCCCGAGGACGCCGTACCCCTGCGGACGGGTTCCGCACCGGCGCCCACCCGAAGGGAGCAGCACCGTGCGCGCCGGTCCGCCGATCCTGGCCGACCCGCCGCCGGAGCCGAAGACCGTGAAGCACCGGGTGCACCCGAACGTCGTCGGCGACACCGCCGAACTGCTCGCGCCGAGCTGCCCCGGCCGGGCGTTCGGCGGCGGTTGGGGGGTGGTTCGTCCGCGGTTCACCGCGTGGTGCGCACCGGCCGCCTAGGGTGCCGGTCAGTGACCTAAACCCTTGGCAGGGAGACCAGATGACGCAGCGTCCGATCGGCGGAGCATCCTCGCGGCGCACGTTCCTGCGGGCGACCGGGGCGGCCGGCCTCGGTGCGGCCGCGCTGACGGCGGCGGGTGCGGCGGCGACCCCCGCGGCCGCCGCCGACCATCAGGAGAGCGGGCAGACGAACGGGCAGGCGGACGAGCAGCGGGCCGCGGGCACCCGTCCGCCCGTGCGGACCGGTACCGGCCTGGACCGGCTGCCGCACCCGCTGGTGGTGGCGCACCGCGGTGCCAGCGGATACCGCCCGGAGCACACCCTCGGCAGTTACGAGCTGGCGCTGGAGCTCGGCGCGGACGTCATCGAGCAGGATCTGGTGCCGACGAAGGACGGCCACCTGGTCGTCCGCCACGAGAACAACATCGCCGAGACGACGGACGTCGCGAACCACCCGGAGTTCGCCACCCGGAGGACCACGAAGACGGTCGACGGCACGCCGCTGACCGGCTGGTTCACCGAGGACTTCACCCTGGCGGAGCTGCGTACCCTGCGCGCCGTCGAGCGGCTGCCGCAGCAGCGCCAGCGCAACACGCCGTACGACGGCCGCTGGCCGGTGCCGACCTTCCGCGAGGTGGTGGAGTTCGCCGAGAAGCGCTCGCGCAGCCTGGGCCGCCCGGTCCGGCTGTACGTGGAGACCAAGCACCCCAGCTACTTCCGGTCGATCGGCCTGCCGCTGGAGGAGCGGCTGGCGGACGAGCTGCGCCGCGGCGGCCTGGCCGGGCAGAACGGCCGGGCGATCCTGCAGTCCTTCGAGCCGAGCAGCCTGCAGCGCCTCGCGAAGCTGGTCGGCAACCCGCGGATACAGCTGCTGAGCGGCCCGACCACGCAGCCGTACGACTTCGTGCTGGCCGGCGACAGGCGGACGGTCGCGGACCTGGTGACCCCGGGCGGGCTGCGCTGGCTGGCCTCGTTCTCGCACGGCATCGGCCCGACCACGCAGCTGATCGCACCGGTGGACGCGGCGGGCAGGCTGCTGCCGCCGACCACGCTGGTGGCGGACGCGCACGCGGCGGGCCTGGTGCTGCACCCGTGGACGGTGCGCAACGAGAACTCCTTCCTGCCGGCGGACTTCCGCCGGGGCACCGATCCGAACGCGTACGGCGACGCGATCGGCTGGGCCCGCCGCCTGTACGACCTGGGCGTGGACGGCTTCTTCACCGACAACACCGACACCTCGGTGCTGGCCCGGGGCGACTTCTGGGCGGCCCGCGGCGTGAACTGACGGGTCCTCAGCCATGACGGCCGGGCCGGGTGCAGAGCACCGGGCCCGGCCGCTGCGCGCCCTGGAGCGCGTCGGACTACCGATCGGTAGCACTGTTCCGGACGAGTTCACCGAATGCTCGCCCGATGTCTTGCACGGCGTGCCGGCTCCCAAGTTGGATACACAACATCCCGCCACTCGACGGGTTCACGACACACCCTCACGGAGCTTCCATGCCCCTGTCGTCCGTCCGCCGCGCCACCCGCACGGCCGCCGCGGCCTGCGCGGCCGCCGCCGTGCTCGGCACGCTCGCCGCCGGCCCCGCGGCGGCCGCCACGAGCGTCGCGGCCGAGAGCGCGCCGGTGACCGCGCCCGCGCTCGACGTCCTCACGTACAACGTGTTCCTGATGAGCAAGTCGCTCTACCCGAACTGGGGCCAGGACCAGCGCGCGCAGGCGATCGCCTCGGCGGACTTCTTCCAGGGCCACGACGTGGTGGTCCTCCAGGAGGCCTTCGACAACGCCGCCTCCGACGCGCTGACCGCCAGAGCCTCGGCCGCGTACCCGTACCACACCCCGGTGGTGGGCCGCTCCACCGGCGGCTGGGACGCCACCTCCGGCAGCTACAGCTCCACCACCCCCGAGGACGGCGGGGTGACGCTGCTCAGCAAGTGGCCGATCCTGCGCAAGGAGCAGTACGTCTTCAAGGACGCCTGCGGCGCCGACTGGTGGTCCAACAAGGGCTTCGTCTACGCGGTGCTGAACGTCAACGGGCTGCGCACCCACGTGGTCGGCACCCACCTGCAGTCCACCGACACCGGCTGCTCCAGCGGAGAGCCGGCCGCCGTCCGGGCCAAGCAGCTGATCGCCATGCGCGCCTTCCTGGACGCCAAGCAGATCCCGGCGAACGAGCCGATCGTGCTGGCGGGCGACCTCAACGTCGACTCGCACGGCTCCGAGTACCAGGCACTTCTCGACAACGGCAACCTCGCCCCGGCCTCGGCGCGCACCGGCTGGCCGTACTCCTTCGACACCGTCGACAACTCCATCGCCGCCTACCGCTACCCGGGCGAGCCCAAGGAGGACCTCGACTACGTGCTGTACCGGGCCGACCACGCCCGGCCGCAGCAGTACACCAACCAGGTCGTGCGTTTCCACAGCACGCCGTGGACGGTCAGCAGCTGGGGTAAGAGCTACACGTACACCGACCTCTCCGACCACTACCCGCTCGCCGCACACTGATCCTTCCGCACGGTGAGCATGCCGCGGCGGCCCGCCCGCACCCGGGCAGCCGCCGCGGCAAGCGCCCCGCCCCGATCGGGGGGAGGGTGGATCCGACCGGGGTCCGAACGGCACCCGTGTGCCCGAACCGAGGAGTGAGCCGCATGCCCATCGCCACCGTCAACCCGGCCACCGGAGAGACTGTCGAGACCTTCACCCCGTACGACGCCGCCGCCGTCGAACAGCGGCTGGCCCTGGCGGCCTCGGCCTACGCCGCCTGGCGGACGACCGGCTTCGACGAGCGGGCCGCGCTGCTGCGGCGCGCCGCGGACCTGCTCGACGCCGAGCGCGAGGACCTCGGCCGGACGATGACGGTGGAGATGGGCAAGCCGGTCGCCGCGGCCCGCGCCGAGGTCGCCAAGTGCGCCAAGGCGATGCGCTGGTACGCCGACCGGGCGCCCGAACTGCTCGCCGACGAGCACCCGGTGGCCGCCGACGTCGCGGACTCCGGCGCCGGCTCGGTGCACGTGCGCTACCGCCCGATCGGCGTGGTGCTGGCCGTGATGCCGTGGAACTTCCCGCTCTGGCAGGTGGTGCGGTTCGCCGCGCCCGCACTGATGGCGGGCAATGTTGGCCTGCTGAAGCACGCCTCGAACGTGCCGCGCACCGCGCTCGCCCTGGAGCGGGTCCTGCTGGAGGCGGGCTTCCCGCAGGGCTGCTTCCAGACCCTGCTGATCGGGTCCGCCGCGGTGGAGGGCGTGATCCGCGACCCGCGGGTCGCCGCGGTGACCCTGACCGGCAGCGAGCTCGCCGGCCGCTCGGTCGCCTCGATCGCCGGCGACGAGGTGAAGAAGTCGGTGCTGGAGCTCGGCGGCAGCGACCCGTTCCTGGTGCTGCCTTCCGCCGACCTCGCCGGCGCCGTGCAGTGGGCCGTCACCGCGCGCACCCAGAACAACGGGCAGTCCTGCATCGCCGCCAAGCGCTTCATCGTGCACGCCGAGGTCTACGAGGCCTTCACCACGGCGTTCATCGACCGGATGAAGGCGTTGAAGGTCGGCGACCCGCTGGCAGAGGAGACCGAGATCGGCCCGCTCGCCACCCGCCAGGGCCGGGCCGACCTGGAGGAGCTCGTCGACGACGCGGTGGCCGCCGGCGCGGTCGCGGAGTGCGGCGGCGCCCGCCCGGACGGCCTGCCGAAGGAGCTGGACGGCGGCTGGTACTACCTGCCGACCGTGCTCACCGGCATCACCCCGAAGATGCGCATCCACCACGAGGAGGCCTTCGGCCCGGTCGCCACCGTGTACCGGGTGGAGAGCCTGGACGAGGCGATCGCGGTGGCCAACGACAGCCCGTTCGGGCTGAGCTCCAACGTGTGGACGACCGACCCCGCCGAGCAGGAGCGCTGCGCCCGCGACATCGAGGCGGGCGGGGTGTTCTTCAACGGCATGACGGCCTCGCACCCGGCCTTCCCGTTCGGCGGCGTCAAGCGCTCCGGCTACGGCCGGGAGCTGTCCGGCCACGGCATCCGCGAGTTCTGCAACATCACCACCGTCTGGCGGGGCCGCTGACCGCACCCGTCCCGCCGACGACGAGCGGGGGCACGCGAGCCGCGTGCCCCCGCTCGGTGCCGTTCCTCTCGGGGAGCGTGCCCCTCAGGCCGTCTGCATCCGTCCGACCGGGGCCTGGTCACCGCCGCGGTGGCCGAGGAACCAGCCGATCAGCGCGAGGAAGGTGATCGCCCAGACCAGTGCGCAGAACGCCGTCATCCAGTTGGAGTCCACCTGCACCTCGACCATGATCAGGCCGGTGGTCAGCGAGAGCAGGAAGACCACGGCCGAGCTGCTCACTCCCAGGAAGATCTCGCGGATCCGGTCCATCGGCTTCGGCTTCTGCCGGAAGCGTGGCTCCATCGGCCAGTGCGGCTCGCCCGCGGCCGCGACCGCGCCCTTTGCGGGGACTGCGGGCTGCGTACCGCCCGACATGGCGTGCTGGTCCATCGGCGTGCTCCTTCCGGCGGCCGGACCCCCGGAGTCCACTCTCCCACTGGGCCGTCCCGGCGGCAGGGCGGCCGGAACGGTTTCCGTCCGACCGACCAGCGGGTACCTGCGCTGACGTGCTGATCCGCCCGATGCTCGCCACCCCCAGCGAGCGCCGCGTCCTCGACGACGGCTGGCTGCTGGAACGCAAGCTGGACGGCGTCCGGGCGATCGCCGAACGGGACGGCGCGCACGTGCGGCTGGTCTCCCGCACCGGCAAGCCGATGGCCGACGGCTACCCGGAGCTGGTGGCCGCGCTCGCCGCCCAGCCCGTCCCCCGATTCACCGTGGACGGCGAGATCGTCGCCTTCGACGAGCACGGCCGCACCAGCTTCGCCCGGCTGCAGCGGCGGATGCAGCTGCGGGACCCGGTCCGGGCCGTGGCGGCCGGGGTGCGGGTCTCGTACTTCTTGTTCGACCTGCCGGCCCTGTTGGGGCACGACACCACCGGGCTGCCGCTCCTGAACCGCAAACAACTGCTGCGCGAGACGGTGGAGTTCGCCGATCCGCTGTACTTCACCGAGCACGTCGCGGCGGACGGCCCGGTACCGCTCGCCGAGGCCTGCGCCCGCGGCTGGGAGGGCCTGGTCGCCAAGCGCGCCGACAGCCGGTACGTGCCGCGCCGCTCCCCGGACTGGCTGAAGCTGCCGTGCACCGTCGGACAGGAACTCGTGATCGGCGGCTTCACCGAACCGGCCGGCCGCCGCACCGGCTTCGGCGCCCTGCTGGTCGGCCACTACGAGGGCGGCGCGCTGCGCTACGCGGGCAAGGTCGGCACCGGCTTCGACACCGCCCTGCTGCACCGCCTGCGGGCCGAACTCGACGCCCTCGTCCGCCCCGACCCGCCGTTCGCCGACCCGCCCGCCGCCGAACGCCGGGTGCACTGGGTCGAGCCCCGCCTGGTCGCCCGGATCGCCTTCACCGAGTGGACCCGCGAGGGCCGGCTGCGCGCGCCCCGGTTCGAGGGGCTGCGGACCGACAAGCGGCCCGAGGACGTGGTGCGCGAACGCACGTCCGACGGGCCTGAACAGCACGATTGATCCTTACCGACGGATTCTCACCGGGCCGATCCGCACGGTGAGATGGATCACAGTCGGGTACGGGCGGACATCACGCCCGAGTGGACGCCGGACACGTACTCCCAGGTAGCAGGGGTCTCTCCCAGGGAACGTCCAGCCTTCAGTCGTTCACATCAACAGACACCGTGAAGTCTGTTAATTTTTACAGAATTGCTATGCGTTGACTGGTATTCATATAAACCAGCACGCTTCGGCGCCATGAAGAGACCCCTTCTGAGCGGCTCGCTCACCCTCGCGGTCAGCAGCCTCGTCATAGCCGGCGCCGGTGTCCCCGCCGTGGCCGCCGCCCCCCAGCCCCAGGCCTCCCACAGCAAGGCCGTGCAGGACGCCACCGCCCAGGTCGCCGCCCACCCGGACGCGGTGAAGGCCGGCGCCAACGACCAGTTCCAGGTCACCAACGTGCAGGTGGACGCGGACGGCACCCGCCACGTCCACTTCAACCGCACCTACCGCGGCCTCCCGGTCCGCGGCGGCGACGTCGTGGTCCACTCCGCGCCGAACGGCACCCTCGACTCCGCCAGCCTCACCCAGGCCGCCCCGCTCTCGCTCTCGGTGACCCCCTCCGTCACCGATCGGCAGGCGATCGCCAAGGCCTCGCAGCTGTTCCGCGGCACCCGCGGCACCAGCACCGCCACCCTGAAGGTGGACGTGACGGGCGCCTCCCCCCAGCTGGTCTGGGAGGTCGTGGTCAACGGCACCGGCGAGGACCGCTCCCCCAGCCACCTCCACGTGCTGGTCGACGCCGTCACCGGTGCCACCGGCACGAGCTGGGACAGCTTCTCCGCGTTCCTGCCGGACGGCGTGAAGCGCGCGAAGACCAAGGCGGCCCCCACCGCGCCGACCGCCCAGTCCGCCCCCGCCGCCCTGGCCGCCGCGGCCTCCACCGGCACCGGCAAGGGCTACCAGGTCGGCAACGTGAGCGTGAGCACCACGCAGAACTCCGCCACCAGCTACACCCTCAAGGACCCGGCCCGCGGCAACGGCGAGACCCGCGACGCGCAGAACCAGACCGCCACCAACGACTCCCCGCCGGCCGGCTGGGGCGTCGCCTTCAACGACACCGACAACGTCTGGGGCAACAACGCCCTGACCGACCGCGCCACCGTCGCGGTCGACGCCCACTACGGCATCCAGGCCACCTGGGACTTCTACAAGAACGTCCTCGGCCGCAACGGCATCAAGAACGACGGCGTCGGCGCGCGTTCCTTCGTCCACTACGGCACCAACTACGACAACGCAGGCTGGGACGACGCCAGCTTCGCGATGATCTACGGCGACGGCGCGGCCGGTTCCAAGCCGTTCACCGAGATCGACGTCGCGGGCCACGAGATGAGCCACGGCGTCACGGCCGCCACCGCCGGCCTGGTCTACAGCGGCGACGCGGGCGGCCTGAACGAGGCCACCTCCGACATCATGGGCACGATGGTCGAGTTCAACGCCAACAGTGCCGCGGACGCGCCGGACTACCTCATCGGCGAGAAGATCGACATCAACGGCAACGGCACCCCGCTGCGGTGGATGGACGACCCGAGCAAGGACGGGAAGTCGGTCAAGTGCTGGTCCACCAGCACCAAGAACCTCAACCCGCACTACTCCTCCGGGGTCGGCAACCACTTCTTCTACCTGCTCGCCGTCGGCTCCGGCCAGTCCCAGTGGGGCAACAGCCCGACCTGTGACGGCTCCTCGGTCACCGGCATCGGCAACGACGCCTCCACCAAGATCTGGTACCGCGCCCTGTCGGTCTACATGACCTCCAACACCGACTACCCGGGCGCCCGCACCGCCACCGTCAAGGCGGCCAAGGACCTGTACGGCGCGGGCAGCACCGAGTGCGCCGCCGTGGAGAAGGCGTGGGGCGCGGTCTCCGTCGCCCCGACCGCCACCACCTGCGGCGGGACCACCCCGCCGCCCACCGGCAACCTGCTGCTCAACCCCGGCTTCGAGTCCGGCGCCACCTCCTGGACCGGCACCTCCGGCGTGATCACCACCGACGCCGGCGCCGCCCCGCGCACCGGCTCGTACTACGCCTGGCTGGACGGCTACGGCTCGACGCACACCGACACGCTCTCCCAGTCGGTGACCATCCCGTCGACCGCGACCGCGCCCAAGCTGACCTTCTGGAACCGGATCACCACCGCGGAGACCGGCACCACGGCGTACGACACGCTGAAGGTCCAGGTCGTCAACGGCACCACGACGACCACCCTGGCCACGTACTCGAACGTCGACGCCACCTCCGGCTACGTCCAGCGGACGCTCGACCTGTCGGCCTTCAAGGGCAAGACCGTCACGATCAAGTTCACCGGCGCGGAGGACTCCTCCCTCCAGACCAGCTTCCTGATCGACGACACCTCGGTGACCGCCGGCTGATCCCGGCACCCTGACCGGTGGACCCGGGCGGTCGACACACGACGTCCCGCCCGGGTCCATCGCACAGCCCGACCCCGTCCGCCGGGGCGCACAGCCTGCGCCCGGCGGACGGGGTTCCTGGATTCGGGCGGCCTGCCCGGCCCGGATCAGGGAAGTCCGGGCCAGTACGGATTGACCGGCAGCGGATAGCCGGGGTCGACGCTGTCCGCGGCGATGTCATAGCGCACGTACTCGGTACCGCGGAAGAAGTACGCCTTGCCGTTGTTCCAGACCACTCCGCCGGTGAGGTCCGCCGGCCACAGGCCGGGCCAGTACGGCGAGATCGGCAGCGGATAGCCCGGATCGACCGAGTCGGACGCGATGTCGTACCGCATGTACTCCGAGCCGCGGAAGAAGTACGCCTTGCCGTTCGGCCACACCACGGCCGCGTCGATTCCGTCCGGCCACAGGCCCGGCCAGTACGGCGAGATCGGCAGCGGATAGCCCGGATCGACCGAGTCGGACGCGATGTCGTACCGCATGTACTCCGAGCCGCGGAAGAAGTACGCCTTGCCGTTCGGCCACACCACGCCGACGTCCACCCGGTCCGCGAACAGGCCGGGCCAGTTCGGGGAGACCGGCAGCGGGTAGCCGGGGTCGACCTTGTCCGTCGCCACGTCGTACCGGTAGTACTTCCCGGCGACGAAGAAGTACGCCTTGCCGTTGTTCCACAACACGGGCGCCGTGACCATCAGTTCGGAGACGGCTTCCGCGAAGTACTCGTGGTTGTCGGCGTTCCGGATGGCGTCCGCCGGCTTGGTCGACGCCAGGGTGCGTGCCCCGGCCTGCCCGTAGGCGAGGTCGTCGGTGCTGGAGACGGCGTGGCTCAACTCGTGCACCAGCGTGCCGAACTTCGAGTCCGTGCCGGTCGCCCCCGCGCTCCAGAAGGAGGAGCAGAGCCAGACCTTGCGCGTCCCCTTGTAGGTGTAGGCGAACCAACCCGGGTTGCAGCCCGTTCCGGTCAGGTCGTAGGTGATCGTCTGGCCGGCGATCACGGCACAGATGTCGGTGAGGTGCGTGGAGACGGTCGAGTACCGCGCCGCGTCGTAGGCGCCGAACCACTCGGTGGAGACGGTGTTGCCGGGCCCGGACGTCCAGGCCAGCTGGTGCCTCGCCTCCTCCCCGAAGGCCCCGGCGTTCTCGTGCGCGGCCCGCACGTCCTGCTGCTGTGCCGCGGTCCCGCCGATGAGGGTCGGCGGCAGGGCGTTGATCTTGGCGGCCGCCAGGGCGGTCTTCGGCGCCTGCGGCGGCCCGAGTGAGCGGCGCACGGTCTCCGCGACGGTGTACCGCGGCTGCCCGTCCTCGGCCACCTCGAACGTCGCCGAGAGCGGGTCGAGTTGGAACCCCTCGTGGTTGAGGCGCAGCCGCAGCGCCGGCGCGCCGGACTCCTGCGGGATGGCGTCGAGGATCTCCGCGTCCAGCGTCACGGTGTACGTGCCGGGTTCGGAGATGGGGTACGCCGTGGTGAGGTCGACTTCCTGGGTCACCGACTCCCCCGCGCGGACCAGCCGGTACGACGACTCCTCGGGCTCGCCGCGTTTGACGAAGCGGCCGTCGTAGGGGATGGTCACGCCCTCGCGGCGGACGTGGAAGTACTGGAACACCTCGTCCCCCTCAAGGGGCGTGTTCCAGACGAGAAGTCGGATGTCCTGGCTGCTGATGTTGGTCAGTTCGAAGGTCACCTTGATCGGCTCGCCCAGCCGATAGCGGGGTTCGGCTTGCAAGGAGACGCGGAAGTAGTCCTTCATGGGGCTCGTTGCTCCTCCGGGTGCCGGAGTCGTCCGCAGCCCGGCGCCGGTGCGCTCGGGCCGCCGGCCCTGGTGGGCCGCCTGGGGCGCCGGGCTCCGTTCCGTTCTCTCCGGCACCATCGTGGTGATGCCTGCACCATCGTGGAGATGTCTGCGCAGGCCCCACCATCGTCGGCCCGCCACCACGGCCGTGCAACCGCGGACAGCCGGGGGCGACAGCCCTCACGGGCCCGTCCGGGCGGCCCTGCTCGCACACAGTGACGATCCACCGGACGGGTGCGGTTGCACCCTCAACTACGTCCCGTGGAAGGCCGCGTGACGCCGTCCGCCGGGCCGCGGGGCGTCGCCGCCCAGTGGTCCGCAGCCCGCCGCCGGGTCGCGATCCGCGGTTCCGCGGGCGAGTTCTCCCGTCACGGGTGATGACGTTCCGCCAGTACGGCGCCGAGGGCCCGGCCTGACACCGCATCGGACGGCGCACACCCGTCGCGCCGTTCTTCCCGACCCGTCGGCCGTGGCACCCCGGCCGACCGTCGGACGCCCGTGGACCGCGGAACCATCCCCGTGACGTACAGCGACCGGATCGGCCCCGGCGCGGGGGTGGTCGCGCAGCGGAGGCTACGGCCGTGGCCGGCGGGCACCGCGGAGGGTAGCGGGCTGCCATTGCACGAGCCCCGCCGCGACGCCGCCCGCGCCGGCGAGCAGTTGCAGCACCGTGGCGGTGGGGACGCCCGACAGCGTGAGCGCCGAGGCGAGCACCAGGATGGCGACCACCACCACCTGGTCGGCCGGGCGGAACCTGCGGCCGGACGGTGTCGGGACGGACGGCGGGGTGGGACGGCGATGCGAACGAGTCATGACGGCCCTCGGCTTCGGTGATGCGGGTTCGGTGCGGCCGGCGGGTCGCACAGGTCTGCGGAGCGGAGTGGCCGGTGGCTCATCCACCGGTCCGGGCCAGCAGGTCCTCGACGGTCTGCGGCCGGCGGAGCACGGTGAACCGCACGCCGCCGTCGGCCGCCACGGTGGCCCCGTACACGCCCGGTTCGAGCAGGCTGTTGTAGCCGAACGGGGTCGAGGTGTAGTAGGCGCCGGTGTCCAGCAGCGCGACGATGTCGCCGGGCTCCAGCAGCGGCAACGGCCGGGCCTTCGCGACCAGGTCGCCGGCGAAGCAGGCCGGGCCGGCGACGTCCTGCACGACCGGCTCGCCGTGCTTCTGCGCGCCGGTGGCGTCGTGCGCGCTGATCCGCAGCGGCCAGGAGTCGGGGGCGAAGACCGTCCGGGTGGCGACCTGCACGCCGGCGAAGGTGAGCGCGATCGGCCGCCCGCCGGAGGCCTTGGTGTACTCGACGTACGCGGCGGTGAAGCCGGACTTGGCCAGCAGCGAGCGGCCGAACTCCGTCACCACCCGGAACTCGCCGGTGAACAGGTCCGGGGCGTGGGCCTTCAGGCGCTCCACGTAGTCGCCGTAGCCCGGACTCACCACGTCGCTGCCGAAGTTGACGGGCAGGCCGCCGCCGATGTCCAAGCCGACGACCTGCCGGCGGCCGAGCTCGCCGTTGGTCTTCCGGGCGAAGCCGACGGCTGCGGCGACGCCCCCCGCCATCAGGTCCAGCGGGCAGCCCTGGGAGCCGACGTGGCAGTGCAGCCAGGTGAGCCAGGGCCGGTCCCGGAAGGCCGCGAGGAGCCGCTCGGCGCTGCCCTCGTCGGCCAGGGAGATGCCGAACTTCGAGTGTGCGGTGGCGGTGCTCATCGCCCCGATGGATCCGCCGCCGACCTGCGGGTTGACGCGGATGCCGATCCGCGAACGCGTCCCCCGGGCCCCCCGCTCCGCGAGGATCTCGTCGACCCGGGCGAGCTCCTGCCAGTTGTCGATGTTGATCGCGACCCCGAGCTCCAGCGCCTGGCGCAGTTCGGCGCGGGTCTTCGCCGGGGAGTCGTAGACGATCCGCTCCGGGGCGAAGCCTGCGGCGAGGGCCTGGGCGAACTCGCCGGGGCTGGCCACCTCGCAGCCCATTCCGAGGCCGCGCAGGTGCCGCAGCACCGGGACGAGACTGTTGGCCTTCGCCGCGAAGGTGTGCAGCACCTCGACCGCGTCCTCGAAGGCGCGGTGCAGCGAGTCGACGGTGGCCGCGACGGCGTCGAGGTCGACGAACCCGGCGAGCAGCGCGTTCTCGGGGTCGAGGAGCCCGGCGCGGACGGCTGCGCGAAGGACGAGCTCGCGCCGCTCGGGGCTGTGGAAGTCGGTCGGCTGGGGATCGGTCACGGGTGCCACGCTCCGCTCGGTCGTCAGGGGTGCACGGCCTCGGGAGCTCCGTCGGCCGTGCGACCAGACTGCCCGTCAGGAGAGGGCAGCGTCTTCGTCCCACCGTCCGGATGTGCGGGGGTGCGGCCGCGTCGGCGCCCGGCCGACGGCGCCTGCTGCCGCGGGGCGGTGCGGGGCGCCGACCGCGGGCGGCCGGGGCCGTGCCGGCTGCCGGCGGGCCGCCCCGCCCGGGCCTTCGCCGTGCCGGGTGACGAAGGCGGCCCGCTCCCGTCGTGCCGGGCGGCGAAGAGGCGGGCCGCCGTCGTGCGGGGCGACGACGGGGCCTCCCCGCGCTCGTGCCGGACGACGAGGGCCCTGCCGCGAGAACCCTGCCGCCGGGTGGTGGGCGTCAGGCATCGCCCTCGGCCCGGCGGCGCAGCAGCCGCAGTTGGAGCTGGGCGAGCAGGCGGGCGTCGGCGTCGTCCAGATCGATGCCGCTGACCTTCACCACGGTCTGGTCGAGGCGGTGGGCGAAGGTGCTCCGGGCGACACCCAGGGCGTCCGCGGCCCTGGCCTTCTCCCGCGAGTGGTCGAGGTAGGCGCGCAGCGTGTCCATCAGGGCGGCGTCGCCCTTCTCGACCAGCCGGTCCACCGGTGTGGTCACCGGCGGCTTCTCGCCGTGCAGTGCGTCCAGGTAGTGCGCCAGCGCGACGGCGTCGGCCACGTCCTCGACCCGTGCGCAGTCACGGGGTGTGGTGCCGAACAGCAGGCCGCCCAGGGCGAGATCGGCCGTCCGGCGGGAGTCCGCTGCCTGGTCCAGCCGTTCCCGGACCTCGCCGATGCCGATCCGCACCCGCAGCTTCAGCTCCTCCGACAGCGGTTGCACCAGCGACGTGCCCAGCCGGGTGACGTGGGCCTGAGCCTTCGCCGGGTCCTGGTCGAGGCCGCCGAGCAACACCAGGACGCCCCGGTCCGAGCGCACGACGACCGGCAGGTGATCGCCCACGGTGCAGTACCGGTAGGCCAGTTGGGAGAGCCGGGTGCGGACCGCGGCATCGGCGCGGCCCGTCCCCGCGCAGACGGACAGCACCGCGCACGGCTCCGCGAGCGGCAGCCCCGTCCGGTCGGCCAGCAGCTCGGCGGAACTCCGGCCGTCGAGCAGGGACCGTGCCGCCTCCACCAGTTGCTGGTCCCGGCCGTCGCGGCGCGCACGGTCGTGCAGCAGGTGGGTCGCGGCCACGCGTGCCGCCGCCCGCATGGCCCGGGTGGCAGCGGGCACGTCCAGGGGCTCGCCGTCCGCCGCCACCCAGATCGAGCCCAGCGGGACGTCGCCGGCCCGGACGAGCACGATCAGGCGCTCGGGGGTCTCCCCGTCGGCCGTGCGGTACAGCACGTCGGTCGACTTCCAGAGCTGGCGGAAGAAACCGGCCTTCTCCATGTCGCGGCGCCGTCCCTGCGGCGGCCTGCCGCCCAGGATCGTCCGGATCCGGACGAGGTCGGTGCCCCGGCCGGTGGGCGAGTGGGCGAGGACGTTGGAGTCCAGGTCCTCGATCGTGACGGATCCCCCGACCTGGAAGGCGATCGCCCGGGCCAGCTCGGCCAGGTCGCCGAGCGGTACACCGGCGACGGCCGGCTCCTTCG
Organism: Streptomyces sp. TLI_235; assembly: GCA_002300355.1. Taxonomy (NCBI): domain Bacteria; kingdom Bacillati; phylum Actinomycetota; class Actinomycetes; order Kitasatosporales; family Streptomycetaceae; genus Streptomyces; species Streptomyces sp. TLI_235. Next base: position 913,706 of record NSGV01000002.1, read on the forward strand.
TCACCGACAGACCCGCGTGCAGCATGCCGATCACGGTCGGCCAGTCGGTCCACCAGCCGCGGAAGAGCACGGCCGTTCCGGCCTCGGCGGCGGCCTCCCGCAGCACCTCGGTCCGGTCCGCCGTCCCCGCCGGACGGAGCACGACGCCCGCCGCGCCGGCGCTCCCGGCCCGGCGCACCACGGCGACGGCCTCCTCGGCGTGCGGATCGACCCCGATCGCGACGAGCAGATCGCCCGGTGCCTCCCGCGACTCCAGCGGGTCGAGCACGACCACCCGGCTCACGACGGCGCCCACTCCCCGCGGTGCCGCGCACAGTTCGACGAACTCCCCCACCAGCGCCAGCAGCCCCTCCAGCGTCTGCTCCGCCTCCGGCCGGCCCCACTGCTCCGCCTCCGACATGGGCAGCCCCTCCCCTTGGCACGCCTGCACTGCCTGATCAAGCGTCAACTGACGCCTGACCCACCAACTTTCGCGTCAGCCTAGACCGCATCACACCGTCCCGGGTGCCTCTCGGCGTCACGTACATACAGAGAGGTAGACGCACCTCGCGAGGGCGGCCACCAGTCCCGGGACGAAGACCTGGACGGCAGGGCGGTCCCTCGGGGGCCGGCGGCCGAGAGCAAGCAGAACGCCGGCTGCGGTCGCCGCGCCGACCAGAGGCAGGGAACCGAGGGAGGCGGAGAAGCTGCCGCCGGCCGGTCCAGCTCGGTGGGGCGTGGGCGCAATTCCCCACATGGCTGTTCCGATGACCAGGGCGACCAGTCGCGGCACCCGTCCGGCGCCCACCCGAACGCCTCAGCCGGCGTGCGACGCAAGGGCCTTGCTCCTACGGTGCCCGGAGAGGGGGCCCCCGATCGAGAGGTGAACACGGACATGGCAGGCAAGTTCGAGCTGTACGTCGACGAGTCGGGCAACCACCGCTTCCGCCTGAAGGCCAGCAACGGCTCGGTCATCGTCACCGGCGACCCCGAGGAGTCGCGGGAGCAGTGCCTGAAGAGCATCGAGTCGCTGCGCAAGCTGGCACCGTACGCACAGGTGCTGGAGGCCGCCGGTTCGTAGCGCCGACCCGGCCGTACGGCGCGCGGGCCGGCCGTCCCCGAGGGGGACGGTCGGCCCGTTCGCGTGCGTGCCGACCTGCGGCGGACCGCATCGGATCTCCCCGAAAGCCTCACACATGACACCTGTCCCCCGTTCGGGTGCCGTGCGTAAGGTCCGTTTCGCAAGGTCGCGCCCCTGCCGCGCGAGAACCGACCCCGGCAGCCCCCATGGACTACTGCGCACCGTGCCGACGCCATCTCAACGGCGCACTGTCCTGCCCCGGCTGCGGCGGCCCCGCCGGCCCGGCCCCGGCAGCCCCGACAGCCCTCCGACCGGCCGCGACCGCGGCCTACTCCGCGCCGGGCAGTGAGCCGCGCCGCCGGCGTGCCCGCCGCGCGTCCGCTCCGAAGCGGCGCCGCGCGGTCATCCTGACAGCGGCGGGCCTCGCCCTCGGCGGCGCCGGCGTGCTGGCGCTGGCGGCCCCGAACGGCAGCGGCGCCGCGCGCCCGATCACCGCACCGGTCGACGACGCCCGGCCCGCGGCGAGCGACGCGCCGACCGCCGCACCGGCCAGCACCTCGGCCGCGCCCTCGGCGACGGTCAGCGCCAAGGCCACGAGGTCGGCGAGCGCGAAGCCGAGCGCCTCCGCCTCGTCCGGCGCGCCCTCGCCGACCGCCAGCCAGGCCCCGCCGAGTGCCCGGCCGACCACCACGGCGACCGTGCAGCCCAGCCGCACCCCCTCGCCGCGCCCGTCGAAGACCTGCACCCCGTTCCTGTTCTGGTGCACCTGAGCGGCCGGCGCGGGTGAGCCCGCTCAGCCGGTGCCCAGCAGCTCCGCCAGGAACGCGGCGTGGCTGATCCCCACCTCGCGCGAGGCGGTGAGCAGTGTCAGCGGGCCGCGCGCGGCGAGCTGACGCAGGTGGTCGAGGGCCTCGGCCCGTTCCGGCTCGGTGAGCTCCGCGCGGTAGCGGCTCAGGAACTCCGCAGCTCGCTCCGGGTCGTGCCCGTACCAGCGGCGCAGCTCGGTGCTGGGCGCGACGGCGCGCAGCCACTCGTCGAAGCCGGCGTCCTCCTTCCTGAGGCCGCGCGGCCAGAGCCGGTCGACCAGGACCCGGATGCCCTCGTCGGGCCCGGGTGCGGCGTGGATCCTGCGACAGGTGACGGCCATCCGGCCATGCTCGCGCGCCTCGGACCGCACGGCACGCCTACGCTGCGGAGTGTCCGGGATGCTGCCCGTACGGCCGTGCGCGAAGCAGCGGCCGCGGCGCCGGGCACAGGCTCGGGCCGGGCTCGGACGCGGCCTCGGACGCGGGCTCGGGCTCGGGAGCGACGGAGGGAGCACGGCATGGGGTGGGACGCGGCGGATCCCGGTCCGCTGGCGGCGGCAGGTGTGCTGTTCCGGGATGCGGCCGGACGGGTGATGGTCGTCCGGGCGGTGTACGAGAGCCGGCATCCGGTCGAGGTGCCGGGCGGCGGCTGGGAACCGCAGGACCCCACGCTGCGGGCCACCGCCGTACGGGAGCTGCAGGAGGAGATGGGGCTGCGCCCGCGGCTGCTGGCGCTGGCCAGTACGGACTGGGCGATGCGCCGCTCGCGGCCGCCGATCGTCTCCTTCCTCTACTGGGCGGAGGAGTTGGGCACCGGGGAGCTGGCCGGGGTCCGGCTGCAGGAGGACGAGCTCGGCGGGTACGCCTTCGTGACGCCGCGCCAGGCGGCCTCGGCCCTGCCGCCGCGGCTGTCGCGCCGGGTCGCGGCCTGCCTGCGGACCCCGGCGGGGCTCGGGCCGGTGGAGCTGGAGGACAGCCTGCCGGTCGGACCCGCCGCGGCGCTGCTCCCGCCGGAGCCGGCCCCGCCGTACACCCGGGCCGCCGGCCTGGCGCTCGCGGGCGGGGATCGGCCGCCGGTCGCCCCGCCGCTGGACCGGGAGACGTACTACGCCACCCGCCCACGGATCCGGGCCGAGGTCCAGTTGCTCGCCACCGACCCGGCCGGCCGGGTGCTGGCCGCCGGGTCTCCGGTGGCCGCCGACCGGGAGACGCCGCGTGGCGCCGCCGCCCGGGTGCTCCGCGACCGCCTCGGTTCGGTCCGCCCGCCGGGCCGTCTGCTCGCACTGGACTGGCTGCCCGCCGACCGTCCGCGCCTGGTCTACGTCTTCGACGGCGGCCTCCTGGACCACGGTCGGCGGCCCGCCGCCGCGGAGGCCCCCGCCGACCTCCGGACGGCTGCCGTGCTGGCCCGCCGCGGCAGCGCGGCCGGCCCCCTCGAACTGGTCGACGGCCGGCCGGCGGCGAATCCGGAGTGACCGCGGCCGGGTACGTCCGGCCGCCCCGTTCGGCAGCGACACCCCGTCCGCGAGCAGTACGCCGTCCCGCGAGCGGCGCGCCGGGCGGTCGGGGTGTGACGGCGGGCGGTCCGCGGCATGACAATGGAGCAGCCGCCGTGCCCCGAGGAGGTCGTATGGTCCGCGAGATCGAGTCCGTGCTGGCCGGTCTGCGGGTGGAGGCCGTGGGGACGGCCGGGCCGTTGCGGCTGGCACTGTCCGGGGGTGTGGTGCTGACGGTGGCGAACGACTTCCGGGTGCGGACGGCCGCCGAGGTGGAGCACTTCTACCCGGGTCTGTCCGTACCGGCGGCGGGGCTGCTGGCCTCGCTGGCGGGTGCCCGGGTGACGGCGGCCGCGGTGAACCCCGCGGGCGGGCTGGAGCTGGTCTTCGACCGGGGGGTCACGCTGTCGGTGCCGCCGGACACGGCGGTCTCGGGCGCGGCGGCCTGGCAGGTGTCGGGGCCGGCCGGCCCGATGTTCACGGCGGAGCCCGGCGGCTACCTCGCGGTCTGACCGCTGCGGTCCGACCGCTGCGGTCCGTCGGCGCTCTCCGGGCCGGCTCAGCGGAGGTCGAAGACCAGCCGGGCCGCCACCCGGCCCGCGAGCACGTCCTCGAAGCAGTCGTTGACCTGCTCCAGCCGCCGGGACTCGCGCATCACCGTGGTCCGGCCGAGTTCGTGCAGCCGGAACACCTCGGCGAGGTCCTGCCGGGTGCCGACGATCGAGCCGACCACCTTCGTCCCGTTCAGCACGGTGTCGAAGACGGGGATCTCCAGGGTGCCGCCGGCCGGCAGGGCGACCAGGACGAGGGTGCCGCCGCGCCGCAGCGCGCCGTACGCGGCCCGGAAGGAGTCGTTGCTGACGGCGAGCGCGATCGCGGCGTCGGCGCCGCCGAGCCTCTGCGCCTCGGCGGGGACGTCCTGGGTGCGGGCGTCGAGCACGTGGTCGGCGCCGAGGTCGCGGGCGAGGGCGAGCTTCTCGTCGGTCACGTCGACGGCGATCGTCTCGGCACCGGCGATGCGCGCGTACTGCAGGGCGAGGTGGCCGAGGCCGCCGATGCCGGAGACGAGCACCCGGGTGCCGGGGCCGGCCGCGGCGACCTTGACGGCCTTGTAGGTGGTGACGCCCGCGCAGGAGAGCGGCGCGGCGTCCATCGGGTCGATGCCGTCCGGCACGGGGACCACGTAGTCGCCGTGGGCGAGCGCGTACTCGGCGTAGGCGCCGTCCACGGAGTAGCCGGAGTTGTGCTGCTGCAGGCAGAGCGTCTCCCAGCCGGAGACGCAGTGGTCGCAGTGGCCGCAGGCGTCGGCGAGCCACGGAATGGCGACCCGTTGGCCGACCCGGACGTGGCGCACCGCGTCCCCGGCCCGCTCGACGACGCCGACTCCCTCGTGCCCGGGTACGAACGGCGGGGTCGGGCGGACGGGCCAGTCGCCGCGGGCCGCGTGGATGTCGGTGTGGCACAGGCCGGAGGCCTCGATGCGGACCAGCACCTGGTGCGGGGCGGGCTCCGGCAGCGGGCGGTCCTCGATGGCGAGCGGTGCGGTGAAGTCGCGGACGACGGCGGCCTTCATGGGCGGTGTCCTCCCGGGTCTGGGCACATCCGCGGCCGGGCCCGGCAGGGCTGCGGCCGCCACTCCGACCGTCCCCCGGACGGACCCGGTCGGCAAGCCGTGCGGGAAGGCCGTGCGGAAAGCCGTGCGGCAACCCGTGTCGGAGGCGGCGGCGTCGGCGGCCCGGCTTCGTGAGTCCCCGGCCGGGGCCGTGCCCGGCGGCGCGGACGGACCGTGTCCGAAGGTTCGGCGGCAAGCCCTAGGATGACGGCCGTTCGACCGCGGCCCGCGGGGCCGCGAACGGGGAGGGGGAACGGTGTTCGGAATCATCAGGCCGTGCAAGCACAGCCTGTCGGAGAAGCTGCACAGCTCCTGGGTCGCTCACCTGTGCGGACTCTGTCTGGCACTGCGCGACGACCACGGGCAGCTGGCACGGACGGCCACGAACTACGACGGCCTCGTGATATCCGTGCTGGTCGAGGCGCAGGGGCCGCGCGCGGCAGGTGGACGCCGGACGGCCGGCCCCTGCCCGCTGCGCGGGATGCGCGGCGCCGAGGTCGCGCAGGGCGAGGGGGCCCGGCTGGCGGCCGCGGTGTCGCTGGCGCTGGCGTCGGTGAAGGTCCGCGACCACGTGCTGGACGCGGACGGGGTGTTCGCGCGGCGGCCGGTCGCCGCCGGGGCCCGCGTGGTGGCCCGGCGCTGGGACCGGCAGAGTGCGGGCGGCGGTGCCGGGCTGGGCTTCGACACCGCGGTGCTGCTGGACGCGGCCGACCGGCAGGGGGAGCTGGAGCGGGCCGCCGCGCCGGGCACCTCGGTGCTGCTGGTGACGGAGCCGACCGAGACGGCGACGGCGGCGGCGTTCGCGCACACGGCGGTGCTGGCGGGCCGGACTGGCAATGCGGCGGCGCTGGCCGAGGCCGGACGGCTGTTCGGCCGGCTGGCGCACCTGCTGGACGCCGCGGAGGACCAGCAGGCGGACGCGGCTGCCGGACAGTGGAACCCGCTGACCGCGACCGGCACCGGCCGGGACGAGGCCGAGCGGCTCTGCCGGGACGCGGTGCACGGCATCCGGCTCGCCCTGAAGGACGTGGAGTTCACCGAGCGGGCGCTGGTCCACCGGCTGCTGGCGCACGAGACCGGTCTCGCGGTGGACCGGGTCTTCGGCCACGGCGCGGGCTGCTCGGTCACGGCGGGCGGTGCGCACGCGCACACCTCCCACGGGCACGCGCACACCTCGGACGAGCACCCGTCCGCCTCCGACGCCCACGCGCCGCGGCTGCACGGCCCGCACCCGGGCGGTCCGCTGATCGGCGAGCCGCCGACGCCGGTGCCGCCGAAGAAGCCGCGGCGCTCCGGTCTCACGGGCTGCGCGGTGTGGGCGGCGATGGCCTGCACCTGCCAGCTGCTCTGCTGCGCGCACGAGGACCCGTGGAGCCGGGAGAAGAAGGAGGGCTGGTGCCAGCGCAACTGCGACTGCGACTGCGGCAATTGCGACTGCAGCGGCTGTGACTGCGACTGCTGCGACGGGTGCGACTGCTGTGATGGGTGCGACTGCTGCGACTGCGGTTGTGACTGCTGAGCCGACCGCTGCCGACCGCTGCCTGGACGAGCTGGAGGGCGCCTGGCCGGACCCGGCCCCCGGCGCGGGAGGCCTGCGTCTGCTGATCGGTCAGGGTGTCGGCCTGCCGCACCTGGTGCCGCTCGCGCTCGACCTGCTCGAACGGGACCCGGCGGCCGAGGGCGGCCTCTTCCCGGGTGACCTGCTAGACGCGGTGGCGCGGCGCGGCCGACCAGGTCCAGCGGGCCGGGCAGGTCGGGCGGTGAGCGTTCCGCCGATCGCGGGCGCCCCGCCAGTCCTGACGACCCGATAGCCTCACCGCCGTGCCGATATTCGTTCACCTCACCTCGGCGGCGAACGCGCCGCGGATCCGCCGCTCGGGCATCCGGGCGGCCGGCCGCGGTGTGCGCGGCGTCCACTGCTTCCCGGTGCTGCCCTCGTACACGCTGACCCACCAGTGGGTGCGCGAGCTGGCCCGCTTCGGCACCCGCGGCGGCCTGGTCGCGGTGCACTTCCGGCTGGACGACGCCGAGCCGGTGACCGTCCGCCACTACGGCACCCCGGGCGAGCGGACGACCGCGGCCGAGGCGGCCGGGCGGCTGGCCGCGATGGAGGACCCGCGCGGCTGGGAGGTGTTCCTGCCGCGGTCGGTCGCCGCGCCCGAGGTGCACCGCCTGCGACGCCCGCCGCAGGTCGCGGGCTGGCGGTACTTCCCCGGCGCGCACGGGCGGCGGCCCTGCCAGTGCGACGGCTGCCGGGTCCGCGGCGAGTACGGCCGGCGGCGGCTGCGCGAGCGGCTGCCGCACCCACTGGATGGGCCACCGCCCCCGACCCGGGTGCTGCTCGCCCGGTTGGCGGCCGCGGGCGATCCCGGCGACTCCGCAGTCCTGCTCGACCTGCTGCACTGGTTCGGGCTCCGGCGCCGCCGCAGGGGCCCGGTGGCGGAACTCGCCCGGCTCGCCGGGCACCCCGACCCGCAGGTCCGCCGCAGGCTCGTCGAAACGGTCTGGCGCTGGTCGTCCCCGGGCGCGGCCGAACTGCTCGACCGGCTCGCCGACGACCCGCACGCCCAGGTCAGGGAGGCCGTCGCGGACGCCCGGGAGTGGCTCGCCGAGACGGCCTGAACCGGCACGCGCCGACCGTCCGCACACGGAACTCCCGGCCCGAACGGCCGCCCCGGCAGGGCCGGTGACCGGCAGTCAGGGTCCCCGGCCGAGCCCTTGATCGGCTCGGCTATGCTGCGCCCCTACCGGGCGCGCAACGGCGCCCGTACCGCAGCGATGGGGTGGGAAACACCATGATGGGACCGGCACACGCGCTCTCCGGCGCAACGGCCTGGCTGGCCGCAGGAGCGGCCGCGTACTCGCTGGACCGGCCCATGCCCTGGCCCGTCCTGCTGGCGGGTGCGCTGATATCGGCGGGTGCCGCGCTCGCGCCCGACCTCGACCACAAGGCGGCCACCGTCTCGCGGGCCTTCGGCCCGATCTCGCGCGGTCTGTGCGAGGTCATCGACAAGATCGGCGCCGCCACGTACAAGGCCACCCGCGGCAAGGGCGACCCGCGCCGCAACGGCGGCCACCGCACGCTCACCCACACCTGGCTCTGGGCGGCGATGTCGGGCGCGGTGGCCTCGGTGTTCTCCGCGTACGGCGGCCGCTGGGGCGTCCTGGTGGTGCTGTTCATCCACATGGTGCTGGCGGTGGAGGGGCTGCTGTGGCGGCAGGCCCGGATGTCCAGCGACATCCTGGTGTGGCTGCTCGGCGCGACCAGCGCCTGGACGCTGGCGAGCGTCCTCGACAAGCCGGGCAACGGTGCGAACTGGCTGTTCGACCAGCCGGGCCAGCAGTACCTGTGGATCGGTCTGCCGGTGGCCCTGGGCGCCCTGGTGCACTGCCTGGGCGACGCGCTGACGGTCTCCGGCTGCCCGGTGCTGTGGCCGATCCCGATCGGCCGCAAGCGCTGGTACCCGGTGGGCCCGCCGAAGGCGATGCGCTTCCGGGCCGGCAGCTGGGTGGAGATCAAGGTCCTGATGCCGGTCTTCATGGGGCTCGGCGCGATCGGTGCGGTCGCCGCCCTGGGCTTCGTCGGCTGACCCGACCAGGTTCCCGGCGCCTGCCGGGCGGGGTACGCCTCACCTCCGCGGCGCCAGGCGGTGCAGGACGACCTCGGTCAGGCGCCCCTCCTCGATCCTGGCGGTCATAAAGGTGCAGTACGGCTGGCGGCGCCGGTCGGTCGGCGATCCGGGGTTGAGCAGTCGCATGCCGTTCTCGGCCGTGGTGTCCCACGGGATGTGGCTGTGACCGAAGACCAGCACGTCCAGGCCCGGGTGGAGGGCGGCGCAGCGCGCCTCCCGCCCCCGGGCGGGGCCGGTCTCGTGGACGACCCCGAGCCGCAGCCCGTCGAGGTCGGCGTGGGCGGTCTCGGGCAGCCGGGCGCGCAGCTCGGGCCCGTCGTTGTTGCCGTGGACGGCGATCAGGCGCTTGGCGCGCTGCTCGAAGAGGTCGAGGGTGGCGGTGTCCGTCCAGTCGCCGGCGTGCACGACGACGTCGGCGGCGGCGATCCGTTCCAGCAGTTCGCCGGGCAGGATGCGGGCGCGCGCGGGCACATGGGTGTCGGACACCAGGAGGAGCTCCACGGCGGCAGTCTGCCAGGGGCCCGCACGCCGCCGCCGTCCGCCGCGCCTTCCCCCGGCCGGCCCGCGGACGCTACTGTCGGGTAACCACGCGCCCCGGCCCCGGAGGTCCCCAGATGTCCGCCCGCTCCCTGTCCGCCCGAGCCCTCGGCGGCCTCCTGGTCACCGCCGGTGTGGCGCACTTCGCCGTGCCGCGGCAGTTCGACGCCATCGTGCCCCGCTCCCTGCCGGGCTCGCCCCGGGCGTGGACGTATGCCAGCGGGGTCGCCGAACTCGCGGTCGGCGCAGCCGTCCTGGCTCCGCGCACCCGGGCCGCCGGCGCCCTGGCCGCGGCGGGCCTGTTCGCCGCCGTCTTCCCGGCGAACGTCAAGATGGCCTACGACTGGCGGCACCGCCCCTCCCCCTGGCGCGAGGCTGCGGCGGCTCGGCTCCCCCTGCAGGTGCCGCTGGTGCTGTGGGCGCTGAAGGTCCGCCGGAGCGCCTGATTCGCCGGGCGGAAGCGACCGGGCCGCCGGGACAGCCTCAGGGCACCACGGTGACCGGCCAGCGGCCGGCCTTCACCAGGCGGACGGCGACCGAGCCGACGATGCGGTGCCCGGCCTGCTCGGAGGCGCCGACGACGACCGCGTCCGCCTTGAGCTCGTCCGCGGCCCGAACCAGCCCGGTGTACGGGTCCCCGGGGAAGGTGACGAACTGCCAGCGCAGCTCGTAGATGCCGCGCAGCCGCTCGACACCGAGGCGGATCTCGGCGAGCAGTTCGTCCGCGACGGCGGCGGTGGTCTCGGCGACGGGCAGGCCGAAGGCGGCGGCAGCACCGAGCACGGGCTGGACGAAGACCACGGTGAGCAGCGCGTGCTGCCGCCGGGCGAGGCCCGCGGCGTAGGCGACCGCCCGCCAGGAGGCGTCGGAGCCGTCCGCTCCGGCGACGATCACCTTGGGCCCGTCCGTGCCGCGCTCGAAGCCGGGGACGGCGGCGGGCCTGGGCTCCGCCGACATGTCGTCACTCACGGCACGAGCCTATCCCCGCCTCCTCCGCCCGCTCCGGCGGGTCGGCCTCAGTGCTCGCCGGCGGCCAGGGCCTCCGCCACCGTGCCGTAGACCCGCAGGACGTCGTCGGCGCCGGCGATCTCCAGGAGGCCGGAGACGGCCGGGCCGGGCTCGGCGAGCACCAGGGCGCCCCCGGCCATCTCGACGACCTCTCGGGCGCCGAAGATCAGGTCCAGGCCGGCCGAGTCGCAGAAGGTGAGCCCGCCGCAGTCGACGACGAGCAGGTCGGGGCTTGCGGCGACCGCCTGCTCCAGGGCCTCGCGCATCGCGCCGTCACCGTCCCGGTCCAGCTCGCCCTCGGGGCGGACGACCACGGCGTGCGCGGAATGCTGTACCGCGACGGTCAACTGCCCGTTCTCCGGTTCCATCGCACGCTCCTCGTCCGGGCCCCCACGCCCCTCAACGATAGGTCGCGGCCGCCGCGGTGGCCCGAGCTGGAATCTCCTTCCATATGTGAGATAAAGTCCCGAATATGAGATCCGATGATCCGCTGGACCTTCGGCTCGCGGCCCGGCTCGCCGAACTGCGCACCGCGCACGGCTGGTCGCTGGACGACCTCGCGCTGCGCGCCGACATCAGCCGCTCCACCCTCTCGCGGCTGGAGCGCGCGGAGATCAGCCCCACCGCCGCCCTGCTCGGCCGCCTCTGCCGAGCGTACGGGCGCACCATGTCCCAGCTGCTCGCCGAGGTCGAGGAGCACGGCAGCGGTCTGGTCCGCGCGGCCGAGCAGCCGGCCTGGACGGACCGGGGCTCCGGCTTCGTCCGCCGCTCGGTCTCGCCACCGCTGGCCGGCCTGCGCGGCGAACTCGTCGAGGGCACCCTGCCGCCCGGCGCCTCGGTCGACTACGACGGGCCCTCGGTGCCGGGCCTGGAGCAGCACCTGTGGCTGCTGTCCGGCCGGCTGGACCTCACCGTCCAGGAGCGGACCCACCACCTCGCCGCCGGGGACTGCCTGCGCTTCCGGCTCTGGGGCCCGATCGCCTTCCACAGCCCGGGCCCGGACCCGGCCCGCTACCTCCTGGCCCTCGTCCTGCCCTGACCGCCGCGCCACTCCGAACCGACCCGAAGGACCCACGTGCCGACCACCGAACCCCCGAGCACCGACCCCCCGACCGCTGAGCCCCTCGCCGCCGAACTCCTCACGGCCGAACTCCTCACGGCCGACCGCCTGGAGGCCGCCGCACCGGCCCTGGCCGAGCTGCTGCTGGACGCCGTCCGGGCCGGCGCCTCGGTCGGATTCCCCGCCGGACTGACGGCGGCGGCCGCCGAGGAGTGGTGGCGCTCGCGGGCCGCGGCGATCGCCGAGGGCGGCCTGCTGGTGTGGACGGCCGGGCCGGCCGAGGCCCCGCTCGGCACGGTCAGCCTCGCCCTGGAGCGTTACCCCAACGGCGCCCACCGCGCCGAGATCGCCAAGCTGCTGGTGCACGCCGCGGCCCGCCGCCGCGGCCTGGGCCGCGCCCTGCTGGCGCTCGCCGAGCGCGCCGCCGCCGACCGCGGCCGCACCCTGCTGCTGCTCGACACCGAGACCGGCAGTGACGCCGAGCGGCTCTACCGCTCGGCCGGCTGGACGGCCCTCGGCGCCGTCCCCGACTACGCGGCCGACCCGGGCGGCACGCTCCGCCCGAGCACCTTCTTCTACAAGCACCTGCACGCCCCGGCGGGGGGCTGAGCGGCAGCGGACCGATCGGCGGGGGACGGAACACCCTGCCGGCATGCGAACGGCCCCTCCCCGCCGCGTCCGCCGGTGGACACGGTGGGAGGGGCCGTACGACCGCCCGGAGTCAGGCCCGGCCGGCCGCCTTCTGGGTCCGGCGCGACAGCGAGTCGATGACGACCGCTGCCAGCAGGACCGCACCGGTGATCATGAACTGGAGGGCGTTGCTGAGGCCCTCGATGTTCATGCCGGACTGGATCGAGCCGATGACCAGCGCACCGAGCAGCGCCGACCAGGTGCTGCCCCGGCCGCCGAAGAGGCTGGTGCCGCCGATGACCGCCGCGGCGATGGCGTTCATCAGCAGGTTGCCGCCGCCGGAGGTCTGACTGGCCGACTGGATCTGTGCGGCCAGGAAGAGACCGCCGACGGCCGCCATGGTGGAGGTGATCATGAACACCGAGATCCGGGTCCACGAGACGTTGATACCGGCCCGCCGGGCACCCTCGATGTTGCCGCCGAGGGCGAAGATCTGCCGTCCGTAGGTGGTGCGCCGGAGCACGAAGTCCAGCACCACGATGAAGATCAGGAAGATCAGCAGGGCCAGCGGGAGGCCCTTGTACTGGTTGAGGGTGTACGCGGCCAGGAAGCCCACGATCGCGATGGCGACGGTCCGCAGCGCGATGTCCATCGGCGGCCGGGACGGCACCCCGGCGGCCTGCCGCCGGCGGGTGTCGACCAGTGAGGCGACGAGGAAGAGCACGACGCCGACCGCGGCCACGCCGTAGGCGGCCGCCTTCTGGCCGTAGATGGTGGTGTAGAGGCGGGAGACGATGTCGGTGCCCGGCAGGTTGATGGTGCCGGTGCTGCCGAGGATCTGGAGCATCAGACCGTTCCAGCCGAGGTTGCCGGCCAGGGTGACGACGAAGGCCGGCACGCCGACCTTGGCGAAGAAGAAGCCCTGGATCAGACCGACCGCCGCACCGCCCGCCAGCGCGCACAGCAGCGCCACCCACTGGTTGACGCCGTGGGTCACGAGCAGCACGGCGTAGATCGCCGCACAGAGTCCGCTGACGGAGCCGACGGACAGGTCGATCTCGCCCAGCAGCAGCACGAAGACCACGCCGATGGCGATCATCCCGGTGCCGACGATCTGCTGGGAGAGGTTGGAGAGGTTCTGGGCCGACAGGAAGCTGGAGTTGAGGCTGCCGAAGACCGCCCAGATGACGATCAGGGCGAGGATGACGGGCAGCGATCCGAGCTCGCCGCTGCCGATCCGGCGGCGGAACTCCTGGACGTACCCGCGCAGGCCCTGCTGTCGGACGATCAGACGGGGGTCGACCGCGGGGGTCGCGGCGGCGGCGACCTCGACGGGGGCGTTGACACCGCCCTTCGGCATGCTGTCCTCGGGCAGCGGGGCGCGCTCGTGCGGCTCCGGGCCGGTCCCGCCGGTGGGGTCGTCGCTCACTGCTGTCCCTCCTGCCCTTGTTCCTCGATCCGTCCGCGGCGCCGGGTGACGGCGTTGTCCGTGGCACCGGTGATGGCGGAGATGATTTCCTCCTGGTTGGTCGCCCGGCGGTCGAAGACACCGTTGTTGCGGCCGAGCCGCAGCACCGCGACCTTGTCCGCGACCGCCATCACGTCGGCCATGTTGTGACTGATCAGGATCACGCCGAGGCCGCGCTCGCGCAGGCGCTCGACCAGGTCGAGGACCTGCGCGGTCTGCTCGACGCCGAGGGCGGCGGTGGGCTCGTCCAGGATCACGACCTTGGGGTCGCCGACCAGCGCGCGGGCGATCGCGACGACCTGGCGCTGACCGCCCGAGAGCGAGGCGATCGGGATGCGCACACTGGGGATGCGGATCGATAGCGTGTCGAGCAGCTGGCGGGACCGCTTCTCCATCGCGACCTCGTCCAGGACGCCGAACCTGCGGATCTCCCGGCCGAGGAAGAGGTTGCCCACCACGTCGAGGTTGTCGCAGAGCGCGAGGTCCTGGTAGACCGTCGCGATCCCGAGGTGCTGGGCGTCCTGGGGGCGGTGGATGGTGGTCGACCGCCCGTGCCACTCGATGACGCCGTCGTCCGGCACGTAGACCCCGGCGATCGCCTTGACCAGGGTGGACTTGCCGGCGCCGTTGTCGCCGACGAGCGCCACGACCTCGCCGGCCGGCACCTCCAGCTCCACCTCGGTGAGCGCCTGGACGGCGCCGAACCGTTTGGAGACCCCGCGCAACGCCAGAACGGGTGGGCCTTCCACGGACATCAACTCCCTTGCTGGGGAACGGTCGCGGGTGCGGTGCGACGCACGGCTACTGGAGCCCCGCGGCCTTGCAGGCGTCGGCGTAGGTCGGCGTGCAGATCTGGTCGACCGTGTAGAGGCCGTCCTTGACGACGGTGTCCTGGATGTTGTCCTTGGTCAGGACGATCGGGGTGATGAGGTTGGCCGGGACCTTCTGGCCGCTGCCGCTGGTCGCCGTGGTCGGGACGTCGCTCGGCGTGAGCGAGGTGCCGTTGGCGAAGGCGGCGACGATCTTCGCGGTGGCCGCGGCCTCGGGCTCGTACGGCTTGTAGATCGACATGGTCTGAGTGCCGACCAGGATGCGCTGGACGCCGTCGAGCTGGGCGTCCTGGCCGGTCAGCGGGACGCTGATGTTCGCGGCCTTCATCGCGGTCGCGGCACCGGCGGCCATGCCGTCGTTGGCGGAGTAGACGCCGACCACGTTGGGGGCGCCGATGGCGGTGATGCCGGCGGCGGTCTCCTGGTTCGCGGTGTTCGGGTCCCAGTTGGGGGTGTCGTACTCCTTGCCGATCGTGAGCTTGCCGTCGATCGCGCTGTGCGCGCCGGCCTTGAACTGGCCGGCGTTGGGGTCGGTCGGCGAGCCGTTGATCATGATGATCGAGCCCTTGCTGGCGTTCGCGCCGACCGCCTCGACCAGGGCCTGGCCCTGGAGCTGGCCGACCTTGTAGTTGTCGAAGGAGACGTAGGCGTCCACCGGGCCCTGGGCGAGGCGGTCGTAGGCGATGACCTTGACGCCGGCGTCGTGGGCCTTCTGCACGGAGGCCTGGACGGCCTTGGAGTCGACCGCGTCCAGGACGAGGATCGTGTTGCCCTTGGTGAGGGCGGTGTCCACCTGGGTCTGCTGGAGCGTCGCGTCCTGGTTGGCGTTGTAGTAGTCGATCTGCGCGTTCGGGACGAGCTTCTTGATGTTCGCCTCGAGCAGCGGACGGTCGAACTGCTCGTAGCGGGTGGTCTTGGTCTCCGGGAGGAGCAGGCCGACCTTGACGGTGCCGCCGGAGGCGGCGGACCCGGACGCGCCGGAACTGGTGGACTGCTCGGCGCTTCCGCAGGCGGCCATGCCCAGACCGACGGAGGCCGCCATGGCCGCGACGACAAGCTGGCGTACAACGAGCTTCACTGGACAGCCTCTCACTCGATCTCACCCCCGGACTCCGAGTCTGCGAGCGTTTGACCGGCCCCGCGACGTCGGCTGGGCCAATGCGCGGTGGAAGATCCCCCGTTCGGCCGTACCTGCCTCGACGGGTGGCGCAAGCCGCCCCGAGGTCCCGAGGTTTGCACCGAAGATTCACCCGCGGCAGACCAATGGTCCAGACCAGTGCCCTATGCTGACGGTGCACAGTCATGAGGTAGCGCTACGGATGCGACCAGTGGGGGTCTCCTCGGCATGCCCGGACAACAGACGGAACGCCGCTCGCCGGCGTACCTGGACATCGCACGCGATCTGGGGGAGGACATCGGGCGGGGGCGTTTCCCGGTCGGGCAGAACCTGCCCTCGGAACGCCGGCTCGCCACCGTGTACGGAGTGAACCGGCAGACGGTACGGGCCGCGCTGCAGCACCTGCGGACACAGGGCCTCGTGGCCGGCGACCACCTCGGCACCTACGTGCTGTCGCCGCGGGAGGGACGGGCCGCCCGGCCCCCGGCCGGGCCGGCGCCGACACACGGCTTCCCGGGCTCCTTCCTCCGCCCGGCCCGCCCGGCCGCGGGGATCGGCCGGCTGCTGCGGCGACCACCCGAGCACTGGGCGGCCACCGCGCTGGAACTGCCGCCCGAGCGCGCCGCGCTCGCCTACGACCACCGACTGAAGGACGAGGACGGGCGGACCCTGCAGTCGGCCAGCTCCTGGTTCGCGCCGGTGCTGACGATACTGCTCCCCGGGCTCGGCCGGTCCGCCTGGGCACTCGGCGAGGACGCGGAGGCCGGCCGGGAGGCGGACCTCGCGGAGCTGTACGGCTGGGCGGCCACCGCGGGGCTGCGGCTCCGCGCCGCCGACCGCGTCCAACTGGCCCGCGACGCGGCGGAGGACGACCCGCCCGGCGGCCTGGAGGTCCGGCGCACCATCGCCGACCAGCACGGCCGGACGCTGATCGGCACCGTCTTCCGGATCGCCGACGAGCAGGCGGAGCTGCGGTACGCGGACAGCCAGGCGCTCCTGCCCGGCGACACCCGGCCGCGCACACCGGGCGCCGCACGCCGGATCGCCGAACCGGACCGCGCCGTCCTCCACTCCTGGGCCTCACCCAACGCCCCGGACCGCGGGCTCGCGCTGCGCGCCCGGATCGTGCTCGCCTGCGAGCACGCCTCCGCGGAGGAGGCGGCCGGACGGCTCGGGCACTCGGCGCAGCTGGTGGCGGCCTGGCGGGACAGGTTCCGGGCCGGCGGGCTGCAGGCACTGGAAGCCTCGCCCCGCCGGGGACGGCCCCGTTCACGCTGAGCCGGTGCCGGACCGGCGAACTACCGGGGGCGGCGCAGCCTGACCAGGGCGTCGATCGCCTCGCCCGCCGTGCCGTGGCCGTCGGGGGCGGCCACGGTGCGGCGCACCCGCTCGGCGCGGACGGTCTGCAGGCCGAGGCCGGCCAGGTCGTCGAGGACGTCGGCGGGGGTGAAGAGCACCCGTGCGTCCTGCGGGCCGCCGGTGCCCTCGGTGAGGTTGGTGGTGTCGTGGCCGACGACCAGCAGGGTGCCGCCGGGGGCGAGCGCCTCGGCGGCGCGGCGCAGCGCGGTGCGGCGGTCGGCGGCGGGGAGCTGCAGGTAGGCGACGAGGACGAGGTCGTACGCGGCCGGTTCGGCGGTGCGGGTGAGGACGTCGGCGGGCACCCAGTCGATCCGGTCGGCGGTGCCGGCGGGGCGGGTGGCGGCGAGGGCGCGGCCGCGGTCGAGGGCGACGGCGGAGAAGTCGACGGCGGTGGCGTGCCAGCCGCGCTCGGCGAGCCAGATGCTGTTGCGCCCCTCGCCGGCGGCGAGGTCGAGGGCGCGGCCGGGCGGCAGGTCCGCGCATTCGCCGACGACCCAGCGGTTGGGTTCGACGCCCCAGAGCTGCTCGGTGGCGCGGTAGCGCTCGTCCCAGTCCTGACTGTCCATCGGCGGCCTCCTTCGGTCCGAGCGTACGCGGCGGGGGCGGGGCCGGTGCGGGGGAAGGGCAATGCGGAAGATTGTCTGGTACATGACGCACGGATGCGCTTCCATGGGGTGACGCCGCCTCAGGCCCCTCACCGGAGGTCCCATGCGCCCCATCCGTACCGGACTGCTCCTCACTGCCCAACTCGCCCTGCTGGCAGGGCTGTCCGCGCCGGTCGCGGCGGCCGCCGCGGGCCCGCCGGCGCCCGGCGCCTACTTCGTGCAGAGCGTCGTCACCGGGCTGAACGCCGCGGACGCCGGCGGGGCGGTCGACCAGCACAATCCCAAGGGCAACGAGGACCACCAGCAGTGGACGCTGCGGGCCTCGGGTGGCGCCTCGGTGCTGGAAAGCGCCGACCAGGCGGGCCGCTGCCTGGGCCGATCGGGCGACCGGGCCCGCGTGGTGGGCTGCGGGGACACGGCGGCGGCCTGGGAGGTGCTGCCCTCGGGTGCGTCGAGCTGGCGACTGAAGGCCCCCGGCGCCGAGCAGTACCTGAGCCTCGCGCCGAAGCCGGCCGGCGCCTCCTACCCCGCCGGCCTGCAGGTCGCCGGAGCGGGCCCGCTCGCCGACTTCTACCTGACGCCGACCGCGCCGCCGACCGCGCCGATGCCCGGCCCGCAGGAGCGGACCCTCGATCAGCTGACCTTCCTGACCGCGCACAACGCGTACGCCAACGGGGTGGACGGCGGCTTCGCCCCGCCGTTCGTGAACCTGGCGCCGAACCAGACGCGCGGCATCCAGCAGCAGCTCGCCGACGGGGTACGCGGCTTCATGCTGGACATCCACCAGACGCCGGACGGGGCGATCCTCTGCCACAACAGCTGCACCCTGGTGTCGCGACCGGTGGCGCTCTGGGTCGACCTGCAGCGGATCGCCGACTTCCTGGCGGCCAACCGGGGCGAGTTCGTGACGGTCTTCCTGGAGGACTACGTCTCCCCCGAGGTGCTGCGCGGCGAGATCACCAGGGTCCGCGGCCTGAACGACGTGCTGTTCCGGCCGGACACCGCGGGAGTGCGCGAGCACGGCTGGCCGCGGATGGCGGACCTGGTGGCCTCGAACAGGCGACTGATGATCTTCACCGACCACAGCCGGGACGCCGACCGCGCGGCGGGGCTGACCCGGGACAGCTTCGGGGTGATGTACCAGCGCGAGTGGACGGTGGAGAACTACTGGTCGATGGGGTCGGGCCTGGGCAGTTCGGACTGGTCCTGTTACAGCCGCTGGTACGGCGGGGACGACGTGCTGCCGCTGACGCGGACCGAGCCCGGGTTCCGCCCGCTGTTCGTCATGAACCACTTCCGGGACGTCACGATCGCGCCGACCGCGTCCAACGACAACGGCAAGCTGCTGGACCGGGCGCAGCGGTTCTGCCGCCCGGCCGCGCGGAAGAAGCCGGTCTTCCTGGCGGTGGACCGGTATGACCTTGGTAACCCCGGGGCCGCGGTGGCGGCGCTGAACGGCTGGGTGGACGGGGCGCCGTAGCGGTTCGGAGCGAGGACGAACGATCCTTGCGCCCCCGCTCCCGGGACGCCCCGGGAGCGGCGGGCGGGCCGGTCCGCGCACGTCGGCGGCCCGTGATGTGCCGAGGTCACGGCTGGGATTCCAAGGTCCTGTCTGACGGTTCGAAAGGTTGTTAGGTTAGGCTTGCTTCCCCTACTGTCTGGGTGCCGGAAAACCGACCAGCACCCTCGGAGTACGCCATGCCCGCCCGCCGCTCCACCGCAGCGACGCTTCTGACCCTCGCCGTTGCCGGCGCAGCCCTGGCCGGCTGCTCCAAGAAGGACGACGCGGCATCCTCGGACGCGGTGAAGGTGACCGCCTCCGACTCCGCCTGCGAGGTCGCGAAGACGACCTTCCCGGCCGGCGCCGTCGAGCTCTCCGTGCAGAACAAGGGCTCGAAGTCCACCGAGGTCTACGTCTACGCCGCCGGCGACAAGATCGTCACCGAGCGCGAGAACATCGGCCCCGGCACCACCGTGAGCATCCACGCCGAGATCAAGGCCGGCGAGTACGAGATCGCCTGCAAGCCGGGCATGACCGGTGACGGCATCCGCCAGAAGATCACCGTGACCGGCAGCGCGGACTCCGCCGCGAAGGCCGACCCGCGCCTGGCCGCCGCCGTCGAGGCCTACCGCAAGTACGCCCAGGAGCAGGCCGACGCGACCATCCCGGTGGTGACGCAGTTCGCCGAGGCGGTCAAGGCCGGCGACGCCGAGAAGGCCAAGTCGCTGTTCGCCGCCTCCCGCGTGGGCTGGGAGCGCACCGAGCCGATCGCCGAGAGCTTCGGCGACATCGACCCGAAGACCGACACCCGCGAGGACGGCCTGGAGGCCGGCCAGCAGTGGACCGGCTGGCACAAGATCGAGAAGTCGCTCTGGGCCGACGGCGCGATCACCGACGACGACAAGAAGCTCGCCGACCAGCTGGTGACGGACCTGAAGGACTGGCAGGGCCGGATCGCCAAGGCCGAGATCACCCCGACCTCGATGGCCAACGGCGCCAAGGAGCTGCTGGACGAGGTCTCCAAGAACAAGATCACCGGCGAGGAGGACCGCTACTCCCACACCGACCTGTCGGACTTCGCCGCCAACGTCGACGGCGCCGAGAAGGCCTTCGAGCTACTGAAGCCCGTCGCCGCGGAGAAGGACGCCGCGCTGGCCAAGACCCTGGACACCGAGTTCGCCGCGATCAAGGCGCTGCTCGCCAAGTACAAGCAGGGCGAGGCCTACACCTCGTACGACAAGGTCACCGAGCCGGAGCGCAAGGTCTTCTCGGACGCGGTGAACTCCCTGGGCGAGCCGCTGTCGAAGCTGGCCGCCGCGGTCGTCGTCGGCTGACCCGACGCACCGAACCAGCGCCCCGCCGCGGCGGCCGTCGCCGGCCGCCGCGGCTTCCGCAGAGACAGGACCGATAGGAATCCCCGTGGACGCCGAGACCACCGAGCCCACTGCGCCGGACACCGCCACCGATCACGCCCCCACCCGCCGTGCCGTCATCGGCTGGGCCGGGGCCGGCCTCGCCCTGGGCGCGGCCGCCGCCGGATCGGTCGCCGCCGCGACCATGCACGAGGCCGCGCCCGCCGCCGCCCCCGGCATCGACTCCACCGTGGACATCCCGTTCTACGGCGACCACCAGGCCGGCATCGCCACGCCCGTCCAGGACCGGCTGCACTTCGCCGCGTTCGACGTCACCACCAAGGACCGCGAGGCCCTGGTGAAGATGCTGAAGGAGTGGACGAAGGCCGCCGCCGCGATGACCGGCGGCCGCGAGGTCGGCACCGGCGCGACCGGCGGCCTCCCGGAGGCCCCGCCGGACGACACCGGCGAGGCGCTCGGCCTGCCCGCCTCCCGGCTGACCCTGACCGTCGGCTTCGGCCCGACGCTGTTCGAGAAGGACGGCACCGACCGCTTCGGCATCAAGGCCAAGCGGCCCGAGGCCCTGGTCGACCTGCCGAAGTTCCCCGGTGACCGGCTGGAGGCGACCCGCACCGGCGGCGACATCTGCGTCCAGGCCTGCGCCGACGACCCGCAGGTCGCAGTGCACGCGATCCGCAACCTGGCCCGGATCGGCATGGGCGTGGTCAACGTCCGCTGGTCGCAGCTCGGCTTCGGCAAGACCTCCTCGACCACCCCCGAGGCGCAGACCCCGCGCAACCTCATGGGCTTCAAGGACGGCACCCACAACATCGCCGGCACCGACGCCAAGGCGCTGACCGACCACGTGTGGGTCGCCCCCGGCGACGGCCAGGACTGGATGACCGGCGGCTCGTACCTGGTCGCCCGGCGGATCCGGATGACCATCGAGACCTGGGACCGCACCCCGCTCAAGGAGCAGGAGGACATCTTCGGCCGCAGCAAGCTCGAAGGTGCCCCGGTCGGCAAGCAGAGGGAGCGGGACACCCCGGACCTGTCCGCGATGAAGGAGGACGCGCACGTCCGCCTCGCGCACCCGGACAGCAACAACGGGCTGATGATCCTGCGCCGCGGCTTCTCCTTCACGGACGGCACCGACGGCCTCGGCCGCCTCGACGCCGGCCTGTTCTTCCTCGCCTACCAGCGCGACACCCGCAAGGCCTTCGTGCCGCTGCAGACCAAGCTCGCCGGCAACGACGCGCTGAACGAGTACATCACGCACGTGGGCTCCGGCCACTTCGCGTGCCCGCCCGGCGTCCGCAAGCCCGGCGAATGGTGGGGCCAGGCCCTGTTCGGCTGACCCCCTGCCCCGTACCACCTCCACCCCCGGGAGTCCCCCTGTGTTCGGCAACTACCTGATCGGTCTGCGGGAAGGCCTCGAAGCCAGCCTCGTGGTCTGCATCCTGATCGCCTATCTGGTCAAGACCGGCCGCCGGGACCGGCTGGCTCCGGTCTGGGCGGGCATCGCCGCGGCGGTCGTGCTGAGCATGGCCTTCGGCGCGGTGCTGCAGTACGGCTCGACGCAGCTCAGCTTCGAGGCGCAGGAGGCGCTCGGCGGCTCGCTGTCGATCGTCGCGGTGGGCCTGGTCACCTGGATGGTCTTCTGGATGCGCCGCACCGCGCGGCACCTGAAGGCCGAGCTGCACGGCAAGCTGGACGCCGCGCTGGCTATGGGCACCTTCGCCCTGGTGATCACGGCCTTCCTGGCGGTCGGCCGGGAGGGCCTGGAGACCGCGCTGTTCATCTGGACGGCCGTCCAGGCGACCAGTGACGGCGTCCGTCCGCTGGTCGGCGCGGTCCTCGGCCTGCTGACCTCGGTGGTGCTGGGCTGGATGTTCTACCGCGGCGCCCTGAAGATCAACCTCGCCAAGTTCTTCACCTGGACCGGCGCGATGCTGGTCGTCGTGGCAGCCGGTGTGCTCGCCTACGGCGTCCACGACCTGCAGGAGGCCGGCTGGATCCCGGGCCTGGCGAACCAGGCGTTCGACATCTCCAGCACCATCCCCAAGGACAGCTGGTACGGCACCCTGCTGAAGGGCGTGTTCAACTTCCAGCCCGACCCGACGATGCTGCAGGTGGCGGTCTGGGCCGCCTACCTGGTGCCGACGCTCTTCCTCTTCCTGCGGACGTCGGGCAGCTCGGCGCCGAAGCCTGCCGCGGCCGTCGCCCCCTCCGCGGCCGAGAAGCCCGCCGCATAGCAATCCTGCGCACCGCGAAGGTCCCGCACCCTGCCGAGGGTGCGGGACCTTCCGCGTTCCGCCGTGCGGTGTCAGCGGTCGAAGAGCACCAGGGAGCGTCCGCCGCGGCCGGCCGCCATCCGGTCGAAGGCGGCCGGGATCTCCTCCAGCCCGATCCGGTCGGTGATCAGCGCGTCCAGGTCGAGCCGGCCGGTGCGCACGTGCTCGGCGAGGACCGGCACGGTCTCGTCCGGGTCGCAGTTGCCGTAGACGCAGGCCGTCAGGGTGCGGGCGTAGTGGAACAGTTCCAGGGCTGAGAAGGAGACCATGTCCTGCTTGCCGCCGATCCCGACGACGGTCGTCCGACCGCCGCGGCGGGTGGCCGACCAGGCCGAACGGATCGTGGCGCCGCGGCCGACGCACTCGAAGGCGTGGTCGGCGCCGCGGCCGCCGGTGAGCTCGCGGACGGCCTTCGGGGTGCCCTCGTCGGCGAGCAGGAACTCGGTGGCACCGTGCCGGCGGGCGAGCTCCTCCTTCTCCGGGGACACGTCCACGGCGACCACCGGCGCGGCGCCGGCGAGCCGGGCGGCCTGCAGCACCGCCAGGCCGATCCCGCCCAGGCCGTACACCACCACCGACTCCCCCACCCGTACCCGGGCCGCGCTGTGCACCGCCCCGTAGCCGGTGAGGACGGCGCAGCCGAGCAGGGCGGCGGAGGCGAGCGGCACGTCGGCGGGCAGCGGCAGCACGGCCCGCCGGTCGACCACGGTCTCCTCGGCGAAGGCGCCGACGCCGAGCCCGGGGTGCAGGCCGGTGCCGTCCGGCAGTGCGGCGTACCGGCCGGTCGCGGCGGCGCCGGCGTTGTCGCAGAGCCAGGGTTCGCCGATCGCGCAGGCCGGGCAGCTGCGGCAGGCCGGGGCCCAGTTGAGCACCACGGGGTCGCCGGGGCGGACGCCGGTGACGTCCTCGCCGACGGAGACCACGGTGCCCGCGCCCTCGTGGCCGAGCACCAGCGGCAGGGTTGCGCGGAGCACCCCGCGGGCGATCGACAGGTCGGAGTGGCAGACGCCGGCGGCGGCGAGCCGGACGCGGACCTGTCCGGGGCCGGGGTCTGGCAGGTCGATGTCGGTGATCTCGAGCGGGGCCCCGGCGGAGCGCAGGACGGCGGCACGGACCATGGCGGTCACCTCGGCGGTCTTCGGCGGTCTTCGGATGCGGGCGGGGGATCGGCGTACGGTGGGCGGCCGTCAGAACTGGAGGGACTTGGTCTGCAGGAACTCCTCCAGGCCGTGCCGGCCGAGCTCCCGGCCCACACCGGAGTTCTTCCAGCCGCCGAACGGGGCGAGCGGGTTGAAGCGGCCGCCGTTGATGTCGACCTGGCCGGTCTCCATGCGGCGGGCGAAGGCGGCGGCGGTCTCGTCGTCGGCCGCCCAGACGGCGCCGGCCAGGCCGTACTCGGTGCCGTTGGCCAGCTCCAGGGCGTGTTCCTCGTCCTCGTAGGGCAGCACCACCAGGACGGGCCCGAAGATCTCCTCCCGGACGGCGGCGGCGTCCGGGGCGAGGTCGGCGAGGACGGTCGGGCGGACGTAGTAGCCGCCGGCCAGCCCCTCGGGCGCCTCGGACCCGCCGGCGACCAGCCGGGCGCCGGCGGCGAGCGCCCCGTCGATGTAGCCGCGGACGCGCTCGCGCTGGCGCTCGCTGACCAGCGGGCCGACCCGGGTGGCGGGGTCGGCCGGATCGCCGGGCGCGTACTTGGCGGTCGCGGCGGCGGCGATCGCCAGGGCCTCCTCGTACTGGTCGCGGTGGACCAGCAGCCGGGTCCAGGCGGTGCAGGTCTGGCCGGAGTTGGCGAAGACGTTGGCGAGGTTGACGTTGACGGCGCGGGTGAGGTCGGCGCCGGGCAGGACGACGTTGGCGGACTTGCCGCCGAGCTCCAGGGAGACCTTCTTGATGCCGCGTCCGGCGCTCTCGCCGATCGCGCGGCCGACCGCGGTGGAGCCGGTGAAGGAGACCACGTCGACGCCCGGGTGGGCGGCGAGCGCGGCGCCCACCACCGTGCCGAGGCCGGTGACCAGGTTGAAGACGCCTGGCGGCAGGCCCGCCCCGTCGACGATCCGGGCGAACAGCCGGGCGACCAGCGGGGTCTCCTCGGAGGGCTTGAGCACCACCGTGCAGCCGGCCGCGAGGGCGGGGACGACCTTCGCGACGATCAGGTGCAGCGGGTAGTTCCACGGCGTGATCGCGGCGACCACCCCGGCGGGTTCGGCGTAGACGGTGGAGTTGCCGACCTTCTCGTGGAAGGCGTAGTCCGCGAGCACGTCCAGGTAGGCGGAGGCGACGGCGATCGGGGTGCCGGCCTGGACGGCGTCGGCGAAGCCGATCGGGGTGCCGAGTTCGGCGGTGACGGTCTCCGCGATCTCGGCGCGGTGGGCGGTCAGTCCGTCGCGCAGCCGGGTCAGTGCGGCGAGCCGCTCCTCGCGGCCGGTCGCGGCCCAGCCGGGGGCGGCGGCGCGGGCGGCGGCGACGGCGGCGTCCACCTCGGCGGCGGTGCCGGCCGGGACGGTGGCGATCGGCCGCTCGGTCGCCGGGTTGAGCACCTCGATGGTGTCCGGCCCGGCGGCGGGGCGCCAGCCGCCGCCGATGTAGTGGTCCGCGTAGTGCTGCACCCGATGCTCCTCGGAGTCCGCTCCCGGATTTTAACTAGCAGTGGTAGTTAACGCGGCCGCGGGGCACCCGCGCAAGACCGCGGCACGGCTACGGCACGGCCGGGCCCGGGGAGTGACGCCCGATCACCCCGGACGGCACCCGGACCCGGACCCCGTCCGCGGACGGCCGCCACGGCCCGCCGGCACGCCTGTAGGGTTGGGCCGCATGAACGCCCGCACCGCCCCCGCCTTCCGCAGGTCCGAGGCCCGGGAGCGGCTGCTCGACACGGCCGCCGCGCTGTTCTACGCCGAGGGCGTCCGGGCGGTCGGCGTCGACCGGCTGATCGCCGAGGCCGGCGTCACCAAGGCCACCTTCTACCGGCACTTCCCCGGCAAGGACGAACTCGTCCTCGCCTACCTCGACCGCCACGACCAGGCCGTACGGCAACGGCTGGCGGCCGCCGCCGCGGCCGCACCCGACCCGCGCAGCACCCTCGCCGTCCAGGTGGCGGCCCTCGCCGACGAGGTCTGCGGGCCGAACTTCCGGGGCTGCCCGTTCGTCAACGCCGCCGCCGAGTACCCGGACGCCGACCACCCCGTCCGACGGCTGGTCGCCGCACACCGACACTGGTTCCGCGACGCCCTCGCCGACCTCCTCGCCGCCTGCGGCCACCACGACCCGACGGCGGGGGCCGCCGCCCTGCTCCTCCTCCGCGACGGCGCCATGGTCGGCGGCTACCTCGACGGCACCGACACCCGCCACCACATCACCACCACCGCCGCCGGCCTCCTCGCCCCGCTGCTCTGAGACCTGAGGCACTCCGCGAGAGCGGTCCCCTGCGATATCCGCTCTCGCCGGTTCCCTGCGGGTGTGGACTGCCTCTAGGGTGCTCGGCACACTGTCCGTGTCCGGTCCGGAGGATGACTGCTGTGACGTCCGCCCCGTCCACCCCGCCGTCCGAGCGGCTGCGGATCGCCGTGCTCGGCGCCGGCAGCATCGGCTGCCACCTCGGCGGTCTGCTCGCCGAGGTCGCCGATGTCACCCTGATCGGCAGGCCGTCCGTCCTGGACGCGGTGCGCGAGCACGGCCTCACCCTCACCGGCGGCGGACGCCCCACGGTTCGGGTGCCCGCCGAGCGGCTCCGAACGGCCACCGACGCGGCCGCCGCGGAGGGCGTCGACCTCGTCCTGGTGACGGTGAAGTCCGCCGGGACCGCCGAGGCCGCCGCCTCGGTCGCCGACCACCTCGACTCGACGACGCCACTGGTCAGCTTCCAGAACGGCCTGCACAACCCGGCGCAGATCCGTTCCGCCGTCGGTCCGGACCGCCCGGTGGTCGCCGGGATGGTGCCGTACAACGTGCTGCAGACCGCGCCGGGCGTGTTCCACCAGGGTTCCGGCGGCGCGCTGATGATCGACGACCAGCCGGCGGCCGCCCCGCTGGCGGCGGCGGCCCGGGCGGCCGGGGTGCCGGTGGAGCGCCGTGCGGACATGCGTGAGGTGCAGCACGGCAAGCTGCTGATGAATCTGAACAACGCCGTCAACGCACTCTCCGGGGTGCCGTTGCGCGAGGAGCTCGGGCAGCGGGCGTTCCGGCGGTGTCTGGCGCTGTGCCAGCGGGAGGCGCTGGCGGCGATGCGGGCGGACGGGGTGCGCCCGGCCCGGCTCGGCGCGCTGCCGACGGCGCTGATGCCCCGTCTGCTGGCGCTGCCCGACGGGGTGTTCCGGCGGCTGGCGGCGGCGGCCCTGCAGGTGGACGCGGAGGCCCGCTCGTCCACCTGGGAGGACCTGCAGCGCGGCCGCCGGACGGAGATCGACAGCCTGCAGGGCGAGGTGGTGGCGATGGCCGCCCGGCACGGGCTGGCGGCGCCGGCGAACACCCGGCTGATCGAACTCGTCCGGGAGGCGGAGCTGGCCGGGCCCGGTCGGGCCCGGGCCTGGGGCGGGACGGAGCTGCTCGGTGAGCTGCTGGCCGCGCACGCTGCGGGAACGCGGCAGCAGGGACCCCAAATGCGAATCCGAAAGTCGCATTAGATAGTCTGCTGGATGTGAGGCTGACCAAGAGCACCGACATCGCGCTGCGCATCGCCATGCGGCTGGCCGTGCTGGACGAGTCGTCCAACCCGACCACCCGCGAGGTCGCGGCGGCGATGGAGGTGCCCTACACCCACGCGGCCAAGGTGGTCAGCAGGCTGCAGCACCTCGGCGTGGTCGAGGCCCGGCGCGGCCGCAGCGGCGGCCTGGCGCTCACCACGGCCGGCCGGACGGGTTCGCTCGGCGTCCTGCTGCGCGACCTCGAGGGCGTCGGCGACGTGGTGGGCTGCGAGGACGATCCGCCGTGTCCGCTCCGGGCGGCCTGCCGGCTGCGCGGGGCGCTCCGACAGGCGCAGGAGGCGTTCTTCGCGGTGCTCGACCCGCTGTCGATCGAGGACCTGGTCTCCTCGCCGACCGGCCCGGTGCTGCTCGGCCTGTCGGTCCGCCCGCCCGACTGATCCACTCCCCCGTGGAGGGCCCCGGCCCTCCCGCCCCGCTCCCCCGTCCAACAAAATACGAAGATCAAATACCAATTAAGGAGCCGTCCATGCTGTCACCGCAGAACGCCCCGGTCGTCGAAGCCACGCTGCCGGTGGTCGGCGCCGCCGTCGGCGACATCACCGCCCGCTTCTACGAGCGGCTGTTCGAGGCCCACCCGGAGCTGCTGCGCGACCTGTTCAACCGCGGCAACCAGGCGAACGGCAGCCAGCGGCAGGCGCTGGCCGGCTCGATCGCCGCGTTCGCCACCGCGCTGGTCGCCCACCCCGAGCAGCGCCCGGACGCGATGCTCGCCCGGATCGCGCACAAGCACGCCTCGCTGGGCGTCGCGCCCGAGCAGTACCCGGTGGTCCACGAGCACCTCTTCGCGGCGATCGTCGAGGTGCTCGGCGAGGCGGTCACGCCGGAGGTCGCGGCCGCCTGGGACGAGGTGTACTGGCTGATGGCGAACGCGCTGATCGCCCTGGAGAAGGGCCTGTACGCCGGGGCGGGCACCGGGCCGGAGGCGCTGTGGCGCCCGTACACGGTGGTCGCGCGGCTGCTGGAGACCGACGACGTGGCGACCTTCCTGGTCCGGCCGGCCGACGGCGGCCCGCTGCCGGCCACCGCGCCCGGCCAGTACGTCTCGGTGCAGGTCGAACTGCCGGACGGCGCCCACCAGATCCGCCAGTACAGCCTCTCCGGGCAGCCGGACGGCGCGCTGCAGTTCTCGGTGAAGCGGGTGGCCGGCACCCCGGACGGCGAGGTCTCCAACCACCTGCACGCGCACGTCGGCGCGGGCGACACCCTGCTGCTCGGCCACCCGTTCGGCGACGTGGTGCTGACGGAGGGCGAGGGCCCGGTCCTGCTGGCCTCGGCCGGCATCGGCTGCACGCCGATGATCGGGATGCTCTCGCACCTGGCCGCGACCGGTGCGACCCGCCGGGTGGTCTCCGTGCACGGCGACCGGGACCAGCTCTCGCACGCCTTCCGGGCCGACCTGCAGCAGCTGACCGCCAAGCTCGCCGACGCCGAGGCGCACGTCTTCTACGAGCACCCCGTCGGCGAGTGGCCCGCCGACCGCACCGGGCTGGTCGACCTGTCGGCCGTGGAGGTCCCGGCCGGCACCACCGCCTACCTGTGCGGTCCGGTGCCGTTCCTGCGCTCGGTGCGCGGGCAGCTGATCGCGGCGGGTGTGCGGCCGGCCGACATCCACTACGAGGTGTTCGGCCCCGACCTGTGGCTGGGCGCGGACGCCTGACGTCCCCTCACGGCCGCCGGGCCGGCACCCCCTCACGCAGGGGCGCCGGCCCGGCGGTCCGGGGCGGCCTGCTCAGGACCGCGCGGCCGGCTCCGCGGCGGCCTCCGACGAGCCCTCCGCCGTCAGGGCGGTCACCGCGGCCGGCTCGGGCCGGCCGGGGACGGCGAGGGTGACCAGGGCGGCGAGCACCGCCGTGCCGAGGCCGATCATCAGGCCGGTCCGGAAGCCGTCCTCGGAGGGCAGCACGACCGGGCCCATGGTGACGGTCATGTGCGAGAGCACCACACCCACGACGGCGGCGGAGGTGGAGGTGCCGATCGACCGCATCAGGCTGTTGAGGCCGTTCGCGGCGGCGGTCTCGGAGGCCGGTACCGCCGACATGATCAGCGCGGGCATCGCGGCGTAGGCGAAGGCCACACCGGCGCCGATCACGCTGGAGAACAGCACCATGCCCCACACGTGGCCGGTCAGGCCGAGCGAGAGCGCGTAGCCGGCGGCGATCACCAGCGAGCCGATCAGCAGGGAGACCTTCGGGCCGCGGGCCGCCGAGATCTTCGCGGAGAACGGCGAGACGGCCATCATGACCAGTCCGGACGGGGCCATGCACAGGCCCGCGACCACCATCGAGCGGCCGAGGCCGTACCCGGTCTGCTCGGGCAGCTGGAGCAGCTGCGGAACGATCAGCGACATCGCGTACATCGCGAAGCCGATCACCACCGAGGCGAGGTTGGTCATCAGCACCTGGCGGCGGGCGGTGGTGCGCAGGTCGACCAGCGGGCTGCCGGTGCGAAGCTCCCAGACGCCCCAGAGCAGCAGGACGGCGGCGGCCGCGCCGAACAGGCCGAGGGTGGTGCCGCTGCCCCAGCCCCAGTCGCCGCCCTTGGAGACGGCCAGCAGCAGGCAGAGCAGGCCGGCCGAGAGACCGACCGCGCCGACCAGGTCGAAGCGCCCGCCGGACCGGACCGGGGACTCCGGCACGAAGGCGATCACCAGGGCGATGACCACGGCGCCGAGCGCACCCGCCGTCCAGAAGAGGACGTGCCAGTCCGCGTGCTGGGCGACGACGGCGGCGAGCGGCAGGCCGAGCGCACCGCCGATCCCGAGCGAGGAGCTGACCAGGGCCATCGCCGAGCCCATCCGCTGCGGCGGCAACTCGTCGCGCATGATGCTGATGCCGAGCGGGATGACGGCCGCGGCGCAGCCCTGCAGGGCGCGGCCCACCACCATCGGGACGAGGCCGTCGGCGATCGCGGGGACGACGGATCCGATCACCATCAGGGCGAGGCTGGCCAGCAGGATGCGGCGCTTGCCGTACATGTCGCCGAGCCGGCCGAGCACCGGGGTGGCGACGGCGCCGGCGAGCAGGGTGGCGGTGATCGCCCAGGAGGCGTTGGCGGGGGTGGTGCCGAGCAGTCTCGGCAGGTCGGGGATGAGCGGGACGACGAGCGTGTTCATGAGCGAGACGGCGATGCCGGCGCCGGCGAGGACGCCGATGATCGCGCCGCCGCCGGTGCGCCCGGGGGAACCGGAAGGAGGTGTGCTCAAGGGGGGACTCCAAGTCACGTGGATGCATTATGCATCGTACATATGATGTGCATGATGCACATACGATTGACTGGAACCGAACGGATCACACCCGGCGGACGACGAGGGAGGACGTTGTGCACGAGGAGCTCGGCGACCTCGAACGCGAGCTGATGCTGATCGGCCGCCACCAGGCGATGGCCGCGCTGCGCGCCGACTCCGGCGGCCGCCTGGAACGAAGCGCGTACACCCTGCTCAGCCGGATCGAGGCCGAGGGGCCGATGACCATCGGTCAACTGGCGGAGGCCTTCGGGCTGGACACCTCCACGGTCAACCGGCAGACCGCCGCGATGCTCCGTCAGACCCTGGTCGAGCGCATCCCGGACCCGGACGGCGGCATCGCCCGCAAACTGCGCATCACCGACGAGGGCATGCGCCGGCTGCACCACGACCGCGAGTGGTCCGTCAACGGGCTGGCCTCCGTGCTGGAGGACTGGCCGCAGGAGGAGGTCACCGCGCTGGCCCGGCTGCTGACCCGGCTCAACCGCAGCATCGAGGGCAAGGAGGGCCGCAGCTGGCCCCGCCCCGGCGGTCCGGCCGAGGCTGCCCGATAGGCTCACCGGGCATGGACAACGCCACCGCCCTCTGGTCCTTCGCCCTCCTGGTCGGCCTGCTGACCCTCACCCCCGGCCTCGACACCGCCCTCATCCTGCGCACCGCCGTGCTCGGCCGGCGCCGCCGCGCCTGGGGCGTCGTCCTCGGCATCCAGACCGGCACCCTGGCCTGGGGCGTGCTCGCCTCGGCCGGCGCCACCGCCGTCCTGACCGCCTCCCACCTGGCGTACGAGATCCTGCGCTGGGTCGGCGCCGCCTACCTGCTGTGGATGGGCGGCCGCATGATCCGCGACTCCTGGCGGCGGGAACCGGCCCCCGGCGACCCCGCGGCGGACCCGGCGGACGCCGACGCCCGCGACGACTTCACGGCCGGCTGGCGGCGCGGGGCGCTGACCAACCTGCTCAACCCCAAGGTGGGCGTCTTCTACATGGCGCTGCTGCCGCAGTTCATCCCGCCGGGCGCCTCGCACCTGGCCTTCGGCACGCTGCTCACCTGCGAGCACATCCTGCTCGGGACCCTCTGGTCGGCGGTGCTGGTCGGCTTCGCCCGGGTCGTCCGGCGCTGGCTGGCCGGACCGACGGCCAAGCGCGTCCTCGACCGCGTCACCGGCGGCGTCGTCGCCCTGTTCGGCCTGCGGCTCGCGTTCGGCGACTGAGC
This sequence comes from Streptomyces sp. TLI_235, assembly GCA_002300355.1. Lineage (NCBI taxonomy): Bacteria > Bacillati > Actinomycetota > Actinomycetes > Kitasatosporales > Streptomycetaceae > Streptomyces > Streptomyces sp. TLI_235. Next base: position 945,226 of record NSGV01000002.1, read on the forward strand.
CCGCCCGCCTCAGTGCAGCCTGCTCCGCCAGTCCGCGGGCACCTTCTCGGCCGGACCGGGCGAGGGCTGCGCGTCAGGCCGGGAGAGCGGCGGTGCCAGCGCCGGCCCGGCGTAGTACTCGCCGGTGTCGGTGTTCCAGAACCAGTCCTCGCCGGGCTCGAAACTGGTGATGAACGGGTGTCCGCTCTCCCGGGCGTGCCGGGTCGCGTGCTGCGACGGCGAGGAGTCGCAGCAGCCGATGTGCCCGCACTCCGCGCAGCGCCGCAGGTGCAGCCACCAGCCGGCGTCCTGCCCCGCGAGGCACTCGGCGCACCCCGCACCGGTCGGCACCGCCGCCGGGTCGATCCCGGGAATCCGCTGCTCCGCCATACCGGGGCCTCCTTACCGTCGCGCCGCCCCGCGCCTTTGACCGTACGCCTCCCCCGCCCCACCCGCACCGCCCCGAACCCGCTCCCCGGGCCGCCGGCCGCCGCCTTGCCGCCCGCCCGTCCAGCGCTGTCGGTGCCGTCTGCTGGGATGGGGGCGGCGGAGTCGAGGAGGTCGCGGTGGACGGGCAGGCGGGGTGGCGCTGTACCGGGTTGCACTGGCAGGACGGGCGTCCGGTGCTGGGGGCGGTGCTCGGGGGCCGGCTGCACGAGCGGGTGGTGGCGGCGGGCACGGAGGTGAGCTGGCGGCTGCGCGGTCCGCGGTACTGCTCGGGCCCGTGGCTGGCCGGTGAGACGGACCGCCGGCCGTGCCCGCACCGGGCGGAGATCGAGCCCTCGGGCGGGGCGGTGCTCTGCGTCCCCTGCCAGGCGGTCGACCGCGGGTTGGCGCTCGCGCGGGACAGGATCCTCGACGACGGCCGCACCTACCTGCTGTATCTGGCCTGGTTCGGCGGCGACCTGGCGAAGGTCGGGCTGACGGCGGAGCAGCGCGGTCACGCCCGCCTGCAGGAGCAGGGCGCGCCGGTGTTCACCGTGGTGGCACGCGGCCCCCTGCCGGCGGTGCGCCGGGCGGAGCTGACGGTGTCCGGTGCGGGGCTGGCGCGGGAGCGGTTCGGGGTGCGGGCGAAGGCCGAGCAGTGGTGGCACCTGCCGGGCCCGGCGGAGCGCGCGGCGCGGGTGGCGGAGCTGCGGGCGGCGGTGGTCGGGCTGCTGGCGGGCCATCCGGTGGAGCTGTTCCCGGCGGGCGAGGTGGTGGACCAGGTCGGGCTGTTCGGACTGGCGGACGGCCCGCCGCGGACGTACCGCGAGGTGGTGGGGCTGGCGGACGGCGCGGCGGTGAGCGGGACGCTGCGGGCGCCGATCGGGCGGCAGCTGTTCCTGGACCAGCCGGACGGCGGCGAGCCGCTGCTGCTGGACGCCCGGCGCCTGACCGGTTGGGGGCTGTCGCCCGCGCCGTCCGGCCCGTGCTCGGGGGTGGAGGTGCGCGCGCACCGGCGTCCGCCGGCCCCGGACGCCCAACGGGCACTGTTCTGACGAATCCCTTGCGGGGCGGCTACCGGTCGGTAATCTTTGCTGACAATCCGTCCAACAGGACCTCCGACCGAGGAGCGCCATGCCCGCCGAGGCCACCTTCGCCCTGCCCTCCCCGTACGGCCCGCGCACCGCGACGGTGCGCTACCACCGGGAGGGCTCCGGCAGCCCGCTCCTGCTGCTGCACGGCATCGGCCACCACTGGCAGGCCTGGGGTCCGGTGCTGTCCGCGCTGGCCGCGCGGCACGAGGTGTTCGCGGTGGACCTGCCCGGGTTCGGCACCTCGCCCGCGCTCCCGGAGGGCGTCCCGTACGGCCTGCAGGCCGCCGTCCCGACGATCGGCGCGTTCTGCGCCGCGCTCGGGGTGGAGCGCCCGCACGTGGCCGGGAACTCGCTCGGTGGCCTGCTCGCACTCGGCCTCGGCCGCGCCGGGCTGGCCCGCTCGGTCACCGCCCTCTCCCCCGCCGGCTTCTGGACGGAGCCGGAGCGGCGCTACGCGTTCGCGGTGCTCGCCGGGATGCGCCTGGGCGCCCGGGTGCTGCCGCAGCCCGCGGTGGAGCGGCTGGCGCGCTCGGCCGCCGGCCGCGCCCTGCTGGTCAGCAGCATCTACGCCCGCCCGGGCCGACGGTCGCCCGAGGGCGCGATCGACGAGACCAGGGCGCTGCGTGAGGCGACCGGCTTCGCGCCGACCCTGGCCGCCGGCCGCCGGGTCCGCTTCACCGGCGACGTGCCGGGGGTGCCGGTGACCATCGCCTGGGGCAGCCGGGACCGCCTGCTGGTCCGCCGCCAGGGCGTCCGGGCACTGCGCGAGATCCCGGGCGCCCGCCTGGTGCGGCTGCCGGGCTGCGGCCACGTACCGATGAGCGACGACCCGGCGCTGGTCGGCCGCGTGATCCTCGACACCTGCGCCGCGGCCGCCTGAGCGGCCCGCCGGCGCCCCGACCCGGACCCGCCCCGGGCCCGACCGGCCCCACCCCGGGCCCGATGGCACCACCCGCCGCAAGGGTGGCGGAGATCACGCTCTGCTACGGGCCACCTACGGTGGCGTAGGTCACTTCACAGGGTGAACCATCGACACCATGCCTGATCCACTGGAGACCTTTGACCCCACTTCCTACGTCGCCCTCGGCGACAGCTTCACCGAGGGCCTCAACGACCCCGGCCCCGACGGCCGGTTCGCCGGCTGGGCCGACCGCCTCGCGGGCATGCTCGCGGCGCGCCGCCCGGACGGCGGATTCCAGTACGCCAACCTCGCCGTCCGCGGCCGCCTGCTCGACCAGATCACGGCCGAGCAGGTGCCCGAGGTCCGGCGCATCCGGCCGGACCTGGTGACCTTCTGTGCCGGCGGCAACGACATCCTGCGCCCGGGCAGCGACCCGGACGAGGTCGCCGAACGCTTCGAGTCCGCCGTCCTGCAGCTCCGCGAGAGCGCCGGGACGGTGCTGGTCTGCACCGGCTTCGACACCCGCACCGTGCCGGTCCTCCGCCACCTGCGCGGCAAGATCGCCACCTACAACGGCCACATGCGGGCGATCGCGGACCGCAACGGGTGCGCGGTCGCCGACCTGTGGTCGCTGCGCTCGGTGCACGACCGCCGCGCCTGGAGCGAGGACCGGCTGCACCTCTCCCCCGAGGGCCACCAGCGGGTCGCGCTGCTCGCCGCCCGCTCGCTCGGGCTGCCGGTCGACGAGGACCCGGAGGCGCCCTGGCCGGACCGCCCCGAGCCGACCCCGGCCGAGCAGCGCCGGGAGAACCTGCAGTGGGCCCGGGCCTACCTGATCCCGTGGGTCGGCCGCCGGCTGCGCGGCGAGTCGTCCGGCGACAACGTCGAGGCCAAGCGCCCCGAGCTGCAGCCGCTCTAACCTCCAGGTGCCCGCCGGCGCCCCCACCCGGGGGCGCCGGTCCCGGTTTCCCCGCGCCGCCGTCCGGCATACCGTCGGTCGTGACGGGGACCGCCCGGGACAGGAGGCACCGCGATGGCCGACAGCTTCACCGTCGACGTGACCCGCATCAGCCGCGAGGCCCTGCGCACGATGGCCGCCGACCCCGGCAGCGCGCCGCACCTGGACGAGGAGCGGGCGGTCAGCGTGCTCAACGACGTGGTCGCCACCGAGGTGGTCGGCTGGCTGCGCTACACCCGGGACGCCCTGGCAGCCGCCGGCGGCGGACCGGAAGCCGCGGCGGCGGCCGCGCTGCTCACCGCACACGCCGAGCAGGGCATGCGGCACGCCGTCGCCGTGGCGGAGCGGATCACCGCGCTCGGCGGCCGCCCCAACTTCGACCCGGACACCCTCGCGCAGCGCGCCCACACGGACTACTCGGTGCCCGCGGACGCCGCACTCACCGCAACCCTGGACCGCAACCTGCGGGCCGAGCGGATCGTCCTCGCCACCTACGGCGAGATCGCCGACTGGTTCGGCGACCGCGACCCCGCGAGCCGCGACCTGCTGCGCTCGCTCGCCGACGACGTCCGGCGCAACGCCGACGCCCTGGCCGACCTGCTCCGCAGCCGCGGGGCGTGACAGCACGTCCGAGCCGACTCGCGACGCCGCGGGACTTCCAGCGCCTCAGGACTCGTAGCGCCTCAGGACTCGTAGCGCTCGACTTCCTCGATGCTGCGCACCGCGGCGAGATCGGGGTCGTCCCCGGCGTCGACCCGCGCCCGGCGCTGCCGGAGCAGGTCCCAGCACTGGTCGAGCTCCGCCTCCAGTTCGTGCAGCCGCTGCTGCTCGCTGTCCGGGTCGATCCGCCCTTCGGCCAGCATCGTCCGCAGCTCGCGTTCGGCCGCGACCATCTCACCGATCCGGTCCAGGATCCGCCGGTCGGTACCGCCACTCGTCTGCTCGTCCACCGGGACACCTCCTCGCCCCCAGCCTAGGAACGGGCGGTGTGCGGCGCGACCCGGCACCCGTTCGGCCGAGCAGGGGCTTGACAGCGCGTCAGACGGCGTCACAGGATGGCGCCTGCTGGAAATGACTTTCACTTTCATAAGTCGTCGGTCATTCATCCTGCCCCTTGTCCCCTGCCCGCACGCGCACCCGCACCCGCACAGCCGAGGAGCACCCGCATGTCCCTGAACGTCCCCGCCGCCCTGCTGGAGAAGGCCGAGCACGGCGAGGTGGAGGAGGCCGAGTTCGCCGAGACCGTCCGCACCTCACTGCCGTACGCCTGGCGCACCGTCGCCGAGCTGAGCGGCGAACTGCAGGACTCCCCGGCCGAGTTCGCCGACAACACGACCGCCCCCAGCGACGAGGAGCGGGGGCAGCTGCTGCGCGCCATGGCCAGCGACGCCATCCGCGGGAGCCTGGAGCGACACTTCGGCGTGAAGCTCGCCTTCCAGAACTGCCACCGGGTCGCCGTGTTCCGTCCCGGTGCCGAGCGGGGCGAGGCGTACGCCCGGTTCACCTCCGCACGGGCGCAGCTGCTCAACCAGGTGCCCGGCCTGCGCAGCTGCTGACCGGTCCGGCGACCGCGCCCGGCCGCGCCCGTCAGCCGCCCGTGTGCAGCGGGTCGGCCGGGTCGCGGCCGGCGAGGCCGAGCAGCCGGCTCTGGGCGTCGGCGTCCGCGGGCACCGGCACGGGCGGGCCGAACACCCCGCTGGCGGAGAGGTCGCCCCCGAACGCGGCGAGTTCGGCGAGCGCGAACTCGGCGGCGTCCGGGTCCATCGCCCGGTCGGCACCGACGCCGACGGCCAGGTCCCAGGCGTGGATGATCGCATCCACCGTCATCTCCCGGCAGTAGCCCTGCGCGGGCCGCGTGCCGTAGGACAGGTGGACCTTGCGCTCCAGCGCGCCGGGCGCGGCGAAGGCGGCGCGGGAGCCCTCGGCGGCGGCCGTCCAGACCGCGACCGGGTCGTCGCCGAGCACATCGCCGTCGAAGCGGTCGCCGACCTCGGCGACCGTGCGGCCCTCGAGCAGCGGCGGCACCCACAGGTGCTCCGAGGTGAGGTGGCCGACCAGGTCGCGGACGGTCCAGTCGGTGCACGGCGTCGGCGCCTGCCAGGCGTCCCCCGTGGCGGCGGCCCGCACATGCCGGCCGAAGGCGTCCTGGGCGTCGGCGAACAGCTTCAGCAGGGCTTCCGGTTCTACTGACATGACTCCACCCTTCACCCGATCGGACGACGCGGCACCCCGGCGGAACCGGCCGGCCCGCAGCCTGCGTCGCCGGAGCCATGGACCGCTCCCCGCTCCCCCGCCCCGACAGCCCCGGCGGCCCCCAAGGGCTCCCGTTCGAACCCCGGCGGATCGAACGCTTCCGGCTCGACGCGGACGGCGAGCGGCTGGCCGCCCTCGCACTGCCGCCCGCCGGGCCCGACGACACACCGGGCTGCGGCGCCGGCGCCGGGTCCGGGCTCACGGCTGTGGCGCTGCACGGCGCCGGCGACAGCGACAGTGCCCGGCTGCTGCCACTGCTCGGCGACCTCGCCGACCACAGGTGCCGGGTGCTGGCCCTGGACTTCTCGGGGCACGGCGCGAGTTCGGGCCGGCTCGCGGAGCTGTCCCTGGAGCGCCGGCTGCGGCAGGCCGCCGCCCTGATCGACCGGCACGCCGGTGACGGGGGGCTGGTGCTGGTCGGTTTCAGCATGAGCGGGCAGACGGTGGCCGATCTGACGGCCCGGTACGGATCGCGGGTGCGCGCCCTCGGCCTGTGCGCCCCTGCGGTGTACGCGCAGGAGGCCTGGCCGGTGCGGTTCGGCGCGGGCTTCACCGGGATCATCCGGCGGCCCGGCGGCTGGCGTGACTCGGCGGCGCTGCCCGCGCTGCGGGCCTTCCGGGGGCGCTCGGTGCTGGCCGTGCCGGGGCACGACGAGGTCATCCCGCCGGAGGTGACCGCGGCGGTCGGCGAGGCGCTGGCCACCCGGTCCGACCACACCCGGCTGGTGCTGCCGGAGGCCGTCCACCGGCTCGGCCAGTGGTTCGGCGAACACCCGGCGCAGCGGAGGCGGTTCGCGGCCGCGCTGCTCGGCGCGGCGGCGCACCCGGCATGATGGCCTCCTCACCGCCCGCCGCCCAGGAGGTCACCCCGTGCCGAGCAGTCCGGCCGAGTCCAGCAGTCCGGTCCGTGTCACCGTGATCGGCGAGTGCGTCGCCGACGCCTTCACCGATGCCGCGCTGAGCGGGCCCGGCGAGTTGGGGCTGCGGGTGCACCCGGGCGGCGGTCCGGCCAACACGGCGGTGGCGCTGGCCCGGCTGGGCACGCCGGTGGCGTTCCGGGCGCGGCTGGCGGACGACGTCTTCGGTCGGCTGTTCCGGGCACAGCTGACCGATTCCGGGGTGGACCTGTCGGGCTGTGTGGCAGCGGCCGAGCCGAGCACGCTGGCGGTCGCGGAGCTGGACGGCGAGGGCCGGGCGAGTTTCTCGTTCCATGCCGAGGGCACCGCGGACTGGCAGTGGACGGAGGCCGAGTTGGCGGCCGTGCCGCCGGGCGGTGCGGCCTGTGTGCACACGGGGTCGCTGGCGCTGGTGCGCGATCCGGGCGGGCGGGCGATCGAGGCGTACCTGGCCCGGGCCGCGGCGGGGGCGACGGTGTCGATCGACCCCAACGTCCGTCCGCTGCTGGTCGATCCGGCGGTGTACCGGGAGCGGCTGCCGCGCTGGTGCGCGCTGGCGGACATCCTGCGGTTGAGTGAGGACGACGTCGAGCACCTCTTCCCGGGGAGCGGGGTGGAGGCGGTGTGCGACCGGTTTCATACGGACGGTGTGCCGCTGGTGGTGGTGACGCTCGGCGCGCAGGGCGCGCTGGCCTCGTTGAACGGGCGGCGGATCGCGGTGCCGGCCCGGCGGGTCGAGGTGGTGGACACGGTCGGCGCCGGGGACGCGTTCACGGCCGGGCTGCTGCACCGGCTGGGCGCCGGGGGGCTGCTCGGCGGCCGGCTGGACGGGCTGACGGCGGCAGCGGCAGCGGAGGCCTGCCGGTTCGCCTCCGAGGTGGCGGCGCTGACCTGTGCGGTGGCCGGACCCAACCCGCCCTGGGCGGACCGGCTCTGACCCTCCGGTGGCCCCGGCCTCCGCAGGGCTGCACGGGGGGCACGGGAACAGTACGGGGGGCGACACCAGGACAGCACGGCGGCGGCCCGCCGGCACTCGGCCGGCGGGCTGCGGGTACGACCGTGAACGGCCCTACTCCACCGGCGCCTTCTCGCGCAGCACCTCGACGAAGGCGCGCATCCAGGCCGGATGGTCGGGCCAGGCCCGCGCGGAGACCACGACGCCGTCGACGACGGCCTCGCCGTCCACGAAGTCGGCGCCGCCCGCGGCGACGTCCGGCTCCAGCGCCGGGTACGCGGCGGTGGTGCGGCCGTTGAGGGTACCGCCGACCAGGGTGATCAGCGGGCCGTGGCAGATCTGCGCGACCGGCTTGTCCTCCTGGAAGAAGTGCGTGGCGATGCGCTGCACGTCGGCGTTGTTGCGCAGGTACTCGGGGGCGCGGCCGCCGGGGATCACCAGGGCCACGTAGTCGGCCGGGTCGACGTCGGCGACGGCGATGTCGGCGGGCCAGGTGTAGCCGGGCTTCTCGGTGTAGGTGTCGAAGCCGTCCACGAAGTCGTGCACCACGAACTGCAGCGTCTTCTTGGCGGGCGCGGCGATGTGCACCTCGTACCCCTCCTCGCGCAGCCGCTGGTAGGGGTAGAACACCTCCAGCGACTCCGCCGCGTCACCGGTGACGATCAGGATCTTGGCTGCCATGTTCGGCGGTACCGTCCTTCCTCCGCCCACCCTGTGTGAGCCCCGACACACACTGCCTTCTGACGGTCCGTCGGGCAATGCGGCGCGCGAGGCACGGACGATATGCGCCCGGCGCGCCGGCGTGCGCCCCCTTGTACGCCCCCTTCGGCCGGGTTCCGGCCCGCGCCGGCCGGACGCGCTCCGCGAGCGGCCGCTCACCCGAGGGCCTAGCGTGCAGGTGAGTCGCGTCCCCTGCCTGGAGGTAGCCATGCAGTGCTCGCAGATCGTGGGCTCCAGCACCGTCGCCAACCTGCGCGATCTCGGCGGTGTCGGCGTCGCCGGCGGCCGGGTCCGTCCCGGCCTGGCGTTCCGCTCCGGCCAGCTCGACCAGCTGGACGTCCGCTCCGACCCGGCCTTCGCCGCGCTGGGTGTGCGCACCGTCGTCGACCTGCGCACCGAACGGGAACGCGCGGCCCGGCCCGACCGGGTGCCGGGCGGCGCCCACCTGCTGGTCGCCGACGTCATGGCGGACCCGGCGGGCACCGGCACGGCCGCCCGGCTGGCTGCGGCCTTCGCCGATCCCGTGCTCGCCAACCGGGAGTTCCGCGGCGGCCGGGCGGCCCTGGCGCTGGCCGCCGACTACCGCTCCTTCGTGACGGCCGAATCGGCCCGCCAGTCGTACCGGCAGCTGCTGACCGCCCTGGCGCACCGGGACGGCGGCCCGGTGCTGTTCCACTGCACCGCCGGCAAGGACCGGACCGGCTGGGGGGCGGCGCTCGTCCTGCTGCTCCTCGGTGCGGACGACCGGACGGTCACCGCCGAGTACATGTCGGTCGGGGCTGCGGTGCGGTCCGCGTTCGCCCCGCTGATCGAGGCGTTCACCGCCCGGGGCGGCGACCCGGAGATCGCCGACGCGGTGTTCGGGGCGCACGCCGAGTACCTGGACGCGGCCCGGCAGGCCGTCGAGGACGGCTGGGGCGACGTCGAGAGCTACGCCCGGGCCGGCCTCGGCATCAAGGACGAGACGCTCGGACACCTGCGGGAGCGGCTCGTCGTCTGAGCCGACCGCGGCCGCCTGAGGCCCCGGCGCACCGGGCCGGTGCGCCGGGGCCTCAGGCGGCCGTCCAGGCGAGCAGTTCCTCCACCGGGCGGGTGTTGACGATCCGCTCCGGGGCGAGCCCGGCGTCGGCGGCGCGGGCGCAGCCGTACTGCTGCCAGTCGAGCTGGCCGGGGGCGTGGGCGTCGCTGTCGATCGTGAAGACGCAGCCGATGTCGACGGCCAGCCGCAGCAGCCGGGTCGGCGGGTCCCGGCGCTCGGGGCGGCAGTTGATCTCGACCGCGGTGCCGGACTCCGCGCAGGCCGTGAAGACCGCCTCCGCGTCGAACTGCGACTCCGGGCGGGTGCGGCCGCCGACCAGCCGGCCGGTGCAGTGGCCGAGGACGTCGACCAGCGGGTTGCGGACGGCGGCGAGCAGGCGGCGGGTCATCGGGGCGCGGTCCATCCGCAGCCTGGAGTGGACGGAGGCGACCACCAGGTCGAGCTCGGCGAGCAGGTCCTCGTCCTGGTCCAGGGAGCCGTCGTCGAGGATGTCGCACTCGATGCCGGTGAGCAGCCGGAACGGCGCCAGCTCCCGGTTGAGGCCGGCGACGACGTCCAGTTGCTCGCGCAGGCGCTCGGCGCTCAGGCCGCGGGCCACGGTGAGGCGCGGCGAGTGGTCGGTGAGCACCGCCCAGGCGTGGCCGAGGTCGCGGGCGGTGCGGGCCATGGTCTCGATCGGGCTGCCGCCGTCGGACCAGTCCGAGTGCAGGTGGCAGTCGCCCCGCAGGGCGGCCCGCAGCGCGTCGGCGCCCTCGGCGAGCGGCCCGGCGCGCTCCTCGAGTTCGGCGAGGTAGCCGGGGACGCGGCCGGCCGAGGCCTCGGCGATCACCTGGGCGGTCTTCGGCCCCACCCCGGGCAGCCGGGCGGCGCGTGCCGCGTCGACCGGGCCGGCGGGCAGGGTGCGGGCGGCCTCGGCGGCCGTGCGGAAGGCCTTCACCCGGTACGGGGAGGCGTCCTCGCGCTCCAGCAGGAAGGCGATGCGTTCCAAGGCCGCGACAGGCTCCATGGGGCCAGTGTCGCCGGAGGCGGGCCGGCCCGCGCGCGACCCCTTGTTGACATGTCGTCTAACTGGTTCACTGCTCCCGTCGATGCCCCCGACCCTCGACCGGCCGCCGACCGACCGTTGACCGGCTGTCGGCCGAGGGCCGGCCGGCCCCGCCCCGACCCCACCGGAGCCGACCGATGCCAGACACCGCCGCCCCGCACACCGAGGACCGCGAGCAGAACGCCGCCCGGCTGCTGCGCGCCTCCGCCCGCCACTCCCACGACCCGCTGACCGAGATCGACTGGGACGGGCCGATCGACCCCGACCACTTCGCCCTCCCCGCGCACCGCGTCACCCTCTACGGCACCCCGCTGTGGGACACCCTGACGCCGCGGCAACAGGCCCGCCTCAGCGTGCTCCAGCTCGCCTCGGCCACCGCAGCCGGCATCTGGTTCGAACTGGTGCTGATGGAGGGCCTGGTCCGGCACGTGTACGAGGGCGACCTGACCACCCGGCACGCCCAGTACGCGCTGACCGAGATCGCCGACGAGTGCCGGCACTCCACCATGTTCGCCCGCTACATCGCGGCCACCGGCTACCCCTCCGCCCGGCCGACGGCCAAGGCGCACCGGCGCGGCAAGCTGCACTTCCTGCTGAACGACACCGCGATCACCTTCGCCGGGGCGATCTTCGTGGAGGAGTTCACCGACGCCATGCAGCGAGAGATGGTCCGCGACGAGACGCTGCAGCCGCTGGCCCGGTCGGTGGCGCGCATCCACGTCATCGAGGAGGCCCGGCACATCGGCTACGCCAAGCCGGAGCTGGAGCGGATCTGGTCGCAGATGGGCCCGGCCCGTCGCGCGGTCTTCCGGCGCGGCCTGCTGGTGCTGGCCCGGCTCGCCGTCGCGGAGCTCGTCCACCCCCGGGTGTACGAGCTCTCCGGCCTGGACGTGACGGCTGCCAGGCGCGCCGCCGCCGCCAACCCGCACTGGCAGCGGGCCCGGGTCGAGTGGGCCCGCAAGGCCCTCGTCTTCTTCACCGACCTCGGCATCGTCGACCGCCGCACCGCCCCGCGCTGGCGCCGCGCCGGCCTTCTCGACTGACCGGCCACGGCGACCCGCCCGGCCGCCGCGCACTTCTTCGCCGGTACCCGCCGCCGAGCAGCACGCGGCCGGAGCGGTCGCGCTGCGGAGCGCGCCGGGCACGGCGGGTCGCCGGGTGCCCGCGAGGGGTGCGGAGGGGGCGGGGTGCGGCGCAGGATCGAAGGATGAGCGGCGATCAGGCGGCACAGGCGATTCGGATGGGCACCGCGCGGGCGCACTGGGTGCTTCTGGCGACGGTCCTCGGCTCCGGCATGGCGATGCTGGACGGCACGGTGGTGAACGTGGCGCTGCCGCGGATCGGCGAAGATCTGAACGCCTCACTGGCCGCCCTGCAGTGGACGGTCAACGCCTACCTGCTGACGCTGGCGGCGCTGATCCTGCTGGGCGGTTCGCTGGGCGACCGGTACGGGCGGCGGCGCGTGTTCCTGATCGGGGTGGCCTGGTTCGCGGTGGCCTCGGCGTTCTGTGCGGCGGCGCCGAACATCGAGGTGCTGATCGCGGCGCGGGCGCTGCAGGGCGTCGGCGGGGCGCTGCTGACGCCCGGTTCACTGGCCATGCTGCAGGCGGTGTTCCACGCGGACGACCGCGGTGCGGCGGTGGGGGCCTGGTCGGGGCTGGGCGGTGTCGCGGCGGCGGTCGGGCCGTTCCTCGGGGGGTGGCTGGTCGACGGGCCGGGCTGGCGGTGGATCTTCCTGCTCAATCTGCCGGTCGCGGTGGTGGTGATCGCGGTGTCGGCGCGCCATGTGCCGGAGACCCGGGACCCGGACCGCTCGGGGCGGTTCGACGTGCTGGGCGCGGTGCTGGCGGCGCTGGCACTCGCCGGGGTGACGTACGCGCTGACCGAGACGAGCCGCCCGTTCGCGCCGGTGGCGGGGCTGCTGGGGGTGCTGTTCGGCGTGGCGTTCGTGCTGGCCGAGCGGCGGGCGGCGGAGCCGATGCTGCCCCTGGAGCTGTTCTCGTCGCGGCTGTTCACCTCGGTGAATCTGGTGACGCTCTGCGTGTACGGCGCGTTCAGCGGCATCTTCCTGCTGCTGACCGTGCAGCTGCAGGTGGTGTCCGGCTTCACTCCGCTGGTGGCGGGGGTGGCCCTGGTGCCGATCACGGTGCTGATGCTGGCGTTCTCCAGCCGGGCGGGTCGGCTGGGGCGGGCGATCGGGCCGCGGCTGCCGCTCTTCCTCGGGCCGATGATCTGCGCGGCCGGGGTGCTGCTGATGCTGCGGATCGGCCCGGACGCCTCGTACTGGGCGGACGTGCTGCCCGCGGTGACGGTGCTGGGCTGCGGGATGACACTGCTGGTGGCGCCGCTGACGGCGACCGTGCTCGCCGCGGTGGACGTGCGCCGGGCCGGTATCGCCAGCGGGGTGAACAACGCGGCGGCCCGGGCGGCTGGCCTGCTGGCGGTGGCCGCACTGCCCGCGCTGGCCGGGCTCAGCGGGGACGCCTACCGGGTGCCGGCGGAGGTCGACGACGCCTTCGGGACGGCGATGCTGATCTGCGCGGGCTGCTGGCGGCGGGCGGGCTGCTGGCGCTGGCGACGGTGCGCAGCGACGCGCTGGAGCCGGAGGAGCGGCAGATCGCCGAACCGAACTGCGGCTGGCGCTGCGACACCACGACGCCGCCGCTCGACCCGGGGCACCCGGTGGACCGCGCGCACCGGCCGGACCGCGCCGGTCCCTGAGCCGGAGACACCGGAGGGCGTCCGGCGGCCGGTGCTCGCACCGTCCGCCGGACGCCCTCCGGACCGGGGACTACAGGATGTCGCCGGGGGCGTACTTTGCGGCCTCCGGGTAGGCGTCGGCGACGGCCTCGATCCGGCGGACCAGTTCGGCGACCTGGGCGCCGGCCGCGCCGGTGAAGGAGAGCCGGTCGGCGAGCAGCGCGTCCAGGGCGGCGCGGTCGAGCGGGATGCGCTCGTCCTCGGCGAGGCGGCCGAGCAGGGCGTTCTCGCGGGCGCCCTCACGCATGGCGAGCGCGGAGGCGACGGCGTGCTCCTTGATGACCTCGTGCGCGGTCTCCCGGCCGACGCCGGCCCGCACCGCGCCCATCAGCACCTTGGTGGTGGCGAGGAACGGCAGGTAGCGGTCGAGCTCGGCCTCGATGACGGCCGGGAAGGCGCCGAACTCGTCGAGGACGGTGAGGAAGGTCTCCAGCAGGCCGTCGAAGGCGAAGAAGGCGTCGGGCAGGGCGACCCGGCGGACGACGGAGCAGGAGACGTCGCCCTCGTTCCACTGGTCGCCGCCGAGCTCGGCGGTCATCGAGGCGTAGCCGCGCAGGATGACGGCGAGGCCGTTGACGCGCTCGCAGGAGCGGGTGTTCATCTTGTGCGGCATCGCCGAGGAGCCGACCTGGCCGGCCTTGAAGCCCTCGGTGACCAGCTCGTGGCCGGCCATCAGGCGGATGGTCTTGGCGAGGCTGGACGGCGCGGCGGACAGCTGGACGAGCGCGGAGACGACCTCGAAGTCCAGCGAGCGCGGGTAGACCTGGCCGACGCTGGTCAGCACGTGGTCGAAACCGAGGTGGCCGGCGACCCGGCGCTCCAGCTCGGCGAGCTTCTCGGCGTCTCCACCGAGGAGGTCGAGCATGTCCTGGGCGGTGCCGACCGGGCCCTTGACGCCGCGCAGCGGGTAGCGGGCGATGAGCTCCTCGAGGCGGCGGAAGGCGACGAGCAGCTCGTCGGCGACGGTCGCGAAGCGCTTGCCGAGGGTGGTGGCCTGGGCGGCGACGTTGTGCGAGCGGCCGGCCATGACCAGCTCGCCGTACTGGGCGGAGAGTCGGGCGAGGCGGACGAGGACGGCGACCGTGCGGTCGCGGACGTGCTCCAGCGACTGGCGGATCTGCAGCTGCTCGACGTTCTCGGTGAGATCGCGCGAGGTCATGCCCTTGTGGATCTGCTCGTGCCCGGCGAGGTCGCTGAACTCCTCGATGCGGGCCTTGACGTCGTGCCGGGTGACCCGCTCGCGGGCGGCGATCGACTCGAGGTCGACCTGGTCGATCACGCGCTCGTAGTCGGCGACGGCGTCGACCGGGACCTCGATGCCGAGGTCTCGCTGGGCCTTCAGGACGGCGAGCCACAGGTGGCGCTCGAGGACCACCTTGTGCTCGGGGGACCAGAGCTGGGCCAGGGTCGCCGAGGCGTACCGGTTGGCCAGGACATTGGGGATCTGGGGCTTCGCGCTCACGCTGGGCAAGCCTAACAGCCGAGGTCGGCGCGGCCCGAGCCGCCCGCCGCCGCGTCCCGGTCCTCCCCGCCGTGTCTCGGCGTTCGGTGCCGCGTCTCAGCGTTCGGCGAGCAGCGGCAGCACCTGGCGGCACAGCTGCTGGAGGGCGCTGCGCTGCTCGGCGTCCAGGCTGCCGAAGGCCTCGTGGGTGCGGACCATGTCGGTGCGGATCCGGTCGAGGACGTCGCTGCCCTCGTCGGTGATGCCGACGATCTTGACACGGCGATCGCCGGCGGCGGCCTCGCGGTGGGCGAGGCCGAGCGCCTCCAGGCGGTCGACGATGCCGGTGACGTTGGAGGCGTCGCAGCCGAGCCGGCCGGCCAGCGCCCGCATCGGCACCGGCTCCCGAACCGCCTTGAGGGCCTTGGCCTGCGAGGAGCTGAGCCCGTGCCGGGCGGCTGCGGCGGCGAAGTCCTGGAAGTAGGCGGCGGCGACGGCCGCCACCGACTCCATCAGGTCGGCGGTGGACGGTGCGCTGGTGGTCGCTGTCGTGGCCATGCGGCCAGCGTACGCCGGTATTCTTCAGCGGCTCAAGATTTGAGGTCGGCAAGCACCGAGTGGCGCGCGGCACACCGGCCGCGCGGCCGTCAGAGCACCAACTGCTCGAAGAGGTGCCGCAGCTCGGCCTCCGGGTCGCCGGTGAGCCCGGTGTGCACCGGCCCGTGCTGCAGGACGGCGCTGCGCGGCGCGGTCAGCCAGCGGAACCGCTGTCCGGGGCTGTCGCCCGCCGCCGGGCCCGCCGCCTCACCGCCGGCGCAGACCGCCTCCACCCCGTGCAGGGCGCGGCGGACGGCGGCGACGTCGGCCACCGGGTCGAGGGAGAGCAGCCGCCCCTGGTCGAGGTGGGTACGGGCGCCGAGGTAGCCGGACTGCCGGCAGTAGAGCAGTACCCCGACGTTGATGAACTCGCCGCGCTCCACCCTGGGGACGGCGCGGATCACCGCGTACTCGTAGTCGTCGCGCGTCGGCTCGGCCATCAGCCGGCCACCTCCGGAAGCCAGTCGCGGGGGCCCGCCAGGCGGGCCGTCAGTCGGTCGCGGTACGCGGCGCGGACCGCCTCGGGCGAGTCGAAGCCCGGCTCGTCGGCCAGCCATACCTCGGGAATCGCGGCGATCGCGGCCTCCAGGGCGGCCGGGACGAGCGGGGCGAGTTCGGCGTCGGCGGCCTTGAGGTCGGGGGCGGCGCGCAGCAGCGCGTGATCGCCCGCGTCGTAGCGGCGGCCCGTCCAGCCTTCGGCGCCGGCCCAGTGGTGATGGAAGATCAGGGTGGCGCCGTGGTCGATCAGCCTCAGCCCGCCGGCGGCCATCAGCATGTTGGGGTTGCGCCACGAGCGGTCGACGTTGCCGACGAAGGCATCGAACCAGAGCACCCTCCCGGCGAGGCCGGGGTCGACGTCGAAGCAGAGCGGGTCGAAGTTGAGGGCGCCGCTGACGAAGGCCATGCCGAGGTTGGCGCCGCCGCTGGCGCGCATCTGGTCCTGGATCTGGTGCTCGGGCTCGCTGCGGGCGAGCACCGGGTCGAGGTCGAGCAGCACCAGCTCCGGCACGGGCAGCCCGAGGCCGCGGCCGAGTTCGCCGGCCAGCACCTCGGCGATGAGCGCCTTGCGGCCCTGGGCGGCGCCGCACCACTTCAGGACGTACAGCCGGCGGTCGTCGGCCTCGACCAGGCCGGGCATCGATCCGCCTTCTCGCAGTGGCGTCACGTACCGGACCGCCGTCACCTCGGGGAGCATCCGGCCAGCCTATCGGCGCCCGGCTACTCCCCGTGCCGTGCTGCGGTGGCAGGGCCCGTTCGTCCGTGCGAGTTTGGGGGAAAACGATGTCCCGGCCCGGCATGGACGAGCACGTGAGGGATGGACGATGGAGCGACCCAGAATCTGCATCGTGGGCGGCGGCTTCGCCGGCCTGGAGTGTGCTCGCCGCCTGGAGCGCCGGCTCGCGCCCGCGGAGGCCGAGATCTCGCTGGTCACTCCGTTCAGCTACCAGCTCTACCTGCCGCTGCTGCCCCACGTCGCGGCGGGGGTGCTCACTCCGCAGTCGGTGGCGGTGTCGCTGCGCCGGACGCTGCGCCGCACCCACATCGTGCCGGGCGGCGCGATCGGGGTCGACCCGCGGTCCAAGGTGATCGTGGTCCGCAAGATCACCGACGAGGTGGTGGCCGAGCGCTACGACTACCTGGTGCTGGCGCCCGGCAGCGTGACGCGCACCTTCGACATCCCGGGCCTGCGGGACTACGCGCGGGGGATGAAGACGCTCGCCGAGGCCGCGTACGTGCGCGACCACGTGATCGCCCAGCTGGACCTCGCCTCGACCACGCTGGACCAGCGCGAGCGGGAGTCGCGGCTGCAGTTCGTGGTGGTCGGCGGCGGCTACGCGGGCACCGAGACGGCGGCCTGCCTGCAGCGGCTCACCACGGCGGCGATCCGCCGCTATCCGCGGCTGGACCCGCGGCTGATCAAGTGGCACCTGATCGACATCGCGCCGAAGCTGATGCCCGAGCTCGGCGACAAGCTCGGCACCACGGCGCTGGAGATCCTCCGCGGGCGCGGCATCGAGGTCTCGCTGGGTGTGTCGGTGGCCGAGGTCGGCGCCGAGAACGTCAAGTTCACGGACGGTCGGCTGCTGCCCTCCCGCACCCTGATCTGGACGGCCGGCGTGGTCGCCAGCCCGCTGATCGGCACGCTGGACGCGGAGACCGTGCGCGGCCGGATCGCGGTGACCGCCGAGATGCGGGTGCCGCAGTTCGACGGGGTGTTCGCGCTCGGCGACGCCGCGGCGGTGCCGGACCTCGCGAAGGGCGACGGCGCGGTCTGCCCGCCGACCGCGCAGCACGCGGCCCGGCAGGGCAAGGCCGTCGCCGACAACGTGGTCGCCGCGATGCACAACCAGCCACTGGAGCCCTACTACCACAAGGACCTCGGCCTGGTCGTCGACCTCGGCGGCAAGGACGCCGTCTCCAAGCCGGCCGGTATCGAACTGCACGGCGTACCCGCCCAGTTGGTGGCCCGCGGGTACCACCTGATGGCGATGCGGACGAACGCAGGCAAGTTCCGGGTCGGCGCCAACTGGCTGCTGAACGCGACCGCCGGCGACGACTTCGTCCGCACCGGCTTCCTCGCCCGGCAGCCCGCCCGGCTGCAGGACTTCGAGTACACCGACGCGTATCTGACGAAGGAGCAGGTCCGGGAGCACGCCCAGTCGCTGCTCGCGAAGGGCTCCGCCACCTGACGGAGGGTCGACGTCACCTGTCGGGTGAATCCGGCAGCCGACCCGAACCCGGCGCTACCGCCCTGACCTGGGCGGTAGCGCCGACACGCGTCTTCTTCGTGATTGTCGGACCACGGACGGTCACCGTCGCTACCGTCCGGCAACATGCGATCACTCTCCCTGCCTCGCCGCCGTACCGTGCTCTCCGCCGCCGCCGTGGCCACCGCCGGGGTCGCGCTCGCCCGACCCGCCGCCGCCGCGCCGGCACTCGCCGCCCCCGCGGTCGAGCTGCCCTCCGACGCCCAGGCTGCCCGGGAGATCCGCGACGAGTTCGTGCACAGCTGGGAGGGGTACAAGCGGGCCGCCTGGGGCTACGACGAGGTCCGGCCGGTCTCCGGCGGGCGCAACGACTTCTTCGCCGACGGGCGCACGTTCGGCCTGTCCATGGTCGAGGCGCTGGACACCCTCTGGCTGATGGAGCTGGACGACGAGGTGGCGCTCGCCGCCGACTGGATCGAGAACGAACTGGACCCCGCCCAGGACGCCGACGTCCAGGTCTTCGAGACGATCATCCGGCTGGTCGGCGGCCTGGTCTCCGGCTACCTGTGCACCGGCCGGCAGCCGCTGCTGGACCGCGGCCGCGAACTGGCGGACCGGCTGCTGCCCGCCTTCACCCGCTCCCCCACCGGCATGCCCTACCGGTACGTCAACCTGCGCACCGGCGCGGTCTCCGGCAACACCAGCCCGCTCGCCGAGATCGGCTCCAACATCCTGGAGTTCGGCATGCTGTCCAAGCTGACCGGCAATCAGAAGTACTGGGACGCGGCCAGGCGCGCCATGCGGGCCGTCTTCGACCGGCGTTCGGCGCTCGGCCTGCTCGGCACCACGCTGAACGTCGAGACCGGCCGCTGGACGGACACCACCTCCTGCGCCCCCAACCCGCCGGTCGACTCCTACTACGAGTACCTGTGGGCCGGCGCCGAACTCTTCGCCGACCGCGAACTCGGCGACTGGTACAGGCTGCTGATCGGCGCGGTGCTGCGGTACCAGCTGGAGCACCAGGGCGGCTACGCCTGGTACAAGCAGGTCGACTACGGCACCGGGCGGACGACCGGCCGCGGCGCCTCCGAACTCGGCTCCTTCTTCGCCGGCCTGCTCGGCAAGGGCGAGGACATGGACGCGGCCGTCGACTACTACAACACCTGGACGATGATCCTGGACAACAACCCGGTGGTGCCGGAGGCCATCGACTACGGCAACGCCACCGTCCGCTCGGCCCGCAACGACCTGCGGCCCGAGTACGTCAACTCCTCCTTCGACCTGTGGATGCTGACCGGCGAGCAGCGGTTCAAGGAGACCGCCTACGCCTACTTCGCGGGGCTGCGGGACCGGCTGCGGGTGCCCGGCGGCTACACCGTCGCCGACGACGTAACGACCGAGCCGCTGCGGCGCGGCGACCTGACGCCCGGCTACTGGTTCGCGGAGAACACCAAGTACCTGTACCTGATGTTCGCGGCGGCGCCGCGCTTCGACTACCGCTCCGGGCTGCTGTCCACGGAGGGCAAGCTGATGCGCGGCGCCGTGCGCTGAGGCCCCGGCTAGCGGGCCGTCAGGTACATCCCGGAGGCGTCCCGGCCGGCGGTGTTGCGGCAGGACCAGTTGCCGGTCGGCTGCGCGTCGAGCAGCGTCAGGCAGCGGCCGAGGGCGAGCTGTGCGTAGTGGTTGGGGTGGAAGGACTCCTGCAGGGTGCCCTGGGTGGTGGTGCCCATGTCGAGGAAGCGGGCCCACTCGCTGGTGGTCGCCGAGGGCGGCGTGCCCGGGACCGCGAGCCGGGTCGCGGTCGAGCAGACCTCACGGCCCTGCAGGAGGTCCCGCAGGTCGAGGAACTGCACGCCCTTGGCGGCGGCCACGGCGGCCAGCCGGTCGGAGATCTGCGGGACGAGCGAGTCACGGGCCCAGTCCGCGTCCAGGTTCCAGAACGGGCAGCCGCCGGTGTTGGTGCGGCTCCAGCCGCTCTCCGGGTAGCGGTTCTCGCTGCTGCGCGGGATCGGCGAGGGGTAGGACTGCAGCACGATCCGGTACGAGGAGGCGGTGTAGCCGGCGGCGGACATCACCGCGCGGACCTCGTCCACCGCCTTGCCGACGCCGGCCATCGCGGCGTTCATCTTCGCGTCGACCGCGGTCTGCTGGTCGTCGTGGCAGTACGACCACCAGATCTCGTAGTCCTGGACGCAGGTCGAGATCACGTCGGCGAAGCCCAGGTCGTTGCCGCCGACGGAGAGGGTGATCAGCTTGACGGTGTTCTGCGCGGCGACCGCGGCGAGCTGGTCGGCCTGCGGGGTCTCGCCCTTGAAGGACTGTCCGCCGTTCGCGGCGCGGAAGACGTTGGCGGTCGTGGCCCCGGAGCAGGCGAGGTTGATCTGGGTCTGCGCGACGCCGGCGGCGGAGCGGACCTCGGCGGAGTCGGAGCGGTCGCAGCCGCTCGTGTAGGTGGATCCGTAGACCCGGGCGGGGTCGTAGCCGCTGCCGGTCCAGGCGCGGTCGGTGCCGTCCCGGCTTCCGCTCGCGGTGTCGCTGTTGCCGTCCCAGCGTCCGGCCTCGCCGGATATGTAGCTGTCGCCCATCGAGACGACGGCGGTGGGGCCGGCGGCGGCCGCCGGGGCGGCGGCGGTGACCGTCAGGGGCAGGGAGAGGGCCGCGGCGACGCACAGGGCGGCGGCTCTGCGGGCAGTGGTGCCGCGGCCGGTGGTGCCGCGGGCGGCGGTGTCTCTTCGGGCAGGGCGGATCTCGGGCACGGCGAAACTCCTGCGGACGGCCTCGCGCTGTGGGGGCGCGAGGCTGGTGAGGGTGGACCGCCGGCCGGTGGCGCGATGAAGATGGCATGGACGCGGTTGTTACCGCCAGGTATCTGCATGCCACAATTCGGACAGTGACGAGGTTTCTCCCTCCGTCACCGCCGCGCGCCGGGAATGACCCGGATCACACCCCCCGCGAGCTGCCCCGGCCCGCCGCGAGCACCTCGGCGACGTCCGCCGCGAGCCGCGCCGCCTCCGCCGGCGCGAGCGTCGCCACCGTGAGCCGGATCCCGGGCTCCGAGTGCAGACGGAAGCGCGCACCGGGCGCGGCCACCCACCCGCGCTGCACCAGCCCCGCCACCGCCGTCGTCTCGTCCCGCACCGGGATCCACACGTTCAGGCCGCTGCGCCCGTACGCGGTGATGCCGTGCCCGGCGAGGGCCCGCAGCAGGGCCGCCCGGCGCTCCGCGTAGGCGGCCGCCACCTCGGCGACCGGCGCGGCGTCGGTGCGCCACAGCTCCGCCACGGCCCGCTGCAGCAGGTGGCTGACCCAGCCCGCGGCCAGCCGCTGCCGCCCCAGGATGCGCCCCACCGTGTCCTCGTCCCCGATCGCGACGGCGAGCCGCAGATCCGGGCCGTACGCCTTGGCCGCCGACCGGACCAGCAGGCGGTGCTCGGTGAGCGGGACGCCGTCCGGCCCCGCCGCGAGGGACTGGAACGGCAGGTCGACCATGCCGTGCCCGTGGTCGTCCTCGATCAGCAGAACGCCCGGACGGCCGGCGATCACGGCACGCAGCGCCGCGGCGCGGGCCGGGCTCAGCGCGGCGCCGGTCGGGTTCTGCGCACGGCTGGTGACGACCAGGCAGCGGGCGCCCAGCGCCAGCGCGTTCGCCACCTCGCCGGGCAGCGGCCCCTCGTCGTCCGTCCGGACGGGGACGGGCTTGAGGCCGAGCGCGGGCAGCAGGTCGAGCAGGCTGCCCCAGCCCGGATCCTCGACGGCGACCAGGTCGCCCGGGCGCAGCCGGGTGACCAGGGCCCGCTCGATGGTGTCGAGCGAGCCGGAGCAGACCACGATCGAGCCCGCCGGGGCACCGTCCGCCGCGAAGGAGGCGCGGGCGAGAGCGACCAGCCCCGGGTCGGCGGCCGGGTGCCCGTACAGCACCGGCTCGGCCGCCGCCGCGGCGGCCAGGGCGGGGCCGAGCGGGGGCAGCAGGGCCGGGTCCGGATTGCCGGCGGAGAGATCGCGGGCGCCGGGCGGGACGGCGATGCCCACCTCGTCGCGCGGAGTGGTGACCGGCCGGGGGCGCACCCGGCTGCCCTTGCGGCCGGCCGTCTCGATCACGCCGCGGTCGCGCAGCAGGCGGTAGGCGGCGGCGACGGTGTTCGGGTTCACGCCCAGGTCGGTGGCGAGCTCGCGCAGCGGCGGCAGGGCCGCGCCGGGCGCCAGCCGGCCCGCGGCGACCGCCGCCTCGACGTCGGCGGCAATCTCACTGGCCCGCCGCCCCTTGATCGGATAATCTCCTAGCACAAACACAAGTATGCACTAGTGCAGTGAGGTTGTCATGTCGGACACGGCCTACGCCCGGACCCCCCGCACCGTCCCCACCCGATCGCGCGACCGCGCCAGCTGGGACAGGGCGGCCGTGCACGCCGTCCTCGACGCCGCCTGGGTCTGCCACCTCGGCTTCGTCGCCGACGGCGAGCCCGTGGTGCTGCCCACCATCTACGCCCGGGTCGGCGACGCCCTCTACCTGCACGGCTCCACCGGCAGCCGCCCGCTGCGCGGCGCCGGGGCCGACGAGGGATTGCCGGTGTGCGTGACGGTGACGCTGGTCGACGGCATCGTGCTGGCCAAGTCCGCCTTCAACCACTCCGTCAACTACCGCTCGGTGGTGGCCCACGGCATCGCCCGCCAGGTCACCGACCCGGAGGAGCTGTCGCTGGCTCTGGACGCGCTGGTCGACCAGGCGGTACCCGGCCGCTCGGCCGACGCCCGGCGGGCGAACGCGAAGGAGCTGGCGGCGACCGCCGTCGTCCGGCTCGACCTGGACGAGGTGTCCCTCAAGTCCCGCGCCGGCGGCGTCAACGACGACGAGGCCGACCTGGGCCTGCCGCACTGGTCGGGCGTGGTGCCGGTGCACACCGCGTACGGCGCGCCCGAGCCGGACGGGCACACCGCCGGCCCCGTCCCCGGCTACCTCGCGGACTTCGCCGCCGGGAGCCGGCCGTGCTGATCAGGCCGTGGGACCGCGGCGGCGACGCCGAGTGGCGGGCCTGGCTCGCCGAGGGCCGCGACTTCGGGCTGCTCGCCGCCAACGGCCCACCGGGGCAGGGCCCGGTCCTCGTCCCGACGCACTTCCTGCTGGACGCGGACGCCGGCGAGATCCTGCTCCACCTCGCCGCACCCAACCCGGTGTGGGCGGCGCTGCGCTGCGACCCGCACGCCACGCTCGCGGTCACGGACGACTACGCCTACGCCCCCGGGCACTGGCGTGCCGAGCCGCACACGCCCACCAGCCTCTACGCCTCGGTGCACTTCCACTGCACCGCCGAGATCGTGGAGGACGCGGCGGGCAACGCGGAGATCCTCCGCCGCCAGGTCGCGCACTTCCAGCCCGAGGCACCGCTCGACGTGACGCCCGGCGCCGCGCCGTACGGCCCGCTGCTCGGCGGCCTGCGCGGGCTGCGGCTGACGGTCCGGGAGGTCCGGGCGAAGTTCAAGTACGACGACAAGAAGCCGGTGGCGGAGCAGGCAGCGTTGGCCGACCGGCTCGCCGAGCGCGGCACCGGCCTGGACGGCGGCGCCCGGGCGCAGCTGCTGCGCCGCAACGCGCTGCGGGCGGCCGCGCCCGGGGGCTGACGCCGCGGCACGCCCGGCCGGCCCGAGTCCTGGTGATCGCCGTCGGCCGGGTGATCGCCGTCGCCCGGTCGGCCCGGCCCGGCGGGCGGCGGGGGCCCCGACCTGATGGACTGTGGGATGCGCCCTGTCCATTCGGCCGAGCAGGAGGGCCGCTGACCGTCGAGGAGCCGCTCGCCGTGTCCACCTCCGCGCCGCACCCCGAGGACCATCTCGGCCACGTCGTCTTCATCTCGGCAGCGGCGGCGATGGGCGGCTTCCTGTTCGGCTACGACAGTGCGGTGATCAACGGTGCGGTGACGGGCATTCAGCGGCACTTCGAGGTCGGCAACGGCACCACCGCGTTCGTGGTCGCGATCGCCCTGCTCGGCTCGGCGCTCGGTGCGGTGATCGCCGGCCGGCTCGCCGACCACCTGGGCCGGGTGCGGACCATGCTGCTGGCCGCGGTGCTGTTCGCGATCAGCGGCGTCGGCTCGATGTTCCCGCCGAGCATCGGCGTGCTCGGCTTCTGGCGGGTCGTCGGCGGCATCGCGATCGGCATCGCCTCGGTGATCGCGCCGACCTACATCGCCGAGGTCGCGCCCACCGCATACCGCGGCCGACTGGCCTCCTTCCAGCAGCTCGCGATCGTGCTCGGCATCACCGTCTCCCAGCTGGCCAACTACGCGCTCAACCAGGCGGCCGGCGGCGAGTCCACCAACCACCTCGGCGGCATCCAGGCCTGGCAGTGGATGCTCGGCGTGGAGGCGATCCCCGCGCTGGTGTACGGGCTGATGGCGCTGGCGATCCCGGAGTCGCCGCGCTTTCTGATCGCCGACCGGCGAGAGGACCAGGCCCGCGAGGTGCTCGCCGAGGTGGAGGGGCCGGAGGTCGATCTGGACGCGCGGATCGCCGAGATCCGGGCGGTGCTGCAGTCCGCGCACAAGCCGCGGGCGAAGGACCTGCTGGGCGGGCGGCTCGGGCTGCTGCCGATCGTCTGGATCGGCATCGGCGCCTCGGTCTTCCAGCAGTTCGTCGGCATCAACGTGATCTTCTACTACTCCTCCTTCCTCTGGCAGTCGGTCGGCATCAACGAGTCCGACTCCCTGCTGATCAGCCTCTCCACCTCGATCGTCAACGTGATCGGCACGGTGCTCGCGATGTCCCTGGTCGACCGGATCGGCCGCAAGCCGCTGGCGCTCGCGGGCTCGGCCGGCATGGCCGTCGCCCTGGGCACCGCCGCGTGGGCGTTCTCCTACCGGGAGGGCACCGGCGACAACGCGACGCTCGACCAGACCTACGCCACGGTCGCCCTGGTCGCCGCACACGTCTTCGTCTTCTGCTTCGCCTTCTCCTGGGGCGTGGTGGTCTGGGTGCTGCTCGGCGAGATGTTCCCCAACCGGATCCGGGCGCTCGCGCTGTCGGTGGCGGCGTCCGCGCAGTGGATCGCCAACTGGGCGATCACCGTCAGCTTTCCGGACCTGGCGGACTGGAACCTGTCGGCGACGTACGCCATCTACGCGGGTTTCGCACTGCTCTCCATCCCGTTCGTGGTCTTCTGCATCCGGGAGACCAAGGGGCGGGCACTGGAGGAGATGGGCTGACGGGCGCGCGGGCCCGCTCACCCGATCGGCGCGGTGCGGGTGCCGGGTGCCGCGCGGCCGCCGCGCATAGCATCGTCCCCGCATCCCTCCCGCAGCACCGCTCCCGTACCGTCCGGCGGGCCCACCCGTGCCCACCGCCCGCCGCGCGCACGCGGCCCACCCCACGGAGAGGCCATGGGCAGTTCCCCGCAGAACGTCACCTTCCCCAGCAACGGGGGGACGGCACACGGCTACCTGGCGCTGCCACCGCAGGGCACCGGGCCCGGGTTGGTGGTCGTCCAGGAGTGGTGGGGGCTGACCTCGCACATGGTGTCGACGGTGGACCGCTTCGGCGCCGAGGGCTTCGTCACCCTCGCACCGGACCTGTTCGGCGGCGCCACCACCCACGGCCGCGAGGAGGCCGCCCGGATGCTGCGCGAACTGCCCGCCGACCGGGCCGCCCGCGACCTGCGCGGCGCCGTGGACTTCCTGCTCGGCCAACCGCACGTGGTCGGGGACGCGGTCGGCGTCGTCGGGTTCTGCATGGGCGGCGGGCTCGCGCTGGTGCTGGCCGCGCAGGAGGGCGACCGGGTCGCCGCGGTGGTGCCCTTCTACGGCCTGCCGAAGATCCCGGACTACGACTACCGCGGACTGACCGCGCACGTCCTCGGCCACTACGGCGAGGAGGACCCCTCGATCCGCCAGAAGGCGGTGGACGAGGCCGCGATGCTCATCGGCGAGGCCACCGACCGGCGGCCGGAGATCCACTTCTACCCGGCCGGGCACGCCTTCATGAACGACGAGAACCTCGCCGGCACCTACGACCCTTTGCAGGCGGGGATCGCCTGGCAGCGCACGCTCAGCTTCCTCTGGGGCCACCTGGGCTGACCGCCCGACCGCGCCCGACCGCACCCGGCCCGCCCGGTCCGCCCGGCCCGCCGGGGTCCGGACGGCATCAACCGGAGTCCGGACGAGGGGCACCGGAAACCGGATGGACATCGCGCGGCGGAACGCCGATAGTCTCCGGGTGAGCTCCCCCGCCTCCCCCACCACCGCCGCACCGCGCCCCTTCGCCTGGGCCGGGCGGAACTTCCGTATCCAGACCGCCGCCACCGTGGTGAGCGGGCTCGGCAACGCGGCCGCCCCGATCGCCACCGCCTTCGCCGTCCTGGAGGCGGGCGGCTCCACCACCGAGGTCGGCTGGGTCACGGCGGCACGGCTGGTGCCGCTGGTGCTCTTCCTGCTGGTCGGCGGCGCGCTCGCGGACCGCCTGCCGCGGCACCACGTGATGGTCGCGGCCAACCTGTTCAACGCGCTCTCCCAGGCGGCGCTGGCGGCACTGGTGCTGGCCGGCGCGCCGCCGCTCTGGGCGCTGGTGCTGCTGTCCGCCGCCGGCGGCGCCGGGCAGGCGTTCTACGCGCCAGCCTCCGAGGGCATGATCATGGAGAGCGTGGCCGCCGCACACGCCGGCAAGGCGTTCTCGGTCTACCGGATGGCGATGAACGGCTCGCAGATCGGCGGCGCGGCACTCGGCGGAGCGCTGACCGCCGCGGTCGGGCCCGGCTGGGTGCTGCTGCTGGACGCGGTCGGCTTCGCCGTCGCCGGCGGCCTGCGGGTCTTCCTCCGCCTCGACGCGGCACCCCGGGACACCGTCCAGACGGGCGGCCTCGTGCACGAACTCCGGCTCGGCTGGCGTGAGTTCGCCTCCCGGAGGTGGCTCTGGGCGGTGGTGCTGCAGTTCTCCGTGGTGGTCGCCTGCATCAGCGCGGTGGAGACGGTGTACGGCCCGGTGGTCGCCGCCCAGCGCTTCGGCGGTGCCCGCGCCTGGGGCCTGGCGATGGCCGCCTTCGGCATCGGCATGCTCGCGGCCGGTGTGCTGATGACCCGCTGGCAGCCGCGGCGCATCCTGCTCACCGGCAACTGGGGTGTCTTCCTGTTCGCACTGCCCGGTCTCGCCCTGGCGGTCGGCGCCGCACTGCCCGTCCTGGTCGCGGCGATGTTCGTCTCCGGCGCCGGGGTCACCGTCTTCGGCGTCAACTGGATGGTCGCGCTGCAACAGGAGATTCCGTCCGAGATGTTCTCCCGGGTCTGCGCTTACGACCACCTCGGCTCGATCGCGCTCACCCCGCTCGGCACCGCGATGGCCGGCCCGGCCGCCGACGCGCTGGGCCTGGACGGCGCCCTGTGGACCTGCGCCGCCGGCACCCTGGCCCTGGCCGCCGCCGTCCTGGTCGTCCCCGAGGTCCGCCGGCTCACCCGCCCGCAGCCCGCCACCGCCACCGCGGCTCCCGTCCCGGAGCCGGTCGGCGGCTGAGCAACCGCCCGGCCCCGGCCGCGTCCTTACCCGGCACAGACCCGGGGGGCCGCGCATGCCGGACGCACCACTGCTCTTCATCGACGTCGACGGCGTGCTCAACCCCGCCGACCCGCACCCGGACGAGGACTTCCGGCGGCACGAGCTGCTCGGGTACGAGGTGCTGCTCTCGCCCGTGCACGGCGCCTGGCTGCGGGAACTCGCCGAGGTGTACCGGCTCTGCTGGGCCACGACCTGGCAGGAGTCGGCCAACGAACACCTCGCGCCGCTGCTCGGGCTGCCGGAGCTGCCGGTGGTGGGGGTCAACCGCTACGTCCGGCAGCCCGGCGACCCGCGGGTCCGCCTCTTCGAGCTGTTCTCCGGCTTCAAGTGGGCACCGATCCTCCGGTACGCGGCGGGCCGCCCGTTCGCCTGGATCGACGACGTGATCCCGCCGCGCCTCGTCCGCAACTCCCGCCTCCGCCGGGACCGCCTCCTCGTCCCCGTCGACCCGCACGAGGGCCTCCGCCGCCGGCACGTCGACCGCCTCCTGCACCGCCCGCCCAGGTAGGGCGGACGCCAAGGGCACTGCGGCGGTCAGGCCGTCGGCAGCCAGCTGACGTGGCCCGCGAGGAGGGCGTAGCCGACGAAGGCGACGGTGTCGATCAGGGCGTGCGCGACCACCAGGGGCATCACCCGGCCCCAGCGGCGGTACAGCAGGCAGAAGACGATGCCCATGACCATGTTGCCGACCAGTCCGCCGACCCCCTGGTACAGGTGGTACGAGCCGCGCAGGAGCGAGCTGGTGACCACCATCGCCGGCCAGGACCAGCCGAGCTGTCCGAGCCGCCGCAGCAGGTAGCCGACCACGATCACTTCCTCGAGGATCGCGTTCTGCCAGGCCGAGCCGATCAGGACGGGGATCCGCCACCAGACGTCCGGCAGGCCGGAGGGGGCGACGGTGAGGTTGAAGCCGGCGGCCTGGGCGGCGAGGTAGAGGCCGAGGCCGGTGCCGCCGATCGCGGCGGCGAGCAGTGCGCCGCGCCCGAGGTCCCGCGCCTTGTCCCGCAGGTCGAAGCCGAGCACCCGCAGCGAGGTGGACTCCCGGACCAGCAGGTAGCCGACCAGGACGACCGGCATCAGCCCGCGGGCGATGTAGTAGACCTGCCAGGCGAGGTCGATCCAGGGCCGGCCCGGTGCGCGGGAACTGTTGAGGGTGGCGACCTGCCGGCCGAGGGCGATGGGCTGGGTCACCGAGTCGGCGAAGCTGATCAGGGCGGCGACGCCGCTGGCCCCGAGGGAGAGCCCGAGCACGATGAGCAGTTCGACGCCGAGCAGGCGGCGGGCCGGGGTGCCGGTCTCGGGCTCGGTCGAAACGCTGGTCACCTGGTCTCCCGCGCGGCGGC
The DNA here is from genome assembly GCA_002300355.1 of Streptomyces sp. TLI_235. Taxonomy (NCBI): domain Bacteria; kingdom Bacillati; phylum Actinomycetota; class Actinomycetes; order Kitasatosporales; family Streptomycetaceae; genus Streptomyces; species Streptomyces sp. TLI_235. The sequence continues at coordinate 973,872 of NSGV01000002.1, forward strand.
TCGCTGCCCGCGGCCGGCCGGCGCGCGGGCCCGGGGGCACGGACGGCCTCCGGGCCGATCATCCTCGCACACGCGGATGAGAGCGCCCCGCCGCCAGCTCGGCCCGTGGCGGGGCGCTGCCTGCGGCGGGGCGCTGCCGGTCAGCCGACCGGCCAGGTGTGCACCGGTTCCCCGGTGCGCATGTACTCCACGTACCTCCTGGTCATCGCGGCGATGGCGGCGGTGCGGTCCATGCCGAAGTGCTCGCGCAGCCGGTGCACGGTGGCGGCCTGCCAGGAGGCGCCGTTGGTGCGGCGCAGGCAGCGCTGCTCGATGACGCCGAGGTAGCGGTCGCGGTCGGCGGGTTCGACGCCCCACTCGTCGAGGCCCTGGTGGGCGAGCGGGAGCAGCTCGTTGAGGACGAGCTCGGTGACCGGGACGGGGGCGGTGCCGCCGCGGCCGGCCCGTCCGTGCCGGGGCCAGTGCAGGACGGCGTCGATGCCGTGCCGGGCCGCGGTCTGGAAGTTCTCGTCGGCGCGTTCGAACGGCAGCCTCGTCCAGACCGGGCGGGACTGCTCGGCGAGCACGCGGACGAGGCCGTAGTAGTAGGCGGCGTTGGCGAGCACGTCGGTGACGGTGGGGCCGGCGGGCAGGCAGCGGTTCTCCACCCGAAGGTGGGCGATGCCGTCGGCGACGTCGTACACCGGGCGGTTCCAGCGGTAGATGGTGCCGTTGTGGAGCCGCATCTCGGCGAGTTTGGGGACGCCGCCGGAGGCGAGCACCTTGACCGGGTCCTCGTCGTCGCAGATCGGCAGCAGGGCCGGGAAGTAGCGAAGGTTCTCGGCGAAGAGATCCAGCGCGGAGTCCACCCAGCGCTCCCCGAACCAGGTGATGGGGCGCACGCCCTGCGCCTTGAGCTCCGCCGAACGGGTGTCACAGGCCTGCTGGAAGAGCACCGGCCGGGTCTCGCGCCACAGTTCGCGGCCGAACAGGAACGGCGAGTTGGCGCCGAGCGCGACCTGGCTGGCGGAGATCGCCTGGGCCGCGTTCCACACCGGCGCGAACTTCTCCGGGGTGACCTGCAGGTGGAGCTGGAGCGAGGTGGCGGCGGCCTCGGCGACCATCGAGACCGACTCGACGGCGAGGTGCTCGACGCCCTCGATGTCGAGCGCGATGTCCTCGCCGCGGGCGGCCAGGATCTGGTCGCTGAGCAGGCTGTACCGGTTGTTGTGGGACATGCTGTCCAGGCCGGTGTGGTCCAGGTCGAGGGTCGGCAGGATGCCGACCATGACGATCCGGGCGCCGGCCTCCTCGGCCTGCCGGTCGGCGTAGCGCAGGCAGGTGTCGACCTCCTCGCGGAGCTCCTCCAGGACGTGGCCGCCGAGCCGCCGCGGGGCGACGTTGACCTCGATGTTGAAGCGGCCCAGCTCGGTCTGGAAGTCGGCCGAGGCGATCGACTCCAGCACCTGCGCGTTGCGCATGACCGGCATGCCCTGCTCGTCGGCCAGGTTGAGCTCGATCTCCAGGCCCATCATCGCTCTGGGGCGGTCGAAACGTCCCTCGCGCAGCATCCGCTCGAACACGTCCAGACAGGACTGGAGCTTGCGCCGGTACAGCTGCCGGTCGGACAGTTCAGCGCGAGTGGCCGCGACCTTCTCGCCCATGAGCGTCCTCCTCCCCTAGGTCGACCGTGCATGCATCATGCCCATCCGGAAGATCGATAGCCCGGGGTCTCGAACGCGGTGGCGAGGCCCGGAACTGACGGTCCGTCAGTGAATACCGGACTTGCCGCACCACACCGAACGTGATAAGAAGGTCACCCTGCGCACCTGTTCGAGTAGAATTCGCACTGCGCTCCCGGCCGGTTTCCCGCCGCACGACGACCTCGTGCTCGCGTGGTTCCGTGCCCGCACCGCGATCATGCCCAACCGGACACGGCCAGGTCCCGCCACGCCGGTATGCCGCACTCGCACGCCGATCTCGCACAGAGAGGCGACCCGCCATGACTCTGCAGACCCCTCAGCCGCCGCCCAGTGCCCTGCGGGCCGTGCTGGCCGCCCTCGACGACGAGGGCGCGCTCAGCAAGCCAGCGGCCGCAGCGCTGCGCCATACCGCCGGTCCGCTGCTGCCCGCGCACCCGCTGGCCGTGTACGTGCTGGAGGGGTCCGCGCTGGGCACCGCGCGGCGCACCGGCTGGCGGTTCCTGATCAAGCAGGGCAGCGGCGGTGTCGTCGCGGCCGCGGAGGTGGCGGAGACGCCCGCCGGGCACACCTTCGCGCACTTCGCGGCCGGCCCCTATCTCGACTCCACGGTGCAGGCGCTGCGCCAGGCGTGGCAGCTCGCGCAGGGCTCGCGCACGATCCGGCTGCCGCGGCTGCTGTCGATGCCGGGCCACTACGCGACGGCCCTGTGGTTGAACGGTTCGGCACCGGACGGCCGGGACGACCTGCTGATTCCGCTCTCTCCCGCGCCGCTCGGGGTGACGGCCCACCGGATCTACCGGGCGGGCGAGTTGCTGGCGGCGCTGGAGCGCCCGCCGCTCGGCGGCGCGACGATGCTGCTCAGCCAGAGCTGACACCCCCGAATCACCCGGACGGGCCATCGGGTCTGACCTATCAGGGTCAGACACCCGGTGGCCCGTTCGGTCGTTCCGGCGCCGGTCGGCCGCCTGAACGGGTGATCTCCTGCAACGGGTTGTGGCGCATGTCACGAAACTGCTGCGGGAGCGGCCCGGGATGCCGACACTGGGAACCAGCGGCTGTGGGGGCTTGTCCTACCCACCGAAGCGCCGGTTCACACCTGGGCCGGCGAGGATGATCCGCCGGCAGGGCGGCGCACCACGGGGGCGCCGGCGGCGGGGCAGGATCGCGAGCGAAGCGAGGGTACGAGCTATGTGCCAGCACCGTCCTGAATGTCCTTCGGCGGAGTCGGCCGACCGCGAAGCGGCCGTACCGGTGGCCCGCCACCCCGAGCAGGGCTGGAGCCTGCTCTGCAACGGCGTCCTCCTGTTCGAGGACACCGGTGAACTGCTGCCCGACGGCCGGGTGATCGCCCCGCGGCGACCGCTCGCCGTGGCGGCCTGACCACCGACCCGGAACGCCCGCCGGGATTGCCGGCAGGGGCGCCGGCCCGGAACGCCGCGAGGGCCCCGGAGGAGATCTCCTCCGGGGCCCTCGCCGTCATGCCCTGAGGGCTCAGACGCCGTACTCGTCCAGCGGCGGGCAGGAGCAGACCAGGTTGCGGTCGCCGTAGGCGCCGTCGATCCGGCTCACCGGCGGCCAGTACTTGTCCGCGGGGTTCACGCCGGCCGGGAAGACGGCCTCCTCGCGGGTGTAGGCGTGCTGCCAGTCGGCGGCCAGGTTGGCGGCCGTGTGCGGGGCGTTGCGCAGCGGGTTGTCCTCGGCGGGCCACTCGCCGGAGCCGACCTTCTCGATCTCCGCGCGGATCTCGATCATCGCCTCGCAGAAGCGGTCGATCTCGTACAGGTCCTCGGACTCGGTGGGCTCGATCATCAGCGTGCCGGCCACCGGGAACGACATCGTCGGGGCGTGGAAGCCGTAGTCGATCAGACGCTTGGCGACGTCGTCGACGGTGACGCCGGTCTCCTTGGTGAGCGGGCGCAGGTCGATGATGCACTCGTGCGCGACCAGGCCGCCGGGGCCGGTGTAGAGCACGGGGAAGTGCGGGGCGAGCCGCTTGGCGATGTAGTTGGCGTTCAGCACGGCCACCTGGGTGGCGCGCTTGAGGCCCTCGCCACCCATCAGGCGGACGTACGACCAGGAGATCGGCAGGATCGCCGCCGAGCCCCACGGCGCGGCCGAGATCGGGCCGACGCCGGTGGCCGGGCCGGCCTCCTCCTGCAGCGGGTGGTTCGGCAGGTACGGCGCGAGGTGCGCGCGGACCGCGACCGGGCCGACGCCCGGGCCGCCGCCGCCGTGCGGGATGCAGAAGGTCTTGTGCAGGTTCAGGTGCGAGACGTCCGCGCCGAACTTGCCCGGCTTGGCGAGGCCGACCAGGGCGTTGAGGTTGGCGCCGTCGACGTAGACCTGGCCGCCGGCGTCGTGCACCATCTCGCAGATGGTGGTGATCTCGGTCTCGAACACGCCGTGGGTGGACGGGTAGGTGACCATCAGCACGGACAGCTGGTCGCGGTGCTGCTCGATCTTGGCCTTGAGGTCGTCGACGTCCACGTCGCCGTCGGTGAGGGTCTTCACCACGACGACCCGCATGCCGGCCATGACCGCGGAGGCGGCGTTGGTGCCGTGCGCGGAGGACGGGATGAGGCAGACGTCGCGCTGGGTGTCGCCGTTGGCGTGGTGGTAGGCGCGGACGGCCAGCAGGCCGGCCAGCTCGCCCTGGGAGCCGGCGTTCGGCTGGATGGAGACCGCGTCGTAACCGGTGACCTCGACGAGCTGCTGCTCCAGGCCGTGGATCAGGCTGAGGAAGCCCTGCACCTGGTCGGCCGGGGCGAAGGGGTGCAGCTGGCCGAACTCGGGCCAGGTGACCGGCTCCATCTCGGTGGTGGCGTTGAGCTTCATGGTGCAGGAGCCCAGCGGGATCATGCCGCGGTCCAGCGCGTAGTCCCGGTCCGACAGGCGGCGCAGGTAGCGCAGCATGGCGGTCTCGGAGCGGTGGCTGTGGAAGACCGGGTGGGTGAGGTACTCGTCCTCGCGCAGCAGGGCGGCGGGCAGCGCGTCCGCGGTCTCGTCGAGCTCGCCGCCGGCGATGCCGAAGGCGGCCCACAGCGCGGTGACGTGCTCGCGGGTGGTGGTCTCGTCGCAGGAGATCGAGACGGTGTCGGCGTCGACCTTGTGGATGTTGATGTTCGCGGCGAGCGCGGCGGTGACGACCTCGTCGGCGCGCTGCGGGACGCGGGCGGTGACGGTGTCGAAGAACTCGCCGTGCACCAGCTCGACCCCGCCGGCGCGCAGGCCCGCGGCGAGCGCGGCGGCGTAGCGGTGGGTGCGGCGGGCGATGTCCGCGAGGCCGTCGGGGCCGTGGTAGACGGCATACATCGAGGCCATCACGGCGAGCAGCACCTGGGCGGTGCAGATGTTGCTGGTGGCCTTCTCGCGGCGGATGTGCTGCTCGCGGGTCTGCAGGGCGAGGCGGTAGGCCCGGTTGCCGTCGGAGTCGACGGAGACGCCGACCAGGCGGCCGGGCAGGTTGCGGGCGTACTCGGCGCGGACGGCGAGGTAGCCGGCGTGCGGGCCGCCGAAGCCCATCGGGACACCGAAGCGCTGCGAGGTGCCGCAGGCGATGTCGGCCCCCATCGAGCCCGGGGACTTGAGCAGGGTGAGGGCGAGCAGGTCGGCGGCGACGGCGACGACCGCGCCGAGGCCGTGGGCCTGCTCGATGACCGGGGTGAGGTCGCGGACGACGCCGGCGGCACCCGGGTACTGGAGGAGGACGCCGAAGACGCCGCGCTCGGCGATCTCGGCCGGGATGCCCTCGGACAGGTCGGCGACGACCACCTCGACGCCGGTCGGCACGGCGCGGGTCTCGATGACGGCGACGGTCTGCGGCAGGGTGTCGGCGTCGATCAGGAAGACGCCGCCCTTCACCTTGGTGACGCGGCGGGCCAGCGCCATGGCCTCGGCGGCCGCGGTGCCCTCGTCGAGCAGCGAGGAGCCGGAGGTGGCCAGGCCGGTGAGGTCGGAGACCAGGGTCTGGAAGTTCAGCAGCGCCTCGAGGCGGCCCTGCGAGATCTCCGGCTGGTACGGCGTGTAGGCGGTGTACCAGGCCGGGTTCTCCAGCACGTTGCGCAGGATCACCGGCGGGGTGAACGTGCCGTAGTAGCCGAGGCCGATCATCGAGGTGGCGACCCGGTTGCGGTCGGCCAGCTCGCGCAGTTCGGCGAGGACCTGGGCCTCGCTGCGGCCGGCCGGCAGGTCCAGTGCGGTCAGGCTGCGGATGGCCTCGGGGACGGCCGCCTCGGACAGCTCGTCCAGGGACGCGTAGCCCACGTGGGCGAGCATCTTCTCCTGGGCGGCGGCGTCGGGGCCGATGTGGCGGGTCTCGAAGGGACTGGCCTGCTCGAGCTCGGTGAGGTTCGGCTGGGCGTTCATGGGGGTCGAGGCCTCCTGGTCACGGACCGGCGGGGGTACGCACGCCGGTCGGCCGCCGTGGGGAGCCAAAGACGCACGAACCCGTCAGGCCTCCCCCTCTGTCATCGGTACCTGAGAGCTTCGCCGCCATGACGCCCGAAGGCATCTCGTCGGCTTGCACCGTCGGTGAGGGTGGTGCCGCCGGCTCCTGCGCCGACGATCCTGCCCTGCTTTCCAGAGTGACCTGGCCCGTGCGGTACGGGTGCCTGAGAGATTCCGGGGAGGGGTTGCTCCTTCGGCGCCCCTTTCCCCCTGCTCAACGGGGTCCGGGACTCTCCCGCGCGGGCTCGGCGGTCGCCGCCCAGGGTACCAGCGGGACTGCCTGGAATGGCGGGCGCTGTGACCGGCGTCCCACCGGTCCGGCCCTCCCCCGGACGGCCGATCACCGGCCCGGACGGCCCCGTTCGGCTCGCCGCTGTCCGGTTCGTGGCGTTCTGTGTAGATGGCGTCTGGCCAGCTCCTCCAGCCGTCCCGACGTCCGCGTACCACAGGAGCAGTAGCACTGGAGGACAGCGTGCAGACCGATATCGATCCGCGAGACCTGATCGGGCACAAGGCGGTCGACCGGAACGGTGAAAAGATCGGCACGGTCGACGAGGTGTATCTCGACGACGCGACCGGTGAGCCCGAGTGGGCCGCGGTCCGCACCGGGATCTTCGGCCGGGACGCCTTCGTCCCGCTGACCACCAGCGAGTTCTCGGGCGAGGAGCTGAAGGTCCCGTACGACAAGTCGCTGGTGAAGGAGTCCCCCGACTTCGGCGTGGGCCAGCACCTGTCGCCCGCCCAGGAGTTGCAGCTGTACCGCTACTACGGGCTGGACACCGCCGGCGCCGGCCGGCCCGGCGCGGAGGCCGCCCCGGCGCCGGCCGAGCGCCCCCGGGACACCGACTTCGGCACGGTCGCGCAGACCGCGCCCGGCGGGGCCGCGTCGAACGGCCGGGCCACATCGAACGGTCAGGCCCCGGCGGACGCCCGGTCCGCGGCGAACGGCCACGGCCGCACCGACCCGGGCCGCACCGACCACGCCGACGGGCAGCACGGCGGACCACGCCGGGAGCACGCCCGGCCCGAGAGCCACGGCGGCCGGGAGAACGACCGGGAGAACACCATGCAGCTCCAGGCGGTACCGGCCGACGGCAACGTCCGCCCGGCGGCGCCGGCCGCGGCGCAGCGCCCCGACCGGGCCGAGCAGCACGCCGGCGGCGAGGCCGGGGCGCACCGGCCGGTGGAGATCGTCTGCCGCGAGGAGCGGCTGGACATCAGCACCGAGTGGCACGTGCTGGGCACCGTCCGGCTGCGCAAGTACGTGACCTCGGAGGCGGTGGAGCGCCGGGTGCCGGTGGTGCGCGAGCGGGTCCGGGTGGAGCGGGTGCCGGTGAGCGACGCCGAGCGGGCCGCGCTGAGCGACCAGGAGATCGCCGATGCGGTCGAGGAGGTGACCCTGCGCGAGGAGCGGGCGGTGGTGCGCAAGTACCTGACCCCGATCGAGCGGGTGCGCCTGGTGGTCGAGCGGTACACGGAGGAGGAGCTCGTCCGCGAGGAGCTGCGGCGCGAGCAGGTCGAGGTGCACGACGAGACCGCGCACCAGCCGTACGGTCCGCAGCCCTTCGGCCCGCAGCCGGCCGAGCGGGCGGCCGGTCCGGCGGGCCGCGCCCCCGCGGCGGGTGGGCCGGCGCCGCACGCGGCGGCGCCGGCGCACGCCCAGGTGGCGGCCCGGGCCGCCGCGCAGCCGCCCCGGCCGGAGCCGCTGCACCCGGTCTGACCCCTCCGGCTCCCGACTCCGGCTCCTGACGACGACAGGTCCCGGCCCGCTGCGGCGGGCCGGGACCTGCGCTTTGCCGAAGCTTCACCGATCGATATTTGACAGAGTGAAGTATCGACCTGCATCGTTACTTCAGTTCATTCACTATCGCTTGCCTGAAGCAGTGATTTCGGCTTCCGGCAGCCCCAACGGGAGGAAACCCACCGTGAGTGAGGCCCCACAGCCCGCCGCCACGGACGAGAAGCCGAGCAGTGCGCGGGTGCTCCCCGCGCTCGTGCTGGCCATGCTGGCGTTCAGCGTGGTGCAGACCGCGGTCGTGCCGATCCTGCCGTCGCTGGCCAAGGAGCTGAACGTCTCCGGCTCCAGCATCACCTGGCTGATGACCGCCAACCTGCTCTCCGCGGCCGTGCTCACCCCGCTGCTCGGCCGGTTCGGCGACCTCCGCGGCCGCAAGCCGATGCTGCTGGTCTCGCTCGCCGGCCTGGTCGCGGGCTCCGCCCTCGCGGTCGGCACCCACTCCTTCACCTGGCTGGTCGTCGCCCGCGTGCTGCAGGGCGCCGGCGGTGGCGTGCTCCCGCTCGCGATCAGCATCGTCCGTGACGAGCTGCCCAAGGCCAAGGTCACCGGCGGCGTCGCCGCCATCAGCGCCTCCATGGGCGTCGGCAGCGGCCTCGGCCTGGTCGCCACCGGCCTGCTGCTGGAGCACTGGAGCTACAAGTCGATCTTCTGGATGGGCCTGGTCTTCGGCATCATCGCGGTCGCCCTGGTCGCCCTGCGGGTGCCCACGGACCCGGTCGTCGACAAGGAGGGCGGCGCCGACCCGCTCGGCGCGCTCACCCTGGCCGGCTGGCTCTCCGCCCTGCTGATCGCCGTCAGCCAGGGCAACCACTGGGGCTGGACCTCCAACCGCACGCTCGGCCTGTTCGCCGTCGCAGCGGTGATCGCCCTGGTCTGGATCCTCATCGAGGTCAAGGTCACGCACCCGCTGGTCGACATGAAGATGATGTCCCGCCCGGCCGTCGCCTTCACCAACATCTCCGGCCTGCTCATGGGCTTCGGCATGTACGGCTCCTTCATGGTCATCAGCAACTTCGCGCAGACCCCGGAGAAGCTCGCCCACTACGGCTTCACCGCCACCGTGCTGCACGCCGGCGTGATGCTGCTGCCGTCCGCCCTCGGCTCGATGGTCGCCGCCCCGCTCGGCGCCCTGATGATCGCCCGCCGCGGCCCGCGTCTGCCGCTCGTCGCCGGCGGCATCCTCGGCGCGGTCGCCATGGCCTACCTCGCCCTGCGGCACAGCCACGAGATCGACATCTACCTCGCCTCCGCCGTCTTCGGCCTCGGCGTCGGCCTCGCCTACGCCGCCATGCCGGCCTACATCAACGGCGCCGTGCCGGCCGAGCAGAGCGGCATCGCCAACGGCATGAACGCGGTGCTGCGCACCGTCGGCGGCGCCATCGGCACCGCCGTGATGGCCGCGATCCTCACCGGCGACACCATGAAGCTGCCGATCCCGGTCGCGCTGCCGACCCTGCAGGCCTACGAGCACGCCTACTGGACCGCCGCGGTGATGTGCGTCGTCGCCGGCCTGGTGCCGTTCGCCATCCGCCGGATCAAGTCCGCCGACGCCCCGGCCGTCGGCCCGACCGCGGGGACCCCCTCCGCCACCAGCCCCGAGCTGGCCAAGACCGACGCCTGACGAGGCGTCTCCTCGCGCCAGGGGACAGGGCGCGAGGGGGCCGGGCCCCGTGGACGGTTGTGGGCATGCGACCACGGACACGGCCCGGCCCCACCGAGCGGCCCCGCACTGGGACGGTGCGGGGCCGCTCGCCATGTCCGCCCCGTACCGCTCGGGCCGCGGCTCAGGCCTGGCGCAGCGGCAGCGGCTCGGACGGCTCCAGATCCGGGTCGTCCACGGCGAAGGTCCGCACCCGGCCCGGCGGCCCGTACGGCGTCTCGAAGCGCACGGTGACCCTGCCGACCCCGCTGCCCTGCACCCAGCCCGGGCCGAACTCGGCGTGCCGCACGTCCTGCCCGGGCAGCCAGCGGCGCAGCAGCGGGGGCACGGCCTCCGCCGCCGGCCCGGACGGCCGTGCGGGCGGCTCCTCCTCCGTGCCCGCCGTGCCCTCAGAGCCCTCCCCGGCCTCCTCCGCCTGGGCAGCGTGCGCGGCCTGCGCGAACAGGTCCTCCTGGGTGTAGTCGGCCAGTTGGGACACGCCCACGCCGAGCAGCCGCACCCCGCCGGTGGTGTCCACCTGCAGGGCGAGCCGGCGGGCGGTCTCCGCGATCACCGCCTCGTCGTCCGTGGGAGCGCGCAGCGTCTCGGAGCGGGTGAGGGTGGAGAAGTCGAAGCGGCGGACCTTCAGCACCACGGTGCGGCCGGAGCGGCCCGCCGCCCGCAGCCGCCGGACGCACCGGGCGGTGAGCTGGTCGATCTCGTGCAGGATGCGGTCGCGGTCGGCGAGGTCGACCTCGAAGGTGTCCTCCACCGACACGGACTTGGCGTCCCGGTCGGGCACCACCGCGCGCTCGTCGTACCCGGTGGCCATCAGGTGCACCCCGGCGCCGTGCGCCCGCCCGAGCAGCTGGACGAGCTCGGCCTCGCCCGCCTCGGCGAGGTCGGCGACCGTGGTCAGACCGGCCCGGCGCAGTGTCTGCTCGGTGGCGGGCCCGATCCCGGGCAGGGCGCGGACGGGCATCGGGCTGAGCACGGCCCGCTCCGAGCCGATCTCCACCAGGACGAGGCCGTCCGGCTTGGCCTGCTCGGAGGCGATCTTCGCCATCAGCTTGGAGCCCGCGGCGCCGACCGAGGCGGTGAGGGCGGTGTGTTCGAGGATGTCGGCGCGCAGGTCCTCGGCGACCGCGCGCACCAGCTGGGCGCCGACCGCCGGCTCGGCCGCGGCGAGCGCGGGGCCGTACGGGCCGGCCTCCAGGTCGACGAAGGCCTCGTCGAGGCTGAGCGGCTCCACCAGGGGTGAGCGCTCGCGGAGCAGGGCCATGACGATGTCGCTGTTCTCCCGGTAGGCGGCGAAGCGACCGGCCAGGAAGGCGGCGTTCGGGCAGAGTCGGCGGGCCTGCGCCATCGGCATCGCGGAGTGCACACCGAACTTCCGGGCCTCGTAGGAGGCGGTGGAGACGACTCCGCGGCCGCCGAGGCCGCCGACGATCACCGGCTTGCCGCGCAGGCTCGGCTTGGCCGCCTGCTCCACCGACGCGAAGAAGGCGTCCATGTCGAGGTGGATGATGCTCGGCACAGTCCGCACAGGGCGATCATCGCGCACGGCTGTGACAATCCGTTCGAGCCGGGGCAGCGGCCGTTCCCGGCCGGGAGACCGCCCGCGCCCCCACCGCCCGAGCCGGGCGACACCGCCGGGCCCTACCGCCGGGCCGCGTCCGCCAGTGCCAGGGTGACGCCCTGCTCGGTGGCCCCGAGGAACCGGGGGTCGGGGCGCAGCCAGGCGTCCAGCGCCGCCTTGCCCGCCCCCGGGATCTCGCGCAGCCCGCCGTAGTACCAGGTGGTGTCGTGCGGCTCGTCCACGGCCACGGCGTAGGCGTCGATGCCGGCGGCCTCGCACAGTGCCAGGGCGCGCCGCACGTGGAAGCCCTGACTGACGAGCAGGGCGTGGTCGACGCCGAAGATGCGCCGGGCCCGCACGCAGGAGTCCCAGGTGTCGAAGCCGGCGTAGTCGCCGACCACCCGGATGTCGGGCACCCCCCGGTCCGTCAGATAGCGGCGCATGGCGTCGGTCTCGTCGTAGTCGGTCGTACTGTTGTCGCCGGTGACCAGGATGGCCTGCACCTTGTGCTGCTGATAGAGGTTCAGCGCCGCGTCCAGCCGGTGCGCGAGGTACGGGGAGGGCTCGCTGCCGAACAGTCCTGCGCCGAAGACCACGGCGACGGGCGCGGCGGGGGCGTCGGCCACCGCGCGGACGCGGCCGTCCTCGCCGGTCCACAGCCAGGCGCTGGGCGCGAGTGCGAGGGTGCTGATGACGACGGCGGCCTGGAACCAGCGCCGCCGGCCGGTGCGGTCGCCGAGCCCGGGAATCCGCCGCAGCCGTGCTGCGGCCCGGCGCAGCCTCTTCAGATCCTTGATCGACACATCTGGCGGGACGCGGCGGACGGCCGGCGCGGTTCCCTCGGTCCTGTGCCGGGGCCTGCGTGGACGGGAATCAGACCGCGCGGTTGCGGCGCTGGGCGAGCTCGTCGGCCGGGTCATGGCCGATCAGGGTCTCGCCGGTGTCGGTGCGTTCGGCGTGCAGCCGGCCGAGCGCGCTCTCCAGCTCCTGCCAGACCGCGCCGACGGCGATGCCGAACATGCCCTGGCCGCCGCCGATCAGGTCGACGACCTGCTGCGGGCTGGTGCACTCGTAGACGGTGGCACCGTCGCACATCAGCGTCAGGCCGGTGAGGTCGGTGGGCTCGGCCGCCTGGAGGTGGGCAACGGCGACCCGGATGTTCTGCAGCGAGACGCCCGCGTCCAGCAGCCGCTTGACGATCTTCAGCAGAAGGATGTCGCGAAAGCTGTAGAGCCGCTGCGCGCCGGCCGGGTACGCGGTGCGGACGCTGGGCTCCAGCAGACCGGTGCGGGCCCAGTAGTCGAGTTGACGGTAGGTGATGCCGGCGGCGGCGCAGGCCGTCGGCCCGCGGTAGCCGACCAGGGCGGAGGTCGGCGGGATCCGCTCGATCGCGGGCTGCCCGGCCTGGACGGCCGGGAAGCGCCCCACCCGGGGCAGTTCGGTGTCGACGGGCTCGGCCGGGGCCTCCCAGGCCCGCGGGGCCGGTGTGCGGCCGGAGCGCGGCAGGTGCACGGCGCACAGGCCCCCGGCGGTGGCGTCGTCGCCAGTACCGCTCATGCCTGCCTCCGTCCACTCGGTCCTTCGGCTCACCCGGGCGCCGGACGGCGCAGGCCGACCGGAACCTCCCTTGACGGTAGGCAGTCACCACAGGGCCGTCAACGATCGCCACGCCGGGGCTCCGGTCGGATGTCACTCCGGAGAGTGGTTTTTCGTGCCCTTAGTGTGGGTAGGAAGCCGACTTTTTGCAAAGCGCCGTTGCAGCGCCTCAAGGCCGGTAGTACGAGGACTACGAGGACTCTGCGGTACGTGGACCGTGGCCGTGGCCGACGGCTACTGCTGGCCGCCGCCGAAGTCGTCCGGCGAGACCTGGTCGAGGAACTCGCGGAACTTCTCGACCTCGTCCTCCTGCTCGTCCGGAATGGCGATGCCCGCCTCGGCGAGCACGTTCTCGCTGCCGTAGATCGGCGTACCGGTCCGCAGGGCCAGCGCTATGGCGTCCGAGGGGCGCGCACTCACCTCGACACCGCCGGAGAAGACGAGCTCGGCGTAGAACACGCCCTCGCGCAGGTCGCTGATCCGGACCTCCGTCAGCTGCTGGCCGAGCGCGTCGAGCACGTCCTTGAAGAGGTCGTGCGTCAGCGGCCGCACCGGGGTCATGCCCTGCTGCGCGAAAGCGATCGCGGTCGCCTCGCCCGGGCCGATCCAGATCGGCAGGTACCGATCGCCCCCGACCTCCCGCAGCAGCACGATCGGCTGGTTGGAAGGCATCTCCACCCGGACACCCACGACGTCGAGCTCATTCACACTGGCAACCCTATGGCTCGCGCCGCCGATAGGAAAGCGCAGCACGTCCGGCCCTGGTCAGCAGCGCGGCACCGGGGTGTCGCGGGCGGCCGCCCGATCAGCTGGGTCGGGCGCGCAGCCCCGCCTGGACCATGGCCGCGTGCAGCCGGACGGAGAGCGTCGCCAGCTCGCGGGCGGTGGTCTCGGCGTGCGCCCGGGTCTGCGGGTTGCGGTGCCGGCGCAGCGGCGCGACGACCTGATCCACCAGGGCGACCTCGCGGTCGGCGGCGGCCTTCATCGCCCGCAGGTGGCGCGGCTCCAGGCCGTAGCGGCCGAGCTCCGCGACCAGCCGCGCGATCTGCAGGGCCTCGCCGTCGTAGCCGCCGTCCGGCCCGGCCGAGACCAGGCCGTAGGACTCCCACTCGCCGAGTTCGGCCTCCTCGGCCTCGGCCGCGGCGAGCATCTCGGCCCGCCCGAGCCGTACCCCGGCGACCGTGCCGGCCGCGACGCCGAGCTCCCGGTCGGCCTCCTCCAGCGGGCCCGGCCGGGGCTCCGGGGCGGGCAGCGCCGGCGGCGCCTCCCCGCGCTCGATGGCGTCCAGGTGCTCACGGATCACCCGCAGCGGCAGGTAGTGGTCACGCTGCATGCGCAGCACGTACGCCAGCCGCTCGACGTCCCCGGCGCTGAACTTGCGGTAGCCCGAGGGGGTGCGCTGCGGGTCGACCAGCCCCTCCGCCTCCAGGAAGCGGATCTTGGAGATGGTGACCTCGGGGAAGTCGTCCCGGAGGAACGCCAGCACGGCGCCGATCGAGAGCAGCTCGTCGCCGCCCCTCCCCCGTACCTCGGCCGCACGGCGTGTGGCGGGCACGGGGGTGGCCCCGAGAGTGGTGGGAGGGTTCGCGGTCACTCGGGCTCCTGCCGATGTCGGATTCAGTACCCCCGGACGTGACCGGCGAAGAACACCAGCCGGTACTTGCCGATCTGGACCTCGTCACCGTTGCTGAGCGTGACCTCGTCGATCCGCTCGCGGTTGACGTACGTGCCGTTCAGGCTGCCCACGTCCGCCACCGAGAAGCCGCCGCCGGGCAGCCGCCTGAACTCCACGTGGCGGCGCGAGACCGTCACGTCGTCCAGGAAGATGTCGCCCTGCGGGTGACGGCCCGCGGTCGTCACGTCGGAGTCCAGCAGGAAGCGGCTGCCCGAGTTCGGGCCGCGCTGCACGATCAGCAGGGCCGAGCCCGGCGGCAGCGCGTCGATCGCGGCCAGCACCTCGGGCGACAGCGCCGGGGTGGCGCCGGTGGACGTGGCACCGGGCTCGTACGACTCGATCCCGGAGATCGAGATGGTCGAGGTGGTCTCGGCGGCCCCCTCGGGCATCGGCGCGTGGCGCAGGGCCGAGCCGCAGTTGGAGCAGAACCGGGCCGTGAGCGGGTTCTGGTTGCCGCACCGCGGGCACGGGGAGGTGCCAGCCATCGTCACAGCCTCCTGGCTCGGCACACCCTGCTGGACGTGCCCGGCGTAGGGGTCCGGGGTAAACCCTCCACCGGAGGTTGAGGGTGCTGCCGGGAAACCTATGCGCGGCGCGGCACCGGATTCAACCGACGCGCCGTAGCCCTGCGCATTCCCCTCGTACGGAGCCGCGCCGTGGCCGTCACGGAACAGCGGACGCTCGGCGTACCGGTCCGCCTCGGGCGCGGGCCGCATGCCGGGGACGGCGGCCTCCTCTCCCGGTCGGCGGTGGCGCGCGGTGGGCGCGTCTGCCGACTCCTGGCGGTTGTTGCGGCCGAACAGCTTCGAGAACAGACTCACGGGCGAATCCCCTTGCGTGTGACAGACCCGCCCGCGGGGCAGGGTGACAGGCTCGGACTGGCAGCTGGCCCGGCATCCGGCCGGGCCCGAGCAGGCGGCGGAGCGCACCGCCGGGGTGGAACATCCCAGTGTGCCTCAGGCCGCACCGCGGCGCGCCACCGGGGCCGGTGGAGACCTGACGGACCGTAGGACAGTCGACCCGTCACTTCGCCGCCGGCTTGCCGTACTGCAGCGGCTTCGGTTCGGCGAGGGCGTCGACGACCACCTTCTGCTGCTGGGTGATGACGGCGGTCGCCTGCTCCTTCTCCAGGGTGCGGACCACGCCGCCCGGGATGTTGAGCGCCGGCGTCAGATCCTGCGGGTTGCCCACGACCGTGAAGCGGAACGGCTGCGACACCTTCTTGCCGTCGATCTGCACACCGCCGTCGGGGCCGTCGGTGAAGTAGGTGCCGGCCACCACTCGCACATCGTTGATCTGAATCGCCTCCGCTCCAGCCGCTCGGAGTTCCTGCAGGGTGTCCAGCAGCATATCCGCCTTCACCTGCCCCTGGGGATCATTGATCGTCAAGACGATCCCCGGGCCGGTGGCCGGTTCGGTCCCCGCGAGCACGCCGAGCTCCGCCGCCTTCTCCCTGGTCTGCTCCTGAGCCTCCTTGGCCTGGTTGGAGCTGTTCTCCAACTGGGTCAGGGACTGCTCCAGCTGCGTCTTCTCCTGCTGGAGACGCTGCTGGCGACTGTCCAGTTCGTCGAGGATGCGGACGAGATCCTCCTGACGCGCCCCACGCAGCTGGTTGTGGTCGTTGGTCGACCGCACCTGGATCGCCAGGCCCAGACCCAGCGCGAACAGCAGCACGGCGACGACGAGCTGCCCGCGCGACAGCCGAGGCGGCCAGACCGCGGACCGCAGCCGACGACGCGGGTCGGCCTGCCCCGCCTGTTCCACCTCCTCGGCCTGCTCTCCCTGCTCCGGCTGCCCGGTCTCCTCGGCCTGCTCCGCCGGCTGCGCCGCGGTGGGCGGCTCGGCTGCGACCTCGGATTCGGGCTCGGGCTCGGGCGTGTCGCCGACGGGCCCGACAGACGGCTCCTCGGGCTCCTCCGGGGCCCGTCCGGCTTCCGCGGCGGGCTCCCCGGACACCGGCGGCACCGGCGGTACGGCCGGCGGCACCGCGGGCCCGCCGGGCTTCCCCGGGGTCTTCCGCCCCTCGGGCGCCCCCGTCCCCTCGGAGGAGGGCACGGGCTGCCCGTCCGGGCGGCCGTTCGACTTGTCGTCCTGTTCCACGACGTGTTTCTCCCTACGCCCTGAACACATGCCGCCGGATCGCGGCTGCGTTGGAGAAGATCCGGATACCGAGCACCACGACGACGCCGGTGGAGAGCTGCGCGCCCACCCCGAGCTGGTCGCCGAGGAAGACGATGAGGGCCGCGACGACCACGTTCGAGAGGAACGAGACGACGAAGACCTTGTCGTTGAAGATCCCGTCCAGCATCGCCCGGACGCCGCCGAACACCGCGTCCAGCGCCGCCACCACCGCGATCGGCAGGTACGGCACCACGGCGTCGGGGACCTCCGGCTGAACGAAGAGGCCGACGACGACGCCGATCACGAGCCCCAGAACGGCAATCACGGTGAAGGTACTCCTGTCCGGGTGGGGTTCGACTTGGTGGGCGGGGCGGTCGGTCCGCCCGCCCCGGCCGAGCGGGTCGGCGAGGCGCCGGGCGACGCCGGGCCGCCGCCCGACGGCGACGGGTTGCCGGACGCGCCCGGGCCCGCCGAGGCGGAGCTCCCGGCGCCGCCGGGTTTCGCCGTCCGCAACGTCACGCCGAGCGCGGCGGGCAGCGACAGCTTCTTCTGCACGGACACGTTCGACTTGATGCCGTAGCTGTCCTGGATGAGCTTGAGGTAGCGCCCGGCCGAGCTGGAGTCGAAGACCTGCGCGAACCGCTCGCCGTCGCCGATCGCCAGCACGGTGTACGGCGGGACCAGCGGCCGGTTGTCCACGAGCACCGCGTCACCGGCGGCGCGGATCGCGGAGAGCGTCGTCAGCCGCTGGCCGTTGATGGACACCGCCTCCGCGCCGGACAGCCAGAGGCCGTTCACCACGAGCTGCAGGTCGCGGTCGCGCAGCCGGCCGGTGTTGCTGAACCCCTCGGCCTCGCGCGGGTTGCTCGCCGACCCGCCGACGCCCGTCCCGGCTGCATCCTCGATCACGAGCTTGATCCCGGGGCCGCTGATCTCCCCCGTGCCGGTCCGGGCGGCGAGCGCCGCCAGCGTGCTGTCACCGCCGACCGGCAGCGCTTCCTGCTGGGCCGCCCCGACCCGCTTGCGCAGGTCCTGGACCTGCCGCTGCAGGGTGTCCGCGGTCTTCGTGGCGTCGTTGACGCGGTGCACCAGCGCGTCCCGCTCCTTGGCGAGCGTCGGCTCGGCCTTGGAGGTGTTCACCCCGGCCACGGTCACCACGGTCGCGGCCAGCGCCAACCCGATGGCCAGCGTGAGCTTGCCGCGCAGGCTCGTCGGCAGCCGGGTCGGACCGTCGCCCCGACGGGCCGCCTCGGCGTAGCCCTCGTCCAGGCTGTGGTCCATGACGTTGGTCAGCAGGGACATCGAGGCGTCCGGACGGGTGAACCGTCCGTTCGAGTCACTCGGCGTCGGCGTTGCTGGCATGCGTTACATCGTCCCATGTCGCCGAGGCAGCGTACGCACAGCCCCCACCGTCAGGGCCCCCGACGGTCACCGAACGGTGACCGGCCGGGGCGCGGCGGTACCGGACCGCCGCGCCCCGGCCGTTTCACCGGGAGGTTCTCTCCCTGACGGTGCTCAGCGCCCGGCCGAGTCCACCACCGCCGCCCACTCGTCGAGCAGCTGCTCGGTGGCCTCGTCGTCCGGGCCCTCCGCCCACAGGTGGGTGACCGCCTCGGCCGGGTCCGGCAGGACGATCGTCCAGCGGCCGTCGGCCTCCACGACCCGCACACCGTCGGTGGTGTCCAGCCGCCGGCTCCCGGCCGCCTCCACGACCGAGCGCATCACCATGCCCTTGGCCGCCCACGGCGTCGCGATGTCCCGCCGCTTGATGTGCGCCTGCGGGATCCGGGCGTCGATCTGGCTCAGCGTGAGCTGGGTCCGGGCCACCAGGCCCACCAGCCGGACGAACGCCGCGGGTCCGTCCAGCACCCCGCTGAACTCGGGCACCACGAAACCACCGCGGCCGTCGCCGCCGAACACCGTGCCCTCCTCCGCGGCCGCCTTCGCCAGATCGTCCGGCGAGGTGGTCGTCCAGGTCACCTGGGTGCCGTGGTACGCGGCCACCTGCTCGGCGATCCTGGTCGTCGTCACCGGCAGTGCCACCTGGCCGCTGCGCCGCTCGGCCGCGACCAGGTCGAGCAGCACCAGCAGCGCCCGGTCGTCCTGGATCACCCGGCCGAGCTCGTCGACGAACGAGACCCGCTCACCGACCGGGTCGAAGCGCACGCCGAAGGCCGCCCGGGAGGAGGCCACGAGTTCGCCGAGCCGGGCCAGCGCGGCCCTCCGCTCCTCGGCGTCCTCGGTCGGCCGCGCCTCGTCCAGGCCGCTGTCGACCGTGAGCGCCTCGACGCCGAGCCGGCCGAGGATGCTCGGCAGAACAAGCCCGGCGCTGCCGTGCGCGGCGTCCACGACGACCTTCATGCCCGCCTCGCGCACCCCGCTGGTGTCGACCGCCCGCAGCAGGTTCCGCGCGTACGAGTCGAACACGCTGGACGGGTGCAGCAGGTCCCCGATCTCGCCGGGGAAGGCCCGTCGGAACTCCTGGCGAGCGTAGACGCGGTCCAGCTTCCGCTGGCCGGCCTGCGAGAGGTCGGCGCCGTTCGCATCGAAGAACAGGATGTCCAGCGAGTCCGGCACACCGGGCGTGGTCCGCAGGAAGATGCCGCCCGCACTGCCGCGCGCGGTGTTCTGCCGGGCGACCGGCATCGGCACGTTCTCCAGGTCGCGGACGTCGATGGCGCTCGTCTGCAGCGCCGAGATCATCGCCCGCTTGAGCGCCCGCGCACCACGCGAGTGGTCACGTGCGATGGTGACCGTCGCCCCCTTCTTCAGCGTGGTCGCGTACGCCCCGGCCAGCCGCACGGCCAGCTCCGGGGTGATCTCCACGTTGAGGATGCCGGAGACGCCGCGCACGCCGAACAGGTGCTCCTGGCCGCGGGACTCCCAGATCACCGAGGTGTTGACGACCGCGCCGGCCTCGATGGTCTTGAACGGGTAGACCCGGACGTTGCCCGCCAGCAGCGACTCCTCGCCGATCAGGCACTCGTCGCCGATCACCGCACCCTCATCGATCCGGGCGGCCCGCATCACGTCGGTGTTCTTGCCGATCACGCAGCCGCGCAGGTTGCACTGCGGGCCGACGTACACGTTGTCGTGGATGACCGCCTTGTGCAGGAAGGCACCGCGCTTGACGACGACGTTGCTGCCCAGCACGGTGTGCTCGCGCAGCTCCACCCCGGCCTCGACCTTGGCGTAGTCGCCGATGTAGAGCGGACCTCGCAGCACCGCCTCGGGGTCGACCTCGGCACCCTCGGCCACCCACACGCCGGGCGAGATCTCGAAGCCGTCCAGCTCGACCTCGACCTTGCCCTCCAGGACGTCGGCCTGGGCCTTCAGGTAGCTCTCGTGGGTGCCCACGTCCTCCCAGTAGCCCTCGGCGATGTAGCCGTAGACCGGCTTGCCCTCCTTGAGCAACTGCGGGAAGACGTCGCTCGACCAGTCGACCGACTCGCCGGCCGCCACGTAGGAGAAGACCTCGGGTTCCATCACGTAGATGCCGGTGTTCACCGTGTCGGAGAAGACCTGGCCCCAGGTGGGCTTCTCGAGGAAGCGCTCGACCCGGCCCTCATCGTCGGTGATCGTGATGCCGAACTCCAACGGGTTCGGCACCCGGGTCAGGCAGACGGTGACCAGCGCACCCTTCTCCCGGTGGAACGCGATCAGCTCGGAAAGATCGAAATCGGTGAGGGCGTCACCGGAGATCACCAGAAAGGAGTCGTCCTTGAGCGCGTCCTCGGCGTTCTTCACACTGCCCGCGGTACCGAGCGGGATCTCTTCATTGGCATAGGTCAGGTTCATCCCCAGCTCTTCGCCGTCCCCGAAGTAGTTCTTCACCAGGGAGGCCAGGAACTGGACGGTCACCACGGTGTCCGTGAGACCGTGCCGCCGTAGCAGCCGGAGCACATGCTCCATGATCGGCCTGTTGGCCACCGGCAACAGTGGCTTGGGCATGCTCGACGTCATCGGACGAAGTCGAGTGCCCTCGCCACCCGCCATCACAACGGCTTTCATTCGGGTGCGTCCTCCTTCGCGGTGGTGAACCCTGCAGATCCATCAAACCGTTCCAGAGCTTCTCTACCCGGATAAAAACGTCCGACTCACCGTGTCGTGGCAAGTCGGACGTGAAGATCTTGTCAACAGCTCTCAAACGGCGGCTGCACGGTCCGCCCGCACAAGCTGCCGGGCCTGGACGGCATAGAGAATGCCGGCCCACCAGTAGAGCACCGTGCCCCACCAGATGAATGCCCAGCTGACCGGCTCGGCAACCGTGGCGAGCCAGCTCTCGCCGTTGCCCAGCAGCAGAAGCGGAAACGCGTACATCAGATTGAACGTGGCCGCCTTCCCCAGGAAACTCACCTGGAGCGGCCCGTAACCGTGTCGGTTGAGAATGGGCAGCAGCGAGCCGATGAACACCTCGCGCGCCAGCAGCACCACCGTCACCCAGAGCGGCAGGATCTCACGCCACGTCAGACCGACGAGGGTCGACAGCACATACAGCCGGTCCGCCGCCGGATCCAGGATCTGACCGAGCCGGCTGACCTGGCCCCAGCGCCGCGCGAGCTTGCCGTCCAGGTAGTCGCTGATACCGCTGAGCATCAGGACGAGGATCGCCCAGCCGTCGTTCTCGGGCCCGCCGAACACCGGCCAGAGGATCAACCACAGGAAGATGGGCACACCCACCAGCCGGCCCATGCTCAGCAGGTTGGGGATGGTGAGGACGCGGTCCGTCTGCACGCGCGTCTCCTGAACCTCCACCTGGGACCCTCCTACTGACAGCTGTACAGCCGTGAACATGTGCGGCCTTGACCCTACAACAACAAAGCCCCCACCCTGAACGGGTGGGGGCTTTGCCCTGAAGAATTGTTCGGCGGCGTCCTACTCTCCCACAGGGTCCCCCCTGCAGTACCATCGGCGCTACGAGGCTTAGCTTCCGGGTTCGGAATGTAACCGGGCGTTTCCCTCGCGCTATGACCACCGAAACACTATGAAACTCTTCGAACAACCGACAACGGTCTGTTCGTGGTTTCAGAACCAACACAGTGGACGCGAGCAACTGAGGACAAGCCCTCGGCCTATTAGTACCGGTCAACTCCACCCATTACTGGGCTTCCATATCCGGCCTATCAACCCAGTCGTCTACTGGGAGCCTTACCCTCTCAAGGAGGTGGGAGTGCTCATCTCGAAGCAGGCTTCCCGCTTAGATGCTTTCAGCGGTTATCCCTCCCGAACGTAGCCAACCAGCCATGCCCTTGGCAGGACAACTGGCACACCAGAGGTTCGTCCGTCCCGGTCCTCTCGTACTAGGGACAGCCCTTCTCAACACTCCTACGCGCACAGCGGATAGGGACCGAACTGTCTCACGACGTTCTAAACCCAGCTCGCGTACCGCTTTAATGGGCGAACAGCCCAACCCTTGGGACCTACTCCAGCCCCAGGATGCGACGAGCCGACATCGAGGTGCCAAACCATCCCGTCGATATGGACTCTTGGGGAAGATCAGCCTGTTATCCCCGGGGTACCTTTTATCCGTTGAGCGACGGCGCTTCCACAAGCCACCGCCGGATCACTAGTCCCTACTTTCGTACCTGCTCGACCCGTCAGTCTCACAGTCAAGCTCCCTTGTGCACTTACACTCAACACCTGATTGCCAACCAGGCTGAGGGAACCTTTGGGCGCCTCCGTTACCCTTTAGGAGGCAACCGCCCCAGTTAAACTACCCACCAGACACTGTCCCTGATCCGGATCACGGACCCAGGTTAGACATCCAGCACGACCAGAGTGGTATTTCAACGTCGACTCCACAACAACTGGCGTTGCCGCTTCACAGTCTCCCACCTATCCTACACAAGCCGAACCGAACACCAATATCAAGCTATAGTAAAGGTCCCGGGGTCTTTCCGTCCTGCTGCGCGAAACGAGCATCTTTACTCGTAATGCAATTTCACCGGGCCTGTGGTTGAGACAGTCGAGAAGTCGTTACGCCATTCGTGCAGGTCGGAACTTACCCGACAAGGAATTTCGCTACCTTAGGATGGTTATAGTTACCACCGCCGTTTACTGGCGCTTAAGTTCTCAGCTTCGCCCGACCGAAATCGGACTAACCGGTCCCCTTAACGTTCCAGCACCGGGCAGGCGTCAGTCCGTATACATCGCCTTACGGCTTCGCACGGACCTGTGTTTTTAGTAAACAGTCGCTTCTCGCTGGTCTCTGCGGCCACCCCCAGCTCAGACCGTAAAGATCCTCACCAGGGCTGGCCCCCCTTCTCCCGAAGTTACGGGGGCATTTTGCCGAGTTCCTTAACCACAGTTCACCCGAACGCCTCGGTATTCTCTACCTGACCACCTGAGTCGGTTTGGGGTACGGGCCGCCATGAAACTCGCTAGAGGCTTTTCTCGACAGCATAGGATCATCCACTTCACCACAATCGGCTCGGCATCAGGTCTCAGACTATGTGAACGGCGGATTTGCCTACCGTTCGTCCTACACCCTTACCCCGGGACTACCACCGCCCGGGCTGGACTACCTTCCTGCGTCACCCCATCGCTCACCTACTACAGACTTGGACCGGCGGCTCCACCACGTCCCTTCGTCCGAAGACTCCGGGCCGGCTTCACGGCCTTAGCATCACCTGGTTCGACGTTGGCGCTTCAAAGCGGGTACGGGAATATCAACCCGTTGTCCATCGACTACGCCTGTCGGCCTCGCCTTAGGTCCCGACTTACCCTGGGCAGATCAGCTTGACCCAGGAACCCTTGGTCAATCGGCGCAAGAGTTTCCCACTCTTGTATCGCTACTCATGCCTGCATTCTCACTCGTGAACCGTCCACAACTGGATTCCTCCGCTGCTTCACCCGGCACACGACGCTCCCCTACCCATCACAGCGGGCGTTGGCCCTATTGCTGCAATGACACGACTTCGGTGATGTGCTTGAGCCCCGCTACATTGTCGGCGCGGAATCACTTGACCAGTGAGCTATTACGCACTCTTTCAAGGGTGGCTGCTTCTAAGCCAACCTCCTGGTTGTCTCTGCGACTCCACATCCTTTCCCACTTAGCACACGCTTAGGGACCTTAGTCGGTGTTCTGGGCTGTTTCCCTCTCGACCATGGAGCTTATCCCCCACAGTCTCACTGCCGCGCTCTCACTTACCGGCATTCGGAGTTTGGCTAAGGTCAGTAACCCGGTGAGGCCCATCGCCTATCCAGTGCTCTACCTCCGGCAAGAAACACGCGACGCTGCACCTAAATGCATTTCGGGGAGAACCAGCTATCACGGAGTTTGATTGGCCTTTCACCCCTAACCACAGGTCATCCCCCAGGTTTTCAACCCTGGTGGGTTCGGTCCTCCACACGGTCTTACCCGCGCTTCAACCTGCCCATGGCTAGATCACTCCGCTTCGGGTCTTGGGCATGCAACTCAGACGCCCTATTCGGACTCGCTTTCGCTACGGCTACCCCACACGGGTTAACCTTGCTACACACCGCAAACTCGCAGGCTCATTCTTCAAAAGGCACGCAGTCACACCCCAAAGGGGTGCCCCCACGGCTTGTAGGCACACGGTTTCAGGTACTATTTCACTCCGCTCCCGCGGTACTTTTCACCATTCCCTCACGGTACTATCCGCTATCGGTCACCAGGGAATATTTAGGCTTAGCGGGTGGTCCCGCCAGATTCACACGGGATTTCTCGGGCCCCGTGCTACTTGGGAGATGAGCAAGCAAGCCGCTGATGTTTCGTCTACGGGGGTCTTACCCTCTACGCCGGACCTTTCGCATGTCCTTCGACTACACCAACGGTTTCTGACTCGCCGACCGGCCGGCAGACCGATCAAGCTCATTCCCACAACCCCAACATGGCAACCCCTGCCGGGTCTCACACCATGCTGGTTTAGCCTCATCCGGTTTCGCTCGCCACTACTCCCGGAATCACGGTTGTTTTCTCTTCCTGCGGGTACTGAGATGTTTCACTTCCCCGCGTTCCCTCCACACTGCCTATGTGTTCAGCAGCGGGTGACAGCCCATGACGACTGCCGGGTTTCCCCATTCGGACACCCCCGGATCAAAGCTCGGTTGACAGCTCCCCGGGGCCTATCGCGGCCTCCCACGTCCTTCATCGGTTCCTGGTGCCAAGGCATCCACCGTGCGCCCTTAAAAACTTGGCCACAGATGCTCGCGTCCACTGTGCAGTTCTCAAACAACGACCAGACACCCACCCTCGAACCGTCCGAAGACGACCCTCAAGTGGAGCCGGCATCCCAGAAGGAACGATCGTTCCCTCAGGACCCAACAGCGTGCCCGGCACCCGCGACGGTGATCGACGTTCCACGCTCCGAAGAGCAGTACTGGCCATCCCTACCGCGAGTGCCGAATAGTCAACGTTCCACCCATGAGCAACCGTGCGAGACATTCGCTCGCAGTCGGCTATGTGCTCCTTAGAAAGGAGGTGATCCAGCCGCACCTTCCGGTACGGCTACCTTGTTACGACTTCGTCCCAATCGCTGGTCCCACCTTCGACGGCTCCCTCCCAAGGGTTAGGCCACCGGCTTCGGGTGTTACCGACTTTCGTGACGTGACGGGCGGTGTGTACAAGGCCCGGGAACGTATTCACCGCAGCATGCTGATCTGCGATTACTAGCAACTCCAACTTCATGGGGTCGAGTTGCAGACCCCAATCCGAACTGAGACCGGCTTTTTGGGATTCGCTCCGCCTCGCGGCATCGCAGCCCTTTGTACCGGCCATTGTAGCACGTGTGCAGCCCAAGACATAAGGGGCATGATGATTTGACGTCGTCCCCACCTTCCTCCGAGTTGACCCCGGCAGTCTCCTGTGAGTCCCCGACATTACTCGCTGGCAACACAGAATAAGGGTTGCGCTCGTTGCGGGACTTAACCCAACATCTCACGACACGAGCTGACGACAACCATGCACCACCTGTACACCGACCACAAGGGGGCGCCCATCTCTGGACGTTTCCGGCGTATGTCAAGCCTTGGTAAGGTTCTTCGCGTTGCGTCGAATTAAGCCACATGCTCCGCTGCTTGTGCGGGCCCCCGTCAATTCCTTTGAGTTTTAGCCTTGCGGCCGTACTCCCCAGGCGGGGAACTTAATGCGTTAGCTGCGGCACCGACGACGTGGAATGTCGCCAACACCTAGTTCCCAACGTTTACGGCGTGGACTACCAGGGTATCTAATCCTGTTCGCTCCCCACGCTTTCGCTCCTCAGCGTCAGTAATGGCCCAGAGATCCGCCTTCGCCACCGGTGTTCCTCCTGATATCTGCGCATTTCACCGCTACACCAGGAATTCCGATCTCCCCTACCACACTCTAGCCTGCCCGTATCGAATGCAGACCCGGGGTTAAGCCCCGGGCTTTCACATCCGACGCGACAGGCCGCCTACGAGCTCTTTACGCCCAATAATTCCGGACAACGCTCGCACCCTACGTATTACCGCGGCTGCTGGCACGTAGTTAGCCGGTGCTTCTTCTGCAGGTACCGTCACTTGCGCTTCTTCCCTGCTGAAAGAGGTTTACAACCCGAAGGCCGTCATCCCTCACGCGGCGTCGCTGCATCAGGCTTTCGCCCATTGTGCAATATTCCCCACTGCTGCCTCCCGTAGGAGTCTGGGCCGTGTCTCAGTCCCAGTGTGGCCGGTCGCCCTCTCAGGCCGGCTACCCGTCGTCGCCTTGGTAGGCCATTACCCCACCAACAAGCTGATAGGCCGCGGGCCCATCCTGCACCGCCGGAGCTTTCCACCAACCCCCATGCAGAGGAAGGTCGTATCCGGTATTAGACCCCGTTTCCAGGGCTTGTCCCAGAGTGCAGGGCAGATTGCCCACGTGTTACTCACCCGTTCGCCACTGATCCACCCCGAAGGGCTTCACCGTTCGACTTGCATGTGTTAAGCACGCCGCCAGCGTTCGTCCTGAGCCAGGATCAAACTCTCCGTGAATGATTACTCGGCCCTGCTCAATTAAAAGCGGCCGGTTCACACTCGCGTTGAGCGGCACGGCAACCACCGGAATAGGCGGCCCCGCGCACTGCGTCCTCGCTGTGTTATTTCAAAAGGAATCTCCAACCGATCCAAACGGACCGGCCGGGGATGTCAACATATCTGGCGTTGACTTTTGGCACGCTGTTGAGTTCTCAAGGAACGGACACTTCCTTCGGACCGCCTTCCAGCGGACCCTCCGGGCGTTTCACTCTTTCGTGTTTCCAGCTTATCAGATCCGTTTGCCACTGTTTAACCAGTGCTTTACGTTCCCGACATCCGGAGTTAACCATCGCTGCGTGGCGACCTGAGCAACGATAGCCGGTCTCGGCCCGCGCGCCTAATCGAGGCGCGGCGTGGTCACCCGGACGGAGCACCCGCGGTCGGAGGCCGGCCGGGCGGGCACCCGAGCGGGGCCATCGTCTGCACGCCCCCACATGCCGTAGAGTGCCGCGCATCGACACAGAGGACTAGACCACTTGCGTCGCGACAGGCCCGTCATTCCTGCGTCGACGGGTCGGTCTCGGGCGGTTCGGTGCTGTCGGAGCTGGGCGTCGCCCCGCTCGGCGCACTCTGCCGTTACGTGCCGGTATGTCCGAAGTTGACATGATTTAGGCTTCAGCTGATGCCGATGCCGCTGCTCCGCGGCCGCACGCGCTGTACTCCGCACCTGGGAGGCTCCACCATGACCACTGTGACCTCGCCGCTCGCCGGCCGGGCCGTCGGACTGGCCAACGTGCCGGACCCCGTCTTCTCCGGCGCGATGGTCGGACCCGGCACCGCCATCGACCCGGTGCGCGAGCCCACCGAGGCGGTGGCCCCGCTCGACGGCCTCGTGGTCTCCATGCACCCGCACGCGTTCGTCGTCGTCGACGCGGACGGCCACGGTGTGCTGACCCACCTCGGCATCGACACCGTCCAGCTCAACGGCGAGGGCTTCGAGCTGCTCGTCGGCAAGGGGGACGAGGTCAAGCGCGGTCAGCCGGTGATCCGCTGGAACCCGGCGGCCGTGGAGGCCGCGGGCAAGTCGCCGATCTCCCCGATCGTCGCGCTGGAGGCCACGTCCGAGGCGCTCTCCGGTGTGGCCGAGAGCGGTGACGTCGCGCCGGGCGGCGAACTCTTCACCTGGAACTGACTCCCGCTGGCCGGGTGAAAGGAATCTCTGAACGTGGAACCGATGCTTCGCGGCGTAGGGGTCAGCCACGGGGTCGCCATCGGCCCGGTGCGGCACATGGGGACGGCAGTGCTGGAACCCCCGGCGACACAGGTCCCGAGTGAGGACGCCCCGCGCGAGCAGGCCCGTGCCCAGGCCGCGGTGGACGCCGTCGCGGCCGACCTGATCGCGCGCGGCAACCTGGCCGGTGGTGAGGCGCAGGCCGTGCTCGAGGCCCAGGCGCTGATGGCGCAGGACCCGGAGCTGATGGCGGACGTCAGCCGGCGGATCACGGTCGGCAGCAGTGCCGAGCGGGGCATCTACGACGCCTTCGCCGCGTACCGCGCGCTGCTGGCCGCGGCCGGCGACTACCTGGCCGGTCGGGTGGCCGACCTGGACGACGTCCGTAACCGGATCGTGGCGCGGCTGCTCGGCGTGCCGATGCCGGGCGTGCCTGACAGCGACGAGCCGTACGTGCTCTTCGCGCACGACCTCGCGCCGGCGGACACCGCGCTGCTAGACCCGGCTCTGGTGCTGGGCTTCGTCACCGAGGAGGGCGGGCCGACCAGCCACAGCGCGATCCTGGCGCGGGCGCTGGGCGTGCCGGCCGTGGTGGCGCTGCCCCGGGCGACCGAGGTCGCCGAGGGCGTCGTCGTCGCGGTGGACGGCAGCAGCGGTGAGGTGCTGGTGAACCCGTCCGCCGAACGGCAGGAGGAGCTGCGCCGGCTGGCGGCCGAGCGGAAGGCCGCGCTGGCCGCGTCCTCCGGCCCGGGCCGCACCTCGGACGGGCACCTGGTGCCGCTGCTCGCGAACATCGGCGGCCCGGCGGACCTGCCGGCGGCGCTGGAGGCCGAGGCGGAGGGCGTCGGCCTGTTCCGTACCGAGTTCCTCTTCCTCGACGACTCCGCGAAGGCGCCGAGCGAGGAGAAGCAGTACGAGGAGTACCGGAAGGTGCTGGAGGCCTTCCCGGAGGGCCGGGTGGTCGTCCGGGTGCTGGATGCCGGGGCGGACAAGCCGCTGGACTTCCTGACGCCGGCCGACGAGCCGAACCCCGCCCTGGGTGTACGGGGTCTGCGGACGCTGCTGGACCACCCCGAGGTGCTGTCGACGCAGCTGCGGGCGCTCGCCCGGGCGGCCGAGGGACTGCCCGTCCACCTGGAGGTCATGGCGCCGATGGTGGCGGACCGGCAGGACGCGCGGGCGTTCGCGGACGCCTGTCGGGAGGCCGGGCTGGTGGCGAAGTTCGGTGCGATGGTGGAGATCCCGTCGGCGGCGCTGCGGGCCAGGTCCATCCTGCAGGAGGTCGAGTTCCTGTCGCTGGGGACGAACGACCTGGCGCAGTACACCTTCGCGGCGGACCGGCAGGTCGGTGCGGTGGCGCGGCTGCAGGACCCGTGGCAGCCGGCGCTGCTCGACCTGATCGCGCTGTCGGCCGAGGCCGCGCAGGCGACCGGCAAGAGCTGCGGTGTGTGCGGTGAGGCGGCCGCCGATCCGCTGCTCGCCTGTGTGCTCGCCGGTCTCGGTGTGACGAGCCTGTCGATGGGTGCCTCGTCGATCGCCTACGTGCGGTCGGCGTTGGCGAAGGTGACGCTGGCGCAGTGCCGGCGTGCCGCGGCAGCGGCGCGGGCCGTGGACAGCGCGGCCGACGCGCGCGCGGCGGCGCACCAGGTGCTGTCCGGCGAGTAGACGCCCCGGAGCAGGGCCGGGGCCGCAGGGGCGCTTCCACCGTGGGGGTTGGAAGCGCCCCTGCTCGGCTGTCCGGGCCCGGACGGCGGGGCAGGGCTCAGCCGCGGCGCTCGGCGCCCAGGCGCTCGAAGAACCGGAGGTGGTCGATGTTGTCGACCGAGCCCGGGTTCACCGCCTTCTCCAGCGGGGTGCCGGAGAGCAGCCGCTTCACCGGGACCTCGATCCGCTTGCCGGTGAGGGTGTGCGGGAGGCCGTGGACGGCGATGATCTCGTCCGGGACGTGCCGGGGCGAGAGC
The DNA here is from genome assembly GCA_002300355.1 of Streptomyces sp. TLI_235. NCBI lineage: Bacteria > Bacillati > Actinomycetota > Actinomycetes > Kitasatosporales > Streptomycetaceae > Streptomyces > Streptomyces sp. TLI_235. The sequence continues at coordinate 1,003,533 of NSGV01000002.1, forward strand.
TGGGTGCGCAGTTCGGTGCGGACGCGGGCGCGCAGCGAGTCGTCGAGGTCCGCGCCGGGGGCGAGGACGACGAAGAGCGGCATCCAGTAGCCGCCGTCCGGCTCCTCGACGCCGATGACCAGGGACTCCGCGATCTCCGGGAGGCGCTCGACGACCTCGTAGATGTCTGAGGAGCCCATCCGGACGCCCTGGCGGTTGAGGGTGGAGTCGGAGCGGCCGTGGATGACGACGGTGCCGCGGGAGGTGACGGTGATCCAGTCGCCGTGGCGCCAGCTGCCCGGGTACATGTCGAAGTAGCTGTCCCGGTAGCGGGTGCCGTCCGGGTCGTTCCAGAAGCCGATCGGCATGGAGGGCAGCGGCTTGGTGACCACGAGCTCGCCGACCTGGTCGGTCAGCGGGTGGCCCTGGACGTCCCAGGACTCGACGGCGGCGCCCAGGCACGGTGCCTGGATCTCGCCGAGGTGGACGGGGAGGGTGGGGACGCCGCCGACGAAGCAGCTGCAGACGTCGGTGCCGCCGCTGACGGAGGCGAGCCAGACGTCCTTCTTGACCTCGTCGTAGATCCACTGGAAGCCGTCGGGCGGCAGCGGGGAGCCGGTGGTGCCGATGCAGCGCACGGCGGAGAGGTCCAGGTCGGCGCCGGGGTGCAGGTCGGCCTTGCGGCTGGCGATGACGTAGGCGGCGGAGGTGCCGAGGACGGTGGCCCGGGTGCGGGCGGCGACCGACCAGAGTGCGCCGGTGTCGGGGTGCCCCGGGCTGCCGTCGTAGGTGACGATCGTGGACCCGACGAGGAGGCCGGCGACGAGGAAGTTCCACATCATCCAGCCGGTGGAGGTGTACCAGAGGAAGCGGTCGTCCGGGCCGAGGTCGAGGTGGAGCGAGGCCTGCTTGAGGTGCTCGACGAGGATACCGCCCTGGCTCTGCACGATGGCCTTGGGCAGGCCGGTGGTGCCGGAGGAGTAGAGCACCCAGAGCGGGTGGTCGAAGGGGACGGGCTCGAAGACCGGCTCGTCGTCGCCGGCGACCAGGTCGTCCCAGGCGAGGGCGCCCTCGGAGGCCGGGCCGCCGAGCAGCGGGATGTGCACGACTGTGCGCAGCGAGGGGAGTTCGCGGCGGAGTTCGGCGACGACCTCGGTGCGGTCGTGGTCCTTGCCGCCGTAGTGGTAGCCGTCGATGGCGAAGAGGACGGTGGGCTCGATCTGCTGGAGCCGGTCGAGGACGCTGCGGACGCCGAAGTCGGGGGCGCAGGAGGTCCAGACGGCGCCGACGGCGGCGGTCGCGAGCAGGGCGACGACGGCCTGCGGGATGTTCGGCAGGTAGGCGCCGATCCGGTCGCCGGGGCGGACGCCGCGGGCCCGGAGGGCGGCGGCGAGTGAGCCGACCTGGCGGCGCAGCTCGGCCCAGCTGAGTGCGTTGGGCTGCTCGGTGGTCTCGTCGAGGTGCAGGATCGCGGGCCGGTCGGCGCGGTCGGGGTCCTCGGCGGCGCGCAGGGCGTGCTCGGCGTAGTTGAGGCGGGCGCCGGGGAACCAGCGGGCGCCGGGCATCGCCGGGTCGGCGAGGACGGCCTCGGGCGCGGTGGTGAAGCGGACGTCGAACCACTCGGTGACGGCCGTCCAGAAGCGCTCCAGGTCTTCGGTGGACCAGGCCTGGAGGTCGGCGTAGCGGGCGGCGGCCTGCTCGTCGTCGTCCGCGGGGGCGAGCGGGGCCGCCGGTGCGCCGTGGTGCTCTGCGGCCCAGGCCTGGAAGGCGACGATCCGGGCGGATGCGGCGCGGACCGGGTCGGGGCGCCAGAGCGGTCGGCCTTCGGGTGGGGTGCTCACGGTGGTGGTCTCCCGGGGTGGTGCGCCCCCGCCCGGGGGCCGGGGGCGGTGGGCGGGGCTGCTTGTGGCGGGCGCCGCCCGCGTGGTGGCTGACGAGCAGACCTTGCCATGTGATCGTCGGGTGCGCCAGAGCCCCCGGGTGGTGGCGGGGTGTGGCGGCCGCGCGTGGTGGGTGGGCGCGGCGGGTGGGGCGGCGCCCGTGATCAGACCAGGTGGGAGTACTCGCCGTTGAACCAGGCGTGGGCGACCCGGGTGTGGAAGGGGAAGGCCAGCCGGGAGGCGATGGGGAGGAACTGCCAGCCCTCGGTCTCGGGGGTGGGGACGCGCGGCGGGAGTTCCTCGATCCGGCGGGCGGGGAGCATGCCGAACAGGCAGAGGAAGCCGCCCGCGGTGTCGGAGTCGGTGGCGACCAGGGTGACCCGGGCGTGGTCGGCCTCGATGCCGGTCTCCTCGCGGAGCTCGCGGACGCAGGCCTGCTGCCAGCTCTCGCCGTAGTCGATGTAGCCGCCGGGCAGGGCGAGCTCGCCGTAGCCGGGCTCGATGGTGCGGCGGATGACGACGAGCCCCTCCGCCTCGGGTGAGACGACGGGCAGCAGGGTGACGACCACGGGCAGCGGGTTGCGGTAGCTGATCTCGCTGCAGCCCGGGCAGGTGCGGGGCCAGCCCGAGGTGCCGGGGCTGTAGGCGGTGCCGCACCAGTGGCAGTGGGTGCCGGGGCCGTAGGTCTTCCGGTCGGCCTGGTCTGTGGTCATGGGGTGGATGGTACTGCGGCGAACAGGGGCTCTGCGGAGGCGTTTCTGACGGGCCGTCGGGCCGTGGGACTCGAGGAGTACGGGGGTGCGGAGGCGGTCGGCGATCGCGTCGGACCAGTCCCGCCGGTCCGGGCCTGGGTCGGTGAGGGTGCCCGGGCGGGCCCGGAGCAGGGCCTCGGTGAGGCGGCTCTGGGCGTCGAGGTCGCCGCTCAGGCCGGTGCCGATGGCGTGCAGCGGTGCGCCGTCCAGCTCGTACGTGTCGCAGAGGCGCAGCTCGGGGTGGCGGGCGGGGGCGTCGAGGTGGGTGAGGGCGAGGGCGTCGGCCCCGCCCGCGGCGGCCAAGGCGTAGCGGTGGCCGGGGGTGTCGAAGTGTCCGAGGCGGAAGGCGCCCTGCCAGCGGCCGGTGCCGTTGTGGGGCTCGGGCAGGTCGAGGGACTTGTCCTCGGTGGGGAGCGGGCCGGGGCCGTGGCGGGTGGTGTACGCGCGCAGGACGCCGAGCCGCAGCGCGGCGGCGGGTGCGCCGGCCTCGGCGAGGAGGGTCTCGGCATGGGCGAAGGTGGTGGTGGACCAGGTGGTGTACGGGTGGAAGCCGTGCCACTCGTCGAGCAGGACGCCCTGGGCGCCCTCGAAGATCACCGGGCCGGTGCGGAGCAGGCGGTCGAGGTGGCCCTCGTCGGTGAGGCGGACGCGGGCCGCGAAGGCGGTGAAGGCCTCGACGCAGGCGGCGGGCGGCGGGGCGTCGAGATCGGCCGGGGTGAGGCCGAGCCGGTCGGCGAGGCGGTCGCGGAGCAGGGTGAGGCGGGTGAGCAGGCGGGCGGGGCGGGTGCAGTCGTCGGCGGTCGGGGCGTCGTCGGGGTGGTCGATTGCGTAGCGTGCGGTCTCGCCGATGCCGAGGCCGCAGGAGCCGTGGCGGTCGTGGCCTCGGCGCTGCTCGCGGATGCGGTTGGCGGCGGCGTGGTACGGGGTGGTGAGGAGCGCGCGGCGGTCGACGGTGAGCAGGGCGAGCGGGTCGGGCACGCCGAGGGCCGCCAGGTGGTGGGCCTCGGCGGCCAGGGCGAGCGGGTCGACCAGCATGAAGCGGGAGAGATGGGTGGGGACGCCTGCGAGGGTGCCCGAGCCGAACTGGGCGAAGGTGTGGTGGCGTCCGTCGTCGGTGACGACGTTGTGGGCGGCTTGCGCGCCGCCGTTGTGACGGACGACGGCGCGGGCCGGGTGGGGGCTCTCGGGGCCGAGCGGGCCGCGGCAGAGGTGGTCGACCACCGTCCCCTTGCCGGCGTCACCGAAGCCGAGGTCGCAGACGATGACGTGCCCGTCGATGGGGCCGGTGCCGGGGCCTGCGGGGCGGGTGTCGGTCACGGCGGTACCCCTTCGGTGCGGAGGTGCGGAGGTGCGGAGGTGCGGAGGTGCGGAGGTGCGGAGGTGCGGAGGTGCGGAGGTGCGGAGGTGCGGAGGCCCGGAGGTGCGGAGGTGCGGAGGTGCGGACGTGGGCCGGCCACCCGGCGGTGGTACGGGCTCAGAGGCGGGTGGTGCCGGTGGTGGCGCGGTCGTCGGGGGTGAGGAGGGACGTGCCGGGGACGGCGGGCGTGCGGGAGTGGCGGGCGAGGGACTGGAGGGCCTTGCCGACGGTGGCGGCGGCGTCGGAGCCGATGTCGGTGAGGTCGTCGAGGCCTTCCTGGAGGTCGATGGCCTCCTCGCCGAGGCCGATGGTGAGGGCGATGGTCTCGCAGACGGCGTCGAGGTCGTCGAGTTCGATGACGTGCTGGCCGAGGAGCTTGCGCCAGGTGTCGAGGACCTCGGTGTTGCCTGCGTGGGCGGCGCCGGCCGGGAGGATGAAGTAGACGTGGAACAGCTGCCGGAGCTCGGCGAGGATCGCGGTGATCGGGATGTCCTCGGGGATGTCCTCGCCGAGGACGGCGCGGACCTCGCGGGCCTTGACCTTGCCGTAGGGCAGTTCGTCGCCGATGAGGAAGAGGTAGCCCTTGCGGCCGCGGCGCTCGACGCAGTCGAGTGAGGTGTGGCGGGCCATGGCGTACATGGCGAGCTCGTAGGACTCCGTCATCTGCCCGCCGCCACCGCCTTCGAGCAGGATGTTGCCGAGGTGGTCGTCCATCCGGTTGTCGGACTCGAACTGGCCGAGCTGGAGCGGGACGCGGTCGCAGGTGGCGTCGCCGACGGCACCGAAGAGGATCTGCGGGTGCTCGGTGTAGCCCTTGCGCAGAAGCAGGCCGAAGAGTTCGGGGAGCTTGGTCTGCAGGGTGCGCGGGACGGTCTGCATGGAGCCGGTGACGTCGAAGAGGACGGCGATGGCGAGCGAGGTGGGGTGCTCGTCCGAGTCCCGGCTCTCACGGGTGGTGAGGCCGTGCGGGTCGAGGGTGGGGTGGGCCTTCCAGCCGGAGCGGGCGCCGCGGGTGGTGGCGTCGCTGTAGGCGAAGGCGCTGGCGCCGGTGCCGGTGCGGTAGTGCGCGGCGGCGTCGTAGACGTCGGTGGACCAGGTGCCGCTGCCCATGGGGGCCTCCTCAGGTGGTGGGTGACAGGTGGAGCGGCCGGAAGGTGCGCGGGCCGTAGAGGGTGTGGAGCAGGTCGTCGAGCTCGGCGAGGAGCTTCCAGGCGTCGTGCGGTCGGCGGGGCTCGGCGGGCAGGGTGCAGCCGGTGATGAAGGCGCGGATCTGCCGGGGCGCGCGGTCGCCCATGAGCTGCTGGACGCACCGGGTGGCGAGGTGGATGTCGGTGGCCTCGGTGACAGCCTGTCGGGCCGGGACCTCGGGCGGGTAGAGCGCGCGGTGGCGTTCGACCAGGGCGGGCGCGGGGGCGGGCGCGCCGGTGCCCGCGTAGCACCAGTCGACGAGGACGAGGCCGTGGTCGGCCGGGTGGACGAGGACGTGCTCGGGGAGGACGGCGCCGTGTCGGACGCCGGCCCGGTGGGCGTACCCGAGGGCGACGAGCAGGCGGCGCCAGATCCAGGCGGCGTCACGCGGGTCGAGCCCGTCGGGGTAGGCCCGCAGGACGTGGGTGAGCGGGCGCAGGCCGGGCCGGTGGACGAGGGCGTTGACCTGCCGCGGGGCGTCGGCCGGGTCGGTGGTGTCCTGGTAGCGGAAGGTCTCCAGCAGGGTCGGGGCGTAGGCGTGGAAGCGGCCGTCCCCGTGGCGGGCGAGCCGGGTGAGGGCGGCCGCCTCACGGTCGAGGAGGTCGTTGTCGAGGGCGCTGCGGGGGATCTTCAGCAGGACCTCGGTGCCGGCCTCGGTGGTGGCGGAGCGCAGGACGGCGATGTCGCCGGCGGCCGCGACCGGACCCAGCCGGTAGGTGTGCCGGCGGGTGCGGAGCTCGTCGGTGCCGGCGGCGGGACCGTGGTGCTGCTCCCAGAGCCGGCCGAGGGCGAGGAACGCGGCGACGGCGCGGGACCGCTCGGCGGCGGGCGCGGTGTCCGGGTGGAGGAGCCGGGCGAGACGGCGGTACCGGCGGGCGGCGTCTGCCGGGTCGGCGGGGAAGACGTCGTACGGGCCGCCTGCGGCGAGGACGGCGGCCGCCGCTTCGGCGAAGCCGGGCGGGGTCGCGCCGGGTGCGGTGGGCGGCCGGGCGGCGCGGGGCGCGGTCATCGGATGCCGTCCTCGTGGGAGGGGCGCAGCAGCGGCGGGTGGAGGAGGTGGGCGTCGCCGGCGTGGTAGGTGCGGGCGCGGGGACCGCCGCGCGTGCCGCCGCGTTCGGTGGTGGCGCCGGTGGACTCGACGAATCCGGGCACGGAGAGCACCTTGCGGTGGAAGTTGCCGGCGTGCAGGCGCTCGCCCCAGACGGCCTCGTAGACGGTGCGCAGCTCGGGGATGGTGAAGTCGTGCGGGAGGAAGGCGGTGGCCAGCGGGCTGTACTCGATCTTGGCGCGGGCGCGGTCCAGGCCGTCGGCGAGGATCGCGGCGTGGTCGAAGGCGAGTCGGATGCCGGGCCGCGCGCTGACGCCACCCCCGTGGGCGTCGGCGTGCGGCCCGGCCGTTCGGGGGTGGGCCGGGTCGAGTGCGGAGACCGGGTGCCAGGCGGCGGCCGCGGCGTCGCTGCCGGCCTGCGGGTCGGGCAGGTCGGGGGCGAATGCGAGGTAGGCGACGGAGACCACGTGCATGCGCGGGTCGCGGTCGGGGGCGCCGTAGCTGCCGAGCTGCTCCAGGTGGATGCGGCTGAGGGCGGCGGCGGCCTCCAGGGTGCCCTGGAGGCCGGTCTCCTCGGCGAGTTCGCGGACGGCGGCGCCGGGGAGGTCCTCCTCGCCGGCGCGGAGGAAGCCGCCGGGCAGGGCCCAGCAGCCCTGGTAGGGCGGCTCTCCGCGTTCGACCAGCAGGACGTGGAGTTCGCCGCCGCGCAGTGTCAGGGCGACCACGTCGACGGTGACCGCCACGGGGGTGTAGGCGCGCGGGTCGTACTGCGCGAGCCACTCCCGCTCGGCGCCGCCCTCGGTCGCGTCGTCGGCTGCCATCGCCCACCTGCCTTCGGTCGTTCCTGCCGTACCTGTCGTGCCTGTGCCGCGCATTGCGGTGTCTGCGCCGGATGGGTTGTTCTCCGAGTGAGAAGAACGTAGCGCAGTCGACCGGCGACCGCCAGCCGTTTTCGATCACTCGTACGGGTGGATCCGTCAAGGCCCGGTGAAAACGCCGATCGACGACCCGGCGGTCCGCCGTGGCCGCGGCCGCTCTACAGTTCAGGCATCCGCACCGTTCGGGCCGCCGCGCCGCGCACCGCCGCGCCGCCGCCGCCCCACCGCAGCAGGAGGGACCGTGCCCGCCGCTCCCCCGTACGCGGCCGCCCGCCCGGGCTTCGCCGCCGCTCTGGCGGCGGGGCCGCTGGTGCTGGACGGCGGGCTGTCCAACCAGCTGGAGGACGCCGGGCACGACCTGTCGGACGCGCTCTGGTCGGCCCGGCTGCTGGCGGACGCGCCCGATGCGGTGGCCGAGGCGCACCTGGGATATTTCCGGGCCGGGGCGCAGGTGGCGATCACGGCGAGCTACCAGGCCTCGTTCGAGGGGTTCGCGCGCCGGGGCGTCGACCGGGCGGAGGCCGAGCGGCTGCTGGCGCTGAGCGTCCGGTTGGCGCGGGACGCCGCGCGGCGGGCCGAGGAGGAGGGGGCGGCCGGGCCGCTGTTCGTGGCGGCGTCGGCCGGGCCGTACGGCGCGATGCTGGCGGACGGCTCGGAGTACCGGGGGCGGTACGGGCTGAGCGTGGCGGAGCTGGAGCGCTTCCACCGGCCGCGGCTGGAGGTGCTGGCGGCGGCCGGCCCGGACGTGCTGGCGCTGGAGACCGTCCCGGACGCGGTGGAGGCGGAGGCGCTGCTGCGGGCGGTCGACGGTCTCGGGGTGCCGGCGTGGCTGTCGTTCAGTGTCGCGGGCGACCGGACGCAGGCGGGGCAGCCGCTGGCCGGGGCGCTGGGCCTGGCCGCGGGGGTGGACGCCGTGGTGGCGGTGGGGGTGAACTGCTGCAGCCCGGACGACGCGGACCGGGCGGTGCCGGTGGCCGCGCGGGCGACCGGCAAGCCGGTGGTGGTGTATCCGAACAGCGGCGAGAGCTGGGACGCCGGGGCGCGCGACTGGCGGGGCGGGTCGACCTTCCGGCCGGAGCGGGTGGCCGGCTGGCTGGCGGACGGGGCGCGGCTGGTCGGCGGGTGCTGCCGGGTCGGCGAGCGGGAGATCGCGGGGCTCGCCCGTGCGGTGCGCGATGCGGGGTGAGCGCGGCCGCGCACGGCGTGCGGGGTGGTCGGTGCGCTCTCGCGCACGGGGCGGAGTGATCCGAAAGGTGCGCATCCGGCCGTCGGCCTGGCAGACTCGTGCCGTCAACACTTCGGTCGACAATGTCGACCGCCTGTCAGGGGAGGTAGCCAATGCCCGGCCCGATCCAGTCGCTCTCCCGGGCCGCCGCGATCATGCGCCTGCTGGCCGGCGGTGAGCGCCGGCTCGGGCTGTCCGAGGTCGCGACCGCGCTCGACCTGGCCAAGGGCACCGCGCACGGCATCCTGCGCACGCTGCAGCAGGAGGGTTTCGTCGAGCAGGACCCGGAGAGCGGGAAGTACCAGCTCGGTGCCGAGCTGCTGCGGCTCGGCCAGAGCTACCTGGACGTGCACGAGCTGCGGGCGCGCGCCCTGGTGTGGGCAGACGACCTGGCCCGGGCCAGCGGCGAGACGGTCTACCTCGGCGTGCTGCACCAGCAGGGCGTGCTGATCGTGCACCACGTCTTCCGCCCCGACGACACGAGGCAGGTGCTGGAGGTCGGTTCGATGCAGCCGCTGCACTCCACCGCGCTGGGCAAGGTGCTGCTGGCGTACGACCCGGTGGCCCGCGGGCAGCTGGGCGACGGCCCGTACGAGCCCTACACGCTGCGTACACTGACCGATCCGGTGGACGTGGACGCGGAGTGCGCGCTGATCCGCGAGCGGGGCTGGGCCGACTCGATCGAGGAGACCTGGGAGGGGGTGGCCTCGATCGGTGCGCTGATCCAGGACCGGCGGCGCAATCCGGTCGGCGCGGTCTGCGTGAGCGGCCCGGTGGAGACGGTCACCGAGGACGGCTTCGTCAAGCCGTCGCTGGTCGCCTCGGTGCGCAGCGCGGCCCGGGCGATCTCCCGGGACCTGGGCGCCGGGCGGTTCTGACCGCCGGCCGCAGGCCGTTCACACGTTCGCGCGGGGCGCGGACGGGCAGCAGCCCGTCCGCGCCCTTTCGCATGCCCGGCGGGGCCCCGAAGGGCGCCCGGAACCCCGTCCGGGGCCGCCCGTTCGCCCGTTCCGCCGACGCGCACCGCCTGTCCGGCGCGTCCCTGCGTCCTCGTCCGTCACAGGTGCGTAACCCTGCCTTGACGTGGAGGGTGGCAGCGGTAGAAGCTTCCGCATGTCGGTCGACATTGTCGAACGGCGGCCGGGAAGATCCGCTCCCACTGCGCTCACCCGCACCGGATCGCCCCGGCACACCTGCCCCCACCCGCACCTCCGGGCCACCAGGACAAGGGAGTCTCTGTGTCCGCTTTCTCCAACGGCGACATCTTCGTCGGCGAAACCCTCGGCACCGCCGCTCTGATTCTGCTCGGCGGCGGCGTCTGCGCCGCGGTCACGCTCAAGAAGTCGAAGGCGATCAACGCCGGCTGGCTCGCCATCACCTTCGGCTGGGGCTTCGCGGTCCTCATCGCCGCCTACATGTCGGCCCCCAAGTCCGGCGCCCACCTCAACCCCGCGGTCACCCTGGCCATCGCCGCCGAGACCGGCGACTGGAGCAAGGTCCCGCTGTACATCGGCTCCCAGATGCTCGGCGCGTTCATCGGCGGAGTCCTGGTGTGGGTCACCTACCTCGGCCAGTTCCAGGCCAACGAGGACCCCACCCTCGGCATCTTCTCCACCGGTCCGGAGATCCGGAACCCGATCCAGAACATGCTCACCGAGATCATCGGCACCTTCGTGCTCTGCCTGGCCATCCTCACCCAGGGCCTGAACAAGGGCCTCGGCCTCTCCGGCACCGGCATCCTGATCGTCGCGCTCACCGTGGTCGGCATCGGTCTCTCGCTCGGCGGCCCGACCGGCTACGCGATCAACCCGGCCCGCGACCTCGGCCCGCGCATCGCCCACAGCCTGCTGCCGATCCCGAACAAGGGCAGCTCGGACTGGTCGTACGCGTGGATCCCGGTGGCCGGCCCGGCCATCGGCGGCCTGCTGGCCGGCGGTTTCTACCACATCGTCTTCTGAGCCCGACCGGGGTTTGCCCGGCACCCGTCCACGGGGACTGACCCCACGTCAGGCCCGCCCTGTCCTGAATCCCTCATCCAGATCCGAGGACCCCATGACTTCTGGCACCACGCCCACCGGGAACTACATCGCCGCGATCGACCAGGGCACCACGTCCAGCCGCTGCATCATCTTCGGCGCCGACGGCCGGATCGTCGCCGTCGACCAGCAGGAGCACTCGCAGATCTTCCCGCAGCCGGGCTGGGTCGAGCACGACGCCGCCGAGATCTGGACCCGCGTCCAGTCGGTGATCCGCGGGGCCCTGGAGAAGGCCGGCCTCACCAAGGACGACATCCGCGCCATCGGCATCACCAACCAGCGCGAGACCACCGTGCTGTGGGACAAGAACACCGGTGAGCCCGTCCACAACGCACTGGTCTGGCAGGACACCCGCACCGAGGCGCTCTGCCGCGAGCTGGGCCGCAACGTCGGCCAGGACCGCTACCGCCGCGAGACCGGCCTGCCGCTGGCCAGCTACTTCGCCGGCCCGAAGATCCGCTGGCTGCTGGACAACGTCGAGGGCCTGCGCGAGCGCGCCGAGGCCGGCGAGATCCTCTTCGGCACCATGGACACCTGGGTCATCTGGAACCTCACCGGCGGTGTCAACGGCGGCAAGCACGTCACGGACGTCACCAACGCCAGCCGCACCATGCTGATGAACCTCCACACCCTGGAGTGGGACGACAAGATCGCGGAGTCCATGGACGTTCCGCTCGCGGTCCTCCCGGAGATCCGCTCCTCCGCCGAGGTCTACGGCCACGCGGTCGGCGACCTGGCGGGCGTGCCCGTCGCCTCCGCGCTCGGCGACCAGCAGGCCGCGCTGTTCGGCCAGACCTGCTTCGACGAGGGCGAGGCCAAGTCGACCTACGGCACCGGCACCTTCCTGCTGCTGAACACCGGCGAGAAGATCGTCAACTCGTACCACGGCCTGCTGACCACCGTCGGCTACCGGATCGGCGACCAGGCCCCGGTCTACGCCCTCGAGGGCTCGATCGCCGTCACCGGCTCGCTGGTGCAGTGGCTCCGCGACCAGCTCGGCATCATCTCGACGGCCGCCGAGATCGAGACCCTCGCCTCCACCGTCGAGGACAACGGCGGCGCCTACTTCGTCCCGGCGTTCTCCGGCCTGTTCGCCCCGTACTGGCGCTCCGACGCCCGCGGTGTGATCGCCGGCCTGACCCGCTACGTGACCAAGGGCCACCTGGCCCGGGCCGTCCTGGAGGCCACCGCCTGGCAGACCCGCGAGGTCGTCGACGCCATGCAGAAGGACTCCGGCGTCGAGCTCACCGCGCTCAAGGTCGACGGCGGCATGACCTCCAACAACCTGCTCATGCAGAACATCGCCGACGTCCTGGACGCCCCCGTCGAGCGCCCCTACGTCGCCGAGACCACGGCACTGGGCGCGGCCTACGCGGCCGGTCTCGCGGTCGGCTTCTGGAGCGACCTCGACACCCTGCGGGCCAACTGGCACCGCGCCGCGGAGTGGACCCCGCGGATGGACGAGGCCACCCGCGACCGCGAGTACAAGAAGTGGCTCAAGGCGGTCGAGCGCACCATGGGCTGGGTGGAGGAGGACGACCAGAGCTGACGCACAGCCGGCCGGGGCAGCGCCGCCCCGGCCGGCCTTCGTGACGTTCCGGCCCCGCCGCACCGGGGCCGGGCCCCGGTCTCCCGGCGGAGACCGCACCGCACACCCGAGAGGAGACACGGCAGCCCGACCAGGCCGCCGTACACACACCATGGCTACCATTCCGACTCTGGGCGCCGGTTTCACCACCGCCCGCACCGCCTCCCGCGCCGAGACCCGCGAGCTGCTCGGCAAGGCCACCTACGACCTGCTGGTGATCGGCGGCGGCATCCTCGGCACCGCGACCGCCTGGACGGCGGCGCAGGCCGGTCTGAAGGTCGCCATGGTCGATGCGGGCGACTTCGCCGGCGCCACCTCCAGCGCCTCCTCCAAGCTCGTCCACGGCGGTCTGCGCTACCTGCAGACCGGCGCTGTCAGGCTGGTCGCCGAGAACCACAAGGAGCGCCGCGCGCTCGCCACCGACGTCGCCCCGCACCTGGTCAACCCGCTGACCTTCTTCGTGCCGGTCTACAAGGGCGGCCCGCACAGCGCCCCCAAGCTCGGCGCCGGCGTCTTCCTCTACTCGGCGCTCTCCGCCTTCCGCGACGGCATGGGCCGGGTCTCCACCGCCGCGCACGCCGCCCAGCAGGTGCCGGCGCTGCGCACCGAGGGCCTGCGCTCGGTGGCCGTCTACGGCGACCACCAGATGAACGACTCCCGGGTCGCCGTGATGACCGTCCGCGCCGCGGTCGAGTCCGGCGCGGTCGTGCTCAACCACGCCGAGGTCACCGGTCTGCGCTTCACCGGCGGCCGGGTCTCCGGCGCCGAGCTGCGCGACCGCCTGGACGGCACCGAGTTCGGCGTCAGCGCCCGCCTGGTGCTCAACGCCACCGGCCCCTGGGTCGACCACCTGCGGAAGATGGAGGACGCGGGCGCCGCCCCGTCGATCCGGCTTTCCAAGGGTGCGCACGTCGTCGTCAAGCGCCGCACCCCGTGGCGCGCCGCGCTCACCATCCCGATCGACAAGTACCGCGTCTCCTTCGCGATCCCGTGGGAGGACCACGTCCTGCTCGGCACCACGGACGAGGAGTACACCGGCGACCCGCTGGACGTCCGCGCCACCGAGGCCGACATCGACCAGATCATGGACGAGGCCGGCCACGCGATCCGCGACGAGCACCTCGACCGCGACCTGATCACCTACGCCTTCGCCGGCCTGCGGGTGCTGCCCGGCGGCCCCGGCGACACCGCCGCCGCCAAGCGCGAGACCGTCGTCAGCGAAGGCCGCGGCGGCATGCTGTCGGTCGCCGGCGGCAAGTGGACCACCTACCGGCACATCGGCCGCGCCGTGCTGGAGAAGCTCAAGCACGTGCCCGGCACCGGCCTGGCCGAGGACATGTCGCCCTTCCCGGCGACCGTGCCGCTGCCCGGCGTCGGCGCGCCGAACGCCGTCGCGCACCGCCTGCTGGTCGACCGCGAGCCCGGCTCGCGAATGGAGCCGCTGGTCGCCAAGCACCTGGCCAGCCACTACGGCACGCTCTCCTTCGAGATCGCGCACCTGATCGCGCAGCACCCGGAGCTCGGCGAGCCGATCCACGCCGACGGCCCGGACGTCTGGGCGCAGGTCGCCTTCGCCGCCGACAACGAGTGGGCGTACACCGTGGACGACGTGCTGCGCCGCCGCACCACCATGACCGTGCGCGGCCTGGACACCCCGGAGGTCCGCCAGCAGGTCGAGGCCTTCCTCGCGAAGCGTGGGAACACCAAGTAAGCACAGCCTCGCGAAGCGTGGGAACACCAAGTAAGCACAGCCTCGCGAAGCGTGGGAACACCAAGTAAGCACAGCCTCGCGAAGCGTGGGAACACCAAGTAAGCACAGCCTCGCGAAGCGTGGGAACACAAAGTAAGAGCAGCAGCGGGAAAAGCACTCGCCCCCTTCGCCGCCCGGCGCCTAGCGTCGGTGCGGGGAAGGGGGCGAGTGCATGGTGCGCAGGACGCCGCAGGAGAAGAAGCGGCTGAGCTACCTGAAGGACCGCCGGAACGCCTTCGGCGAGAACGACAAGAGTTCGCGCCGGAGCATCCGGCGCAACAAGCGGGCGGTGAACAGCGCCAACCGCCGGCTCCACCGGACGGTGCTGGCGGTGCTGAACGGCCGCCCGGTCGGGGACCGGGCGGCCGAGGTGGCGGAGCGTGCCGCCGGGCGGCGGCCGAAGCGCTGGCGGAAGACGCCGGACGCCCCGCTCGGGGAGCTGCTGGCGCAGCGGGCTAGACGATCAGGCTGAGCGGCAGGATCAGGGCGATCGCGACGACGGAGATCACCGTCTCCATGACCGACCAGGACTTGATTGTCTGGCCGACGCTCATCCCGAAGTACTCCTTGACCAACCAGAAGCCGGCGTCGTTGACGTGCGAGAAGAAGAGCGAGCCAGCGCCGATCGCCAGGACCAGCAGGGCGGAGTGGCTGCTGGACATGCCGGCGGCGAGCGGGGCGACGATGCCGGCGGCGGTGATGGTCGCGACGGTGGCGGAGCCGGTGGCGAGGCGGATCAGGACCGCGATCAGCCAGCCGAGCAGCAGGGCGGAGACGTGCCAGTCGGTGGCCCACTCGCTGACGGCCCGGCCGACTCCGACGTCGATCAGCGTCTGCTTGAAGCCGCCGCCGGCGCCGACGATGAAGACGATGCCGGCGATCGGGCCGAGCGAGGCGGCGACGGTGTCGGAGATCCGCTGCTTGTCGAAGCCGGCCGCGCGGCCGAGCGTGACCATGCCGAGCAGGGTCGCGGCGAGCAGGGCGATCAGCGGCGAGCCGATGAAGTCGACGATCCGCTGGATGCCGGCCTTCGGGTCGTCGACCACCACGTCGACCAGGGCCTTGCCGAGCATCAGCACGACCGGCAGCAGGATGGTGGCGAGTACGGCGCCGAACCGCGGGGTGTGCTCGGGGCGGACGGCCGTGGGCAGCTCCGTCCGGGTGGCCGTGGCCGTCGCGGACGCCGTGCCGGCCGAGGCGCTCCCGTGCGGGGTCCCGTCACCGCCGTCACCGGCAAGGTCACCGTCGGCAGCGGCGGTGTCCGGGCCGGGGGCGGCGTCGGAGCCCGGCCCGGCAGGCATCGTGAGCGGGCCGACCCAGCGCTCGGCGATCCGGCCGAAGAGCGGTCCGGCGACGATCAGGGTGGGGACGGCGATCAGCAGGCCGAAGGCGAGGGTGACGCCGAGGTCGGCCTTGAGCGCGTCCACGGCGACCAGTGGGCCGGGGTGCGGGGGCACCAGGCCGTGCAGCACGGAGAGGCCGGCGAGGGCGGGGATGCCGATGCGCATCAGCGGGACGTTGCCGCGGCGGGCGACCAGCAGCACGATCGGGATCAGCAGGACGACCCCGACCTCGAAGAAGAGCGGCAGGCCCAGCACGGCCGCGATCAGGGCCATCGCCCAGGGCAGCCCGCGCTTGCCGGTCCGGGCGAGCACGGTGTCGGCGATGGTGTTGGCGCCGCCCGAGTCGGCGAGCAGCTTGCCGAGCATCGCCCCGAGGCCGATGAGCAGGCCGACGCCGGCGACGGTGCTGCCGAACCCGGTGGCGAAGCTGGTGAGCAGCTTGTCGAAGGGGGCGGCGGCGACGGCCGCGAGCAGGCCGGAGCCGAGGAGGAGGGCCAGGAAGGGGTGCAGCTTCAGCTTGGTGATCAACAGCACGATGGCGCCGATGCTGAGCAGCACCGCGATGAGCAGTCTGCCGTTGCTGTCGGTGTGCGGCAGGGCCGGTGCGGCGGCCGCGAGCAGGGAGGTGGGGGTCACGCGAGGTCTCCGTTGACATGGCCCAGCAGGGCTGCGGCCGACTCGACGAGGGTAGCGGGGGTGGGGCCGACATCCAGTACGGCGCCGTGCTCGTCGGGCCGGAGCGGTTCGAGCGCGGCGTACTGGGAGTCGAGGAGTGACGTCGGCATGAAGTGGCCGACGCGGTGGGCGAGGCGGTCCCGGATCAGGTGGTGTCCGCCGCTGAGGTGCAGGAAGAAGGCGTTCGGGCAGTGCTCGCGGAGGGTGTCGCGGTAGCGCCGTTTGAGGGCCGAGCAGGTGACGACGCCGCCGGTGCCGGCGGCGGCGCGCCCGCCGAGCCAGTCGCCGAGGGCGTGCAGCCACGGTTCGCGGTCCTGGTCGTCGAGCGGGATGCCGGCGCTCATCTTGGCGATGTTGGCTTCCGGGTGGAAGTCGTCGGCCTCGGCGTACGGCACGCCGAGCCGCTCGGCGAGCAGTTCGGCGACGGTGGTCTTGCCGACGCCGGACACGCCCATCACCACGACGACGGGCGGCTGGTTCTCGACGCTGAGAGCCATGGGTGCTCCTCTTCTGCCTGGTCCGCGCTCACCTTGACGCAAAGGTATGACTTATTCAAGCGGTCGCAATCTAATCGTCATACTTTTGCTTCCCGATAGTCTGGCCCGATGGAGATCCAGGGCCTGCCCGGCCGACTGCTCGCCGACCTCGGCCCGGCCATCGCCGGCGGTGAGATCCCGGTCGGCGCGGTGCTGCGCACCGAGGAGCTGGAGGAGCGCTTCCGGGTCTCCCGCACGGTGGGCCGCGAGGCCGTCCGCATTCTCGAGTCGATGCGCATGGTGGCGCCGAAGCGGCGCATCGGGATCACCGTCCGGCCGAAGACCGACTGGGACGTCTTCGACCCGCTGGTGATCCGCTGGCGGCTGGCGGGCGCCGACCGGGCGGCCCAGCTGCGCTCGCTCGGCTCACTGCGGGTGGCGGTGGAGCCGGCCGCGGCGGCGCTGGCGGCGGTGCACGCCGACGACGACGACCGTCGCGAGCTGAGCGCCCTGGCGGTGGAGCTGACCGTCACCGCGCGCGCCGCGGACCTGGAGACCTTCCTGGCGCACGACATCGCCTTCCACACGATCGTGCTGCGCGCCTCCGGCAACGAGATGTTCGCGCACCTTAAGGACACGGTGGGCGCGGTGCTGACCGGCCGCACCGAGCACCACCTGATGCCGCACCAGCCGCGGCCGTACGCCGTGCAGCTGCACCGCGAGGTGGCCGAGGCGATCTGCGCGGGCGACGCCGAGCGCGCCGAACGGGCGATGCGCACGATCGTCGCGGGGGCGCTCGACGAGCTGAACGCGACCCTGGACTGACGGTCCGTCCGGTCCGGACGGCCTGATTCCGGGGTGAATCGGGGATTTCCGGGCATGGCGGGCCGGTGCTGGGGCAGGGTGGTGGATGCCGGGAGGGGTGCGCCGGAGCACACCCGCCGCGCTCCGCACGTCCGCCGCGCCGGGGAGGCCCGCCGATGTCCGCCGTTCGCCGCCGTCTGCCCGACGAGGTGCGCTCCACCGCGGTGCGCGCGCTGCTCAGCCTCGCCCTGACGCTGGTGGCGCTGATCGTCGCGGTGCTGGCCTCGTACGCGGCGAGCGGACTGCTGGCGCCCGCCCTGCTGCTGATGGGCCTCGGCGTGTTCGGCACGGCGTGGAGCCTGCTGGAGATCCTGATCTCGCGTCAGATCGCGGCGCAGCGGCAGCGCGGGCCGAACTCGGCCTCTCCGCTGGCGGGCAGCCGGGAACAGCGGCGGCGCCCGGCGGGTCGCCGGGCGCCGCTGGAGAGCAGCCGGGTCTGGCGCTGACGGCCGGTCAGCCGCGGGCGCCGACCGCGTAGCCGTACTGGCGGGGCCAGCTGCGCTCGGCGCCGAGCTCGCGGGCGGCGTGCAGCGGCCAGTACGGGTGGCGGAGCAGTTCGCGGCCGAGCATCACCGCGTCGGCGCGGCCCGCGGCAACGACCTCCTCGGCCTGGGCTGGCTCGGTGATCAGGCCGACCGCGCTGACCGGGACGCCCGCCTCGGCGCGGATCCGCTCGGCGAACGGGACCTGGTAGCCGGGGCCGAGGGCGATCGCGGCGTTCTGCACGTTGCCGCCGCTGGAGACGTCGACCAGGTCGATGCCGAGGGCCTGCAGCTCCTTGGCGAGCAGCACGGTCTCCTCGGGCGTCCAGCCGCTCTCGCCGTCCAGCCAGTCGGTGGCGGAGACGCGGAAGAACACCGGCAGGTCCTCCGGCCAGACCGCGCGGACGGCGGCGGCGACCTCGAGCGCGAACCGGGCGCGGCCGGCGAAGGAGCCGCCGTAGCCGCCGGTGCGGTGGTTGGAGTGCGGGGAGAGGAAGGAGTGGATCAGGTAGCCGTGCGCGCCGTGCACCTCGACGACCTGGAATCCGGCCTCCCGGGCGCGGACCGCGGCGGCCGCGAAGTCCCGCACCAGCTCGGCGATCCCGTCGGCGGTCAGCTCGTCCGGCACCGGGTAGCCGGCGCCGAACGCGATCGGCGAGGCGCCGACCGGCTGCCAGCCGCCGTCCGCCGGGGCGAGCGGCCTGGAGCCGTCGTTGGGGCGGCCGGTGGAGGCCTTGCGGCCGGCGTGGGCGAGCTGGATCGCCGGGACCGCGCCGTGCGCGGTGATCAGCGTGGCGGTCCGGGCGAGGGCCTCCTGCTGCCGGTCGTTCCACAGGCCGAGGTCGTACGGGGAGATCCGGCCGTCGGCCCGGACGGCGGTCGCCTCGGTCATCACCAGGCCGGCGCCGCCGGCGGCCCGGGAGCCCAGGTGGGCGAGGTGGAAGTCGGTGGCGACGCCCTGCTCGGGCCCGTCCGGCGCGGCGGAGTACATGCACATCGGGGCGAGCCACACCCGGTTGGGCGCGGTCAGCGAGCGGAGGGTGATCGGCTCGAACAGGGCGCTCACGGCAGCTCCTTCGGCGGTGGCCGGACAGGCCGGCGGGGATGTCCTGCTGATGCTGACCAGTACGATAACTCTCGTACTACGACACCTGTCAAACTACGATGACCCTCGTACTATGAGGGGGTGACCGAGACCAGCCACGACACCTGTACGCCCTTCCCGGAGCCCGCCGTCGGCGAGATCCGCCTGGAGGCCGTGCTGCACGCGCTCGCCGACCCCGTCCGCCTGCGGATCGTGTCCTCGCTGGCCGGCTGCGCCGGCGAGGTCAACTGCCTGGCCTTCGACGTGCCGGTGGCCAAGTCCACGCTCACCCACCACTTCCGGGTGCTGCGGGAGGCCGGGGTGATCCGGCAGTTCCGGCGCGGCACCTCCAAGATGAACTCGCTGCGCACCGAGGACCTCGCCGCCCGCTTCCCCGGCCTGCTCGACAGCGTGGTCGCCGGCCACCGCGCCACCGGGGCGCGTCCGACCTGACGTCTCGCCCGGGCTCCCGCGGCTCAGGCCGTCGGCACCCGGATGCCGCCGCGCAGCTCGGCCAGCAGCACACCCTGGTCGGCGATCATCTCGGTGAGGATCCGGCGCGCGGCGCGCAGCAGTTCGGCGACGTCCGGGGTGCTCAGCTCGTAGACGACGGTGTTGCCCTCACGGGTCGCGGTGACCAGATTGGTGCGGCGCAGCACGGCCAGCTGCTGGGAGAGGTTCGACGGCTCGATGTCCATCGCGGCCAGCAGCTCGCGGACCGGACGGGGACCGTCCTGGAGGAGTTCGAGGACACGGATGCGGGCCGGGTGGCCGAGGGTCCGGAAGAACTCCGCCTTGGCCTGGTAGAGCGGGACCGCCATGCTCAGTCGTCCTCGTCTTCCTCTTCGTCCGGCGCGTGGGGCAGCTCGACGCCGTGCCGCGCGGCGATCCGCAGCAGACTCGCGATCCGCCCGCGGTAGGCCTGGACGCCGTCCTCGTCACCCGCCTCCCTGGCGGCGGCGAGGTCGTCGCGGGCCTGGACCAGCTGCGCCCCCAGCTCCTCGCGGAACAAGTCCGTCACGGCTGACCTCCGTTGCCGGCAGCGGCGCCGGCCCACCACCCGGGGACACGCCCCTGGGGTCCAGCATCCAAGACCGGCAAGACTTCTTCAAGTTTCCGACCGAGTACGACACCTCGCCCACCGGAAGGTGTATCGGGGCCGCCGCACCTGCTCCGCGGGCCGGTGCGGCGGCCCGCGGTCAGCCGCGGAAGCGGTGCGCCGCCCGGCCTCGGACCCCGGGCGAGCAGGCGAAGATCCCGCCCGCCAGCGGCTGCTCGGCGAGCTGCGCGGGGGTGAGGTTCTCGGTGGCGGTGGTGATGTACAGCGTGTCGAGGCCGGGCCCGCCGAAGGCGCAACTGGTGGTCACGGTGGCCGGGACGCGCACGACGGTGTCGAGGGTGCCGTCCGGCAGGTACCGGCAGACCGTGCCGGCGAAGGCCACGGCGACCCACACCGCGCCCTCGGCGTCGACCGCGAGGCCGTCCGGCACGCCGCCCTCGGGCGCGGCGAACGGGCGCGGGTCGAGCAGCCGCCCCTCGTGGTAGCGGTACGCGCGGACCTCGCGGGTCGGGCTGTCGGCGTAGTAGGCGGTGGCGCCGTCCGGCGACCAGTCGAGACCGTTGGAGATGGTGACCGCGGGCAGCGCGGTGTGGACGGTGTGGTCGGGTTCGAGGCGGTGCAAGGTCCCTCGGCCCGGCTCGTGCGAGTAGGCCATGGTGCCGGCGAGCAGGCGGCCCTCGGCGTCGCAGACCGCGTCGTTCATGCGCAGTTCGCCGCCCGCGGCGTCCAGGTCGGCGATCCGGGTCAGCCGGTCGCCGTCGAGGACCGCGAAGCCGTCGGCGACGGCCAGCACGAGGCCGCCCGCCTCCCGCAGCGCCACCGCACCGACCGGCAGGCCGGCCTCGAACAGGGTCCGCTCGCCGGTGGCCGGGTCCCAGCTGTGCACCCGGCCGGCCAGGATGTCGACCCAGCGCAGGACCTGGTGGCGATCGTCCCAGAGCGGGCTCTCGTTGAGGTGGGCACGGTCGCGGACGACCGGCTCGGCGTGCAGGGTGCGGGGCATGGGGGCTCCTGGTCGGGCGTTGCGGGTGCGGGTGCCTTGCGCGACGGCGCCGGTGGGGGACGGCCCGGTCTCAGGGGAGAACGATGCGGTGATGCGTGGTCAGCCTGCGCTGCTCGTCCAGGATGTGGAAGGCGAGCATCGGCGGGTGGTCGAAGACGATGCCCTCGCCGCCCTCGAACGGCAGGGTGACGGTGGAGACCACACCGGGTGCGACGGCCAGCGGCAGGCCGGCGAAGCCGGTCGCCGCCGGGGTGTGCGCGTGGCCGCAGAGCACGGCGGCGACCTGCGGGTGGCACCGCAGCACGGCGGCCAGGCGCTGCTCGTCGAGGAGCCGGATCTCGTCGACGTACGGGGCGTGCAGCACCACCGGCGGGTGGTGGAACGCCACCACGGCGGGGACGTCCCGGCGGGCGCGGCTGAGGGTGGTGTCCAGCCAGGCCAGGGTCTCATCGTCGATCCGGCCCTCGTCCCGGCCGGGGATGCTGGAGTCGGCCGCCAGCACGGTGAGGCCGGGCAGTTCGTGCAGCCGGTTGACCGGGCCCGCGGACGGCTCCTCGCCGAGCAGCCCGGCCCGGTAGGCCTCACGGACGTCGTGGTTGCCGGGGCAGGTCAGCACCTCCCAGCGCCCGGAGGCGAGCACCCGGGCGGCCGCCGCGTACTCCTCGGGCGCGCCGTGGTCGGCGATGTCGCCGGTGACCAGCACGGCGTCGATCCGGCCGGGCAATGCCTCCAGGTAGGCCATCACCCGTGCCGCACGGGCCTCGGCGCGGGCGCCGCCGTCCGGCCCGTCCGGGCCGGGGCGGACCTGGCCGAGGTGGATGTCGCTGAAGTGGGCGATCACCGGCATGCGTTGCCTCCGAGGGATGCGGCGGACGGGAGAGCCACGAGCGGTCGCGCGGTCGGCGGGACGCAGGGCCGGGAGGACGTGGGGACACGTCCGTGGGCGGCGCACCCCACGCGGTGGCCGGTGGGCCGTGTGCGGGTGCCGCGGCGCGCCGAGCGGACCAGGGCGGTGTGCGGGGACGGGAAGCCGCCCGTCCGTGCCACGTGGTGCGGTTCCACCGGACGGACCTCCCCCAGGTCGTGGCGGGCCGGGCCCGCGGCGGATTCCGGGGCCCGTCCTCGGCGACGAGCCTAACCCCGCACGGATCTTCGCGGGACGCGGACCGGGATCGCGGGCGGCCCGACGGTCCGTCAGGTCGCCTGCGGCGGAAGGGGGCTCAGCCCGCCGGGGCCTCGGCCGGGCGCTTGAACATCCGGGTGGCGGTGATCTCGCCGTGGACGGTCGGGCCGTCCGGGTCCTGCGGGGCGGGCAGGCCGGGACGCAGGTGCTCCTCCACCGAGATGTACTTCAGGCCGGCCCGCAGGTCGGCGTCGTTGCGCAGCCGGATGACCAGCGGGAACTCGGCCAGCGCCGTGGTGTCGAACAGGCCGGTGGTGTAGATCAGCTGGACGCCCAGCGCGTCGGCGACCGCCCGCTGGAGCTCCAGCAGGTAGGTGGCGTTGGCCCGGCCGATCGGGTTGTCGAGGAACAGCGTGCCCGCGTGCCGCAGCCGGGACTGGCCGCGGTCGTTGGCGCGCAGCGCGGCCATGGTGCAGTACAGCGCGATCGCCGCGGTGAGCAGCTGGCCGCCGGAGAAGACGTCCGACATCTGGCCGACGCCGACCCGCTCGGCGCGCAGCACCGCGTCCGGCTTGAGGATCTCGACGCTGACGCCCTTGGGGCCGATCGCCGCGGCGACACCGCGCAGCAGCAGCGACATGCCGTCGCGGCGCAGGTCGGAGTTCTTCTTGACGGCGGCGCGGGTGGCCTCGTCGATGACCTCGCCGAGGCGCTCGACGAGCACGGCGTGGTCCGGGTCCTCGAAGCGGATCCGCAGGAACTCCTGGCCGGACCACTCCCCCAGGCCCTCCGGCAGCCGGGAGAGCCGCTGGGCGGCGCGCAGGGTGGCCAGTGAGGACTCCACCAGGCCGCGCAGCCGGTCGACGATGGAGCCGCGGTTGCGCTCCAGCTGGGCGAGTTCGTCGGTGAGCACCCGCAGCCGGGGGGCGAACGCGGCGGCCCAGGCGGCGGCGTGGTCGGGCAGCGCCGCGGTCGGCAGTTCGCGGATCTGCTGGCGGGCCGGGGTGCGGACGGCCTCGTAGCGGGCCGCGTTGGCGTGCCGGATCAGGGCGTCGGCGGCGTCCCGGACGGCGAGTTCGGCGCCGCTCAGCTCGCCGGCCGCCGTCCGCAATGTGCGGCGGCTCTCGGTGGCCGCGGTGCGGGCCTCGGCCAGGCTGCCGAGGTACGGCTCGGCGCCCGGCTCGGCCTCCTCCGGGTTGTCGCGCAGGCCGTCGCGGAGCTGCGCGGCCGCCTCGTCGAAGTTCGCGGCGGCGGCCTGCGCGGCCTCGAACGTGCGCAGCAGGTCGGCGTGTTCGGTGCGGGCCGTGTCCAGGCGCTCGCGGCGCTCGGCGAGCCGGGTGGTGGCGGTGCGCAGCAGGACCTGGGCGTGCTCCGGGTCGGCCGGGACGAGGTCCTCGGGCAGCTCGGTGTGGGCCTCGCCGTCGGCGGGGGCGGACCGCTCCGCGTCGCCGCGGAGCCGGCCGAGCTGCTCGCTCGCGGTGGCGGAGCGGGCCTCGATGGTGGCGACCAGCTCCTCGGCGCGGGCGGCGGCGGCCTGCCGGGCCGGGCCGTCGGCGCCGTCGGGGCTGGCGAGGAGTTCCTCGGCGCGGGTGCGGACCTTGTTGGTGAGGCGGTCGAGCTCGGCCGCGGCGGCGGCCTCGTCGCCCTCGGCGCGGGCCTGCTCGGCGCGCAGGTCGGCGCCGACGCCGACCTTCTCGTACACCTGGGAGGCGGCCCGGTAGGCCTCGCGGAGTGCGGGCAGCGAGGCCGGCGTGCCGGCGGGCTCGGGGGTGTCCTCGGCGACGGTGGAGAGCTCGGCGCGCTCGGCACGCAGGGTGCGGGCGGTGCGGCGGGCGTCGTCGGCGGCGCGCTGGGCGGCCCGGCGGTCCTCGTCGCAGGTGCGGGCGCGCTCGGCACAGACGGCCTGCCGGCGGTCGCACTCGGCGGCGTCCTCGGCGAGTTCGCGCTGGCGGCGGGTCCAGTTGGCGCGCTCGCGCAGGCGGAAGGCGAGGCCGGCGAGCGCGTCGGCGCGGCGGCGGGCCTGCTGGGCGGCCTCCCGGCGCTCCTCGTGGACACCGGCCGCGGCGGCGTGGTCGGCCTCGGCCTCGGCGTGCTCGGCGCGGGCGGCGGCTAGCACCGCGGTGGCGGTCTCGGCCTGCTCGGCGGCGGCGTGCACGGCGTCGGCGAGCTCGGCGAGGGTGCCGGGCGGGCACTGGGCGTGCCAGGAGGCGAGCCGGGCGGCGAGCGCCCGGTCGTGGCCGAGCCGGGCGGCGAGCTCGCGGATGTGCTCCTCGCGGGCGGTGGCGCGGGTGCGCAGCTCGCGGCGCTCGTCGTCGGCGGCCCGCTCGTCGTGCATCGCGGGGTTCGGCGGCACCAGGAAGAACGGCGGCTCGTCCTGGATCGGGGCGATCAGGGCGGCGGCGGTGCCGACGGCGACGGTGGAGCGGGGCAGCAGGGCGGCGGCCTGCAGGGCCTCGCGGGCGCGGTCGAGCGAGGACGGGTCGGTGACGACGACGCCGTCGACCAGCTCGGGGCGGGCGGCGAGGATCGCGTCGTGGTCGGCCGGGTCGACGGACTGCGCGAGGTAGCGCCAGCCCGGCAGTGCCGGGATGCCGTGCTCGCCGAGGTACTCGACGGTGGCGAGGACGTCCGGGCCGGGCGGCAGCAGGCCGCCGTCGCCGAGCGCGGCGAGGATCCGGGAGTCGTCCGCGGCGGCCGTGCGCAGGTCGAACAGGGTGCGCTCGGCGGTGGCGACGGCCCGGTCGAGCTGCTCGCGCAGGCCGTCGGCGCTGCGGTCGAGCACGGCGGGGGTGAGGAAGCCCTCGGCCTCGGCTGCGCCCTCCTGGTAGGGCGTCAGGGAGAGCAGATCGGCGAGCCGGGGCTCGGCGGCGAGCAGGGCGGCGGTACGGTGCTCGGCGGCCAGGGCCCGCTCGGCGGCGGCGCGGGCGTCCGTGGCGCGCGCGGCGGCGAGTTCGGCGCGGGCCTCGGCGCCGGCCGACTCGCGGACCCTCGCCGCGGCCGACTCGGCTGCCGCCCGGACCTGCTCCAGCGCCGCGGTGGCGGCCTTCTCCGCGTCCGAGGCGTGCAGGGCCGCGCGGGCCGGGTCACCCGAGGGGTTGGACGCCGTCTCGGACGCGTCGATCCAGCCGGCCTCGACGGCGGCCGCGGTCTCCTGCTCGACCTCGGTGAGGCGCTGGCGCAGGTGCTCGGCCTCACTGCGGGCCTTCTGCCCGGCGGTGGCGGCGGCGGTGGCCTCGGCCTGGGCGGTGGAGCCGTCCTCCTGCAGCTCGCCGGCGCGCAGCTCCTCCTGGTCGGCGCGGGCCTCGGCGGCCAGCGCGGCGGTCTCCAGCGCCCGGGCCAGGGCGCCGGCGGCCTGCGCACGGGCGGCGAGCGCCGGGGCGGCGTCCAGCTCGGCCTCGCGGATCGCGGCGGCCACCCGGGCCGCCCGGTCGGCGGCGGCCCGGTGCCGCAGCACGGCCTCGGCGGCCTGCCAGGCCGAGTGCAGGGTGCGGGCCTCGATCAGCTCGCGGCGCAGCGCGGCCGCCTCGCCGGTGGCCGCGGCCAGCGCCAGGGTGGCGTGCCGGTAGGTGAGTTCGGCGGTGATCAGGGAGTGCCGGGTGCGGTCGGACTCGGCGGCGGTGACGGCGCTCGCGGCGGCGGCGACCTCGACGGCGAGGTCCTGGGCGCGGCCGCGCTCGGCCGCTGCCCGGGAACCGAGGGCGTGGGCCAGGCGGCGGGTGCGGCGCTCGGCGGCGCGGTGCGTCTCGCGGACGCCCTCCCGGGCGGCGGTGGCGTCGACGATCCGCTGCAGCAGGTCCAGCGAGCCCGCGGTGAAGTCGCGTTCGGCGGTGAGCTCGGCGCGGCGGCCGAGCTTGGCGGCGAAACCGTGCACGAGGTCGGCGAGGCCGTCGGTGTCGCGGGTGTCGGTGACGGCGCGCAGCAGCAGATCGGTGAAGTCGGCGTCGTGCTTCACCGCGAACAGGCCGGCCGCCTCGCCCTCGTCCGCGTTCATCTCGCGCTGGTAGCGGAAGAGTTCGGGGTCGAGGCCGAGGTCGCCGAGGTGCTCGTTCCAGCGGTCGTGGATCTCCTCGAAGGTGAGGTCGAGGTACGGATACGCCTTGCCGGCCTCGGTCAGCGCGTCCCGGAAGCCCTTCATGGTGCGGCGGCGGCCGCGGGCCTTCTGCTCGCCGGCGAGACCGACCCGCTCGGCGACCGGCAGGGAGTCCAGGGTCAGGCCGGGGCCGGGCCGGAAGGAGTACCAGAGTTCGGCGAACTTCCGCGGGTCGGACGAGACCTGGCGGCCGCGCCACTCGCTGACCTTACCGACGACGATCAGCTCGCCGGTCACGGTGTGCTGCCACTCCAGGGCGACGTGGCCGCAGTCGTCGGCGAGCAGGAACTTGCGCAGCACGCCGGAACTCGCGCCGCCCAGCGTGTTGCGGTGGCCGGGCAGCATCACCGAGAAGATCAGCTTCAGCAGGACGGACTTGCCGCCGCCGTTCTCCAGGAAGAGCACGCCGGCCGGGGCCGGGCGGCGGCGCGGCCCCTCCGGCTCCCCGCCGAACAGGCCCATCTGCTGCGGGGCGGGCTCCGCCACCGGCTCGCCGACACCGCGCAGGTCGAGGACCGTGTCGGCGTACCGGGCGCCGGCCGGTCCGATCGAGTACAGGCGGACCCGGTTGAGCTCGTACATGGTGCGGCGGTTCTCCAGAGTGGGTGCCGGTCGGTTGGGACCGGCGCGGAGTGTCGGGGACGGCGTGTCGGAATTCGGTGTCGGAGGGGAGTGTCGGAGGTCTCGGGTCAGAGTGCGTGGAACGGGAGGCCGGCGTCGGCGACGAGTTCGTCGGAGTCGTCGGCGGGCAGCAGGGTGGCCGAGCCGTCCGTCACCGGGACGACGCCGAGGTCGGTCAGCTCCGCCATCGCCGCCGAACCCGCCAGGTCGCGGACCTGGAGCTGGTAGCGGGCGGTGGTGCGGAAGGTGCCGCCGGCGTCGTCCGAGGTCTTCTGCAGGAATCCGGAGTCGACCAGGAACAGCACCGCCTTGGAGACGATGCCGGTGGTGGAGCCGGCCAGCCGGCGGGCGTCCTTCGTCGCACCGGTGGACGAGCGGCGGGCCCACACCCGCCAGGCCGCCTCCAGACCGGGGGCGTCGCTGGCCGGGTCGGTGACCTCGCCCTGCGACTCGGCCCGCTCCTCGAGGCGGCGGCACGCCTGGCGGACGAAGGCGTCCACACCGTTCACCGTCACCCGGCCGAGGTAGCCGTCGTCGGCGAGGTCCTCGGGACGGGGGAAGGCCAGGGCGGCGACCGCGAGGTGCGCGAGGCCGTGCAGGAAGCGGTCGGTGGACTCGGACGCCGCCCGGCGGGAGTAGTCGCCCATCCGCACCGCGAAGACCGAGTCCTCGGCGGCGGCCACGGCCATGCCGGCCCTCGGCGACACCTCCAGCACCACCAGGCCCATGCCGGTGGCCACGGCGTCGGCGAGCCGCGCGAACGGAGGGTCCTCGCGGTACCGGCGGACCAGCTCGGCGTACTCGGCGTCGCGCGCCGGCAGGAGCTTGGCCTGCAGTCCGAAGGAGACCAGGCGGGCGGCGTCGGCGACGTCGGCGGGCGTGAGGGGGGTTGCCGCCGGCTCCGGCTCGGGAGCCCACGCCGCATCGTGGTTGATCGTCACGGACGGGACTCCTTGCGGGGATCGGATACGGGCTGCTGAGGGGCACGCCGCGGGGGCGGGTGGTGATCCCCGTGCGTGGGCTGTGGCATCAGCCGGCCTCCTTGCGGTCGGCGGCCATGCCGGCGGCGTCGAGGAGGGCGCTGCCGACGATGAGGTCGGCGCCGCCGAATTCGGGGTCGTCGAGGTGGGTGCCGTCGTCGACGGCGAAGAGCAGGCGCTCCTCGCCCTGGCGGTAGGCGGTGCCGACCGGCGGGCTGGCGGCGTGGACGGCGAGCAGGGCGACCAGGTAGGGCAGGTCCGGGTCCCGGCGGCGGGCGTCGGCGAGCAGGCCGGAGAGCCGTCGGGGCGCGTCCGCGGGCAGGTCGAGGAGTTCGAGGGCGGCTTCGAGCTGGGCCTCGCTGAACCGGCTGTCGTCGGGGGTGGCGACGAGGTCGGGCTCGGGGAGTTCGGCGCCGAGGTGTTCGCGTTCGACGGGCGGGGTGAGCAGCAGGTCGACGAGGTCGGCGACCCGGACGGAGGTCGGTGTCCGCAGGCCGGTGCCGCGGGCGAAGAACGCGTCGGTGGGCCGGACGGCCTGCTCGACGGGCAGTTCCAGCAGCGGGGCGAGGAGGTGCCCGTACAGGTCGATGCCACTGCGGGCGCCTGGAGCGGCGAAGGCCTGTCGGTCCTGTTCGGCGCGGAAGAGCGGGCCGGCTTCGAGCAGGCGGGTCTGCAGCTGGGTGTGGCGGCGGATGCAGTCCTTGACGATGTCGACGAGCTCGGCGGCGCGGCGCTTGTGCTCCGGGTCGATGCTCTCGTCGCGGGCCTTGCGGATGTTGGTGAGGATGGCGTTCTCGTGCCGGTACCGGTCGGCGATGTGGTCGAGGGCCTCGTCGATCAGGTCGGGGACGGTCTCCATCCAGTCGACGGCGCGGACGTTGCGTCGGGTGGCCTCCAGGGCGCGGCGCAGCGTCTCGGCGTACTGGACGGTGCGGTAGCGGGCCTGCTCGGCGGCGAGCTGCGCGTCGGCGAGGCGGCCGCGGCGGATCAGCACCTCGAGTTTGACCTCGGCGGCGATCTGGGCGGAGGTGACGTCGGTGTCGAGGGCGCCGACGAGGACGTTGACGGCCTCGTCGGTGGTGCGCAGGTAGACGCCGCCGTCGGGGCCGGGCACCTCTTCGATCAGCTTGAAGTCGTAGTCGCGGCGGATGTAGGCGCCGTCCGCGCCGAAGGTGCCGTAGGCGGCGCGGAAGCCGCGGTCGACGCTGCCGACGTTGATCAGCGACTCGAGCACCCAGCGGCCGACCCGTTCGTGCTCGGCGCTGCTGCGGGTCGGGTTCTGCGCGGCGATCCGGGGGTGGAGGCGGCCGAGCACTATGTCGCGGTCGGCCCCGGTGTCGAAGTCCATGTTGAGCGTGACGAGGTCGATCGCCGCGAGGCCGACCTCGGCCATGGTGTACGAGCTGTACTCGCCGGCCAGGTTGACCTTGCGCGCGTCGAGGTCGTGCAGCGGTGCGGTGCAGGCCAGCGCCTTGAGCCGGCGGGCGAGGCCCTCGTCGGCGGCCGGGCCGGGTGCGGGCCGGACGGCTGCGGCGGGCGGCCGGAGCTCGTACTCGGCGGACTGGTCTGCGATGGCGGTCACGGTGGACAAGGTTAGAGGTTCGCACCGACAACATCCGAAACGAGCCTGCTTGCCCCGGTTCCGGCGGCCCCGGGTGACCTGCGACCGCCTGTTGAACATGTTCAGTTTCTGACTTGAACGTGTTCAATTCCTGGGTCTAGAGTGCGGGCCATGACCAAGGACACCGACCCGCCGGTGGACCGGGACGCCGCTCTGCGGCGCATCCGCACCTGGCTGTGGATCTTCATCGTCTGCCTCGTCCTCAGCGGCCTGACCGCCTTCCCGCTGGAGACCGAGACCCGCTGGCTGGCCTCCGCCGTCGACGGCAGCCGGCTCGGCGCGCACTGGCCCGACCTCGCCGCGTGGGCGGTACGGGTGCGCGACGGCATCGCCGAGACCGGCGACCGCCACCCCTTCCTCGCCTACGGCACCGACTGGCTGGCCTTCGCGCACCTGGTGGTCGCCGCCGCCTTCCGGGGCCCACTGCGCGACCCGGTGCGCAATGTCTGGGTGATCCAGTGGGCGCTGCTCGCCTGCGCCGGGATCCTGCCGCTGGCGCTGATCTGCGGCCCGCTCCGCGGCATCCCGCTGTATTGGCGATTCGTCGACATGTCGTTCGGTGTGGTCGGCGCCGTGCCGCTGCTGATCGTGCTGCGGGCGATCCGCCGGCTCGAGTGGGCCCGCGCCGTCACCGCGCCGAACGGCTTCACCGCCCCGGTGGCCGTCCGATGACCGCGACCGACGCCCCGGCCGCACTCGACCGTCTGGACCAGGCCGGCTGGGTGGCGCACTTCACCGCCGAGGCGGCCCGGCGCGCCGACCAAGGCGACCCGGACTTCCCCCGCGGCGCCCGCGCCTCGACGGCCCTGCTGCGCAGCCTGCAGAAGTTCCAGGTCGGCGAGGACGGCGACGGGGCCGGTCTGATCGGCAAGGCGGACGCGGCGGGGGACGCCGACTACGCCGCCGCCGTCCGGCTGTTCGTCGCCGAGGAGCGGAACCACGCCCGCCTGCTGGCCGAGCTGCTGCGGGCGGCCGACACCCCGCTGCTCGGCTCGCACTGGAGCGACGCGCTCTTCGTCCGGTTCCGGCGGCTGCTCGGCCTGCGGCTGGAGCTGATGGTGCTGCTGGTGGCCGAGGTGGTCGCGGTGCCGTACTACCGGGCCGTCCGGGACGGGGCGGCCGACGGCCTGGTCGCGGAGGTCGCCGGACGGATCGCCGCGGACGAACTGCGGCACATCCCCTTCCACGGCCTGCGGCTGCGGACGTCGATCGGGCGGCTGCCGGCCCCGCTGCACTCCCCCGCCGTCGCCCTCTGGCGGCTGCTCGCCGCCACGGCGGCCGTCTTCGTGGCGCTGGACCACGGCCCGGCACTGCGGGTGCTGGGTGTGCGCCGCACGCGCTTCGTCGCGGAGTCGGCCGCGGTGGCGGCCGAGGCCGCCCGAGCGCTGCGGCCGGCCAGGTGACGGCCCGGGGCACTGCCGCCCGGCCGGCGCCGCGGGCGTTCGGGGTGTTGGCCGCCGGCCTGGCGACCCAGGTCGCTCTGCTGTTCCTCTGGGCCTCCGTACCCGGACCGGTGGGCGCGTTCGCGCTCTCGCCGGTCGGCGTCCTGATGTGGTGGCTCTCGCTCTGGCTCGGCCCGGCGGCGAACTGCGCACTGACCCGGCGGTGGATCCGCTGCGGCGGCCCGCTCGACACCGCCCGGGTGGTGCTGTGGACCGTGCGGGCCTG
This sequence comes from Streptomyces sp. TLI_235, assembly GCA_002300355.1. Taxonomy (NCBI): domain Bacteria; kingdom Bacillati; phylum Actinomycetota; class Actinomycetes; order Kitasatosporales; family Streptomycetaceae; genus Streptomyces; species Streptomyces sp. TLI_235. The sequence continues at coordinate 1,034,304 of NSGV01000002.1, forward strand.
CGTCGCGGGCACGGTGATGTGGATCGCCTCCGCCGTGGTGCTGTTCCTGCTGGCGGTCGCGCTCGTCTGACCGCGCGGCGTCGCGGGCCGGTGACGAACGCCCAACTCCCCCGTCGGTCGGGCCCGTCCGACACGATGGTGCGGCTGCGGACGCGAACGGGTGACGGCCGTTCGGCAAAACCTGGCACCCGGGTGCCGGGCCCGGCGTCCGGGCAAACGATCAGGCCCTACGATCACCCCCAGGAGCTGCTGGAAGGCGGGCAAACGCGTGGCGGACGCGGTGATCGATCTCAATGCGGACCTCGGCGAGGGTTTCGGGCGGTGGACCCTGACCGACGACGAGGCCCTGCTGTCCGTCGTCACCAGCGCCAACGTCGCCTGCGGCTTCCACGCGGGCGACCCCTCGACGATGCGGCGGGTCTGCGCGCTCGCCGCGGAACGCGGAGTCCGGATCGGCGCCCAGGTCTCGTACCGGGACCTCGCCGGGTTCGGGCGACGCGCGATGGACGTGCCGCCGGACGAGCTCGCCGACGAAATCGCCTACCAGATCGGCGCCTTGCAGGTCTTCGCCCGGGCGGCCGGCTCCCGGGTGTCGTACGTAAAGCCGCACGGGGCGCTGTACAACCGGGTGGTGGCCGACGACGAGCAGGCGGAGGCGGTGGTCTCCGGGGTGCTGCGGGCGGGCGCCGTGTGCGACGGCCCGCTGCCGGTGCTGGGCCTGCCGGGTTCCAAACTCCTCGCCGTGGCCGAGGGGGTGGGGCTGCCGGTGGTCGCGGAGGCCTTCGCCGACCGGGCCTACACCCGGGCCGGGACACTGGTGCCGCGGCGCGAGCCGGGCGCCGTGGTGCACGACCCGGAGACGGTGATCACCCGCGCCGTACGGCTGGCCCGGGACGGCGCGGTGAGCACGGCCGGCGGCGAGACGGTGGCCGTCAGCGCCCGCTCGCTCTGTGTCCACGGGGACACCCCCGGCGCCGCCCAGCTCGCCTGGCGGGTGCGCGGCGCACTGGCCTCGGCCGGTGTACGGGTGGAGGCGTTCACCTGATGGAGGGTCGGCAGAACGACGGCGCCCTGACCGTCCGCCCGGTCGGCGAGGACGCGCTGCTCGTCACGGCCGGCTCGGCCGAACGCGTCGCCTCGCTGTACGCCGAACTGCTGGCCCGCCGCGCGGAACTGCCCGCGGTGACCGAGATCGTGCCCGCCGCGTGCACCGTGCTGCTGGACGGCGTAGCCGACCGCGCCGCCCTCGCCCGGGAGCTGGCCGGCTGGGCGCCGCCCGAACGGCCGCCCGCCGAGGGACCGCTGGTGTCCGTACCGACGGTGTACGACGGCGCCGACCTGGCCGAGGTGGCGGACCTCTGGGAGGTCTCCCCGGAGGCCGCGATGCGCATCCACACCGAGCCCGAGTACCGGGTCGCGTTCTGCGGCTTCGCCCCCGGGTTCGGCTACCTCACCGGCCTGCCCGAGCGGTACCACGTGCCGCGCCGGGCCACCCCGCGCAGCTCCGTCCCGACCGGGTCGGTGGCGCTGGCCGGCCCGTACACCGGGGTCTATCCCCGCTCCTCCCCCGGCGGTTGGCAGTTGCTCGGGCACACCGCGCTGCGGCTGTGGGACACCGGGCGCGAACCCGCCGCCCTGCTGGCGCCGGGCACCCGGGTCCGGTTCGAGGCGGTGGCCCGTGGCTGACCTGCTGGTGGTGCGCCCCGGCCCGCTGACGACCGTTCAGGACCTCGGGCGGCGCGGCGTCGCCCACCTCGGCGTGCCCCGCGCGGGCGCCCTCGACGAACCGGCGCTGCGGGCCGCCAACCGCCTGCTCGGCAACGCGCCGGACGCGGCCGGCCTGGAGACCACCCTCGGTGGGACCGCCCTCCGCCCCTCGGCACCCGTGGTGGTGGCGGTGACCGGGGCGCCCGCGCCCGTCCGGGTGGACGGCCGGCCGGCCGCCTGGGGCGCGGCGGTCCGGGTGCCGGCAGGCGCGCTGCTGGAGGTGGGGGCCGCGACGGCCGGGCTGCGCAGCTACCTCGCGGTCGCGGGCGGCATCGACGTGCCACCGGTGCTGGGCAGCCGTTCGGCCGACCTGCTCTCCGGGCTCGGCCCCGCGCCGCTCGCGGAGGGCGACCGGCTGCCGGTCGGCAGCGCACCTCCGGGGCCGGCGGCGGAGTTCGTGCCGCTGCCCGGACCGCCGCGGGAGCTGGTGCTGGACCTGCTCCCGGGGCCGCACGCCGACTGGTTCGCCGGTCCGCCGCCGGTCGCCGGGTACCGGGTCGCCGCCGCGTCCAACCGGATCGCGCTGCGCACCGAGGGCCCGCCGCTGGTCCGCGCCCGGGCGGGCGAACTGCCGAGCGAGGGCATGGTGCTGGGCGCGGTGCAGGTACCGCCGGACGGCCTGCCGGTGGTCTTCCTGGCCGACCACCCCACCACCGGCGGCTACCCGGTGATCGGTGTCGTCCCCCGCGCCGACCTGGCGGCCGTGGCCCAGGCCCGGCCCGGCACCCTGCTGCGCTTCGCCCCGCGCCGTGGCTGAGGCCCGGCCGCGGGGCCGTCACCGGGCGAGGTAGCCGCCGTCCACCGGCAGCACCGCGCCGGTCACGAAGGAGGCCTCGTCGGAGGCGAGGAAGAGGATCGCGCGGGCGACCTCCTCGGGTTCGCCGAGGCGGCCGAGCGGGTGCTGCTGGACGATGGCCTCCAGGTACTCGGGGCCGCCGGGCTCGTCCGGGAGCTGCTTGACGCGGTCGGTGCGGATGGTGCCGGGGGCCACGGCGTTGACCCGGATGCCCTGCGGGGCGCACTCGACGGCCAGGTGCTTGGTCAGCCCGGTGGCGACGAACTTGGCCGGGCCGTAGACGGCTTGGCCCGCCTGCCCGGCGACGCCGGAGATCGAGGAGAGGCAGACGATCGAGCCGCCGCCGGCCGCGACCATCTGCTCGATCGCGTACTTGCAGGTGAGGAACATGCCCCGGCCGTCGACCGCCATGACGGCGTCCCAGTCCTCGGGGGTGGCCTCGGCGACGGTGTGCAGCGGGATCACCCCGGCGTTGGCGACGAGGACGTCGATCCGGCCGTAGGAGCGCACCGCGGCGTCGATCATCGCCCGGGCGTCGGAGGGCACGGCGACGTCGCCGGTCACCGGCACGGCCTCGGCGCCGTCGGCGGAGAGTTCGGTGCAGAGCCCCTCGACCGCGGGGCCGTCGATGTCGGTCAGGACCAGCCGGGCGCCCTCGTCGGCGAAGAGCTCCGCGGTGGCGCGGCCGATCCCGCGGGCCGCGCCCGTCACCACCGCCGCCTTGCCCGCCAGCCGTCCGCTCATGCCGTCCGCTCCCGTCCGTGTGGTGGCCCGGGGCCAGCATGCCGCAGCGGGGCGGGCGCACCGGCCTGACATGCCGTCATGGCGCGGGAAGGCCCGCCCGGGTGGGACGGCGGGACACCGGATCTTGACCCTGCGGACAGGTCCCGGACATCTTGAATGCCTATTCTCCAGCTGCGCCGGAGGGCGCCGCAGCGATCCGCGCGGCCCGGCAGTAGGCCCCCGGCAGCCGCCCCGACCGCGTCGCGCCCTCGGCGGACCGCGCACCACCACGAACGAACAGGACAGCCCCACATGCACAGCCCTCGACGGACGCCCCTGGCCGGTGCCCGGTGATCGACTGGTTCCACGCGGCCGTGCTCGGCCTCGTCCAGGGGCTCACCGAGTTCCTGCCCGTCTCCTCCAGCGCGCACCTGCGGGTGTTCTCGGCGCTGGCGGGCTGGGACGACCCCGGGGCGGCGTTCACCGCGGTGACCCAGCTGGGCACCGAGTCGGCGGTGCTGATCTACTTCCGCAAGGACATCGCCGCCATCGTCGGCGCCTGGGCGGCCTCGCTGTTCAGGCCCGCGCGCCGCAGCGACCCGAACGCCCGGCTGGGCTGGTTCGTCATCGTCGGCACCCTGCCGATCGGGATCTTCGGCGCGGCCTTCCAGGACACCATCGAGACCTCGCTGCGCGACCTGCGGGTCATCGGCACGACGCTGATCGTGTTCGGCCTGGTCCTGGCGGTGGCGGACCGCTCTCGGGCGGTCCGGAACGCCCGCCCGATCAGCGATCTGACGCTCCCCCACGCGGCGGCGTACGGCCTGGCGCAGTCGCTGGCGCTGATTCCGGGCGTGTCCCGCTCGGGCGGCACGATCAGTGCGGGCCTGCTGATGGGCTACAGCCGGGAGGCGGCGGCCCGCTACTCGTTCCTGCTGGCGATCCCGGCGGTGCTGGCCTCCGGCACGCTGGAGCTGTTCAAGATCGGTGAGGGTCCGGCGCCCGCCTGGGGGCCGACGCTGTTGGCCACCGCGATCGCCTTCGCGGTGGGCTACGCGGCGATCGCCTGGTTCCTGAAGTACATCTCGCACAACAGCTTCATGCCGTTCGTGGTGTACCGGGTGGCGCTCGGCGTGGTGATCATCGGACTGGTCACCGCGGGCGTGCTCGCCCCGGACGCCGGCATCGGCGGGTAGCGCACCTGCCGCCCTTCGGCGGTCAGTCGCGCGGGGCGGCCCGACGGCGCCAGAGCAGGACGCCGACGATCGCCGCGGCCAGCAGAGCGACCACCGCGACGGTGGCCGTGCCGCTTCCGGAGCCGCCGTCGGAGGCGACCGGCACGGTGGCCTCCGGGCTCGCCGAGGACGGCGCGGCGCTCGGCGCGGCGGAGGCGGAGGCGGAGGCGGCCGTCGGGCTCGGCGCGGCCGAGGGGCTCGCGGACGACGAGGCGGGCAGCGGCTTGGCACCGGGCGCGGCGGCGGCGAGCTTCAGGACGGGCGCCGGGTGCGCGGGCTCGGCGCCGCCCTGGGGCAGCTCGATCCAGCGGTCGACGTGGCCGTCGGAGTAGGTGACCAGGGTCTTGAAGGCGACCGACCTCTCGTTCGGCAGCTGGCGCACCTTGATCTTGTAGGCTGCGTTCTTCCCCGGGGCCAGCGCGGCGCCGGCCACCTGGTAGCCGTCCTCGGACGGGGTGAAGCTCCAGCCCTTGGGCGCCTCGACCAGGGACACGTCGGACGGTGCGATCCCTGCGGGCAGCACGACCTTGACCTGCTTGATCCCGGCGCTGGACGACTCGCCCTCGGCGTCGAAGGCCACCACCGCGTTCGCCGCCAGCGCCCGCGCGGTGCCGGACTCGACCTCGACGTGGGCGAGCGCCGGCGCGGCCAGGGCCAGGACGCCGGCCGCGGCGGCCAGCGGGACTGCCGCACGGGCGAGCAGACGGGATCGGTTCATGGCGGCGGTGCTCCAGGGGATCGGCGGCCGGCCCGGCGGCCGGTGCGGCGTCCGCTCATCATGCCGCACCGGGGCGGGCGATTTGTCCCCGATCGCAACCTTCGATCGGCTACGGACGCTCGCGCGCGGTCAGCCGTACTCGCACGGCGGCGTGCACTTCCGCCTCCTCCGCCGGGTCGGCGGCGAGCCTGCGCAGGCGCTCCAGGACCCTCACATCACCCGTTGTGGTGACGTGGCGGGCGGCGAGTTCACGGGTCGACTCCTCGCAGTCCCAAAGGCACTCCACCGCGGGGCCCTGGGCGAAGTACGGGTCGGTCGCGGCCAGCGCGCGGGCGGCGCGGCCGCGGAGTTCGGATGAGCCCGTCTCCCCGTACACGTGGCGCAGGGCCGGGACGGCTGCGACGGCGGCCAGCCGCCCCGCACCGTCGACCAGGGTGGCCAGGCCGGCGCCCTCGGTGCCGCGCACCGAGATCCAGCGGCGCAGCGCCTCGACCACGAGCGGGCCGTCGGCGGGTTCGCCGGCGTCGGCGAGGAGCTGCACGGCGGCCTCGCCCAGCGCGCTGTCGGCGCCGCCGGTGGCCGGGTCGGCCCAGCGGCGGGCGTGCGCGAGGGCCTCGGGGCCGCGCATCCGGCCGAGCACCTCCAGGGCAGCGGTGACGATCCGCTCGTCGATGTCGGCGGCGGCGGCCTCGATCAGGCCGGCCGCGGCCGGATCGCCCCGGTCGACGAGGTAGCGCAGGGCGGCGGTGCGGGCGCCGGGCGCGCCGTTGCGGGCGGCGTCCAGGACGGTGTCGCGGTCCTCCGGGCGGACGACCGCGGCCAGGCAGCGGGCTGCCGCGGCGGCGCGGCGGGCGGCACCCTCGGGTGAGCGGTCCGGCGCGGCGGCGGGTGTGGCGGCCTGGTCGCTCTGGTCGGCCCAGGCGAGCACGTCGGTGGTGCTCCAGCCCGGGGTGACGCCGCCGCGGTTCATCTGGCGCTGCCACAGGTCGAAGGGGGACTGCTCGCCGGCGGTGGCGACCCGCGGGTGGTGGGCGGCCCACAGCCGCCAGGGCCGCGGCTCGTACGCGCCGCGGACGGCGGCGCGCAGCTCGGCGTCGCCCTCCGGGTCGGCCGGGAAGCGGGCGAGGACGGCGGGGGCGAGCGAGAGCAGGGACTGGTCGTCGTCGCGCAGCGCGAGTTCGTCGAGCGCCCATGACCAGTTCCAGCCGGTCGCGGTGTAGCCGCGCAGCAGGTCGAGGGCGTCGCGGCGGCCGTAGGCGGCGAGGTGGCCGAGGACGGAGAGGGCGAGGCCGGTGCGGGCCTCGTCCTGGTCGAACACGTCCTCGGGGGCGCGCAGGTGGGCCTCGATGCCGGTGAGCGGCGCCTCCAGCTCCATGTAGAGGCGCGCGTAGTAGAGGGAGCGGTTCTCGACCTGCCAGTCGGCACGGGGGTCGTGGGTGACGCAGAACTCGAGGGCGGTGATCGCCTCGGCGCGGTCGGCGGCCAGGGCATGCAGTTGCCCGTCGCCGCGGCCCCTCTGCAGGAGGCCGACGAGACTGGCACTGGGCGCTATCACTGGCTCGAACATGAGGTCAGCATCCGTTGCGGCGGTCGTCGAGGCAACGGCTTTTCCGTCACCGGGGGTGGATCGGTCCTGGACAGGCGCCCGGGCGCCGGAATCACCGAAGGCTACCGCTTGGGGCGGTTATCTGCACACAGGGCGACGGAACGGCGGCGCAGAACCGCCCCCGCGAGCCCGGCCCCGCAGCGTGCCGGCATATGCCTCCGGAAAATCCACGGACGATGTCCGCAAATCCCCCACAACGGACGCGCCGCTGTGGCAGGCTCGGTGGACGGCCCTCCGCGGGCCGCCCTCACCTCTACGAACACCGCAGCGAGCACCGATGAGCCTGACCGCCGGCCACGCACCCGCCGTGAGCCGTCCGGGAGACGTCGCCGCCGCCGAGTGGGACCTGCTCACCGACGGCGTGCACTGGTCGGACGGCGCCTACCGCCTGCTCGGCCGGGACCACCGGCTGGGCCCCCTCACCCTGGACGCCCTGCCCGCCCTGCTGCACTCCGAGGACCGCCCGCAGCTCTGCCGGCTGGTCACCCGCATCCTGGTGCACGGGCAGGCCGGATCCGCCGTCGTCCGAATACGCCGGCCCGACGGCCGCACCACCGCACTCTGCTGCACCGGGGCACCGCTGCTCGGCGGGGACGGCCGCGCCACCGCCCTCCGCATGCTGCTCCGCCCGGTCTGACGGGACGCCCGGGACGGCCCGACCCTGCCGGCTCTAGACCTGCCGGCGACGCTGGGGCATCACCGCGTCGATCTCATCGCGCAGCTCGGCGACCTCCGGCAGGCCCTGGTAGCGCCCGGCCAGCCGGTACATCTCGCGCAGCCGGTCCCAGGTCCGCAGCGAGGACGTCTGGTTGATCGCGTTCATCGCCAGCTTGGCCTGCAGGCAGGCCTCGTCCGGCTCGCCGGAGATCCAGTAGACCGAGGCCAGGGTGATCTGGTCGAGCAGGGCGGACCGCTCCCGGCCGGCCGGCCGCAGGTCGATCGCCCGGCGGGCGTGCTGCTCGGCGAGCCGGACGGCACCCGGGTCGTGCTCGGCCAGGGTGCGGTAGACCAGCGCCTGCATGCCGTGCAGCTCGGCCTCGTTGAAGAGCTGCATCCAGCTCGGCGGCGCCTCGTCGGCGTCCTGCACGAAGAGGTCCTCGGCCTCCCCCAGCACCCGCCGGGTCGCGTCGGAGCGGCCGAGCGAGGCCTGCGCCCACGCCTCGACGGTGTGCAGCATGGCCCGGGTGCGCGGCTGGGCCCGGTCGCCGGCGCTGGCCTGGGCGAGCTGCATGAGCTCCAGGGCGTCGTCGGCGCGGCCGAGGTGGAGCATCTGGCGGGCGGCCCGGGAGATCGCCTCGCCGGCGCGGGGCCGGTCGTCGGCCTCCTTGGCGGCCTGCGCGGCGATCACGAAGTACTTCTGCGCGGTGGGCTCCAGGCCGACGTCGTGGGACATCCACCCGGCCAGCACCGCCAGGTTGGCCGCCACCGTCCACAACCGCCGTTCGACGGCCGGGGCGTGTCGGTGCGTCAGGATGCCGCCGACCTCGTTCAGTTGGCCGACCACGGCCTTGCGCTGGAGGCCGCCGCCGCGGGAGGCGTCCCAGGCGCGGAAGACCTCCACGGACCGCTCCAGGGCGGTCACCTCGTCGTTGCCGACCGGGCCGGCGTCGTACGCGTCCACGACGGGTTGCGGACCGCCCTGGGTCAGCACGTGGCGTGGGCCCGGCCGTTCGGCGGCGTGGGCGACACCGTCGCCGGTGAGCCAGTCGTGGAGGTTGTCGGCGATGACGGTGCCGGCGGCGAGCGCCGCGCCCGCGCCGACCAGACCGCGTCGGTTCAGCATGAGGTCCATTCCCGTGAACTCGGTGAGGACCGCCGCTGTCCGATCCGGCTGCCAGGGCACGACCGCCGCCGTCTCCGTGGGGGTGCCCGCCCTGGTGGGCCGGTGTCGCTCCAGACCGAGGTCCTCTGTGGTGACGACACGTCCGAGCCGCTCCGTGAACACGGCGGCGAGCACCCGCGGCACCGGATCGCGGGGGATCTCCCCCTGCTCGATCCAGCGCCGCACCCGCGAGGTGTCGGTGGAGAGCTGCTGCTGCCCCATCGCCGCACCGCGCCGGTTGACCAGCCTGGCCAGCTCGCCCTTGGACCATCCGGTCAGGGCGAACAGGTCGGCGAGTCTGGCGTTCGGCCCCTTGCTCACGTGAAGCCCCCAGGTTCCTCGGCTGATTTCGACAGTAGTGGCTCTGTCACATGCCACGCGACCATTCGCCAGGGTTCGCCAGGGCACGCCACATGGTGTGCCAGTGCCGACGGGGTGTCAGGTAGGAATGCGCCACCCCGACTTCGGAGCCGGGAGGCGGCCGGAACGTCCACGGTTCCGGCCCGACGGACCGTCAGTGGTCCGTCCGAACGGCTCCGGGCGGACACCTCCGGGACTCTCCGGAGGGGGTGGCGCGGCCGGGTGGCGCGGGGGCGTCGGGCACGGCGCGGCAGGCGGACACCGCATTCCCCAGGGTGCGGAGGAGGCCGGCCGGCACCGCGCCCGACGCCCGCACTCCACCCGGGCCGCCGGTCGCGCCAGGGGCATCGCAAGGCCCCCGGCCCGACGGGGCGAAGACGGCACAGCAGTCGGCCAGGAAGGGACCCTCACCAGCCCATGTACTCCACAGCCAGCACCGGCACCCGCCCGGCACCCGCCCCCGAACAGGGCATGGCGCGCCACCTCCCGGGGCAGGGCCGCCCCGCACTGCGGCCCCCGACCGCGGCCGGCGGCCGGCCCGCGCCGAGGGGCACCGAGCTGCGCGACCCCCGCACCGCCCTGGCCCGTACCGCGCTCGCCGGCCGGTCCGAGGTCCCCGTCCGGCCCGTTCCGGGCCGGCTGCTGACCACCCGCACCGGCGACGGCTTCGTCGACCGGGTCGACCCGGCCTCCCTGCAGACGCCCGCCGTGAAGGCCGCGCTGGCCGCCGTCTCGCGGATATGTCCCGCCTTCCTCCCCCGGCAGGTGCTGCGGGAGGGCAGCCGGCACATCCTGATCGCCGGCACCATCGGCCGGGCCCCGGTGGTCGCCAAGTGCCTGGCGCCGCAGGCGGCCCGGGACGAGCAACTGGTCGAGCGCTTCCACCACGAGGTGGCGGTCTACCGGGCGTTCGTCCGGCACCGCCCGCCGGTGCGGCTGCCTCGGCTGGTGGCTGCCGACCACGACCGCTGCGTGCTGGTGCTGGAGCGGGTGCCGGGCCGTCCGGCGGCCCGCGAGCGGCACCCGGTGAACCCCCCGACCCCGGGCGAGGTCCGCGCGGTGCTCGGCGCCGTCCGCACGCTGAACCTGTGGCGCCCGCCGACGGACGTGTTCGGCAAGCCGCTGGACTACTCGTTGGAGATCGCCCGCTACCACTCGGTGGGCCAGCTCACCGACCGGGACGCCGGCGACCTGCGAGGGCTGCTGCACGGCCTCGCGAACACCGGCTGGCAGCTGTGCCACGGCGACGCGCTGCTCGGCAACCTGCTGCTCGCGCCGTCCGGGCCGGTGCTGCTCGACTGGGAGGAGGCCGGCTGGTACCTGCCGGGCTACGACCTGGCGGTGCTGTGGAGCGTGCTCTCCGGGGACACCGCGGCGCGCCGGCAGATCAGCCAACTCGCGCAGTCCGGCGGCACGCTGGCCCGGGACGCCTTCCTGGTGAACCTCGTCCTGGTGCTGATGCGGGAGATCCGGCTGCACGACGTCCCGGGGGCGGGCGAGGAGCAGCGCATCATGATCCGCCGGCTGTACGACGACGCGGCGCTGGCCCGCCGGGCGGTGCGTGCGGCGGTCGGCACCCGCTGAGCGGGGCGCGGTCCGCGTCGGGGCCGGGGGTCCGGAGCTGCTCCGGGCTACCCGGCGCGGCGCGGACCGCCGCGTTCCAGGGCCGTCCCGGCGATGACGTCCAGGACGGTCTCGTCCGGCGGGAAGTGCATCCGGCTGCTGAGGATGTCGCGCAGGAAGCGCTCCAGGGGGTGGCGGCGGCTGAGTCCGGGGGTTCCGCTGAGGGCGACGGCCTGCTGGACGGCCGCGGTGGCGGCCCGGCCGGCGAGCAGCTGGGCGGCGGCGCTGCGGGCGCCGGCGGCGCCGCTCTCGCCGCGGTCCACGGCGGCGGCGACCGCGCCGAGCAGCTCCTCGGCGCCGATCAGTCCGGCCTCGATCTCGCCGAGCGCGGTGCGGTAGCGCGGCAGGGTGGCGAGCGGTTCGGTGAGGTTGGCCGGGGTGCGCTGGCCCAGGAAGCGGACCAGCCAGTCCTGGGCGGCGCGGGCGGTGCCGAGGTGGACGGCGGCGAGCGCGAGGTCGTGCCAGGCCCGGGCGGTGTCGGCGGCGGCCCGCTGCTCGGGGGTCTCCCGGCCGGGCGGGGTGAGTCGGACGGCGAGTTCGGGGGCGACCCTGACCTTGTCGAGGACGACGTCGTGGCCGGCGCTGGCGCGCAGGCCGAGCTGGTCCCAGACCGGGTCGATCTCCAGGCCCGGGCTGTCACCGCGGACGAGGAAGAGGCCGACCCGGGGGACGGCCTCGTCGGTGCGGGCGGGCACGGCCATCCAGGCGAGCGCCTCGGCGCCGCTGCAGTCGCTCTTACGGCCCGTCAACTCCCAGCCCTCGCCGTCCCAGTGGGCCACCGTGGCGGGCGGGCCGGCGGGTTCGCTGCGCAGGGTGCCGAGCAGCGCGGGGCCGCGGCGGGACTCGGTGAGCACCTTGCGGTAGGCGGCGGCCGGCCAGAGTCCGGTCCTGGCCTGTTCGGCGTGGAGCAGCAGGGTGTGCGCGGCGAGCACGGCGACGGAGGCGTCGCCGCGGCCGAGTTCGACGAGTGCGCGGACGGTGTCGGCGAGGCCGGCTCCGGCGCCGCCGTGCCGGCGGGCGACGGTGAGGGTGAGCAGGCCGGCCTCGTGCACGGCCTCGACGCCCTGGTAGGGGAAGGTTCCGTCGCGGTCGTGCTCCTCCGCGCGGGCGGCGAGCAGGTCGGCGACGCGGGGCAGGCGGGCGAGCGCCTCGGTGACGGCGGCGCGCTCGTCGACCGGGGTGGCTGCAGGTGTCATGGCAGGTGCCTCCGGGCTGGCGGCGGGGACGCGGGCGGCGGGCGGCACGGGTGCGGTCCGTCGGCGGGTGCTGCGGCCGGCGGTCCGGGGGTGCGGGCGGCCTGGGGCGGCCCGGTGCCGCGGGGTCGAGAGGGGCCTGGGGCCCCGGTCATCTGCCCGGACAGGTCCCGCCCGCGGTGCGCCGCAGGTCCAGGTGCCGGCGGCGGGTGAGCAGCGGGAGGCGGCACGACATGCCGGTGACTGTACGAAGCGTTGATCGAAACCGTCAAGCGCGTCCGTACCGGTCGGTTCAGCCCTGCTGGAACATCTCCGCGGGAAGCGGCTTGAGCAGCTGGTAGAGGTCGTCCGCGATGGGGCGGTCCCAGGAGGCGATGGTGACCAGCACGCCGTCGCTGCGGCCGAACTGGGAGCAGAACACCCGCTCCTCGCTGACCTTGACCTTCTTCACGATCAGCAGGTCGTCGCCGAGCATCACGGGGAAGTCCTCGGCGGAGACGAAGTCGACCTGCTCCTCGTTCTCGAGGGCGGCGAGCAGCTGCCGGATCTCGAAGGGCACGCCGTCCTCGGGCTCGCGGGCCGGCGAGCCGTCCGGCAGATTGCCGATGAACATGGCGGGGCCGCGGCCCCCGAAGAGGTCGTAGCGCAGGAAGATCCCCTGGCACGAGCCGTCCTGGGCGTTCATCGTCATGGCCCCGAAGTGGCCGGGCCAGTCGCCCGGGTCCATCGCGAGCACGTCGAAGTCCGGACCTGCGGGAGAGCCGGAGCGACGGCGGAGGAATGACATGACACCATCGTACGGGTCGCGGGCCCCCGGGCCCGCGCGCGGGTGCCACCGGCGCACGCGGGCGCACGGCGGTGACCGGCCGGGCATCGACGCTCAGAGACCAATGTTGACTCTGAGCAACCGTCCGGGCTACGTTCGGTTCAGCACGACAGCCGCTGTGGGTTCGTCCCACCGGGGGGCGGCTTGTTCAGGCGTGCCATGCCACGCTTCCCTCGCTCAGCACGTCGTCGTGCGAACAGACCTGATCCACCGTCGCCGGTCCGTGGCCCGCAAGGGTTCCGGCCGGGGGCGGAGCAGTAACGACAACTCCACAAGCCAGGTTCGCGGGGCCCCGGCCCGTCGCACTCGCGGACCTGTCCGGGGCACCGCCGCGTGGGGGCGTGCGGATGACCCGGACATCGGGTACCGAGCTGAGTAGCTCTCGGCGTGGTGCCCTTCCTCCCCGCGACGGCCTGCCCTTTCACGGGGCCGGTTCAGCCGACGCACTTCGGTGCGTGTGGGGACACCTCGGGAGGAGCTCGTCGCCGGCGCCGGTGACGGGCAGCACAGCGGGCGCCGTGCACGACCGCGTGGGGGCGGTCGGCACGGCGTCTGCCTGCTCCATACTGTGGGCCGCCGCTTGTCCAGCAGTCAACGAGTTTCAGACCATCAGAATTCATTTGTGACCTCCGCGCCGTCACCGGGGGTTCAGCCGGAGGTCTGCCGGGCGCCGCCTCAGGTGAGGTCGAACTCGCCGTCCCTGGCCCCGAGCACGAAGGCCCGCCACTCCGCCGGGGTGAAGATCAGCGCGGGGCCGTCCGGACTACGTCCGTCCCGCATCGCGATGAAGCCGTCGACGAAGGCGATCTGGACGTCCCCGACCCCCTGGCTGCTGGACAGCCACTTCGCCCCGTCGAGGTCGAGTCTCGGCTTGGGGACGCGCTCCGTGCCGGTCGCCGTGTCGGTCGCCATGCCCTGTTCCTCCCGCTGTCGTCCGGGCTCCAGCGTAGCCAGCGGCCGCCGGCCGCCGGGGCGACTTCGCCCGGAGGGTGCCGGATGCGGCGGATCGCCCCCCGGACGCGGGGCGGCTGTGGTAGACACGGCCGCCATTGGCCCGTCCCGCGGCGGCGGGCTGCGAGAGTGGTGCCCGCACGACCTTCCGCCTCCTGCAGCCTTTCCGATCGCCGCAGCCTCCAGGGAGCCGCCGATGGACCGCCGGGCCGGTACGCACGCCGATGTCATCCCGATCTCCGACGCCCCGTCAGCCCCGTCCGCCGGGACGGCGACCGCGACCCGGCCGGCGCCGGTGCCCAGGCCGACCCGGCCGACCGGGCACGGCCGGGTCGGGGTGGTGCTGGTGTCGCACAGCCAGGAGCTGGCGCTGGCGGTGCGCCGGCTGGCACTGGCGATGACCGGCACCGAGGACCCGTCCCCGGTGGCGGCGACCGGCGGCACCGGGGACGACGATCTGGGCACCAGTGCCGTCCTGGTGGCGGCGGCGGCCCGGCGGGTGGACCAGGGGCACGGCGTGGCGGTCCTCTCCGACCTGGGCAGCGCGGTCTCCACGGTGCTGACGCTGCTGGCCGACGCGGACGAGCACGGGCTGCCCTTCCCGGTGCGGTTCGCCGACGCGCCGTTCGTGGAGGGTGCGGTGGCGGCCGTGGTCACCGCGACGGCGGGCGGCGACCTCTCGGCCGTCCTGGACGCGGCCGAGGAGACGTACCGACAGCACAAGACCGGTCGGCCCCATTTGTGACGGAACGCCCTCCGGGCGGTGGGCGCGCCGCTAGCATCGGCCGGGAGCGCGGGGCGGGGAGAGGCTCCGGCCGAACGGGGGGAGTCCCAGCATGCGCGTGGTCGTCACCGGCGGAGCCGGCTTCATCGGCGCCAACCTGGCCCGGGCCCTGCTGGCCCGTCCGGAGGTCGAGGAGGTCCGGGTGGTGGACGACCTGTCCACCGGCGACAAGGCCAACCTGGACGGCCTGGGCGTCGTCCTGCACCAGGGCACGATCCTCGACGCGGCGCTGCTGGACGAGGCCTTCGCGGGCGCCGACGCGGTGGTGCACCTGGCCGCCCTGCCCTCGGTGCCCCGCTCGGTGGCGGACCCGCTGGCCAGCCACCACGCCAACGCCACCGGCACGCTGGAGGTGCTGGAGGCGGCCCGCCGCGCCGGCGGCCTGTACGTGGCGGCGGCGTCCTCCTCCTCGGTGTACGGCGCCAACCGGGAGCTGCCCAAGCGCGAGACCATGCGCACCGCCCCGATGAGCCCGTACGCGGTGAGCAAGCTGGCCACCGAGGCGTACCTCGCCGCCTACCACCACTGCTACGGCCTGGGTGTGCTGCCGCTGCGGTTCTTCAACGTCTTCGGTCCGCTGCAGCCCGCCGGGCACGCCTACGCGGCGGTGGTGCCGGCCTTCCTGGACGCGGCGCTGGCCGGCCGGCCGCTCACGGTGCACGGCGACGGCGGGCAGAGCCGGGACTTCACCTATGTGGGCACGGTGGCCCAGGTGCTGACCGAGGCGGTGCTGCGCCGGGTGGTCCACCCGGACCCGGTGAACCTGGCGTTCGGCACCCGCACCACGCTGCTGGAGCTGGTCGGCGAGCTGGGCTCGGTGCTCGGCCGGCCGCTGGAGACGGCGCACACCGAGCCGAGGGCGGGGGACGTCCGGGACTCGCAGGCCGACAACGGGCGGCTGCGCGAGCTGTTCCCGGACGTCCGGCCGGTGCCGCTCCGGGAGGGCCTGGAGCGCACCGCGGAGTGGTTCAGCTCCCGCTGACGTCCGGTTCGAAGGAGAAGACGGTGTGCTCGGCGCCGGCGAGGGCGAGGTCCAGCCGGTGCCGTGCGTAGCCGTCCAGCGGAGGCAGCGCGTCCGGGGCGAACCAGCCGACCTCCAGCGACTCGTCGTCGTTCACCCGCGGCTCGCCGGCCAGCAGCCGGCAGCGGAAGGTGAGGTCGAGGTACTGGGCGCGGTCGCCGTTCGGGTACTCCAGCAGCGGGGAGACGGTCACCGAGGTCAGCCGCTCGGGCTCGACGCTGACCCCGGTCTCCTCCAGCACCTCCCGGGCGAGGCCCTCGGCGGGCTGCTCCCCGGGGTCGAGGATGCCGCCGATCAGCGCCCACCTGCCGTTGTCGCTGCGGCGGTTGAGCAGGACGCGGCCGCGGTCGTCGGTGATCACGGCGGCGACGCCGGAGAGCCAGAGCGGGCGGGTGCCGACGAGGGCACGGAGTTCGGCGAGGAAGGTCGGGATGGCCATGGACCGACCCTAACCTCCGCCGCCCGGCGGGGCCTTCGTCAGCCGTCCGCGGCCGGCCGCAGCAGCCGGGCCGGGCAGCCGACCACCACCGTGCCGGGTGCGACGTCCCGGGTGACCACGGCCGCCGCGCCGACGAACGCGCCCGCGCCGACCGTGCGGCCCTGGAGGACCACGGCGTTGGAGCCGACGGTGGCCCCGTCGGCGAGCCGGACGGCGCCGGAGACGTTGCCGCCGGGGTAGACGGTGACCCGCTCCCCCAGGACCGCGTCGTGGCCGACGGTCGCGTTGTAGTGCACCTGGCTGTGCGCGCCCAGGCGGACGCTGCTGGAGACGTACGCGCCGCCCATCACCAGGCAGCCGGGGGCGAGTTCGGTCTCCGGGGCGATCAGCGCCCGGGGGTGGACGAGCCCCGCGGGCTCGCCGCCCGCGGCGTCGAGCAGGGCGGCGAGCCGCAGCCGGACCTGCGGGTCGGCGATGCCGACCAGGTAGCGGCTGCCGGGCGGCAGGTCCTCCGGGGCGATCACCTTGAGGCCGCGGACGAGGGTGCCGCGGGCCCGGTCGTCGAGGAAGCCGGCGACCGGAACGCCGGCCGCGAGTGCGGTGTCGAGTGCCTCGCGGCCGACGCCCCCGGCGCCGGCGATCCACAGCTGGGCGGCTTCGGTCATGGCTCCATCATCGGGTGGCGGCGGCGGACGAGGAGACCTCCTCGGCCTCGCGCGGGGCGATCAGTGGGACGACCACCCGGACCGGCGGCTCGGCCGGGACGGGGAAGCCGGGGTTGACGCCGCCCGCCGCGGTGACGCCGCTCGGCCGGAGCAGCACCTTGACGGTCAGCAGCAGGATGCGCAGGTCGAGCAGGAGCGAGCGGTGCGCGATGTACCAGAGGTCGAGTTCGATGCGCTCCGGCCAGGTGATCGAGTTGCGGCCCTTGACCTGGGCCCAGCCGGTCAGCCCGGGGCGGACGGCGAGCCTGCCGCGCTGGTGGTCGGAGTAGTGGACGACCTGCTCGGGCAGGGTCGGCCGGGGGCCGATGACGCCCATCTCGCCGAGGGCGACGTTCCACAGCTGGGGCAGTTCGTCGAGGCTGGTGGTGCGCAGGAAGCGGCCGAGCCGGGTGATCCGCGGTGCGTCCGGCTCATCGGCGTAACGTTTCTCCCGCATGGTGCGGAACTTGAGGATGTCGAACTCCTTGCCGTGCCGGCCGGTCCGGGTCTGCCGGAACAGCACCGGGCCGCCCGTCGTGCAGCGGATCAGCACGACGATCAGCAGGCCGAGCGGGACCGCGACGATCCCGGCCGCGGCGGCGACCAGCAGATCACCGCCGCGCCTGATACCTCCCCCAACACGCTGCATGCTCTCCCCCCAACGGGTGTGGTGGTGCGCGGGCCCCTCAGCCGACCGTCCAGGGCAGCCCCCTGGCCCCGGCCACGGCCGCGTAGGTCTCCAGCGAGACCCGGGCCACCGCACGCTGGTCGAACTCGGCGAGCGCCCGCGCGCGGGCCGCCTCGCCGAGCCGCGCACGCAGGTCCGGCTCGGTGAGGAGCCGGTCCAGCGCCGTGGTGAGTGCCCGGGCGTCGCCGGGCGGTGCGAGCAGCAGGTGCTCGCCGTCGGTGCCGATCTCCCGGCAGCCGCGTATGTCGCTCAGCACCATCGGCAGACCGCCCGCCGCGGCCTCCATGGCGGAGCGCGAGAAGCCCTCGCGGTAGGACGGCAGGACGAACACGTCCAGCGCCGCGTACAGCTCCGGCATGTCGGAGCGGGCGCCCGGGAACTCGACGCCGTACTCGGCGCCGGCCAGCGCGTCCGGCTTGTCCGGGTCGGGCGGGCCGATCCAGACGAAGCGGGCCTTGCCGGCCAGTGCCCGCGCGGCCTCCGCGAACTCCCGGATGCCCTTCTCGGCGACCTGCCGGCCGACCCCGCCGACCAGCAGCTCGCCGTCGCCGACGCCGAGTTCGGCCCGCACCCGGGCGCGGTCGGCCGGGCGGACGGCGGTGAACCGGGTGAGGTCCACGCCGTTGCCCACCACCCGCGAACGGTACCGGGGCACCGCGCGGGCGAGGGTCCGCCGGTCCTCGGCGTTCTGGTACAGCTCCGCGTGCGAGAACCGGCCCGCCAGCGCCTCCGCGCCGAGCACGAAGGCCCGCTTGGCCAGCCGGTCGTGGGCCTGCGCCCACAGGCCGTGGCAGGTGTTCACCACCACCGGCACCCCGGCCAGCCGGCCGAGGATCCGGCCGAGCACCCCGGTCTTCGGGTTGTGGGTGTGCAGCACGTCCGGCTCGATCCGGCGCAGCACCGCCAGCAGCTCCCGCCCGGCCGCCGCGTCCGCCCGCGGGTGCCAGGCGCGGGTGAGCGCGTGCAGCGGCTCGTGCCGCACCCCGATCGCCTCCAGCTGCGGCACGTAGGGGCCGGGCGCGCTGATGCCGTAGGTCTCGAAGCCGGCCTCCAGGTCGGCCTTGAGCTCGGTGGCCAGCAGCAGCTGCAGGCTCATGTCGACGGTGGTCAGGTGGGCGACCCGCAGCGGTCGGCCGCCGGGGCCGCGCAACCGGGGCCGGGGCTCGGGCGTCTGCCGGGGCTCAGGCACGGGCGCCCACCGCCTTGGCGGCGGCCACGATCCGGGCGTAGGCCCGCTCCGGGACCAGCCGGCCGTACAGCTTGGCGCGGAAGAAATCGATCGGGTCGGTGCGGCGGACGGGCACCCGGCAGAACCGGGCCGGGTCCGAGCCGGGCAGGTTGCGGCCGACCTCGCCGGTCGCGGCCGTCCGGAACCGGGCGCGCAGCGCCACCGCCATGTGCGGCACCGGCACGCCCCAGGTGTAGGCGAAGTGCCGGGGCCGGGCGCCGAGGTGCTCCTCGACGTCGTCGTTGCAGCCGTCCAGCTCGGCCGTGGTCAGCAGGACCGGCCGGGCGTGGGTGCGGGTGTGGTTGGCGACGGTGCACAGGCCCGAGTCGGCCATCTCGCGCAGCTGGGCCCAGCCGAGCCCGGGCGCGGCCGGCCCCTTCGCGGTGGAGCCCTCCCAGCGCATCTCCCCGCCGACGTGGCCGCTGGCCAGGTAGACGGTGAACGGCAGGCCGCGCTCCTTGAGCAGCGGCCAGGCCCGCTCGTACACGTCGGAGAAGCCGTCGTCGAAGGTGAGCACCGTGCTGGGGGTGCGCCGCCCGGCCGCCAGCCGGTCGGTCGCCTCGTCGATGGAGACCACCCGGCCGGGCGGCAGGTCGGCGAGCAGGTCGAGCTGGGCGGTGAAGTCGGCGGTGGCGACGTCGAGCTCGTCCGCGGTGCCGCCGCCGATCCGGTGGTAGATGAGGTACGTCGCGCCCTCGCCCGGCACGGAGCCGGTGGCGCGGGCCAGGCCGCGCTTGAGCGTGGTGCGGAATCCTCCGGCAGCCGCGGGCGCGGCGGTCGTCCCCATCGTTCTCCCCTCCGCGGCGCCCTCCCCGGCGCCGTCCGACCGGCCCCTGCCCGGCGGTGTCGCGGTCCGGGCGGGAACCACAGTAGGGGGAAGTGTGGGGCTGCTGCCCGAGAAATGTGAAAGAAGCGGGTAGGTGGGCCGAAACCCGGCCCGTTCGGTCATTCCCGGGCCCTCTTCGGCCGGAATGGGGTGGCGTCGACCGGAAAGGCGCGGTGCGCCGGGACATTCCGTCCGGCATTCGGACGGTGCGGCTTTCGGAGCGCGAATTGCGCCCCTCGTCAGCCGACCCGGGCGGGCCCGCGCAGGACGGCCACCGCGACGCGCGTCAGCACCACCACACCGGCGGCGAGGCAGCCGGCCACGGCCATCGCCCAGGCCGGTCCACCGGTGTCCGGCACCAGCACGGCCACCAGGATGCCCACCGCGATGCAGGCCGCCCCGACCGCCGTGAGCAGCAGCTTGTGGCGCTCCAGCGCACATCCGCTCCACATCCGCGCCCAGCGAGTCAGCGACTCGTGACGATCCGTGTGCACCATGTCCTCCACGCTACTCGAGCGCCCTGCCGCGGGCACACCGCCAGTCTCCACGAGTACGCCGGAACGGCGCCCGCGCACGCCGGAGAAATTTCGCCGAGGGCCGTACAACCATCCGTCGGACCCGATGGTCTCCATTACATTGAGCGATCCAGGAGCCGTCCGCGGCCGGGCAGGGAGTCCCCGGCGGCGGACCGGATCACACCGGGGGCGGAGCCGCCGCACCCGGGGTCGGAGGCCGGGCTCCGCCTGCCGACGGTACCGCCACGCCGCGCTGCGGCGACCGAGGGGGGAACCGCGTGCCGTACTCCGAGTCCACGACCGTCGGCGCTTCGACGAGCGTCGGCACCCCGTCGACCACGTCCGTCCTGCGCGAGCCGGTGCACGCCCGCGGCCGGGGGCCGGTGCGGGACCGCGGCAGCTGGCTGCGCCTCACCCCGGCCCAGCCGCTCTTCCGGGCCCGGGCCGCCCAGCGGCTCGCCGTCCTCGCCTACCACGGGGTCACCGACCCGCGCTCCTTCGGCGCCCAGCTGGACCGGCTGCGCCGGCTCGCCAACCCCGTCTCACTCACCGAGGTCGAGCGGGCCGTCACGGAGGGGCGTCCGCTGCCGCCGCGGTCCGTACTGATCACCTTCGACGACGCCGACCGCTCCGTCTTCACCCACGCCCTGCCGATGCTCGCCGCCCGCGGCATCCCCGCCGCCGCCTTCGTGATCGCCGAGCTGATCGGCACCGACCGCCCGTTCTGGTGGCACGAGGCCGCCTACCTCGCCCGGCACGGCGGCCGGGCCCGCCTGCTGCCCGGCGGGCCGCCCGGACGGCTGCTCGCCCGGCTGCGCGAACTGCCCGACCCGGACCGCCGCCGCTGCCTGCAGGAACTGCGGGTCAGCGCCGACCGGCGGCCGCCGCGGCAGGAGCAGCTGCGGCCCGAGGACCTGCGGGCCCTGCGGGCCGCCGACGTCGCCATCGGCAACCACACTCTCGGGCACCCCTCGCTCGGGCGCTGCGACGACTCGACCGTGCACACCGAGATCACCGCCGCCCACATGGCACTCACCCAGTGGCTCGGCGAGGCACCCACCGCCTTCGCCTACCCGGACGGCGGGTACGACCCGCGGGCGGACGCGGTACTGCGTCGCCTCGGCTACCGGCTCGGCTTCCTCTCCGACCACCGGCTCGGGCCCCGGCTGCCGGCCCACCCGCTGCGGATCAGCCGCCTGCAGGTGGACTCCACGACCGGGACGCGCCGCTTCGACACCATCCTGTCCGGCCTGGAGCCGGCGGTGCAGCGGCTGCGCGGCGCGGCGGTGTGACCTACGGCCGGGGCGCGTGGGGGCACCTCCACCACGCGTCCCCGCTCTCCTCCGTCAACCGCTGAGGAGCCGGGTGCGGAGGGCGGCGACGAGGGCCGGGTCGGCGTTCAGGCGGGTGGCGGCGTAGTCGGTGACGGAGCCGTAGCGGTCGGCCAGGCCGGCGAGGAAGCGGCGCATGATCCCCGCCGGGGCGCGGCCGTAGCCCGGCCAGACGAGGGTGAGGTCCGGGTGGCGGGCGTGCCATTCGGCGACCAGGCGGGCGGTGGCGTCCTCGGTGCGGGCGAAGTCGGCGAGAACGTCCTCCTCCGGGACGCCCAGAAGGGTCAGCACCAGGGCCGCCACGATGCCCGTCCGGTCCTTGCCCGAGTAGCAGTGGAAGACCAGCGGCGCGTCCGCCTCGGCGATCACCCGGAGCACCCGGCCCAGCTCGTCCGCACCGTCCTCGGCCACCTCGGCGTAGCGCTCGGCCAGGTAGACGCCCGGGTCGACCTCGGGGCCGAGTGCGGCCTGGTCGTACGGGCGGTGCTCGATCGACAGGTTGTGGAAGGTCAGCCCGGGGAGTTCCGGGACCCGGGCGGTCTGCGCGATCTCCCACGGGTAGCGCAGGTCGATCACCGTGCGGACGCCCAGGGCCTCGAAGCGGGCCAGGTCCGGACCGTCCAGCTTTCCGAGCGAATCGGAGCGGAAGAGCAGTCCGGGCCGGAGGACGCGGCCGTCGGTCGTCCGATGGCCGCCGAGGTCGCGGAAGTTGCACAGCCGGTCGAACACGGTCGTGTCGGTCATGCCGTCACCCTACGAACCGGCCCGTCACCGCGGACCGGAACGGGCGGATCCGCCGGTCAGCGGACGGGCACGCCGCGCGAGACCAGACGGCCCTCGGCGTAGCGGGCCGCGGCCTCGGCGAGCGCGGACGGGCGGCCGCTGTGCAGCACGGTCAGGGTGCCCCGGCCGGCGGGCAGGCCGCGGCCGTCCAGGCGGCGCAGGGCCTGGGCGGCCACCGCGTCCGCGGAGCCGTACAGCCGCAGGCCCGGGGCGGCGGTGCCGGCGAGGGCCGCCGTGATCTCGTCCCTGACCAGTTCGTAGTGGGTGCAGCCGAGGACCACCTCGGTGGTGCCCGCCGGGGTACGGCTCGCGGCGTCTGCGACGGCGGCCCCGACGGCCGCCCGGTTACCGCGCTCCACGGCGTCGGCGAGGCCCGGGCAGGCGACCTCCGTGACGTCGGCGCCGCCGCCGAACTCGGCGATCAGCCCGCGCTGGTAGGCGCTGCCGGTGGTGGCCGGGGTGGCCCAGATCGCGACCCGGCCGCGGGCCGCCGCGGCCGGCTTGATCGCCGGGACGGTGCCGATCACCGGCAGACCGGGCTCCAGCTCCGCCCGCAGCCGGGCGAGACCGTGCACGGAGGCGGTGTTGCAGGCGACGATCAGGGCGTGCGGTTCGAGCGCCGCCGCGGCCCGGGCACAGGCCAGGGCGTGCTCGGCGATGTCCTCCGGGGTGCGCGGCCCCCACGGCATGCCGTCGGGGTCGGAGGACAGCACCAGGTCGGCGTCGGGGCGCAGCGTGCGCAGGGCGGCGGCGGCCGCGAGCAGTCCGAGTCCGGAGTCCACCAGTGCGATCTTCACGGGGCACGACTCTACCGAACGGCTCCGCACGGGAACCGCTCCGCACGGGCGGCGGTGCGGCAGACTGCCGGAGTGACCGTGCTGCTGTGGGTGTCCGCGGTGTCCCTGGCGACCTGGGTGTGGCTGGCCTGCTGCCACGGCCTGTTCTGGCGGACCGACCAGCGGCTGCCGCCGCGGCCCGCACCCCGCCGGTGGCCGTCGGTGGCGGTGGTCGTGCCCGCCCGGGACGAGGCCGCCGTGCTGCCGCACTCGCTGCCCGGCCTGCTCGCCCAGAAGTACCCCGGCGCCGCCCGGGTGATCCTCGTCGACGACCACAGCACGGACGGCACCGGGGCGCTCGCCGCCGGACTCGGCGAGGACGGCGGGCTGCCGCTGGAGGTGACCTCCCCTCCCCCGCTGCCGGCCGGCTGGACGGGCAAGCTGTGGGCGCTGCGGCACGGCGTCGAACTCGCCGGGGACACGGACTTCCTGCTGCTCACCGACGCCGACATCGCGCACGGGCCCACGCTGCTCGCCGATCTCGTCGCGGCCGCCGAGGCGGGCGGCCTGGACCTGGTGTCGCAGATGGCCCGGCTGCGGGTGGAGACCCGCTGGGAGCGGCTGATCGTCCCGGCCTTCGTGTACTTCTTCGCCCAGCTGTACCCCTTCCGGTGGAGCAACCGGCCCGGGTCCCGCACCGCGGCGGCGGCGGGCGGCTGCACGCTGGTGCGGCGGGAGGCGCTGGAGCGGGCGGGCGGCGTCGCCGCGATCCGCGGGGCCGTCATCGACGACGTCAACCTCGCCCGGGCGGTCAAACGGACCGGCGGGCGCACCTGGCTCGGGCTCGCGGAGCAGGTCGACAGCGTGCGGCCCTACCCGCGGCTGGCGGAACTGTGGCGGATGGTGTCGCGCAGCGCCTACGCGCAGCTGCGGTACTCGCCGGTTCTGCTGGCGGGGACGGTCCTGGGGCTGACCCTGGTCTACCTGGTGCCGGTGGTGGCTGTGGCCGCGGGGCTGGCCGGCGGGTCGGCGGCGGTCACGGCGCTCGGCGGGGCCGCCTGGGCGGTCACGGCGGGGACCTTCGTGCCGATGGAGCGGTACTACGGGCGGCCGTGGCCGGAGGCACTGCTGCTGCCGTTCACCGCGGGCCTCTACCTGCTGATGACGGTGGACTCGGCGGTCCAGCACTGGCGCGGCCGAGGAGCGGCCTGGAAGGGCCGCACGTACGGCTAGGGGCTACGACGAACAGGAGCGACGGGATTCGGGGCACCGACAGGGGCGCGTGGGGGCACCTCCCGGCCGAAGACTGGGGGGAGAACTGCGCGGAGTGGGAAGGCAGCTGGTCAGCTTCTTCCGACTCGCGCAGTTCTCCGCACCCCTGAAAGCACCGCTCAGGCGGAGAGGCGCTGGGCCTGCTCGGCGACGCGGCGGCCGAGGTGCTCGGCGGTGGCCAGGTCGGACTTGTGCATGGCGTCGGCGCCCTGGTCGCCGTTGGACTGGGCGGCGGCGCCCAGCCAGACGCCGAGGCGGTTGAGGTCGAACTCGGAGGCGGTGGACTTGTTCCAGCCGGGCAGCAGGCCGAGGTTGACCCACATCATGCTGTGCTGGGCGGCGAAGATGGAGAGCGACTGCAGGGCGTGCAGCTTGTCGCCGCTCTTGGCACCGGAGTTGACGAAGCCGGCGGCCAGCTTGTCCTTCCACTGCTGCTGCATCCAGCGGCCGCTCGTCTTCTCGACGAAGGTGCGGAAGGCGGCGGAGACGTCGCCCAGGTAGGTCGGCGAGCCGAAGATGATGGCGTCGGCGGCGTCCAGCTGCGCCCACTGCTCGTCGGTGATCTGGTCGACGGCGATCAGGTGGACGGTGGTGCCGGCGACCTCCTCCGCGCCCTGGCGGACGAACTCGGCCTGCCGGGCGGTGTGGCCGTAGCCGCTGTGGTAGGCGATGGCGACGCTGATCTCGCGTGACATGCTGTCAGATCCCTTGGATAGATGGAGTGCAGAGCGGTCGTCGCGCGCTGCGCCCGCGAACGACCCGACGATGTGATGCTCGCAGCTGCGGCGACACCGCGACAACGCCGATCGACGGGTTCGATCACTGGGAATGACCGGACGGCCGCCGAGTGTTGCCGTGCGGACCGGGCGGGGCCGGCCCTCAGCGCCCGAGCAGGCGCAGGGCGGCGGGCTTGGCGAACTCGTACCTGGTCATCTGTTCGAGGTCGCGGAGCCAGCGGGCGGGGCCGGGCGGGGCGGCGAGCACCTCGAGGTAGAGCTGTTCGAAGGCGCCGGCGACGCCCTCCAGGGAGAACCGGCCGACCACCCAGTCCCGTCCCCAGCGGCCGAGTTCGGTGCGGCGGCCGGGGTCGTTCAGCAGGCCGCGGAGCTGTTCGGCGAGCGGGCCCGGGTCGCGGCTGCCGTCGCCGAAGCCGTACATGCAGCGGGAGGCGTGCGGTTCGACGAGCGGGCCGGGTTCGTGGACGGCGGTGTAGCCGGCCGCGCCGTGGACGACGACGGGTTTGGCGAAGGCGAGGCCGCGCAGGGCGGAGCCGCCCATGCCGAGGACGACGTCGGCGGCGTCGTAGGCGGGCCGGGGGTCGGCCATCTGGCCGGGGACGAGGACGGCTTCGCGGCCGAGGGCGGCGTTCGCCTCGGCGGCGCGGGCGCGCAGCCGGTCGTGGCTGGGGCCGGTGCCGACGATCGCGAGGCGGATCCGGGGGTCGTCGAGGGCGCGGACGGCGTCGACGGTGAGTTCGGCGCCGGCGTCCTTCTCCAGGTCGGGGACCAGGCGGGTGACGATGGCGAGCAGCAGTTCCTCGTCGTCGATGCCGAGTCCGCGCCGCCAGGCGGTGCCGTCGACCGTGCCGGGGGCGTCCGTCCCGGTGTTGACGGGCGGTTCGACGAGTCGGACGTCGCGGTGGCCGAAGGCCCGGCCGTCGCCCATCAGGGCGCCGAGGCCGAGCACCAGCGGCTGGTGGCGGGGCAGGCCGCGCAGCATCCGGATGCCGTAGAAGGTGGTGACGACGGGGAGGCGGCCGAGCCGGCCGGGGCCGAAGTAGGCGTTGCGGGCGGCCCGGACCTCCCAGGCGTGGATCAGTTCGCTGCCGTGGTCGAGGGCCAGTCCCTGCATCCGGCGGCGGACTTCGCCGTGCGGGGTGTCCGGGTCGCCGGCCACCGTGATGTCCAGGCCGTGGCCGGCGGCGACGTCGACCAGTGGTGCGTCGCCGGCCACGCCCTGGGCGAAGAGCACCGGGTCGTGGCCGCGGTCGCGCAGGGTGCGGGCGATGTCGACGGCGTTCAGCTGTGCCCCGCCGAGGGCCAGGTTGTTGAGGTGCACGAGCACCCGGACGGGTCTCACCGCGGTCACTCCTCCCAGTGGTGCGGCACGAAGACCGGCGCGGCCAGCACCACGGCGCGCGGCGGGGTGTCCAGCACGGGGCCGAACACGTCGAACTGTCCGACGGAGTGCCAGCTCATCAGGGTGCCGCCGTCGGTCTTGCCGATGGAGTAGACGCCCGCCCAGAGGGTGTAGCGGCCGCGGGGCAGCGGGAGGCGGGGGATGACGCAGGCGACGTGGTGGTCGTCGCCGGTGAGCCGGATCTCGTGGCTGATCTGGAAGATCGGGCTGGAGGTGCCCTCGCTGACGCCGAGGTGCAGGGTGGCGTCGCCGCGGTAGTCGCCGCCGAGGGTGAGTTCGACCGTCATCGGCTCGTCGGTGGTGAGGTTCTCCCGGTCCTCGCCGGTCATCTCGTACTTGAGGAGCTGGAGCGGTTCGCCGGTGCGGGCGGAGGCCTCGGACTGGGCCTCGATGGAGTCGCGGTAGCCGGCCAGGGCGTCCTTGATCCCGGCGTCGACCCGGACGGTGCCCTGCTCCAGCCAGACGCCGCGGCGGCAGATGGACTGCACGGCGGGCAGGTCGTGGGAGACGAAGACGATGGTGGTGCCCTGTTCGGCGACCTCGCGCATCCGGTCGAGGCAGCGCTGCTGGAAGACCGCGTCGCCGACGGCGAGCACCTCGTCGACCAGCAGGACGTGCGGCTCCAGGTAGGCGGCGACGGCGAAGCCGAGCCGCATCTGCATGCCGGAGGAGTAGAACTTGACCTGCCGGTCGATGGCACCGCCGAGCCGGGCGAACTCGACGATGTCGTCGAAGCGGCCGGCGACCTCGCGGCGCTTGAGGCCGAGCAGCGCGCCGAAGAGGTAGACGTTCTCCCGGCCGGTGAGGTCGGGGTGGATACCGGCCCGGATCTCGATCAGTGCGCCGATCCGGCCGCGGACGTCGATGATCCCGCCGTACGGGTACATGACCCGGGTCAGCATCTTCAGCAGGGTGGACTTGCCGGAGCCGTTGGAGCCGATCAGGCCGACGGACTCGCCGGGTTCGATGTGCAGGTTGATGTCGCGCAGCGCCCAGCGCCAGTCCTCGCCGCGGCCGCCGCGCAGCCGGCGGGCCATGGACTCGACCTTGTCGCGCAGCAGCATCCGCTGCTGGTCGGCCTTGAAGCGCTTCCACACGTGCTCGGTGCGGATGGTGCCCAGCTCCAGCTCACGCGACATCGGCGATCCCCGTTTCCAGCTTCTTGAAGAACAGGTAGCCGCCGACCAGGAAGACCAGCGAGGAGACCGCGGCGATGGCGGTGAGGCCGGCGTCGGGGGCCTGGCCGTGGAGCAGGGCACGACGGTAGCCCTCGATGACGGCGCCGAGCGGGTTGATGCCGCAGTAGATCTCCTGCAGCCGGACGGGGATCCTGGCCAGCGGGTAGGCGACCGGGGTGGCGAAGACGCCCATCTGCGTGATGATCGGCAGCAGGTGGCGGACGTCGCGCAGGTAGACCACGGCGACGGAGAGGATCAGCGCGACGCCGTAGGTGAAGGCGAACTGGATCGCCAGCAGCGGCAGCACCCACAGGGCCGTCGCGGCCGGGGCCGTCCAGGTGGCGAGGAAGAGCAGGCCGAGGACGCCGATGCCGATCAGCATGTCGACGGAGGCGACCAGCATGGTGGCGAGCGGGAAGACCTCGCGCGGGCAGTACACCTTGTTGAGCAGGCTGAGGTTGTTGGCGAGGCTCAGCGCGCCCTGGTTCATGGTGTTGCTGAAGAACTGCCAGACGATCAGGCCGACATAGGCGAACAGCGGGTAGGACACCCCGCCGGTGTCGATCTTCACGGCGCGGTGGAAGACCAGGGTGAAGATGGCGCAGAGCGCGAGCGGGGTGAGCACGGCCCAGGCGAAGCCGAGGACGGCCTGCTTGTAGCGGGCCCGCAGGTCGCGTTCGGCGAGGGCGCGGACGAGTTCGCGGGCGGCCCAGAGTTCGCGGGCGGTCTGCGCCGGGCGCAGCCGCCGTTTGAACAGCAGCTCCGGCGGCGGTCCTTCGGGCACGGCGGTTTCGGCCGCCGGCTCCGTTCCACGCCCGTCGACGACCTGCGCGCTGTGTCCCCCCACGGGCCCCCGCCCTCTCGCATGTGGCTGCCGGTGGGCCGCAGCTCAGGAGGCGCGGCCCGGGCGTCCCACTCTGGCACAAGGTGTGCGCGCCAGGGGCTGGTTCGGTGAAGGTGGGCCGGTGGGCGCAGGGCGGGGACGGGCAGCGGGGGGCGGGGGGCGGGGCCGGGCGGGGACGGCTCAGCGGTGTTCGACGAGGGTGTCCATGGCGTCCGGCATCCGCTCGACGCCGCCGGCGCCGGTGGGCGAGGTACGGCCGGTGCCGACCAGGACGGTGGGGACCTCGGTGATGCGGTTGCGGGCCCTCTGCTCGGGGGCGTCGGCGACCAGCCGGTCGACCTCCGCGGAGCGCCAGGCGGCCCGGAAGGCCGCGGTGTCGAGGCCCTGGGCGAGCGCCCAGGCGGCGGCGCCGGACTCGGTGGTGAGGTCGGTGTGCCGCTCGCGGACGGCCCGGAAGACCTCGGCCTGCAGCCGGTCGACGGCGCCGAGCCGCTCCAGCGTGTAGTAGAGCCGGGCGTGGCCGAGCTGGCGCTGCTCGTCGGGGCCGCCGCGCCAGACGGCGGGGACGCGGCGCAGCACCACGTCGTCGCGGTGCCGGGCGGCCCAGCTCTCCAGCGGCTTCTCGAACTGGGCGCAGTGCTTGCAGCCGTACCAGAAGAACTCGACGGCCTCCTGGCGCTGGGCGGCGGTGCGCTGCGGGTGGCCGGGGTGCGGGGCGTGCGCGCCCTCGCGCGGGGTGTCCGGGGCGGCGGCCGCGGCGGTGCCAGGGGCGACAGCGGCGGTGGCGGCGAGCAGGGCGGTGGCGGTGCGCAGCAGCTTCACGGGCGCCAGCCTGGCAGTGACGGAGTGTCAGGTGCCAGCGGACGGCGGGCCGGTGCGGGTGGATTCGCCCGATCGGCCGATCGGTCGACCGCGTGGCCGACCGATCGGACGCGGCCGGTCAGGTCTCGGGGGCGTGCTCGGGCTTGGTCAGGGCGGCGCGGTCGGGTGCGGCGGCCGGCCGGGGCAGCACGGGCGGGTCGGCGGGCTCCTCCGCGGGGGCCTCGACGGCGGGGGCCGGGGCGGGCACGGTTGCGGTGGGGGCCGGGGCGGTTGCGGCGGCGGCCTTGGCGGCGCCGGCGTCGAAGAAGCGCAGCAGCTCGACCGGGAAGGGCAGCACCAGGGTGGAGTTCTTCTCGGCGGCGACCTCGACGACGGTCTGCAGCAGGCGCAGTTGCAGGGCGGCCGGGGTGGCGTCCATGACGCTCGCGGCCTCGGCGAGCTTGGCGGCGGCCTGGAACTCGCCGTCGGCGGTGATGATGCGGGCGCGACGCTCGCGGTCGGCCTCGGCCTGGCGGGCCATCGAGCGCTTCATCGAGTCGGGCAGCGCGACGTCCTTGATCTCGACCCGGTCGATGTGCACGCCCCAGCCGACGGCGGGGCTCTCCAGCAGGAGTTCGAGGCCGCGGTGCAGGTTCTCCCGCCCGGAGAGCAGGTCGTCGAGCTCGCTCTTGCCGATGATCGAGCGCAGCGAGGTCTGGGCGACCTGGGACATCGCGAACATGTAGTTCTGCACGTCGACGGTGGCCCGGATCGGCTCGATCACCCGGAAGTAGACGACGGCGTCGACCCGGACGGAGACGTTGTCCCGGGTGATGCCCTCCTGGGCGGGCACCGGCATGGTGATGACCTGGACGTTGACCTTGCGCATCCGGTCGACCAGCGGGATCAGCAGGGTCGGGCCGGGGCCGCGGACCTGCCCTCGGACCTGGCCGAGCCGGAACACCACGCCGCGCTCGTACTGCTGGACGATGCGGACCCCGGTGAGCAGCCAGAGCAGGCCGAGTCCGACGATGATCGCGAGTACTGCCATCGCGCACCTTCCCCCGTCGCGGCGCAGCCGGGCCGGGTCCGGGGTGGCCCTGTCGCGCGGGTGCGAGCCGCGCAGGCCAGTATGCGCGCACGGGTGGGCGGTTCGCAGGCGGGGGGCGGATCCGGCGGTGCGTCAGTTCCGGGGGCGGATCCGGGCGGTCTCGGCGAGGAGTTGCTGCCAGGCGTCGGTGACGACGGCGAGGTCGAACCGGTCGAGAGCGTGCCGGCGGGCGGCGGCGCCGAGTGCGCCGTGGGCGTCGGCGAGCAGTCTGTCGACGGCGCCGGCGAGGGCGGTGGCGTCGCCGGGCGGGACGAGGGTGCCGGTGATGCCGTCGAGGACGATGTCGCGGACCCAGCCGACGTCGGTGGCGACGGCGGGCAGGCCGGCGAGGGCGGCCTCGACCAGGACGCCGGGCACGCCCTCGCTGTCGCTGGTGAGCAGCAGGGCGTCGGCGGCCCGGTAGAGCGGGGCGGGATCGGCGAGGGTGCCGAGGAAGCGGGCCCGGGCGGTGGTGTCGCGGGCGGCGGTGGCGGCGCGCAGCGGGCCGTCGCCGGCGAGCGCGAGGTGGACGCCGGGCAGCAGGGCGAGGGCGTCGATCGCCAGGTCGGGGCGTTTCTCGGCGGCGAGGGCGCCGACCCAGGCGAGCAGCGGGCCGTCGGCGGGCAGGCCGAGGGCGGCGCGGGCGGCCTGCCGGTCGGCCTCGTCGGCGGCTGGCGGGTAGCGGTCGGCGGAGCGGCCGTTGGGGATGGTGCGGACGGTGCGGGCGGGCAGCCGGTAGTGGTCGAGCAGGACCTCGCGGGCGCCGTCGGAGATGGCGGCGACGGCGGCGGCGCGGCGCAGCAGCAGGCCGGTGCGCAGCCGGCGGGCCGGGGAGGCCGTCCAGTGCCGGGGGTCGCCGATGTTGACGTAGACGAAGGGGGTGCGGCTGCCGAGCAGGGCGGCGGCGCAGGCCGGCAGGGTGGAGGAGCCGTGTGCGACGACGACGTCGGCGCGGCGGGCGGCGGCGCGCAGGGCCCGCAGGGTGGCCGGGTGGTAGCGGGTCGGGCCGAGCGGGCGGGCGTCCTCGGTGCCGGGGGCGTCGGGGTGCGGCCGGAGGGAGCGGAGCTCGGAGCGGTGGCCTCGGCGGAGGAGTTCGGCGTGCAGGTCGCGGGCGAGGTTCTGGGCTCCGCGCCGCCGCGGGTCGGTGACCAGGTGCAGGACGGCGGGGTGCGCGGGCTCGGCGGCTGGCATGTGCCGACCCTGGCACAGCGCCGCGGCCGTTCGCAGCCGGCTGGCGGGATCGGGCGGGCGCCGCGGTGGGGTGCGCGCGGCCGGCCCCGCGGGCCCCTCCTGGCGGAATTCCTGGCGGAGCCGGGCCGGGGCTGGGATGCTGAGCGCCAGTCAGGGCGCGGAACGGACGGGAGACCGGTCGCGCCGGGGTTCCCGGGGGGTCGCTGCTGTGCATGTGCTCTATGTGATCGACAGCCTGCACCGGTTCGGCGGTGCCGAGCAGGGGCTGGCGGCGATGGCCCCGCACCTGGTGCGGTCGGGGGTACGGCTGGACGTCGCGTACCTCAAGGAGTCCCCGGACGGCTTCCAGCCGGAGCTGGTGGCGGCGGGCGCGCGGGTGTTCGGAGTGCACGGCTCGGGCCGGGCCGGGCGGGCGGCGGCGCTGCGCCGGCTGGTCCGCGAGCACCGGCCGGACCTGGTGCACACCACGCTGTACGAGTCGGACGTGCTGGGCCGGGCGGCGGGGCTGGCGGCGGGCACGCCGGTGGTGTCGAGCCTGGTCAACTCCTCGTACGGGCCGGAGCACGTGCACGCACGCGGACTGTCGCCGTGGAAGGTGCGGGCGGCGCAGGCGGTGGACGCGGCGACCGCCCAGGGCACCCGGCGGTTCCACGCGCTGACCCGGCACGTCGCCTCGTCGATGGCGCGACGGCTGCGGATCTCCCCGGACCGGATCGACGTGGTGCCGCGCGGCCGCGACCCGCAGCTGCTGGGCTCGGTGACGCCGGAGCGGCGGGCCGCGGTGCGGGCCGCGCTGGGGCTGTCGCAGGACACCCCGGTGGTGCTGGCGGCGGCCCGGCAGCAGTACCAGAAGGGGCTGGACGTGCTGGTGGAGGCGTTCGCCGGGGTGCGCCGGCAGCTGCCGGAGGCGGTGCTGCTGCTGGCGGGAAGCCCGGGCGCCGAGACGGCGCGGCTGGAGGAGCTGGCGGCCCGGGCGGGGCAGGTGCGCTTCCTCGGCCCACGCGGCGACGTGTACGACCTGATGGCGGCCTCCGACGCGTTCGCGGTGCCCTCCCGCTGGGAGGGGCTGGGCAGTGCGGCGATGGAGGCGATGGGCGTCGGGGTGCCGCTGGTGTGCGCGGACGTGCCGGCGCTGCGGGAGACCGTCGGCTCGCAGGACTACGCGCTGCTGGTGCCGCCGGAGCGGCCGGCCGAGCTGGCGGCGGCGCTGGTCTCGGCGCTGGACGACCGGGCGGCGGCCCGGGTGCGGGTGAAGGCCGCGCGGGCGCGGTTCCTGACGTCCTTCACGCTGGTGCAGGTCTGCGGGCAGATGGTCGGCTTCTACGAGCGCTCGCTGCGCCGGGTGCCGGCCGGCCGGTGAGTCAGGGCGCGTCCTGGGCGAACCCGGCTGCCGCCCCGCGGAGTTGACATGCCACGGAAAGCGGACAAAGCCTCCGGAACCGTTGCAGGCCGCGCGGGAGGGCCGAAAAGCGGCTGCCGAGAATCGCCAAAGCGCTTGCGCCGCAGGTCCGGGAGGGCAAGCATCGCAGGGGGAAGCGGGCAGCCGGGGGGTACGGCGATCCGTGCGAGGCATCCGGGCCGGGGCGGCCGGGTGGGCGACGCCGTCTGGGGGCCTGATGTCACAGCGAGTGCCACGATGCGCCGTCCTGCCGGGCGGCGCCCGCCGTCCGGCCGCGTTACCGGCCGCCACCTGACCGCGTCCGCTCCCGGCCCACAGCCGGGGCCGCCAGACCCAGCCCTGCCGCACCCGACGGCACCGGGTCCCGCCGAGTGGGCGGGCCGTCCCGGTTCGCCGGGTGCCCGCACCACGATCGCGAGGGGAACCAACCGGTGGAACCGGCAAACCACTTCACCGTCCTGCGGCGTTACTGGCGGCTGCTCGTCGGCTGCACCCTCGCCGCGCTGATCATCGGCTTCCTGCTGACGCCGGCGGGCGACGCCGTGGACGACGGCAAGTGGCAGTGCAAGGTGGCGATCACCCCGGTGGCCGGCGCCGGCGAGTCCGTCCGGGCCGACCAGGTGCTCAGCTACGCGCAGGGCTCCGACGTGACGACGACCGCCGCGAAGAAGCTCCGCGTCACGGACGTGGCCGCGCTCGCCGCCCGGCGCACCGTCGCGGCCGCCTCCACCCAGATGCTGGTCTTCACCACCACCGGCCCCACCCAGCAGTCCTGCACCGACCTCGCGGCGGCACTGTCCGAGGCGACGATCAACGGCTACAGCCAGGAGTCGAAGAAGAGCGCCGACGAGTCGATCAAGCGCCTCCAGGCGCAGGCCGACAGCCAGCAGGAGCAGGTCAACAACCTGCAGCACGCCTTCACCAAGGCCGGCGCGGCCGACCAGCCGAAGCTGCAGCCGCAGCTGACGGCGGCCCTCAACGCGCTGACCAAGACCCTCACCGACATCAGCACCCTGCAGAACTACAGCCAGACCGACGCCATCCAGCAGTGGGGCAGCATCGACGCCAAGGAGGCCGGCGGCAGCCTGCTCAGCTCGCCCAGCCGCGGTGTCCGGCTGACCCTGGCGGTGGCGCTCGGCCTCGCGCTCGGCGTCGTCGCCGCGGTGATGCTCAGCCGGATGGACACCCGGCTGCGCAGCCGCAACACCACCGAGGAGGCGTTCAACCTGCCGGTGATCGGCGAGATCCCGCAGCTCGGCCGGCGGCTGCGCCGGCTGCGCGAGCCGCTGGTGGTGGCCCGCCCGTCCGACCCGGCGGCGGAGGCATTCCGCTCGCTGCGCTCCACCCTGCTGCTCACCGGCCCCGAGTCGCTCTCCGGCCGGACGGGCCCCGAGCGGACCGACCCGTCCGCCCGGGCCCGCACCGGCCCGGCGCCGGTGATCCTGGTGATGTCCGGGCGCAGCGGCGACGGCCGCACCACCACGGTGGCGAACCTGGCCGCGGCGCTCGCCGAGACCGGCCGGACGGTGCTGGTACTCGACTGCGACTTCCGGCACCCGCAGACCCACCTGCACTTCGGCATCGGCGACGGCCCCGGCATGGCCGAACTCCTCAGCGGAGAGCGGCTGTCCGCGCTGGACGACCTGATCCGGGAGACCGGGACGGAAGGGGTCCGCCTGATCACCGGCGGCAACACCACCGCCTACCCGGCGGCGCTGGTGCTGCGGGCCGGCGAGGTGCTGCGCCGGGCCCGGCAGCACGCCGACGTGGTGCTGATCGACACCTCGCCGCTGCTGCACGCCAACGACGCCTACGACCTGGTGCAGCACGCCGACGCGGTGCTGGTGACGGCGCTGGCCGGCAATGTCACGCCGGAGCAGGCCGACCGGGTCTCCGAGCTGCTGGCCCGCACCGGCGTCCCGGTGGCCGGTGTCGCGCTGCTCGGCACGATCGGCCCGTCCGGCCGCCGGCTGAAGCGGGACGGACTGCGCACCGGCGCGCTGCTGGTCGGCCGCACCTCCTCCGCCGCGCGGCCCGAGGAGGGCCGGCCCTCCCCCGCGCCGGCCCGCGAGGAGGCCCCCCGGCCGGAGCCCGCGGAGCACGGCTCGGCGCCGGCCGCGGTGGCCGAGGAGCACCACCGGGCGGCGCCGAGCTGGGCCCGCCGCCCGGGCTCCGAGTCGGTCGTCGAGACCACCCTGCAGCTGCGCGAAATCGAGGAGCGGTGAGCGGCCGCCGGCGGGTTCTCTGGCTCGCCAAGGGCCTCGGCCGGGGCGGCGCCGAGCAACTGCTGCTGAACTGCGCCCGGCACGCCGACGCCGGGCGGTACGAGATCGAGGTCGCGTACGTGCTGCCGTACAAGGACGCGCTCGTTCCGGCGCTGGAGGCGGCCGGCGTGCGGGTGCACTGCCTGGGCGGTGCACCGGGCGTGCTGTGGCCGCTGCGGCTGCGCCGGCTGCTCGCCGAGCGCCGATACGACCTGGTGCACTCGCACATGCCGATCCCCGCGGTGGCGGCCCGGCTGGTCGCGTTCGGCCGGCGGGCGCCGCGGCTGGTGCACACCGAGCACAACGTCTGGGAGCGGTACCGGACGCCCACCCGCTGGGCGAACGCGCTGACCTACCGGCGCAACGACGCGGTGGTGGCGGTCTCGCACGCGGTGGCGGCCACCGTCGCCCGGCGCCGCCCGGAGGAGGGCTGGCTCACCGTGGTGCACCACGGGCCGGACCTCGCGGGCGCGCCCGAGGGGCCGGCCGCCCGGTCCGCCGCCCGCGCCGAACTCGGCCTGCCGCAGGACGCGCCGGTCATCGGCACGGTCGGCAACCTGACGGCCAAGAAGGACCAGGCCACCCTGCTCGACGCGTTCGTCCTGCTGCGCCGCGAGCACCCGTCGGCGGCGCTGGTGCTGATCGGCGCCGGGCCGCTGGAGGCCGAGCTGCGCGCCCGGGCGGGCGAGGGCGTGGTCTTCGCGGGTTCCCGGCCGGACGTGCCCGCGCTGCTGCCCGCGCTGGACGTGTTCACCCTGAGCTCCCGCCAGGAGGGCCTGCCGGTCGCCCTGATGGAGGCGATGACCAGCGGACTGCCCTCGGTGGTGACCCGGGTCGGCGGCATGCCGGAGGTGCTGGACGACGGCGAACAGGGCCTCCTGGTGCCGCCCGGCGACCCGGCCGCGCTGGCGGCCGCGCTCGGCCGGCTGACCGCGGACGAGGGGCTGCGCGAGCGCCTCGGCAAGGCCGCCCGGGAGCGGTCCCGGAGCTTCGACACGGCCGGGGCGCAGCGCGCGATCGAGCAGGTGTACGCCCGGGTGCTGGCCCGCTGACCGGCGCGGCCGGCGGAGACCGGGCGAGCGAGACGACATGGAGCCGAAGACCCAGATGACCGAGTCAAGCGCCGGGCTGACGTACCGTCCGCTGACGGACGCCGACACGCCCGCCGTGCTGGACCTGCTGACCGCCTCGCTGGCGGGCGGCCCGACCGGCACCCGCAGTGCCGAGTTCTTCGAGTGGAAGCACCGGCGGAACCCGTTCGGTGCGAGCCCGGGGCTGGTCGCCGAGAGCGCGGGCGGCCGGCTCGCCGGGGTGCGGCTGTTCCTGCGCTGGCAGTGGCAGGCGGGCGGGCGCGCGGTGCCCGCCGTCCGTCCGGTGGACACCGCCACCCATCCGGAGTTCCAGGGCCGGGGGATCTTCCGCGATCTGACGCTGCGGCTGCTGGAGGAGGTCGCCGGCGACGCCGAGCTGGTCTTCAACACGCCCAACGGCAACAGCCTGCCGGGCTATCTGAAGATGGGCTGGCGGGAGCTGGGCCGGGTGCCGATCGCCGTCCGGGTGGCCCGGCCGGCCGCGTTCGCCCGCGGTGCGCGGGCGGCGCTCGCCCGGCGCGGGGGCGGTGCCGCCGGACCGCCGCGCTGCACGCTGCCGACGGCCGCCGAGTGGTTCGCCGGGCCGCGCACCGGCCTGGAGGAGCTGCTGCGCGAGCGGGCCGCGGCGGACGTCACCGACACCCGGCTGGCGGTCCGCCGCACGCCGGAGTTCCTGCGCTGGCGGTACGGCGAAGCCCCGGGCCTGGACTACCGGGTGATCACCTGCCGGCGCGGCGGCGAGCTCGCCGGGGTGGCCTTCGGGCGGCCGCGCCGGCGCGGGCCGCTGGCCGAGTTCACGCTCGCCGACGTGATCGTCCGACCGGGCGACCGGGGCAGTGCCGCCCGGCTGCTCAAGGAGGCCGCGAGGGCGGGCTGCGACCACGTCGCGGGCCATCTCGCGGCGGGCACCGAGGCCGCCGCGGCCGCCCGCCGCAGCGGCTACCTGACGGCGCCGCGCACCGGCATGGTGCTGGCCGCCCGGAGCCCCTCCGGGCCGCTCGCGGCGGGGAGCACCCCGGCCGAGTGGCGGTTCAACCTGGGCGACCTGGAGGTCTTCTGATGGCCGCTCCGGCGGTCGCGGCGGCCCGCCCGGCGGTGGCCGCGCTGGCCCGGCGGGTGCCCTGGCCGTCCACTGTGGCGGGCGCGCTGGTGATCGGCTACGTGACGCTGTTCGTGCTGGCCATGGTGCACACCGGGTACGACACCTGGGGGGCGCTGCTGGTGCTGCCCGCGCTGATGGCGATCGGCACGCCGATCCTGGCGCGGGTGGCCGCCGCCAACCCGGAGAAGGACGTCTTCCGGCTGCTGATGCTGGCGATGGCACTGAAGCTGCTGTGCGCCTTCCCCCGGTACCTGATGGCCTTCGTGCTGTACGGCGGCGCGGCGGACGCCAAGATGTACCACCAGCGGGGCAGCGAGCTGGCGCTGTTCCTGGACACGCACAGCCCGCTCTCCGGGACCTTCCACTACGACCTGGGGATGAAGGTCGCGGGCACCGGCTTCATCATCATCGTCACCGGCGTGGTCTACGCGATCACCGGCCCGTCGCTGGTCGGCGGGTTCCTGGTGTTCTCCTGGCTCGGTTTCTGGGGCCTGCTGC
This sequence comes from Streptomyces sp. TLI_235, assembly GCA_002300355.1. Taxonomy (NCBI): domain Bacteria; kingdom Bacillati; phylum Actinomycetota; class Actinomycetes; order Kitasatosporales; family Streptomycetaceae; genus Streptomyces; species Streptomyces sp. TLI_235. Next base: position 1,071,888 of record NSGV01000002.1, read on the forward strand.
TGTTCTGGCGGGCCCTGCAGATCGCCTTCCCGGAGGCGGACTCGCGGCGGTACGCGAAGCTGGTGTTCTTCCTGCCCTCGCTGCTGTTCTGGCCGTCCAGCATCGGCAAGGACGCCTGGATGATGTTCTGCCTGGGCCTGACCACCTACGGGGTGGCACGGCTGCTGGACCGCCGGTTCGGCGCGTTCCTCTGCATCGCGCTGGGCTCGCTGGGCACCGCGATGGTCCGCCCGCACGTCACCGTGCTGGCCGGCGCGGGCCTGACGGTGGCGTACGTGCTGCGCCGCCGGCCGCAGCAGGTCAGCGCGCTGGGGCCGCTGCGGACCATCCTCACCGTGGTGGTGCTCGGCGTGATGGTGATGCTGATGCTGCAGCAGGTGTCGACCTTCTTCGGCACGAACGGCACCGGCGGGGACAGCGTCAACCAGGTGCTGTCGGAGACCTCGCGGCGCACCTCGCAGGGCGGGTCGGTGATCAACCAGGCGGCGGACGACGAGTCGCCGCAGTTCAGCCTGAATCCGGCGGGGCTGCCGGTGGCGGTGGTCAGCGTGCTGTTCCGGCCGTTCCCCTTCGAGGCGTCGAACGTCCAGAACCTGGTGCAGTCGGTGGAGTGCTTCGCGCTGCTGGTGGTGTTCATCCGCAGCTGGCCGCGGCTGAGCCGGGTGCCGCGGTGGTTCCTGCGGCGCTCGTACATCGCCTTCGCGATCGTCTACACCCTGCTGTTCTGCTGGGCCTTCTCGACCATCAACAACATGGGCATCCTGTCGCGCGAGCGCGTGCAGGTACTGCCGCTGGCGCTGGTGCTGCTCGCCGTGCCGCGGCCCGACGGGGACCGGCCGAAGGCGCGGACGCACTCGCGGCCGCCGCTGTGGCGGGTCCAGCCCGGGCAGTGGGGCGGCCGGCCCGAACCGCCGCCCGGCACCGCGGCGCTGCCCGGAACCACGCCACAGGACCACCCGGCGCACCACCCACCGGACCATCTTGCGAACGACCCGGCGGACCGCCCGGGGCCGCGCACCGCCGCGGTGCCCGGCACCGCGCACAGATCCGGTACCGCGCACAGATCCGGCACCGACTCGACCCAGGGGGGATCGACCCGACCATGACGACCACCGATCTCGACACGCCCGCCGCGCTCGGCGGCACCCCGGCCTTTCCCGACGGACTGCCGCTGACCCGGGTCCGGGTGCCGCAGAGCGAGGAGGCGCTCGCCCGGATCGCCGCCGTGCTGGAGAGCGGGCAGCTCACCAACGGCCGGACGGTCGCCGAACTCGAGGAGCGCGCCGCCGACCTGCTCGCGGTGCCGCACGTAGTGGCGGTCTCCAACTGCACGGCCGGCCTGATGCTGGTGCTGCAGGCGGCCGGGGTGGGCGGCGGGCGGCCGGTGCTCATGCCCGGCTTCACCTTCTCCGCCACCGCGCACGCCGCGCACTGGGCCGGCGGCACCCCGCTGTTCGCCGAGGCCCGCGAGCGGGACATCACCCTGGACCCGGAGGACGCCGAGGCCCGGCTCAAGGCCGCCGACCGGCCGGCCGCGCTGATGGCCACCCATGTCTACGGCACGCCCTGCCAGGTGGAGCGGCTGCAGCAGGTCGCGGACGCCGCCGGCGTGCCGCTGGTGTACGACGCCGCGCACGGCTTCGGCAGCGCCCGCGGCGGGGTGCCGATCGGCGGGTTCGGTCTCGCCGAGGTGTTCTCGATGAGCCCGACCAAGGTCGCGGTGGCCGGCGAGGGCGGCCTGGTCGCCACCCGGGACGCCGCGCTCGCCGCGACCCTGCGCACCGCCCGCGACTACGGCAACCCGGGCGACTACGACACGCTCTTCCCGGGCCTGAACGCGCGGATGAGCGAGCTGCACGCGGCGGTGGGCCTGGCCTCGCTGTCCGGCCTGCCGGAGCGGGTGGCGCACCGCGGCGCGCTGGTCGCCGCGTTCGCCGCGGTGGTGGCCGGGCTGCCGGGCCTGCGGCTCGCCCTGCCGGAGCCTGGCGACACCTCGACCTTCAAGGACCTGACGCTGATCGTGGACGAGGAGGCGTTCGGCCTCTCCGCGGCGGAGCTCGGCCGGGCGCTGAAGGCCGAGGGCGTCGACACCCGGCGGTACTTCTTCCCGCCGGTGCAGCGCCAGCGGGCCTACGCGCACCTGGGGCAGGCCGAGGCGCTGCCGCTGACCGACCGGCTGGCGGACTCGGTGCTGACCGTGCCGCTCTGGTCGCACATGGACGCGGCGGCGGTGCGCCGGGTGGCCGGGGCCGTGGTCAAGGTGCAGCCGCACGCCGAGCGGCTGCGGGCCGCCGGGATCTGAGGACCGGTCGGGTGCCGCGGCGGTCCGGTGGGCCCGCTGCGGTACGACGACTGGGCAGAACGGGTGACGGCGGTTGGACCGGGGCGTCCCGGCCTCGGCAGGATGGCCGGCGGGCCCGAAGGGCCCGGCCGGGCCGGGCGGGCGCGGCCTGACGCGTGTTCGAGGAGTCACCCGGTGGTCAAGGGATTCCGCAGCTTCCTGCTGCGCGGCAACGTCGTCGACCTGGCGGTCGGCATCGTCATCGGAGCGGCCTTCACCGCCGTGGTGACGGGGTTCGTGACGGCGTTCCTGACCCCGCTGATCGGCATCGCCAGCGGTGCGGCCGGCGACTTCAGCAAGGAGGCCTTCACCGTCGCGGGCACGGTCTTCCCGTACGGGGCGTTCCTGAACGCGCTGATCAGCTTCGTGCTGATCGCCGCGGTCATCTACTTCGCCGTGGTGGTGCCGGTCGGGCGCCTGCAGGCGCGGTTCGAGCCGCGCAGGAACGTGCCGGTGGCGAAGACCGAGTGCCCGGACTGCCTGAGCACCGTCCCGGCCGCGGCCGTCCGCTGCGCGCACTGCACCTCGGAGCTGGCCGGCCGTCCGGGCTTCCCTGCGCAGAGCGTACACGTGGGCTGACCGGCGGTTTTCCCCGGGTGGGTCCGGTTCGCCGCCCGGCGGTCCGGGCTCACCGGCGCGCGGTTCGCACCGCGCGCCCTCCGGTTCGGGTGGCGCAGGGTCCGACGGACCGACGTCGGCGGTTCGCCCGGCGTTCGACCTGCGGCCAGCGGGGTCGGGTGGCTTGAACTGGCCGACGATATGTCGGATATGCACACTTTCGAGCGTTTCGATCGAGCGAAGACTGTGTGAACGGTCGAAATCCCACCTCTTCCACTCTCCTCAGCAGGCACATTGTGGGCTTACGGTATGCCCCATGACCTCGCCCCGCTCCTACGACGGAGTCGGCTACCCCTCTCCGTCCTTTTCCTCCGGCACGCCCATCTACGACAGCCTTGTCGCAGAGCGTGGCGTCCCGCAGATCGCGCCCATCAACGTGCCGGCGGCCCTGCCCCCGGCCACCTACGGCTCGAGCTACGGCTACAGCAACGGCTACAGCACCGGGTTCGACACCCCGGCGAGCAGCCTGCCCGCGCTCCCGCCGGCCCGCCTCGCCCTGGGCCCCGGCCCCAGCAGCGGCCCCGCCACCTCGTACATCCCGACGCAGAGCGCGCCGTCGATGTACGCGGCGGCCCCGCAGCCGGCCGTCCCCGGGTACGGCAGCCCGCAGCCGTACCTCCCCCCTCAGCGCCCGCAGGCGCCGGCCATGCCCTCTCCCCAGGGCTACCAGGCCGGCCAGAGCTTCGGCGGCCAGAACTCCTTCGCCTCGGCGCCGACCGGCATGACCGGCCAGCAGTTCGGCGCGCAGGGCTTCGGCCAGGGCCAGCAGCAGAGCTTCGCCGACCAGAGCTTCGGCGGCAACCAGCTGCGCCCGGCGGCCCCGGTCGCCCCGGTCCGCCCCGTCCAGCAGCAGTACCCCGGCGCCGCGTACTACCCGCAGGCCGGCTGACCGAAGCCGCACCACCCCGGCGAACGAGGGCGCCGGGCGGAGCAGGGCACGAGGTCTTCCTCCTCCGGGGCCGTCCGGGCCCGCCGTACCAGGCGGACCGGGCGGCCCCCTCGCATTCCCGGCCGCGGCACCGGAGCACCGCCGCCGACTGGCAGGATGGGGGCATGCCGCAGCTGACCGCCCTCCACGTCTATCCCGTCAAGTCGACCTATCGGCTGAGCCCGGCAAGTGCCGGGGTGGAGCCGTGGGGCCTCGCCGGGGACCGCCGCTGGATGATCGCCGACCCGACCGGCCGGGCGGTGACCCAGCGCGACATCCCGGCGGTCGGCCAGTACCGCGCCGTGCCGCACCCCGACGGCTCACTGACCGTCACCGACCCGGCGGGCGCGAGCATCGAGATCCCGGCGCCGAGCGCCGCGGCCGGCGACCCGGCCGCGCAGGCCGACGTCTGGGGCACGTTCTTCCCCGCCGTGGAGGCCGCCAAGGAGGTGCAGATCTGGTTCGCCCAACGCCTCGGCGACGTCCGGCTGCTGCACCTGGACACCCCGGCGACCAGCCGGCAGATCGACCTCGACCACAGCAGCCCCGGCGAGACCACCAGCATGGCCGACGGCTACCCGCTGCTGGTCGCCACCACCGCCTCGCTGGCCGCGCTCAACCGGCACCTCGCCGAGGACCACCCGGCGGGCGACCGGCGGGCCGAGCCGCTGCCGATGGAGCGCTTCCGTCCCAACCTGGTGGTCTCCGGCACCGAGCCGTGGGCCGAGGACGGCTGGCGCCGGATCCGGGTCGGCGGGGTGGTCTTCCGGGTCGCCAAGCCCTGCGGGCGCTGCGTGGTGACCACCACCGACCAGGAGACCGGCGAGCGCCGCGGCCCCGAGCCGCTGCGCGCGCTCGGCCGGCACCGCCGGTTCGGCAAGCAGCTGGTCTTCGGTCAGAACCTCGTGCCGGAGCGCCCCGCGGGCGTCACCGGCGACCTGCTGGGCACCCTGCGGGTCGGCGACGAGGTCACCGTCCTGGAGGAGGCCCCGCGCCCCCGGCCGGACGCCCGCGGCTGACCGGCACCGCGCCGCCGCCCGCTCGTTGTAGTGCGCGGACGGCCCCCGTACCGCGGCGGGGCGCCCCCTCGGGCGGCCGACCATCGCAGGGCTTCGACGAAGGTGGGGATGACAGACCGCATGGCAGAGCAGAGGGTCCGGGTCACGCAGGACAGCGGGTCCCGCTGGCGGCGCCGCGCCGGCGAGTACGACACGCTCCACGAGGCCCTGGCGGCCGCCGAGCCGGGCGACACCGTGACCGTGCGGCCCGGCACCTTCCGCGAGGCGGTGCTGCTCGACAAACCGGTCACCGTCCTCGCCGCCGGAGGCCCCGGCAGCGTCCGGATCAGCCCGCCCGCCGGGGTGCCGCTGACACTCACGGCCGCCGCCTCGGTACAGGGTCTCGTGATCGAGGGCTCCGACCGCTCGCTGCCCGCCGTCCTGGTCACCGCGGACGGCGCCCGGCTCACCGACTGCCGGATCGACACCCAGGCCGCCGCCGGCGTCGAACTCGCCGACGGCGCCTCGGCGGTGCTCCGCTCCTGCACCGTCGCCAACCCCGCCGGGCTCGGGGTGCGGCTGCGCCCCGGCGCCCGGGCCGGGCTGCAGGAGTGCGAGATCTCCGCGGCCGGGCAGGCCGGGATCGCGGTGCTCGGCGGGGCCGCCGCGGTGCTGGACCGCTGCCGGGTGCACCACACCGGCGGCGCCGGGCTGCTGCTCACCGGCGCCGGCAGCGGCGCCGAACTGACCGGCTGCGAGATCTACGAGATCCGCGGCAGCGGGGTACAGGCCGAGGACGGCGCGGTCGGCCGGCTCACCGACTGCACCGTGCACCGGGTCACCGGCAACGGGCTCACCCTGGACACCGGGGCCGAGCTGCTGCTGACCGGCTGCCGCATCCACGAGCTGCCGGAGAACGCCGCCGACCTGCGCGGCGGGGCCCGGCTGCGGCTGGATCGCTGCACCCTGCACGGCTTCGGCCGCGGCGCGCTCTCGGTCTGGGACGCCGCCACCGAGGTGGAGGCCGCGGGCAGCGAGATCCACTCCGCGGAGGGCGACTACCCGGCGCTCTGGGTCAGCGACGGCGCCCGCCTGTCGCTCACCGACTGCTCGCTGCACGACCTGCCGGACGCCCTGTTCGTGCTGGACCGCGACTCCCGGGCGAGCGCCGCCGACTGCTCGTTCAGCCGGATCCGCTCCTCCGCGGTCTCGGTGAGCGGTGGCGCCACCGCCGACCTGGCGGACTGCCGGATCCAGGAGGCCGGCACCGGGCTGTGGTTCCGCGACCACGGCAGCGGCGGCCTGCTCACCGGCTGCGAGATCGCCGACGTCGCCACCGGGGTGATAGTCGCCAAGGGCGCCGACCCGGTGCTGCGCGAGTGCTCGGTGCGCGGCGCGGGCGACGCCGGGGTGTACGTCTCGGCGCAGGGCCGCGGCACCTTCGAGGACTTCCGGGTCTCGCACGGCCGCGGTTTCGGCTTCCACGTCATCGACGGCTGCCGCACCGTGCTCACCCGCTGCCGGGCCGAGCAGAACGGCCGGGCGGGCTTCGAGTTCTCCGAGGCCGGCCCGGTCACCGAGGGCTGTGTGTCGGACGACGTGCCGCCGCCGCCCGCCCTGCCGGCGCCGCGGGCGGCACTGCCCCCGGCCCCGCTGCTGCTGCCCGCACCGCTGCGCCCGCTCGCCCCTCCGGGCGGGCCGACCCTGCTGCCCGCGACGGCCCGGCTCACCAGCGCCGGGCCCGCCCCGATGGCGTCCGCGATCGCGCCGATCCCGGACTGCCGCCCGGCCGACGAGGCGCTCGGCGACCTCGACGCCCTGGTCGGGCTGGCCACCGTGAAGCAGGAGGTGCGCACCCTGATCGACCTGATCACGGTGGGCCGGCGGCGCCGGCAGGCCGGGCTGAAGGCGCCCTCGCTCCGCCGCCACCTGGTCTTCACCGGCGCCCCCGGCACCGGCAAGACCACGGTCGCCCGGCTGTACGGCGAGATCCTGGCCGCGCTCGGTGTGCTGCAGCGCGGCCACCTGGTCGAGGTGGCCCGGGTCGACCTGGTCGGCGAGCACATCGGCTCGACCGCGATCCGCACCGCGGCCGCCTTCGACCGGGCCCGCGGCGGGGTGCTGTTCATCGACGAGGCGTACGCGCTGGCGCCGGAGGACGGCGGCCGGGACTTCGGCCGGGAGGCGATCGACACCCTGGTGAAGCTGATGGAGGACCACCGGGACGAGGTGGTGGTGATCGTGGCCGGGTACACCGCCGAGATGGAGCGCTTCCTCGCCGCGAACCCCGGGATCTCCTCGCGCTTCTCCCGGACGGTGACCTTCCCCGACTACGACGCCGAGGAGCTGCTGCAGATCGCCCGGGCCCAGTGCGCCGAGCACGAGTACGCGCTCGCCGAGGCGACCGAGAAGGCGCTGCGGGAGCACTTCGCCGGTCTAGAGCGCGGGCCCGCCTTCGGCAACGGGCGGGCGGCCCGGCAGGTGTTCGAGACGATGGTGGAGCGGCACGCGATGCGGGTCGCCCAGCTCGCCGACCCGTCCACCGAGGAGCTGCAGCTGCTCGTGCCCGCCGACCTGCCCGGCTGACTCCGCGGGCCCGCGCCCGCAGCGGGGGCCGCGGGGGGCCGGGGACGTGTGAGGATGGGGCCGGAGCCGACCGTTGGAGGGAACCGTGATGGACAACGCCCAGCTGCTCGCCGAACAGCGCCGCGCGCTGATCCTGGACGAGGTGCGGCGGCGCGGCGGCGTCCGGGTCAACGAGCTGACCCGCCAGTTGAACGTCTCCGACATGACGATCCGTCGGGACCTCGACGCGCTGGCCCGCGCGGGTGCGGTGGAGAAGGTGCACGGCGGGGCGGTGCCGGCCGGGTCGGCCCGCACCCACGAGCCGGGGTTCGAGGCGAAGTCCGCGCTGGAGCTGTCCGCCAAGGAGCAGATCGCCCGGGCGGCGGCCCGGCTGGTCGCCCCCGGCGCGGCGATCGCGCTCTCCGGCGGCACCACGACCTTCGCGCTGGCCCGCGAGCTGACCGGGATCGAGCGGCTGACGGTGGTGACCAACTCGGTTCGGGTCTCGGACGTCTTCGAGCAGGCGCACCGGGCGGGCGGTCCGGCGGCGACGGTGGTGCTGACCGGCGGGGTGCGGACGCCCTCGGACGCCCTGGTCGGGCCGGTGGCGGACCGGGCGATCCGCTCGCTCCGCTACGACCTGCTCTTCCTCGGCACCCACGGGGTCTCACCGGAGGCCGGGCTCTCCACGCCGAACCTGGCGGAGGCGGAGACCAACCGGGCGCTGGTGGCCTCGGCCCGGCGGACGGTCCTGGTGGCCGACCACACCAAGTGGGGCACGGTGGGGCTGTCCACCTTCGCGGAGCTGGGCGACGTCGACACCTGGGTCACGGACGCGGGGCTGCCGGCCGAGGCCGTCGAGGCGGCCCGCGGATGGATCGACGAGATCGTCCTCGCCTGAACCTCCGCTGCCCGAACCTCCGCTGCCCGAACCTCCGCTGACGGATTATCTGCTGACGGGCTCACCAGCGCGGGATGCGTCGCCGGTGGGCGGGGTCGGTGCGGCGCAGGTAGCCGGTGTCGTCGCGGGTGCGCAGGCCGCAGGCGAGGTACTGCTCGTGCAGCCGGGCCAGGGCGTCACGGTCGAGTTCGACGCCGAGGCCGGGCCCGGTGGGCACCCGGACGGCGCCGTCCACGACGGCGAGCACGCCGGGTTCGACCACGTCCTCGCTCCGCCAGGGCCAGTGGGTGTCGCAGGCGTGGGTGAGTTCGGGCGAGGCGGCGGCCAGGTGGGTCATGGCGGCGAGGCTGATGCCCAGGTGGGTGTTGGAGTGCATGGACAGCCCGAGGCCGAAGGTGTCGCAGATGCCGGCGAGCAGCCGGGAGCGGTGCAGGCCGCCCCAGTAGTGGTGGTCGGCGAGCACGATCCGCACGGAGCGCCGGGCGACGGCGGCCGGCAGGTGCGCGAAGGCGGTGACGCACATGTTGGTGGCGAGCGGGATCTCCGTGCGCGCGGCCACCCGGGCCATGCCGTCCAGGCCGGGGGTCGGGTCCTCCAGGTACTCGAGGACGCCCTCCAGCCGGCGGGCGACCGCGAGCGAGGTCTCCACCGTCCAGGCGGCGTTGGGGTCCAGTCGCAGCGGCAGTCCGGGGAAGGCCTCGCGCAGGGCGAGGACGGTCTCGATCTCCTCCTCGGGCGGGCGGACCCCGCCCTTGAGCTTGAGCACGGTGAAGCCGTGGGTGTCGACCAGGCGGCGGGCCTGGGCGACGATGCCCGCCGTGTCCAGGGCCTCGCCCCAGTCGTCGGGCGGCTGCCCGGGGTGGCCGGCCCACTTGTGGAAGAGGTAGGCGCTGTACGGGACGGTGTCGCGGACCCGGCCGCCGAGCAGGTCGCTGACGGGCCGTCCGGCGGCGCGGCCCTGGACGTCCAGGCAGGCCACTTCGAGGGGTGCGAGGACGCGGTCGACGGTGGAGGCGGCGGTGATCGGCCCGGTCAGGCCGTGCCGGTCGGAGCCGGACCGCCCGCCGAGGGCGGCGGCGATCCGGGCGCGCATCGGGCCGAGCGCGTGCACCGGCAGGCCGGTCACCGCATCGGCGGCCAGCCGCAGCAGGCGCAGGTGGCCTTCGTCGCCGAAGGTCTCGCCGAGGCCGGTCGGGCCGTCGCCGGTGGCGACCTCGACGACCGCCCGCAGCGCGTACGGCTCGTGCACGCCCACGGCGTTGAGCAGCGGCGGTTCGCGGAAGGCGACCGGTGTGACGGTGACCGCGGTGATCGGCAGGGGCGCCACGGCACTCACCGGTCGGGGCCTTCCGCGAGGGCGGCCAGGCCGGCCGCGGTGATCGCCCGCAGCCGGTCGAGGTGTTCGGGCGTGGGATCGGTGAGCGGGGGCCGGACGCCGCCCACCGCGAGGCCGCGCTGCCGGACCCCGGCCTTGACCAGGGAGACGGCGTAGCCGGGCACTTCGGTGCGCAGTTCGGCGAGCGGGAGGTAGAAGGCGGCCAGCAGGCGGCCGATCCGGGTCTCGTCCCCGGCTGCCAGGGCGCGGTGGAAGGCGAGGGCGATCTCGGGGACGAAGGCGAACGAGGCGGAGGAGTAGTGCCGCACGCCGAGGCCGCGGTAGGCGGGCGCGGTCGCCTCAGCGGTGGGCAGGCCGTTGAAGAACCGGAACGGCTTGCCGGAGGGGCGCAGGGCCTCGTCGACGGCGGTGATCATGCGGGCGAGCAGTTCGAGGTCGCCGCAGCCGTCCTTGATGCCGGCGACGTGGGGCAGCAGGGCGAGTTCGACGGCGGTGCCGACGTCGAGCCGTCCGGTGCCGCGATGATAGGCGATCAGCGGCAGGCCGCCCGCCTCGGCGACCTGCCGGGTGTAGGCCACCAGGCCGGCCTGCGGCGGTTGTACGAGCGGGGGTGGCATCAGCAGCAGGCCGTCGGCGCCGGCCTCGGCGGCGGCCCGGGCGAGGGCGCGGGCGGTGGGCAGCGGGCCGCCGGTCCCGGCGTACACCGGCAGCCGGCCGGCGGCGGCGCGGACGGCGGTGCGGACCAGCCGGAGGTGCTCGTCCGGGTCCAGTGCGTGGAACTCGCCGGTGCCGCAGGCCGCGAAGACCGCTCCGGGGCCGGCGGCGATCCCGGTCTCCAGGTGTTCGGTGTACACGCCGGTGGCGATCTCGCCGTCCGGGCCGAAGGGGGTCACCGGGAAGAACAGCGGGCCGTCGGGCATCGGTGGCTCCTCCGGGGGCGGGCTGGCTCGGGCCGTGCAGCCAGCCTCGCCCCCGCGGGGGTCCGGTGCCGGGCGGCGCGCCGCGCCGCCGGTTGCTCAGTGGCCGCCGGCGAGCGCGAGGTCCTGGCGGAGCGCGGTGTAGGCGGGCTTGGCGCGGTAGTCCTCGGTGAGGATGTTGGCCGAGCCCTGGCCGGCGAAGGTGGTGGGGACCCAGGAGTACCTGTCGGTGAAGCCCCAGACGGTGAAGTCGGTGCAGTGTTCGGTGAGCAGGCAACCCTGCAGCAGCACGCTGTAGCCCTCGGCCTGGGCCTCGGTCTTGGTGGCGTCGGCGGGCAGCACCATCCGGACGTCGGCCTCGGTGATCGCGGTGTCCAGTCCGAGGTCGTCGAAGCGCTTCAGGTTGTCGGCGATGTCGTGCGGGGCCGGGTACTGGACGGCGAGGTGGCCCTGGACGCCGACGCCGTCGATCGGCACGTGCTGCTTCCTCAGCTCGGTGACCAGGGCGAGCCGGGCCGTGCTCTTGGGGTTGACGCCCTCGATGTTGTAGTCGTTGATGTACAGCTCGGCCTTGGGGTCGGCCTCGTGGGCCCAGCGGAAGGCGTCGGCGATGTAGCCCGGGCCGAGGTTGCGCAGCCAGACGGAGTCGCGCAGGGTGCCGTCCTCGTTGAAGGCCTCGTTGACGACGTCCCACTGCCAGATCCGGCCCTTGAAGTGGGTGACCTCGTCGGTGATGTGACGGTGCAGGATGTCGCGCAGCTGGTCCGGGGTGAAGCTGCCGGAGGTGAGCCAGCCGGGCAGCTGGCTGTGCCAGACGAGGGTGTGGCCGCGGACGAGCTGGTGGTTGTCGTGGGCGAAGTCGACGAGGTCGTCGGCGGGGCCCCAGGTGTAGCTGCCGCGGACGGCCTCGACCGACTCCCACTTCATCGCGTTCTCCGGGGTGACGGAGCTGAACTCGGTGGCGGTCCTCTCCCGGTACGGGGTGTCGGCGGTCAGGGCGGACATGTCCACCGCCGTTCCGATGCGCACGCCGGCGCGGCGGCCGAGCTCGCCCAGCGTGCGGGCGGCCGGGGCCTTCGGGTGCACGGCTGCGGAGGCGGTGTCGGCCGCGTTGCCGGCGGACGGGGATGCGGTGGCGGTGGCGGTGCCAGGGCTGCGGCGGTGGCCGCCACGAGTGCGGTGCGGGTCGCTCTGATCACGGGAGGTCCCTCTCGGCGGGATCGTAGGGCCGGGTGGCCTTGAGCCTCGAAACTTTTCGCAATCGGCTGCGCAAGTTTCAGGCACGCTAGCGGCCCGATTTTTGCGTGGTCAGTCCCCGCGCATCAAGCTTTTGGGCTGGATTGACGTCGACCCAGGGCCATGCCCGGGACCGGCCGCTCATCCCTGGCGGTCGGATTCACGTGAGGGACTGGCCGAAAATCTCGCTCTGTCTTACGATTCTGCCGCCCGGCGGGTCGCGAGAGAGCTCCGGCCGGTAGGTGCCACGGTCCGGTGTGGGAGTGGCCGTGGCGCGATTGCGGGACGAGGGTCACCGCACACGACGGCCCGGGGAGTACGTGGCGCACTCCCCGGGCCGTCGTGGTGGTCGCGGTGCCGGGCGGAGGCCGTCCGGCGGTGGTGGCTCAGCCCAGGCCGATGGACGTCCCGGCGAGGAAGTCCTCCAGCTCGGCGACGTAGGCGGTGATGTCGATGCCCTGCTCGGCGAGCCAGGCGTCGGAGTAGTACTTGTCGAGGTAGCGGTCGCCCGGGTCGCAGATGAGCGTGACGACGCTGCCGGCCTGCCCGGCGGCGCGCATCTCGGCGACGATCCGCAGGGCGCTCCACAGCCCGGTGCCGGTGGAGGCGCCGGCCTTCTTGCCGAGCGCGTCCTCGAGGACGCGGACGGCCGCTATCGATGCGGCGTCGGGGACCTTCATCATCCGGTCGACGGCGCCGGGCACGAAGCTGGGTTCCATCCGGGGGCGGCCGATGCCCTCGATCCGGGAGCCGGTGGGGCAGGTGGCCTCGGGGTCGTGGTTGACCCAGCCCTCGAAGAAGCAGGAGTTCTCCGGGTCCGCGACGCAGATCCGGGTGTCGAACTGCATGTAGTGCACGTACCGGGCAATGGTCGCGGAGGTGCCGCCGGTGCCGGCGGTGGCGACGATCCAGGCCGGTTCGGGGTGCGGCTCCAGCCGGAGCTGGGCGAACACGGACTCGGCGATGTTGTTGTTGCCGCGCCAATCGGTGGCGCGCTCGGCGTAGGTGAACTGGTCCATGTAGTGGCCGCCGGTCTCCTCGGCGAGCCGGGTGGACGCGTCGTAGACCTCGCAGGGGTTGTCGACGAGGTGACATCGGCCGCCGTGGAACTCGATGAGCTCGATCTTGGCCCGGCTGGTCGTCCGGGCCATCACCGCGATGAACGGGACGCCGATCAGCTTGGCGAAGTACGCCTCCGAGACGGCCGTGGAGCCGCTGGACGCCTCGATGACCGGCTTGCCGGGTCTGATCCAGCCGTTGCAGAGTCCGTAGAGGAAGAGCGAGCGGGCGAGCCGGTGCTTGAGGCTGCCGGTCGGGTGGGTGGACTCGTCCTTCAGGTAGAGGTCGATGCCCCACTCCTCGGGGAGCGGGAAGCGCAGCAGGTGCGTGTCGGCGGACCGGTTGGCGTCCGCCTGGACCTTCCGCACCGCCTCCTTCAGCCAGGCCCGGTACTCCGGGTCGGAGCGATCCACGTCCACCGTGTGCAGAGCCATCGCGGGCCTCCTTGTCCTGACGACATCACCTCCACCAAGCGTAACAGGCAACTACGATAAGTGACTGTTACGGGATCTCCAGCGAACCCTTATCGGGCGGCACAGCGGTGAGAACGGCGGCACAGGGCGGCGGCCGACGGCGGCGGTGAAGGGCCGTGGTGGAGGGCGGCGGGGCGCCGGGCCCCGCCGCCCGTCCCGGGCGGGCGCTCAGTCCGCGGCGATCGCCCGGAGGACGTCCAGCCGCGCGGCCCGCCCGGCCGGCCGGAGCCCGGCGACGGCGCCCGCCACCAGACCCGCGAGCAGCACCACGGCGAGGCGTCCGGCCGGCAGGGCGAAGGAACCGGTGCCGGCGCTGTCGGAGGCCCGGACCAGCGCCCACCCGAGGAAGGCGCCGAGCCCCAGGCCCCCGACCGTGCCGAACGCGGCGACCAGCACCGACTCCCAGCGGACCATCGACCGCAGCTGCCCCCTGGTCTGCCCGACCGCCCGCAGCAGGCCGAGCTCACGGGTGCGCTCGTGCACGGCCAGCGTCAGCGTGTTGGCGATGCCGAGCAGGGCGATCAGCACGGCCAGCGCCAGCAGGGCGTAGACCACGGACAGCATGGTGTCCACGCCGCCGGCGGCACTGGCCGCGTACTCGTCGCGGTCCTGCACCTGCGGGTTGCCGTAGCCGTCCGCGACGTGCTGGACGGCGGCCTTGAGCTCGGCGAGCGACACGCCGGGCCGCAGGGCGACCGCGACCATGGTGTCGCTGTCCTGGACCCGGTGCGGCGCCCACGCCTGGCGGGTCATCAGGTAGTCGCCCGCCACACCGCCGCCCTCGTACAGCGCCCGGACGGTGAACCGCGCGGTGCCGTCGGTGAACGCGACGGAGACCGTGGAGCCCAGCTGCCAGCCGCGCTCGGCGGCCTCGCTGCGGGAGACGGCGAGGCCGTCGGTGCCGAGGGCGGCGAGGCTGCCGTCCACCCGGCCCAGGTCGAGCACGCCGGGCAGCCGGGCCGGGTCGGTGATGTCCAGCTCCCGGCCGTGGCCGTCGATCCGGGCGACCCCGCGGCCGAGCCCGACCGCCTGCTCCACCTCGGGCAACCGGCGCACGGCCTCGGCGAGTTTCGGACTGACCCCGCTGCCGCCGGCGCCGAACGCGGGCGCGGTGACGGCCAGGTCGCCAGCGAAGGAGCGGTCGACGGTGTCGTCCAGGGTGGCCCGGATCGAGGCGGCGAACACGGTGAACAGCGTCACCACCGCGACGCCGACCATCAGGGCGGTGGCGGTCGCCGCCGTCCGGGACGGGTTGCGGGCCGCGTTGCGGCGGGCCAGCGCGCCGCTGACACCGCGCAACCGCGGCAGCGGCGCGCCGAGCACGCGGACGGCCAGTGCCGCGGCGACCGGGCCGAGGACCACGGTGCCGGCCAGCGCCGCCAGCGCACCGGCGGTGGTGAGGGCCACCGAGGGCCCGCTCGTCGCACCGAGCACCGTCAGGGGCACGCCGCCGGCCAGCAGGGCGGCGCCGAGCACGGCCCGGACCCGGCCGGTGCGCCCGCTCGCCGCGTCGTCCACCGCGCTTTCGCGCAGCGCCGCGAGCGGGGCGGTGCGGCCGGCCCGGACGGCGGGCAGCAGGGCGGAGCCCAGGGTGACCAGGATGCCCACGGCGAGCGGCAGGACGACCGAGGCCGTCGCGACGACCATCCCGCCGGTGGGCAGCGAGAAGCCCAGCGCGGCGAAGAGCGCGCTCAGCCCGGCCGCCACCCCGATGCCGCCGGCCAGACCGGCCGCCGAGGCCAGCACGGCCACCGCGGCGGCCTCCGCGAGGGTGGCGCCGAGGACCTGTCGGCGGTGCGCGCCGAGCGCGCGCAGCAGCGCGTTCTCCCGGGTGCGCTGGGCGACCACGATGGCGAAGGTGTTGTGGATGGTGAAGGTCGCGACGAGCAGGGCGATCCCGGCGAAGACCAGCAGCAGCGTGGTGAACATGGTCAGGAAGCGGCCGGAGACGTCCGCGGTGGACTCGGCGGTCGCGGCCTGCCCGGTGAGTGCCTCCACACCGGACGGCAGCAGCGGCTCGACCCGGTCCACGAGCTGCTGCTGCGTCAGGGTGTCGGAGCGCAGCCGGATCGCGCTCGCCTGGCCCTCGCCCTTGGGGGTGAGGTGGCGCTCGGCGTCGCCGAGGGTCAGGCCGGTGAAGGTGGAGGGGCCCATGCCGTCGGCGTCGGCGCCGAAGGTGGCGATGCCGACGACGGTGATCCGCACCGGGTCCGGGGTGCGCAGCACGGTGGTGTCGCCGATGTGCAGGTCGCCGGCCTTGGCGGCGCCGCGGTTGACGACGGCCTCGCCGGGGGCGGCGGGTGCCCGGCCCTCGGCCAGCCGGTAGGGGTTGAGGGTGCTGTCGGTGAGCCAGTTGCCGGCGAGGGTGGGCGGGCCCTTGCCGCCGACCGGCTCGCCGTTCCGGCCGACCAGCTGGCCGGCGCCCTGGACCGACGGCTCGGCCGCGCTGACCCCGGGAACGGTGCGCAGCCGGTCGGCGAGCGCGGTGTCGACCGGTGCCCGGACCCCGCCCGGGACGTTCTGGGCGGGCAGGACGTCGGCGCTGCGGACGACGGCGCCGGTGCCCGCGTTGGCGTCGGCGAACAGGGTGTCGAAGTTGGCCCGCAGGGTGTCGCCGAGCACCATCGTGCCGGTCAGGAACGCCACGCCGAGCAGGACCGCGAAGACGGTGCCGGCCAGTCGGCGGCGGTGCGCGCGGGCGGACCGGAGTCCGATCCGCAGGGCGGTGTTCATCCTCGGTCACCCTCCCGTGCGCCGGTGGCCGCGGCCGGGGCGTCGAAGGCCTTCATCCGGTCGAGGACGAGGTCGGCGGTGGGCGCGTCCATGCTGTCCACCAGCCGGCCGTCGGCCAGGAACAGGGCCCGGTCGGCGTAGCCGGCGGCGGTGGGGTCGTGGGTGACCATCACCACCGCCTGGCCCATCGTGTCGACCGCCTGCCGGAGCAGGCCGAGGACCTCGGCGCCGGAGCGGGAGTCCAGGTTGCCGGTGGGCTCGTCGGCGAAGACGACCTGCGGACGGCCGGCGAGGGCGCGGGCCACGGCCACCCGCTGCTGCTGGCCGCCGGACAGCTCGGCGGGCCGGTGGTGCAGCCGGTCGCCGAGGCCGACCACGTCGACGAGGGCGTCCACCCAGCCACGGTCGGGTGCCTGCCCGGCGAGGTCGAGCGGGAGGGTGATGTTCTCCCGGACGGTGAGGGTGGGCACCAGGTTGAAGGACTGGAAGACGAATCCGATGCGTTCGCGGCGGAGTTCGGTGAGCCGGCGGTCGTTCAGCGTGCCGAGCTCGGTGCCGCCGATGTGGGCGCTGCCGGCGGTGAGGGTGTCCAGGCCGGCGGCGCAGTGCATCAGCGTCGACTTGCCCGAGCCGGACGGGCCCATGATCGCGGTGAACCGCCCGGCCGGGAATTCGACCGTGACGTGGTCGAGCGCCCGGACCCGGGTCGCGCCGACGCCGTACACCTTGACCGCGTCCGTGACCGCGGCGGCGGGGTGCAGCTGGACGACGGTCATTTCGCACCGCCGGGCCGGTCGGTCCGCTCGGTGAGCACGGCGCGCTTGGCGCGGTACTCGTCCTCGTCGATCTCGCCGCGGGCGTAGCGGTCGCCGAGCGTGGCCAGCGGGCCGCCGTGGTGCCGGCCACCGGGGCCGTGGCCGTGCCGCCAAGCGGTGCGCCGCAGGATCCACACGACGAGGAGGATCACGGCTGCCCAGAAGAAGGGGATCAGCAGGATCCACGGGCCGGGCCAGTGGCCGTCCGCGTGGGCGAGCAGGGGGTCCATGGTGTCCATCTCCTCGGTGCAGGGCTGTTGCCGGGACTGCACCGAGCCTCTCCCCCGGGCACCCTGCCGCGCGTCGTCCGGCGAGCGGCAGCTGCGGTACTCCCTGCGTAGTAGCGCGGCCGGGCGGGGAGCCCGCCCGACGGACCTGGGAGCGGGCCAGGAGGCGGAGCGGCAGGCCTGCGGACAGGCCGGCGGCAGCGAAAGCGAGGGCGGGGAGCGCGGCGAGGGCGGTCACGGCGAGGGCTTCGGACGGGAGGGTTCGCATGCGGTGAAGTCTTGTCGGCCGTCGACCCGGCCACCATCCCGCAGGCACCACTCTTCGAACTCGACCGTGCACCAGCACCGGTGGTGGACCCAGCACCACCCGAAGCAGTGGCCGGGGCGGGCTCCCGCGCCGCGGCTACCCCAGCCAGCCGGGCCGGACGAGGCCCGACTCGTAGGCGAGGACGACCAGTTGGGCGCGGTCACGGGCGCCGAGCTTGACCATCGCCCGGCTGACGTGGGTCTTGGCGGTGAGCGGGCTGACGACCAGTCGGCGGGCGATGTCCTCGTTGGAGAGGCCCAGGCCGACCAGGGCGAGCACCTCCCGCTCGCGGTCGGTGAGTGCCGCGAGGACCGCGGAGCCACCCGTCGCCGGGGCCTTGGACCGGGCGGCGAACTCGCCGATCAGCCGGCGGGTCACCCCGGGCGAGAGCAGGGCGTCGCCCGCGGCGGCGACCCGGACGGCGCGCAGCAGTTCGGCCGGTTCGGTGTCCTTGACCAGGAAGCCCGCGGCGCCGGCCCGCAGCGCCTCGAAGACGTACTCGTCGAGTTCGAAGGTGGTCAGGACGACCACGCGGACGCCGTCGAGCGTCGCGTCCTCGCCGATCCTGCGGGTGGCGGCGAGGCCGTCCAGCCGGGGCATCCGGATGTCCATCAGCACCACGTCGGGCCGGAGTTCGGCGGCGAGGGCGACGGCCTGCTCGCCGTCGTCGGCCTCGCCGACCACCTCGATGTCGGCCTGGGCGTCGAGCAGTGCGCGGAAGCCCGCGCGGACGAGCATCTGGTCGTCCGCGAGCAGCACCCTGATCACCTCGGACCGCCTCCCGTCGGGTCCTGCGGCCCGCTGCCGCCGGTCGGCAGCCAGGCCCGCACCCGGAATCCGCCGTCGGCCCGCGGCCCGGCCTCCAGGGTGCCGCCGGCCGCGGCGACCCGCTCCCGCATCCCGAGCAGGCCGCTGCCGGAGCCGGCCGGCTCGCCCGCCCCGGCCGGCCCCGGGTCGTCGATCTGCACCGCCAGTCCGTCCGCGGACCGGTCGAGCAGGACCTCGGCGCTGCGCGCCGCCGAGTGGCGGATGACGTTGGTCAGCGCCTCCTGGACGATCCGGAAGGCGGTGAGGTCCAGCCCGGGCGGCAGGGCCGGGGCCGGGCCGCGGTGCCGCACGGCGACGTCGAGGCCGGCCTGGCGGGCCTGCTCGGCGAGTTCGTCCAGCCGGTCGAGGCCGGGGGCGGGGCTGCGCGGGGCGGCGGCGTCCGGTCCGCGCAGCGTGCCGAGGACCTGCCGGACCTCGCCGAGCGCCTCCTTGCTGGCGGCCTTGATGGTGGTCAGGGCCGTCCTGGCCTGTTCGGGCCGGGTGTCGAGGAGTTCCAGGGCGACGCCTGCCTGTACGTGGATCAGCGAGATGCTGTGGGCGAGGATGTCGTGCAGTTCGCGGGCCATCCGCAGTCGCTCCTCGTCGACCCGGCGCTGTTGGGCCTGCCGGGCGGCGGCCCGGACGGCCTCCATCCGCTCGCTGCGGAAGCGCAGGATCTCGGCGACGGCCATCACCAGCAGCAGCCAGGCGGCGATGCCGAGTTCCTGCCAGCCGTTGGGTTGCACGGCCGGGCCGCGCAGCCAGTCCTGCGGCACCGCGAAGGAGATCAGCAGGTGGGTGGCGTAGAAGGCGCCCGCGCACGCCCAGGCGGCCCGGCGGTGGCCCAGCTGCACCGCGGTGCAGAAGGCCACCACCAGGCTGAGGAAGACCGGCCCGTACGGGTACCCGGCCACCAGGTAGGCCACCGTGACGGCGGTCGTGCCGACCACCGCGGCGACCGGCCTGCGCCGCCGGAACAGCAGGATCGCGGGGCCGAGCAGGAGCAGCAGGTAGCCGAGGGCGTCCAGCGGCAGGCGGCCGCCCTGGTGCCGGGCGGCCGCGCCCGTCCCGGCCAGCTGTGCGACCGCGACCAGCACCGAGGACGCGACCGGCCAGCCGGCCTTCGCGGCGCGGACCCACGGCGGCTGCCAGGGCGGCGGTTCGTCGGTCATGCCGGGAAGGCTAGCCGCCGGCCGGGCGCCGGGTCGTCAGCCCACCGGCGTGGCCGCGCCTACTCCCCCGGGAGTACGCCGCCCTGCTCCGGGCCACCGCACACCCGGGCCGGGTCACACCGCCGGGTCGGGGATGCGGACGGCGGCGCCGCTCACCCGCACCCGCCGGTCGCCCTCCCGCAGTTCCACCCGGAGCATGCCCGGACGGCCCATGTCCTCGCCCTGGTGCAGGGTGAGGACGGCCTGGCCGAGGCCCTCCAGCTCGCTCAGGTAGGCGCCGAAGGCGGCCGCGGCGGCGCCGGTGGCCGGGTCCTCGACGACGCCGCCGACCGGGAAGGGGTCGCGGACGTGGAAGAAGGTGTCGGAGACCCGGTGGACCAGCTGCAGGGTGGTCAGGTCGAGCCGGGTCATCAGCCGGGCGAGCCGGTCGAAGTCGTAGGCGAGTTCGGAGAGCCGCTTGCGGGTGGCGGCGGCCAGCACCAGGTGGCGGGCGCCGGCGTAGGCGATCCGCGGCGGCAGGGTCTCGTCCAGGTCGTCGGCGCTCCAGTCGAGGGCGGCCAGTGCCTCGGCCACGTCCGCCTCGGAGACCGGCTCGACGGCGGGCTCGACGCTGGTCAGGGTGGCGACCGGCCTCCCCTCGGCGTCGAGGGCCGCCTCGACCGGAACCGGTCCGGCCTTGGTCTCGAACAGCAGCTGTCCGGGGCCGATGCGCTCGGCGAGGGCGGCCGCCGCGGCGATGGTGGCGTGGCCGCAGAACGGGACCTCGGCGAGCGGGCTGAAGTACCGGACGGCGAAGGTGCGTGCGCCGCGGGCGGTGAGGAAGGCCGTCTCCGAGTAGCCGAGGGCGGCGGCGACGGCGAGCTGGGTGTCGTCGTCGAGCCCCGCGGCGTCGAGCACGACACCGGCGGGGTTGCCCCCGGCCGGGTCGGCGGTGAAGGCGGCGTAGCGCAGGACCTCGGTACCGAATGGAAGCGTCATGCCGGGCAGAACATGCCGGGGGCTCCGGTGATTCCCGCCGCGCGGGCACCCGCCCGCGGCGGCCGCGCACCGGACCGGCCAGGGGCGTTCGGCCCGCCGTCGCACCCCCCGGTGGACGGTCACCGCGACGTAACCTCCGCTCCCCGATCCGCCATCAGAGCGAGACCCTCCTGCAAACCTGCCGTCATGACGGGACGTCATCCTTGAGGTCAGAGGTAATCAGCCGAAAGGAACTCAGAATGAGCGACTACTCCGTACTCGTTGCAGCACTCGTCGAGCTCTCCGGCGAGCGCGACCGCGGGATCGGCGCGCCCGTCGCGCTGCGCGGCCACGAGGCCGACCGGCTCGCCGCCATGGCCCGGGGCGGCGGTGAACCGCCCGCCGATCGGCCGGCTCCGCTGCTGCGGCTGCTGCGCCGCCGCACCGCCGGCCGCCTCGGCTACTCGGTGTGAGCGGGCGGCCCGTTCGGCGGCGGGGCGCCCCGCGCGGACGCCGGAGGATCTCCCGACGGCCCGTCACCGGTCATCCGGTGGCGGGCCGCCGTGCGTCCACCTCGATCTCGATCCGCATCCGCGGGTCGGCGAGGCCGCAGACCATCATGGTGGCGGCCGGCCGGACCTCGCCGAACGCGCGGCGCAGCACCGGCCAGCAGGGTTCGAAGTCCTCCCGGTCGGGCAGCAGGTAGCGCACCCGGACCACGTCGGCGAGGGTGCAGCCGGCCTCGGCGAGCGCGGCGGTGATGTTCCGCAGGCACTGCTCGGCCTGGGCGACGACGTCCTCGGCGATGGTCATGGCGGTGTAGTCGAAGCCGGTGGTGCCGGAGACGTGCACCCGGTCGCCGTCCACCACTGCCCGGGCGTAGCCGATCTGTTCCTCGAAGAGCGATCCGCTGAGGATCGTGCGGCGCTGTCCCATGGCCAGGACGGTAGGCGGCGGTGAGCCGATACGTCCAATACTCCTGACCTGCCACTGTGATATCCCAGGGGATATGGATCGCCCCGAGCTGGCCCTGAACCAGTTGCACGCCTTCGCCGTGCTCGCCGAGGAGCTGCACTTCGGCCGGGCCGCGGAGCGGCTGGGTGTGGCGCAGCCGCCGTTGAGCCAGCAGATCCGCCGGTTGGAGGAGCGGGTCGGCCACCGGCTGTTCGTCCGCGGGCCGGGGCGGGTGGCGCTGACGGCGGCGGGCGAGGAGCTGCTGCCGGCGGCGCGGCGGGCGCTGGACGAGGTCGCGGCGGG
Source organism: Streptomyces sp. TLI_235 (assembly GCA_002300355.1). Lineage (NCBI taxonomy): Bacteria > Bacillati > Actinomycetota > Actinomycetes > Kitasatosporales > Streptomycetaceae > Streptomyces > Streptomyces sp. TLI_235. The sequence goes on from NSGV01000002.1 coordinate 1,093,535, forward strand.
GTTGGCGGCGGCCCGCCGGGTCGCGGCGGGCGAGGCGGGCCGGCTGCGGATCGGCTTCGCCGCCTCGCTGGCGCCGACGGTGCTGCCGGAGCTGCTGCGGTCATTCCGCGCGGGCCGTCCGGGGGTGGAGCTGGAGCTCCGCGAGCTGACCACCGCGCCGCAGGTGGCGGCGCTGCGCGAGCACGCGATCGACGTGGGGCTGATGCGCGAGCCGCCGCAGGACCCGGAGTTGGTGGTGGAGGCGCTCTGGTCGGAGGGCTTCGTCGCGGTGCTGCCGGTCGGGCACCGGCTGGCGGGGCGGCGAGCCGTCCCGGTGGCGGAGCTGGCGGGCGAGTCGTTCGTGCTGCTGCCGCGCGCGTGCGGGCCGACGGTGCACGACCGGATCGTCGGGGTGTGCCGGGAGGCCGGGTTCGAGCCGCGGGTGGCGCAGCGGGCGGTGGAGTGGCAGACGGTCGCGGCGCTGGTCGGGGCGGGGCTGGGGGTGTCCCTCGCTCCGGCGGGTGTGCGCCGGCTGCGGATGCGCGGGGTGGCCTACCGGGCGATCACGCCCGACACCGCGCGCACCGGCGTGGGCCTCGTGCGGCGGCGGGAGGACCGCAGCCCGCTGGTCGCCCGCTTCGCCGCCGAGGCCCGCGCCCTCGCCGCACGGGCCGGCGGGCCGACGGAGGGTGCGGGTCAGGCGTAGTACCGCGCCTCCAGGACGTTCCCGTCCGGGTCGGCGAAGTAGTACGTCCGCGGGGCGGCGCCGCGCGCGCCGAAGGAGTTCTGCGCGTACGGGGTCACCGGGTGCCCGCCCGCTTCCAGCCGGGCCCGCAGTGCCGCGAACTCCTCCGCCGAGGTGGTCAGGCAGACGTGGTTGAGCCGGTTGCCCGCGCTGCCCTCGGCGCCGGGCGCGGCGTTGAGCTGCGGCGCGACGGTCAGCGGCACCAGGTCGATCAGCGTCCGCTCGGTGACCCGCATGCTGACGAACGGAGCCTCGCCCGCCTCGAACTCGGCCAGCCGGACCGGCTCCAGCCCCACCACGTCGCGGTAGAACGCGGCCGAGCGCGCCGGATCGGCCACCCACAGCACCACATGGTCCAGTTCGTACGGCATCGGCCGTCACCCCTTCGCTCCCCCGGCCCGTCCGGTTCGCCCCCATGGTGGCACCGCCCGCCGCGGTCCGGCGGCCGCTCGGCCGCCGTTCGGCCGCGGCGGGTGACGGGCTCCCGCTCCCGTCCGCCGTCCCGCGCCCGGGGCCGGCGGCCCGTCAGCCGCGGCCCGCGTAGACCGCCTGCGGGTCCTGGAGGTAGGGCTGCCAGGCGAGTTCGGCGGCGCCGGCGAGGCCGGCGTGGTCGACCTGGGCGGGCACGATCGGGACGCGTCCGCTGCGGCCCCAGAGGCAGCGGTCGGCGACCACGGCGGCGAGCCGTTGGGGGGCGGCGGCGAGCAGGTCCAGGTGGAGGCCGCTGAGCACGATCCGGTCCGGGTTGAGGATGTTGACCAGGCCCGCGAGGCCGAGGCCCAGCCGGTCGACCACGTGGGCGACGGCCGCGGCGGCGCCGGGGTCGTCGGCCGCGGAGCGGGCCAGCCGGCGGGCCTGGTCGAGCAGTGGCGTGCCGGGGTCGGGGGTGCGGTCGGCGGCGACGAACAGCGCCTCGGGGTCGGTCTCGGCGTTGAGGCAGCCACGGTTGCCGCAGACGCAGCGGCGCCCCTGCGGGTCGACCGTCAGGTGGCCGACCTCCAGGGCGAGTCCGGCGCTGCCGGTGTGCAGCCGTCCGTCGATCACCAGGGCGCCGCCGACGCCGCGGTGGCCGGAGGTGACCAGCAGCAGGTGGCGGGCGTCCCGGCCGGCACCGTGGCGGTGCTCGGCGAGCGCGGCCAGGTTGGCGTCGTTGGCGACGGCGCTCGGCAGCGGGGTGCGGGCGCGCGGGCCGAAGTCGGCGCGCCGCACCTCCTGGGCGAACAGGTCGGCCACCGGGGTGCCGCTGGGCCAGGCGAAGTGCAGGGCGGCGAGGGCGGTGCCGTCCGGTTCGGTGACCGGGTTCGGCAGGGCGAGGCCGACGCCCAGGCAGCGGCGGGTGGTGGCGCGGGCGAGGTCGGCGCCGGCCTCCGCGATGGCCCGCAGCATCCGCACCGGGTCGGTCGCCCCGGGCAGCGGCAGGTAGCGGGCCTCCTCCAGTCGGCCGCCGAGGCCGGCGAGGGCGACGCTCAGGCTGTCCGCGTGGATCTGCGCGGCGACGACGACCGGGCCGGCCGGGTTGACGGCGAGCCGGTGCGAGGGGCGGCCGCGGCCGCCGCCGGCGGGCCGGGAGTCGACGGTGATCAGCCCGAGCGCCTCCAGTTCGCCGGTGACCGCGCCGGCGGTGGCCCGGGTGACGTCGAGGGCGGTGGTCAGCGCGGAGCGGGTCGGCGCCCGGCCGGTGTGGACGAGTTCGAGGGCCGGGCCCAGCAGGCTGCGGCCGCGGTCCGGCGCCGGGCGGCGGTGCTCGGCGGCGGCCGGGATGCGGGCTCCGCCGACGGCGTCCGCGGCGGGGCGCCGCTGCGGCTCCGCCGGCGGCTGGGCACTTGTAGATGAGGTCGGCACTCCTCTATTCTGACTTTGTGCCGCTACTGAACAAAACAGAAGCCCGATCCTCCGCCACCGACTCCGCCGCCACCGCCGCGGTCCGCGCCCCGCGCGCCTGGTCCGCCGCCCGTCTCGCCCTCACCGCCTTCTTCGCGATCGACGGCTTCCTGTTCGCCGCCTGGGTGGTGCGCATCCCCGACGTGCGCGCCCAGGTGCACGCCTCGCACAGCGCGCTCGGCCTCGCCCTGCTCTGCATCTCCGCGGGCGCGGTCGCCACCATGGCCCTCGTCGGCCGGCTCTGCCTGCGGTACGGCAGCCGCCGCGTGACCGTCGGCTCGCTCGCCCTGCTCAGCCTGGCCGTGCCGCTGCCGGCCCACACCCACTCGGTGGCCGCGCTCGGCGCCGTCCTGCTGCTCTTCGGCGCCGGCTACGGCGCGGCCAACGTCAGCATGAACAGCGCCGCCGTCGACCTGGTCGCCCGGCTGCGACGCCCCGTCATGCCGAGCTTCCACGCCGGGTACAGCCTCGGCGGCCTGCTCGGCGCGGCGGTCGGCGGCCTGCTCGCGGGCACGCTCAGCGCCGCCTGGGCGCTCGCCCTCGGCGGGGTGCTGGGCCTGCTGGTCACCGCGGCGGCCGGTGCGGTCCTGCTGCTGGACCCGGACGGCGACGGGCCCGCTCCCGCCGCGTCCCCGGCGGGTACCGCCACCCGGACGGCCGCCGCGGCGCCCCGGCACGCGCGCCTGCTGGTCGTCCTGCTCGGCCTGACCGCCCTGTTCACCGCCTACGGCGAAGGCGCGCTCGCGGACTGGGCCACCCTGCACCTCACCGACGACGTGCACGCGAGCGCCGGGCTGGCCGCCGCCGGTTACGCCGCCTTCGCCTTCGCGATGACCGCCGGGCGGGTCAGCGGCACCTGGCTGTCCATCCGGCTCGGCCCGACCCGGGTGATGCTGTTCGGCGGCCTCACCGCGGCCACGGGCATGCTGCTCGCGGCGCTCGCCCCCTCCGTGCCGGCCGCGCTCGGCGGCTTCGTCCTGGTCGGCCTCGGCCTGGCGAACATCTTCCCGCTGGCGATCGGCCGGGCCGGCGCCACCGGCGGCCCGCAGGGCGTCGCCACCGCCTCCGCCCTCGGCTATGCGGGCATGCTGATCGGCCCGCCGGTCATCGGCTTCCTCGCGGACGCGGTCGGCCTGCCGCTGGCCCTGACCAGCGTCGCCGCCGCGGCCGCCCTGGCCGGCGCCCTCGCCCTCGTCGTCGGCCGCCCCGCCCGCACCGCCTGACCCACCCGCACGGCACCCCGCAGGGCCGGCCCGCCCACCCGGGACGGCCGGCCCTTCGCACATCACCGCACACCCGGCGGGGGCCGTACCGCGAGCCGGCCCGCGCCCCGCGTCAGTCGGCGGCGAGCAGGGCCTCCTCGGCGACGTCCGGATCGGGGTGGTCGTGCCAGGCGGCGAGGTCGGCCCGCAGGCCGCCGGCGTTCGTCCAGTGGTGGTAGGCGGTCAGCAGTCGCACGCCGAGCAGTCCGGCCGCGGTGCCGCCGTCGGCCCGCAGCCGTTCGGTGACGCCGTGCAGCAGTGCCGCGTCCGGCCGGAGGGAGCCGGGGAAGGCCGGTGTCGGCAGCCGGGTGGGGCGGTCGCGGGTGAGGTCGAGGACGGTGTCCCAGCGGTGCGGTGCGGGGTCGCCGGCGACGAGGGCGCCGAGGGCGGCTCCGAAGGCGGCGGCCGCGACCGGCGGCGGGGCCTCGGCGGCGAGGTCGGCGAGCCGGGCGGGGTCGGTGAGGACGGCGGCCGCGGCGGCCCGGACGGCGAGCGGTTCGCCCTCGTCGGCGGCGACCGGTCCGACCAGGGCGGTGTGTGCGGCCGTGGTCCGCCGGTCGGCGCCGCCGGGCAGGGCGGGCAGCCAGGGGGTGCCCGCGGATGCGGTGCCGGCGGCGAGGAGGGCGGGCAGCAGATCGGTGCGGCGCCGGGCGAGGACGGCGAAGACCTCGGGCACCCGGGCCAGGCCGGGGTCGGCCGCCACCAGGGTGGCGCATCGCTGCTCACGGGCGCCGGGGTCCTGCAGCCAGCGACGGGCGGCGCGGGCGAGCAGGTCGGGCGGGTGACCGCCGGTCAGGAAGTGTTCGAGCCAGGCGTCGACGACGGGCAGCGGCGGGAGGAGTTCGGCGACGGCGAGCCGGCGTTCGGGCCGTTCGAAGCCGGGGGGGGGCGGCGCAGCCGCGCCCAGACGGCGCCGGCCTGTGGCCGGGAGAGGCCGAGCGGCCGGGCGGGTGCCGTCCAGCGGGGGTGTTCGCGCAGGTGGACGGCGAGTGCGGTGAGTGCGGTGACCCGGTCGGTGTCGCCGTCGGCGTCGGCCCGGCGCAGGGTGCGCCGCAGCCAGGTGTCGGCGGCGCTCAGGCAGCCGGCGGTGGTGTCGCGGGCCTGGGCGGTGGTGAGGACGGCGTCCCGCAGCACCTGTTCCGGGGTTGCGGAGAGCAGGTGGTCCGGGGTGCGGGCGGCCTCGGCGAGCACCTGTTGTCGGGCCTCGGGGTGGTCGTGCCAGGCGCGTTCGGCGGCGAGCAGGACGCGGGCCCAGGTCTGCGCGTCCTCGCCCGCGGCGGCGCGCAGCAGGCCGACGCGGCCCATCATCCGGGTGGTGTGCCTGTGGTGGCCGGCCAGGGCGGTGAGCCCGTCCTCGGCTTCGCCGAGCGGCAGCAGCGCGAGCAGGCTGGACTGCAGGTACGGCTCGTCGGCGGTGCGGGCCAGGTAGGGCGCGAGCAGCCGGGCCCGCTCGGGCGGGTCGAGGCTGAGCAGGCCGGTGACGTCGGGGCGGCGGGTGTTCGGCCGGGCGGCGAGGCGTTCGCGGACGAGGCGGGAGCGGGTGTCGGGGTCGAGCAGCCGCAGGTAGGGTTCGGGGCCCCAGGCGTCCCGGTGGAACAGCATCCGGGCGGGCCGGGGGCGGCAGACCTCGGCGAGGGTGCGCAGGTCCTCGGGCGGCAGGGTGCGGGCGGCCCGTTCGGCGGCTGTGGGGAGCGGGCCGGCGGGCAGCCGGAGCCGGGGGACGGCTCCGGAGCGGACGGCGGCGAGCACCGTCGCGGGCTGGTGGAGCAGTCGGACGGCGGCCTCGGGCGGCAGCGTGTCGGGCGTGGTGGTGAGCAGGTGTTCGGCGGCGGCCCGGTCGCGGGCGGCGACCCCGGCGAGGCGTGCGCGCAGCCGGTGCGGAGCCGGGCGTCGGGTTGGCCGGCCATGGCGCCGAGCAGCCGGGCGACCGCCCGGGGTGCGGTGCGGGCGAGGGACTGCAGCACGGCGTCGGACGCCGGGAGTTGTGGCAGCCAGTGGTCGGCGCCGGAGGGGGTGCAGGCGGGCAGCAGCCGGGCGGCCTCGCGGGCGTCGTAGCGGTCGCGGACCTCCGGGATCAGCCGCTCGGCGAGGGCGTGTCGGCGGGTGCGGCGCAGCAGCCGGTACAGGTCGTACCGGAGGTCGCGGGGTGCGGTGCCGGCGAGTTCGACGAGGGCCTCGTCCGGGACGGGCAGGCGTCCCGCGGCGGCGAGGGCGCGGCGGGCGAGCTGCGGGTCGGCGAGGGCCGCGGTGACCCGGTCGAGGTCGCGGCGGACGACGGCGAGGAAGAGCGCGTCGTGCCGGTCGTGGGTGTCGCCGGCGTCCAGTGCGGTGTGCAGCCGCAGGTACCGGTCGGCGGTCAGGGCCCGGCCGTGGCGGGCCAGTGCGGCTTCGCGTGCGGGGCTGCGCAGGCGGTCGAGCTGCGGGGGGAGGAGTTCGGTCATCGCGGTCACCGGGACTGCGCGACGCCGGCCTTTCGAATGATCATGGCGGTGAGCGTGACAGCATGGCGGCGAGGGTGCAATCGGTTTTTCGTCCGCTCCGGGAGGCGTGTGTGCGAGTCCTGGTGACGGGGGCGTTCGGCTTCGTCGGGCAGGCGGTGGTGCAGCGGCTCGCGGCGGCCGGGCACGAGGTGCGGGCGCTGAGCAGCAGCCGCACCGGGGCCGGCGGGCTGCCGGTGGCCGGGGTGTTCCGGGCGGATGTGCGGGACGCGGCGGCGCTGGCGCCCGCGGTCGCCGGGGTGGACGCGGTCTGCCACCTGGCGGCGCTCACCCGCGGCCGGGAGTCGGTGGTGCGCCCGCAGGCCCACCGCGAGGTGAACCTGGGCGGCACGGCGGCGCTGCTGGACGCGCTGCGCGCGCGGCCGGAGGGCGGCCGTCCGCTGGTGGTGTTCGGGTCGACGGCGGCGGTGTACGGCGCGCCGGAGCGGCAGCCGATCGACGAGTCGGCCGTGCCGGCGCCGGGCAATCCGTACGGCGAGTCGAAGCTGGCGGCGGAGCGGGAGCTGGCCGAGCGGGCGGCGGCGGGCGAGATCTCGGCGGTGGTGCTGCGCTGCTTCAACGTGGCCGGCGCGGGCGACGTGGACGAGGCGCGGATCCTGCCGCGGGCGCTGGCGGTGGCCGCCGGCCGGCACCCGTCCCTGGAGCTGAACGGGGACGGCGGCGTGGTGCGGGACTTCGTGCACGTGGACGACGTCGCCGAGGCGTACCTGCGGGCGCTCGGCGCGGAGGAGGTCCTCGCGGCGCACGGCGGATTCCGGGTCTACAACGTGGGGGCGACGCCGGCGAGCATGCGGGAGATCGTCGCGGCGGTGGAGCGGCTGACGGGCCGTCCGGTGCCGGTGGTGCGGCGGCCGGCGCTGCCGGAGGCGCCGCGGCTGGTGGCGGACTGCACCCGGATCCGGCTGGAGCTCGGCTGGCGGCCGGAGCGCTCCGCGCTGGACCGGCTGGTGCTGGACGCCTGGGCGGCGGCCGGGCCGCGGGGCTGAGTCTGCGCCGTCGACGCTAACTCCTGACACCCCGGCGGCGCTGCCCGGGCGGAGCGCGGCCGGGATGGGAAGCTCGACGGATGATCGACCGCACCCGCAGGGGCCTCACCCGATGGACCGTCATGGTGCTGGCGCTGGTGGCGCTGATCCTGACCTGGGGGCGGTCGCTGCCCGGACCGGCGGTCGGCGTGGTCGCGCTGTTCCTGGCCGGAGCGGTGCTGGCCGCCGTCCACCACGCGGAGGTGATCGCGCACCGGGTCGGCGAGCCGTTCGGGTCGCTGGTGCTGGCGGTCGCGGTGACCGTCATCGAGGTGGCGCTGATCGTGACGCTGATGGTCGACGTCCCGGTCAAGAACCCACCCTTGCGCGGGACACCGTGTTCGCCGCCGTGATGATCACCTGCAACGGGGTGCTCGGCCTGTCGATCCTGATGACGGCGCTGAAGCACCGGGTCGCGGTGTTCAACGCGGAGGGCACCGGCGCCGCCTTCGCCACCATCGCGACCTCGCCACCCTGCGCCTGGTGCTGCCGACCTTCACCACCAGCACGCCCGGCCCGCAGTTCAACACCGCGCAGCTGACCTTCACCGGGATCGCCTCGCTGGGCCTGTACGGGCAGTTCGTCACCACCCAGACGCTGCGCCACCGCGAGTACTTCCTTCCGGTCGGCCCGGAGGGCGAGCCGCTGGACGAGGACGAGCACGACGAGCTGCCCAGCACCCGCGCCGCCCGCACCAGCCTGGCGCTGCTCGCCGTGGCACTGATCGCGGTGGTCGGGCTGGCCAAGGGCGTCTCCCCCACCATCGAGTCGGCGGTCGCCGATGCGGGACTGCCGGCCTCGGTGGTGGGTGTGGTGATCGCGCTGCTTGTGCTGCTGCCGGAGACGATCGCCGCACTGCGCGCCGCGGCGGGCAACCGGGTGCAGACCAGCCTCAACCTGGCGCTGGGCTCCTCGCTGGCCAGTATCGGGCTGACGGTGCCCGCGGTGGCGATCGCCTCCATCTGGCTCAGCGGGCCGCTGGTGCTGGGCCTCGGCGCCTCGCACATGGTGCTGCTGGCGCTGACCGTCGCGATCGGCACGCTCACCGTGATCCCGCGCCGGGCGACGCCGCTACAGGGGGCGGTGCACCTGGCGGTGCTGGCGGCGTACCTCGTCCTCGCCGTCAGCCCGTGACCACCCGCCGGCCGTGGCTGCCGGTCACCCGGTGCGCGCGGGTCCGCAGGTCCGTCAGTCCGTCAGTCCGTCAGGTCGGCGGTGTCACTGTCGGCCCGGCCGGCCTGGCCTGGTATCCGGAGGTCCCAGCCGACCAGGGCGCGCAGCTGCTCGGCGGTGACGCCGTCCGGGATCGGCTGCGGGGCGTCGTGGCGCAGCGGCGGCTGCCAGCCCTCGTTTGCGTTCCAGCTGCGGACGACCTTGGCGGGCGCGCCGGCGACCACGCTGTGGTCGGGGATGTCGCCGCGGACCACCGCGCCGGCGGCGACCACCACGTTGCGGCCGATCCGGGCGCCCGGGAGGATCACCGCGCCGGTGCCGATCCACGAGCCGGCGCCGATCTCGACGGGCTCGTTGCGCGGCCACTGCTTGCCGATCGGCAGGTCGGTGTCGCGGTACTCGTGGGCCTGGTCGGTGATGTAGACGTTGGGGCCGGTCCACACGTCGTCGCCGAGGACGATCGACTGGTGGCCGACGATGTGGCTGCCGCGGCCGATGACGCAGCCGCCGCCGATCCGCACGATCGGCTCCGGGCCGAGGTCCAGGCCGGGCAGGAAGCCGGCCGAGATGGTGACCCGCTCGCCGATGATCGAGAACGGGCCGATGGTGATCCACTGCTCGTTGAAGACCGCGCCGAGCGGGAAGGCCAGCTTGGTGCCGTCGCCGAGCTCGCCGAACCGGTACGGACCGGGGGTGCGGTTGGTGACCGCCCCGGACTCCTGCACCCACTTCCACGCCCGGTGCACGACGTGGCCGGCGGCGCGCCGGCCCCGGAGGCGGGCGGCGGCGAGGATCGAACGGGCGGTCGGCATGCGCTCACCGTATCGGCCGGGCGCCGTCGGCGAGGTACCGGGCGATCAACATCACACCGGCGGCTGGCAGACTCGCCGCATGGAGATTCCCGAGCTCGTCGACGTTCTGCGCCACGAGGGCGCGCTGCTGGCCGACACCGCCGCCGGGACGCCGCTGGACGCCCCCGTGCCGACCTGCCCGGACTGGCGGCTGCGCGACCTGCTGCTGCACACCGGGCAGGTGCACCGCTGGGCCGCGGCCCACGTCAAGGGCGGCCTGGCCCGGCCGCTGGACGAGGCCGGCCAGGAGGCCGCCTGGGGCCCGGCGCCCGCCGACGCCGACCTGGTGGAGTGGTTCCGCACCGGTCACGCCGACCTGGTCGCCGTGCTGGCGGCCGCACCGGCCGACCTGGCCTGCTGGAGCTTCCTGCCGGCGCCGTCCCCGCTCGCCTTCTGGGCCCGCCGCCAGCTCCACGAGACCACCGTGCACCGGGTGGACGCCGAGGCCGCGGCCGGCACCGCACCGACCCCGGTCGCCCCGGCCGTCGCCGCCGACGGCCTCACGGAACTGCTGGCCGGTTTCGTGCCCCGACCGAGGAGCAGGCTGCGCAGCGACACCCCGCGCACCCTCGCCGTCCGGCCCACCGACCGCGCGGAGAGCTGGCTGGTGACGGTGGGCCGGGAACAGCCGCAGGTGCGCCCGGGCGCCGGACCGGCCGACTGCACCGTCAGCGGCCCCGCGCACGACCTCTACCTGCTGCTGTGGAACCGCCTCGACGCGGACGCGGTCGCCGTCGACGGCGACCGCTCCCTGCTGGAGCTCTGGCGTACGACCGCCGGCATTACCTGGAGCTGACGGGCACCCGGCCCCCTGCGCTACTCCGCTGCGCTACTCCGCCCAGGGGGCCGGGCGGCGCTCCAGGAAGGCCCGCATGCCCTGCTGCGCCTCCTCCGAGCCGAACAGCCGGGCCGACTGGGCGACCCGCTCGTCGGCGTCCCGCTCGAAGGAGTCCACCACCGCGGCGGTCGCCAGCCGCTTGGACTCGGCGAGGCCCTGCGGCGAGCCCTGCCGGACGGCGTCCAGCAGGACCTTCAGCGCGGTCGCGACGTCCTCGGCGGCCTCGGTGATCAGGCCGATCCGGGCGGCCTCCGCCGGGCCGAAGGTCTCGCCCGTCAGGTAGTAGCGGGACGCGGCCCGCGGCTCCAGCTTGGGACGCAGCGGCAGCGAGATCACCGCCGGCGCGAGACCCAGGCGGACCTCGGTGAAGGCGAAGGTCGACGCCGGCCCGGCGATCGCGATGTCGGCGGCACCGAGCAGACCGAGACCGCCCGCCCGGGCGTGGCCGTCGATCGCGGCGATCACCGGCTTCGGGCAGTCGACGATCGCGCGCTGGATGTCCACCAGTCCGCGCGGCCCGACCGTCGGGTCGCTGCCGGTGGCCTCCGAGAGGTCCGCACCCGCGCAGAACACCTTGCCGGTGTGGCCGAGCACCACCGCCCGCACCGCCGGGTCGGCCGCGGCCTCGGTCAGGCCCTTGGCCAGCTCCGCCATCAGGCGGGTGGACAGGGCGTTGCGGTTGTGCGGGGAGTCGAGTTCGAGGGTCGTGACCGCATCGGCGGTGGTGATGCGGACGAGAGGGCTCTCGCTGGTCATCGCGGATGGCCTGCTTTCCGGCTGAGGGTGGGTCGGACGCGCTCGGGAGGACTCTGGCACGCCGACCGTCCGGTCGGCCAGTACGACCCGGGAAATCCGCTGGCCGGGGCGGGTGCGGCTGGGTCAGCATGAGGCCCCATGACGCTCCTCCTGCTCGCACCCCGGATCAACGAGACCGGTCTGCAACTGCTGACCTGCGCCCGGCGGCGCGGGCTGCGGGCGCACACCGCCACCCGCTGGGAGGTCCCGGCGGAGCTCGCCGGCCTGCGTCCGGCCCACCTGTACGGCGGGCCGCTGTTCGCCGACGCGGCCGCCGGGGCGCTGGGCGTCGCCGCCCTGGAGCCGCCCGCCGACTGGCTCGCCACCCTGCCCGCGGAGCTGCTGGGCCGCCGGGTGGAGTGCACCACGCTGGCGCAGGCCCGCGGGCTGCGCCGCCCGGCGTTCCTGAAGCCGCCGACCGACAAGCTCTTCCCGGCCCGGGTCTACCCGGACGACAGCGGGCTGCCCGGCCCGGACGCCCTCGACGACGACACCGTGGTGCAGGTCAGCGACGTGGTGGCGTTCGCCTCCGAGTACCGGCTCTTCGTCCTGGACGGCGTGGTGCGGACGGCGAGCCGGTACGCGGTGGACGGCGACCTCGCCGTCTCCCCGGAGGCCGGCCCCGAGGTGCTCGCCTTCGCCGCCGACGTCCTCGCCGTCGGCGGCCTGCCGAGCGCCGCCGTGGTCGACGTCGGTCGCCTCGCCGACGGCACCTGGGCCGTGGTCGAGGCCAACCCGGCCTGGGCCAGCGGCGGTTACGCCTGCGACCCCGACCACGTCCTCGACGTCGTCCTCCGCGCCGCCGGCCCGGCCGACGCCCTCTTCCCCACCGACCGCCGCTTCACCCGCGCCGTCCCCGAGGTCGTCCGCTAGCGGGCCGGGGCTCCCCCGGTCCGGCTCGGCAGGGCGGGCTGGCAGGCTGTCCCCGGTCGGGTGCCGCCGGGCGCCGCGGTCGGGGGGAGGTCCTGTGGTGGGTGTCGGTGGCGCGCCGTCGGAGCGCGGTCCGGTGTCGACGGATCGCCATGCTCCACCGTTCGACCGGGAGTTGGCAGCCGCCTTGGCGGCCCCGGCAGGCGCGGGACGCCGCGACCAGGACCGGGCCGACGCTCCGGGAACTCCGGGCGGACGGCCGGTTCGAGGTCGAGGAGCTGCGGGTTCCGGCAGGCCGGGACGGCGGGGAGGTCACGCTGGTCGGCGCCCGGCCCGCCGACGTCGCCGGCCCGCTGCCGCTGCTGTACTACCTGCACGGCGGGGGAATGGTGATGGGCAGCGCCTGGTCCGTCCTGCCGCGGCTGCTACGTGAGTGGGCCCTGCCGCTGGGGCTCGCCGTCGTCGCGGTGGAGTACCGGCTGGCGCCGCACGCGCGCTGCCCCGGGCCCGTCGAGGACTGCTGGGCCGGGCTCGTCGGGGCGGCCGAGCGGGCGGCCGCGCTGGGCGCCGACCCGGAGCGGATCGTCGGCGGCGGGAAGAGCGCCGGCGGCGGGCTGGCCGCGGCGCTCGCCCTGCTGACCCGCGACCGGGGCGGGCCTGCGCCGATCGGTCAGCTGCTGCTGAGCCCGATGCTCGACGACCGCAACGACACCTTCTCCGGCCACCAGATGGCCGGCCGGGACACCTGGGACCGGACGTCCAACGCGACCGCGTGGCAGGCCCTGCTGGGTGACCGGTACGGCGCCGCCGACCTGCCGCCCTACGCGGCCCCGGCCCGCGCCGCCGACCTGTCCGGGCTGCCGCCGGCCTACGTCGAGGTCGGGTCGGCCGAAACCTTCCGGGACGAGGCCGTGGCCTACGCCGACGCGATCTGGCGGGCGGGCGGCGAGGCCGAGCTGCACGTGTGGTCCGGCGCCTTCCACGGCTTCGACGCCCTCGCCCCGCGGGCGGCCCTCAGCCAGGACGCGCGCGAGGCCCGCACCCGCTGGCTCCGGCGGATCCTCGGGCGGCCCGCCGGCGGGCCCGTCCCGAACCCGCCGGCCGCAGCGCCCCTTTGACGCACCCGGCCGGCGTACCGGCCGCGTTCGGTGCCGCGTTCCCGGCGGCCGGCCTCAGCCGGTCGCCCGGCGGCCGAGGGCCCAGCGCACGGCCGGGACCATCGCGGCGGCGGCCACCGCGAACAGCACGGCGAGCGCGGCCCAGCCGAGGGTGCCGTGGCCGATCACGGCGGTGGTGATGAGCACCGGTCCGAGCATCATCGCCGCGGAGAAGCCGGTGTTGAAGACGCCCTGGTACTCGCCGTGGGCGCCCTCCTCGGCGAGGTCGTAGCCGAGCGCCCAGCCGGCGGCCTGGCCGAGCACCTCGCCGAGGGCCTGGAGGGCGGCGCCGGCGAGCAGGACGAGGACGGCCGCCCAGGCGGGCAGCCCGCCGGCGAGGGCGAAGGCGGCGCAGGAGAGGGCGACGAACAGTCCGCCGCGGCGGAAGATCCGGGCGGCGGCGGTCGGTTCCTCGGTGCCGCGGGTGGCCCGCACCTGCAGGGCGACGACCAGGATCGTGTTGACGACGAGGGTGCAGGCGACCAGCACCCGGGGCGCCTCGGTGTGGTTGACGATCCACAGCGGCACGCCGACCTCGATCATGGCGAACTGCAGGCCGAGTACGCCGCTGAGCCCGGCGACCACCAGGTAGGGGACGTTGCGCAGGGCCGAGCCGGTCCGCGGTCCGGACTCCGCCGCGGGGCCGTTCGGCGCGGTCTGCGGGGTCGGCAGCAGGGCGTACATGGCGAGGACGACGGCGAAGGTGGCGACATCGGCGAGGATGGCCGCGGTGTAGGCGCCACGGGTGTCCGCGACGAGGACGAGCGAGGCGATGCCGGTGCCGACACCGATGCCGACGTTGGTGACGACCCGCAGGTAGGCGCGGCCCGCGACCCGGCGGTCGGCGGGCAGCACCTCCGCGTAGAGGGCGTTGCGGACGGTCGCGGTGCCACGGTCCGCGGCGGTGACGGCGCAGGCCAGCAGGACGAAGGGCAGGAAGCCGGAGACCAGCGGGTAGCAGGCGGTGCCGACGGCCTCGGCGCCGACCAGGGCGAGCAGAACGGGCTTGGTGCCCCAGCGGTCGGCGGCGCGCCCGGCCGGGACGCCGATGAGCACGCCGCACAGTCCGGCGGCGGTGAGGCCGATGCCGACCTGGGCGGCGGCGAGGCCGAGGACGCGGGTGAAGTACAGCGCGCCGAGGGTCATGAAGAGGCCGTTGCCGAGGGTGTTCACCAGGGTGATGGCGGCGAGTCTGCGGACCGTCTGATCGGGGTGCAGCAGGCGTGACGAAGGACGGGCCGCCGTCGGCGCCCCCGTGGAGGTGGTGGTCATGGCATCATCGCACCGCATGCGGATCAGTCCCCGGAACTGATTTAGGCCGGGGCTGACGAATGGGGGATCACGTGCACCGTTTCCGGCTCGGCCTGGAGGACCTCGCCGCGGCGTCCTTCGCCTGTTCACCGCTGCAGGAGACGGTCCTGAGCCTGCGGATGTGGACCCACCCCGGGAAGTACGTCCACCAGACGCCGGTCTTCGAGCGGATCCGGCCGGAGTTCGAGCGGCTGCCCTGCGCACCGCTGCTCCGCTCACTGGTCGCCACCAACCGCTACGTGCCGGACTTCCTGACCCCGCGTCCGAGCACGCCCTTCCCCGAACTGTCGGCCGAACTCGCCGTCGTCCGCGCGGTCGCGCCGCACCGGCTGCGCGGGGAGCTGGAGCGCACCTTCCTGCCGCACGACCGGCGGCTGCCGCCGCTGCTGGCCGACGGGCTGGCCGACCCGGCCGGGCTGCTCGCGGAGATCACCGACGCCCTGGAGGCGTACTGGACGCGCTGCCTGGCCCCGGAGTGGTGGCCGCGCGCCCGGTCGGTGCTGCACGCCGACATCGTGCACCGCTCGCGGGTGCTCGCGGAGCGCGGCGCGGCGGCGCTCTTCGAGGATCTGGACCCGCGGGTCCTGTGGCGGGACGGCGTCCTGACGATCCGCCGGGACTGGGGCGACGGCGACGCCGACATCACCGTGGGCGGCCGCGGCCTGGTCTTCACCCCGACCTTCTTCGCCCGCGGCGCCATCACGAACATCAGTGACGAGCACCCGCCGGTGATCAACTACCCGGCGCGCGGCCAGGGCACCATGGCCGGCCCGGCCACGCCGCCGCCCACCCGGCGGGCACTGGAGCAGCTGGTCGGGGCGCCCAAGGCACGGCTGCTGACGATGCTGGACGAGCCGACCAGCACCACCGAACTGGCCCGGCGCCTGGGCGTCACCCCGGGCGCGGTGAGCCAGCACCTGGCGGTGCTCGCCGAGACCCGCCTGGTGAGCCGGGCACGGCACGGCCGGGTGGTGCTGTACGCGCGCAGCCCGCTCGCCGACGAGCTGCTCCGATAGATCGTCAACTCCGATGCGGCACCGCCCTGTTGACCAGATTGGTCCATACCACCTACAGTCGTCGACGGCTTCCCGGCACCCCTGTACGGCACCCCCACACCAGACAGGGAGACCACCATGCACGTCCGGCCGCCACGGCGCGCCATTGCCAGGATCACCGCCCTGCTCGCCGTGCTCGCACTGCCGCTCGCCCTGCTCGCCGCCGCGCCGGCGCACGCCGCCGGCCGCCTCACCGCCGCCTTCACCAGCGCCGACAACGGCTCCTGGTGGAAGGGCACCTTCGCCGTCCGCAACGACAACGCCACCGCCGTCACCGGCTGGACCCTCGAGTTCGACCTGCCGGCCGGGGTGACGATCGCCAGCAGCTACAACGGCCGGGCCACCGTCACCGGCCGGCACGTCACCGCCGTCAACGCCTACTACAACGCCACCGTGCAGCCGCACGCCAGCACCGAGCCGTACAGCTTCTGGTTCGTCGCCAACGGCCCGATCGGCACACCGACCGGCTGCCGGATCAACGGCGACAAGTGCGACGGCACCGCCGACGTGCCGCCCGGCGCACCCGGCACCCCGCAGGTCACCGACACCACCGCGCACACCGTCGCGCTGAGCTGGCCCGCGGCCGCCGCGGGGGACTTCCCGGTCGCCTCCTACGAAGTGCTGAACGGCTCGACCGTCCTCGGCACCGCGACCACCACCGCGGCCACCCTGACCGGGCTCACCCCGGCGACCGCGTACACCCTGACGGTGCGCGCCAAGGACAGCCGCGGCAACACCGGCCCGCTCAGCCCCGCGGTGACCGCCCGGACGGTCGACCCGGCGAGCGACACCGTGCCGCCCGCCGCCCCGACCGCCCTGCACAGCACCGCCGTCACCGCCGCCGCCGTCACGCTCGCCTGGACGGCCGCCACCGACAACCAGCGGGTCGCCGCCTACGACGTCTACCGCGACGGCGCCCTCGCGCAGACCGTCACCGCCACCACCGCCACCGTCGCCGGCCTCTCCCCCGCCACCGCCTACACCTTCACCGTCCGCGCCCGGGACTCCGCCGACAACGCCTCAACGGCCACCCCCGCGCTCACCGTCACCACCGCCGACCTGGTCGGCCCCGGAAAGTACGCCCGGGTCGGCTACTTCACCCAGTGGGGCGTCTACGGCCGGCAGTACTTCGTGAGGAACCTCGACACCTCGGGCAGCGCCGCCAAGCTCGACGTGATCAACTACGCCTTCGAGAACATCGACCCGGTCAACCTGACCTGCCTGGCCGGGGTCACCAAGGGCACCACCGCGAACCCGCAGGACCCCGACCAGGGCACCGGCGCGGGCGACGCGGACGCCGACTACTCCCGGCCGTTCGGCGCCGCGCAGTCCGTCGACGGGGTCGCCGACGACGGCTGGGCCCCGCTGCGCGGCAACCTCAACCAGCTGAAGAAGCTCAAGGCCAAGTACCCCGACCTGAAGATCGTGGTCTCGCTCGGCGGCTGGACCTACTCCAAGTACTTCTCCGACGCGGCCGCCACCGACGCCTCCCGCAAGAAGCTCGTCTCCTCCTGCATCGACGTCTGGATCAAGGGCAACCTGCCGCTCTACAACGGCGCCGGCGGCCCCGGCACCGCGGCCGGCATCTTCGACGGCATCGACCTCGACTGGGAGTGGCCCGGCTCCCCCGACGGCCACCCCGGCAACCACTGGTCGGCGAACGACAGGGCCAACCTGACCGCGCTGCTCGCCGAGTTCCGCACCCAGCTGGACGCCCTCGGCGGCCCGCACCGGCTGCTCACCGCCTTCACCCCGGCCGACCCCGCCAAGATCGCCCAGGGCTGGGACCTGTCGAAGATCTTCCGGTACCTCGACATCGCCAACGTACAGGGCTACGACTTCCACGGCGCCGGCAGCGACAACTCCTGGGAGCCCGCCCGCACCGGCCACCAGGCCAACCTCTCCACCGACGCCCAGGACCCGTACGCCTTCCACTTCTCGGTGGAGTCGGCCGTGCAGACCTACCTGGACGCCGGCGTCAACCCGCGCAAGCTGACCATCGGCCTGCCGTTCTACGGCCGCGGCTGGCAGAACGTCACCGACGGCGGGGTCAACGGCGAATGGCAGGCCGCGGGCGGTGCGGCCCCCGGCCAGTTCGCCGAGGAGGCCGGCACCCGCGGGTACAACAACCTGCTCACCGGTGTGCCCTACCTGACCGTCCGGCACGACGAGCAGTCGGTCTCCACCTACGGCTACACCGGCCCCGGCGGCCAGTGGTGGACCTTCGACGACCCCTGGTCGATCGGGAAGAAGACCGCCTGGCTGAAGTCCAAGGGCCTGCTCGGCGCGATGATCTGGGAAATGTCCGGCGACACCCCGTCCGGCACCCTGATCACCGCCCTCGACACCGGCCTCAAGCAGTGAGCCTTCGATTCGCGGGAATCCGATAGGGGCGCGTCTCCCGCCGGGGGCTACCGCCCCGCGACCGACGCCAGCTTCCGCGCGGCCCGGTGCTCCCGCATGACCTGCGCGAAGGTCGTGTGCCCCTGCGTGGTCCGGGCGAAGGCCCGCCACGCGGGGGTGACCAGGCAGACCGCGGCGTGGAACAGGTGCGGACGGCGCTCGAAGGCCCCGAGCATGACCTTGCCGGCCCGCATCTCCACGCCCAGCCCGGCCTTGATCGCGAAGGCGTAGTTGAGTGCCTGCCGCCGCACGTCCGCCGAGCCGTCGGCCTCGGCGACCTTCACCGCCCACTCGCCGGCCAGCCGGCCCGACCGCAGGGCGTACGAGATGCCCTCGCGGGTCCACGGCTCCAGCAGGCCGGCCGCGTCGCCGGCCACCAGCACCCGCCCGCGGGAGAGCGGCGAGTCCTCCGCGCGGCAGCGCGTCAGATGGCCGGACTCGATGCTCGGCTTGAAGCCGGAGAGGCCCAACTGCCGGATGTAGTCGGCCAGGTACTGCTTGGTGCGCTCGCCGTCACCGCGCGCGGAGATGACGCCGACCGTCAGGGTGCCCGAGTCGGTCTTGGGGAAGACCCAGCCGTACGAGCCGGGCAGCGGGCCCCAGTCGAGGTGGATCCGGCCGGCCCAGGCCCGGGAGACCTCCTCCGGCACCGGGATCTCCGCCTCCAGGCCGAGGTCGATCTGATCGAAGGAGACGCCGACGTGGCGGCCGATCCGGCTGGCCGAGCCGTCCGCGCCGACGACGGCGCGGGCTTCGATCCGGCGGCCGTCCGCCGTCGTGACGAAGGCGGTGCGGCCGTCGCCGTCCTGCTGCTCGACGCCGGTCGCGGTGACACCGGTGACCAGCACCGCACCGGCCTGCTCGGCGGACTGCACCAGGCGCAGGTCGAACTCGTCCCGGTTGACCAGGCCGAAGAGCATCCGCTTGGAGCGGCGGGTGCGGGTGAAGCGGCCGCCGAGGGCGAAGGTGACCGCGTGGATGCGGTCCTGCAGCGGCAGCTTGAACTCCGACGGCAGGGTGTCCCGGGACGGGCCGATGATGCCACCGCCGCAGGTCTTGTAGCGGGGGTGCTCGGCCTTGTCGAGCAGCAGCACCCGGCGGCCCTGGGCCGCGGCGGCGTACGCGGCGGAGGAGCCGGCCGGGCCGGCGCCGACCACGACCACGTCCCAGACCCCGCCGAGGGGGTCGGGCCCGGTGGCCGCCGGGTCCACGGCGGTCTGGTCGGGGGCCGCGGGAACGGCCTCGTGTCCGACGGCCTCGTGCTCGTCGGAGTTCGGGTCGAGGGAGCTACCGGTGTCAGTCACGATCGCATCCTAGACCCGTCGGCCACCCCCGCGACCAGGGATGACGCGGGTCACGACACGGCACCGACCTATGATCGGACAAATCACCCGCACCTCGTCAACAGGAGACACCTGATGACCCAGCAGCACCTGGCGGCGGCCGTCCGATCCCTGATGCCGCGCGCCAAGGCCGACCTGGCCGAGCTGGTCGCCTTCCCGTCCGTCGCCGACCCCCGGCAGTTCCCGGTGGAGGAGTGCGAGAAGGCCGCCCGCTGGGTCGCCGACGCGCTCACCGCCGAGGGCCTGACGGGCGTGCGACTGCTGGACACGCCCGACGACACCCAGTCCGTGTACGCCGAGCTCCCCGGCCCGGCCGGCGCCCCGACCGTGCTGCTGTACTCCCACTACGACGTCCAGCCGCCGCTCGACGAGAACGCCTGGCTCAGCCCGCCCTTCGAACTGACGGAGCGTGACGGCCGCTGGTACGGCCGGGGCGCCGCCGACTGCAAGGGCAACATCCTCATGCACCTCACCGCGCTGCGGGCCCTGCGCGAGGTGGACGGCGGCCTGCCGGTCGGTCTGAAGGTGATCGTCGAGGGCTCCGAGGAGCAGGGCACCGGCGGCCTGGAGCGCTACGCCGAGGCCCACCCGGAGCTGCTCACCGCCGACGCGATCGTCATCGGCGACACCGGGAACTTCGCGGCCGGCCTGCCCACCGTCACCGCCAGCCTGCGCGGCATGACGGTGGTCGAGGTCGCCCTCACCACGCTGGCCGGGAACCTGCACTCCGGCGCCTTCGGCGGCGCCGCCCCGGACGCGCTGCAGGCCATGGTCAGGCTGCTCGCGACCCTGCACGACGAGCACGGCGACGTCGCCGTGGCCGGCCTGACGGCCGACCAGGTCTGGCCGGGCGTCCAGTACGACGAGGCGCAGTTCCGCGAGGACGCCAAGGTGCTCGACGGCGTCGCGCTGACCGGTACCGGCACCGTCGCCGACCGGCTGTGGGCCCGTCCCTCCGTCACCGTCCTCGGCATCGACGCCCCTCCGGTGATCGGCGCCACCTCCTCCGTCCAGGCGAGCGCCAGGGCGCTGGTCAGTCTGCGCATCCCGCCGGGCATGGAGCTGAAGGCCGCCCAGCAGGCCCTCACCGCCCACCTGGAGGCGGCGGTGCCGTGGGGCGCGCAGGCCGAGATCACCGTGCTCAGCGGCGGCGAGGCGTTCAGCGCGGACATCACCGGGCCCGCCTACGAGGCGATGGGCGAGGCGATGCGGGAGGCGTTCGGCCGCGAGATGGTCGCCTCCGGCGAGGGCGGCTCCATCCCGCTCTGCAACACCCTGCGCACGCTCTACCCGCAGGCGGAGATCGTCCTGATCGGCGTCGAGGAGCCGACCACCCAGATCCACGCCGTCAACGAGAGCGTCGACCCGCAGGAGCTGGAGCGGATGGCCCTCACCGAGGCGCTCTTCCTGCGCGCCTACGCCCGGCTGCGCTCGGCCTGACCGACCGCCGCCCCGCCCCGGGTGTCGTCCCCGCCGGACGGCACCCGGGCCCGCGCCGCCGACAGCGCCGCGAAGACCGTCGCCCCCACCGCGAGGCCCGCGCCCGCGCCGAAGCAGAACTCCGGGACGACCCCGCGCTCCCGGCGGGCCAGCCGGTGCGCCGCGCCGAGCGCGGCCGACACCGCCAGCCCCGCCACCGCGGCGCGGCGCACCGCCCGGCGCGGCCGGCACGGCCCCGGCCCCGACCCCGGCCCGGCGTGAGGTGTCCGCGCCGCCCGCCGCACCCGCTCCCCCAGGACGGCGAGGCCCAGCAGCGAGGTCCCGTACTGCAGCACCGTGCACAGCGGGACGTCTCCGGCCACCGGCCGGCCCAGCACCGGAACGGCCCGCACCCCGGCCCGGCCCGGGTGGGTGAACGCGTCCCAGAGCACATGGCTGGCCGCCCCGACCGCGGCCGACAGCACGAACGCCCCGACCCCGGCGGCCCCGCGCGGCAGCGGCGCCTCCACGGCCACCGGCAGTCCCTCGGGCAGCAGTCCGGTGAGCGGCTCGCGCAGCAGACCGTGCCAGAGCACGACGCCTCCCGCCGCGATCGCCGCATCCACCGTCGGCACGGCCCACCAGCGGTGCGTCAGCGCCCCGAACCGGTAGACCCCCGGCAGCAGCGAGTCCGCGAAGTACGGCACGTCGGGCGCCATGGAGCCGGCCACCAGCCCCGACGCCACCCAGCGCCCGTCGGCCCCCCTGCCCAGCAGCGGCACCACCGCCGCAACATGGCTCAACGTGAACGGCACCCGTCCATCCTCCACCGGTGCGGCGGGAATCCCGTCAGGGCGCGTGGGCCCGCACGATCGCGCCCGCCCCCGATCCGCCTGCTCCCGATCCGCCCGCCCCGGCCGCACCCCCGCACGCCCGCAACGCACCACCCTCCCGCCCCCGACGGCCCGCCATGATGAAACGACCGCCTCCAGACCAGGCGCCCGCAGACAAGGAGGCCGGTGTGACGGACCCCGACCTGCCTGCCCCCGCCGACCTGCCGTCCGCCGACGATCTCCCCCAGGCGCTCCTGGACCTCGGTGTCCCGCACATCGACATCAACCCCCTGGTGGCCGCCCGCACCCGGCTGGCACGCGATCCCGGTCTGCGCCGTGTCTTCGCCCGCGCCGCCGGGGAGCAGTCCGCCGCCGTCGGCACGGTCGGCCGCCCGGCGGGCCTGCCCCCGCAGTGGCCGGACGCCCCGGGCGAGGTCGGCCGGCTGCTGCCCGCGCTGCTGTTCACCGCGCTGGCGCCGCAGGCCCGCGCCTGGCACCGGTCCCGCGGTGTCCCTCCCGAGGTGTCCCGCGCCACCCTCGCCGATCTCGGGCGGCAGCTGACCGTGCACCGGCGCCGGCACGGCACCCCCGGCCTGGGCTCGGCGAACTGGCTCACCCTGCACCTGCGCGGCGAGCTGTTCCAGCTCGGCCGGCTGCAGTTCCAGCGCCACCGGCTGCGCCCGCAGGAGGCGGTCGACGCCGCGGCCCCGGCGGCGGGCACCTGGTGCCTGGTGCTGCACGTCCCGGACTTCTGCGGGCCGCTCACCCCGCGGGCCTGCGACGCCTCGCTCGACCGGGCCCGGGCGTTCTTCGCCCTGCACTTCCCCGCCGAGCCGTACCGAACGGCCTGCATCTTCTCCTGGCTGCTGGACGGGCAGCTGGCCGACCGCCTCCCCGCGGAGGCGAACATCGTCCGCTTCCAGCGACGCTTCCGGCCGCTGCGGCCGGACCGCGGCCCCTCGGACGCCGAGCCGCTGGGCTTCGTCTTCACGGATCCGGAGCTGCCGCCGGAGCGGCTGCCCCGGGAGACCGCGCTGCAGCGGGCGCTGGCCGACCACCTGCGGGCGGGCGGGCACTGGTACGTCGGCAGCGGCTGGTGCCCGCTGTGACGGCACCGGCGCGCCACCCGCACCCGCCCGCAGGCGACCGGCCGGCGCCCCCGTACGGCACCCCGGCCCGTGGCGGCCCGCGGTCAGCCGGCCGTGGCCGCCCCCACCGCCGCGGGCAGCCCCGCCTCCAAGTAGCGCAGTTCCCCGCGCTCGCGGGCGTCGAGCGCCGCGGCGAGCCGCCGCAGCCGGGTGGCGGGCAGCAGTCCGGCGGCCTCGTCGAGGGTCACGAAGCGCCAGCTGCGCAGTTCGTCCTGCTGCAGCCGCAGCTGCTGCTGGGCCTCGGCGCCGAGCCGGCCGCCGTCGTAGACGAGCCGCAGGCCGCCGCGGCGGGGTCCGGTCCTGGGTTCCCAGTCGACGACGAGCAGGCGCAGGGCGGGCGCGTCGAGGTGCAGGCCGAGTTCCTCGGCGGTCTCGCGCAGGGCGGCGTCGGTCGGGGCCTCGCCGCGTTCGACGACGCCGCCGGGGAACTCCCAGGCGGGCTTGTAGACGGGGTCGACGAGGAGCACGCGGTCCTGTTCGTCGAAGAGCAGGACGGCGGCGGCGACGGTGTCGCCGGTGGGGTCGGCACTCTGCACGATCGGGCAGCGGGCGGTGCCGTCGGCGACGAATCCGGCCAGGCGCCGGGCGGTCTGCGCCGGGGTGAGGCCGGTGGTGTCGACGAGCTGGGCGTCGCGGCCGAGCCACCGTCTGGCAGAACGGTAGGCGGGCAGGTGGTCGAGGCACCAGCGGCGGACGTGCTCGGAGCGCTCGGGGTCGCCGGGGTACTCGTCCCGGACGGCGATGCGCTCCTGCAGGATCGTTTCGTCAGGGTCCAGGACGAAGTGGTGGACGGCGAGCCCGCGGGAGGCGAGCGCGCCGAATATCTCGTCGCGGTAGTCCTCCCGAAGCAAGGTCATCGGGACGACCAGCGGCCCGGGAACCTCGGCGAGCAGGGCCGCGGCGACCTCGGGAACCAGGCGCCGCCAGGAGGGCAGGTCCTGGAAGTCGCCGACCGGCGCCAGCCGGTCGGCGGGCAACAGCCGGCAGAGTCCTGCGCCGATCAGTTCGGGGGCGAAGAGGAGGCTCCCGGGCAGGAGCTCCACCAGTTCCCGGCACGCGGTGGTCTTCCCCGCGCCGAACGTGCCATTGACCCAGACGATCACAGAGCATCCCCTGCCCTCGGCCCACCCCGGTGCCCCACGCACCGGGCGGCGGAGACCCTACCGCGGCCCCCGCGCCACACCGGTGGTACCCGTACGGGCGGCCGTCCCATGCCTCGCGGTGCCCGGCGGCGTCGGCCTCCGGCCACCGGGCACATGCCGGGCGGGTCGGTCAGCCGAGGTCGAGCAGCTGCTTCTTGAGCACCTTGCCCATGGCGTTGCGGGGCAGTTCGTCCACCAGCACGACCCGCCGGGGGCGCTTGTGGACGGAGAGCCGCTGGGCGACGAAGTCGGTGAGCCGCTCCCCGGTGACCGGGCCGTCAGGGATGACGTAGGCGACCACGGCCTGGCCGAGGTCGTCGTCGGGGACGCCGACCACGGCCGCGTCCGCCACCTCGGGGTGGTCGCGCAACGCGGCCTCGACCTCGCCGGCGCCGATCCTGTAGCCGCCGCTCTTGATCAGGTCGACGGAGGCGCGGCCGACGATCCGGTGGAAGCCGTCGGGGCCGATCACGGCGACGTCGCCGGTCCGGAACCAGCCGTCGGCCGTCCAGGCCTCGGCGTCGGCGTCCGCGCGATTGAGGTAGCCGGCGAACAGCGTCGGCCCGGCGACCTGCAGCTCGCCGACGGTCTCGCCGTCGGCGGCGACCTCGGCACCGTCCTCGCCGACCAGCCGGGTGCGCACCCCGTCCAGCGGCAGGCCGACGCTGCCGGGGCGGCGCTCGCCGTCGGCGCGGGTGGAGACGGTGATCAGCGACTCGGTCATGCCGTAGCGCTCGATCGGCTCGTGTCCGGTGAGTTCGGCGAGCCGCTCGAAGACGGGCACCGGCAGCGGCGCGCTGCCGGAGACCAGCAGCCGGGCGCCGGCCAGCTCCCGGGCGGCGGTGCCGTCCGCCGCCACCCGGGACCAGACGGTGGGCACGCCGAAGTACAGGCTGCCGCGCGCGCCGGCGTAAGCGCCGGGCGTGGGCCGGCCGGTGTGCACCAGGCGGCTGCCGGTGCGCAGCGCGCCGAGCACGCCGAGCACCAGGCCGTGCACGTGGAAGAGCGGCAGCCCGTGCACCAGGGTGTCGTCGGCGGTCCACCGCCAGGCGTCGGCGAGGCCGTCCAGGCCCGCGGCGACCGCGGAACGGGGGATCACCGCGCCCTTGGGCGCGCCGGTGGTGCCCGAGGTGTACAGGACGAAGGCCGGGTGCTCCGGCGCGGGCTCGGCGAAGGTGGCGCCGGAGCGCGCGCCGAGGTCGACAGGCACCGCCTCGGCGTCCGCCGGCTGTTCCCCGGCCGGGACGGCCAGCAGCGCGGCGCCGGAGTCCCGCAGGATGTGCTCGCGCTCCTTCGGCCCGGAGTCCGGCGGCAGCGGTACCACCGGCACGCCGGCGAGCAGCCCGCCGACCACCGCGACCACGGTCTCCGCGGTGGGCCGGGCCAGCACCGCGAGGGCCCGTGCCCCCGCGACCCGCTCGGCCACCGCCCCGGCGGCGCCGAGCAGTTCCTCCCACGACATCGCCCGGCCGTCGACCACCACCGCGTCGCGCCGGTCCCCGTGTCCGCCCTCAAGTGCCGTCAGCAGTCCCATGGTCCGGACTCTACGCGCCGGGGCCGCCGGGCACCCGGGACCGTCCCACCGGTCGGACCGCCGGGTGGAACGCGCGGCGGGGCGGACGGCGAAGGGCGCGGCCCCCGGTCTCCCGGGTGCCGCGCCCTCGTGCGCCGTGCGGGGCTCAGCCCTTGCGGGCCTTCACCTCGGCGGTGAGCTGGGGCAGGACGGTGAAGAGGTCGCCGACGACGCCGTAGTCCACGAGTTCGAAGATCGGGGCCTCGGGGTCCTTGTTGATCGCGACGATGGTCTTCGAGGTCTGCATGCCGGCGCGGTGCTGGATGGCGCCGGAGATGCCCGCGGCGACGTACAGCTGCGGGGAGACCTGCTTGCCGGTCTGGCCGACCTGGTTGGTGTGCGGGTACCAGCCGGCGTCGACGGCGGCGCGGGAGGCGCCGACGGCGGCGCCGAGCGCGTCGGCGAGGTCCTCGACCACGGCGAAGCCCTCGGCGGCGCCGACGCCGCGGCCGCCGGAGACCACGATCGCGGCCTCGGTCAGCTCGGGGCGGCCGGAGGCCACGCGCGGGGTGCGGGCGGTGACGGTGGCGGCGTTGCCGGTGAAGGCGACGGTGACCGGCTCGACGGTGCCCGCGGCCGGGGCCGGCTCGGGCGCGGCCGCGTTCGGCTTGACGGTGATCACCGGGGCGCCGGTGGTCACGGTCGACTTGACCTGGAACGACGCGGCGAACACCGACTGGGTGGCGACGGGGCCGCTGTCGCCGGCCTCCAGGTCGACGGCGTCGGTGATGATGCCCGAGCCCAGGCGCAGCGCGACGCGGGCGGCGATCTCCTTGCCCTCGCCGGAGGAGGTGACCAGGACGGCGGTGGCGCCGGTGTTCCGGGCGATCTGGGTGAGGGCGTCGACCTTGGGGACGACGAGCTGGGTGGTGAACTCGTCGGCGTCGGCGGTGTAGACCTTGGCGGCGCCGTATTCGGCGGCCTTGGCGGCGATCGCGGCGGTGTTGTCGCCGGCGCCGAGGACGACGGCGGAGGGCTCGCCGATGCGGCGGGCGAGGGTGAGCAGTTCAAGAGCCGGCTTGCGGACCGCGCCGTCGGCGTGGTCGACCAGGACGAGGATCTCGCTCATGGTGGTTCTACTCCGTTTTCCTGGTGGCCTGTCAGATGAACTTCTGCTCGGCGAGGTAGGCGGCGAGCTGCTTGCCGCCCTCGCCCTCGTCCTTGACGACGGTGCCGGCGGTGCGGGCCGGGCGGGCGGTGATGTCGGCGACCTTGGTCCAGGAGCCGGCCAGGCCGACGGTGTCGGCGTCGATGCCCAGGTCGTCGAGGTCGAGCTCGGCGACGGGCTTCTTCTTGGCGGCCATGATGCCCTTGAAGGAGGGGTAGCGGGCCTCGCCGGACTGGTCGGTGACCGACACGACGGCCGGCAGCGCGGCCTGGACCTGCTCGGTCGCGGCGTCGCCGTCGCGGCGGCCCTTGACCACGCCGCCCTCGACGGACACCTCGGACAGCAGGGTGGCCTGCGGCACGCCCAGGCGCTCGGCCAGCAGCGCGGGCAGCACGCCCATCGTGCCGTCGGTGGAGGCCATGCCGCACACCACCAGGTCGAAGCCGGTGTTCTCCAGCGCCTTCGCCAGGACCGCGGAGGTACCGATCACGTCCGAGCCGTGGATGTCCTCGTCGTTGACGTGCACGGCCTTGTCCGCACCCATCGACAGGGCCTTGCGCAGCGCGTCCTTCGCGTCGTCCGGACCGACGGTCAGCACCGTCACCTCGGCGTCCCCGGACGCCTCCGCGATCCGCAGCGCCTGCTCCACGCCGTACTCGTCCAGCTCCGACAGGAGGCCGTCCACGCCCTCCCGGTCGGTGGTGGTGTCGTCCGCGAAGCGCCGGTCACCGGTCGCGTCGGGCACGTACTTCACACAGACAACGATCCTCAAGCTCACGGCCTGTCTCCTGTACTGGTCCTGTCCGGCGGCTGCGGCTGTGCAGTTGGGCGGAACGCACGCTCCTGCCCACACGCGGGCCGCGTATCCCTGTGCCCGTCCGGAACGTCCTGGCAGCATACTCACCAGTAGCTCGGTAGGGCTACTGGCGGGTAGCTTAGCCCTGCGGTGCCCCGGACCGGGCGCCCCGACCACCGCCGAGCACCCTGGCCGGCAGGCTTACGGGACGGCTGCACTGCCGTCTGCGCCCATCCTGCCCCAGGCGGCGCCCGGTACCACCTGACCTGGCGGCAGATCCGCTGTGAGATTGAAGGTCTTGACAACGCCGACGATGATCGGCGCTGCCGCCGCCCCGCTCCGGGGCCGGTCAGACCGCCTCTCCGAGCGCCGCGATCACGTCCGCCCGGCGCGGCTGGCCGGACGCGCGGCGGATCACCCGGCCGGTCGCATCGAGCACCAGCACGGTCGGGGTGCGCAGGATGTCCAGCCGCCGCACCAGGTCGAGCCGGGCCTCCGCGTCGATCTCCACGTGGGCCACCCCCTCGACCATCCCGGACACCTCGTCGAGGACCCGGCGGGTCGCCCGGCAGGGCTGACAGAAGGCGGTCGAGAACTGCACCAGCGTCGCCCGCTCCCCCAGCTCGCCGCCCAGCTCCTGCGCCGACAGCCGCACCGCCCCGTCCTTCGCCCGCACCCGCAGCCTTCCGTCCCGGTGCGCGCGCAGCAGCCCGAAGGCGCTCGCCAGCACCAGCACCACACCGCACACCACCAAACCGGTCACCGCTCCAGTGTCCCGCACCGCCCCCGGCGCTCGGCCGGCACCCGTACCGCCCGACCGGCCCCTTCACCGCTCGACCGCGCGGCCCCGCCCGGCCTACCATCGCCGGATGGACTCCCCGCGACCCCGGCTGCCCCGGCTGACCACCCGCCGTGTGGTCGACCTGTGCCGGGCCACCGCGTCGCGCTGTCGCTGACCCCGGCCGCCCGAGCGGCCGACCAGGTCCCCGACCGGCCCGTGCCCACTCGCGTACCAGGAGTCCCCTCCGTGCTGATCGACCCGCGCGGCCCGCGCTTCGCCGCCGCGCTCACCTCCGCCGTCCTCGCCGCCGTCCTGATCACCGGCAGCGGCGCCCTGCTCGCCCTCCAGACCGCGGTCTTCGCCGTCGGCGCCGTCGCGGGCGTGCCCCGCTCGCCGTACGGGCTGCTCTACCGCACCCTCGTCCGGCCCCGGCTCGGCCCGCCGCGGGAGCTGGAGGACGCCCGGCCGCCGCGTTTCGCCCAGAGCGTCGGCCTCGTCTTCGCGCTCGCCGGCACCGTCGGCTTCCTCGCCGGCGCCGACTGGCTGGGCCTGGCCGCCACGGGGCTCGCCCTGGCCGCCGCCTTCCTCAACGCCGCCTTCGGCTACTGCCTCGGCTGCGAGGTGTACCTGCTGCTGCGCCGCGGCACGGAGCGGGCCGGGGCGAGCGCCTGACCTGTCCGTCACCCACCCCGCGCGGGCGGGTTCGGCGGCGGGCCCACGGGTTCCCGGGTGAGACGCAGGTCTCACGTGACGTAGAACTCGCCGCCGAATCCCGCCCCGCTGGACACCGCAACGTGACACCGGGCACGTCTTCGGGGGATCATCTGGCTGTAACACCCGTGGCCGCCGCGGCGTGCCGCGCCCTCGCCGGTCGGCTCCGACGGCCCGGGTACCGCCGGAGCGGGCATGGGCCCGACGAGAAGTAGGGCTGACCGTGGCTGAGTTCGTGTACCCGCCGGTGATCCGCGCCGCACTGACCGCGTTCAAGGCGCTCGACCTGCGGATCTCGATCGTGGGCGCCGAGCACGTCCCCGCAACGGGCGGCGCCGTCCTGGTCAGCAATCACATCAGCTACCTCGACTTCATCTTCGCCGGCCTCGGCCCCTGGCGCGGAGGCAAGCGGCTCACCCGCTTCATGGCCAAGGACGACGTCTTCAAGCACCGCATCTCCGGCCCGCTGATGCGCGGCATGCGGCACATCCCGGTGGACCGCACGGACGGCCAGCCCGCCTACGACGCCGCCGTCGAGGCGCTCCGCGAGGGCGAGATCGTCGGCGTCTTCCCCGAGGCCACCATCAGCCGCTCCTTCATGCTGAAGAAGTTCAAGACCGGCGCCGCCCGGATGGCCGCCGAGTCCGGCACCCCGCTGCTCCCCGTCATCCTCTGGGGCACCCAGCAGCTGTGGACCAAGGGCCGCCCGAAGACCCTCACCAAGCGGCACGTCCCGATCACCGTGATGATCGGCGAGCCGATCGAGCTCAGCCCGCAGGACAAGCCGGTCATGGTCACCCGACGGCTGCGCGCCGCCATGACCGAGATGCTGGACCGTGCCCAGCGCGAGTACTCCGGCAAGCCCTCCGGCGCCGACGACACCTGGTGGGTCCCGGCCCACCTCGGCGGTACCGCGCCCACCCTCGAGCAGGCCGAGGCCGCCGAGGAGGCCGAGGCCGCCGCCAAGGCGGAGCGGCGCGCGGCCACCTCCGGCTGACCTCCCACCCGTCCCACGTCGCCGCCCGGTCCGGTACGCCGGGCGGACGTCGGTTCGCCGGGCGGACGTCCGCACACCGGGCGACCGATCGTGACTCGCAGCTCAGCGGGCGTTGTCCGCGCCGGCGCCCAGCTGCCTCGCACGAGCCCGCTACCGGTTTTGGTCCGAACTCGGTCTTGATGGGTCAGCGCGCGAGGGAGACGGCGAAGGGCTTGAAGCCGTGTCGGCGCAGGATGTGGGGAACCACGAGGATCATGGCCTCGGTGGCGCGTGCTGTGGTGATGCCGCCGAGGTCCTCGATCCATGCGGGCTGCCAGCCCAGGTCGCCGAGCAGGCCGGTGACGGTCTTCTTCGCGTTCTGGTCATCGCCCGAGAGATAGGCGGTCGGTGGGACGGCCAGGGTTTCGGGAGCGGTCATGACCATGAACAACATGGTGTTGAGGGTCTTGACCACCTGGGTGTCGGGGAGGGCGGCCTGGAGCTTCTCGGCGAGGCTGCTGCCGGGATAGCACAGGTCGCCGGGCAGGCCGTCATCGGCGTCGCGGGTGGCGTTGGAGACATCGACGAGGAGTTTTCCGGAGAGCTCTGCGCGCAGGCCGGCCAGACGGTCCAGGGCGCCGTCGCCGGGCGTCGCGTTGATCACGATGTCCGCGGTGCGGGCGGCGGTGCGCTGGTCGGCGAAGGCGATCTGCGGGGCGATGCCGGCGGCAAGGGTTACGGTCTCTTCCGGGTTCCGGACACCGAGAGTGACACGGTGTCCGGCTGCGGAGAGCTTGCCGGCGAGGTTGGCGCCGACGCGGCCGGCGCCCAGGATGCCGATGCTGGTCATGAGGTGATGCTCCTTGCGGTGTGAGGTGGGGAGAGCGGGGTGACCGGTCAGGCGATCGGCGACAGGACCTTGAGGGCGGCGGTGTGGATGCCGGGGGCGGCGGCCAGGAAGTCGCGGCTGCCCGTGTTCCAGGGCTCGCCCGCCAGGTCCGTGACGGTGCCTCCGGCCTCGGAGACCAGCAGGGCGCCGGCGACCAGACCGGAGCGGACGTCGGAGAACTGCCAGAAGGCGTCCATCCGTCCGGCCGCGACGTGGATGAGCTGCATCGTGGCGGGAACGGACACGCGCACGACCAGGCCGCTGATGAGCATGGCCGTGACCGAGTCACCGATCCGCCGGAAGGTGCGCTCGTCCTCGCCGGGCCTGGCCTGGCCGGTGCCGACGAGCGCGGCGCCCAGATCGGTCTTGGCGGACACCTTCAGGGGCCGGTCGTTGAGGCGGGCACCGCCGCCGGCGACAGCGGTGTAGGTGTCGCCGGTCAGTGGCAGGTGGACGACGGTGAGCACCGGCTGGTTGTCGCGGACCAGGGTGGCGGTCACGGCCCAGTCCTCCATGCCGTGCACGTGGTTGATGTTGCCCTCGGCGGGGTCGACGACCCACCACTCCCCCGACGGGAGCGCACCGCCGGCCAGCTCGTCCTCGACCCACTGCGATCCCCGCCGGGCCAGCAGCAGCGGCTCCCGCAGCACGTCCAGCACCGCGTCGTCGTTGGCGTGGATCTCAGCGACGACCTCGTCCAGACTCACGCCCCGGGCGTGCGGGGTGTGGCGGTCGCGCAGGGTGAGTCCGGCGGTCTTCACCGCGGCGATCACCTCGGACAGGAGCGTCGTGTCGGCGGCGAAAGGCATGGCTGTGCTCATGACGGGCTCCCTGGGTTCGATGTGTGCGGGGCGGCTTGTCTCGCGCCTGCACTTCGAAGGTAGGGCGGCCGGTCATTAACAACAAGTGCATGCTATTCACTTGTAGAGTTACTGGCATGCAACTGGATCTGAACCTGCTCATGGCCCTGGACGCACTGCTGGAAGAGGGTAGCGTCGCCGGCGCCGCAGCACGCCTCCACGTCACCGCACCGGCGATGAGCCGCTCCCTGGGCCGTATCCGCAAGGCCACCGGTGACCAGATCCTGGTCCGCACCGGCCGCAGCATGGTTCCCACCACCCGCGCGCTGGCCATGCGCGCCCAGGTCCACGCCCTCGTACAGCAGGCCCACCAACTCCTGTCCGCGCAGCAAGAACTCGACCTGGCAGCACTGGACCGGGTCTTCACCGTGCGCTGGCACGACGCCCTGACCGCCGCCTGCGGCACCGCCCTGATCACCGCCGTCCACCGCCAAGCCCCCGGCGTCCGGCTGCGCCTGCCCGCCGAACCCGGGACGGACGACGCCGAGCTGCGCCGGGGTGAGGTCGACCTCGAATCGAGCTCCAGCGCTCCGACGCTCCCCGACATCCGCCACCGCCTCGTCGGCAGCGACCGGCTGGTCGTCGCCGTCCGACCAGGCCACCCGCTCGCCGAAGGCCCGCTGAGCATCGAGCGCTACGCAGCCGCCGAACACCTCACCGTTTCGCGACGCGGAAGCCTGCGCGACCCGATCGACGACGCCCTGACCACCCGCGGCCTCGAACGACGCGTCGTCGCCGCCGGGCCCACCGCCGCCTTCGCACTGCAACTCGCCCTCGACACCGACCTGGTCGTCACCCTCCCCGACGCGGTCACCCGCGCAGTCCGGGAACAACTCGGCCTGGCCACACTGCCGCCACCACTCCCGCTGCCCGAGGTCCCCCTGTACCTGCTGTGGCACCAGCGCTACGACGACGACCGCGCCCACACCTGGCTGCGAGACCTGGCCACCGAAACCGTGCAGGCACTGTTCGCACCACCGACCGCCTCTCAACAGCCCCCCACCAACCGGACCGGGCAGTGACGGATGCGCCGGGGGGAAGGCCTGCGGCAGCTGACTCCCGTTCTCGTGAGCATCACCTGTTCGTGCGAGCGGGCGACTCCCAATCTCATGTCGAAACGACGTCGTAAATCCCGTGCAGAGCCACCCGCACCGAGTGGCTCCCGATCTGACACAGCGACAGCTCCCTCAGGGGGCTCGACGGTCCGCGAACCGGACCGCACCGGTGACGGAGACGACCGACGTGACGCGCTGCTACCGACGCCCCACCGCCCGGCTCGCCGCCGGCGCCCTGACCGCCCTCACGCTCCTGGCCGGCTGCACCGCCGACCCGCTGCCGCGCCCGGAGGGCTCACCCTCGCCCGGCTCGCCGTCCACCGGCGCGTCGTCCACCGGCGCGTCGTCACCGACCGAGGCCCCCGCGTCCCCGGTCGACGGGCTGATCGCCGGCCGCGTCTACCCGGACAGCGAGAAGCAGACCAGCGCGATCTTGTTCCTCGTCAACAGCGACGGCAGCGGACTGCGCCGGCTCACCCCCGTGGGGCCTACGGGCCGGCGACCGCGCCAACTGGTCTCCCGACGGCAGCCGGATCGTCCTCACCACCTATCCGCCCGGCCCCGGCGCCACCCAGAGCGGCGCCCCCTACACCGTCCACCCCGACGGCAGCGGCCTCACCACCCTGCTGCCCGGCTCCCCCGACGTCCCCTACGGCGTCGCCTCGTACGCGCCCGACGGCTCCGCGATCGCCTTCGCCAAGGCGAACGTCCCGGGCTCGGCCCGGCCCACCACAACCTCCGCTGGGTCCTCCTCCACATGATCGAGGAGGTCGCCCGCCACGCCGGCCACGCGGACATCATCCGGGAGACCCTCGACGGCACCCGCAGCAGCCAACTCCCTCCGCGGCCCTCCCGCACGGCCGGCCGGACCCTGCGGTTATGCTCGCGCATGGCATCCGACCACAGCTTCACCTGCACCTGCTGCGGCGAGCCGCACGCCGATGTCCCGATGAACTTCTCCAGTCCCGCACCGGTCTATTGGGACGAGTCGCTCGCCGAGGACCGGTACAGCATGCTCACCTCCGACCAGTGCGTCATCAAGGGCGAGCACTTCTTCGTCCGGGGGCTGGTCGAACCGCCCGTGATCGGCAGCGACGAGGTCTTCTCCTGGGGCGTGCGGGTCTCGCTCAGCCCGGCGAACCACGCCCGCGCGGCCGAGGTCTGGGACACCCCGGGACGGGAGAGCGAACCGCCGTACTTCGGCTGGTTCGCCACCGAGCTGCCGATCTACCGGCCGACGACCGTCAATCTCAAGACCCGTCTGCACACCCGCCCGGTCGGTGAGCGGCCGTGGATCGAGCTGGAACCGACCGACCACCCGCTCGCCGTCGAACAGCGAACCGGCATCACCATGGACCGCGTCCGGGAGATCGCCGAGACCGTCCTCGACTCCGGTCGCTGACGGCACCGGAGGACGGACGGCCGTCGAGCCCGTGCACGAGTCGCACTCCGCCGCTGAGACCGCCTCAGTCCTGGTCGAACGGCTCGTCACTCCACCTGAACCAGGCCCGGTCACCGTCGATGTGCAGCAGGAACTCGGCGACCGGACCCGTCGGCGCGGACAGCGTCAGCTCGGCGGAGACCCGCTCGTACGCCTCTCATCGAAGCCGTCGTACTCCTCCGCCTCCAGCAGTGCGAGCGTCTCGGCGAACCCCGGCGCCACCGCCGCCCAGGCCGGACCCGGACGAAAGGTGCCGGCCAGCCAGGGAAAGTCGGCCTCGTCGATCCCGATCTCGCCGACGAGTTCCGTCCCCCGGGTCAACCGCCAGACCCCACCCTGCATCTCAGCTCTCCTCCCGTGCCGCACGCATCCTGCCACCCGCCTCGGACAAGCCCCGGTGCACCGCCCAGCAGACCGCGGCGCCGACGGCGTACCAGAGGAGATCGGGCACATTGAAGGTCGACCCGAGGACCAGCCGGGCGACCCCGCTCTCCGCGGACCACCGCGCCGGCCACTCCGTGAGCTGAAAGAACTCCACGCCCCAACTCACCAGCGCCGCCACCACAGCCGCCCTGGCCGGCCGGATCCGCGGCGCGACCAGGACAACCAGCGTGTACACGAGCACGGTGTACAGCGCGTCGCCCGCACACTTCGCCGCGCTCCCGGTCGCCCCCGCCCGGACCCCGAGCCCCGCGGCCACCGTCAGCAGCCCGGCCGCTGCCGCACCGCAGCGTATCTTCCAACCCACCATGCCCCCTCGAAATACAAAGAAGCCCCGCCCGGAACCCGGGCGGGGCTTCTTCAGAAGAATTGTTCGGCGGCGTCCTACTCTCCCACAGGGTCCCCCCTGCAGTACCATCGGCGCTACGAGGCTTAGCTTCCGGGTTCGGAATGTAACCGGGCGTTTCCCTCGCGCTATGACCACCGAAACACTATGAAACTCTTCGAACAACCGACAACGGTCTGTTCGTGGTTTCAGAACCAACACAGTGGACGCGAGCAACTGAGGACAAGCCCTCGGCCTATTAGTACCGGTCAACTCCACCCATTACTGGGCTTCCATATCCGGCCTATCAACCCAGTCGTCTACTGGGAGCCTTACCCTCTCAAGGAGGTGGGAGTGCTCATCTCGAAGCAGGCTTCCCGCTTAGATGCTTTCAGCGGTTATCCCTCCCGAACGTAGCCAACCAGCCATGC
Source organism: Streptomyces sp. TLI_235 (assembly GCA_002300355.1). NCBI lineage: Bacteria > Bacillati > Actinomycetota > Actinomycetes > Kitasatosporales > Streptomycetaceae > Streptomyces > Streptomyces sp. TLI_235. The sequence continues at coordinate 1,128,650 of NSGV01000002.1, forward strand.
CCTTGGCAGGACAACTGGCACACCAGAGGTTCGTCCGTCCCGGTCCTCTCGTACTAGGGACAGCCCTTCTCAACACTCCTACGCGCACAGCGGATAGGGACCGAACTGTCTCACGACGTTCTAAACCCAGCTCGCGTACCGCTTTAATGGGCGAACAGCCCAACCCTTGGGACCTACTCCAGCCCCAGGATGCGACGAGCCGACATCGAGGTGCCAAACCATCCCGTCGATATGGACTCTTGGGGAAGATCAGCCTGTTATCCCCGGGGTACCTTTTATCCGTTGAGCGACGGCGCTTCCACAAGCCACCGCCGGATCACTAGTCCCTACTTTCGTACCTGCTCGACCCGTCAGTCTCACAGTCAAGCTCCCTTGTGCACTTACACTCAACACCTGATTGCCAACCAGGCTGAGGGAACCTTTGGGCGCCTCCGTTACCCTTTAGGAGGCAACCGCCCCAGTTAAACTACCCACCAGACACTGTCCCTGATCCGGATCACGGACCCAGGTTAGACATCCAGCACGACCAGAGTGGTATTTCAACGTCGACTCCACAACAACTGGCGTTGCCGCTTCACAGTCTCCCACCTATCCTACACAAGCCGAACCGAACACCAATATCAAGCTATAGTAAAGGTCCCGGGGTCTTTCCGTCCTGCTGCGCGAAACGAGCATCTTTACTCGTAATGCAATTTCACCGGGCCTGTGGTTGAGACAGTCGAGAAGTCGTTACGCCATTCGTGCAGGTCGGAACTTACCCGACAAGGAATTTCGCTACCTTAGGATGGTTATAGTTACCACCGCCGTTTACTGGCGCTTAAGTTCTCAGCTTCGCCCGACCGAAATCGGACTAACCGGTCCCCTTAACGTTCCAGCACCGGGCAGGCGTCAGTCCGTATACATCGCCTTACGGCTTCGCACGGACCTGTGTTTTTAGTAAACAGTCGCTTCTCGCTGGTCTCTGCGGCCACCCCCAGCTCAGAGTGCAAGACTCCTCACCAGGGCTGGCCCCCCTTCTCCCGAAGTTACGGGGGCATTTTGCCGAGTTCCTTAACCACAGTTCACCCGAACGCCTCGGTATTCTCTACCTGACCACCTGAGTCGGTTTGGGGTACGGGCCGCCATGAAACTCGCTAGAGGCTTTTCTCGACAGCATAGGATCATCCACTTCACCACAATCGGCTCGGCATCAGGTCTCAGACTATGTGAACGGCGGATTTGCCTACCGTTCGTCCTACACCCTTACCCCGGGACTACCACCGCCCGGGCTGGACTACCTTCCTGCGTCACCCCATCGCTCACCTACTACAGACTTGGACCGGCGGCTCCACCACGTCCCTTCGTCCGAAGACTCCGGGCCGGCTTCACGGCCTTAGCATCACCTGGTTCGACGTTGGCGCTTCAAAGCGGGTACGGGAATATCAACCCGTTGTCCATCGACTACGCCTGTCGGCCTCGCCTTAGGTCCCGACTTACCCTGGGCAGATCAGCTTGACCCAGGAACCCTTGGTCAATCGGCGCAAGAGTTTCCCACTCTTGTATCGCTACTCATGCCTGCATTCTCACTCGTGAACCGTCCACAACTGGATTCCTCCGCTGCTTCACCCGGCACACGACGCTCCCCTACCCATCACAGCGGGCGTTGGCCCTATTGCTGCAATGACACGACTTCGGTGATGTGCTTGAGCCCCGCTACATTGTCGGCGCGGAATCACTTGACCAGTGAGCTATTACGCACTCTTTCAAGGGTGGCTGCTTCTAAGCCAACCTCCTGGTTGTCTCTGCGACTCCACATCCTTTCCCACTTAGCACACGCTTAGGGACCTTAGTCGGTGTTCTGGGCTGTTTCCCTCTCGACCATGGAGCTTATCCCCCACAGTCTCACTGCCGCGCTCTCACTTACCGGCATTCGGAGTTTGGCTAAGGTCAGTAACCCGGTGAGGCCCATCGCCTATCCAGTGCTCTACCTCCGGCAAGAAACACGCGACGCTGCACCTAAATGCATTTCGGGGAGAACCAGCTATCACGGAGTTTGATTGGCCTTTCACCCCTAACCACAGGTCATCCCCCAGGTTTTCAACCCTGGTGGGTTCGGTCCTCCACACGGTCTTACCCGCGCTTCAACCTGCCCATGGCTAGATCACTCCGCTTCGGGTCTTGGGCATGCAACTCAGACGCCCTATTCGGACTCGCTTTCGCTACGGCTACCCCACACGGGTTAACCTTGCTACACACCGCAAACTCGCAGGCTCATTCTTCAAAAGGCACGCAGTCACACCCCAAAGGGGTGCCCCCACGGCTTGTAGGCACACGGTTTCAGGTACTATTTCACTCCGCTCCCGCGGTACTTTTCACCATTCCCTCACGGTACTATCCGCTATCGGTCACCAGGGAATATTTAGGCTTAGCGGGTGGTCCCGCCAGATTCACACGGGATTTCTCGGGCCCCGTGCTACTTGGGAGAAGCTCAAGCGAGCCGTACAGATTTCGTCTACGGGGGTCTTACCCTCTACGCCGGACCTTTCGCATGTCCTTCGACTATCCATACGGTTTCTGACTCGCCCAGCCGCCGGCAGACGACTGAAGAACTTTCCCACAACCCCAACATGGCAACCCCTGCCGGGTCTCACACCATACTGGTTTAGCCTCATCCGGTTTCGCTCGCCACTACTCCCGGAATCACGGTTGTTTTCTCTTCCTGCGGGTACTGAGATGTTTCACTTCCCCGCGTTCCCTCCACACTGCCTATGTGTTCAGCAGCGGGTGACAGCCCATGACGACTGCCGGGTTTCCCCATTCGGACACCCCCGGATCAAAGCTCGGTTGACAGCTCCCCGGGGCCTATCGCGGCCTCCCACGTCCTTCATCGGTTCCTGGTGCCAAGGCATCCACCGTGCGCCCTTAAAAACTTGGCCACAGATGCTCGCGTCCACTGTGCAGTTCTCAAACAACGACCAGACACCCACCCTCGAACCGTCCGAAGACGACCCTCAAGTGGAGCCGGCATCCCAGAAGGAACAATCGTTCCCTCAGGACCCAACAGCGTGCCCGGCACCCGCGACGGTGATCGACGTTCCACGCTCCGAAGAGCAGTACTGGCCATCCCTACCGCGAGTGCCGAATAGTCAACGTTCCACCCATGAGCAACCGTGCGAGACATTCGCTCGCAGTCGGCTATGTGCTCCTTAGAAAGGAGGTGATCCAGCCGCACCTTCCGGTACGGCTACCTTGTTACGACTTCGTCCCAATCGCTGGTCCCACCTTCGACGGCTCCCTCCCAAGGGTTAGGCCACCGGCTTCGGGTGTTACCGACTTTCGTGACGTGACGGGCGGTGTGTACAAGGCCCGGGAACGTATTCACCGCAGCATGCTGATCTGCGATTACTAGCAACTCCAACTTCATGGGGTCGAGTTGCAGACCCCAATCCGAACTGAGACCGGCTTTTTGGGATTCGCTCCGCCTCGCGGCATCGCAGCCCTTTGTACCGGCCATTGTAGCACGTGTGCAGCCCAAGACATAAGGGGCATGATGATTTGACGTCGTCCCCACCTTCCTCCGAGTTGACCCCGGCAGTCTCCTGTGAGTCCCCGACATTACTCGCTGGCAACACAGAATAAGGGTTGCGCTCGTTGCGGGACTTAACCCAACATCTCACGACACGAGCTGACGACAACCATGCACCACCTGTACACCGACCACAAGGGGGCGCCCATCTCTGGACGTTTCCGGCGTATGTCAAGCCTTGGTAAGGTTCTTCGCGTTGCGTCGAATTAAGCCACATGCTCCGCTGCTTGTGCGGGCCCCCGTCAATTCCTTTGAGTTTTAGCCTTGCGGCCGTACTCCCCAGGCGGGGAACTTAATGCGTTAGCTGCGGCACCGACGACGTGGAATGTCGCCAACACCTAGTTCCCAACGTTTACGGCGTGGACTACCAGGGTATCTAATCCTGTTCGCTCCCCACGCTTTCGCTCCTCAGCGTCAGTAATGGCCCAGAGATCCGCCTTCGCCACCGGTGTTCCTCCTGATATCTGCGCATTTCACCGCTACACCAGGAATTCCGATCTCCCCTACCACACTCTAGCCTGCCCGTATCGAATGCAGACCCGGGGTTAAGCCCCGGGCTTTCACATCCGACGCGACAGGCCGCCTACGAGCTCTTTACGCCCAATAATTCCGGACAACGCTCGCACCCTACGTATTACCGCGGCTGCTGGCACGTAGTTAGCCGGTGCTTCTTCTGCAGGTACCGTCACTTGCGCTTCTTCCCTGCTGAAAGAGGTTTACAACCCGAAGGCCGTCATCCCTCACGCGGCGTCGCTGCATCAGGCTTTCGCCCATTGTGCAATATTCCCCACTGCTGCCTCCCGTAGGAGTCTGGGCCGTGTCTCAGTCCCAGTGTGGCCGGTCGCCCTCTCAGGCCGGCTACCCGTCGTCGCCTTGGTAGGCCATTACCCCACCAACAAGCTGATAGGCCGCGGGCCCATCCTGCACCGCCGGAGCTTTCCACCAACCCCCATGCAGAGGAAGGTCGTATCCGGTATTAGACCCCGTTTCCAGGGCTTGTCCCAGAGTGCAGGGCAGATTGCCCACGTGTTACTCACCCGTTCGCCACTGATCCACCCCGAAGGGCTTCACCGTTCGACTTGCATGTGTTAAGCACGCCGCCAGCGTTCGTCCTGAGCCAGGATCAAACTCTCCGTGAATGATTACTCGGCCCTGCTCAATTAAAAGCGGCCGGTTCACACTCGCGTTGAGCGGCACGGCAACCACCGGAATAGGCGGCCCCGCGCACTGCGTCCTCGCTGTGTTATTTCAAAAGGAATCTCCAACCGATCCAAACGGACCGGCCGGGGATGTCAACATATCTGGCGTTGACTTTTGGCACGCTGTTGAGTTCTCAAGGAACGGACACTTCCTTCGGACCGCCTTCCAGCGGACCCTCCGGGCGTTTCGCTCTTTCGTGTTTCCAGCTTATCAGACCCGAGTCAGTGCTCTTCGCCGACTTGCTTTCTTCACCGCTTTGCCGGCCCGACCTGGCGGCCTGTCCGACGTTTCAAACCTTAGCCGATCCCCGCTCCGAAAAGCGAATCGGCCCCGACTCGAATGCAATTCCTATAAACGCGCACGCCGAATTCGCACCGGGACGCGACAAGACGCGACCCAGCCCGAGCCGGGAAGTGGTGTTTCAAGGGATTGGCCGCTCCGGGACCGTCCGCGCAGACTGCGTGTCCGGTGCTCCCTGCCGAGCGACCAGTGAACACTACGCCGATCCGGCCGCAGATGCAAAACGCGGCTGCCGGTCGGTGACGCGGCACCGTACGAACGCCCACGACCCCGGCGCGGGATGTCCGCGCCGGGGTCGTGATGCCGAGCCGGTGGTGGGCCGGTCGTCGGGTCAGGTCAGACCCGGCCCATCTCCTCGGCGATCGCCGCGGCGAACGCGTCGATGTCCGCCTCGCTGGTGTCGAAGGACGCCATCCAGCGCACCTCGCCGGTGTGCTCGTTCCAGAAGTAGAAGCGGTAGCGCTTCTGCAGCCGCTCGCTGACCTCCCGCGGCAGGATCGCGAAGACCGCGTTCGCCTGCACCGGGCGCACGACCGTCACACCGTCGATGCCGCTGACCGCGGCCTCCAGGCGCTTGGCCATGGCGTTGGCGTGGCCGGCGTTGCGCAGCCAGAGGTCGCCGGCGAGCAGCGCCTCGAACTGGACCGAGACGAAGCGCATCTTCGAGGCGAGCTGCATCGACATCTTGCGCAGGAACTTGAGGTTGCGCACGCGCTCGGGGTTGAGCACGACGACGACCTCGCCCAGCATGAGGCCGTTCTTGGTGCCGCCGTAGGACAGCACGTCGACGCCGGCGTCCGTGGTGAACTCGCGGAACGGGACGCACAGGGTGGCGGCGGCGTTGGCCAGCCGCGAGCCGTCCATGTGCACGAGCATGCCGCGCTCGTGGGCGTGGTCGCAGATGGCCTTGACCTCGTCGACCGTGTAGACGGTGCCGAGCTCGGTGCTCTGGGTGATGGAGACGGCGAGCGGCTGGGCCCGGTGCTCGTCGTCCCAGCCCCAGGCCTGCTGGTCGATCAGCTCGGGGGTGAGCTTGCCGTCCGGCGTGGGGACGGTGAGGATCTTGATCCCGGCGATCTTCTCCGGCGCGCCGCACTCGTCCACGTTGATGTGGGCGCTCTCGGCGGCGACCACCGCGCCCCAGCGCGGCAGGAGGGACTGCAGGGAGACCACGTTGGCGCCGGTGCCGTTGAAGACGGGGTACGCCTCGGCCCGGTCGCCGAAGTGGCGGCGGAAGACCTGCTGCAGGTGGGCGGTGTAGTCGTCCTCGCCGTAGGCGACCTGGTGGCCGCCGTTGGCGAGGGCTATCGCCGCGAGGATCTCCGGGTGGATGCCGGCGTAGTTGTCGCTGGCGAATCCGCGCACGGCGGTGTCGTGATGCCGCACCGCGTCGGTGCGGGCGTCTTCGGTGCCGATGGTCATCGGGCTGTCAGCCACAGGTGCTGTCCGTTCAGTTCTGCTGCGGGGCGGTCCCAGAGGCCCGCCATGGTGTCGGCCAGGTCTGCGGTGTCGGTGAAACCGGCGAACTTGGCGTCCGGCTTCTCGGCACGCATCTCGGGAGAGACCAGGGCCTTGATCACCAGGATGGCAGCCGCGGCGGTGGGCGTGCCGTCCTCGGCGGTGGTCTCCTTCACGAAGGAGTCCGCCATGGCCATCGTCCATGCCTCGGTGGCGGCCTTCGCCGCGGCGTACGCGGCACCGCCGGCGGTGGGCTTGTGGGCCGCGGCCGCGGAGACCATGGCGTAGCGGCCGCCGCTGCGGACCAGTGCCGGCTGGAAGGCCAGCGAGGTGTGCTGGAGGGTGCGCACCACGGTGTCGTGCAGGAAGTCCCAGTCGTCGATCCGGGTGTCGAAGAAGGTCTTGCTACCGCGCCAGCCGCCGACCAGGTGGAGCAGGCCGTCGACGTGGCCGTGCTCGGCCTCCAGGTGGTCGGCCCAGTCGTGCACCTCCTGCGGGTCGAGGAGGTCGATGACCTGGCCGCTGACCTTGGCGCCGGGCACGGTGGTGCGGACGCTGTCGAGGGCCTTGTCGAGGCGCTGCTGGTCGATGTCGGCACCGACGACGGTGGCACCGTCGGCCGCCAGGCGGCGCAGCACCGCCTGGCCGGCCGGGCCGCTGGCGCCGGCGACGGCGATCACCTTGTTCTCGAGGCGGGCGCTCATGCGGCGACCCCCTGGACACCGGCGCCGGTGATGCCGGTGGTGGCGGCGATGACGCCGCCGAGCTTCTTGGCGAGGGCTTCGTAGAACATGCTGAGCGGGAACTCGTCCGGCTTGACGGCGTCGCACAGGGCCTTGTTGAGGGCCTTGCCGTCGGTGATGTCGAGCGGGAGCGCCTCGGTGCCCTTGGCCCAGGTGGAGGCGGGGTGCGGGGTGAGGTAGCGGGAGACGAGCTCGTAGGCGGCGATCCAGTGGGCCGTCTTCGGGCGGTCGATGCCGTCGCGGTAGAGGGTCTCGATCTCGCCGCAGAGCTGGTTGGTGACCTCGGCGACGCGCTCCCAGTCGATGGAGAGGCGGTTGTCGCGCCAGCGCAGGGCGTCGTGCTTGTGCAGGTAGGCGAAGAGCAGCTGGCCGCCCATGCCGTCGTAGTTGCGGACGCGGTCGCCGCTGACCGGGAAGCGGAACATGCGGTCGAAGAGGATCGCGTACTGGACGTCGCGGCCCTGGGCGTAGCCCTCGGCCTCGAGCTTCACGGCCTCCTTGAAGGCGGTGAGGTCGCAGCGGAGCTCCTCCAGGCCGTACATCCAGAACGGGCTGCGCTGCTTGATCATGAAGGGGTCGAACGGCAGGTCGCCGTGGCTGTGGGTGCGGTCGTGGATGAGGTCCCACAGGACGAAGGTCTGCTGTGCGCGCTGCTGGTCCTTGAGGAGGCCGGTGGCGTCCTCGGGGATCTCCAGGCCGAGCAGGTCGACGGCGGTGGTGGACACGGCGCGGAAGCGGGCCGCCTCGCGGTCGCAGAAGATGCCGCCCCAGGTGAAACGTTCCGGCGCCTTGCGGACGGCCACGGTCTCCGGGAAGAGCACGGCGGAGTTGGTGTCGTAGCCGGCCGTGAAGTCGGTGAAGGTGATCGGCACGAACATCGGGTTGTCGAAGCGCTCGCGCTCGAGCTCGGCCAGCCAGTCCGGCCAGACGACCTTGAGCAGGACGGCCTCGAGGTTGCGGTTCGGGTTGCCGTTCTGGGTGTACATCGGGAAGACGACGAGGTGCTCGATGCCGTCGGCGCGCTGGCCGGCGGGCTGGAAGGCGAGCAGCGAGTCGAGGAAGTCGGGCTCGCGGTAGCCGGTCTCGGCCCACTTGCGCAGGTCCCCCTGGACGGCGGCGTGGTACGCGGCGTCATGCGGGAAGAGCGGGGCGAGCTCCTGCACCGAGGTGAGGACGGTCTCGACCAGCGGGTCGACCGTGCCGCGCTGGACGGCGGAGAGGTCGATGGAGCCGTCCTTGGACTGCAGCGGGCGGAGTGCCTCCACCGCGTCCTTCAGGCGGATCCAGGCGGGGTGGCCGGCCGGAGAGGCGGAAGCATCGCCAGCCACGGCGAGCGTCGGCGAAAGATTCTGCATCTGAGACTCACTTCGACAGGAGGTATTGCGACGTACCCACCATAGATACGAAAGGTTCTTCTGTTCAAGGGGGGTCTGCCGGGCAATCCTGCGGCGGATGGGGTTCGCGGCGGGAGATCCGGCGCTCCGAGGCGTCTCGCGGGGCGGTCCGCGGGGTGCGGAGGCCGCCGTATCCCGACCATCGCGCGCCCGTCTCGGCGCCGCCACCGGGGGCCGGGCGCCCTCCGCGGGACCCGGCCGACGGCCCGATCGGCCGGTCACTCCCGTGCGCCCCCCTGCGCGCCCTGCTGCCCCGTGCGTCGATCGGTGATCGTGGACGTACTGTCCGCAGGCACCGGCCGGGAGGGGGCGCCGTGCACGGTCCGGCCGTCGTCACATGGATGCTGGCGGGGCTGGCCGCCTGCTCGGCCGCCCTGTGCCTCCTGCGCCTGCGCCGCCCGGGCTGTGCGGGGGCGCACCGCGAGGGGGACGTCGCCGAGGCCGCGATGGCGGTCGGGATGGCCGGGATGGCCGTCCTGCCGGGGGTGGCCTGGGGCTGGTTCTTCACCGTGCTGGCGGGCGCGCTGGTGCTGGGAGCGCTCGCCGGGCGCGCCGGGCGCGTGCACCGCCTGCACCACGGGGTCGGGGCGCTCGCGATGGCCTACATGGGGCTGGCCATGGCCGCCGCCCCGGCGGCGCCCGGGCATCTGCACCACGCGGTGCCGGGCGTGCAGGGCCCGGTGGGCGCGCCGATGGGGCTGCCGCTGCTGACCGGGCTGCTCCTCCTCTACTTCGGCGGGTACACCCTGTGGGCCGGCAGCCGGCTGCTCTCCGCACCCGGCCGGGCGGCGGGCCACGCGGCGGCCGGCGGTGCGGTGGTTGGCGGTGCGGCGGCCGGCAGTGAAGCGGTCGGCGGCGCCGTCCGGAGCCCGGCTGCGGCGGGAACGAACTCACTGGAGGACGGCACGGTGCGGGCCTGCCGGGTGGCGATGGGCATCGCGATGTTCGCCATGCTCCTGACGCTCTGACGCCTCCCGGAGGCTGACGGGGTGTCGTTGGTCACCTGTCCCCTCGAACCCGTTCCGCGGCGGCGCGGCGGAGCATAGGTTGGAGGCAGCGCACTGTCGCGCTCCTGATCGCCCCTCGGGGGAGCCCCTGCCATGACGGCCCTGCTGAGCCTGCTGCTGCTCGGACTGCTGCTCGCCACCGTGGCGCCGGGCCTGTTGGCCCGAGCCCGCTGGGCCGAGCGAGAACCCGTGCTGGCGCTGCTCGCATGGCAGTCCCTGGTGGTGGCCGTGCTGCTCTGCTGCGTGCTCTCCCTGCTGCTGGCCTGCGCGGCCGCGCTGCCGGCGCTGCGCGAGGCGGTCTTCACGGGAGCCCCGTCCGGCGTGGAGGAGGCCTACGGCCTGGCCGGCGCGGAGGGGTGGGGCCGGCTGACGGCGGCTCTGCTGGCGCTCGGCGGGGTGCAGACGGCGGTGTCGCTGACCCGCGAGGTGCACGCCGCCCGGGCGCTGCGTGGTGCGCGCCATGCCCAACTCGACGACCGGGCACCGCAGTTGCCCGGCGAGCCGACGGCGGAGCGGCGCGGTGGCGAGCGGCTGGTGGTCCTGGAGAACGTCCGCCCGGAGGCCTGGTCGCTGCCCGGCCCGGAGGCCCGGCTGGTGGTGACCACCGGCGCGCTCCAGCAGTTGAGCGACCGTGAGCTGGCGGCCGTACTGAGCCACGAGCGCAGCCATGTGCGGGCCCGGCACCACTGGCTGGCCCAGTGCGCCGAGGCGCTGGCGACGGGGTTCCCCGGCGTGGGCGTGTTCAGCGCCTTCCGGGACCAGGTGGGCGAGCTGGTCGAGTTGGCGGCCGACGACCGGGCGGCGCGACGGCACGGCCGGATCACCACGGCGCTCGCCCTGGTCGAGATCAACGCCGGGCGCGGGGTTTTCGGATCGTGCCCGCCGAAGCAGCTCGCGCAGGCGCCGCGGCGGGTGGACCGGCTGCTGGCGGGCGAGCCGCGGCTGCCGGTGCACCACCGGCTGCGGCTGACCCTGGCGGCGCTGGCGGCGCCGACCGCCGTGGTGCTGCTGGCGATGGCGCCGGGGCTGGGCACCCTGCTGTAGCCGCTGTAGCCGCGGCAGCCCCCAGCGGCCGCGCGGCTCGGCGGACACCGCCGATGCCCGGGCCTCAGCCGAGGGTGCGGGCGAGCACCTCGCGGTGCAGCGGCTGGGCCTCCTGGTAGCGGGCGCGGCCCTCGTCGGTGAGCGCGACGAAGATCCCGCGCCGGTCGAGCTCGCACATGACCCGGGCGACCAGGCCGTCCTTCTCCAGCCGGCCGATCAGACGGGACAGCGCGCTCTGGCTGAGGTGCACCGTCTGCGCTATGTCCTGCACCCGGAGCTTGCCCGGCCCGACCCGCAGCTCGTCCTCCCAGAGGCGCTCCAGCACCTCGAACTCGCTCATGCCCAGGCCGTACTGCTCCCCCAGCGCGCGGTCGAGCGCGCAGGAGACCGCGGCGTGGCGCGCGAGCACGTCCCGCCACTCGAACACGAGGGCGGCGTCTGGGGCGAGATCCGGTTCAGCCACGCCGCCAGGCTAGCACATGCCCGCACATCTATTGCAGGCGCATTAAATTCACTTGCATTGGATGCACATGCATGTAGTCTCTGACCATGACCGCATCTGACGACCCGTCGACGACCGAGGCCTGGAGCCCACGCCTGTGGGGCACCCTCGTCGTCCTCTGCGCCGCCCTCTTCCTCGATGCCCTCGACGTCTCGATGGTGGGCGTGGCCCTGCCCTCCATCGGCACCGACCTCCACCTGTCCACCTCCGCCCTGCAGTGGGTCGTGAGCGGCTATGTGCTCGGCTACGGCGGGCTGCTGCTGCTCGGCGGCCGCGCGGCGGACCTGCTCGGCCGCCGCCGGGTCTTCCTGGCCGCCCTCGCCGTCTTCGCCGCCGCCTCCCTGCTCGGCGGCCTGGTCGACGACGGCGGCCTGCTGATAACCGCCCGGTTCCTCAAGGGCGTGAGCGCCGCGTTCACCGCCCCGGCCGGCCTGTCGATCATCACCACGACCTTCGCCGAGGGCCCGGCGCGCAACCGCGCCCTCTCGATCTACACCACCTGCGGCGCCAGCGGCTTCTCGCTGGGCCTGGTGCTCAGCGGCCTGCTCACCTCGGCCGGCTGGCGCTGGACGTTCCTGATGCCCGTCCCGGTGGCGCTGGTCGCCCTGGGTGCCGCCGTCCGGCTGCTGCCCCGGCAGCCCGCCCCGCCGCGCGGCACCGCCGGGTACGACGTGGCCGGCGCGGTCACCGGCACCGGCTCGCTGCTGCTGCTCGTGTTCACCGTCACCGAGGCGCAGAACGCCGGATGGGCGAGTGCCCGCACCATCGGTTCGCTGGCCGCCGTCGCAGTGCTGATGGCGCTCTTCCTGCTGATCGAGTCCCGGGCGGCCCACCCACTGGTCCGGCTCGGCATCTTCCGCAAAGGTGGGGTCAGCCGGGCCAACATCGCGGCGCTGGCGGTCTTCGGTTCGTACGCCGGATTCCAGTTCATCGCCACGCTCTACCTGCAGCGGCTGCTCGGCTGGTCCGCGCTGGAGATGGCCTTGGCCTTCCTGCCGGCCGGCACGCTGGTGGCGCTGTCGGCGACGAAGATGGGCGCGGTGGTCGACCGGTTCGGCACGGCGCGCCTGATGCCGCTCGGCATCCTCTCGCTGACCGCGGGCTACGCGCTCTTCCTGCGGCTGGACGAGCATTCCGGTTTCCTCGGCCTGGTGCTGCCGAGCATGGTGCTGCTCGGCATCGGCTTCGCGCTCGCCTTCCCGTCGGTCAACATCGCGGCGACCAACGGCGTCCACGACGACGAGCAGGGCCTGGCCTCCGGCCTCGTCAACACGGCCTTCCAGGTGGGCAGCGCGATCGTGCTGGCCGTCGCCACGGCGGTGATCACCGCGGGCAGCGGCGGCGGCCAGAGCCCGCAGGCGCAGCTGGACGGCTACCGGCCGGCCCTGCTGCTGGTGACGGGCGTCTCACTGGCCGCCCTGCTGGTGACCCTGGCCGGCTGGGCCGTGGAACGCCGCCGTGGTGGGGCATCCGCAGCGCCGGCGGCCGGGTCGGCCGCGGAGTCCGGCCGGGCGGACCGGGAGGAGAAGGTGCTCGCCGACCGCTGACGCCACCGACCGCGCCGCACCTACCGCACTGCACCGAACTGCGGCCCCCGCAGCGGATTCGGCCCGGAACGCGGCAGCGCCGGCTCCACCAAACCCCCGTGTTGGTGGAGCCGGCGCCTGCCGTTGGCCGCCGCCTAGGCCACCTGGGCCCGGGCATACGGCCGCGCCGCGACGGGCCCGGCCAGTATATTGGCCGGGAGCCAGTCAACGTACGGAGCAGACACGATGGCACCTCGCGGGGAATCGGTCAATGAGGAGATGCGCCGGCGCTCCCGCCGCCGCATCATGCGTGCCACCGTCGAGCTCGTCGACCAGCGGGGATACGCCGGGACGACCCTCAGCGACATAGCCGAACACGCCGGGTTGGCACGTGGTCTGGTCTCGTACTACTTCGACGGCAAACGGCTGTTGATGCAGGCCGCCACCCATCGGCTGATGCATCTGGAGCTGGCCGCCGCCCTGGCGGAGCTGCCCGCCGGGACCTCCCCCGACGCCCGCCTGGCGCGGGCCATCGACGCCGTCCTGGGCCTCGCCCTGGACCACCCGCGGGTGATGCGCTCGCACCTCGCCCTGATCCTCGACCCGGACGTCGGCGCCTTCGTCCAGGACCCGGAGCAGCAGCAGCTCGGCGCGATCCTGCGTGGCCTGCTGAAGGACTGGGGCGCACCGGATCCGATCGCCGAGCACGCGGTGCTGCGCAGCGCACTGATGGGCGGCTGCATCGGCGTCCTGCTGCCAGGGGCGTCGACACCTCTGGCGCCGATCCGCGCGGATCTCTTCGCACGCTACGGGCTCTCGTGGCGCCTGGGCGTGCCGCCGCAGCCCGAGGCGCCCGAGCGCGCCCAGACGTCCACCCGCGCAGGGGCCTCGACCCGGGCGTGACGGCGCGGGCCCGGCCACCGGCGCCCGCCCGGCCTGCACCGTTCTCCTGTCGGTCTCGTCCGGCGGGTCGATAATCGGCTCGTGGACACCCGCACCGATCTCGTCCGGGGCCGTGCGTGCTGCACCGCCGAAGCCTGGCGCGAGGCCTTCGAGAGCCTGAGTGCCGCCGACGGAGCCGCCACGGTCGGCGCAGACGACCTGGAGCTGCTGGCCAGAGCCGCCTACATGCTCGGCCGCGACGAGGACTACGTGGCCGCGTTGGAACGCGCCCATGCGGGGTGGCTGGATGCCGGCGATGTGCCGCGGGCCGTGCGATGCGCGGTGTGGATCGGCCACAGCATGCTGTTCCGGGGCCACGGCGCGCGGGCGAGCGGCTGGTTCTCCCTCGGCGAGCGCCTGCTGGGGGCAGAAGGGCGGGACTGCGTCGAACGCGGCTATCTGCTGATCCCCGTGTGGCTCGGCCAGATGGGCAGCGGCGACTGGCAGTCCGGCCGGGCGACGGCGGCCGAGGCCGCCGCGATCGGCGAGCGGTTCGGCGACGCCGACCTGGTGTGGCTGGCGCGCGACGACCAGGGCCGGGCCCTGGTGAACCTGGGCCGCGTGCACGAGGGCCTCCGGCTGGTGGACGAGGCGCTCGTGGTCGTCGAGTCCGGTGCGCTGTCGCCCGTCGTCAGCGGCATCGTCTACTGCAACACCATCAGCTTCTGCCACGACCTGTACGACCTGCGCCATGTGCGCGAGTGGACGGACGCCCTGACCCGGTGGTGCGAGCGCCAACCGCAGATGGTCGCGCACAACGGACTGTGCCTGGTGCACCGCGCCGAGGTCCTGCAGTACGGCGGTGCCTGGCCCGCCGCGCTCGACGAGGCCTGCCGGGCCACCGGCCGCTTCACCCAGGGGGTGCTGAACCGGATCGCCTGCGGGCAGGCCTTCTACCGGCAGGGCGAGATCCACCGGCTGCGGGGCCGTCCGGCCGAGGCCGAGCAGGCCTACCGGGAAGCCAACCGCTGCGGGTTCGAGCCCCAGCCTGGGTTCGCGCTGCTGCGGCTGGCGCAGGGCAACGGCGAGGCCGCAACGGCGACGATCCGCCGTGCCGTGTCGGAGCACACCCGGGAGCTGGAGCGGGCCGCGCTGCTGCCGGCGTATGTCGAGATCGTGCTGGCCGACGCCGACATCGACGGCGCGGCCGAGGCCGCCCGTCAGCTCGAGGCCGTCGCCGAGCACCAGGACAGCGAGGTGCTTCGCGCGGCGGCCGCGTACGGCGTGGCCTCCGCGGCACTGGCGAAGGGCGACGCCGCCGCCGGTCTCGCCGCGGGGCGGCGGGCGTGGCACGGGTGGCAGGAGCTCGAGGTGCCGTACGAGGCGGCGCGGTCACGTGTCCTGGTGGCCCGCGCGTGCCGCGCGCTCGGGGACGCCGACACCGCTGCACTCGAACTCCAGGCGGCCCGTGCGGTGTTCGCCGAACTCGGAGCCGACCCGGACGTCGCTCGCGTCGACTCCCTCGCCCACGGCGGCCCGGACACCGGCGCCCGCGCGCGCGGCTACGGTCTCTCACCGCGCGAGGTCGAGGTGCTCCGCGAGGTGGTCGGCGGCGCGAGCAACCGGCAGATCGCCGCCGCCCTGGTGATCAGCGAGCACACCGTCGCCAGGCACCTGCAGAACATCTTCGGCAAGCTGGGTGTCTCCTCGCGCACCGCGGCGAGCACCTTCGCGCTGGAGCACGGCCTCGTCTGAGCCGCATGGCCAGGATTGACCATGCCGCCTGCACCGGTTTGGTGAATCTGCGCGACGCGGCGTCCGCTGCCGCAGGCCTAGCGTCGAACCGTCGGTACGGAACGACCACGAGCGAGGAGGACTCCCATGTATGTCGTGGTCCAGCACACGATCCTGAACCCGGAGACCGCGTTCCCCCGCGGCCAGGCCCTGATGAGCGGCACCGGAGCGCCCGACGGCACCCGCGTGCTCCAGTTCTACCCGCACGTCGACGGCTCCGCCGTGACCTGCCTCTGGGAGACCGGGTCCGTCGGGGACGTCCAGCGCTTCGTCGACACCACCCTCGGGGACTCGAGCATCAATCTCTGCTACGAGGTCGACCCGGAGCAGGCGTTCGCCGACCGCCCGCTCGGCCTGCGGCCGTCACCGGCGCCTGTCGCCCACTAGGCCGCCATTGCCCGAAGACCGGCCGCGCCCGTATCCGGCCGGTCAGCGGTCCTTGAGGATCGAGGTGAGCAGGTCGACGGTCTGATCGGGTGTCAGGCTGTCGACGCAGAGCCGCTCCATGACCTGGATGTAGGCGTCGACGTCGTCGCGCTTGTCCAGGTAGAGGGCGCTGGTGAGCTGCTCCAGGTAGACGACGTCGGCGAGGTCCTGCTCGGGGAAGCGCAGGATGGAGAAGGCACCGCTCTCGCCTGCGTGGGCGCCGAAGCGGAACGGCATCACCTGGACGGTCACGTTGGGGCGGTCGGCCATGTCGATGAGGTGCTGCACCTGGGCGCGCATCACGGCCGGCCCGCCGACCGGGCGGCGCAGCGCGGCCTCGTCGATGACGGCCCACAGGTGCGGGCTCCGGTCCCCCGTCAGGAGGTTCTGCCGGCGCATGCGCAGGCTGACCCGGCGCTCCAGTTCCTCGGCGCTGATGGCCGGGCGGCTCTGGCCGAAGACGGCGCGGGCGTACTCCTCGGCCTGCAGGAGTCCGGGGATGAACTGGACCTCGTAGGTGCGGATCAGGGCGGCGGCCTCCTCGAGGCCGACGTAGGTCTGGAACCAGCCGGGCAGGACGTCGTTGAAGCTGTGCCACCAGCCGGACTTGTTGGCCTCGCGGACGAGGCCGAGCAGGGCTTCGCGTTCGGTGGTGTCGTCGACGCCGTAGAGGCTGAGCAGGTCGGCGACGTCGCGTTCCTTGAAGGAGACGCGGCCGAGCTCCATACGGCTGATCTTCGACTCGGAGGCGCGGATGGTGTAGCCGGCGTCCTCGCGGGTGATGCCGCGTCCCTCGCGCAGGCGCCGCAGCTGCGAGCCGAGGAGGATACGGCGCACCATCGAGCCCCCGCCGGGCTGAACTGTGGTCATGCGGTCGGAAACCTCCACCTCGGGTCAAACAGCGCACAGTCTGCCATCAGTTGGGCGCGCTCGGTGCCGGTAGTGGTGCAACGATCTACTACTTCTGCATCACATCCTCCATCTTGCACGTGCATTCGGCGCTTGCATATGCCAAACATGCGACTGCACGTGAATCGACTCTTGCATCTGCAGTGGGCGCAGAGGACCATGGTGCACGTGCACTTGCACGCACCTGACAACTCCGCGGGCTTCGCGTCGACCGAACGCGCGACCCCCCATGCCCTCCCGGCCGCTCCCCTGTGCGGCCGGGAGTTCGTGTGCGGGTCCGGGTTTTCGGTCGGCCGGCCGGGCGGCCGAGCGAGTCGGAGGTGACCGGCATGACCCGGACGGGTCCCGCCGTGTCCGCCCCCTTATGGGAGGAGCTCTTCATGAGCACCGGTACGGCCATCGCTGCCGACCCGTACGTGGTCAGCTGTACCCTCGCCCCCCGCTACGAAGCCGTCAGATCAGCCCGGGACTTCGCCAGAACCACCCTGCGGAGCTGGGGACTCGACTCGCTGTTCGACGATGTCGCCCTGGTCGCCTCGGAGTTGGTGACCAATGCGCTGCGCCACGCGCTGGGTGCGGTGCCCGAGGGGTGCGCCGGCACGGCGGCGCAGGTTCCGGCGCAGACGGTGCGCACGCAGGACCGCACTCCGATACGCATCAGCCTGGTGCACCGGGCTCCGCAGGTGGTGTGCGCGGTGAGCGACCCCAGCAGCCACGGGCCGGTGGCGCGGGAGGCGGACTTCGTGGCGGAGTCCGGCCGCGGACTGCACCTGGTCGACTCCTTCAGCAGTTCCTGGGGCTGGCACCCGCTAGCCGGGGCGGGCAAGGTCGTCTGGGCGCTGTTCGACGCGGCGCCGGCTGCCGGACCGGGTCGGCACCGGTCCGTCTGAGCCGCCGGAGGGCGCACGAACGGGCGGGTCGGGCGGAGGGGACCCGATCGGTCTGCGGCGCCGCCTGGCGAAGTGGCCCGCCCGAGGGGGAGACACCCGGGCGGGGAGCGGTCGACGGAAGGCAGTGGCCGCCGGACGGGCCCGCGCCACCCGGCCCGCGAAGCGCAACCGGGCCGCCGTGGCGACCCCCACGACGGCCCCTATGAGAACGAGTCGGATCGCCGGCGGCGACCGGCGGTCAGGTCGCCAGGTGGTCGAACTCGCCGTCCTTGGCGCCGAGCAGCAGCGCGGCTATCTCGGCCCGGGTGTAGACGAGCGCCGGCCCGTCCGGGAAACGGGAGTTGCGCATCGCCACCTCGCCGGTCGGGAGCGCCGCGAACTCCACGCAGTTGCCCTGCGAGTTGCTGTGCCGACTCTTCTGCCAGACCACTCCGTCGAGGTCCGCAGCGGCCATGCCGTTGTACGTGTCACTCATCGTTGTCTCCCAGAGCCTGGCGTTCGCCTCACTTGACGTGATGATAGCTGGCCTGCACGTGCATCAGCACGGGACAAAGCGCGTGCATTTGACTCATCAGTAGCACCGAACAGCGCCGGCGCCGACCGGGTAAACAGGGGCAGAACACCGCATACGACCGCGTAGATGATCACCGTCGGTACGGATGGATCTGCGTCCCGTTGATCTTCACGCTCGACGGCGGGCTTTACGCGCAGTCACATCGGCCACTGTGAGCCGCATCACGCACCCCTCCGACGGAGTGCGCATCGCTTTGCCGGGTTTTGTCCGGCCTTGTGCCGTCACCACCAAGCCCTCACGGGAGTCGACTGCAGTACGGACCCCGGAATGTCCTACGATCTCCGCCATGAGCACCGCAGCCATCCCGGGCGCGCCACTGCCCGTCCGTACGCCAGGCTCCCGTGCGCGGGGGCGCCACCGCCGTCCCGAGCGTCCGGAGGTTCCGGTCGGCTCCCCGGCCCTGCTGCTGGCCGTTCCGGCCACGGCCGGTCCCGAGGCCCGCCCGATCGTCGACGAGCTGCTGTCCGTCGTGCGCGGCGAGCAGCCCGGTATCGAGATCGCGGCCGGCTACCTCGCGGACGAGGCGGAGGACGCCCCGACCGTCGCCGACCTGCTCGCCATGGCCGCCGGCAACGGTGCGCCGCCGCCGATCGTGGTGCCGCTGCTGCCCGGTCCGCACGGTTTCCTGGCGGAGCTGCACGAGGTGGCCGCGGCCGCGGGATCCCCGGTCACCGACCCGCTGGGCCCGCACCCGCTGCTCGCCGAGGCCGTGCACGTCCGCCTCTCCGAGGCCGGGCTGGCGCGCGCCGACCGCGCCCGGCTGTTCGCGATCGCGACCTCCGCCGACGGCGTGGTGCTGACCGTCTCCGGCGGCGAGGACGCGGCCGCGGCCGCCGGGATCACCGGCGTGCTGCTCGCCGCCCGCCTCGCCGTGCCGGTGGTGGCCGCCGCCCTGGACGTCCCGGGTTCGGTCGTCGCCGCGGTCGAGCACCTCAAGGCCACCGGTTCGGAGCGCCCCGCGCTGGCACCGCTGGTGATCGGCCCGGAGGCCGACTCCGAGCTGCTGGCCACGGCCGCCGAGCAGACCGGCTGCCCGAGCGCCGCGCCGCTGGGCGCCTACCCGACGGTCGGCCAGCTGATCGCCTCCACCTACCTGGCCGCGCTGCCGCCGCAGCCGCCGGTCGAGGAGCAGGCCGAGGCCGAGGAGCCCGCGGCGGAGCAGTGAGCGCCGTGAGCCACCGCCTCGCGCAGTGAACTCGCAGGAGGGGCCCCGACCGCACCGGTCGGGGCCCCTCCGCGTTCCGTGTCGCGTTCCCTGCAGCGTTCCCCGTCTCGCCCCTCCCCCACCCCTGCCTCAGACCGGCAGCCGCCGGGTCGGTGCCGCGGCGTCGGCGAGCCGGATCGCCGGGACGGAGACCGCCCGGGGCGGGCTGTCCACGGTGGCGGGGGCCGCCGCGGCGTTCCACTCCGCCTTGCCCGGGCCCGGCTCCAGCTGTACGGCCTGCCGCTCGCCGGCCTTGCGGAGGACGATCCGGGCCGGGCGGGGGGACTGCGGGTCCAGCCAGACCTCGTTGCCGCCGAAGGAGCAGTCCAGCACGGCGATGTCGTCCGGCTGGCCGTCCGAGGTGGCGCGGAAGGCCACCCCGGCCTTGCGGTAGCCCGTCATCCGGCTCCGACTGATCGTCACCGTGCCGCCGGCGAGCTGGTGTTTGGCCGTGGCGACCGCGTAGTCGGACTGCCCTGCCGCGTCGATCAGCAGGCCGTCGAAGACGGTGCCCTTCTCCCGGCCGAGCGCGTGCACGGCCACTCCCCCGGCGCCGTTGCCGTACAGCACACCGCCGTTGTAGTCGAAGTCGTTGAGATAGGCGCCGTGCTCGATGCCCCAGCCGCCGTTGTGGTAGGCGACGAAGCGCTCCAGGGTGTGGTGGTGACGGGCGTTCAGCCAGACGAAGATGCCGTTCTGCAGGTTGTTGTGGGCCAGGCAGCGCTCGAAGGTCCAGACGCCCTCGCTGGTCTCCGGCCACTCGTAGCCGGAGGCGCCGGTGGCGCCCTGGACGCCGACGGCCACGCAGTCGCGGGCGGTGCCGCCGGTGCCGGCGCCGAGCGCGAAGCCGGTGAGCCGGTAGCCGCGCGGGGCGGGCTCGTAGACCGTGCGGGAGGCCACGCAGGACTCGTAGGTGATGTCGTCCGAGGGTGCCTGCGGGGTCCGGGTGTCCAGCGGGCCATCCCACCAGTAGGCGTCCTCCCAGGTGTCGTGGCTGATGCAGCTGCGGAAGGTGATGCCGTGGCTGGCGTGCGGGACGAAGGCGTGGCTGCCGCAGTCGCGGACCACCACGCCCTCCACGACGGTGCCGCGGGAGGTGTCGCCGAGCATGTGGAAGTGCAGCCCGTACCGGCCGAGGACGGGCTCGGTCACCGGGGCGCCGTTCCAGGTCTCCTTGCCGGCCCGGCGCGGGCCGAGCCAGCGCAGCGCCGCGTGCCGGACATCGGCCCGCCGCGAGCTGGTCAGGTGGACGTGGGCGCGCCCCCGGGGGGTGCCCTCGACCCGTACGCTGCGGGTCAGGTTGAGCACCTCGGCGCCGACGGCGACCCCGCCGCCGGCCGAGACGCGCGGGTGCGCGTGGGCCAGGGGTGCGCTCAGTGCGACGGTCCTGCCGTCGACCCGTCTGATCGTGCACAGATCGTACCGGGTGGAGAATTCGTCCTCGCTCGGGGGTCCGGTCGGAGTGACGGCCAGCTCGTCGCCCGGCTGCCAGCCGGCAGGCGGCTCGGCCAGGCTCAGCTCGGTGTCGCCGGCCCTGAGCGCGGTCACCGCGCGAGCCCAGGCGGTCTTGGCGGCGCCGTCCAGCCGCAGGTAGCCGGTGCCGGTCACCCAGAGCCCGGCGTCCCCCTCCACCATCGTCATGCCGCCGCCCCGGAACGTTCGTTCGTCCACGGACGGAAATCGCAGGGTGTGCACTGCGCCCTCCGCCGGGGTCAGCGCCAGGGTGCCGCGGACCTCGACGCCGCCCGCCGAGGAGAGCGTGAGGCTGCGCTCCGGCGCGAAGACCAGCGAACCGCCCGGCTCGACCAGCAGCGAGCCGACCGTCGCGTCGGCGTCCAGCAGGACGCGGTCGGCGATCCGCACGGCGCTCCTCGGGCCCGGGACGGCGCCGCCCCAGCCGGTCGGGTCGGACCAGCGGCGGCCCGTCAGATCGACCGGGGAGGGCGAGGGGTCGACCGGGGCCGGGGCGGCGTGCGCGTGCCCGGCAGAGGCCCCGCCAGGGCCCGCGGAGGGCGTGGCACCGGACGCGCCGGGATGTGTCTCGGAGGCGAGCGACCGGCGGGCCCATTCGCCGCCGGCCGCCGCGACCGCCGCGGTGGAGATCCCGATCCAGAGCAGCACCCGGCGCCGGCCCACCCGGCGGTGCGGGACCGGCCTCCGCGGCATCCCGTCGGCCAACGCCTCGCGGCGCCCCTCGCCGCGCCCGTCGCGCTCGTCCATGACCGGTCGACCCCTCCCCCGGGCCGCCGCCCGACCCCCGCTGCCTGAAGCATAAACAAGCCGGTTTTCCCGGAAGGACTTTGCACGAAAGCAGCGAAAGTCGATCACGGGGATATCAAGGAATCGATCATGAATTACACCAAGATCACCTGTGACCGGCATCACACATGTTTGCGGTTTGAACTTAACTCTGTCTAATGTCCTCCCACGTTCGTGGTCACACGGACCCAGTTGGCCCGAACGCCGAGTCCTGCCGGCGGTCCGACTGGCAAGCGAAACGCACTTCGGCAGGGGCGGGGGAACCAGGTAAGTCGCCCGGGAGCGGTCCAGCGCCGCTCCCCGGCTTGGGGTGAAGCCGCGCGCGCGGAAACGGCGAGAGATCGCCGGAATCCGTGCGTGCGGCCGGGCAACTCCAGCCCGAATCCGACAGCTCACCTCGCAGGCGTGGGAGAGGAACGCTGCTTCATGCTGTCCATCAACTCCAAGCGCGGCCGACGCATTCTCGCCACCACCGGCGTCGTCGGCATCGGCCTCACCATCCCGTCGCTGGCCGTCGGCAGCGCCTCCGCCGCCTCGGTCTCCACCTGGGACAAGGTCGCCCAGTGCGAGTCCTCCGGCGACTGGCACATCAACACCGGCAACGGCTTCTACGGTGGCCTCCAGTTCACCAACAGCACCTGGTCCTCCTTCGGCGGCGGCAGCTACGCCTCCCGCGCCGACCTGGCCACCAAGGACCAGCAGATCGCCATCGCCGAGAAGGTCCTCGCCGTCCAGGGCCCCGGCGCCTGGCCCGTCTGCTCCGTCAAGGCCGGTCTGACCAAGGGTGGTCCGGCCCCCGAGATCAACCCCGGCGGCTCGGCCTCCACCACCGCCCCGGCGGCCTCCACCGGCAGCAGCACCGCCGCCAAGCCGGCCGCTCCGGCCGCTCCGGCCGCCTCCACTGGCAGCGGCTCGACCGCCTCCGCCGGCACCTCCCAGGACGGCAAGGCCTGGCAGGGCAAGAAGTCCTGGCAGGGCAACCGCTCCCACGGCGCCACCTACACCGTGCGGGCCGGCGACTGGCTGTCGACCATCGCGGAGCGCAACCACGTCCAGGGCGGCTGGCAGAAGCTCTACGAGATCAACAAGTCGGTCCTGACCAGCGGTCCGCACACCATCTACCCGGGCCAGAAGCTGTCCCTGGGCACCGGTGCGCAGCACGCCCAGGCCGCCCAGGCCGCTCCGGCCGCCGCCAAGCCCGCCACCACGGCGGTCAAGGCGAGCACCACCACCCCGGCCGCGCAGACCGCCACCGGCTCCAAGGCCGCCGCGGTCAACTTCGCGCTCTCCAAGGTGGGCCAGGCATACATCTACGGCGGCACCGGCAACGGCGGCTGGGACTGCTCCGGGCTGACCCAGGCCGCGCTGCGCGCCGCGGGCATCTCCGTCCCGCGCGTCGCCGCCGACCAGGCCGACTACTCGACCCGCGTCTCGCTGGACAGCCTGCAGCCGGGCGACCTGCTGTTCTGGTCCAGCAACGGTGCCAACTCCGGTGTGCACCACGTCGCCATGTACATCGGTGACGGCAAGTACGTCGAGGCCGCCAACCCGAGCGCCGGCGTCCGCGTCCAGACGATCGCCAACTGGGCGCCGGACTTCGCCGGCCGGGTCTGATCCCGGCTCGGTGTCGGCGTCCCGCACGCCGGCACCCCCGCGCCCGTCGGCCGTACACGGGTCCCACGGCCCGGGCGCTCCTCTCCCTCCGATGCCCCGGAGCGGCCTCCCGCCGCTCCGGGGCATCGGCCTGCCCGCGCGGATAGGCTGACGCTCCCACGGAGTTGAGGAGTCGCCATGGCAGCGAAGGTCACCGTCACGCTGGACGCCGATCTGGCGATCGCGGTCATGCTGGCCGCCGGGGCGGGCAACCCGCAGGACGCGGTCGAGCTCATCGTCCGCGACTACCTGGCCCGCAGCCGGCGCACCGAGGCCCGCACCGGGGACGCCGCCGACGCCGAACGCACCGCCCTCCCGCACCGCACCGTCGAGGAGGGCTGACCGGACCGCCGCCCGGGGGCGTCGGGGACACCGGGCCCCGGGAAACGCCTGCGGCCCCGGAGAGAGGGCTCTCCGGGGCCGCAGCCGTGTGCCTCCGGCCATGGGCCGGGTGGCGGGGTGTCAGCGCACGCTGGCGCCGGTGGAGCCGCGCATCACGAGCTCCGGCTGGAACATGAACTCCGCGCGCTGCGCGGGGTTGCCGCCGACCTCCTCCAGCAGGGCGTCCACCGCGGCGGTGGCCATCGCCTCGACCGGCTGGCGGATCGTGGTCAGCGGCGGCTCGGTGAAAGCTATCAGCGGCGAGTCGTCGAACCCGACCACCGAGACGTCCTGCGGCACGGAGAGCCCGCGCTGCCGGGCGGCCCGGATCGCGCCGAGCGCCATCATGTCGCTGCCGCAGACGATCGCGGTGGCGCCCTTGTCGAGCAGCGCGCCGGCCGCGGCGTGCCCGCCCTCCACGCTGAACAGCGTGTGGTGGACCCAGCCGTCGGCCTCCTCCGCGGTCAGCCCGAGGAGTTCCTGGACGGCCGCCCGGAAGCCCTCGATCTTGCGGAGCACCGGCACGTACCGCTTCTGGCCGACCGCGAGGCCGATCTTGGTGTGGCCCAGCTCGACCAGGTGCTGGACGGCCATCCACATCGCGGCCCGGTCGTCCGGCGAGATGAACGGCGCGGCGATCCGCTCGCTGTAGCCGTTGATCATCACGAACGGCACCTGCCGGCCGATCAGCTTGTTGTACCGCTCGTGGTCGGCCGTGGTGTCGGCGTGCAGGCCGGAGACGAAGACGATGCCCGCCACCCCGCGCTCGACCAGCATCTCCACCAGTTCGTCCTCGGTGGAGCCGCCGGGGGTCTGGGTGCACAGGACCGGCGTGAAGCCGTGCCGGCTGAGCACCTGCTCGATCACCTGCGCGAGCGCAGGGAAGATCGGGTTGCTGAGCTCCGGGGTGATCAGGCCGATCAGGCCCGCGCTGCGCTGCCGCAGCCGGGTGGGCCTCTCGTACCCGAGCACGTCGAGGGCGGCCAGCACGGTCTGCCGGGTCGTTGCGGAGACACCCGCCTTGCCGTTGAGGACGCGGCTGACGGTGGCTTCGCTGACCCCCGCCTGCGCCGCGATGTCCGAGAGTCGCGCTGTAGTCACGACCCCAGAGCCTATTGCAACCATCTCAGACCGCCCACCATACGGTGCTGTCCGCCGGCAGCAGAATCTCGCCGTCCACGGCCCCGGTGTCCGCGGAGGACAGCAGGATACGTCCGGGGGCGGTGATCCGGACCGGCTCCCCGGTGGTGTTGGAGGTGCAGACGAACGAGCCCTGCGCGCTGTCCCGGCGGAAGGCGAGGACGCCCTCCGGCGACTCCAGCCAGGTCACCTCGGTGCCGGCGCCGAGCGCGGGGTGCTCGCGGCGGACGGCCAGCGCCGAGCGGTAGAGCTCCAGGGTGGAGGTCGGGTCGCCGGTCTGGACCTCGACGCTGAGCTCGGCCCACTCGGCCGGCTGCGGCAGCCAGCTCGGGCCGCCCGCGGCGGGGCCGAAGCCGTACGGGGCCTCGGTGCCGGACCACGGGATCGGCACCCGGCAGCCGTCGCGGAAGCCGTCCTGGCCGGAGGCCCGGAAGAAGGACGGGTCCTGGCGGACCTCGTCGGGCAGGTCGGTGACGTCCGGCAGGCCGAGCTCCTCGCCCTGGTAGACGTACGCGGAGCCGGGCAGGGCCAGCATCAGCAGGCTGGCGGCGCGGGCGCGGCGCAGGCCGAGCTCGCGGTCGCCGGCGGTGCGGATCTGGGTGCCCAGGCCCGGCTCGTTGGCGAACCGGGTGGCGTGCCGGGTGACGTCGTGGTTGGAGAGCACCCAGGTGGTGGGGGCGTCGACCGGGCGCATCGAGTCGAGCGAGACGTCGATCACCTCACGCAGCTCGGCGGCGTCCCAGGAGGTGCCCAGGTACTGGAAGTTGAAGGCCTGGTGCAGCTCGTCGGGGCGGACGTAGTTGGCGGTGCGCCGGACGGTCGGGGTCCACGCCTCGGCGACGCCGATCCGCTGGCCCGGGTACTCGTCGAGGATCTTGCGCCACTCGCGGTAGATCTCGTGGACGCCGTCCTGGTCGAAGAAGGGCATCACGTCGTTGCCGAGCAGCTTGAGCTGGTCGCCGGCGCCGATGTCGGGCAGGCCGGCCTCCTTGACCATGCCGTGCGCGACGTCGATCCGGAAGCCGTCGACGCCCATGTCCAGCCAGAACCGCAGGATCGAGCGGAACTCGTCGGCGACGGCCCGGTTCTCCCAGTTGAAGTCGGGCTGCTCGGGGGCGAAGAGGTGCAGGTACCACTCGCCCGGGGTGCCGTCCGGGTTGACGGAGCGGGTCCAGGCCGGACCGCCGAAGATCGACTCCCAGTTGTTGGGCGGCAGCTCGCCGTTCTCGCCCTTGCCGGGACGGAAGTGGTAGCGGTCGCGCAGAGGGGACGCAGGGCCCTCGCGCAGCGCGCGCTGGAACCACTCGTGCTGGTCGGAGGAGTGGTTGGGGACGAGGTCGACGATGATCCGCAGGCCGAGCCCGTGCGCGTCCCGGATGAGCCCGTCGGCGTCCAGCAGGGTGCCGAACATCGGGTCCACCGCGCGGTAGTCGGAGACGTCGTAGCCGGCGTCGGCCTGCGGGGAGGCGTAGAACGGGGAGAGCCAGACCGCGTCGACGCCGAGGTCGCGCAGGTAGGGCAGGCGGCTTCGGATGCCCGGCAGGTCGCCCATGCCGTCGCCGTTGGAGTCGGCGAAACTGCGCGGGTACACCTGGTAGATGACCGCATCCCGCCACCAGCCTCTGCTCGCGCCCGCACTCGCTGCGAGGGGCTCGGCGGCGGGGACGGGGGCGGGCCGGGAGGCGTCGGCCAGGTTCTGGGTCATGGGTCAGTCATCCCTTGGGGATTCGTGGCGAACAGAGCGTGGTGTGACGGTACGTCAGCCAATCGGCGCCGGCCGGTACTTCGGCCGTTCGGGGCGCGCAGCTGTCAGGACTTGGCGGCACCGGCGGTCAGTCCGGTGACGAGGTGGCGCTGAACGAGGTAGAAGACCAGGGCGGCGGGCAGCGCGATCAGCACCGAGGTGGTGGCCATCAGCTGCCACTGGTGGTCGTGCTCGCTGATGAAGGACTGCAGGCCGACCGCGAGGGTGTACTTGTCGGAGCTGAGCATGAAGGTCGAGGCGAAGGCGACCTCGGCCCAGGCGGTGAGGAAGGAGTAGAAGGCGGCGACGGCCAGGCCCGGGCGGGCCAGCGGCAGGATCAGCCGCCAGAAGGTGCCGAACGGGGAGAGCCCGTCGACCCGGCCGGCCTCGTCGATCTCCACCGGGATGGTGTCGAAGTAGCCCTTCAGCAGCCAGGCGCAGTACGGGACGGTGGTGCCCGAGTAGACCAGGATCAGGCCGAAGTAGCTGTCCAGCAGCTGGAGGCTGGACAGGATGTAGTACATCGGCACGATCAGCACGGCGATCGGGAACATCTGGGTCACCAGCAGCGTCCACATCAGCTGCTTGTGGCCGGCGAAGCGCATCCGGGAGACGGCGTAGCCGGTGCTCGCGGCGAGCATGACGCCGACGACGGTGGTGCCGCCGGCGACGATCACCGAGTTGCCGAACCAGCTGAAGAAGTCGGTGTCGTTGAGCACCGTGGTGTAGTTCGACAGGGTGGCCTTGCCGAGGATCTGACCCGGGTGCAGGTAGTCCATGTCGTCGGGGCCGAGCGAGATGTAGGCGATGTAGACGACGGGGAAGAGCGCGATCAGGCTGGCGGTGATCAGCGCGAGGTGGCTGAGCACGGTGGCGAGCGGGCTGCGCTGCTCACGGCCGCGGACCTTGGCCGGCCGGGCGGCGTGGGCGGCCGCGGAGCGGGCGGCCGGGCGTTCGGTGGTGGTGGTCATCGGGTACCTGCCTCGTGGATGTCGCTGGTCTGCTGGATGCGCGCGGCGGTCAGCCGTTCGCCTGCTCGTTGCGGGCCAGCCAACGGCGGTAGAAGCTGGTGAAGACGATCAGGAGCGAGAGCAGCAGGACGCCGTAGGTGGCGGACTGCGCGTAGTCGCGGGGCATCTGGCCGAAGCCGAGGCGGTAGGCCCAGGTGACCAGGATCTGGGCGTCGGGCGCGCCGTTGCCGAACAGCAGGAAGATGACGGCGAACTGGTTGAACGTCCAGATGACGCCGAGCAGGACGACGGTGCTGCTGACGGTGCGCAGGCCCGGCAGGGTCACGTAGCGGAAGCGCTGCCACGGGGAGGCGCCGTCCATCTCGGCGGCCTCGTACAGCTCGGCCGGGATGGACTGCAGGCCGCCGAGCAGGGAGACCATCATGAAGGGCACGCCGACCCAGGTGTTGACGGTGATCGCGGCGGCCTTCTGGGCCAGCGGGTCGGAGAGCCAGCCGGGCTCGGGCAGGCCGACCGAGCCGAGGATGCCGTTGATCGCGCCGCCGTCGGCGAGCATCAGGCGCCAGGAGAACACGGTGACGAAGGTCGGCACCGCCCAGGGCAGGATGAGCATCATGCGGTAGAGGCCGCGGCCGCGGAGCTTCTGGTTGAGCAGCAGGGCGAGGGCGAGGCCGATGGTGTAGTGCAGGACGACGCAGATGGCCGTCCAGGCGATCGTCCACACGAAGTGCGACCAGAAGCGGTCGTACGAGCCGGGGCCCCAGAGCACGTCGGCGTAGTTGTGCAGGCCGACGAAGTTGAAGCTGTCCGGGATGTGGTTGACGCCGATCTGGCGGCCGGTGTTGAGGCTGGTGGCGTCGGTGAGCGTCAGGTAGACGCCGCGCACGAGCGGGTAGCCGACCAGCACGCCGAGCACGATCACGACCGGCGCGATCATGGCGTAGGCGTACCAGTACTTGCTGTACGAGAGCTTGAGGCGCTGCACGAGGCCCGGACGCGGTTCGCGGCCGCGGCGGCTCTTACCGGGAGCGCCCTGCACGGCGACTGCCATTGTTGACACCTTTTCGGGAGGTCCGCCGTCTCGCGTCGGCGACTGGGTCTTCGTACGGGGGTGGCCGACGGCCGCCCGGCCCACCAGGGGTGGGCCGGGCGGCCGGAGGGCTTACTTGGCGAAGCCGGGGAGGAGCTTCGCGTAGTCGACGGCGGTGGCGTCCAGGCCGGCCTTGGTGTCGGCCTGGCCCTGGACGATCTTGCCGAGGTTGGTGCCGATCGAGCCGAACAGCGAGGAGTACTCGGGCAGCTCGGGCCGCGGCTGGGCGGAGCTCAGGATGGCCTGGTAGCCCGCGATGCCCAGGTTGGCCTTGACCTCGGCGGTGTAGGCGTCACCGCGGGTCGGCAGGGTGGAGTTCTTCAGCGCGAGGGTGGTCTGGCTCTCGGCCGAGGTCAGGAACGCGGCGAGCTTCTCGGCAGCGGCCTTGTGGGCGGCGTCGGAGCCGGCGTAGACGGAGACGTTGTGGCCGCCGGTGGGGGCGCCGGCCTTGCCGGTGGAGCCGGCCGGGACGGCCGCGATGCCGAGGTTGGCCTTGTTCGCGAACGCGGTGCCCTTGTAGATGTTGGTGATCTCCCAGGGACCCTGGATGATCATCGCGACCTTGCCGGTATTGAAGGCGTCCATCATGTGGGCGTACGAGTCGGTGGTCACGTCGGCCTTGGCGGTGCCGGGCGAGGTGAACATCGACTTGTAGGTCTCGACGGCCTTGACGGCCTCCGGCGAGTTGATGGTGATCTTCTTGCCGGCCGCGTCCACCATGTTGGTGCCCTCGCCGAACAGGAACGGCATGGCGTAGTAGCCGTCGCCGGCCCGCATGAAGAAGCCGTCCACGCCGGCCTTCTCCTTGACCAGGGCGGCGTCGGCCTTCAGCTCGTCCCAGGTGGCGGGGGCCTTGGTGATGCCGGCCTTGGTGAAGAGCTCCTTGTTGTAGAGCAGGCCGAGGGTGTCGGTGACCAGCGGGGCGCCGTAGGTCTTGCCCTCGTACTTGGCCTGCTGGATCAGGCTCGGCTGGAAGGAGGACGCGTCGGGGAGCGCCGGGGTGCCGTCCAGCGGCTCCAGGAAGCCGGCCTTGGCGAAGGCGGAGGTCCAGCCGACCTCGGCGCGGAAGGCGTCCGGGGCGCCCTTGGCGCCCATCGCGGTCTGCAGCTTGTTCTGCGCCTGGTCGAACGGCACGTTGACGAAGTTGACCTTGATGTTCGGGTTGGCGGCCTCGAACTTCTGGACGAGCGCCTGGTAGGTCGGAGCCTCGTTGGTGGCGTTGGACGTGTCCCAGTAGGTGATGGTGACCGGTCCGCCGTCGCCCTTGGCGTCCGAGCCGGAGCCGCTGCTGCCACAGGCTGCAAGAGATACCGCAAGGGCCGCAACGAGAGCGGAGGCCGCGATGCCACGCCGCATGAGAACTCCTAGGAAAGGTGGGGGTGCCCGAATTGGTGGAGGACCGCGCATAATGGCTGTCCCGTGCCGACTGCGCCGTTGCCGCCGTCGGGCTTGTGGAGGAACGTAACAGCGGCGAAAGCCAACCTGAAAGCCCTTGCAGCAACTTTCTGCAAGCGTCATTCAGATCGTTACATCCGCGTGTCCTCCGAGTTGCCGACCCGCGAATCACCGCGTCGATCCGGGTGGCCTGCATCACTCCAGCTCAACCCGGGCATGCGAACGGCCCGTGTCGACCGGGGGATCCCCGGCGGCACGGGCCGTCGTTGCGGAGCTTTCAGCAATCTGTCTCGGCGGACGGACACCCGGCCCGCCTCCGGCCTCCGTCCTCAGGCGGTGCCGAGGCGCAGCACCGTGGTCGAGCGGAACTCCTCGCCCGGCCGCAGCAGCGTCGACGGGTAGGAGGGCCGGTGCGGCGAGTCCGGGTGGTGCTGGGTCTCCAGGGCGACGCCGGCGTAGGGGCCGTACGAGACGCCGCGGGCGCCGGCGACCGCGCCGTGGAAGCCGTTGGCGGTGTAGACCTGGATGCCCGGCTCGGTGGTGAGCACCTCCAGGGTGCGGCCGCTCTCCGGGTCCTCCAGCAGGGCGGCGCGGGCCGGGGTGCCGTCGGCCGGGCGGTCGCGCAGCACCCAGTTGTGGTCGTACCCGTGGGCGGCGACGATCTGCGGGTGGTTCTCGGCGATGCCCTTGCCGAGCGGTCGCGCGGTGGTGAAGTCGAAGGGGGTGCCGGCCACCGCCTCGAACGGGCCGAGCGGGATCTGCCGGGCGTCCACCGGGGTGTAGTGGTCGGCGTCCAGGGTGAGCAGGTGGCCGAGCACGTCGCCGCTGCCCTCGCCGGCGAGGTTGAAGTAGGCGTGGTTGGTCAGGTTGACCACGGTGGGCTTGCTGGTGACGGCGTGGTAGTCGATGGTCAGCGCGTCCGCGGAGAGGGTGTAGGAGACCGTGACGTCGAGGCCGCCGGGGAAGCCCTGGTCCCCGTCGGGACTGTGCAGCCTCAGCCGGACGCCGCCGGGGATCTCCTCGGCCTCCCAGATGCGGTGCGCGAAGCCGTCCGGGCCGCCGTGCAGGGTGACGCCGTTGCCGGTGGGGGCGAGCGGGTGGTCCTCGCCGTCGATGGTGATCCGGGAGTCGGCGATGCGGTTGGCGTAGCGGCCAACGGTGGTGCCGAAGTGGCGGGCGGCGCCTAGGATCTGCGGGAGTTCGTCGGTGGAGAGCAGGATCTGGCCGGGCGTGCCGGAGCGGTCGGGCGCGGTGAGGGTGTGCAGGGTGGCGCCGAGGGTGAGGACGTCGGCCTGCAGCGGGCCGTTGCGCAGGGTCCAGCGCTCGATCGCCGCGCCCGCGCCGCTGGGTTCGAAGGGCCCGTGCCCGACCTCCGTGGCCTGTGCGGATGCCGCCATGGCCTGCTCCTCACCGAAGCGGCCGCAACCGCCTCACCTCGACAGCTGTTCGATTATGGGCGATCTTGTCGCTCCAGGAGCAGCCTAGCCCGACCGGGGCCCGGTACGGCGCTGCTGCGCGGTACGTGCCCCGGCCGGTCGGCCGCTGCCTGCGGTGGTCAGAGGCCGTCGTCGGTACGGGAGTGCTTGTCGGGCAGCTCGAGGGCGGCCGCCAGGCCCTCCGGCCCGGTGCCCGCTTTGCGGTGCACGGCGGCCAGCCGGCGGTGCACCAGGCTGAGCGGCAGGTCGAGGTGTTCGGCGATCCGCTGCGGCGGCAGGCCGCGGACGGCGAGCTCGGCGACCTCCCACTCGTGCTGGCTGAGCGCGTCCTTGGAGAGGGTGCGCAGCCGATTGGGGCGCAGCCCGGAGACGGCGAGTTCGCGCCGGGCGCGGGCGACCAGGCCGTCGGCACCGCACTGCTGGGCGAGTTCCATGCCCTGGTAGAGGTATTCGCCGGCGCCCACCAGCCGGCCGCTGCGGCGCAGCGCCGCGCCGAGGTCGACCAGCGCGTGGGCGTGCTCGTGGCCGGCCGGGGACTGGCCGAGCACCGAGACGGCCTCCTCCAGGAGGTCGACGGCGACCGGGCCGTCGGTGACGGCGGCCTGCAGCCGCAGGGCGGCGCCGACCGCGGAGGCGGAGCCGAAGTGCCGGGCGCGGTCGACCGCCAGCTGTGCGTACTCGCGGGCGGCGTCCGGATCGTCCGGGGCGAGCGCGAGTGCGAGGTGGCCGGCCCAGGGCGCCCAGACGGTGTTGTGCCGGCCGCGGGCGGTGAGCTGGTCGCCGACCTGGCGCAGCACCTTGGCGGCCTCGGTGAGTTCGCCGCGGGCCAGCAGCAGCTTGCCGTAGAGGGTGGGCGCGTCGGGCAGCACCATGGCGGTGGGGTGGTAGGGCGGTGCGAAGCGGTACTGCTCGGCGAGCTCCCAGGCCTCCTGGACGCGGCCGCGGGCGAGCAGGGTGTCGGCGAGGACGCCGACGATGTCCCACTGCAGCGGCAGGTCGGGGGCGATCCGCTCGGAGATCCGCAGGCCGCGGCGGAGGAAGTCCTCGGCCTCCAGCAGGAATCCGCGGCGGAACCGGACCAGGCCCATCAGGAAGTAGGCGAAGCCGCGGTGGGCGCCGCTCCAGCCGGCGATCTCGAACTCCATGATCGCGTCGGAGAACAGCCGTTCGGCGCGGATGAGTTCGTCGGTGTAGGTGAGGGTGAGGCCGACCAGGGCGGGCAGTTCGAAGCCCCAGGTGGTGCCCGTCCAGCCGAGCTCGGTGGGCAGCCGGCCGCCGACCAGGGCCCGGTCGGCGAGTTCGACGGCACGGGCGGCGGACTCGCCGCGCAGGGTGAGGTCCCAGGCGCGCATCGCCATCACGGCGCGTTCGGCGCTGTCCCGGCCGGTGAGCGCGTGGGCGAGCTGCTCCAGCCGGTCGGAGCGGGCGCCGGCGTCGTCCTCGTCGCGCTGGAAGGCGGCCCACATGAAGTGCGCGGCCTGAAGCCGCAGCCGGCCGGGGCCGGGCGGGGTGCGGTCGGCCTCCTCCTGGCAGATCTCCGCGGCCCGGGTCAGCTGCCCGGCGTGGGCCAGCGCCTCGGAGAGCCGGAAGGTGGCGTCGACCCGCAGTTCGGCGCCGAGGCCGTTCTCCGGCTCCAGTGCGATGGTGAGCTGGTTGACGGTTGCGGCCGGGTCGGTGAGCAGGGCGGAGCAGCCGAGCTCGTACATCACCTCGGCGCGGATGTCCTCGTCCGGCGGCTCGTTGAGGGCGCGCTCCAGGCAGCGCTTGGCGGCGTCGGGGGCGCCGATCGCGAGGTGCTCCTGGGCGGCCTTGCGCAGCTTGCGGACGATCGCGTCGTCGCCCTCGGGCAGCACCTCCAGCAGGTGCCGGGAGGCGGCGAGCATCGAGCCGCCGGCGTTCTCGATCGCGGTGGCCGCGATGCCGTGCATGGCCGTCTTGGTCGCGGCCGGCATGGTCAGGTAGATCGAGGTGCCGATCAGCGGGTGGACGAACTCGAGCCGGCCGTTGGGCTGGCTGGTGAGGACACGCTGGCGGCGCAGCTGGCGGACGGACTCCTCGGCCTGGTCGGGGCCCTGGGCGGAGATGGTGGCGGCGAGGCTCTGCCGGATGTCGGTGCCGAGCAGGGCGGCGGCCCAGGCGAAGCGCAGGGTGGTGGGGCCGAGCTTGTCGAGCCAGTGCTGCAGCGTCTCGCCGCGGGCGGCGGCGGCGAGGTCGTGCAGCCGGCGGGAGTTCTCCTCGCTGGGCTCCAGCGCCTGGTCGCGGACCTCGCGGAGCAGCGCGACGACCTCGTACGGGGTGCCGCCGGTGACGGCCCAGACCTGGCGGCAGAAGGCGTCCTCGGCCTCGCCGCCGAGTTCGGTGCGGACGAGGTCGGCGACGGTGTCCGGGGTGAGGCGGCGCAGTTCGTGACGCTGCTGCGCGATCGACTCGACCTGGTGGCGCAGGGCGTGCGCCTTGTGGTCGAACTCGTCGCGGTAGGCGAGGACGAGCAGCACGGGGAGTTCGCGGGAGCGGACGGCGAAGGCGGCGAGCCAGCTGAGCGACTCCTGGTCCGCCCAGTGCAGGTCGTCCACCACCATCACCAACGGAGCGCGGCGCGGCGCGAGTTGGGTGAAGACGAAGTCGAGGCCGTCGCGCACGCCCTGCGGGTCGAGCGGCTCCAGTTCGTCGGACGGCGGGACGAGGCCGATGGCGGGGCCGACGATGCCGTACCAGTTGCCGAAGACCTCCTGCTTCTCGTCCTCGGGCAGCGCGCCGAGGACGGGCTGGAGCAGTTGGCGCAGCACCCGGAAGGGCTCGTTGCGCTGGCGTTCGCCGCCGCGGGCGAAGAGCACGGTGCAGTCGGGCTGGAGCTTGGCGAGGCGGCGCACCCGGTGCAGCAGCGAGGTCTTGCCCATGCCGCCGGGGCCGGAGTAGCAGAGGACCTCGCCGATCTCGGTGCCGCCGGCGGCGAACTTGCGGCAGAGCCGGGCGACCGCCTCGTCGGCGGCGTGCAGTTCCGCGTCCCGCTCGCGGAGAGTCTCCTCGGTCGGCGAGGTGACGTACTCCTGTTCGCCCTGGCCGTTCTGATCTGCCGCCACCGCAGCGCCTCCGCCTCTTCCGATCCTGGTACGTTCCCGACCCTAGCGCCGTGCACGCCCGCGCGGGCGGCATTCGTGCAGGCCCGAACGGAGTCGAGGATTGAGGCCCGACGCCCCGGGCAAATGCCCTGGTGCGCATGCCATCTGATGATCCGATCGGGTAGTCTGCCGGGCCGGACGGCGCAGTCGATCTTCAGTACGTCCCAGTATCAGCAGCGGAGTTCACCGCACGACGCGCACGTACAGCACCGGATCCGAGAGTCACCTCGCTGGGAGCACGATGTCCGACGACAGCTCACTCGACTTCCCGTTCCCGCACCGGCGCAGCGGGCACCACGCCCACGCGGCCGAGCGGCACCGCTCCTGGCTGGCCCGCCACCGCGAGCTGGCGGACGTCGCCGACGCCGCGGTCTACGGCCACTGGGAGGTGGCGGAACTCGCAGCGCTCAGCCATCCCGGCGTCGAGGCGGACGAACTCGCCCTCGCCGCAGACATGTTGGGCTTCTTCTTCCTCTTCGACGACCAGTTCGACAGCGATCTGGGCCGGCGCCCCTCCGAGGTGGGCCGGATCTGCGACCGGCTGACCGCGATCCTGCACGGCGCCCTGCCGGACGGCAATTCGGGGGTCGAGCGGGCCTTCGCCGACCTGTGGAGACGGTCCACGGCCGGCATGCCCGGCCGCTGGCGGGCACGGGCCGCCGCCAACTGGGAGTGGTACTTCGCCAGCCACCCCGCCGAGGCGGCCGGCCGGCGCTCCGGGCGCATCCCGGACCGCGAGGGCTATCTGACGCTCCGTCGGGGAACCGCCGCCATGGAGACCATCTTCGACATGCTGGAGCGGCTCGGCGGGTTCACGGTGCCGCAGAGCACCTTCCACCACCCGGTGTTCCGGCAGCTGCGCCAGGTGGCCGCCGACATCCCGTCGTACAGCAACGATGTCCGCTCCTACCCGTTGGAGGCGCCGCGCGGCGACGTCTACAACCTGGTGATGATCGTCCAGCGCGAACGCTCGTGCCCGCCGGAGGAGGCCTGCTCGGTCGTCCTCGCCGAGGCGCAGCTGCTGGTCGACCGCTACGGACGACTCCTCGCCGAACTGCCCTGCGCCTTCGGAGAGCTGGAGCTGGACGAGGAACAGCGCGGCATCGCGCAGCGCTACGCCGACGGCATGACCGCCTGGCTGGCGGGCTACCTGCACTGGGAACGGTGGACCGGCCGCTACCGCACCGGGTGACCGGCGATGCACCCACCGTAGCGGAACGCCGGGCTCGGGACCAGAGGCTCCGGCGCACGCGTGCGAGTATTCCGACGGGCGCGCACGGGTCGGCCCGCGCCCCTCACCCCGCCCGGCGCGCGTCGCCCGGCGCAGGGGTCTGCACACCACGTACGGGCGGCCACTCAGGGGCGCGTGACGACACCCGACGCCCCGAGGGCGACTCCTGACACTCAGCGCCCGCTGCCCGCCCGGGCGCGGGCGGCGCGGACGGCCTCCTCGATCCGCTCCGGCGGGATCCGCACGCCGGACGCGATCCGCCCGCCGACCGCGCCGAGCGCGGCCGCGGCGCTCTGCGCCCACAGGTGCTCGATCAGCACGACCACCGCGACGGTGCCCGGGGCGAGCAGGGCGGCCGCCTCCTCGGCGTCGGCCGGCCCGATCAGCGGCAGCTCCGCGCCGCCGGCCGCGACCACCCCCTGCAGGTGCTCCACCTCGCCGACCTCCGCGTACTCCACGGTGCCGTCGGCCCGGCGGGCGACCACCAGGGCGTCGATCACCCGGATGTCCCCGGCCGTCCGCAGGGCGCCCAGCGCGCGGGCGCTCTCCGCGGTGATGGCCTCCTGCGGGAACGTCAGGACGATCAGTTCGGCCGGCCCCATCCAGGGCACTCCTTCCGTCGGCGGTTCCCCGCGGTGGCCCCCGGAAGCGGATCAAAGCACAGCCCGGGCCCTGCTCGGCGGAGGCGGGGCGCGGACGGAGTACGCCGCTGGCGGCCGGGCGGGCGCCGTGCTCTCTGGAAAGCACGGCACCGTGCCGTGCACCCGGGACGAGGAGGCCCCGACCATGACGATCCCCGCCGCCAAGCTGTCCAATCCCGCCGTCCGCGCGCTGGTCGCCGCGATCAACGGAGGAGACCCGACCGCGTTCTTCGCCGCGCTGACGCCGGACGCCACGATGTCCGACGACGGCTCGGACCGCCCGCTGGCGGCCTGGGCCGAGCGGGAGATCTTCTCCTCCCGCGGGCACATCGAGGTCCAGACCGAGAAGGACGGCGGCCTCGCCCTGATCGCCAACTACCGCAACGACACCTGGGGCGAGATGCGCACCGCGTGGCGGTTCACCGTGGACGGCAACCTGATCAGCCGTTTCGAGACCGGCCAGGCGTAGGACTCCGGGCCCCGGCGACACGGCCGGGCGCAGTTGGTGAAGCGCTTCGAAACCGGGTCTGGACACAGTCCATCTGCCTCTCTAAGCTCTCCGGGCAGGACAGCATCGAGCCGCACAGCAGACATCGTCGAAGCGCTTCACCAGCCGCGCCCGGCCGTGTCGCGAGATGGAGCACCAGATGGTCACGCTCGCCCAGGTCGCCCGGCACGCCGGGGTGTCCCCGAGCACGGTCTCGTACGTCATCAGCGGCAAGCGGTCCATCTCGCAGGACACCCGGCTGCGGGTGGAGCGCAGCATCGCCGAGCTCGGCTACCACCCGCACGCGGGGGCCCGGGCACTGGCGAGCAACCGCTCCAATGTGATCGCCCTGATGATCCCGCTGCGCACGGACATGTTCGTGCCGGTGATGATGGAGATCGCCATCGCCATCACCACCACCGCCCGCCGCTTCGGCCACGACGTGCTGCTGCTCACCAGCGAGGAGGGCCCGTCCGCGGTGAAGCGCGTCGCCGCCAGCGGACTGGCCGACGCGATGATCCTCATGGACGTCGAACTGGAGGACGAGCGGATCCCGCTGCTGCGACAGACCGGGGCCGCCGCCGCGCTGATCGGCCTGCCCGCCGACCCGTCCGGGCTCACCTGCGTCGACCTGGACTTCGAGGCCACCGGCGCGCTCGCCGCCGACCACCTCGCCGACCTCGGCCACCGCGAGGTGGCGCTGATCGGGGCCGCCGAATCGGTCTACCGCCGGCACACCGGCTTCGCCGAGCGCACCCTGGCCGGCTTCCGCCAGCAGGCCGCCGCCCGCGGCCTCGGCTTCCTCCACCGCCCCTGCGGGGCCGGCCTCGAGGCGGCCAGCGGAACCCTCTCCCGCATCCTGCAGGAGCGGCCGAGCACCACCGGCTTCGTGGTGCAGAACGAGGCCGCGCTGCCGCACCTGCTCAGCCAGCTCCGCCAGTCCGGGCGCGCCGTGCCGGAGGACGTCTCGGTCGTGGCGATCTGCCCCGACGAGGTGGCCCTGCACTCCGCCCCGCAGCTCACCTCGGTCTCCATCCCCGCCCAGGAGATGGGCAGCCGGGCGGTCGAGCTGCTGATGGCCCAGGCCGGCGGCGAGGACACCTCCGGGCTGACCCTGCTGCGCCCCACCCTCACCATGCGCGAGTCCAGCGGACCGGCCGTCCGGACGAGCTGACCCGTCCCCCTCGCCGCGCACCACCCGCAGCGGACTCCCGCAGCACCCGCCAGGCACCACCGCCCCACCCGCTCCACCGCCCCACCCGCTTCACCGGGCCGCTCGCGCGCATCGCCGATCCCCGGGAGCCGGGCGCACCCGCACGCGCCCGTACCCCCACCGATCCCGCACGCCGGGGCGTCACCGCGCCGGCGCGCCCACCGCTGCCCGCACGCACCCCCAGGAGCCGTCCCGTGAACCAGCTGGTCGCGCCGGTGGTCGAGGCGGGTGCGCGGGAGCGCGCCCTCCGACTGCCGGCGGGCGCGACCTGGCGGTGTGCCTGGACGGGCGAGACCCACCCGGGCGGCACCACGGTGACCGCCGACGCCCCGCTCGACCGGATCCCGCTCTACCTGCGCGACGGCGCCCGGCTGCCGATCTGATCGGGCTGACCGGGCCCCGTCCTTCTCGTGGCAAGGAGGCCACCATGCACCCCACCGCCCCGCACCCCACCGCCCCGCACCCGACCGCTGCGCCCCATCCCGCCGCCCTGAACCGCGGCCGCACCCCCGCGTCCGGCCGGCTCGGCCCGCTGCAGGCACCGCCGTACCGGCAGGCCCAGCCCGTGCCGCAGACCCGGCGGCCCGCCGCCGGACTGCTCGCCCCCGAGGAGCACCAGCTGCTGCTCCTGCTCGCCGAGGGCCTGCCGCTGGACGCCATCGCCCGCCGGCTGTCCACCTCCAGCCGCACCCTGCGGCGCCGGATCCGGGTGCTCTGCGACCGGATCGGGGTGCGGACCCCGCTGCAGGCCGCGGTCTGGGCCGCCCGGCGCGGCCTGATCTGACCACCCGCCACCACCGGAACCGTCCGCCACCACCGGAGAGAAGAGCGGCATGCCGCTGACCGACCTGCCCTACGAGGACCTGCTGCGCTACCGCCCCAACCGACCGCCCCCGCCGACCTGGACGCCTTCCGGAGCGACACGCTCGCCGAGGCCCGGGCCCGCGGCGGTGCGGCGACGGTGACCCCGGTCGGGGAGAGCCTGCTGCGCGGGGCCGAGGTGCACGACGTACGCTTCAGCGGACCCGTCAGCCGGTCCGGCCGTCCAGGCAGGCGCGGACGGCGGCCATCAGGCTGCGGGAGCGGATGTCGCCGGTGACGCCGGGCTGCATGCCGTTGGTCACGTAGCCGAAGCCGATGCCGAGGTCGGGGTCGGCGAAGCCGAGGGAGCCGCCCCGGCCGGGGTGGCCGAAGCTGGCCGGGGAGGCCATCGGCGAGGTGGCGGCGTGGCGGAAGAAGCCGTGGCCGAAGGTGGTGTTGACGATCAGTACCTTGTCCGGGCCGCTGACCGCCGGGCCCATGGCCTCCTTCAGCACCTCCGGGCCGAACAGCGCGGGCAGCCGCTCACCGGGCGCGCCGCCGTGCCGGTCCGCGGCGCCGATCAGCGAGGCGTAGAACCGGGCGACCGACCGGGCTGTGCCGATGCCGCCGGCGCCGGGCACCTCCGCGGCCTGCACGGCGGGGTCGTTGAGGTCGACGGCGGCGAGAACGGCGCCGAACGCCCGGGCGGTCAGCGAGGTGCGGTCCTGGTAGGCGCGCACCACGGAGGCCTTGGGGCGGACCTTCATGCCGCTCGGGCCGGTCTGCGCGGCCTCGGGGGCGGGCAGGTCGACCAGCCGGCCGACCCGGGGCGCGGCCCCCGCGGGCAGGCCGATCCACAGGTCGAGGCCGAGCGGCTGGGCGATCTCCTCGGTGAGGTAGTGGCCGACGCTCCGGCCGCTGACCCGGCGGACGACCTCGCCGACCAGCCAGCCGAAGGTGTACGGGTGGTAGCCGTGGGCGGTGCCCGGCTCCCAGGCGGGGGCCTGCGAGGCGACCGCGGCGGCGGCCGGCTCCCAGGTCAGCAGGTCCTCCAGGCGCAGCGGCACGTCGAGCACCGGCAGCCCGGCCTGGTGCGAGAGCAGCCAGCGGACGGGGACCCGCCCCTTGCCGGCGGCGGCGAACTCCGGCCAGTACGAGGAGACCGGGGCGTCCAGGTCGAGCAGGCCCCGCTGGACGAGGTGGAGCGCGGTGGCGGCGGTGAGGCCCTTGGTGACGGAGCGCAGCACCTGGGCGGTGTCGGCCGTCCACGGCACGGCGGGGGCGGGCCGGCCGCCGACCTCGGGCCGGGCGTCGCCGCCCCACAGGTCGACCACCTTGCGGCCGTCCAGGTAGAGCGCGAAGGCCGCGCCGAGTTCGCCGTACTCGCGGAAGTTGCGGGCGAAGGCCTCGCGGACGGGTTCGAAGCCCGCCGCCGTCTCGCCCCAGATCTCCACCGCTGTCACGTTCCCCGCCGTTCCGTCGTCTGCGCCTCCGGTTGGAACGATAGTCGGGTGGTCCGACCGGTGCCGCCGCGGTCCCGGGGCGGGTCTCCTCCCCTGCCCCTGTCCGGCCGGCTCCGGCGGTAGTGTCCGGAGACATGACGAACCCCGCCGAAGAACTGCTCGACGTGGTCGACGCCCAGGACCAGGTGGTCGGCACCGCGACCCGCGCCGAGGTGTACCGGGACGGTCTGACCCACCGCTGCGTCTTCATCCTGGTCCGCGACCCGCAGGGCCGGATCTTCGTCCACCGGCGGACGGACAGCAAGCTGTTCGCCCCGGGCGCGTACGACTGCTTCGTCGGCGGGGTGGTCGGCTCCGGCGAGTCGTACGCCGAGGCGGCCGTCCGGGAGGCCGAGGAGGAGCTGGGGGTGACCGGGATCGAGCCGGTGCCGCTGTTCCGCTTCCTGTTCGAGCAGGACGGGCTGTCCTGGTTCTGCGACCTGCACGAGGCCCGCTGGGACGGCCCGGTGTCGCCGCAGGTCGAGGAGGTGGCCTGGCACGGCTGGCTGTCCGAGGAGGAGCTCGCCGAGCGGCTCACCGAGTGGGACTTCGTGGTCGACGGCCGGGAGGCGTACCGGCGCTACCTGGAGTCGCGGTCCTCCTGAGGGATCCCCCGGGCGGCGTCCGGAGGGTCCCACTCGGGGTGCTCGCGGGCGGCCCAGTGCCGGTCGACCAGGCCGGTGCGCATACCGCGGCGGGCCTCGGGGTCGCGCACCGCCATCCAGATGTGGCCGGCCACCGCCACGGCGACCGCCACCGCCAGCCAGTCGTGGACGAAGGTCGCCCCCGTGCGCCAGACCAGCGGGGCCAGGTGCGTGAACCACATCAGCAGGCCGGTGCCGAGCATCACCAGCGCCGCCCCCGCGATCCACGCCGCGTACAGCTTCTGCCCGGCGTTGAACTTGCCCGCCGGCCGGTCGTACGAGCGTTTGCGGACGGCCCGCAGCCAGCGGCGGTCGGCCGCCGTGAACCGGTTGAGCCGGGCCAGGTCTGCGCGCAGCGCCCGGGAGGCGAGGCCGAGCAGCAGCGGGACGGGCAGCAGCAGCCCGCACCACTCGTGCACCACCACGACCAGCCGGCGCCGGCCGACCAGCTCCGACAGCGGCGGGTAGTACAGCATCAGCGCGGTGGCCACGCAGGTCAGCATCAGCGCGGCGGTGGCCCGGTGCACCCAGCGCTCGGCGCGCGCGAAGCGGGCCACCCGGGCGGGCCGGGCGGGCCCCGGGTCAGCCGGTGGGTGCATCGTCGCGTCCGTTGGAGCGGCCGACCCAGGCGTCGACGTCGTAGCCGAGGTGCTCCCAGTAGCCCCGGCGGACCTCGGGGGTCAGCGTGATGCCGGAGAGCCACTTCGCCGACTTGTAGAAGTACATCGGGGCGACGTACAGCCGCACCGGGCCGCCGTGCGCGTGGCCGAGCGGGCGGTCCTGCATGCGCAGCGCGACGAGGACGTCGTCGCGGCGGGCCTGCTCCAGGGTGAGGCTCTCGCTGTACGAGCCGTCGAAGCAGCTGAAGCGCACCGCGGTGGCGCCGTCCCGCACGCCGGCCCGCTCCAGCAGGTGGCTGAGCCGGACCCCTTCGAACGGGGTGCTGGGCACCCGCCAGCCGGTGACGCACTGGACGTCGTGGACGATCCGGGTCTGCGGCATCGCCTGCAGGTCGGCGAGGCGGAGGGTGGCCGGCCGGTCGACCAGGCCGTCGATGGTCAGTGTGTAGTCGGCGGCCGTGCGCTGCGGTACCGCCGCGACCACCGAGTAGTAGCGGAACCCGCCGCCGCCCGGCACCAGGTCGCTGAGCCCGGTCGGGTCGTGGCTGGTGACCGCCTCGACGGCGCGCTGCAGGTAGGGCCCGGCGGCGACGCCCGCCGCACCCAGGCCCAGCATGCCGAGCACCACACGGCGCCCGACCGGCGTACCGGTGGATTCGTTCACCCCCCGATTCGACCACTCCGCGCGGCCGCGGACCAGGGTCGGCGGCCGGACGTCAGACTTTCGTCACCTCTGATCGGGCACGTGATCGGACGCGTGATCGGGCAGATCGCCCGGACGGATTCCCAAGATCAGGTGATCATCCGACAGCCGGGGCTGGATAGGGTGGCGCCATGGTTTCCCGTACGCCCTCGACGGCGCCCCGGTCGGAGGATCAGCCAAGCCGTGCCGACAAGGCGCCCCGGCGCCGGCTCAGCGTCGACGAGCGGCGGGAGCAGTTGATCGCGGTGGCGCTGGAGCTGTTCAGCAAGCGCCCGCCGGAAGAGGTGTCGATCGACGACATCGCCGCGGCGGCCGGCGCCTCCCGGCCGCTCGTCTACCACTACTTCCCCGGCAAGCAGGCGATCTACGAGGAGTCGCTGCGCCGGGCCGGGCAGGAACTGACCGCCCGGTTCGAGGAGCCCGCCGAGGGGCCGCTGTCCGAGCGGCTGCTGCGGGTGATGGGCCGCTACCTGGACTTCGTGGACAGCCACGGCCCGGGCTTCGCCGCCCTGCTGCGCGGCGGCTCGGTCGCCGCCAGCCCGGGCACCAACGCGGTGATCGACGAGGTGCGGCGGGCCGCACAGGAGCAGATCCTGCTGCACCTGGCGCTGCCCAAGGCCGGCCCCGGGGTGCGCCGCACCGTGCGCGCCTGGATCGCCAACGCCGAGATCAGCTCGCTCGACTGGCTCGGCGAGCGGGCCGTGCCCCGCGAGGAGTTGCAGCTGCAGCTGGTGCAGGAGCTGGTCGCGGCCCTCGCCGTCACCGCCGCCCG
Organism: Streptomyces sp. TLI_235; assembly: GCA_002300355.1. Classification (NCBI taxonomy): domain Bacteria; kingdom Bacillati; phylum Actinomycetota; class Actinomycetes; order Kitasatosporales; family Streptomycetaceae; genus Streptomyces; species Streptomyces sp. TLI_235. The sequence goes on from NSGV01000002.1 coordinate 1,171,870, forward strand.
CGAACCCGAGCTGGCCGTGGAGTTCGCCTCCTTCTTCGCCGACGAGCGTCCGGACGGTCCGTGCGCCGGCCTCGTCCGCGACCTCGCCGGCCTGCTCGCCGTCGACGGCATCGCCGACGCGCTCGGCCGGCTCGCCGCACCATACTGAAGTCATGGCGCAGCACGACCGGCCGCACCGCGACACACCGCGGTGAGGCGCGAAGGGACGGCACCATGTTCCAGGAACGGCGGGACCGCCGGAAGGCCAACCACGCCTTCGACCACGGCGACGGCGTGACCCGGTACCGCATGCGGCAGAAGGCGGTCGCCATCGGGGACGACTACTGGATCGACAACGACGCCGGGGACCACGTCTACAAGATCGACGGCAAGGTGCTGCGCGCCCGCCGCACCTTCCACATGGAGGATCCGCAGGGCCACCGGGTCGCGACCGTCCAGAGCCGCCCGATGCGGATCAAAAACTCGATGGCGATCGACGACGCCGAGGGCCACCGCGTCGCCGTCGTCAAGAAGGCCGTGATCAGCCCGATCCGGGACAGGTGGACGATCAAGCAGGAGGACGGCGACGACCTGAGCGTCGAGGGCAACGTCGTCGACCACGAGTACACCATCGAACGCGACGGCTACAAGATCGCCGAGGTGTCGAAGAAGTGGTTCCGGGTCAGGGACACCTACGGGGTGGACATCGGCCCGGACGCCGACCACGCCACCGTCCTCGCGGCGGCGGTCGCCATCGACTCCATGGCCCACCCCGGCGACTGAGGCCCCGGGCACGGGTCAGGGCGTCCGGCCGTCCTGTGCGGGCTCGGCGGGCATGTCGGGCCCGGCCGGCACGGCGGGTCCGTCGGACGCTGTCCAGGCGAGGAGCATCCGGAGGGCGTCGTGGGACGGGGTGCCGGGGTCGGCGGTGTAGGTGATCAGGGCCTGGTCGGGGTCGTCGGCGGCGCGCAGGGTGTCGTAGGCGAGTTCGAGGTCGCCCACCAGCGGGTGGTGGAAGCGCTTGCTGCCCGAGGTCTTGTCCTGCACGGGGTGTTCCGCCCACCAGCGGCGGAAGTCCGGACTCTTCATGGAGAGTTCGCCGATCAGGGCGGCCAGCAGCGGGTCGTCGGGGCTGCGCCCGGCCTGCAGGTGGAGGTAGGCGACGTTCTCCCGGGCGCACGCCGACCAGTCCGCGTACAGCTGCCGGGACGCCGGGTCGAGGAAGGTGATCCGGGCGATGTTGCGCCCGGCCGCGTCCCGCGCGGAGTAGTCGCCGAGGAGGGCACAGGCGGCCGGGTTCCACGCCAGGACGTCCATCCGCGGGCCCATGACGAAGGCCGGGACGTCCGGCAGTTCGTCGAGCAGCCGCCGGAACGTCGGCCGGACCTGCGGGCGGCGCGGCGGCTGCGGGCGGCCCGGGCGGGCGGCGCGCCGCGGCCGGGCCAGTTCGTGCAGGTGGCGCCGCTCGTCCTCGTTCAGCCGCAGGGCGCGGGCCAGCGCGTCGAGCACCCCCTCCGAGGGGTTGGCCACCCGGCCCTGCTCCATCCTCGTGTAGTAGTCGACGCTGACCCCGGCGAGCAGGGCCGTCTCCTCGCGGCGCAGTCCGGCGACCCGGCGGGTGCCGCCGTAGTCCGGCAGGCCCACGTCCTGCGGGCGCAGGCGGGCGCGGCGGCTGCGCAGGAAGTCGGTGAGGCTGCTCGCTGGGCTCATGTCGGCGATTATCGCCCTCCGCGGGAGCGCGCTGCCTGGCCCTGCGAGGACCAGGCAGCCGACGGCCGGCCTGTCAGGGCGGTTGTGCGGCGCGGCCGTTGGCCGATCGGGCCGCGGAACGGGGGCGATCGGCGCGGGCCGGACGGCCGGTCCGGTTCGGGGCCCGATCCCTGCGTCGGCCAGGTCTGATAGAAAGTGGGCAGATTTTCCACCGAGAGCGAGGGGGCTCGGCGCATGACCCAGGACGGCTTCGCTGGCGCGGAGCGGATTGCCGCCACACTCGACGTGCTGGCCGAGGCGTTGCTGGACGAACGGGCCACGCACTACGACGTCGGGTCGCTGACGGCCTTCCGGCGCGAGGAACACCCTTCCGCGGACGCCTTGTTCGGTCTGCGGATCACCTCCGACGGGCCGGGGGTGCTGACGGTCCGTGGGCTCGGCACCGTGGTCGAGGGCGGCACGGCCCGCCGGATCGGGTCCGCCGCCGGGGTGACGGCCGCGCTGGCCGCCCGGTTCGGTCCGGGCGAGGTGCGCGGGGTCGCCGTCGACGCCGGGGCGGGCGACGCCGTCCCGGGCGCGTTCCAGCTGCCGGTCGCACCGGAGCCCGGGGACGTCAAGCTCCGGCCCCCGTTCACGGCCGCGCTGGCCGCGCTGGCCTCCGAGCGGGCCACGCTGGCGCCCGAGGAGCTGTCGACCGGCTCCGGCACCGAGGTCCGGCTGGTGGTGCCGCCGGTCTTCCACCCGCTGACCGCGCGCGGCGGCGGCGCCGCGGTGGCCGCCCATCTGGCCGAGGTCGCGGAGGAGCTGTTCGCCGGCGCCGGCGTGGCGGTGCGGCGCGACTGGTCGGTGGTCGCCGCCTCGCTGGCCGCCGAGGCCGCAGCGGCGGGGGTGGTCTTCGCCGGGCTCTGCGCGCTGCGCTCGGAGGGTCGGACCAGCCACGCCTCGCTGACCGTCTCGCTGCACCGGCACGGCGGCCCGGCCGACCAGGTCGCCGTCCGGCTGGCAGACGCACGGCCGCACGCCGAGGTGTGGACGGTGCTGCTGCCAGCCGGCCCCGCGGCCCTCCTGGTCGAGCCGCGCACCTCGCCGGTGCCCGCGGCCCTCACCGCCGACGGGCAGCGCCGCTGGGCGGTCAGCTCGGTCGTCGAGGCGGTGCTGCCGCTGCCGGACGGCGCCACGGCGCTGGTCGTGCAGCTCGGCACCGTGGACGCGGACGACTGGGAGCTGTACGCGAGCGTCTTCGCGGACGTCCTGCAGAGCGTGCAGCTCGGCTGGGACGGCGTCGCCGCCGCCGAGCCGCAGCCGGTCGCACCGTCGCAGTCCCGGCCCGAGCCGGTCGCCGCCGAACCCGCCCAGTTCGCTCAGCCGGCTCAGCCCGCTCAGTCGGCGCCGTTCGAGCCGAGCACCCTGGCGCCGACCGTGCCGCAGGCCGTCTTCGAGCAGCCGCCGGCCGCCCCGCCCGCGCCGCCGATGCCCCCTGCTCCGCCCGCGGTCCCCGCCCCGGTGGCCCCGCCCGCGCCGGTCGAGCCCACGCCCGTGCTCGCCTCGGCGGCACCCGAAGCCGGCCCCGCCGCCGCGCCGGAGCAGCCCAAGGGCACCCCGGTGCGGATCCCGCCGGCGGACTTCAACCCCTTCGCCCCGCCCGCCCCCGCGTCGGCGGCGGCCGAGACCGCGGCGGCCGCACCGGCCGGCGGCCAGGCCCCGGGCGCGGGCAAGGGCACCCCGGTGCGCGTTCCGCCGGCGGATTTCAACCCCTTCGCCCCGCCGGCGCCCTCCGGCGCCACGGCGGCCCCGGCGCCCGCGCCGGTCGCTCCGGCACCCGCGGCTCCCGCGCCGGCCAAGACCGACCCGTTCGGTACGACGGTCGCGAACGAGCCGCAGGACCCGTTCGGCACGGTCACCTCCAAGCCGGCCGCGTCGCCGGCCGCTCCCCCTGCCCCCGCCGCTGCGCCGGTCGCTCCGGCGGCGGCCCCGCCGGGCCCCGGCAAGGGCACCCCGGTGCGGGTCCCCCCGGCGGACTTCAACCCCTTCGCCCCGCCCGCCCCCGCGCCGGCAGCGGCCGAGGCACCGGCCGAGGAGGCGCCGTCCGGCCCGGGCAAGGGCACGCCGGTGCGCGTTCCGCCGCCGGAATTCAACCCGTTCGCCCCGCCGGCGCCCTCCGCGCCGGCCGCTCCCGCCGCGCCGCCCGCGCCGGAGGAGCCCCCGGCGTACAACCCGTTCGGCTGACCCGGGGTCAGCGGTCGTTCCGGCCGGCGGCCGGGCAGGTGGTGCCTCCACCCGCCCGGCCGTCGGCCGTTGCGTGCGTGTGCTCCCGGCCGGCTTGCAGCCGCCACGGCATGACGGATCGTCACGGTCCGACCACCCGGTATGGTCCAGACCTATTGCGCAGTGACTGCGCCCTCCCTAACCTCCTGGACAGGACCTCCGCGGCAACCCGACGGCCCGGGGAACCCGGCTCCGCCGCGCCCTCGCGTCCGGAGCCCTGCACCTGGCACCTCCCCCACAGGTAGCGGAGCCCTGGGCCGTACGCGGTCCGGCGTGCTCCCGGACAGGAGCTCTCACCCATGCGCAGACGTCGGTTCCGCCTCCCGCTGATCGCCGCGGGGACCCTCCTCGCACCGCTCGTCGCGGTCGCCCTGCCCGCGACCGCGGCTCACGCCGCCGGTGCCACCGCCACATTCGCCAAGGACCAGGACTGGGGCACCGGGTACGGCGGCAGCTACACCATCAGCAACGGCACGACGAGCGCCATCAACGGCTGGACGCTCGAGTTCGACCTGCCCGCCAACAACTCGGTCTCCTCGCTCTGGAACGCGAGCTACACAGTGGCGTCCTCGCACGTCACCGTGAAGAACCCGAGCTGGCAGCCGACCATCCCGGCCGGCGGCTCGTACAACTTCGGCTTCAACATCGCCTATTCGGGCGCCTACGCGCCGCTCGCCAACTGCAAGCTCAACGGCGCGCCCTGTGGCGGCGGCGGGGGCGGCGACACCGCGCCGCCGACCACCCCGGGCAGCCTGACCGGCGCGCTGAGCGGCAGCAACGGCGCCGCGCTGTCCTGGACGGCCTCAACCGACAACGTCGGGGTGGCCGGCTACGACGTCCTGGAGGGCACCACCAAGCGGGCCACCGTGACCGGCACCTCGGCCACCGTCACCGGGCTGTCGGCGGGTGCGCACGGCTTCACCGTGGTCGCCTTCGACGCCGCGGGCAACCGCTCCGCCGCAGCCGGACCGGTCACCGTCACCGTCCCCACGACGACCGACCCGCAGCCGCCGACCGCCCCGGGCACGCCCACCGTCACCGGCTCCTCGTCCAGCTCGGTCTCGCTGACCTGGGGCGCCTCCACCGACAACGTCGGCGTGGTCGCCTACGACGTGTACAACGGCGGGACGGTCGCCGCGACCGTCACCGGTACCTCCGCCACGGTCGGCGGCCTGGCGGCGGACACCTCGTACACCTTCACCGTGAAGGCCAGGGACGCGGCGGGCAACGTCTCGCCCGCCTCCGGCGCGGTCACCACCCGCACCCAGACCGGCGGCGGGGGCGGCGGAAACCTGAAGATCGGCTACTTCACCCAGTGGTCGATCTACTCCCGCGGCTACAGCGTGAAGCAGCTGGAGACCTCGGGCAGCGCGGCGAAGCTCACCACGCTCAACTACGCCTTCGCCAACATCCACCCGACCACCAAGCAGTGCTTCATCACCAACAAGGCCGCCGGCAACGACTCCGACCCGAACGCGGGCGACGGCGCCGGCGACGCCTGGGCCGACTTCGGCAAGGGCTGGGACGCCGGCACCTCGGTCGCCGGCACCACCGACACCTGGGACCAGCCGCTGGCCGGCAACTTCAACCAGCTCAAGCAGCTGAAGGCCAAGCACCCCAACCTGAAGATCCAGATCTCGCTGGGCGGCTGGTCGTACAGCAAGTGGTTCTCCGACGCGGCCGCCACCGACGCCTCCCGCAAGGCGCTGGTGAGCTCCTGCATCGACATGTACATCAAGGGCAACCTGCCGGTGATCGACGGCCGCGGCGGCGCGGGCTCGGCGGCCGGCATCTTCGACGGCATCGACCTCGACTGGGAGTGGCCGAACTCGGAGGGCCACCTCGGCAACATCTACAAGCCCGCCGACAAGGCCAACTACACCCTGCTGGCGCAGGAGTTCCGCCGTCAGCTGGACGCGCTGGGCGCCACCACCGGCAAGCACTACACGCTGAGCGCCTTCCTGCCGGCCGACCCGGCGAAGATCTCCGCGGGCATCGACATCCCGGGCCTGTTCGGGGCGTTCGACTTCGCCACCGTCCAGGGCTACGACTACCACGGCGCCTGGGAGACCACGACCAACCAGCAGTCGGCACTCACCCTGCCGGCCGGCGACCCGAGCCCCGCGAACCAGCGGTTCAGCTCCCAGATCGCCATCAACGCGTACGTCGCGGGCGGTGCGCCGAAGAGCAAGCTGACCCTCGGCATCCCGTTCTACGGACGCGGCTGGCAGGGCGTGCCGCGCGGCACCACCAACGGCCTGTTCCAGACCTCGACCGGCGCCGCCCCCGGCACCTACGAGGCCGGCTACGAGGACTACCACAAGCTCAAGGACATGGCCACGAGCGGCGGTTACACCGTCTACCGCGATCCGGTGGCGGGCTTCGCCTACATCTACAACGGGAACGTCCTCTACACCTACGACGACCCGACGGAGATCGCCCGCAAGACCGCCTGGATCAAGTCGCAGGGCCTGGCGGGGGCCATGATCTGGTCCTTCGACGGCGACACGGCGAGCGGTGAGCTCATGACCGCGGTGGACAACGGCCTGAAGTAGCAGTCGGGCGAACGGAGTTCACGCGCGGCGTGCCAGATGCACCACATCCGGCACGCCGCGCGCGACCGTGACCTCCAAGGTCTCGACATCAGCGAACCCGGCCTCCCGCAGCGCCTGTTCGAAGGCGGCGGAGGGCCGGGCGCTCCACACCGCGAGGATGCCGCCGGGGTTGAGCCGGCCGCGTGCGGCGGCCAGCCCGGCCGGACCGTACAGGCCGTCGTTGGCCTCGTCGACAGTCCAGTCCGGGCCGTTGTCGATGTCGAGGCAGAGCGCGTCGTAGGCCTCGCCGCCGCTGGCCAGGTGCGCCACCAGGTCGGTGTGCAGCACGGTGACCCGGGGGTCGTCCAGCGCCCCGGCGGAGAACGCGCCGAGCGGGCCGCTGCGGTGCCAGTCGATGACGGCCGCCTCGCGCTCCGCCACCGCGACGGCGCCCCAGCGCGGTTCGGCGACCGCATACGCCAGCGAGAAGCCGACGCCGAGCCCGCCGATCAGCACCGACGGCCGCGGGGTGGCGATCCGGTCCAGCGCGGCCTGCACCAGCAGCCGTTCGGAGCGGCCGTCCGCGGTGTCCATCAGGAAGCAGCCGTTGGCGATGATCTCCAGCTGCTCGCCCCGGCGGCGCAGCACCACCTCGCCGTACGGGCCCTCCCGCCGGTCCAGGGTGACCGGGGCGGCGTCGTCGCGCACGGGCGGGTTCATCGCTGGGCACCTCCGGCCGTCACAACAAGATCGGACGCGATCGACTCTATCCGCTCAGCGGGTCAGCAGGACACCGAGATACGACACCCCCGCGACCACCACCCAGGAGCCGAGCCCGAGCAGCGCGATCCGGCCGCCGGTGCGCAGCAGGGCCGGCAGGTCGACGGCGCTGCCGAGGCCGAACAGCGCGGCGGCGAGCAGGAGTTCGCGGCCGTCCTGGGCGAGTGCGAGCGCCTCGTCGGGCAGCAGTCCGGTGGAGCGGACGGCGGCGGCGAGCAGGAAGCCTGCGACGAAGAGCGGCACCGGGGCCGGCCGCCAGGCGCCGCCGGGGCGGGTAACCGCCGTGCCGTCGGCGGCTGGTGCGGCCGCCCGCCGGGCACGGCGGGCGAGCGCGAGGGCCACCCCGGCGACCAGCGGGGCGAGCAGCAGCACCCGCATGAGTTTGACCACCACCGCCTCGCGCAGCGCGGCGGGCCCGGCGGTCTGGGCGGTGGCGACGACCTGGCCGACGTCGTGCACGCTCGCCCCGACCCAGCGGCCGAAGCCGGGCGCGTCGAGGCCGAGCGGGTGGTGGAGCATCGGCAGGACGGCGATGGCGAGGGTGCCGCAGAGGGTGACCAGGGCGACGGAGGCGGCGACGTCCTCCTCGTCGCTGCCGGCGGTCTCGGCGACCGCGCAGATCGCGGAGGCTCCGCAGATCGAGTAGCCGGTGGCGACGAGCAGCGGCTGGTCGCCGGGCAGGCCGAGGCGGCGGCCGAGCCAGAGCGTGCCGGCGAAGGTCGCGGCGACCACCGCCAGCACCATGGCGAGGGTGGCCCAGCCGAGGCCCAGCAGGTCGTCCAGGCCGAGCGCGAGGCCGAGCAGCACGATGCCGGCGCGCATCAGTCGGCGCCCGGCCAGCGACAGGCCGGGGCGGGCCGGGCCGCGGACGACCGGGCGCAGCCCGGGCAGGTGGGCGGCGGCGACGCCGAGCACCACGGCGGCGGTGAGCCGGGGGACGGCGGGCACCGCGGCGTGCAGGGCCCAGGCGGCGGCGGTGCCGAGGCAGGCCAGGAGCAGGCCCGGGCCGGTGCGGTGGAGCAGCGGGGGCGTGGCGGGGCGGGCGGTGGTGCGGAGGGTGGTGCGGAGGGTGAGGGCCATCGGGTTCACGCCCCGCCGGGGCCGCTGCCCGGGGCGGCGGGCAGCCGGTAGACGCGGCGGATGCTGGTGGTGAGGCGGGCGATGTCGGCGCCGTAGATGTGGATGGAGAGGGCGGTTTCCGGGCCGGGGTTGCGGACGAGGTGGATGTCGCCGGGCGGGGCGAAGGCGGCGACGGAGCCCTGCGGGCTGACGGCGGCCTCGGTGAACTCCAGGCGGGCGGTGGGTCCGTCGGGGACGAGCCGGTAGCGCAGTTCGCTCTCCTGGCCGCGGTGGACACCGGCCACGCACCAGGCGACGTGGTCGTGGATCGGGGTCTGCTGGCCGGGCAGCCACACGAGGGCGACGACGGAGAAGGAGCCGTCCTCCTCGGCGTGCACCAGGTGCTGGCGGTAACGAGCCGGGTCGCCCTGCCGCTGCTGGGCGGTGAGCAGGTCGTCGGGGCCGAGGTGCGGGGCGAGGCGGTCGGCAACCAGCCGGGCGGTGGTGTCGGGGTCGAGGCCGCGGCGGACGGCGGCGCGGACGCCGGCGATCAGCAGCCGCATCCGCGGGGTGGCGGGTCCGGCGACGGCGATCCGGCCGGTGCCGGGCCCGGTTCGGGCCGGGGCGGCCGGACGGGCGGCAGCCGGACCGGGGACGGCGGTGGGGACGGGGACGGCGGTGGGGACGGGGACGGCGTTCGGGACGGTGGTGGCGGCCGTGCCGGCCGGGGTGGTGGCGGGAACGGCGGCGGGATTCGCGGCGGTGGCCATGGCAGCAGAGTCGGCGCCGCAACCCATCACGTCCAACGACAGTTCGTTGAGGTACCGCCAACTCCCGCTTATGGGTGCGGGGTGGCGCGACGGCCGGTCAGCAGCCGGCGCGGGCCGCGGCGGCGCGGCGGAGCTCGTCCAGCACCAGGGCGGTGGCGGGCATCCGGAGGTGCTCGCGCAGTGCGTAGGCGAGCACCCGGCGGCGGTGGTGCGGCTCGACCAGGCGGCCGGTCACCTTGGCGTGGCACAGGAAGGAGAGCACCAGCGCGGGCATCAGCGCAATGCCCACGCCCGCGGCGACGAGGCTCTGCACGGCGAGGTTGTCGTCGGTGGTGAAGACGATGTCCGGGGTCCAGCCCTGCTCGGCGCAGATCTTCAGCAGGTTGGCGCGGCAGCGCGGGCAGCCGGCGATCCACCGCTCGCAGGCGAGGTCGGCGAGCCGGACGGCGTGCCGGCGGGCCAGCGGGTGGCCGACCGGCAGCAGCACGGTGAGCTGGTCCTCCATCAGCGGCGTCTCGACCACCTCGGGCGGCACGTCCACCGGCAGGCCGGGGTACTGGAAGGCCAGCGCGATGTCGCACTCGCCGCGCAGCAGCCGGTCCACCGAGTCGGGCGGCTCGGCCTCCAGCAGCTCGACCCGGATACCGGGGTGGCCGGCGAGCAGCCGCGCCATGGTCTCCGGGATGAGGGTCGCGTTGGCGCTCGGGAAGGCGCACACCCTGACCTTCCCGGCGCGCAGCCGGGCGAGTGCGCCGAGCTGCTGCTGCGCGGAGGAGAGGCTGTCGAGAATCGTCTCGGCGTGCCGGGCCAGCGCCTCGCCGGCCTCGGTCAGCCGGAGGCCCCGCCCGGCGCGGGTGAACAGCGGCACGCCGACGGCCCGCTCCAGCGCCTTCATCTGCTGGGTGATCGCGGGCTGGGTGTAGCCGAGCGCGCGGGCCGCCGCCGAGTACGAACCGGAGACGACCACCTCGTGGAAGGTCCTGATGTGCCGTGAATCGAACACCGATGAATCATAAGCGGAGATTGGGTCCGTGGACGACGCACCGTCAGCTCGCGGTCACCGTGCGCGCTCCCCCGCCGCGCGCCACCCCCGGCCGCCGCACGCCACCCTCGGCCGTCGGGCGCTACCCCTGGGCGTCGGGCGGCAGTCCGGTCACCGTCTCGGCCGCGGCCACCGGCGCCCCGCCGCGCATCCGCGGGCTGCGCCGCCCGTGCCGCTCGACGACCCGGGCCAGCCAGGAGAGCAGCAGGCACAGTCCGATGTAGACCGGGGCGATCACCATCACCACCGGGATGAACGGCAGCCCGTAGTCGAGGTTGGTGGCGATCAGCTTGCCGGCGTGCAGGAACTCCTCGTAGGTGATGAGGAAGCCGAGCGAGGTGTCCTTCAGCGCCACCACGAGCTGGCTGATGATGCTGGGCAGCATCGCCCGGTTCGCCTGCGGCACCAGCACGTAGGCCATCACCTGGGTCTTGCGCACGCCCAGCGCGTACGCGGCCTCCCGCTGTCCGGCGGGCACCGCGAGGACCCCGGCCCGGAGCACCTCGGCGAGCACCGAGCCGTTGTAGAGGACGAGTCCGGCGACCAGCGCCTGCAGCGGGTCGGCCTTGAGCGCCACGAAGAGGAAGAAGATCATCACCAGCAACGGCATGGCCCGGAAGAACTCGACCACCGCCGTGCTGACCCGGCGCACGAGGGCATGCTCGGAGAGCCGCCCGGCGGCGAACAGGGCGGCGAAGGGCAGTGCCAGCAGGACCGTCCAGCCGAAGGCCTTCAGGGTGTTGCCGAGTCCGCGGAGCAGCAGTTCCTGGATGCCGCGGTACTGGAAGGCCGTCCACTTCTCGGCGGTGAACTGGCGGGTGTCGAACAGCTCGGCGACCACCCAGCCGAGCAGGACCAGCAGGGCGAGGCCGGCCAGCAGGCCGTACAGCCGGTGGCGGGCGAGCGCCCGCGGGCCGGGGACGTCGTAGAGGGCGGAGGCCTCGGTGCTCACCGGCTCACCGCCGCGCGCCGCTCCAGCACGCCGAAGAGCGCGCCGATCGCCAGGGTGAGCAGCAGGTAGCCGGCGGCGATCCAGACGAAGGCCCAGATCACGCTGCAGCCCAGCTCGTTGACGGTGCGGTAGGTGCCGAGGAGTTATTCGGCCACGCTGAACGAACCGGCGATCGCGGTGTTCTTCGCCAGGGCGATCATCACACTGCCGAGCGGGGCGACGACCGCGCGGTACGCCTGCGGCAGCACCACCAGGCCCAGGGTCTGGCTGAACGTCAGGCCCAGGCTGCGGGCCGCCTCCCCCTGCCCGGCGGGCACGGTGTTGATGCCGGAGCGGAACGCCTCGCAGACGAAGGCCGACGTGTAGCAGCCCAGGGCCAGCCCCGCGAAGGTGAAGAACGGCAGCACGATGCCGAACCGCGGCAGTCCCAGCACCACGACGAAGAACAGCAGGGTCAGCGGGTTCGGCCGCCTCAGTGCTGGAGGATCTTGGCGAGGAAGTCCCGGGCGCGCCGGCTCCTGGGGGCGGCGAAGAACTCCTCGGGCGGACGGTCCTTTACGATCCGGCCGTCGGCCATGAAGACGACGCGGTCGGCGGAGGCGCGGGCGAAGCCCATCTCGTGGGTGACCACGACCATGGTCATGCCGTCCCGGGCGAGGCCGCGCATGACGTCCAGCACCTCGGTGATCATCTCGGGGCCGAGGGCCGACGTGGGCTCGTCGAAGAGCAGCACCTTCGGGTCCATGGCGAGCGCCCGGGCGATCGCCACCCGCTGCTGCTGGCCACCGGAGAGCTGCGCCGGGTACCGGTCGGCGTGCGCGGCGAGGCCGACCCGGTCCAGCAGGTCGCGGCCGCGCCGTTCGGCGTCGGCCCGGGAGCGCCGGCGGACCTTGGTCGGGGCGAGGGTGACGTTGTCCAGCGCCGTGCGGTGCGCGAAGAGGTTGAAGGACTGGAAGACCATGCCGACCTCGGCGCGCAGCGCGGCCAGTGCCCGGCCCTCCTGCGGCAGCGGCCGCCCGTCGATGCTGATCCGGCCGCTCTCCACCGTCTCCAGGCGGTTGATCGCCCGGCAGAGGGTGGACTTGCCGGAGCCGGAGGGGTCGATCACCACCACGACCTCGCCGCGGCCCACGGCCAGGTCGATGTCCCGCAGGACGTGCAGCTCGCCGAAGTGCTTGTTGACGCCGTTGAGTTCGATCAGCGGTGGGGTCGCGGTGGTCACCTGGTGCGGCGCCCCTTGAGCAGCCAGCCGAGGGCTCCGCCGGCGAGCAGGGTGCCGAGCAGGGCGATCCAGAGCGGCGCGGTCACCGTGAACACCCAGAACTGGATCTTCACGTCCTCCAGATTGGCGAACAGGAACCAGATCGCGAGCACCACGATCACCGCGACGGCGATCACTCTGGTGGGCACTCCCGCGATGTCGCCGCGCGGTTCGCCGCCGCCGGATGTGCGGCTTGAGGAACCACCGGAAGTCTTGGTCACACCATCAGTCTGCTCCGTTCTGTACCGGTTTGCCGGTATCGCGCCGCCCGGTGTGACCCGGGCGGCGCAATCCCGTACGGCCTCCGGCGGCACGCCCCGACCGGGCCGGCCCGGCGGCCCGCGGCGGCCGACCCGGCGGCCCGCCCGGCGCCGTCCGCCCCGGTCAGCGCTCGTCGCGCCAGGAGCGCCAGAGCGCCGCGTACGGCCCGCCGGCCGCGACCAGCTCGGGGTGGCTGCCGTACTCGCTGATCCGGCCCTGCTCGACCACCGCGATCACGTCGGCGTCGTGCGCGGTGTGCAGGCGGTGCGCGATGGCGATCACGGTGCGGCCGTCCAGCACCCGGGAGAGCGAGCGCTCCAGGTGGCGGGCGGCGCGCGGGTCGAGCAGCGAGGTCGCCTCGTCCAGCACCAGGGTGTGCGGGTCCGCCAGGACGAGCCGGGCGAGCGCCAGCTGCTGGGCCTGGGCCGGGGTGAGCGCGGTGCCGCCCGAGCCGACCTCGGTGTCCAGCCCCTCGGGCAGGGCGTCCGCCCACTCCTCGGCGTCGACGGCGGCGAGCGCGGCCCGCAGCTCGGTGTCGTCGGCGGCCGGCCGGGCGAGCCGCAGGTTGTCCCGGAGGGTGCCGACGAACACGTGGTGCTCCTGGTTGACCAGGGCGACCTCGGCCCGGATCCGCTCGGCGGGCATCTCCGCCAGGGCCGCGCCGCCGAGCGTGACCCGGCCACGGCCCGGGGCGTAGATGCCGGCGAGCAGTCGGCCTAGCGTGGACTTGCCCGCACCGGACGGCCCGACCAGGGCCACCCGGCTGCCGGGCGCGACGTCCAGGCTGATGCCGTGCAGCACGTCGGCGCCCTCGCGGTAGCCGAACCGCACCTCCTCGGCCCGTACCCGCCGGCCATCCGGGTGGAGCTCCTCGTCGGTCTCCGGGTCGGCGACCTCGCGGACGCCCACCAGTCGGGCCAGCGACGCCTGGCCGATCTGCAGCTCGTCGTACCAGCGCAGGATGAGGTCGACCGGGTGGACGAGCGCCTGCGCGTAGAGCACCCCGGAGGTGAGCTGGCCGACGTCGATCCAGCCCTTGACGGTGAACACCCCGCCGAGGGTGAGTGTGCCGAGCACGGCCAGCGCGTAGGTGGCGTCGACGGTCGGGAACCAGACCGAGCGCAGCCACAGCGTGTACCGCTCCCAGGCCACCCACTCGCCGACCTTGCGGTCGGTCAGCCGGACGCGCTGCTCGCCCAGCCGCAGCGCCTCGACGGTGCGGCCGGCGTCGACGGTCTCCGCGAGCACGGTGTTGACCGCCGCGTACCCGGCCGACTCGGCGCGGTAGGACTGCGGCGCGCGCCGGAAGTACCAGCGGGAGCTGGCGAGCAGCAGCGGCAGGCCGATCAGTGCGGTGGCGGCGAGCAGCGGCGAGGTCAGCGCCAGCGCGCCGAGGACGAGCACCACGGAGACCACCGCGACGGCGAGCTCGGGCACGGCCTCGCGGACCGACTTGGCGAGCCGGTCGATGTCGGTGGTGCCGCGGGAGACGAGGTCGCCGGTGCCGGCCCGCTCCAGCACGCCGGGCGGCAGGGCGACCGACCGGACGAGGAAGTCCTCGCGCAGGTCGGCCAGCACCTCCTCGCCGAGGATGCTGCCGCGCAGCCGGGACAGGCCGATGAACAGGGACTGCACCAGCAGGGCGGCGAGGTACCAGCCGACGGCGGCGAGGATGCGGCCCTCGGTGGTGCCGGTGGAGAGCGACTCGACCAGCGAGCCGAGCACCCAGGGGCCGACCAGGCCGGCCAGGGTGGCGACCGAGTGCAGCACGACGACGGCGGTGAAGCCGCCGCGGTGGCGCCGGGCCAGCAGGCGGACGTAGGCGCGGACGGTGGCCGGGCCGGCCACCGGGAGCATGGTGGCGGGCCCCTGCTCCTGGACGGTGGGGGGCTTCAGCCCTCGTGGGAGCCGCATGCCACCTCCTTCGGGGTCTCGTTCTCTGCCGGGGTGCCGGGGTGCGGGGTGGCCGGGGCGGGATCGCCGGCGGCCTCGTCCCGGGTGACGACGGCGCGGTACCGCGGGTCGTCGGCGATCAGGGTGCGGTGGGTGCCGACCGCGGCGACCCTGCCGTCCTGGACGAGGACGACGCTGTCGGCCTGGTCGAGCAGCAGCGGGCTGGTGGCGAAGACCACCGTGGTGCGGCCGTCGCGGATCTTGCGCAGGCCGGCCGCGATCCGGGACTCGGTGTGGGCGTCGACGGCGCTGGTGGGCTCGTCCATGACGAGCACCGGCGGGTCGGCGACCAGCGAGCGGGCGAGGGCCAGTCGCTGGCGCTGGCCACCGGAGAGCGAGCGGCCCCGCTCGGTGATCCGGGCGGCCATCGGGTCGCCGTCGCACTCGGGCGAGCCCTCGACGAGGGCGTCGAGGACGTCCTCGGCGCGGGCGGCGGCGAGCGCGTCGGCACTGTCCACCCGCCCGGCGCCGGGCACGTCCAGCAGTTCGGCGAGGGTGCCGGAGAGCAGCACCGGCTCCTTGTCGTGGACGAGCACGGCGGCCCGGGCGTCGGCCAGCGGCGCTGCGTCCAGCGGGACGCCGCCGAGGCGGACGGAGGGCTGCGGCTGCTCGTCCTCGGCGAGCGGGACGTGCCCGCCGAGCCGGGCGGCGAGCTCGCCGGCGACGTCGGGGTCGCCGCAGACGACGGCGGTGAGCCGGCCGGCCCGGGCGGTCAGGCCGGTGACCGGGTCGTGCAGGTCGCCGCGCTCGGGCCGGACGATGCTCTCCGGGAAGTCGCTGCCGGGGTCGGTGCGGTTGAGTGCCAGGACCCGGGCGGCCCGGCCGGCCGAGACCCGCGCCACCGACCAGGCGTGCGCCGCCTCGCCGAGGATCCGCAGCGGCGCGGCGAGGAAGGCGGTCGCGCCGTACACGGCGACGAGTTCCCCGATGCCGAGCGCGCCGGTGGCCGCGAGGTGGGCGCCGTACCAGGTGACGCCGACGACGAACAGGCCCGGCAGGAGCACCTGCTGGGCCTGCATCAGCGACCAGGTGCGAGCGGCCCGGACGGCGGCCCCGCGGACCTTCTGCGAGGCGGTGCGGTACCGCTCCAGGAACAGCTCCTCGCCGCCGATGCCGCGCAGCACCCGCAGGCCGGCGACGGTGTCGGCGGCGAGCTCGGTGGCCTTGCCGCCGAGGGCGCGCTGCTCGGAGTAGCGCCGTTCGAAGGGGCCGAGCAGCGGCCAGACGGCGGCGGCGAGCACCGGGACGCCGAGCAGCGCGGCGGCGCCGAGCACCGGCTCGCGGACGAGCACGACCAGGCTGACCGCGAGCCACACCAGCACGGCGGCGCGGACGCGGGCCGTCAGCTCGACGTACCAGCCGATCTTCTCGACGTCGCCGCTGCTGACCGCGACCACCTCGCCGGTGGCGATCCGGCGGGAGAGACCGGCGCCGAGGCGGGAGGCCTGGCGGGCGACGAGCTGGCGGACCTGGGCCGCGCAGGTGATCCAGTTCCACACCGCCTGGCGGTGCAGCAGGACGGTGCCGACGGCCTGGAGGACGGCGAGCAGCGCGGCGAGGCCGCCGGCCCGCCAGATGCCGGCGGTGTCGCCGTCGACGGCGGCCTGGATGCCGAACCCGAGGGCGAGCGGCAGGGCCGCCTGGCAGCCCATCTCGAGGACGCCCCAGCAGGTGGCGAGCACCTGCCCGCGACGCTGGGCGCGGGCGAGCCAGCGCAGCAGGCCCAGCGGGGAGGAGAGGTCGGGACTGCCGGGGTCGTCCAACGGCAGGTGTGTGAGCGGCATGACGCTCCGTTACGGGTGGTACGGGCAGGTCGGGGGCGCACTGCCCGGGTCGCGGGCACGGCGGCGTGGCCCGGCGCAGAGCGCGACCAGGCCTTCAGGAAGCGAGGCGGGGGGCGGCGGACCCGTTCGGGGGCAGCGGGCGCCGGACACGGTTCAGGACGTCATGGTCACCGAGCGTGCCCGCCCGGATGCGGCCGACGCAACAGGTTTTCCGGCCGCACCGCCGGGTTCCGGCCAGTGCGGCCGGGTATCTCACCGGTTCGAGGGAATTTCCGGAAGCAGGGAATGTTCTCCAGGCGGAACCGGTTGCCCGCCTTCGGAAGTATTGGACGACCAGGAGGGCACCCCTTCCCGTGAGCACCATCCCCAGCGTCACGCTCAACAACGGCGCGGTGATCCCGCAGCTCGGTTTCGGCGTCTGGCAGGTTCCGGACGCGGAGGCCGCGCCGGCGGTCCGCGCGGCGATCGAGGCGGGCTACCGCTCGATCGACACCGCGGCCGTGTACGAGAACGAGACCGGCACCGGTGCCGCGATAGCCGAGTCGGGCGTCGCCCGCGAGGAGCTGTTCGTCACCACCAAGCTGTGGAACTCCGGCACCGTCGACTGGTCCGGGCAGCAGGGCCGGGACGCCGTGCTCCGCGCGTTCGACGACTCGCTCGCCAAGCTCGGGCTGGACTACGTCGACCTGTACCTGATCCACTGGCCGCGGCCGATGCACGGCAGCTTCGGCAACATCTGGAAGGCCTTCGAGGAGCTGGCGGCGGACGGCCGCGCCAGGTCGGTGGGCGTCTCCAACTTCGGTCCGCAGCAGCTGGAGGTGCTGCTGCAGGAGAGCTCGGTGGCGCCGGTGCTCAACCAGGTGGAGCTGCACCCCTACTTCCCGCAGCACGAGCTGCGGGCCTTCCACGCGCAGCACGGCATCGCGACCGAGGCCTGGAGCCCGCTCGGCCAGGGCAAGTCGCTGCTCGACGAGCCGGCGCTGGCGAAGGTGGCGGCCAAGCACGGCCGCACCGCGGCCCAGGTGGTGCTGCGCTGGCACCTGCAGAGCGGCGTCATCGCGATCCCGAAGTCGGTCACCCCGTCGCGGATCAGGGAGAACCTCGACGTGGCCGGCTTCGAGCTGGACGCGGAGGACATGGCGGCGATCGCCTCGATCGACACCGGTAGCCGGATCGGCCCGGACCCGCAGGGCTTCGACTGGAACTGAGTCCGTCCGTGCCGCACCACCGGCCGTGCTCCGGCCGGTGGTGCGGTACGACCGAGGGCCGTCACTCCGCACAGGTGACGGCCCTCGGTCGTGCGGCGCGGCGGGGCCGCGCTGCCGAATCGTTCCGGCCCGGCTACAGCCGGGCGGTCTTGGCGAGCAGGGCCAGCGCCGGCCCGTGCTCCTCGGTTTCCAACGGGGAAAGCAGTAGTTCCTGCACCTCGCGAACCCCGGCTGCCGACCGGTGCAGGAGGTCCTGCCCGGCGGGCGAGAGCGACAGCAGGTTGCGCCGCCCGTCCGAAGGGTCGCGGCGACGCAGTACCAGGCCGCGCCGGACGAGCCGGCTGACCATCTCGGCCATCGTCGCCTTGTCGAGCGACGCGAGTTCGCCGACGGTGCGCTGGTCCGCGCCCGGCTCGGCTTCCAGCGCCTCCAGCACCGCATACTGGGGCGCGGTCAGCTCGGAGCCGACCTTGTCGGACCAGAGCTTGGTATGCACCTGCTGGGCCACCCGGATGAGGTAGCCGATTGCCCGCTGGGCGTCCAGCAGCGGGCGCGCGTCGGTCAGCGCGGCGACCGCGGCCGGCTCGAGCCGGGCTATCTTGGCCATGACCCGGACGATCTCGATCTGCTCGTCGGGCGTGAGCGGCTCGAAGAGCGTCCGCTGTACACGGACGACGCCGCCGGTGGCCTCGCGGACCGCCTGGGCGCCGTTCTGAGAAAGGGCCAGCAGCTTGCGCCGGCCGTCGGCCGGGTCGCGCCGGCGCAGCACCAGGCCGCGCCGGACGAGTCGGGCCACCATCTCGGCCATCGTCGCCTTGTCCAGCGAGGCCCGTTCGCCCACGGTGCGCTGATCGGCACCGGGCTCGAGGGCGAGCGCGAGGAGCACGGCGAACTGCGGAGCCGTCAGATCGGCTCCGACGTGCTCGGACCACAAGCGGGTGTGCACCTGCTGGGCCACTCGGATGAGGTGACCGGGCGACTGCTGCAGTCGACCTGTCACTCGGGTTGTCGGGATCTCCCCCAGCACCATGAAATCCGTCCCGGTGTCACGCTCGGTGTGTGTGGGACACCCGAGCGGGGCAGTAACGGCGAGTAAGCGTCCCGCTGTGTGGGAGGGCGCGTCAGCCGTGCAGCCGGTGGCTGCTGGCGCACACTATACAAACGGTCGAGCCGCCCTGGCAGGCAGGGGCTGATAGTAGTCGCATGTTCGGCAAAGTTGGCATATTTCCGCCATCTGTCGGGCCCACGACAGGTCGGGTTTCGCCCATCCGGCCGCCGCCCGACCTCACCCTCCGTCACCTGCGGGTCTACACCCTGGCCCGTGAGACTACCCGCCGGTAGGGTGTCCGCGCAGCGCGTTGTGTACCACCTTTCGCCCCGGGCTCAGCGGCCGGGGCACGCGGGTTGGCCGCCGCCTCGGTGCCGGCCTCCGCTCCCACCACCGAGAGAGACGAGTACGAGCATGACCGAGCAGTCCCCCGCCACCCGGGTCGCCGTCGTCACCGGTGCGGCCCGCGGCATCGGTGCCGCCACCGCCCTGCGTCTGGCCGCCGACGGCTACGCCGTCGCCGTGGTCGACCTGGAGGAGTCCGCCGGCAAGCAGACCGTGGACGCCATCGTGGCCGCGGGCGGCCGTGCGCTCGCCGTCGGCGCCGACGTCTCGAACGCCGAGCAGGTCCAGGCGGCCGTCGACCGGATCGCCGCCGAACTCGGTGCCCCGGTGGTGCTGGTGAACAACGCCGGTGTGCTCCGCGACAACCTGCTCTTCAAGATGTCGGAGTCCGACTGGGACACCGTCATGAACGTGCACCTCAAGGGCGCCTTCCTGATGACCCGTGCGGTGCAGAAGCACATGGTGGACGCGGGCTTCGGACGGATCGTCAACCTCTCCTCCTCCTCGGCGCAGGGCAACCGGGGCCAGGCCAACTACTCGTCCGCCAAGGCGGGTCTGCAGGGCTTCACCAAGACCCTCGCGATCGAGCTCGGCAAGTTCGGCATCACCGCCAACGCGGTCGCCCCCGGCTTCATCGCCACCGACATGACCGCCGCCACCGCCGCCCGGGTGGGCATGGAGTTCGAGGCGTTCAAGCAGGCCGCCGCGACCCAGATCCCGGTGAACCGGGTCGGCACCCCCGAGGACATCGCCCACACCATCTCCTTCCTCGCGAGCGAGGGCGCCGGCTTCGTCTCCGGCCAGGTCGTCTACGTGGCCGGCGGCCCGCTCGACTGACCCGCCGGACCGGTCCGGGGCCGCCCCCGGACCGGCGCGGAGGTGTCCCCACGGGCACCGGGGCGTCCGTGCCGGGCGTCGGACTTGTCCGAATCGGCCGGCCGGGGCGCGCCGCCCCGAGCGCCGCAGTGCGCACAGGCCCCCCGATGGTCCACACTCGGTAGCAGACGTCCGCTGTCCGACGAGGGCCGCGGAGCCGCAGCCGGCCGGGTCGTCGACGGCAGGCCGGCACTCGTACCACTGGAGGCCTCCATGTCCGAGTCCACTGACAGCCGATCGATGCCCACCCCGGACCACCTGCTCCACACCGGGGCGGAGCACCCTGTCGACCCCGAGGACCTGGTGATGGCCTCCGGCCGCACCCCCACGCCGGAGCTGATCGAGAAGGCCCGGCAGGACCTCCAGAAGTACGGCCGCATCGCGGTGGAGCGACTGCTCCCCTGAGCCGGAGCCCGTACCGCTGCCGAGAGGCCCCGCACGCGCGGGGCCTCTTGCGTTCCGTCCCAGGCCCGGCAGGGGGCCCGCAGGGCAGCGGGTAGGGTCTCAGGAGTGCGAGTCTTGACCCGACCCTCCCTCGACCGGCAGTCCGCGCCCGTTCCCCCGGTGGCGCCGGCCCGCGCGCCGATCGGCCGCCGGCGCGCGCTGCTGATCACCGCGACCGCCCTGGTGTACGCGGCGGTCGTCGTCGGGGTGCTCGCCGACACCGCCCTGGTGCGCTTCGACTGGTGGCTGGAGCTGCTGAAGCCGTACAAGCGGTGGCCCGAGGTGCGGCCCCTGCTCGACGTGTGGATCGTGGCCGGCCAGCGCGGTCCGTCCGCGATCGCCGCCTGCCTCTGGCTGGGCTGGCGTTCCTGGCGCAGCCGCACGGTGCGGCCGCTGCTGGTGATGGGCGCGGCCCTGCTGCTCCTCAACATCACCGTGGGTGGCGTGAAGATCCTCACCGGCCGCCTCGGTCCGCACTACGCGCACGTCATCGACTCCCCCGAGCTCTTCGCCGGCGGGACGATCTTCCCGTCCGGGCACACCGCCAACGCGGTGGTGACCTGGGGTGTCCTCGCCTACCTCGCGGTGCGGTGGCGGCGCACCGGCACCGTGCTGGCCGGGCTGACCGCGGTCTCGATCGGTCTCACCACGGTCTACCTCGGCACCCACTGGATCTCCGACGTGGTCGCCGGCTGGGCGGCTGGGCTGCTGGTGCTGCTGGCGCTGCCGCTGACCGAGCCGCTGGTGGACTCCGCGAACCGCTGGGTCACCGCCCTGTACCACGGCCCGGCCGGGCGCACCGGACGCTGACGTTCCCGGCCTACCCTGGAGGAGGGGACGGGAGGTGAGGTCGTGCGTCCGGCGAAGACACCCCGGTACTGGCGCAGCGGGACCGAGCCGGCCACCGCGCGCAGCGACCTGAAACTGCGGTTCCTGCTGTCGGTGCTGTTCCTTCCGGTCTTCGTGCTGATGACCGCGGGCTTCGCCCTGTGGGCGTCCCGCAGCACCGGTTCCGACCTGCCGAGCAGCGGCGCACTGGCGGTCTTCGCGGTGCTGTCCGGCGTCCTGACGGTGTGCGCCGCCGTCGACCTGTACGTGGTGGTGCGCCGCCGCCGCACCGAACTCTGAGCAGTGCAAGCACCCGGCCGGCGCGCGCCCCTGTTCAGCCCTCGCGGCGCCCGTCCACGCGCCCGTCCACGCGCCGGGGCAGGCCGAGCGGGTCGGCGTCGTGGAGCTCGGGCGGCAGCAGTTCCTCCGGGGTGTTCTGGTGGCTGACCGGGCGGAGCCAGCGTTCGATCGCGGTGGCGCCAGCGGGTGGCGCACGAGCGCGGGCCCGGCTTCGAAGCCGTGCACCAGCCGGAGGACGTCCGCGGGCAGGCCGACCGACTCGGCGGCCTCGCGGATCAGCCGGGCGGTGATCTCGCCGGCCTCCGGGTGGTCGGGGTGCGCCTTGACGACGACCGGGCAGCCGGCGGCGAGCGCGCTGGCGGTGTCGCCGCCCGGGACGGAGAGGGCGAGTGGGAAGTTGCCGGCGGCGAACACGGCGACGACGCCGAGCGACAGCTTCATCCGGCGCAGATCGGGCCGGCCGAGGGCCGGGTCCGCGTGTTCGACGACGATGTCGAGGAAGGAGCCCTCGTCGACCTGGTCGCCGAAGGCCCCCAGCTGGTAGGTGGTGCAGGCGAGTTCACCGGTGAGCCGGGCGGCGCCGAGCGCGGTTTCGGCGGCGACGGTGATCTCGTGGCGGCCGCCGCCAGGCGGTCGGCGGCGGCGCGCAGAACGCCGTCCGGCGCGCGCGGTCGGCGAGCGCGGGGGCTGCGGCCGCCGCGGCGCGCACCGCGGTGTCGACCTCGTCACCTCCGGACGCGGCGGCGACCGGGCCGCGCCGGGCGCCGGTCCGCGGGTCGACGGAGTGGACGGGGGCGGGCTGGGCGTCGGCGGTGTGCACGCGGGCCTCCTCAGCACGGTGCCGGTCGGGTAGCGTCCGCTCCGGGGGGCGTGACGCGGGCCGGGCTCCCACACTGCGGTTGTTCAGTATGCTGAACGCTATACGGCTACTTGAACTCGCGGGCGGATACGCCGCGTGACGGAAGGGGTCAAGGACATGCCCTCGCCGAACGACGCCGCCACCGGCGGCGCCCAGGTCAAGTCCGCGGTGCGCACCGTGGAACTCCTGGAGTACTTCGCCGGCAGCACCGGCATGCACAGCCTGGCCGAGGTGCAGGAGCAGACCGGATACCCCAAGTCCAGCCTGTACATGCTGCTGCGCACCCTGGTCGAGCTCGGCTGGGTGGAGACGGACGCGACCGGCACCCGCTACGGCATCGGCGTCCGCGCGCTGCTGGTCGGCAGCTCCTACATCGACGGCGACGAGGCGGTGGCCGCCGCCCGCCCCACCCTGGACCGGCTCGCCGAGGACACCGGCGAGACCATCCACCTCGCCCGGCTGGACGGCACCAACGTGGTGTACCTGGCGACCCGCCAGTCCCAGCACAGCCTGCGGCCGTTCACCCGGATCGGCCGGCGGCTGCCCGCGTACTGCACCTCGCACGGCAAGGCGCTGCTCGCCACCCGCATCGACGAGCAGATCCGCCGACTGCTGCCGGAGAAGCTGGAGCCGCTCACCGAGCACACCCACACCGACCGCGAGGAGCTGATCGAGGAGCTGCACCGGGTGCGCGAACTCGGCTACGCCGTCGACCGCGAGGAGAACACGCTGGGCGTCCGCTGCTTCGGCGTGGCGATCCCCTACCGGCACCCCGCACGCGACGCGGTGAGCGTGTCGGTGCCGGTCGCACGGCTGACGCCGGACCGCGAACAGACGATCCGCGACGCCCTGATGGACGCCCGCGACCGTCTCACCCTGGCCACCCGGCACATCTGACGCACCGTCGGCTCCGAGGTGCACCGTACCGGCAGACCGGTGCGGGGCGCCTCCGTCTTCCGCAAGCCGACCGCCCGCCCGGGCATGGATGCGACCGCTGTTCACGTTCCCGAACCGTGGCGGAGCGCCTCGACACCTGCACCGCCCGGACGACGATGCGATCCGCGGCACACCCCTCCCCTGATCGCCGGGGGCATGACAGTCTGTCCGCCATGCGCACACGCTCCCTCACCGTGGTCGTCGCGGCCGTCGCCGTACTCGGGCTGGCCGGCTGCTCCGGCTCCACCGGCTCGGCGTCGAAGGCCGACCCCGCCGCTCCCGCCTCCGCCGGTGCCCCCGCCACACCGGCCGCCTCCGGTGCCGCCGCCTCCGCGCCGACCGGGCCGAAGCCCGCGCCGCCGTCCGACGCCGGTCTGCCCGCCAAGCCGGACACCGACACCGCCGCGAAGCTGGTCGCCGCGCTGAAGGCGCTGAACCCGGACATCGTCTCGGCGGGCCCGGAGAAGACGGTGGAGGCGGCCCGCAAGGAGTGCCAGGCGGTCTACAACTACCCGAAGGACCACGCCAAGCTGGTCGAGCTGACCGGCAGCACCTTCACCTCCGCCACGCACCCGCAGGGTTTCGGCCCGGAGGTCTCGGAGAAGATCCTCGCCGCCGTGCAGGCCTCCGGCCTGTGCACCCGCCCCTGACCCGACGACGGCCGTGCGGGCCCCGACCGTCCTGCGGTCGGGGCCCGCACGCGTTCAGCCGGACGGCCGCCAAGTCGGCGTCCGAGGCCAGCCCCGCGTGGTAGAGCCGCAGTTCGTCGGCGCTCGGGACGGCCTGCGGCGGTGCGCCGCCCATCCCGGCGACCACCGGGCGGCAGCGGATCGCCGTGCAGCAGCACCCGGAACCCGTCCGGCGCCCCCTCAGTGATCGGCCCGGAGACCTCCTGAGGCAAGAACTTCACCCGCGCCGATTGGATCACCTCCGGGGCCTGCGACATCCTGCGCACCGGTGTCACCGACGTCGGCGGCATCACCCCGGCCGTCCGCACGCTGCACCTCGCCGAGGCCTTCACCATGGACTGCGAGGTGCACGGCAACAGCTCCGGCAACCCGTCCCTGCTCGGTGCCACCACCAACGGCCGCTGGTACGAGCGCGGTCTGCTCCACCCGCACACCGACTTCGACGCCGTGCCGCCGCACCTCCATGCGATCGTGGACGCGATGGACGAGCATGGCATCGTCCGACTGCCCGACCGGCCCGGCCTCGGCGACCACGTCGACCTCGACCACATCAGGCGCCACACGATCACCACGGACTGACCATGCACCGGACCATCCTGCTCACCGGCGCGGCCGGCGGCGTCGGCACCATGCTGCGCGACCTGCTGCCGCCGCACGGCCACCGCATCCGCCCCGCCGACCTGGCCCCGATCCCCGACGCCCCGGACGCCCTCACCTTCGACCTGCGGGACGCCGACGCCGTCCGGGAGGCCGTCCGCGGTGTGGACGCCGTCGTCCACCTCGGCGGCATCTCGCTGGAGGACACCTTCGCCCACATCCTCGGCGCCAACATCGAGGGCACCTACCACCTCTACGAGGCCGTGCGGCTGGAGGGGGTGAAGCGGGTGGTCTTCGCCAGCTCCAACCACGCCGTCGGCTTCACCCCGCTGCTCGGCCTCGGCCCCGGCGGCAAGGGCCTGATCGGCACCGACATACCGCCCCGGCCCGACACCTACTACGGCCTGTCCAAGGTGTTCGGCGAGGGCCTCGCGCAGCTCTACGCCGACAAGTACGGCATCGACACCGTCTCGATCCGGATCGGCTCCTGCTTTCCGAAGCCGCGCTCCACCCGGATGCTCGCCACCTGGCTCAGCCCCGGCGACTGCGCCCGGCTGGTGCACGCCGCGCTCACCGCCCCGGTCGAGGGGCACGTGGTGGTCAACGGCATCAGTGCCAACACCCGCGCCTGGTGGGACTTGGCGCCGGCCCGCGCGCTCGGCTACGAGCCACAGGACGACGCCGAGGTGTACGCCGCCGAGGTGATCGCCGAGCACGGTGAACTGCCGCCGGACGGCGTGGACGCCCGGCTGCTCGGCGGCGGATTCACCATGATCGAGCCGCCGCGCTGACGCACGTGCGGGCGGGCCCGGCAGAACGGGCCCGCCCCACAGCGGCGTTCACCGTCCGCCGACCGCCTGCTTGACCAGCGTGCGGCCGAAGTCCCACATCAGACCGCTGCCGCGGTGCGCCTCGTCCATCACCTCGGTGAAGGCGTCGACGAAGCGGTCGACCTCCTTCTCGGTGATGATCAGCGGCGGGATCAGCTTGATGACCTCCAGGTGGTCGCCGGACACCTGGGTGAGGATGCGGTGCCGCCGCAGCAACGGCACCACGACCATCTGCGCGAACAGCCCCTTGCGGGCCGCCTGCAGCGCCGTCCACCCGGTGCGCAGCTTCAGCGACTTGGGCCGGCCGAACTCGATTCCGATCATCAGGCCGCGGCCGCGGACGTCGGCCAGCAGCTCGTACCGGTCGACGAGTTCGGTGAGCCGGGTGCGGAACAGGTCGCCGACCTTGCGGGCGTTCTCCACCACCTGCTCCTCGCGCATCACATGGAGCGTGGCGAGGCCGGCCGCCATCGCCTGCGCGTTGGAGCCGAAGCTGGCCGAGTGCACCAGCACCCGGTCCATCGAGGAGTACACCTTGTCGAAGATCCAGTCCTTGCCGAGGGTGGCGCCGATCGGCACGTAGCCGCCGGAGAGCGCCTTGGCCGCGCACACCAGGTCGGGCCGGACACCCTCCTCGTGCTGGTAGGCGAAGAAGTCGCCGGTGCGGCCGATGCCGGTCTGCACCTCGTCGAGGATCAGCAGTGCCTTGTGGGCGTGCAGCAACTCCTGCGCGGCGTACAGCCAGCCGGGCGGTGCGGCGTGCACGCCCTTGCCCTGGATCGGCTCGACGATCAGCGCGGCCACGTCGCCCTTCTTCAACTCCTTCTCCAGCGCGGCGAGATCGCCGAGCGGCACCGCGGTGTCGGGCAGCAGCGGTTCGAAGCCCTTGCGGAAGCCGTTCTCGCCGTTGACCGAGAGCGAGCCGGCGGTGAGGCCGTGGAAGGCGTGGTCGCAGTAGAGGATGCGGCGCCGGCCGGTGGCGCAGCGGGCGAACTTGAGCGCCGTCTCGACCGCCTCGGTGCCGCTGTTGCCGAAGAACACCCGGTCCAGGCCGGGTGCTTCGGCGATCAGGCGCTCGGCGAGCAGGCCGGGCAGCGGGGCGCAGTCGAAGCGGGTGAGGTCTGGCAGGTCGAGGTCCATCACCTGCTGCACGGCGGCGCGCACCACGGGGTGGTGCCGGCCGAGGGCGAAGATCCCGAAGCCGGCCAGCATGTCGAGGTACTCGTCGCCGTCGGCGTCGTAGAAGTACGGGCCCTGGGCGCGCTCGTAGTACTTGTCGAAGCCGATGGTGTGCAGCATCCGGGGCAACTGCGGGTTGAGGTACCGGGCGTGCAGCTCGTAGCGCTCGGCGGCGCGCTCGGCGAGCAGGGCGGCGAGGTCGAGGCCCGCGGTGGGACGGTCAGCCGGCATGGTGCTGGTTCGCTCCTCGGATCGGTAGCAGCTGCTTGGCGTGGGCGGCGGTCTGGGCGGCGACGCCGGTGCCGGTGAGTCCGATCTCCTCGAGGATCTCACCGCGGCCGGCGTGCGCCAGGAACTCCTGCGGGATGCCGAGGTCGCGCAGCGGCGTGTCGACGCCGGCGTCGCGCATGGCCTGGGCGATCGCGGCGCCGACGCCGCCTGTGCGGCCGTTGTCCTCGACGGTGACGACGAGCCGGTGGGCTGCCGCGAGGTCCACCACGGCGGGGTCGACGGGCTTCACCCAGCGCGGGTCGACGACGGTGGCGGTGAAGCCCTCGGCGAGCAGCAGGGCGGCGGCGTCCACGCAGGCGGGCGCCGTGGCGCCGACGGCGACCAGCAGGATCTCGGGGGCGGGGCCGGTGGCGGCCAGCACGTCGACCCCGCCGACGCGGCGCAGCGCGGGCACGCCGGGGCCGAGGTCGCCCTTCGGGAAGCGCAGCACGGTCGGCGCGTCGGAGACCTCGACGGCCTCGCGGAGCTGGGTGCGCAGTTGCTCGGCGTCGCGCGGGGCGGCGAGCCGCAGGCCCGGGACGACCTGGAGGATCGACATGTCCCACATGCCGTTGTGCGAGGCGCCGTCGTTGCCGGTGACACCGGCCCGGTCGAGGACGAAGGTGACGCCCAGCCTGTGCAGGGCGACGTCCATGAGCACCTGGTCGAACGCCCGGTTGAGGAAGGTGGCGTAGACGGCGACGACGGGGTGCAGTCCGCCGGTGGCGAGCCCGGCGGCGCTCGCGACGGCGTGCTGTTCGGCGATCCCGACGTCGAAGGTGCGGTCCGGGTGGGCGGCCGCGAAGTCGGCGAGGCCGACGGGCTGGAGCATGGCGGCGGTGATGGCGACGACGTCCGGCCGGTCCTTGCCGAGTTCGACCATCTCGGCGCCGAAGACGGAGGTCCAGGAGGTGCCGAGGGAGGGCGAGACGGGCAGGCAGGTGTACGGGTCCATGGCGCCGACGGCGTGGAAGCGGTCGGCCTCGTCCTGTTCTGCGGGGCGGTAGCCGCGGCCCTTCTGGGTGATGCAGTGGACGATGACCGGGCCGCCGAAGCGCTTGGCGCGGCGCAGCGCCTGTTCGACGGCGGCGATGTCGTGGCCGTCGATCGGGCCGACGTACTTGAGGCCGAGGTCCTCGAACATGCCCTGCGGGGCGAAGGCGTCCTTGAAACCCTTCTTGGCGCCGTGCAGGGCGCCGAAGATGGGCGGGCCGACGACGGGGGTGCGCTGCAGGGCCTCCTTGCCCCAGGCGAGGAAGCGCTCGTAGCCGCGGGTGGTTCGCAGGGTGGCGAGGTGGTGGGCGAGGCCGCCGATGGTGCGGGCGTAGGAGCGCTCGTTGTCGTTGACGACGATGACGAGCGGGCGGTCGTC